>CAWAJY010000003.1:0-75988 GCA_963782515.1 uncultured Actinomycetes bacterium | reverse complement strand
GGATCCCTGGGCGCCACGGCCGAGGCAAGACTGGCCGGACATGGCGGCCCTGGATTACCGGGACACCGTGACCGATTTTGACCATGCCGGCCGGGACGTTCTTCGACATCGCCGGGGCGCGTATGCCGACCACCGCCACGATCGATCACCTGCGGGGCCTGTACCCGCAGGGGCGCTTCGAGGCCCGCCGCTTCCGCCCCAACATCGTCGTGGCGACCGGGCCGGACGACCAGGGCTTCGCCGAGAACGGCTGGATCGGGCACACCGCGACGATCGGCGGCACCGTTCGCCTGGCCATCACCGCACCCTGCCCCCGCTGCGTCATGATCACCCTGCCGCAGGGGGACCTGCCCAAGGACCCGGGCATCCTCCGGACGGCTGCCCGGCACAATGCGGTGAGCGTCGGCGTGTACGCCTCGGTGCTCACCGGCGGCAGCATCTCGCCGCGGCGACCCGGTCACTCTCACCTGAATCTGCTGAAACCGCCAGACCACGAGGCTGCAAGATCGGCCCGGGAGCGAACCGCCGCGCGGGGCCGAGGGGGAGACCACCCGCTGCCCGGCGTGTGCGGTCGGCCTCGACCACCGGCAACCAGCTTGGGCGGACCCGCCGGAAGCAGCCAGCGAACTCCGCGGCGCAACCAGCTCGCGGGCCGGCATAATGCCCAATCTGGACGGCCTGCACCATGATAGGCCTTTGAACCAAACCGCCGCGCACAACGGCGGGTCGGCGCGCGGTTATCTCTTGGGCGTTGGCGGGCCTCTCAGCAGTCCCGGTACGGCCTATTAGATGATCGTCTGCACTGTATATTCATACATCGCCACCTTTGGGGCGAACGTCCGCTTCTGCCGCGGATAGCGCGGATTTGGGTAACGGCTGAAGGCGCTGCTCTGGCCGGGCGGGGACGATCATCGTGGCTGCCGAGTCGCCGGTCGCATTGGCGGGCAGGCCGAGGACCTGGCAGCGGTCAAAGCCGTGGCGTGTCCACAGCGATGCGGTCCAGGCGCACAGCAGGGCATCGATGAGGTCTTCCCGGTGCTTATACGCGGAGTCGATGACCGGTGACGGCTGCTCGGCCAGCTCCCTGGTGACCGGATGGGAGTGGAGCAGGAGCGGCGGGTCGGCGTCGGCGAGCCGCCCGAGCCGCTCGATCAGCGTGTCGCAGGTAGCAGCGCGCTCGGTCCGCCACTGAGCGGCCCGAAGGCGCCGCGGCTGGCCCGGCCCAACCGGGGCCGTTCGGTGTCATAGCCCAGCTCTGCGGCGCCGACCAGCGTGGCGTACGGGTAGGTTTCCGAGATGATGCGGCCTGCGCGCGGCGGCCCGCCGCTGCCATCGGAATATCGCCAGCCGGACGGTCCGGCCACGCGCAGGAACTGCACGCCTGCCAGCCGGGGCGAACGGTGTTCGTCGTATTGGCACTGACCTTCCAGCGCCCAGTACCTTTGTCCAACCTGCTTCTCGCAGAGCCGCTGGCCTGTCTCGTTGCGGACCCACGAGCGGCGCGTCGACGAACATGACAGCATCGCCGTCTGCGGCTGCGCTGTCCACCCAGGCGATGGTCTGCTCGACGCCTCTGCTCTCCAGGCAGCGTCCAGAACCCGCCCGTCTGCGTCAATGACCGCCACGCCGGTCTCGTTAGCCACTAGGTCGGCGCTGCCTTCCCGCCAGGCAAGGTCAACACCGATGAAGCGCGTCCCGGTCAACTGGACGTTGTACCGCATCCCTTACTCGACGGTGGGTGCCGCACGTACTACTGCTCAGGACCGCGTGCGCGTGCGCGTCGATCGCCTATGGCGTTAGGTGGCGCGTGGGCTACCAAAGCCCCAGCTCCGCGCACCGCACAAGCGCGCGCTTGTTGCCAAGGTCCATCATGTCTGGCATCGTATGTCCGGTCTCTGAGATTTCCGAGCTGGACATATCCCGGCCGGGAGCGTGTCGCGAGTCGGCGCCCCCGGCCGTCGAGGTGGCCAGATGGTGAACGCTGGCGCGTGGTGAAAACCAAGCTGCTCGCGTACTCGGTTGGCGCCGCGTCATCCCGGCGTCGAGTCGCCGACGTACCCGTGCTGGCAGCCGGGCGTGACGTCGAGGATGTCGCACGACTGAGCCCCCAACCCGGTCGCCTGAGCTGTCGAGCTCTACCACCGCGGCGGGTAGCGCTCCTTGTCATCGCACCTTTGACAGCGGCCAAATCTGAGCGGCACTGTTGGGTGCTTGTCCGCAGAACTTTCTCTCCCCAGGCGCTCGGGTCGACGTTTCCCGAAACCACTGGTCGAATGGCTTAAAAAGCACGCCGGGGGCCTCTTCACCTCTGGCGCTGCCGCCATCAGCCAGCAGGCTCACGATCACGCCACGAGCTGCCCAGATGGCGAACTTGCGATCCTCGCCTTGGATTTGCACTGCCTTTCCCTCGACAATCACCCTTGCTCGTTCGCAGAATTGCGCTTTCTGCTCGTCGAGACCCAGGCTTGCGACAATCTGCGCCACCCTTCCTCCCGCAGCCTCCCACGCCGACCGAACTGACCGAACGGCCGAGCTCGCGCGCTCCAACTCCTCCCGGGCTTGTGTTGCCCAAGCGACTCAAGAACGCTCCCGACCTCCGTTGCGGGAGGTGTAATTCCTCGGCCACTGGTCACGCCCCCTCCGAGTTACGGCAGCAGTATGCCTGTCAGGCCGCCCAGGTAACTGGGAGGCGCACAAATGCCGCAGCACGTGCGGGGTGACAACCTGGGGCCAGTCCGGCAGGTGCACCTTGGGGGCACGCTAACGGCCTCGAGTGCAAGGGCACCGGCAGCGTGTCCAGGCAACGGCCAGGGTGGTGGTTCTGCCGATCCGGGCGGCACGCCGAAGTTCACAGCGGCTGTTCGGGCACAGCGGGCTGCTGGCCGAATGGATGACGGCGCCTGACGCTTCAGCGCGTCGGAGACGACGGCCCGGGCTACGGCCACGGCCGCATAGCGGTCGGGGGCGATAACCGTGACGATGTTGATGATCCTATCGACGAGGTGCGCGCTGATGATGCTCGCCGATCTGCTCCATGCCGCCCGGTTCGCTGCCTCTGTGAAGGCGGCCGGGTCGGGACGTGAGTTGCCATCGCGCTCGACGGTGAGGGTTACGTCGTAGCGGCTGGGTGGTTCGTTCATGTCTGGCACCGTACGTCCGGTCTCTGACATTTCCGGGCTCAGGCATATGTCCCGAAGCACGCGAGCCCGGCGGAGTATCGGTCTTGTGGAGTTACTCGGGAAAGCTGCCGAAGGCCGTCAGCAGGCGTTACAGCCGCATCCATGGCGAGGCTTCACCGAGCAGCAGAGACCTAATCGGACAAGATTATCGCCCGTCTGGCGCGTTCGTCTCAGGGCAAGCTTTGTGAGCGCTTCCAGGCACTTAGAAGTAACTGCCCGTTTGTGAGCTTCACATGACAAAGGCTGATGATGAGGCCAGTGAGGAAACGGAGCACCCATGGCCCAGAAGATACAAACCCTGTTTATCGACGACCTCGATGGCAGCGAGGCTGAGGGCACGGTCCGGTTTGGGCTGGACGGTACCGAGTACGAGATCGATCTGAACGCCGAACACGCCCAGGCGCTGCGGGATGCGCTGGCACGCTATGTGCAGGCTGCGCGGCGAGCCGGGGGTAGTACGCGGCGGCTAGCCCGCGGCGGACGCAAGGCGTCGAGAAGCGGGGTGGACATCACTGAGGTCCGCGAATGGGCCAAGGCGCAGGGCATCGAGGTGAAGGACCGCGGACGGGTGCCTGCTGAACTGGTGGCCCGGTTCAAGGCCGCGACCGGGCAGTAGAGTCTGGAACGTTTTCTTTCGCCGGACCAAGGCCCTTCACGCACATGCCGAATAGCGGACGTGGCCTGTGCGCGCCTTTATGCACAGACATGCATGATCTTTCATAATCAGCCTGCGCGCTTACGGTGCAGCGGCAATTTTACGCAGCCCATTCATGTAGAGGCATAGAGGCAGATCGACTACGGCTAACTTGTTGTTATCGGATTCGGCCAGAACCGGCGGCGCAGAGCGGCGCATTCTGGGCGCCGAGGGCGTGGCCTGGTCACTGCGCGGTGTCCTGGGTTATCTGGTCCAGCTCGGCGGCTCGCAGCTCGGTGCGGGAGGTGATGCCGAGTTTGGCGTAGATGCTGCGCAGGTGCGCGTCGATGGTGCGAGGGCTGAGGAACATCTGGCTGGCGGCTTGCCTGGTGCTGGCGCCGGCCGCGATGAACCGGGCGACCTGGAGTTCTTGCGGGGTGAGCTGCTCGGTGGGGCCTGGCTCGCGCGGGCGTGCTGTCTCGCCGCTGGCTCGCAGCTCGGCGCGGGCCCGCTCGGCCCAGGGGCACGCGCCCAGCCGCTCGAACAGGTCCAGGGCGGTACGCAGGTGCTCGCGTGCGCGGAGTCGTTCGCGTCTGCGGCGCAGCCATTCTCCGTAGAGCAGTTCGGTCCGCGCCCGGTCGAATGGCCGCGGCGCGGTGAGATGGAGACGGACCGCTTCGGCGAAGTGGGGGCCGGCGGCGTCGGCGGGGGCCAGCAGCGCGAGGAGGCGGGCCTGCAGGGCAAGGCCGGGCGGCGATCCGGTGGCGGCCGCCCATTGGCCGAAGCTCGCTGCCGCGGCGGCGGCCAGGTCCGCCTGGCCTGCGCGGATGCTGGCTTCGGCGTAGCACGGGACGGCATGCAGGCGGATGAGCGGATCGCCGAGACCCAGCCCGGCGGCTGCGACCTCGCTGAGGTGTGCCAGTGCGCGTTCGGCGTTGCCGCGGGCCAGTTCCATCTCGCCGAGCGCGACCGTGATCATGTGCTCGATCGGCGGTAGCCCGCGGTTCACGGTGGCCTGGTAGTACTGCGCGACCAGGGATCGGGTTTCGTCCTCGGTACCGAACGACCCGGCCACCCGGGCCAGGATGGCAAGGTGAAGGCACGCGATGTTCCGCTGCCCGGTGGCCTGGGCCAGCTCCAGTCCCTCTGTGGCGGTGGCCCTGGCTGAGGCGCCATGGCCGCGCAGGAACTCGCTGGCGGACAGCATGGTCAGCGCCTGGGCGACCATCGCCACGGATCCTGCCGAACGTGCCTGGGCGGTCTCTTGGCCGAAGCAGCGGAGGGCCTGCTCGTCGTCGCCGAGCACGAGCGCGGCGATGCCGGCCCAGAACAGGCGGCGCGGGTCGGCGGACGAGTCGGCCAGGTCCAGGGCCCGCCGCAACTGCGGCACGGCGCTGCCGGGGTCCGGGCCGAGCCAGCCGGCGATGCCGTCGAGGAACGCGGCAGCAAACGGGTCGCCCGCCTGCGCGGCGGCCAGATCGGCGGCTAGCCGGCTGACTTGGGCCTCGGCCCCGGGTTCGGCCGAGAGATAGGCGGCTTCGCGCGCTTGCAGGAACAGTTTCTGCGCCCGGCCCGGATCGGCGGCCGCCACGGTGGCGGCCGCGCGCGTCAGCCGCACATACGCATCGGCTGGCGTGGCGTCGGCCATCTCGATTAGCGCCTGGGTGTACTCGATGTCCGCCGTGACCTTAGGGTCAGCGGCGAGCTCGCGGGCCTGCCGCAGCAGCGCGGCGGCCGGGGCGGGCCGCCCGGCGAGCCAGGCGGACTCGGCGGCGCCGGCGAGCCGCCGCGCCCGGGCCCCCGGATCGGTGGTGAGCGAGGCGGAGCGCTGCAGTGCCGTCGCGGCGGCGCCGAAGCCGCTGCGCGCTCGTGCGCGCGTGGCGCTTTCCTCCAGGGCGTCGGCCACAGTGTCATCCGGCCCGGCCAGGGCTGCTGCCTGGTGCCATGCCTGGCGGTCCGGGTCGGACGTGCAGGCCAGCGCCCGGTGCACCTGGGCCCGCTCAGAAAACTGCGCGCTCTGGTACACCGCGGAGCGGACCAGCGGGTGGCGGAAGCTCACCTCCGTGGCGGTGATGCGGAGTAGGCCAGCGGCTTCCGCGGCGTCGATATCACCGGCCTGTATTCCGATATGCCGGGCGGCGGGCAGCACGACGACCGGATCAGCCGTGCTGTCCGCGGCGGCGAGCAGCAGCAGCCGCTGAACGGGTGCGGGCAGGGCGCGGACGCGGGCGAGGAACGCGTCCTCGAGCGCCGGTGTGAGCGGAACCGGATCGTCCAGAGGCTCGCCGGGCTGCTGGCCGACGGCCACGACACGCGGCAGCTCCAGCAGCGCCAGCGGGTTGCCTTGCGCGATGCGCAGTATCTGGGCCCGCACGCTGGGCTCCAGCGGCTCGCCGCTGTCGAGCAGGGCACGGGCTGCCTCGGGATCCAGGCCGTGCAACTGCAGCTGCGTGAAGCCCGCGCGATCAAACACGGTGTCTGGCTCGTCCCGGATGGCCAGCACGAGCGCTATCGGGTCGGCGTGCAGCCTGCGCGCGGCGAAGGTGATGGCCTCGGCAGACGGGCCGTCGAGCCAGTGCGCATCGTCCACGACGGCCAGCAGCGGGCGTTCCTCGGCCGCCGCTGCCAGCAGGTCCAGCGTGGCGGCGCCGACCAGGAACCGGCCCGGCCGGTCCGCAGCGGTGCCGAGCACGCCCTGCAGGACCGCCGCCTGCGCGTCACCTAGCTGCCCGATGAGGCTTCGCAGTGGCCATACCAGCTGGTGCAGCCCGGCGAAGGCCAGTTCCGCCTCACCCTGGATACCGGCCGCCCGGAGCACGCGCATATCCGGTGAGCTGGCGACGAGGTCTTCGAGGAGGGCCGACTTGCCGGTTCCGGGCGCGCCGCGGACGACCAGCACGCCGCTGCGGGATTCCCGGGCAGCTTCGGTGAGAGCGCGGAGTGCGGCACGCTCGGGGTCCCTCCCGTAGAAGGGCATGGTCTGGATGCTACCCGGCGGGCGGCTAGGTGAAATCACGGTGAGTTCGCCGACGCGGGCGGGTACGCCGTGCGGTCATGCTGCGTGGGACGACACCTGCCAGTGGAGGAGACATGAACCGGACCTCGCGCTCGCTGAACAGCGCAAACACCCACCAGACCGCCCCAGCCGGGGCAGCAGCGCTGCGCGCGCGGACAGACCTGGCACCTGCGGTGGCTTACCGGCGGCGGTGGATCGCCCTGGCTGTGCTGGCGATGGCCGATTTCATGGTCATCCTTGATGCCTCGATCGTCAACGTGGCGCTGCCCTCGATCGGCCGGGCGCTGGGCCTGTCTCAGGGCGGCCTGTCCTGGGTGGTCAACGCCTACGTGCTGACCTTCGGCGGGTTCTTGCTGCTCGGCGGCCGGCTGGCCGACCTGCTCGGCCGGCGGTGGATGTTCATGACCAGCCTGGCCGTCTTCTCAGCTGCCTCCCTGGCCGGCGGCCTGGCACCCAGCGGGGCGGCACTGGTGGCCGCCCGGGCGGTGCAGGGCCTGGCCGCCGCGGTGCTGGCGGCCGCGGCCTTGTCGCTGGTCACTGCGACGTTCGCGGAAGGGCCCGAGCGTAACAAGGCGATGGGGATCTGGGGATCGGTGGCCGGGTCGGGGGCGGCGGCCGGCGTGC
Source organism: uncultured Actinomycetes bacterium (assembly GCA_963782515.1). Classification (GTDB taxonomy): domain Bacteria; phylum Actinomycetota; class Thermoleophilia; order Solirubrobacterales; family 70-9; genus VAYN01. The sequence continues at coordinate 68,535 of CAWAJY010000003.1, read as the reverse complement.
TGCTCGGCGGCGTGCTGACCACCTCGCTGGGCTGGCGGTGGACCTTGTTCGTCAACGTGCCGATCGGCGTGGCGTGCGCGGCAGCCGCACCCCACCTGATCGCCGAAAGCCGCGCCCCGCGCGAGGGCCGGGGCTTTGACCTGGCCTGCGCGGCCACCGTCACCACCGGGCTCGGCGCCCTGGTCTACGGCCTGGTCGGCGTGAGCTCCGCCGGGTGGGCGTCGCCGCGGACCGTCGGCTCGCTGGCCGCCGCGGCCGCGCTGCTCGGGGCGTTCGTGGTGATCGAGCGGCGGGCCCGCGGGCCGCTGGTCCCGTTCAGCATCTTCCGGCTGCCGGTGCTGCGCGCCGCCAACGTGATCATGCTGCCCACCGGCGCCGCGCTGCTCAGCCTGTTCTTCGTCTTGTCCCTGTATGAGCAGCAGGTACTCCGCTACAGCGCCCTGCAAGCCGGGCTCAGCCAGCTGCCCCTGGCGGTCACCATCATCGCCGCGGCCGCCCTGGCCTCCCGCCTGGTCTCACGGGCCGGGCTCAAGCCCGCCGTGGTGGCCGGGCTTGTCCTGTTCGCCGCCGGGCTGGCCTGGCTCACCCAGGTCACCGACACCTCATCGTTCGCCGCCGGCATCCTGGGCCCCTCGCTGCTCATCGGCGCCGGCCTGGGCCTGGCCTTCGTGGCGCTGACCATCGGCTCGATGACCGGCACCGCACCCCCGCAAGCCGGGCTGGCCAGCGGGCTGATCAACAGCTCCCAGCAGATCGGCGGCGCGCTCGGGCTAGCCATCGCCGCCACCATCGCCACCGCGCAAACCACCCGGTCCCTGGCCGCCGGCGCGACCAGTGCCGCCGCACTGACTGCCGGCTTCCGGCTGGCGTTCCTGGCCGCCGCCGCGCTCGCCGCGCTCGGCGCGGTAGCCGCGCTCACGCTGGTCCGCGGCGGCCCGCCGCGCACACCCGACGGTGATATCGCACAGGTTCACGGCACATCCACGAAGGCAGCGCGATGACCAAACCAGCAGTGATCCTGCTCGATGACCATCCCGACAGCCTCACTGTCCTGGAGGCCGCGCTGTGCCGCCGGTACGGGCAGGACTACCTGATCGTCAGCGAGGCCTCGGCCGCAGCCGCCCTCCGCCACCTGGCCGACCTGCGGGATGCCGGGCGACCGGTAGCGCTGATCATGGCCGCCGCCTCCATGAGAACGGCTAACAGCCCGGACGTCCTCGCCGAGGCCCGCAGCATCCAGCCGGCCGCCAAGCGGGTGCTAGTGGTCCCGCGTGGCGGCGCGGCTGCGCCCAGCCTGCGCGTTCCGGTGCCGCTGGTGGCTGACCGGCAGGCGGCCGCGCCCGTCTTGCGCGCGATAGCCCACGGGATGATCGACACCTACTTGCCAGCTCCCGGCGCCGGGCGGGATGAGGGATTTCACCGCGCGGTCAGCGAGCTGCTGGAGGAGTGGGCTCAGGAGACCGCCCCGGCCCTGCCTGCGGTACGGATCATCGCCCACCAGCAGTCGGCCCGCGCCCACGAGCTGCGCGACGTGCTGGCCCGTAACAGCGTCCCCTACGCCTTCCACGCCGCTGAATCCGCGGATGGCCGGTCGTGGCTGGCCCAGGCCGGGCAGGACGGCTCGGTGCTCCCGGTCCTGGTCACCTATACCGGGGAGGTCCTGGTGGACCCGCCGAATGACCAGATCGCGGCCATCTTCGGGCTGGCCAGCCTGCCCCCTGAAACGGCCGACGTGGCCATCGTCGGCGCAGGCCCGGCCGGGCTGTCCGCCGCGGTGTACGCGGCCAGCGAAGGCCTGTCGACGCTGCTGCTCGAGCGGGAGGCCTTCGGCGGGCAGGCCGGCAGCAGCTCGCTGATCCGCAACTACCTCGGCTTCCCGCGCGGCATCAGCGGCGCGGGCCTGGCGACCAGGGCGTTCGAGCAGGCATGGTCCTTTGGCGCCACCCCCTCCATGGCCGGGCCGGTCACCGCCCTCCAGCCCACCGCCGGCGGCTTCACCCTGCACCTGGCCGACGGGCAGGTAAGCCACACCCGCACCGTCCTGATCGCCACGGGCGTGTCCTACCGCAGCCTCGACGCCCCCGGCCTGGACTCCCTGCTCGGCGCCGGCGTCTTCTACGGGGCGGCCGCATCCGAAAGCAGCGCCTTCGTCGGCGAGCACGTCTTCATCGCCGGCGGTGCCAACTCCGCCGGCCAGGCCGCGGTCAACCTGGCCCGGTACGCCCAGCAGGTGACCATCGTGATCCGCGGCGACTCCCTGGCCGCCCGGATGTCGCAATACCTGATCGACGAGATCAGCGCCGCGCCCAACATCGACGTCCGCACCAGCACCCAGATTGCCGCCGCCGAAGGCACCGCCAAGCTGGAGGCCCTGACCGTGAAAGACACGGAGACCGGCAGCACCCAGACCGTTCCCGCCGCGGCGCTGGTGGTGCTCATCGGCGCCGTGCCACACACCGACTGGCTCCCGGCCTCAATCGGCCGCGACGAGCACGGGTTCATCCTCACCGGAAGCGACCTGCCCGGCGGCGGCAACCCGGCGGCCGACCGGGCCCTGCCGCGCCCGCCGCTCCCCCTGGAGACCAGCCTGCCCGGCGTATTCGCGGCCGGCGACGTCCGCCACGGCTCCATCAAACGCGTCGCCTCCGCAGTCGGTGAAGGCTCCATCGCCACCACCCAGATGACCCAGTACCTGCAGGAACAAAACCGGAATTCATAACTACCACTGGTGCCAGCGCCCAGCACCACAGTACCCGGAGAAAAGCACATGACTGTCTACGATGTAGTCCTCTTTCTGCATATCACATCAGCAATGATCATGTTTGCTAGCCTGACCGTGGACTGGCTGGCCATCGCCGGCCTCCGGGTAACCTGGACAGCCGAACGCGGACGTATATGGATTCGCGCTCTGGAGGTGTCCGCGCTTTCGGTCTCTGGGCGCGCCTGACAGTTCTCGGGCAGGGATTTACCTTGCCGCAGACGCCTGGTCGTGGCAGGGGTGGATTATTGTCGGACTCGTCTCCTGGATCGCGTTCGTGCTCCTTGGCGAGCCGCTGACGGGCAAGGACCTCTGTGAGATGGCGGCAGGTGTGCGAGCCGAACAAGGCACGCTGTCAATTGCTCTACTCACTCGGCTGCACAATCCGCGAATGTGGCAATCTGTTCTGACAAGGGTCGGCCTTGGCGCGCTGGCATCGTCTTCTGCATGGCGGTGCGCCCCCGGCAGCAGCAGCCGCAGGCGCCCTTACCTTTGGCCTGCTCGCTGGCCTCGCCATAGCACGGCTGACACCGGCACCAGACCGGATCCGCGAACCGCATGAGGAAAAAACTACACAACTCCGGAAGATTCCGGATAAACGGCACCAAGCCTCGAACCAATAAGCTTTCGCCGCATGTCACACCATAAGGTACCGACGAGTTCATCACAACCCACGGCAGCGGATACGTCGGCCTCGCCATCGATATGGACCTGCAAGCCGAACAATCGGCGTGATCATCGACTTTGCTGACGCGCGACGTCACGGTGCCATGACCCAGCCGGAACCAGCACGCACGCCGTACTCGCCACCCTGACCAACAAGGTCGCATGAGGCCGGCTGATCATGACGATCACTCCCCGTTTAGCCCGCCCGGCCGGTCCGCTACGCCTGCACCGTCGAGCGTGCCCGCGCCCTCGGGCCTTCTCGCACCCTCCCGCAGCCGCTGCCTCAGGCCTGGTCTGCGCCTCGCATGGCTGCGCGCTTAGGTCAAAAGGACGCGCCCAACATTGTTACATGGCCGCTCGGAATCATGATCCCTACCGGGTGGACTCCGATTGGGCGGCTACGTCCGCGTCCGGGGATGCTGTATACCTCCTCGGTGCCGCAGCCATGACATCTGCATAAATATACGATCCGCCCGACGTCGGCACTGCCCGCATCTGCCGCGTTGAGGTTCGTCTCACGGTCGATGTTGGGGTTTCTGCCACGGCCGGTACCCCGGACGCGGGTCTGATGGCCGCGTCCGGGGAGACCAGTGCCGGATGATCGCCGCCGTGTTGATGGTGAGGCGGAGCTAGGCGGCCAGGAATTCCAGGATTCGTTTGTTGATGTCGGTGGGGCGTTGCACCATCAAGAAGTGCCCGACACCGTCGATCAGCTCGGACTGCGATCCGGGGCCGCAGTGGTCCGGCACCCGGTTGACCTGCTCTTGGGTCATGCCGTGGCAGCCGTCCTGGGTGCCGTGCAGGTAGAGCGTGGGCTGGGTGATGTCTCTGCCCCAGGCCGCCGCCTGTTCAGCGGCCCATTCCTCTGAGCCGAACCGGTTGGGGTCGAACTGGCCCCAGTAATAGCCCAGGGCGGCCTTGAAATGCGCCGGATCGCGGATGCACTCCTTGACCTTGGGCAGGTCCTCGGAGGCGTCGTAGCCGGGCGACCAGTCGGCCCAGATCCGGTCGATGAACGCGAAGTCATCGGCCCTGATGACGTCCTCGGCCACCCGCTGATTCTGGAAGTACCAGAAATAGAACGAGCGTTTGATCTGGTCGTAGGTGACGATGTTCTCGCCGAAGATCGCGAATGGCGGGATGTTAAGCACAACGCAGCGCCGCCACCGGCCAGGTTCCTTGCCGCCGCGCCCCAGGCCCCTACTGCGCCCCAGTCGTGCGCGATCAGGATCGCATCTGAGTCGCCGCCGAGCGCCTCGTGCAGCGCGATCTGGTCGGCGACCATGGTGCTGGAATGGATGTGGTGGCGGTCATCGGGAAGCTCGGTCGGGGCGAAGCCGCGGTTGAACGGGGCCACCGCCCGATACCCGGCCTCGGCGAGCGCCGGGAGCAGGTAACGGTAGGAATAGGGCGAGTCGGGGAACCCGTGTATGCACAGCGCGAGCGGGCCGTCTCCCGCGGTCAGGTACGCGAACGTCAGCTGATTCGCCCGGACTGTCCCTGTGTTGAAGTCCTGCATGGTATTTACCTCCTTCGGGACGGCCTGCCGTATGTAAGCCGCCGGTTGCGGCCTTTCTGCACGGGACAGGCCAGGGGGTGCCGGTTCGAGGCGACGCCAGACGCGGGCCCGGATGCCCATCTGCCGGGACCGCGAGCCGCTGCGACGATCTCACAGCGGAAGACGAGCCGCGACCGCGGGAACCGCGTCGCTGAAGGAAACCGGAAAAGCATTGCACAACCCCCCAGGGAAGGCTAACCGGCGCGAATTCGCGCCGCTATACGGTGAGCAGAACCTAGCCGTCTCGAAATGAGCCATCCCGGCGGGCGCAGTACATGGGTCTTACCAACGATCCGGCTGTCCGCTGCGGCCTCGGATTCGTCATATGCTGCCGAATTGATCAGGCTTGCGGCGGTGAGTGGCCCATCAGCCTGCATGTTTATGCATCGCCATGCTCTAGGTGAACATCCGCTATTGCCGCGGACAGGGTCGTCGAGCGCCGCATGCACGGCAGGACCTTGGCCATGCCACGTGGTCAGTCGGCAGCCGTGAACTCTGCGAGCCGAGGATGGAGGCTTACGGGAATCCCGTTACGGAGAGCAACCATAGTCTTCACGCGCTCGCGCAAAGAGCCGCCGTTATCTGCACGACAACTGGATGGTCAGCGTGGCCGCCGTATGCCGTGCACGAACGGACATTCTGCGTGCCGAGTCCGTGTTTCAGGCCGCATCTGAGCATGAGGCGGTAGGCGAGCAGCCCGGGGCCGGCGCGGTCGGGCTGCTGGTGGCCTGGGCCGCTTTGGCGCATGCCCTCAGCGGCAGGCGCGGCTGGCTGGCTGGCGGGCTGGGCGCTCAGGTGTGTCTGGCCTAGGCTGGGGGTGGCTTGGAGCGGGAGGGTTGGATCGTGGCTCGGTGTGATGGCCGGCCGGTGATGCCCGCACCGCGCCGCGGGCCGGGTGCAGTGCCTGGCCTGCCCGGTGCGGGGGTGGCGGCGGCCGCGGGCGTACTGATGACCGCGATCGGGCTGCGGTGCTGCCGGCTGCGGTCCGCGGTCGGCTGGAGGGCTGGCGGGTGAGCGGGCTTCCGGGCGGGGCGGTCACCTTCTTGTTCACCGACATCGAGGGGTCGACGCGGCTGTCGATAGTCGTCCTCGCCGAAGGGCGGGGCGATGTGGACGAGGCCGGTGCCGTCCTCGGTCGTCACGTAGTCGCCCGCGATCACCGGGTGGGCACCGGGCTCGACGTCGGCGAGCTCGAAGATCGGGCCGGTGTAGGAGCGGCCGATCAGGGCGGTGCCGTCGAGCTCCTCCAGCACCTCGGCGCCCTCGCCGAGCACCTTGTCCGCGAGGTCGCGCGCGACGATCAGGACCTCGCCGTCGACCTGGGCGCGCACATAGGTCACGCTCGGGTTCACGGCGACGGCTTTGTTGCCGGGGAGCGTCCAGGGCGTCGTCGTCCAGACCAGCAGCGATTCGTCCTCGGCGCCGACCAGCGGGAAACGCACGTAGATCGAGGCGTCCTTGACGTCCTGGTAGCCCTGCGCGACCTCGTGCGAGGAGAGCGGCGTGCCGTCGCGCGGGCAGTAGGGGACGACCTTGTGGCCCTCGTACAGGCGGCCCTTCTCGAAGAGCTGGGAGAGGGACCACCAGACCGACTCGATGTAGCGGTCCTCGAGCGTCACGTAGGGGTCGTCGAGGTCGATCCAATAACCGATCCGCTCGGTCAGGCGGTTCCACTCCTCGACGTACTCGAAGACCGACTCGCGGCAGCGCTGGTTGAACTCGGCGATCCCGAAGGTCTCGATCTCGTCCTTGGAGGAGATGCCGAGCTGTTTTTCGACCTCCAGCTCGACCGGCAGCCCGTGGCAGTCCCAGCCCGCTTTGCGCGGCACCCGGTACCCGCACATGGTGCGGTAGCGCGGGTAGATGTCCTTGAAGACGCGGGCGAGGACGTGGTGGGAGCCGGGGCGGCCGTTGGCGGTCGGCGGGCCCTCGTAGAAGCTCCAGATCGGAGCGTCGGCGCGCTCGGCGAGGCTACGGGCGAAAAGATCCTGCTCGCGCCAGCGCTCGAGGGCGCCCTGCTCGAGGTCGGGGAAGGACTGCTTCGGGTCTACGGGGGCGAATTTGGGCACGGACAGCGGATTCTAGGAGTGCGGGCCCATTTGGCCGCCGGGCCAATATGGTTACACCGATGCCTGCATTCGATTTGAACGGGAAAGTGGCGCTGGTGACCGGCGCGGCGCGGGGGATCGGTTACGAGACCGCGCGTCAGATGCAGATGCGGGGCGCCTCGGTGGCGGTCCTCGACCTCGACCCGAACCAGGCCCGCGACGCGGCCGACCGGATCGGCGAGCGGGCGATCGGGATCGGCGCCGACGTCACCGACCAGGGCGCGATGATGGCCGCGGTCGCGGAGGTGGTCAAGACCTTCGGCGGCCTCGACTGCGCTGTCGCCAACGCCGGGATCGCCCAGAAGCAGATGTCGACCGTCTACGGCATGTCCGGCGAGGAATGGGAACGGGTGCTGGAGGTCGACCTGCTCGGCGTCTTCCGCACGGTGCGCGCGGCGCTCCCCCAGATCGTCGAGCGCCAGGGCCAGCTCGGCCTCGTCTCCTCCGTCTACGCCTTCGCCAACGGCATGGGCAACAGTCCCTACGCGGTGGCCAAGCCCGGGGTCGAGTCCCTGGGACGCTCCCTCCGCGTGGAGCTCGCGCCGCACGGCGCCTCGGCCACCGTCGCCTACTTCGGCTGGGTCGACACCAACATGGTCCAGGACGCCCTGTCCCAGCCCGACGCCCAGAAACTGAACGAGGGCATCCCGTCCTTCCTGATGAAGCGGATCAAGCCCGACGAAGCAGCAGCGGCGTTCGTCCGCGGGATCGAAGAGCGCGCCCCGCGCGTCTTCGCGCCGAAGTGGTGGCGCTACGTGAGCGCCCTGCGCGGCATCGTCAACCCCCTGATCGACAAGCGCCAGGAGCGCGACGCGAAAACCCAGCGCCTCCTCGCCGAGATGGACGCGCGGGCCACCGGCAAGACGTCGGGCTGAGGCTGGGCTGAGGGGTTTGCGGGCGGACGAGTGTTCTCCAGGCCGCCGCGGCAGTCCTCGGTGGTCTTGGGCGTCTCATCGCGATCCTGGCTGGCTGTGACCGCGATGAGACGCCCAGGACGTGAGGGGTCCGTGTGATTGCCGGCACAGGTTCGGGCGGAGGTCGGACTTACGTCGGCGTCCCGCGCGGGAGATGCCACACCTCGCCCTGTTCGTTGACGAAGACGTCGGGAACTCCACACTTCCCCATGCCTTAAGGCACATTCGGTCGCTTTCCGGGCCCGGAAGGAGGACCGGAATCAGCGCTGCAGTCCTAACCGGCGCTATAGCGCCTACAAGGACTGCAGCGGCGCCGTGACTGTTGCCCAACACGCACGGAAGCGTGGACTTCCCACGCTCTCTCTCACGAGATGCGAGTCCCGTCACGGATCCGTGTCCCTCCCGTGACGAGCCCGTTGCTCCGCGGCGGGCGATCGCGCCACCCACCCCGCACCCCGGCCGTCTCGGCCACGGCCACAGCCGGCCAGGGCCGTGGCCGAGACGGCCGCTCTCGCCGACACCCCTTGCGTCCCTTTCCCGTCCCCCACTGCGGATCAATCCTCTAGCGACGGAGGCGAGGTGAGTCAGAGCGCCCGCGTCGCGCGCTCCAGGGCGTTGATCACGGACTCGTACTCGTGGCCCGTGGCCCGGGTGAGGCCGATCTCGCAGGTGCGGTTGCTCGAGAGGTAGGCATCGAAGGAGCGCCCCGACAGCTCGGACGCCTCTTGGCGGGTCGCGCTCGCGGTCAGCTCGGGGTGGGAGATGCCGCGGTCGCCGGCGAAGCCGCAGCAGGTTGCGGTCGGGGGTTGGTAGACGTCGTCGGCCAGGGCCGCGGCGAGGGCGGCGAGGCGGCGGGCGTTGCCCTGGCGGTTGGTCGCGCAGGTCGGGTGGATCGCGGCGGCGCCCGTCTTGCGGACGATCTGGAGCTCGGGCAACAGGCGATCGTGGGCCCAGGCGACCGAGTCGAGGATCTGGAGCTCGGCCAGGTGGACGGCGTTCGCCTCGGTCAGCGTCCCCTCCCCCGGTTCGACGATCGCGCCCGTGCAGGAGGCGGCGTCGACGACGATCGGGAGGGCGCCTCCGCCGCTCCACGCCCAGAGCCGCTCGACCATCTCGTTCGCCTTGTGGGCGTGCGCGTCGCCGAAGCCTTTCGAGCCCCACGGCAGCCCGCAGCAGCTGCCCGCCACGTCGGCGGGGATCCACACCGGCACGCCCGCCCGCGCCGATACGGCGACCAGCGCCCCGACCGGGCCGCCGCCGAAGATCCGGTTCGTGCAGGAGGGGACGTAGACCGCGGCGGCTCCCTCGCGGGTCGTCACCGGAAGTGAGCCGCTCGCCGCGCGGGGGAGCGCCCGCCCTTTGCGGGTGCACCGCGCTGCCGGGCCGCCGACCCGCAGCGCCGCCCGCGAGGCGCCCTCGACCGCCTTCCATCGCTTCGCCGCCGCCAGCGCCGCCCGCTCGGCGCGGTCGGTGTGACGCTCGGCGCGCAGCTCTTTCACGAGCGCCGCCGGTGTCGATCCCGACCGGACAGGCGAGCTGGCAGCTGCCGTCGGCCGCGCAGGTGTCGAGCGCCTCGTAGCCGAGCTCCTCGAGCAGCGCCTCCTGCAGCGCCGAGCCGTTCGGCTGTCGCGCGATCTCCCGCCGCAGGACGATCCGCTGGCGCGGCGTCGTCGTCAGGTCGCGGCTCGGGCAGACCGGCTCGCAGAAGCCGCACTCGACGCAGGTCGTCGCCGACTCCTCGATCGGCGGCGTCGTCTTCAGGTCGCGCAGGTGCGCGGTCGGGTCGCGGTTGAGGACGACGCCGGGCGAGAGCACCCCGTCGGGATCGGCCAGCCGCTTCACCCGCCACATCAGCTCGGTCGCCTTTGTCCCCCACTCGCGCTCCACATACGGCGCCATGTTCACCCCGGTCCCGTGCTCGGCCTTCAGCGAGCCGTCGTACTTGTCGACGATCAGCTCGACCAGGCCCTCCATGAACGCCTCGTAGCGCTCGAGTGTCCTCGGGCTTGGAGAAGTCCGGGGTCAGCATGAAGTGGAGGTTCCCGGCGGAGGCGTGGCCGGCGACGCCGGGCAGGAAGCCGTGCCGGGTCAGCAGCGGCTGGAGGTCGTGGGCGCACTCGGCGATCCGCGCGGGCGGCACGCAGACGTCCTCGAGGATCAGCGCCGTGCCCGGCAGGCGCAGGCGGCCGACCAGCCCCTGGAGGCCCTCGCGGACGCGCCAGGCGGTCTCGATCTCGGCCGGATCGCGGGTGAAGTCGAGCGGCCGGATCGTCTCGTGGGCGCCGAGCAGCTCGGTCCCCTGCGCGACCTGCGCGTCGAGCTCCTCCTCGTCGCGCCGCCGTACTCGACCAGCAGCGCCGCCGAGGTCGGGTCGAGCTCCTTCCACTCCTGCGGCGCGCCGACCATGTTCCAGGCGGCGGTGATCAGCGCGGGCGCGACCATCAGCTCGACCGCCGTGGCGCCGCCGGCGACGAGGTCGTTGACCGGGCCGATGCCGAGTCGATGTCGGCGAAGTGGACCCAGGCGGTGGTGGTGACGGCCGGCTGCGGGACGGTCTCGAAGACGCCTCGGGGATGTAGGCGAGCGTGCCCTCGGAGCCGACCAGCAGGCGGCGAAAGATCTCCAGCGGCTCGTCGGCGTCGAGGAAGGCGCAAAGGCGGTATCCGGTCGTGTTCTTGATCTCGAACTTGCGGCGGATGCGCGCGGCCAGGTCGGCGTCGGCGCGGATCTCGTCGCGGATCGCCGCGAGGCCCGCGTGCAAGCTCCGGCTCGGCCGCCTCGAACGCCCCGGCGGCGCCGGGCGCGGCGGTGTCGATCCGCGTCCCGGAGGCAGGACGAAGGTCATCGAGCGCAGGGTCGAGTAGGTGTCCCTGGTCACCCCGCAGCGCATCCCGCCCGAGTTGTTGGCGACGACGCCGCCGACGGTGGCGACGTCGGTGCTCGCCGGGTCGGGGCCGAGGCGGCGGCCGTGCGGGGCGAGCACGCGGTTGACGTGGCCGAGGATCGTGCCGGTGCCGACGCGCACAGCGGCGCCGTCCTCGAGCACCGTGAGCCCGCCGAAGTGGCGGCGCACGTCGACGAGGATCCCGTCGGTCTGCCCTTGGCCGTTGAGGCTCGTGCCGCCGGCGCGGAAGGTGACCGGGATGCCCCGGGCGCGGCCGAAGGCGAGGACCTTGGCAACGTCGTCGGCCGTCTTCGCCATCACCACCGCCCGCGGGAACTTGCGGTAGGGCGCGCGTCGGAGGCATAACGGATGAGGTCTCCGGGCCGCGAGAGGACGCGGTCGGCACCGAGCAGCGCCTCCAGTTCGCCGCGCAGCGGCTGGGCGACGCCACCGGCGACCGAGTCGGGCGCCCGGTCCGGGGACGGGTCCCGGGTCGGCGGCGTCAGTGCGGCCGGCCCGCGGTCGAGGAGCGAGCGCAGTGCCATCAGCGGCCCAAAGCCCGTCCTTCCGAGCTTAGGGGGCATATCTGCCCCCTAAGCTCGGAAGGACGGAGGGGTGGTGGCGGCGTGGGAGCCGATGCGAGGGCGGCCGGCATCGGCCTAGAAGAGGGACATGCCCGGGGCGACCGGGACTTCGACCAGCTCCGGCTTCGATGACGCCAGCGCCGCCTGCAGGGCGCCCGCGACGCCGTCGCGATCGCTCGCCACCGTCGTGCTCACGCCGTAGCCCGCGGCGACGGCGGCGACGTCGAGCTCCGGCAGGTCGAGGCCGGGCGCGCCGGTGATCCCCTCGAGCTTCGGCGAACCACTTGAGGATCGCGTACTCGTCGTTGCGCAGGACCAGGAACGTGACCGGCACGTCGTAGGCGACGGCGCTCCAGAAGGCCGTGATCGCGTACTGGGCCGAGCCCTCGCCGAGGACGCAGACGACCGGGCCGATCGGGCTGCGCCATCTGCACGCCGATCGACGGCGGCGAGGCCGAAGCCGAGGCCGCCGCCGGCGCTGAAGTAATAGGAGCCCGGGCGCGAGAGGCGCAGCTGGTTGCGCAGCGCCAGGGTCGAGGAGGGCGACTCGAGGACGACGATCGCCGTCCTCGGGGAGCGCTTCGCGGAGCGCGCCGTGGACGCGTCGAGGCGTTCAGCGGGTCGGTCGATCTCCAGATCGCCGGGGCCGGGGTTCGGCTCGGGCGCCGGGCGGCCCGACTCGGGGACCGTCGCGACCAGCGCCGCCAGCGTCAGGCCGACGTCGGCGACGATCGCGTCGCCCATCGGCGCGCGCGACGGCCTCGTCGGGGTCGGAGGTGATCGCGACCAGCCGCGCGCCCTCGGGCAGCAGCGGCCCGGGGATGTAGGGGTAGTAGGGGAAGACCGAGCTGCCGACGACGACGATCAGGTCGTGGCCCTCGAGCGTCTCGCCGACGGGGCCGATCGCCGGCGGCAGGACGCCGCGGAAGTTCGGATGGTTCTCGGGGAAGCCGAGGCGCACGCCGCCGGTCGCGGGCGAGGCCCAGACCGGGCAGGCGCTGGCGCTCGGCGAGGGCGATCGCTGACGTCCCAGCCGCCGGCGGCGTCGATGTCGGGGCCGGCGACGAGGACCGGGCTCTTCGCCGCGTCCAGCTCGCGCGGCGAGCGCCGCGACGGCGGCCGGGTCGGCGACGGCGCGCCCGGTCACCTTGCGGGTGATCGCGTGGCGGGCGTCGGCGGCGTCGAGCTCGACGTCCCAGTCGTCCATCGGCAGCGAGACGAACGACCGGCCCGCGCGGCGGCAGCCCCGCGAGGTGGACGCCGTGCGCGAGCGCCAGCGGCACGTCCTCGGCGCGCGGCGGCTCGTAGCTCCACTTCACCAGCGGGTGCGGCATGCGGGTGGCGTCGCGGTTGGTGAGGTTCGCCTGCAGGGTGATCTGCGCGCGCGCCTGCTGGCCGGCGGTGACCAGCAGCGGCGAGTGGTTGGCCTGGGCGTTGAAGATCGCCCCCATCGCGTTGCCGACCCCCGGCGCGGTGTGCAGGTTGACCAGCGTCGTGCGCCCGCTCGCCTGGGCGAAGCCGTCGGCCATCCCGACCACGACCGCCTCCTGCAGCCCGAGCACGTAGCGGAAGTCGCTCGGGAAGTCGGCGGAGCATCGGCAGCTCGGTCGAGCCCGGGTTGCCGAAGATCGTCGTCATCCCCTGCTCCCGGAAGAGGTCGAAAGTGGCCTCGCGAACGGTCGGCATCGGCGGCATGTTACACCAAACGGTGTAGAGGTCTTTGACGGACAGATTGCAGAGCTCAGGAGTCTCCCGCGGGGACCGATCCAGGGCAAGTGAGAGATCAATCGCTCAACACCCAAGCGGCTCTCGGCCCACGCCTTGCCGGCCTGGCGATCCTCTGCGTGACCTTGTTCGCGCTGGCGACCGTCGTCGGCATGTTCGCCAACGGCCTGGCCTGAGTCCCGCCGCCGCGCCCCGCGCAATACGCTTCGGGCCCCCGAATTTCCCGAAGATACGACGGAGGCAAGAACTTGAGCGAGCAGCTCTGGGGTGGCGAGACCACCAAAGCAGTCGACAACTTCCCGGTTTCCGGCGAGCGCGTGCCGGTTCCCGTGGTCCGCTGGCTCGGCCGGATCAAGTCCGCCGCGGCGGAGGCCAACGGCGCGCTGGGCAAGCTCGACGCCGACGTCGCCGAGCGGATCGCCACCGCCGGCACCGCCGTCGCCGAGGGCAAGTACGACGACCAGTTCCCGATCGACGTCTTCCAGACCGGCTCGGGCACCTCGTCGAACATGAACGCCAACGAGGTGATCGCGAACCTCGCCGGCGAGGGCGCGCACCCGAACGACCACGTGAACATGGGGCAGTCGTCCAACGACGTCTTCCCGAGCGCGGTGCACCTGGCGGCGCTGGACGAGGTGACGCACGACCTGCTGCCGGCGATGGGCGCGCTCGAGGACGCGCTGGCGGCGAAGGAGGCGGAGTTCAAGGACGTCGTCAAGGCGGGCCGCACGCACCTGATGGACGCGGTCCCGGTGACGCTCGGCCAGGAGTTCGGCGGCTACGCGGCGCAGGTGCGCCTCGGCGTCCAGCGGGTCGAGGCGACGCTGCGGCGGGTCGGCCAGATCCCGCTCGGCGGCACCGCCACCGGCACCGGCCTGAACACCCACCCGGAGTTCGCCTCCAAGGTGCGCGAGAAGCTCGCCGCCGACACCGGCCTGGAGATCTCCGGCCCGCTCGACGCCTTCGAGGCGCAGGGCAACCGTGACGCGCTGGTCGAGCTGTCCGGCGCGCTGAAGGTCTACGCCGTGTCCCTGAACAAGATCGCCAACGACCTGGCGCTGATGGGCTCCGGCCCGCGGGCCGGGCTCGCCGAGCTGCGCCTGCCGGAGCTGCAGAAGGGCTCCTCGATCATGCCGGGCAAGGTCAACCCGGTGATCCCGGAGGTCGTGATCCAGGTCGCCGGCCAGGTGATCGGCAACGACGCCGCGATCACCATCGGCGGCATGCAGGGCCAGTTCGAGCTGAACGTGCGGGTGCCGCTGATCGCCCGCAACCTGCTCGGCTCGATCAAGCTGCTGGCGAGCGCCTCACGCCTCCTCAACGAGAAATGCGTCGCGGGCCTCGAAGCCAACGAGGAAATGACCGAGCGCCACGCCGAGGCCACCCTGGCGACGGCCACCGCGCTCAATCCCCACATCGGTTATGACGCCGCTGCGGCGATCGTCAAAGACGCGGCCGACTCCGGCCGCCCGCTGCGCGAGGTCGCCCTCGAGCACGGCGTCTCGAACGAGACCCTGGACGAGGCCCTGGACCACCGCGCCATGGCCCGCCCCCACGACAACTAGCCGTTGACGGGCCGAAAACTCAACTATGTCTTGAGTTTTCGGCCCATCAACATCGGGCGTCAGCCCTGGAGGGTGACGAAGCGCTCCTCGGTCAGCTCGTAGACGGCGTAGGCCGGGCCCTCGCGGGTGTTGCCGCTGTCCTTGACGCCGCCGTAGGGCATCTGGTCGGCGCGGTAGCTGGGGACTTCGTTGACCATGATGCCGCCGAACTCGAGGGTCTTGCCGGCCTCGATCGCGCGTCCCAGGTCCTTGGTGAAGACGCCGGCCTGGAGGCCGAACTTGGAGTCGTTCGCCATCGCCAGGCCCTCCTCGAAGGAGTCGAAGGTGTCGATCGTGGCGACCGGGCCGAAGGCCTCCTCGCACCAGACCTTGGAGTCTTTCGGCGCGCCCCCGAGGAGCGTCGGGGCGATGCAGCGGTCCTCGTCGACCAGCTCGCCGCCGGTGATCAGCTCGGCGCCCGCGGCCACGGCCTCGTCGATCCACTCCTTGACCCGGTCGCGGTCACCGGGGGTGATCAGCGGGCCGACGTCGGTGTCGGGGTCGAGCGGGTCGCCGACCTTCAGGTTCTCCATGTTCGACACCAGGCGCTCGACGAAGCGGTCGGCGATCGCGGAGTGCAGGAGGATCCGCTGGATCGAGATGCAGACCTGCCCCGCGTGGGCGAAGGCGGCGATCTGGGCTTTGTCCGCGGCGGCTTCCCAGTCCCCGTCCTCGTTGACGATCAGCGGCGCGTTGGAGCCGAGCTCCAGGTTCACCTTCTTGTGCGGGGCCTTGGAGCGGATGCCCCAGCCGACCGGCGCCGAGCCGGTGAAGGTGATCGCGCCGACCAGCGGGTGCTCGACGATCGCGTTGCCGACTTCGCGGCCGGACCCGGGGACGACGTTCAGCCAGCCCTCCGGGAGGCCCGCCTCGTTCAGGATCTCCACCAGCTTGATCGCCGTGATCGGCGTCTGCCCGGCGGGCTTCAGCACCACCGCGTTGCCGGCGGCGATCGCCGGGCCGAGCTTGTGCGCGACCAGGTTCAGCGGGAAGTTGAAGGGCGAGATCGCGCCGACCACGCCGTAGGGGACGCGCAGCATCACGCCGAGCTTGCCGACGCCGCCGGCGCTCGCGTCCATCGGCACCGTGCCGCCGGTCAGCTTGCGCGCCTCGACCGCGCTGAAGGTCAGCGTGTCGACGCAGCGGCTCGCCTCCACCCGCGCCGTCTTCAACGGCTTGCCCGCCTCGGCGGCGATCGTCCGCGCCAGGTCCTCGACCCGCTCCTGCACCAAGGCGGCGGCGCGGTCGAGCACGGCGGCGCGCTCGTGCTGGGGGAAGTCGGCGGTCTCGAAGGCGTGGTGGGCGGCCTCGATCGCACGGATCGCGGTGGATTCGTCCCCGGTGGCGACGCGCCCGACGACCGTTCCGTCGTAGGGGCTCTCGACCTCCTGCCAACCGGTTCCCTCGCTCCACTCGCCCGCGACGAGAAGCCTGTGATCGGTGGGTTTCACCGCTTGCGTTGCCACTTCGGGACTCCCTTCGGCGTTCAACTGCACTTGACGGTTGCAGCGTAGCGACCGGGTCGAGGGGCGCGACTCCTCTTCGCCTGCTCTGTTGATGTGATGCAGCCTTGGCACGACGACCCCCCATCTCCTTCGCGCTCGCGCTCCTCGCGGCGCTCGCCTGCGCCTGCGGGGCGTTCGCCGCCAGCTCCCGCGCGGCGGTCAGCTGGGTCGTCCACGGGCACGGCTTCGGCCACGGGGTCGGGCTCTCCGCCTACGGCGCGTACGGCTACGCGCTCCACGGCAAGGGCTACAAGTTCATCCTCGGCCACTACTACCCGGGGACGAGCCTGGGGACGGTCGAAGGCGCGAACGTCGTCCGCGTCCTGCTCGAAACCGCCTCCGGCGACGTCACCTTCAGCGAATCGACCGGCGCCTGCGGGGTGAAGCTGGAACCGACGCGCAGCTATGAGGCGCACCGCTTCGGCGGGGGCGTCGTCCTGCGGACCTCCGGCGGCAAGCCGCTGAAACGCTGCGGTGCCAAGCTGCGCGCGGCCGGCGGCGCGGGGACAATCAATATCGGCGGCGCCCGGTACCGCGGCGCCCTCGAGGTCGTCCCGGCCGGAGCGAGCGAACTGAACGCCGTCAACGCGCTCGCCCTCGAGGCCTACGTCAAGGGCGTGATCGCGAACGAGTCCCCGCCCTCCTGGCCGATGGCGGAGCTGAAGGCGCAGGCGATCATCTCGCGCTCCTTCGCCCTGACCGGCACGGTCGAAGGCGACGGCTACGACCTCTACTCCGACACCCGCAGCCAGGTCTACAAAGGCCTCGAATCCGAGTACACGACCTCCGACGAAGCGGCCGAAGGGACCAAGGGCCAGGTGCTGATGTACGGCGGGGAAGTCGCCGAGACGCTCTTCTCGGCCTGCTCGGGCGGCAAAACCGAGAGCATCGCGAACGTCTTCGGCACCGCCATCCCCTACCTCGTCGGAGTCCCGGATCCCTACGACGACCTCTGCCCGCTTCACAACTGGACGCTGAAGTTCAGCGGCCCGGAGATCAGCGCGAAGTTGTCGGGGTTGCTCGACGGGCGGCTGAAGAAAGTCGCGATCACGAAGACCGGCTACTCGCCGCGAATCATCGAAGCGAAGCTCTACGGGACCGGCGGCGTGACCACCGCGACCGGGGAACAACTGCAGATCGCGCTCGGCGGTTACTCGACCTGGATGACCTTCCAGAAGGTGGTGACGAAATGACGGTGGGCAGGTGAGGATCTTCCTCGCCGGGGCGAGCGGCGTGATCGGGCGCAAGCTGACGCCGATGCTCATCGCCGCGGGCCACACGGTGGCCGGGACGACGCGCTCGGCCGACAAGGCGGAGCTCGTGCGCGGGCTCGGCGCCGAGCCGATCGTGATCGACGTCTACGACGCGCAGGGGCTGCGCGGCCTGGTGGTCGACTGGTCGCCGGACCTCGTCATGCACCAACTCACCGACCTGCCCGACGACGCGGCCGAGATCCCGGCGCGGGCGCAGGGGCACGCGCGCATCCGCGAGGAGGGCACCGCCAACCTGATCGCCGCCGCCCAGGCCGCCGGCGCCGAGCGCTTCCTCGCCCAGTCGATCGCCTGGACCCCGGCCACCGGCAACGAGTCCCGCGAAGCGCTCGAGTCCCAGGTCCTTGCCTACGAGGGCGCCGGCGTGGTCCTCCGCTACGGCCAGTTCTACGGCCCGGGGACCTACTACGAGTCCGAACCGCCCGACCCACCCCGCATCCAAATCGATGCCGCGGCCTGCCGTACCGCCTCCAACCTCGAAGCCCCCAGCGGAATCGTGGAGATCGTCGAGTAGCGGGGGCGGGCATGGCTCCTGGACGAACCTCCCGCAGTTCGTGAGGGAAGGAGCCGTGCCCGCCCCTGCCTCTCAGACCTTGATCGTGATGACGTCGCCGTCCTGCACGACGTAGTCCCGGCCCTCGACCCGCAGCGCACCTTTGTCGCGCGCCGCGACGTAGCCGCCGTACTCGACCAGCTCGGCCCAGCCGATCGCCTCGGCTTTGATGAAGGCTTCCATGATCTCGGTGTGGATCGTGCCCGCCGCCAGGAGTGCGGTGGTGCCCCGCGGGATCGGGCGGGCGACGGCCTCCTTGCCCTCGCCGGCGGTGAAGAAAGTGATGAGCTCGAGCAGGTCGTAGGCGGCGCGGACGAGGCGGGCCAGGCCGGAGCCCTCGACCCCGTAGGACTCGCGCATCTCCGCCGCTTCCTCGGGGTCCAGCTCGGCGAGCTCGCCCTCGATCCGGGCGCTCACCGCGACCGCGCCCGCGTCGACCGAGTTGGCGTGGGCGGCGACGCCCTCCGGCACCTCGGTGGTTTCTTCGTCGACGTTGGCGACGTAGAGGATCGGCTTCGAGGTGATCGCGCCGAGGTTGCGGACCGCGTCGGGCGCCGCGTCGGGGATCGGGACCGAGCGCGCGGGCTTGCCGGCGGCCAGCGCCTCTTTCACCGCTTCCAGCCACGCCTGCTCGGCAATCGCCGCTTTGTCGCCGGCCTTGGCCTGCTTGCCGACCCGCGGGATGCGGCGCTCGGTCTGCTCGTAGTCGGAGAGGATCAGCTCGGTCTCGATCGTCTCGATGTCGGCGATCGGGTCGACCCGCCCGTCGGGGTGGATCACGCCCGCGTCCTGATGGCAGCGGACGACGTGGCAGATCGCGTCGGTCTCCCGGATCGAGGCGAGGAACTGGTTGCCGAGCCCCTCCCCCTCGCTCGCGCCCTTGACCAGGCCGGCGATGTCGTGGAAGTCGATGGTGGCCGGGACGAGCTCGGAGCTCTTCACGGTCTTGGCGACGGCTTCGAGGCGCTCGTCGGGCACCTGGGCGACGGCGACGTTCGGCTCGATCGTCGTGAAGGGGTAGTTGCCGACGATCGCGCCACCCGAGGTGAGCGCGTTGAAGAGGGTCGACTTGCCGGCGTTCGGCAGCCCGACGATCCCGACCTTCACGAGGTGGCCTCCGGGGCCGAGGCGGGCGCGGCGGACCCCGACCCGTTCGCGGCGGGCGGTGCGACGGTCGGTGCCTTCGGCGGCAGCGGCGCTTCGGTGCGACGCGGCAGCGGCACCGCGAGGCCCAGGGCCGTCCCCAGGACCACGCCGACGGCGACGTCGGAGGGGTAGTGCATGCCGAGGTAGGGACGCCCGGCGGCGACCGCGACCGCGGGGACGAAGGCGAGGGCGGCGCGGCGGTCGATCCGGGTCATCGCGGTGGCGACGGCGAAGGAGGAGGTCGAGTGGGCCGAGGGGAAGCTGAGCGAGCTCGGTGCGCCGCCGAGCGGCGGCAGGCCCTTCAGCACCGGGCGCGGTCGCTTGACCAGAAGCTTGACCCCGTAGTTGAGCCCGATCGCCGCCGGCCCGAGCGCCGCCGCGACGCCCCAGGCGCCCCGGCGCGGCCTGTCCGCGGCGGCGAGCGCGGCCCCCGCGACGAACCACCCCGCTCCATTGTTCCCCGCCTTCCCGAGCAACCTGGCCGCCTGCTCAACCGCAGGAGTGTGCCCCCGCGTCCGCATCGCTCTGAGGATCTTCAAATCGAGGTCACGCATCGGCGCGGGAGGATAGCCATCAGCCGCAAGCGTGCCGTGAGCGGGGGCGGGCATGGCTCCTGGACGAACCTCCCGCAGGTCGTGAGGGAAGGAGCCGTGCCCGCCCCCGCCCTCCCCCCCTTTGCCACCCCTACTTGAATTCGAAGCTCGCCAGGTCCTGTCCGAAGCTCGGCGTGAAGACCACGTTGTCCAGGTTGATGTCGCTGGAGACGAAGGTCCCCGCGGTGCTCGTCCCGTACGGCGCCAGCGGCGCTTCTTCCATGAATTCCTTGTCGAGCTGTGCGTATTCGGCTTCCTGCTTTGGCCCGACGGGTTCTTCGCTGAGTTCGGCGATCTTCTTGCTCAGGGTCGGGTCGGCAAATCGCGGCAGGTTGGTGCCGCCCGTCGGCGCGATCGATTCTTCGCTCAGGAGCGGCTGGAAGAAGCCGTTCGGGCTCGGGTATTCGAGGAACCAGTTGGCCCAGCCGGTGTCGAGTTCCGGCGTCGAGGAGTTCGTGATCACGGTGAAGTAGTTGTCCGGCGAGAGGATCTTCAGTTCGACCTTGAAGCCGAGTTCCTGGAGCACGCCCTGGTAGTAGGTGCCCGCGTCGTCGGAGGGCGATTCGTTGTTGGTCCAGACGACGATTTCCTTGTCCGACGGGTTCGCTTCGGCGATCAGTTCCTTCGCCTTCTTCATGTCGTGCGGGTAGAGGTCGAGCTTCTTGTAGCCGGGCATGCCGGGCGGCAGGATCTGCTGGCCGGCTTCGAGGCGCCCGGAGTAGATCCGTTCCAGCGCGGCCGGGTCGATCGCGTAGTTGACCGCCTGGCGCACCTTCACGTCATCGAACGGTTCCTGGGTCGTGTTCATCCAGAAGAAGTAGTTGCTGAAGGTCGGCTCGATCCGGAACTGGCTGCCTTCGTATTTCGCTTTGACGTCCTGGTAGCGGTCGGGCGGGACTTCGTTGCCCATCCAGTCGAGCTTGCCCGATTCGACGTAGTTGACCTCGGTCTGAGGGTTGCGCAGCACCTGGATCTTGATCTTGTCGACGTGACCCGAGGGGATTTCCGGCATCAGCGCCTCGTTGTTCTTCGCCCACTGCGGGTTGCGTTCGTATTCCCAGCCGCGGCCGGGCTTCGACGAGCTGATGACGTAGGGGCCGGTGGCGGGCGGCGGTTCGGCGGTGAGGTCTTTCATCGGGGTGTCGGACGGAAGGAGGGCGACATAGGGGAGCGCGAGCTCGGACTCGAAGCTGCCGTCCGGGTTTTCGAGGTGGATCGTGATCCTGCCCGTCTTGTCGTCGGTTTCGACCCCGGGGATGCCGCCCTTCTTGGTCTTCATGAACTGCGCCGCGCCGACGATGCCTTCGTAGAACGGCGAGCCGCCGGAGTTGAGGATGAAGGCGCGTTCCAGCGAGTGGGTGAAGTCGCTCGCCACGACGGGTTCGCCGTTGGAGTACTTCAGCCCCTTGCGCAGGGTCAGTTCGTAGGTCTTGCCGTCGTCGCTCACCTTGGGGAGCGCCTTCGCGAGGCCGGGGATCACCTTGCTGCCGGCCTGGCCGCTCTCGTGGGCGTAGGTCAGCAGCGGGATGTAGGTGTCGTAGGTGGCCGTCCAGCCTTCGAGCGTGTGGGACAGGGCCGGATCGAGGTAGTCCGGGAAGGATGCGTAGGCGCCCATCAGGGTGCCGCCATCGTTGCCGCCCGCACCGGCGGTGGAGGAATCGCCAGAGCTCGAGCCGCCGCCGCCCCCACAGGCGGACAGGCCGAGGGCCGCGAGTGCGCAGGCCGCAACGAAAAAGAATGCTTTTCTGAGTCCCATCTAGCCCGCCTTCGGCAAATGAAGACGGAATCTTTAGCCCTGCGCCGCGGCGCCCGGATCGAACCCAGGGTCGCCCGGGGCCGAGCGGGCCGCCTGCACGGGGCCGAGGCGCTCGCTGATCTCGGCCCGGATCCGTCCCACCAGCTCGACCGTCGCGTCGCGCAGCCCGTCGAGGTCCTCGGCCACGGTCCGCTGTCCCAGGAGGCTCACGCAGAGCGTGCCTTCGACGTACTCGAAGGCGAGGCCCGTCGTTGCCCGTTCGATCAAGAAGACGACGAAGGCCGGCGAGAACAGCTCGTGGAACCAGACGTCGTCACGCTCCGGCGCCGCGTAGACGCGGTAGTGCTGGTCGAATTCGGCGCTCCCGAGGTCGACCTGGTCCTCGTTGCCGATCAGCCCACGGGCGGCGCGGCCGAGCAGGTGCTCGTCCTCGACCCGGTGGCAGAGCATCCAGGGTACGAACCGCTTCGCCTTCGGCACGTGGGTGACCGCGACCGTGAAGTGAGCGCCGTCGCGGTCGATCAGCGCGATCTTCGCTTCCACGTACTTGGAGAGCCAGCCGCCCGCCAGCGCGTCGACCGAGTGCACCTCGCCCTCGGCCAGGAGCGGCGTCGCGCGCGGCAGGCGGACGCCGTCTTCGACGCTCAGCCCGTGCGCACCCGCCCAGGCGGCGAGTCCCGCGGCCCCGTCCCCGTTTCCCATGCCATCCGTATATCACTGAATACTCTCGCGCGATGGAGCGACACAGGCCGGTCAAGCATGCCTCGCGCGAGGCGATCGCCGTCGCCCGCGGCAGCACGAGGACCCACTACCACCTGCGCCGCCGCATCCTCGGGATCTTCGGCGTGACCGCGGCCTTCGCGGTGATCTGCACGCTCGTCACCTACTTCACCGAGCGCCACGCGCCCGGCACCGAAATCCACTCGCTCTTCGACGCCTTCCTCTTCGCCACCTCCCAGCTCCTCACCGGCTCCTCGGTCGCCAATCCGAGGACGGACCTCGGCAAGGTGCTGGAGCTGGTCTTCGACCTCTGGGCGATCTTCGTCGTCGCCTCCCTGGCGGGCTCCTTCGGCGCCTTCTTCCACGCCCGCAGCAAAGAGCTGAACGAGGAGATGGAGAGGGCCGAGCGAGCGCTGCACCTCGAGGGCGGGCCCGGCACGGGCTAGCCGCACCCCGATGTTGATGGGCCGAAAACTCCAGATATAGAGGAGTTTTCGGCCCATCAACATTTCGTGTCCGATGGGGGTTCTTGCCGGCTCAGGCGACCAGGTCGGTCACGTCGAAGAGGCCGTCGTTGTTGACGGGGAGCGTGGCGGTGTGGCGGGGCGGCTCGGCGCCGGGGCGCAGGATGGCGAGGCGGAGCTCGGTCGGGGCGGGGGTGCGGCGGGGGCCGCCGATCGTCTCGGCCTCGAGCAGGACCGTGCCGTCGACCGGCGGGGCCGGCCCATCACCGGGCGGCACCGGGCCGGGGGCGCCGGCTTCGACCCGCGGGCCGCGGGCTTCGCCTGCCGCCAGCGACTGCCAGCGCTCGTCGACCGCATCGCGCAGGCGGAGGGCGCCGGGGCCGTCGAGGAACGCCCGCCCGTCGCGGCGCCAGAGGTCGAGGGACGGTGGCCCCTGCTCGCCGGCGAGCCGCGGCAGCGCGACCGCGAGCCGTCCCTCCGTCAGCCCGTAGCCGCGGCTGGTCAGGAGCGCGAGGCGGTCGTGCTCGGCGCGCCGCACGGAGCGTCGCGCCCGCCCGTCGAGCACCGTCCCGATCGCCCCGAAGGCCGCCCCGGCGGCGAGGATCACGATGGCGACGAACGGGGCGGCGGTCGGCTCGACGGCGGCGCCGGAGCTGGCGAGCTCGATCGCGGCGACCACCGCGACCAGGACCAGCGGCAGCAGCACCGCGACGCGCTGGGTCGCCCCCTGCAGCCGGGCGACGATGCTGATCAGGATCAGGAGCACCGCGGCGACGACCAGGGGGACCGCCGTCTCGGCCAGTTCCTTGTTCGTGATCGCGGTGTCGCGATGGAGGAGGGCGATCGAGTAATAGGCCGTGGTCGCCACCGCGACGAGGACGGCGACAATCGCGATCGATTCGAAGACGGCGAAGCTCGCCCGCCGGCGGCCGACGAAGAAGAGGCCGAAGATGGTCCCCGCGCCGAGGGCGCCCGCGAGCGGGATCAGGCCTTGGAGGGCGGCGCGGTCGCTGGCGCCGAGCTTGGCGACGGCGAGGACGCTGGGAAGTGCCTCGTTCACTCCCGGACGGATACCGGACCGTTCGGCCGGCACTTTCGACGGCCTACGATCGATGGATGCCGATGGCGCTTGGACAGAGGCTTCTGCTCCACCACGCGGTGCGCGGCGGCGGGGTCGTGGTGCTGGTCGCGATCGCCGCCGCGATCTTGCTGATCCGCTTCTGGCCCGCCATCGTCCGCTGGTGGGAGGACCGCTCCTGAGGCGGCGTGGGGGCGCCTCGCGGCGTCCTCGGTCGCTCGCTTCGGGTCACGCACTTGTGGTGCGCTCCCCTCGCTTCGCTTCCTGCGTCCTTGCGAGGCTGGCCCACGCCGCCTCAGGACGTCGATGAATTGGCCTGGCTAGCGGCGGGAGTCGGCTAGGGCCGCGGCGACACCGGAGGCGACCGCGGTGACTGCGAGGACCGAGGGCCAAGCGCCGATCCGTTTCGCCAGCGGGTGGGAGACGCCGAAGGCGGCCGCGTAGGTGAGGCCGAGGCCGACCGCTAGGCCCGGGCCGCCGACCCGGTTCCACCGGCGCGCCGACCAGATGCCGCAGGCGCCGAGGAAGAGGCCGCCGAGCTCCCGCCGGCCGCTGAAGCGGGCGATCGCGTAGCCACCGACAAGGCCGGTGGCGACCACGGGCGAGGTGGGGAGCGCCTCCATCCGCGCCATCCTCGCAAACGCGGAGCGTTAGCCTGGAGCCCGATGCCCGCGCCGAGCCGCGACGAAGCCTGGAGACCAGCCACCCGCGGGTGACGCTGGCGCTGTTCGAGGAGCGGGGCTACCCGCCGGAGCTGATCGACGCGGTCGCCGGCCACGCACCCTACCTCGGGGTGCCGCGGGAGACGCGGATGTCGAAGGCGCTCTTCGCGGTCGACGAGCTCACCGGCTTCATCGCCGCGGTGGCGCTCGTCCGGCCGACCGGGATCGCGGGAATGTCCCCGAAGTCGGTGAAGAAGAAGATGAAGCAGCCGAGCTTCGCCGCCGCCGTCAGCCGCGACGACATGCGGCTCGGCGCCGAGGAGCTGGGCGAGGATTTCGACGAGCACCTGGCCTTCGTGATCGCGGCGCTCGAACCGCGCGCCGAGGAGCTCGGCCTCACCGGCGAGGTCGCGCCCGCCGCCGACGAGGCATAGGATCAGGCCTTGGCCCTGTTCAACGTAACCGTTCGCGCCCAGTTCAGTGAGTCGACGATCGACGAGCTGACCTCCCAAGGCCTCTACTGGGTCCAGGGCGCCGCCGACGAAGAAGGCACGATGCGCCGCCGCCACCACCTGCGCGTGCAGGCCGACAACTGCGACGACGCGGTGGAACGCGCCCGCAAGGACGTCGAAGACGCGGGCGGCGACGCGGCGCTGGTCGAGTGCGGCGGCCCTGTCTACACCTGAGCGCATCCCCGCGCCCCACCGTCGGCCCTGAGCGCATCGCCCCGCCCCGACGTGGGTTAATAGGGACATGCTCTGGCAACGACCCGGTCGCCGTGCCCTGATCGCCACCCTGACGGTGGTCGCGGCACTCCTGCCGATCTCCTCGATCGCCGCGGTCTCGGCGCTGGGCGACGCGCCCGGCGGGGGTGGCAACAGCGGCGCCGGCCCGGCGATCGTCGGCTTCTCCCCGCATGAAGGCCCGATCGGCGGCGGCACCGTCGTCCACATCAGCGGCGGCGGGTTCAGCGAAGTCAGCGGGGTCTCCTTCGGGGGCCGCAAGGCGCGCTCGGTCGAGATCAAATCGGACAACGTGATCGACGCGGTGACCCCACGGATGCCGCGCGGCGCCAAGGTCCGCGTCCACATCGCCACCGCGGGCGGGGCGACGACCAGCAACGCGACCTTCGCCTTCATCGGCTGTCACGTGCCGCGGTTGAAGGGCGACACCGTGCCGCAGGCGCGCCGGGCGCTTGCCGAGGCGGGCTGCAAGACCGGCGCGGTGCGGCGCGCGAACGGTGCCCACGGGTCCCTGCGCGTGATCGGCGCCACCCCGCGCGCCGGCACCTGGCTCGAACCCGGCTCCCGGGTCGGCATCACCGTCCGCTAACCAGGCGCCATCCAAGATGTCGGTGGGCCGAAAACCCGCCTATATGTCCGGTTTCCGGCCCATCAACAATGGTCCCCGCCGCTGTTTGGTGGCCTGAGGGCCCGGGTACGACTTTGCGTCCGAGGAGAGAAACCTCGTCGTGCCGCGTCCGCGGCGCGTGAAGACCCCCGTCAGAAGGAGGCCTCAGCCGTGACCATCGTTTGGATCCTTATCGTCATCATCCTCGTCCTGCTCGTGATCGCCCTCGCCCGCCGCGTGCTTTAGCGGCACGAGGCGGCTTCCCCAGGCGGGTAATCTTTACCGCCGCTTCACCTCGGTCCAAGAAATCGGCGCCACTCTCCTCTCACGACCAACGAGAGGAGGAAAAGATGGCGCAGATCCTGGTCCTGACCGACTCGTCGGAGACCGACGGCGAGGTGATCTACAGCGAGAGCGTGGGCTCGGTCCACCTCGAGGGTCACGCGGGTGCCCAGCTGGTCGAACGACTTCGCTGGGCGGTGCGTGACGCCAAGGTGGCCGAGCACCGCGCGATGCTGCGGGAGGCGGCGACCTCCGACTCGGAGCGATCCGCCGCCGCGTAAGGGAGGCGGCTCGCTCCGCCGCGTGGCGGGGCCGCGCGGAAAAGCCGGCGCGAGCTTTTCGTGTCACGTATAGTGACACCAATGAGCCCGCGCACCTACACGCAGACGCGACGCGCGGACGCGACCGAGCGGACGCGCGAGGCGATCCTCGACGCCGCCCAGGGGCTCTTCCGGGCCGATCCCCAGCTCGACCCCTCGCTCGAGGCGGTCGCCGCCCGGGCCGGGGTGAGCACCCGCACCGTGATCCGCCAGTTCGGCTCCAAGGAGGGGCTGCTGGAGGCGGCGATCGCGGCGGGGGTCGAGGCGTCCCAGACCACCCGCCACGCCGAGCCCGGCGACGTCGACGGCGCGGTGCGCGCGATCGTCGCCCACTACGAGGCGATGGGGGACGACGTGATGCGCTGGCTGGCGCTCGCCGACCGGCTGCCCTTCGTCCGCCTCGTCACCGAACGCGGCACCGAATCCCACCTCGACTGGGTCGAGGAGGTCTTCGCGCCCGACCTCGAGGGCCTGCCGCGCGGCGAGCGCCGCGCCCGCCGCGCCGCCCTCGCGACCGCCACCGACGTCTACGTCTGGCACCTGCTGCGCCGCCGCGAAGGGTTGGGACGAGAGGCGACGCGCGAGGCGATGCTGAGGATGGTCGAGGCGGCCCGATGAGGATCCTCGCCTACACCTCCCCCGCCCGCGGCCACCTGACGCCGATGATGGGGCCGCTGCTGGAGCTGCACCGGCGCGGCGCCGAGGTCCACGTGCGGACGCTCGCGGCGGGGGTCGAGAGCGTGCGCGCCGCCGGGCTCGAGGCCGGTCCGATCGCCCCGGCGATCGAAGCGGTCGTCCATGACGATCACGAGGCGCGCGTGCAGATGACCTCCGGCGAACGCTCCTTCCGCACCCTGCGGCGACGGGCCCGGCACGAGGTGCCCGACCTCGAAGCGGCGCTCGCCGAGGTCCGCCCCGACGTCGTCCTCGTCGACTCGACCACCTTCGGCGCCAAGGCGCTCGCCGAGCGCGAGGGCCTGCGCTGGGCGGTTTCCCAGCCCTCGCTGCTGGAAGAACCGGCCGCCGACGGGACGCCGTTCGGCCTCGGGATCGGGCCGCTGGGACCGCCGCTCGGGCCGCTGCGCGATCGCGCCCTCGGCCTGCTCGCCGCCGGCTTCGACCGGCGATCGCGCCTGCCCGCCGTGAACGCGGGCCGGCGCGCCGCCGGGCTGCCGCCGCTCGCCCGCGCCGCCGAATTCCGCCACCGCGCGCCGCTGACGATCTACTTCACCGCCGAGCCGTTCGACTATCCGCGCCACCTGCCGCCGAGCGTGGTGATGGTCGGGCCGAGCCTCTGGGACCCGGCGCCGGAGGAGGCCGTCGACCTGCCGCAGGGCGAGAAGCCCCTGGTCCTGGTCGGCTGCTCCTCGGAGTTCCAGGACGACGGCGCGATCGCCGCCGCCGCCCTCGCCGGCCTCCGCGACCGCTATCGCCTCGTCGTCACCACCGCGGGAGTCGACCCGAAGAGCCTCGGCGACCCCGGCGACGCCCTCGTCGCCCGCTTCCTCCCTCACGTCCCGATCCTGCGCGAGGCCGACGTCGTCGTCTGCCACGGCGGCATGGGCATCACCCAGAAGGCGCTGGCCTTCGGCGTGCCGGTCTGCGTCGTCCCCTGGGGCCGCGACCAACTCGACGTCGCCGCCCACGTCCTCGCCGCCGGCTGCGGCACCCGCGTCGGCCGGCGCCGCCTCTCCCCCACCCGCCTCGCCACCGCCGTCGACGATGCCCTCGCCTGCCGCGCCGGCGCCGCACGGGTCAAGGCCGGCTTCGAGGCCACCGGCGGCGTCGCCACCGCCGCCGACCGGCTCGAAGCCCTGGCCGCGACCCCAGCCGCACGGTGAGTTCGCGCTGAGGGGGATCTCGCGGGGGGTGCGAGGGACGGACAAGGGACGCCGGCCGTCTCGGCCGGGTCTTCGGGGAGTGATGAGGGACCCTCGGGTGCGGGTCACGCGAGGCACACGCGAGGGACGCGGATCCGTCACGGGAGTCCCACGTCGTAACGGAGACTGTGGGAACTCCACGCTTCCGTGCGTCTCACTCATGCCCGGCCCCCGGTGAGTTCGCACTTTCTGCCGCTATCCGGACATAACTGCGAACTCATCCTTCGTGGGGGCCCACTTCCATACGGGACGGTCACGGGAGTCCGACTTTCGTGACGTCCCTGTGCCGGGTGTTTCACGAACCCCTCACGTCCTGGGCGCACCTCGGACGGCCGCTGCGCTCGGGAGCACGGACGAGCTCCCTACACCCGCCCAAGCAACCCCTCCCCCTCGTCCGCGATCGCCATCTCGCGGACGCGGAAGTGCATCTTCTTGCCGGTCGCGGTCATCGGCAGGGAGTCGACGAGGCGGTAGGCGCGGGGGCGCTTGTAGTCGGCCAGCATCGGGTGGTCGCGGCAGTGGGCATCGAGGTCGGTGGTCGTCGGCTCCTCGGCCGGTGCCGGGACGACGTAGGCGACGATCAGTTCGCCCCAGCGCTCGTCGGGCAGTCCCACGACGCAGGAGTCGGCCACGGCCGGTTGCTCGTTCAGGACCTCCTCGACCTGCACCGGGTGGACGTTCTCGCCGCCCGAGATGAGCATGTCGTCGCCGCGGCCGACGATGGTCACGAAGCCCTCGGCGTCCCAGGTCGCGAGGTCACCGGTGTGGAACCAGCCGTCGCGGAAGCGGGCCGCCGTCTCCTCGGGCTGGTTCACGTAGGCGTAGCCCGCCTTGGGCGTGCGGACGACGACCTCGCCGACCTCCTCGCCGTCGCGCGCCACCGGGTCCGCCGGGTCGGCGCCGTCGCCGTCGCTCCGCGCCACCACCACGTCGTCATCGGTGCAGGCGCGGCCCGCCGAGCCGGCGTGCGCGGGCAGGTCGGCCGGGCGCAGGAAGGTGTTCCAGAACGACTCGGTCGTCCCGTAGCCGTTGAAGATCCGCGGCGTGAGGACCTCTTGGTAGAGGAGGCAGGCCTCGCGCTCGAGCGGCGCGCCCATCGTCACGATGCCGCGCAGGGTGGCGAGATCGCGCGGGGCGCGCCGCTGCTCCTCGGCCAGCATCGCCAGGTTGGTCGGCGCGCCGACGAGGAAGGTGAGGCCGCGGGCGGCGACCAGGTCGAGGACCGCCGCCGGGTCGAACGCGCGCAGCGAGATCGCCGCGGCGCCGACGTAGAAGACCGGGTTCGGCCCGCCCGAGTAGAGGCCGCCGCGGTGGAACCACGGGGTCATGTTGAGCGTGCGGTCGTCGGGGGCGAGCGGGAAGTGCATGATCACGTCGTGCGCGCTCATCACCTCGACCGCGTCGTTCAGCGAGACGCCCTTCGGCAGCCCCGTCGTCCCCGAGGTGTAGAGGCGGGTCGTCTCGCCGTAGAGGTCGCGGTCGGGGAGCGGCGGCGGCGCGGCAGTGGTGGCGAGCAGGGCGTCGAAGTCCTCGCCGACCACCGCGGTCCAGCCGGGGCTGTGGGACGCGAGCTCGAGCGCCTCCCGGGCCCCCGCCCCCAGCTCCGCGTCGAAGACGAACGCCGCCGGGCGTGAATCGTCGATCACGTGGGCCGTTTCCCCGGCCGAGAGGCGGAAGTTGATCGGCGTCGGAATCGCCCCGAGGCGCATCGCCGCCAACCAGCAGAGCGCGAACTCGGGCCCGTTGAAGAGCTGGAAGACGACCGTCTCCCCGGGGCGCACCCCGCGCGCGGCCAGCTCCCCCGCCAGGAGCTCGACGTCGCGCCAGAGCTCGGCGTAGGTCCAGGTGCGCTCCCCCTCGGCTTCTCCCAGCGCGAGCTGGTCGGCGAAGCGCGTGGCGTTCCGCGCCACCCCGGCGAGATAGCCGAAGTCGCGCTCGAAGACGCCGCGGAAGCTGGATGGGTCGTACTCGTACAAAGGGCCGTTCCTCCTCGCGCCGAAATCTATCCAGCCACTAGCCTCCGTCCCGCCCGCGCAGCACCTGAGAGGAAACCGACTTGCCGATTCGCCGCCACGCTCCCCAGATTTCCCCGCCGGAGCAGCCATGAGGCGGCGCTGGCTCGATTGGGTGCTCGGCATCGGCCTCGGATTGGTGATCGGCCTCGGCCTGCTCGTCTACTTCGTCTTCGTCCACTCCGAAGGCACCATCGACGCGCCGAAGGTGAACGAATCGGGACAGACGACGACCGCGACCACCCCGACGGAACCGCGATCGCCCGAAGGGTCCGAACAAGGCGCGCCGACCACGCCCGAAGCCCCCGCCAAGCAGCCGCGGCAGATCCCTGTCGTCCAGGTGATCGGCGGCGCTCCGCCGACCGCGGCCGGCCCGAAGCAGCTGACCTTCCGCAAGGGCGAAAAGGTCCGCTTCGAGATCGAAACCGACGAACCGTTCTCGTTCGAAATCCGCGGCCTGAACATCAAGCAGTCGATCGAGGAAAGCTCGATCATCTCCTTCAAGGCGACGCGGGCCGGGCAGTTCCCGGTGATCGCGAGCACGACCCTGATCGGCGTCGCCGACCTGCGGATCAAACCGCGCGGCTGAACCCCGCGGCCCCGCCGCACGTACCCCCGGGCGCAATCCCGAGGAGGTACGAAATGAGGAAGTTCCCGAAGAAGTTGAGGTTTTCGCTCGCCCTGGCGGCGGTGCTGGTCGCCCTGGTCGTCGCCGGTTGCGGCGGCGGCGGAAGTTCGAGCAGCTCCGGCACGGCGACGGGCGACGGCGCGAGCGGCACCGGCGGTGGGACGATCGGCGCGACCGAAATCGAAGGCCTCGGCCCCGTGCTCGTCGACGCCGAAGGCATGACCGTTTACGACTTCACCGTCGACGAAGGCATGAAGTCCAATTGCTATGGCGGCTGCGAAGCGGCCTGGCCACCGGTCACGACGACCGGCAAGCCGACCGCCGGCGAAGGCGCGATCGCCGCCGACCTCGGCACCACCAAGCGCAAGGACGGCACCATGCAGGTGACCTACAAAGGCCACCCGCTCTACACCTTCACCGGCGACGAAGGACCGGGCGAAGCGAACGGCAACGAATCCGAAGGCACCTGGTTCGTGCTCGACGAAGCCGGCCAGCCGGTCAAGGGGCAGGCGACGGGCGGCGAAGCCGAACCGGCGGGCGAAGAAAGTCGCGGCTACGGCTACTGACGCAGCGGGCGTCCGGCTCGCTCCTGGTCGGGCGCCCTTCCGCTCCGCTCACCGGCATAAGGTCGGCCGCGGCCGCACCCCTC
Source organism: uncultured Actinomycetes bacterium (assembly GCA_963782515.1). GTDB lineage: Bacteria > Actinomycetota > Thermoleophilia > Solirubrobacterales > 70-9 > VAYN01. The sequence continues at coordinate 36,865 of CAWAJY010000003.1, read as the reverse complement.
CCGCCCGCGCCGCCTCCCTCCGCGGTCGAAACCGCTCCGACCGCGGCCAGCGCGGCCGGCGCCAACGCCGCGCAGACCGCCACCACCGCCACGAACGCCCGCGTCCCATACCTCTTCAGCCGTGCTCCCATGCTGTCCTCCAGTCGACGATCGAGTGCGCGTGATGCACTTGCCAATCTGGAGATGGGAGCCCGTCCCGACAATGACGCCCGCAGGCGTCCGGGGGTGGGGAAAACCCGAAGGTCGTATCGGGGCGCTCAGGGCGCCCCGATACGGCTCAGGGACTTTCCGCCCCTTCAGGCGGCTCCGCCCATCGCCGCCTGGGCCTCGGCCAGTTTCGCCCGGACGATCTGATCGCCCTCGCCGAAGGCGAGCACCGGCGTCACCTCCCAGGTGACCAGGCCGTAGAGCGGATACCCGGTCATCTGCTCGAGCGCCTGCGTGTGCGAGTCGGCGTTGGCGATCGCGACGCCACCGCCTTCGAGGAACCCGTACAGGCAATCCAGCCTGCCATCGTCGAGCTCACCTTGCAGCCACTCCAGGGCCGCGTCGAACTGCTCGGGGCTGGGCGGTAACGGTCCCGGCCTCGCGATGCACATGTATTTCATCTCACTACCTCCTACGGGTAGGAACGCGTGACATTCACCAACAGGAAGGTCGCCGCGATTTCGGTGCCGCCATCGGTACCGCGGTTCTGATTCGCGAAGAGCGCGTCGAGCTCCGCCCGCAGCAGGTCCTCGCGCCCGTCCGCCGCGGCGGCGGCGAAGGCGTTCATCGTCGGGCCGTAGTAGTCGCGGAAGAGCCCGACCAGCTCCTCCGGCGTGCCCTCGTAGTCGAAGACCCAGGAGGCGCGTTCGAAGCCGACCTGCTCGGCGGGGATCCCGGCCTCGCCGAAGCGGGCGATGACCTCGGCCTCGTCGCCCCAGGTCATCGGGCTGATGAACCCGGGCGGCGGTGGCGGTGAGTAGGCGGAGGCGATTTTCAGGATCTGCGCGACCAGGGTCGGATCGCCGGGGATCCAGTTGGCCATCACGACGCGCCCGCCCGGCCGCGTCACCCGGACCATCTCCTTGGCGACGTCGTAGGGACGTGGGGCGAACATCGCGCCGAAGACGCTCAGCGTGAGGTCGAACGCCTCGTCGGCAAGGTCGACGAGTTCCGACGCGTCGCCCTGCTGGAAGTGGACGTTCCGGATTCCGGCGGCATCGGCGCGCGCCTGGCCGGCGGCGACGAGGTTCGCGGCGACGTCGACGCCGAGGACGTCGGCGCCGCGCTCGGCCGCGGGCAGCGCGGTCGTGCCGTCGCCACAGCCGAGGTCGAGCACGTCCATGCCCTCCTCGATCCCGAGGCCGTCCACCAGCGCCTCGCCGCTGCCCCGCATCGTGGCGGCGATCCGGGTGAAATCACCCTTCTCCCAGAGATCGCGGTTCGCGTTCACGGTGCTCCTTCCGACGGACTGGCTCTTCTACGGATGAGATTTCCGATCCTAACCGCGCGCCGCGCGGCCCAGCGTAGGAATCTGCCTATTGTCGGCGGCGCTCAGATCCCCGGGGTCGCCTCGAGCTCCCCGGCGGCGATCGCGTCCAGCAGGCGGTCGTGGTCGCGTTCGTTCTGATCGGCGTAGCGGACCGAGAACTCGGCGATCGCTTCGTCGAACCTGGGGCGCTTGCCGAGGTAGGCGGCGATCGCCAGGCGGTCGCCCGAGCGGGCGTGGGAGCGGGCCAGGGACCAGGCGCAGGCGCGGGTGTAGGCGACGAGGCCGCGCTCGTTCAGCCGTGAGAGGTCGGCCGAGGCCTTCCAGTCCCAGAGCTGGCGCACGTAGAAGTCGTGCTCGAGGCCGTCGAGGCCGGTGCTCCGCTGCCAGCTGAGGAAGATGTCGGTCGCCGCCTGCATCATCCGCTGGCCGCGGACGACCCGCTCGCCGTGGTTCTCGTAGGCGGCGGCGCCGAGGTGGGGCTCGAGAACCGACGCCACCGCTTCCTTGGCCTGCAGCACGAGCGGATCGCCCACCCCGTGCGAGACGAGCAGGAAGATCCAGGCCCGGGTGCCGACGCTGCCGACGCCGACCACCTTGCGGGCCATGTCGACGAAGCGGTAGGAGCGGAAGAGGTGGGCGCGGTCGGCGTGGAGGCCCGCCGCGTAGGTGTCGAGCAGCTCGCGGACCCAGGACTCGCGCTCGTCGGGGTCGGCGCTGACCAGCTCGTGCAGCGGCGTCAGGAGCGGCGGCGCGCTGACGAAGCGCGGCACCCCGTCGACCTCCTCGGTGAGCTTGCGGGCCGCGCGGGCGGAGTCCTTGCGGCGCCCCTTGGCGAAGGTGCGGTCGAAGAGCTCCGCCGCGTCGGCGTCGAGCCGCGTCCCGAAGCGCGCCGTCAACTGGTCGGCGTCGAGGCGCTCATACCAGGCCTGGAGCATCGTCTCGGCGGCGAATTCCCTCATCCCTTCGCGGTACTGCGCGACCGCGCGGGCGACGACCCGGCGACGCCGGCGCGCGGCGATCCCCATCTCCCGGGCGGCGATCTCGATGCTTGCCGCCATCCGCTTGACGTCCCACTCCCACGGCCCGGGGAGCGTCTCGTCGAAGTCGTTGGGACCGAAGACGAGCCGCCGGTCCGGCGCCGCGAAGCCGCCGAAGTTCGAGATGTGCGCATCGCCGCAGAGCTGGACGATCAGCCTCGCGTCCGGGGTCGAGGCGAGGTCGGCGGCCATCACCGCCGCGGCGCCGCGGTAGAAGGCGAACGGCGAGGCGGCCATGCGCCCGTAGCGGATCGACAGCAGCTCGGGGACCCGGGTCTCCGCCTGGCGGCGCAGGATCGCGACCGGATCCTCGCGGTCGGAGGCGGGCGTCCACTCGGCGTGACCGGAGCGCGGCGATCGCGTCCGGGCCTCCCGCCCGCGCTGGGAGTCCTCACCGTGTTCGAGGCGGGCGACCGGTTCCACGAACGCCACGCTAGCTCACCGGGTGTGGCACGGCACCGTTCCGGTCAGGCCGTCTATCGGATGATTGCGTCCACGAGCTCGGTGCCCCGGGAAGGTTGGTGGCGGGGAAGGTGGCGCCCGGGACCAAGGGACGCGAGGCGTCTCGGCGAGCGCAGATGGCGGGAAGTCCACGCTTCGGCGCGTGTTGTCCAACAGGCACGACCGCGCTGCAGTACTTGAGGGCGCTATAGCGACAGTAAGAGCTGCAGCGGGGCGAGGCGTGGCACAAGGGTGGGCTCCCCCCGGCTTCTCCCGCGCGGGACCCCGACGTAAGTTCGACCTCGGACGGGCGGAGCGGCCGGCACGACCTCCGCCCATGGAATCAACCACCTAGCTGCCGTCGACCAGCTCCTCCACGCCGGCGAGAGTCGCGTAGTCGTCGCCGAGGGCCGCGACGAAGGCGGTGTGGACGTGGGCACCTGGGACCCGCACTCCGCCGTGTTCGAGATCGGGGGCCGCGCAGGCGTCATGGGCGAGGGTGACCTCGAAGCCGAGGTCGGCGGCCGCCCGCACGGTCGCGTCGACGCACGTGCTCGTCATCATCCCGGCGACCACCAGCCCGTCGGTGCCCCGCGCCCGCAGCTCGGCCTCGAGGTCGGTGCCGAGGAACGAGTTCGGCGTCGCCTTGGTCAGCACCGTCTCCCCCGGCAACGGCCGGACGGACTCGTGGATCTCCACGCCCTCGGTGCCCGCCCGCATGAACTCGGCGTCGGGAGCGTCCCAGACGTGCTGCATGTGGATGACCGGCTCGGATGCCTCACGGAAGCGGGCGAGGAGGCGCGAGGCGCGCTCCGCGGCGGCATCGGGGGCGACCAGCGGATGGGCGCCACCCGGGAAGTAGTCGTTCTGGATGTCGATGATGAGCAGGGTTTTCATCGGGGGCCCCTTCGTTCGTTGGTGGTCCTTGGTGCGGAGGCGCTCCTCGAGGTCAGCTGTCGAAGCCGAGGCCGAGGCGGTCGAGGGTGCGCAGCCAGACGCCGCGACGGCCGTCGGCGCGGTCGGCGGCGGCGAGCCGGTTGCGGGTCAGCTGGATCACCGCGCTGCGCAACGGCTCGGGCGGGAACGGGACCGGGCGGCGGCGGACGAACTCGAGGCAGGTCGCCTCGGTCTCCCGGGCGTCGAGGAGGTCGAGCGCCACCCGGGCGCCGAAGCGCGTCGCGCCGACTCCGAGGCCGGTGTAGCCGACCGCGTAGGCGACCCGCCCCTCGAGCGCGGTCCCGAAGAAGACGGAGAAGCGGCTGCAGGTGTCGATCGCGCCGCCCCAGCTGTGCGAGAACCGCACGCCCTCGAGCTGGGGGAAAGTCATGCCGAAGTGCTGGGACAGACGGGCGAAGGTCGGGTCGTGGTCGTCGTAGCGGCCGCCGACCGGGCCGCGGAAGCGGTAGACCGCGTCGTAGCCGCCGAAGAGGATCCGATCGTCCGGGGTGAGACGGTAGTAGTGGAACTGGTTGGAGCGATCGTCGAGGCCCTGCCGCCGCTCCCAGCCGATCGCGCGACGCTGGGACTCGCTCAGCGGCTCGGTGACGAGGACGTAGTCGTAGACCGGGGCGAGGTAGCGACGCAGCTCGCGCAGGAGCGGCGGGAAGGCGCTGGTCGCCAGGAGGACGCGGCGGGCGGCCACCTTGCCGGCGGCGGTGAGGACGTCGACGCCGGCGCCGCGCGCCTCCAGCGAGGTCGCCGGGCTGCGCTCGTGGATGCGGACGCCCAGCGCCAGCGCCGCGTCGGCCAGGCCGGCCGCGAGGCGACCAGGGTCCACCATCGCCGCGCCGCTGCGCAGCCAGAGCCCGCCGACGTAGGTGGGCGAGTCGACCTCCGCGCGGACGGCGGCCCCGTCGAGGACGTCGACCTCGTGGCCGAAGCGCCGCAGCAGCTCCGCCTCCTCCTCCAGGTCGGCAAGCTCGTAGGGCTCGAGCGCCAGGCTGAGGTGCCCGCTCTCCTCGAGCCGACAGTCGATGTCGAGCCGCCGCAGGTCCGCGCGGAAGCCGTCGTAGTTCTTCGTCGCCAGGTCCTCCAGCGTCCGCATCTCGGCCGGGAAGCGCGAGAGCCCGTTGGCCGGCCCGTGGGTCAGCGAGGAGGAGAGGAAGCCGCCGTTTCGCCCGCTGGCGCCGAAGCCGACCGTGGCCGCCTCGAGGACCACCACCTCGCGCCCGGGGTCCTCCTCCTTCGCCTGGATCGCCGCCCAGAGGCCGGTGTAGCCGCCACCGACGATGCACAGGTCGCACTCGAGATCCGCCTCGACCGGCGGCTGCTGGGGGCGGGCGGGGAGGGCGTCGAGCCAGAATGGACGGACCGTCGCCCCCGCGTAGCGCGCGCGATCGGCCGCCGTCGGCGTCGCGCTCATCCAGGGGCGTGGCATCCGCTCAGCCTCCCACGCGGCCGCGGCTGCGGCTGCCGGACGCCGGGGAGGCCTCCGCCATCACCCGTTCATCGCGAGGCGGCCGCCGCGCCGGCGTCCGCCAGTCCCATGTGCGCGCCGGCGTCGACCAGCGTCTCGCGCAGCGCGGCGACGACCTCGTCGAGCTGCGCCGCGGTGCAGTTGAGCGGCGGGGCGATCTGGACCACCGAGTCGCCGCGGTCGTCGGCGCGGGCGATCAGGCCCGCCTCGAGCAGGCGGCCGGGCATGAAGCCGCGCAGCAACCGCTCGCGCTCGTCGGCGTCGAAGCGTCCGTTCTCCTCGTCACGGACCAGCTCGACCGCCCAGAAGAAGCCGTCGCCGCGGACGTCGCCGACGATCGGCAGCTCGCGCAGCTCCTCCATCGCGGCGCGCAGATGCGGTTCCAGCTCGTGGACGTTCTCGAGGACGGACTCCTCCTCGAAGAGCTGGAGGTTGCGCAGCGCGATCGCCGCCGACACCGGATGGCCGCCGAAGGTGATCCCGTGGAGCAGGGTCACGCCGTCCTCGAAGAGCGGCTGCGCGACGCGGCCGGAGACGATCGCCGCGCCCATCGCCGCGTGGGCGGAGGTCAACCCCTTGGCGATCGTGATCACGTCGGGCATCCCGCCGTAGCGGGTGACCCCGAACCACTCGCCGAGGCGGCCCATGCCGCTGATCACCTCGTCGGCCACCAGGAGGATCCCGTGGTGGTCGCAGATCTGGCGCAGCCCGGACCAGTAGCCCTCGGGCGGGACCAGGCAGCCACCCGCGTTCTGGATCGGCTCGGCGAAGATCGCCGCGACGGTGTCGGGGCCCTCCTCGTCGATCGTCCGCTCGACCTCGGCGAGGAGGTCGGCGCAGAAGGTCGCCTCGTCGCGCTCGTCACGGAAGCGGTTGGTGTTGGAGACGTGGCGGGTCGGGATCGCCGGCGGGCCGAACGGGGCCTTGAAGCGCTCGACGCCGGTCAGCGAGAGCGCTCCGAGCGTGACCCCGTGGTAGGCGATGTCGCGGGCGATCGCCTTGGTCCGCTGCGGTTCCCCGCGGACGACGAAGTGCTGGCGGACGATCTTCCACGCCGCCTCGACCGACTCCGAGCCGCCGCTGGTGAAGAAGACGCGGGCGTCGTCCATCGGCGCCAGGTCCGCGAGCTTGGCGGCCAGCTCGATCGCGACCGGGGTCGCGGTCGCCCAGTTGGTGTTGAACGGCAGCCGTTCGAGCTGCTCGGTCGCGACGCGGGCGAACTCGGCGCCGTGGGAGTAGCCGAGCTGGCAGCAGAAGAGGCTCGACAGGCCGTCGATGTAGCGGCGGCCCTCGGTGTCGAAGACGTAGGGCCCTTCGCCGCGCTCGAGGACGAGGAGGTCGGTGCCGCCCGGCGCGAAGGCGCCGTTGCGGGCGAAGTGCAGGAGCAGCGATCCGGGAGCTACGCCCATCGCGAGGTCACCACCTTCTTGCGCGTGTAGAAGTCGAAGGCGTCGTTGCCGTTGGCGTGCAGGTCGCCGTCGATCGAGTCCTTCCAGCCGGCGAACGGGAACCAGGCGACCGGCGCGGCGACGCCGATGTTGACGCCGATCATCCCCGCCTCGACGCCATAACGGAACTCGCGCGCGGTGCCGCCGGAGCTGGTGAAGAGGATCGAGGAGTTGCCGTAGCGGGAGGAGTTCACGACCTCAAGCGCTCCGTCCAGGTCGTCGACCCGGAGCACGGTCAGCACCGGGCCGAAGAGCTCCTCGCGGACCGCCCGCGAGTCGAGCGGGGCGCCGTCGATGATCGTCGGGCCGAGCTCGGCGCCGCCCTCTCCGCCGCCCTTGCGGCCGTCGAGGACGAGCTCGGCACCGTCGCCGAGCGCCGTCTCGATCTCCCCTTCGACCCGCTCGCGCGAGGCGACGGAGACCAGCGGGCAGACGTCGGTGGCCGGGTCGGCACCGTCGCCGACCGTGAGCGCGCTCGCCGCGTCGACCACGGTCTCGAGCGTCGCGTCCTGCTCCTCCGCCGAGCCGACGAGGACCAGCAGCGAGCCGGCGAGGCAGCGCTGACCGGCGGCGCCGAAGGCCGAGGAGGTGACGCCGGTGGCGAGCAGCTTCGGGTCGGCGTCGGGCATCGCCACCATCGCGTTCTTGGCGCCGCCGAGCGCCTGCACGCGCTTGCCCTCGGCGGCGGCGGTGCTCGCCACGTAACGGGCGGTCTTCGCCGAGCCGACGAAGCTGATGCCGTCGACCTCGGGGTCGTGGAGGAGGCCGTTGACCGCGTCATGGGCGCCGTGGAGGAGGTTGACGACGCCGGCCGGGAAGACCTCGGCCTCCTCGATCAGCTCGAAGAGGCGCACCGAGGTGAGCGGGTCCTGCTCCGAGGGCTTCAGCACGAAGGTGTTGCCGCAGCCGACCGCGAAGGGCAGGAACCAGAGCGGGATCATCGCCGGGAAGTTGAACGGGGTGATCGCGCCGATCACGCCGACGGGCTGGCGCACCATCTCGACGTCGACGCCGCGGGCGACGCCCTCGAGGTTCTCGCCCTTGAGCAGGTGGGGGACGGCGCTCGCTGCCTCGATCGACTCGATCCCGCGGCCGACCTCGGCGAAGGCGTCGTCGAAGGTCTTGCCCATGTCGAGGGTGACGAGCTTGGCCAGCTCCTCCTGGTGGGAGGCGACCAGGTCACGGAGCACGAAGAGGGCGCGGGCGCGCTGCTGGGGTGGGGTCGCGCGCCAGGCCGGGAAGGCCGCGCGGGCGGCCGCGGTGGCGGCGGCGACGTCGGCGGCACCCGAGAGGGGGACCTCGGCGAGCACCTCGCCACTGGCGGGGGAGCGGGTCTCGAGCGTCCCGGTCGCGGTCGGATCGATCCAGGCGCCCCCGACGTAGTTCTGCAGTCGCCGCGGGGTCGGCGCCCTTCCGGTCTCTGAATCCGCCAGCTGCGGGGTCGTGGCATTGCTCATGGGACCAGGGTGCCCGAGATCGGCCGCCGCCGCCAGGGACTGCGCGCACCAAATGGGGTCCCGCAATTGGACGTTTCGACAAACAAGGCGGCGGGTGATGGCGTGCTTGAATGCTCTGATCGTCAATTCGTCAAACGGAACTTCCGTGGTGGTGGGGGACGCCCTGAAGGTGCCGGAGCTGCGGCGGGGAGTCCCCGAGGTGCTGGCGCACGAGGCGGGCCTCGGCGAGGAGATCCGCTGGGTCCACGCCGGAGAGGCGCCGGACATCGCCTCGATGCTGAAGGGCGGGGAGCTCCTGCTGACGACCGGGATGGGCATCGGCCACTCCGCCGCGGCCCAACGTCGCCTGGTCGAGGAACTGGTCGAGCGGCGGATCGCGGCGCTGGTGCTGGAGCTCGGGTCATCCTTCCGGGAGGTGCCCGACGGGCTGGTCCGCGCCGCTGCGGACCGCGGCCTCTGCCTGATCGTCCTGCACCGGCAGGTCCGCTTCGTCGAGGTCACCGAGGCGGTCCACCGGCTCTTGATCGACCAGGGCGGGGAGATGCTCCGCAACGCCGACCAGCTGCACCGTCGCTTCACCGCCCTGATGCTCGGCGGCGCCGGCGTCCCGGAGATCCTGACCGAGCTCTCCCGGTTCGTGCAGAACCCGGTGTTCCTCGAGCGCTCCGGACAGGGGCTCACCTACCACGCTCCTTATAAGGGGGATGACGAGACCGTCCTCGGTGCCTGGTCGGCGTTCACCCGTGGCCTGGCGACGGCGCCGGCGAGCGTCGAGGAGCGGGTGCCGCTGGGGGGCGAGGAGAGCTGGGGACGGGTCGTCACGCTCGCCCTCGACGGCCCGCTGCGGACCGAGGACCGGGTCGCGGTCGAGCGGGCCGTCGGGCTGATCGCCCTGGCGCTGATGAGGAGCGAGGAGGTGGAGCAGCTCGGCACCCGGGAGCGGGGCAACTTCCTCGCCGGCCTCACCCGCTCGCGGGCGGCCGAAGGCGAGATCGCCGCCCGCGCCGCCGAGCTCGGCTTCGCCGAGAGCTGGGAGGCGCTCCTCCCCCTCGCCGCCGCGGTCGACGCCGGCCGCGTCCACGACGACGCCGCCTGGGTGGCGGTCAAACGCGACCTCCAGCAGGGCCTCGAGCGGGAGCGCCTCGCCGCGATCATCGGCGACGGCGAGGCGCGGGAGATCCTCATCGTGGTCGGCCTGCGCCGGGTCGCCGACCGACCGCGGATCGCGGCGCTGGTCGGCGATCTCCTGCGACAGGCGACGGCCCGGCGCTTCGAGAATGTCCCCGCGCCCACCCTCTGCGCCGCCGCCTCGACCACGCGCTGGGTAGAGGTCGGCGCGAGCCTGGCGGCGGCGGCCTCGTCCCTGGAGGCGGCGGGCCACGAGCCGCCCCGACCGTGGCACGACCTCGCCGTCCCCTCACCCGATCGCCTCCTCTTCGCCCTCCGGGCCTCGAAGGACCTGCGCCAGTTCACCGAAGAGCGGCTGCGCCCCCTCCTCGATGCCGACCGGCGCGGACGCGGCGACCTGATCGAGACCCTCAGCGTCCTCTGCGACAACGCCGGCCGCAAGCAGGAGACCGCCGAGAAGCTCGGCATCAAACGCCAGACGCTCTATCACCGCCTCAATCGGATCGAGGCCGCGACCGACAGCGACCTCTCCGACGGCGACGTCCTCCTCTCCTTCCACATCGCCCTGCGCGCCCGCCGCTTCCTCAAGCTGCGCTGAAGCCCCGAGGCCCCTCCCCCCTGCGCGGCGGCGACTAGATTTCCCGTCGATCCAGGGCACGACATCGACATCCGCCACGGGCACCGCCCCGATCGACCTCGCCGGCACCCCGGTCTACTGCTCGTGGAGCGGCGGCAAGGACTCGGCCTTGGCGCTCCACCACGCCCTCCGACAGGGCGCCGAGCCGGGCCTCCTGGTCACGATGCTGACCGAGGGCGGCGAGCGCTCCCGATCCCACGGCCTCCACCGCGTCCTCCTCGAAGCCCAGGCCGCCGCCCTCGGCGTCCCGATCTCCTTCGCCGCGGCCACCTGGGCGGGGTACGAAGAGGCGCTGCGCCAAGAGCTCATCGGCGCCGCCCACCGAGGCCTCCGTACCGGAATCTTCGGCGACATCGACATCGAGCGCCACCGCGACTGGGTCGAGTCGATCGCCTCCTCCGCCGGCACCCGGGCCCACCTCCCCCTCTGGCAGCGCTCACGCGACTCGCTGATGCGCGAACTCCTCGACCTCGGCTTCCGCGCCGTCATCGTCGCCGTCCGCGACCGCGTCCTCCCGCCCTCCCTCCTCGGCGAGACGATCGACGCGTCCATGCTCCACCGGTTCGAGGCAGCGGGCGTCGACCTGGCGGGCGAGAACGGCGAGTTCCACACCTTCCTCACCGACGGCCCGATCTTCTCCCACCCGGTCGCCTTCGCCGTCGGCGAGAGGAGCCTGCGCGACGGCGTCTGGTTCGTCGACCTCCTGCCATGAGGCGCCCCGCCGATGCAGAGCCTGCACGGCGGTTCACCGGCGACCGTTCGGCTCCCTCGATCTACGTCCCTCCACCCAGGTCCCGAGCCAGAACCCGATCAGCAGGCTGAGTGCGGTCCAGATCAGGCGACTGACGCCCGGTGGAGAGGTCAGCGGCGCCGCCCCGTCCATCCCGCGCTCCCCCGCCGCCTGCGCCAATCCGAGCGCGAGCATGGGACCCGCGGTGGCGAGCACCACCCACCACCGCCTCACCGCGAATCCGGTGAGGACCAAGAGGCCGAGCATCGCCAACTGGAACCCGGTGTCGTAGCCGACTTCCGAAAGCGCCCCGTGGCCCCAGAAGTGGACGCTCTCGAGGTCTCCCCAGGCCCAGATGCCCGCGAGGCACCCAGCAGCCACGACGATAAGCCCCCGTCTCCACACGCCCTCTGATTGAAACACAGGGGAGCGCCATGTCGGCGTGTCGGCGGCGATCCTCTGTCATCGGGGAGCGCGTCGACCAGAGGATGAAGCTCCGTCTTGGTCATCGTCTGAAGGCAGCACCGAAACCAGCGCCGCCGGCCTAAGGCGAGGTGACAAATACGGGAGCGACGGGTGAGCGGGGAGACGAGATTGCGAAGGATCTTCTGGAGTTCGTTCGACCTCGACTCTCAGGTCGCCTTCGTAGACCGTGACATCTACATCTCGTGCGGTGACCTCAAATCGGAGACGCCAATCGACGTAGTTTTGGACGAAGGGATATGAGCCAGGGGTTAACGGCTTCGGCTGAAGGGCGAACGCGACAACTTCGGCGAAGTACCAGTCGCCGTTCGCCAGGTTCGGCCAGGCAAGCCATTTCGTTGGTCCGGTAGGCGAACCGACTTCGAAGAGTTCAAGTCGCCTTCGGGCGCCGGGTGGCATGTGCATTCGCGTCACCACCCGGCCGACCCATCATCCGCGGTGGTGGGCAGGGTGCCAGCCCCGAACGGCACCCGCCGCCGCCCCACTCCCACGACCCACCCAACCCTGCCCTACCGACCTAGCCGCCCTCGGCAAAACGCCGCCTCGTCCCCTCCAGCAACTCCTCGATCCGCCCCGCGTAATCCGCCCTCTCGGGCCCCTCGCCGAGGAGCGCCTCGGCCTCCGAGACCAACCCGAGCGCCTCCTCGCGCCCGGGTTCGAGCATCGCCAGGATCGCCAGGGTCGCGGCGAAGGTCGCGGGCGGTGCGTTGGGGGCCGCGCGAAAGCAGGCGACCGCCCGCCGCGCCGCCTGCGCCGCGCCCGGCAGCCCGGCGCTCAGCATGGTCGAGGCCTGCATCGAGAGCGTGAACCCCTCCGCCTCCGAATCGCCCGCGGCCTGCTGGCGATCGGCCGCCTCGCCGTAGAGCCCGATCGCCCGTTCGGCCTCGCCGAGCTCGCGGGCGGTGTCACCGAGGTCCCGCAGGGTCGAGCCCTCCGCCGCCGGGTCGGGCTCGGCCGCCGCCCGCAGGCGCCCGAGGCGCTCCTCATAGAACTCCTCGGCGCCGCGGTGGTCCCCGCGCCGTTCGCGGATCCGCGCGAGCCGTCCTAAGAGCCGGGCGACCGGCTCCTCCCCGCCTCCGGCCTCGGTCCCCACGAGCTCTTCGAATCGCGCGATCCCCCGCCGGCAGAGCTCGGCCGCCGAGACCTCGGCGGCCAGCAGGCAGAGGGCGCGGACCGCATCGGGGTCGGCGCCGAGCTCCTCGCTCTCGAGGATCCGCTCAAGCGCCTCCTCGGCTTGCGCGCGGGCCTCCTCGATCCCCTCCTTGATGCCCCGTTCGGCCAAGGTGATCGCGACCATCGACTTGGCCGAGGCGACTTCGACGATCGCCGCCTCGGGCACCTCCTCGATCAGCGCGTCGGCCTCTTCGAATAGTCCTTGCGCCTCGGCCTGCAGGACGGGCCGCCGCCCGTCCTCCTCCTCGGCGGTGGTGAGGATCGCGATCCCGAGCATCAGCAGGGTCAGCGCCAGGCTGGTCGGGTCGCCGGCCTCGCGCTTTCGTGCCGCCGCCTCGCGGTAGAGCTCGGTCGCCTCCTCGATGTCTTCGTCCTCGCGAAGGCTCGCCAGTTCGTGCAGGGTCGCGCCCTCGGCCGCCGGGTCGCGCTCGGAAAGCCGGGCCAGTAACTCCAGTCGGCGCTGATAGGCCTCGGCGGCCGCGGCCCGCTCGCCCTCGCCTTCGAGGACGCGGGCGAGCGCCATCGTGCTGAGCGCGGCGCCGTAGATCTCCCCGGCCTCCTCGGCGCGCCCGATCGCCTCGCGATAGGTGTCGGCCGCCGCGGCGCCCTCGCCGCGCTCGACCAGCAGCCCGGCGAGGTCGTGGAGGGCGATCGCCTCCGAGCGCGGCAGGCGCTCGGAGGCACCGCGGAGGACGGCGAGGCAGCGGCGGAAGGCTACCTCGGCCTCTTTCTCCTCGCTCTCGGCCGCGAGCGCCCGGCCGAAGGCCAGGAGCGCCGTCGCCAAGGGCTCGGCCTCGCCGAGCTCCTCGCGCAGGCCGACCGCCTCGGCGAGCAGGGCGACCGCGAGATCGCCGCGGCCGCGGTCGCGGCGAAGGCGGGCGGTGCGTTCGAGGAGCGGCGCCTCCTCGGAGGGCTCGGGCACGGGCAGGGAGCGCAGGACCTCGATCCCCTCCTCGAAGGCCGCCAGCGCCTCCTCGGGGCGGCCCGCCTGATCAAGGGCTCCGCCTAGCGCGGCGAGGGTGACCGCCAGCTGCCCCTCGATGCCCGCCTCCCGCTTTCGCTCCGCCGCCTCGCCGTAGAGGCCGATGGCCTCCTCGAGGCCCCCCTGCGCCCAGCGCGCGTCGCCGAGATCGTGGAGGGTGATCCCCTCCGCGCGCGGGTCGGCCTCCGCCCAGGAGCGCAGGTGCTCGAGCCGCTCGCGGTAGAGCGCCTCGGCGGCGGCCGGGTCCCCCTGGTCTTCGAGCATCCTCCCCCATGCCAGCAGCGTGAACGCCAGCCCGCGGCCACCACCCGCCTCGCGCTGGAGCCGCGCGGCGCGCTCATAGAGCTCTCTCGCGACCTCGACCTCGCCCCCTTCGCGCTCGGTGTCGGCGAGGTCAGAGAGGAGGGATCCTTCGACCGCGGGGTCCCCCGCGGCCCACTCGAGCCCGCGCGCGAAGGCCTCGCGAGCCTCCTCCCAGCGACCCGATCCAAAGGCTCCCAGGCCCTGGGTGCGCCAGAGCTGGGCGAGTATCCCCCTGCGGACCTCGCCCAGGCCGGCCTGGGGGTACTGCTCGGTCAGCTCCCCGGCGGCCTCGAGGGCCGCGGCGGCGAGGTCGGTCATCCCCGCCCGCAGTGCCCGCGCCACCGCCACGTCGGTGCCGAAGTCCCCGGCGGCGATGATTTCCTCGAAGGTCGCCCGCCTGGCCCCCAGCTCAAGGTCTGCGACCCTCTTGGCCTCCTCGGCCCGGCCGAGTGCCCCGAGCAAGGCGACCAGCTCCTCGCCGATCCGCCCGGCCAGGGCTGCCAACTCGATCCGCACCGCTAGGGCCGCGGTCGAGCCGCGCGCCTCGTGGCTAGCCAGCGCCCGCTCGAGCCGCGTGCGCGCCTCGGACAGATCCCCGGCCCGGGCGAGCAGCACCCCGAGTGCGGTCTGCGCCTCGGCGACCTCGGGCGCCTCGGGGCCGAGCCCCGCCTCGAGCGCCGCCAGAGCGCGCTCGTAGGCGCCGCGGGCCTCGAGCCCGCGACCGGCCTCAGCCTCGGTCTCGGCGGCCAGGACCAGGTCGCGCCCGTGCTCGGGGTCCGAGGGTCCGAGCGCCAGCTCGCTGATCGCCGCCGCCGCCCAGGCATGACGCGCCGCCGCCTCGGTGTCCTCGAGCCGGCGCGAGACGCGGGCAAGCTTTCGGTGGCGCAGCCAGATCCCGCGGTGGCCCGGCGGCAGCCGGCGCTCGCCGATCGAGAGCGCCTCTTCGAGCTCGCTGCGCGCCGCCTCGAGCAGGCCCAGTTCCTGCAGCGAGGTCGCCAGGTTGCTGTGGACGACGGCGGTGAAGGGGTGCTCGGGCCCGAGGCTCGACTGCGCCTCGCCGAGCGCCTCAACTAGGGTCGCCCGCGCCCGCTCCCAGTCGCGTCGCTCAAGCGCGAGCGCCCCGAGTTCGGCCTTGGTCTCGGCGATCTCCGGCCGGCCGGGCTGCCCGCCCTCTACCTCGGCGAGGGCGAGCGAGTACTCGGCTTCGGCGGCATCGAGGTCGCCCGCCTCCATCAGGACCGCGGCGAGCCGGCGGCGCCCGAGGCTCGCCAGCCGATCCTCGGCCTCCCCGCCCGCGGCGATCGCTGCCTCGACCTGCTCGCGGGCGGCGGGGAGATCGCCAAGCTCGGCGAGCACCTCGGCCAGCGCGAGGCGCGCGCGGCGGGTCTCCTCGGCACCCGGGCCGAGGCTCTCGAGCTGGGAGGCGAGGGCCCCCTCGAGGCTCTCGCGCGCGCCTTCGAGCCGTCCCAGCGAGCCGAGGATCCGCCCCTGGGTGTAGCGCAGGCGGGCGGCCAGCTCGCCGCCGGGGGCAGGCGCGGCGGCGGCCAGGGCGGCGAGGGAGAGCTGCTCCGCGCCGCTCAGCTCGCCGCGCGCGCGGCGAAGCTCGGCGCCGCGGCGAAGGAGCTCAGCGAGGCCCTCGACCCGGGCGCCGCGCTCCTCGGCGGCGCGGCCGAGGACTTCGAGGTGGGCCATCAGGGCGGCGCCGCGCTCGCGCCCGGCGGGGTCCTCGAGTTCGACCGGGAAGCTCCGCAGGAGGACCTCCGTCGTCAGGGCGAGGAAGGCCTCCCCGGGTGCCGCCGGTCCCACGGCCGCGAACGCCTCCGCGAGCTCGGGGTCGGGCGCCACCCCGCGCTCTGAGAGCTTGAGCGCCCCGGCCGCCTCGAGGCGCCCGAGCACGGCGGCCAGCGACTCCTCGCCGCCGCCGGGCACTGAGATCGAGCCCCGCCGAGAGCACGTCGGTAGGGAGCGGCGCAGGCGCCAGCTCGGCGAGGACGCCGAGGAGGCCCGCGGCGAGGCCACCACCGGCGGCCAGCGCCTCGAAGGACTCGGGGGGTCGTCGGGTCAGGGCGCTCCCGCCCTACTCGGGATCGGCTGCCTCGGGGAGTGGCAGCAGCGCCAGCCAGCCCTCGCGCTCGTCCTCGACCTCATCGGCGAGGCGGGCGGAGCGAAGGCGCGGGAGGGTGAAGACGTGGGAGCCCGAGCCGAAGTCGGCGAGGAGCTCTTCGGGGCCGAGGAGATCGCGGATTGCCTCCCCTCCGCCGGCGGCCACGCGGGTGCGGGCCAACTCCTCGAAGCCGATGAAGACGTTGGCGTCGAGGATCACTTTCGGGGCGGGCTCCTCACGCGGCTCGGCGGCCGGGTCACGCTCGGCGCCGTGTCCGCGCCAGCCCGGGTAGGCGGTCGGCGCCACCAGCTCGCGCACGTGCTCGTGGCGGGCGCCCGGGCCGAGATGGACGGTCACCGTCCTGCCCTCGCGGATCCGCACCGCGAGCCCCGCCGCCTCGAGGTCGGCGAGCAGATGGGAGAGGTGGGATTCGGAGAGGTCGCCGAGCCGGGTCCGGAGCACCGAGCGGGCCATCGCCTGGCCGTCGGCGGCCATCAGCAGCGCCACCGCCTCGCGGGCGCGCCCGTTCCAGGAGCGCAGCACGGTCAGCTCGGAGCCTTCGCTGGTCGGCGAGCTCGCCGCCCCGAGGGCGACGGAGGCGCCGCTCATCAGCCGGTGGGCCTCGGGGTGGAGGCGACCCAGCACCTCGGTCGCGGGATCGAGCATAGCTTCGGCCGCCTCGAGCGCTGCGGCGCTCAACTCCTCGCGGGTGCCGAGGCGGATCAGCCGGATCGCCTCGGCCACCACCAAGCCCGCGATCTGGACCGCGCGGGGCGGGACGGCGGCGCCGGGATCGGGGGTGCCCGCCGCCGCCAGCAACGCTCGTAGGCGCTCGACGAGCGGCGCCCGCGCCAGCGAGAGCAGGTCTTCGGGGCTTTGGAGGGAGGACTGCACGACGTACGTCATAGGGCGATCACCACTGGATTGACCTTCCCCACCATACTTGAGGAACACTTGAGTTGCACCATCTGCAGCCGATCGTGCCTGCCGGGCGCCGCTGGGTTCATCGCTCTTCCTCGGCGCCGATGTCGAACATGTAGGCCTCGCGGCCCTCGACCCGGGTGAGCTCGCGCTGTCGGTGGCGCTGCAGGACGCAGAAGGAGCGGTTGTCGTCTTCGTCCCAGTTACTGCCATTCGCCCCGGGCCGGGGCGAGCGGTTACAGACGAAGGCCACCCCCCAGATCACCTGGACCAGCTGCTGGAGGGAGTCGTGGTGGCGGTTTACCTTCTCGCTGAGCGAGGGGACGAGGAGGACGTTGACGGGGCCCTCGGCGATCCGCCGGCGGCTGTGGGCGGCGAAGGTGTCCAGGCAGGTCGCGACCGAGAGGTTGCCGAGCGGCGTAGCGAGGACCGCGAGCGTGCGGCCGAGGCGGATGTCCTCGAGCAGGTGGAGGGTGCCATCGGCGGTCTCGACCTCGCCCCCAGCCGAGGTCAGCTTGCGATGGGACCAGAGGACGGTGCCCCGCGGCCCGAGCACCACCGCCTCGTTGACGTAGTTGGCGAGTTCGGGATCGGCCGCCTCGCCCCCGGCGACCGCGGGCCGGTGGTAGCGGCCGATGACCGTCAGCGCCGGGGCCTCGGGGCCGAGCGAGGCGAGCTCTGCGCCGATCGCCCCGAGCACCGCATCGGTCGCGGCCAGCTCGGGCATCACCAGGACGTTGGCGGCGCCCGCCGCCGATGCCACCGCTGCCACCGTCGCCGCGCGGGCCGCCTCGGCTTCTGCCGGTTCGACGTCCTCCTCGCGGAGCGCACCGATCTTCAGCTCGCCGTCGGCACTCCAGCGCGAGAAGCCCTCCTCGCCGAGGCTGTCGAGGTGAAAGCAGACGGTGGAGCGCTCGCCCTCGCTCAGCCCGTGCTCCAGCCGGCGGCAGACCGCGTCCCACTCGGGCCCTTCGACCCGAGGGAAGCTCAGGGCGATGCCCTCGACCACGGCGGGGCAGACGACGAGCGAGGGGCAGAGGGTCGAGACCGAGGGATGCTCCTGGGCGCTCGGCGGGCGCTCGTAGCGCCCCAACCGGCGAACCAGCTCCGAGCGTCGCCAGCAGACGTAGACGTCCTCGCCGTCAAAGCCCTTGGCGGGGTCGAAGATCGCCACCGGTGGGCCTGCATAGCAGAGGCCGATACGGGCCAGGAGGAGGGCGGAGCCCCGCACCGGCGCCTCGGCGATCACCTCCAGGTCGGCGGCGGTGACGCCTTCAAAATCCGGCAGGTGCAGTGCCTCGGCTAGGAGCGTCGCCGGCTTCTCGAGCAGCGAGCCGAAGTCCTGGAGGTGTGCCTCGAGCCAGGTCCAGAGCAGCGCTACAACGGCGCTGGTGTCGGCGCCCACGGCTTCAAGCTTCCCCGTCAGGTCCGCGGCCCCGGCGCCGGCGTCCCCGTCGCTCATCGGCAAATACTTACATGAAAGGGTGGCGTTCGCCGACGGTGAGGGCCCCGGGGGATCCAACACAGTCGTGCCTTCCTTGTGCGGGATCGCACCTCCTCGAGGACGCGCTGCCGGTCCTCTTGACCTCCGCGTTTCCACTCGAGTAGGCGCAGTCCGCGGCGCTCAGCAGCTGAGCGAAGCCGCTGCCGGTGTTGGCCCGGGCGGTACTCGAAATCCCGCCCTTCAGGCACTCGTGCCAGAAAGTAGAGCCGAAATCCGCCCCGGTTAATTCGACCGTCCCGAGACCGACCTACCGATTTGCAGGAACTACGCGTAACGGGAGCGACGGGACTCGAACCCGCGACCTCCGGCGTGACAGGCGGGCGTCAGGAAGGACGGCCTGGCGACCGGATCTGAAATCCTGCTCGCGTGCTGTTGGGGCGCGACGGTGAACTGGCTGGGATCGCAGCGGAGTTGGCGGAGCCGGGGCGCGTCGCCGCCATCTACGTTCACGGGCCGGCCGGGATCGGCAAGACGGCTCTGCTGCGCGAGGCGACCGATCGCGCCGTGACGGGGTCTGGCTACGAACTCGTCTGGATCGACGGTCGCGACATCGCGCCGGTCCCCGACCAACTCGAGGACGCGCTCGGCGCGCCGCCCGAGCGTGGGCGCTCGCTGGTCGTCCTCGACAGCTTCGAGCACGTCGAGGCCCTTGGCGGCTACCTGCGTCGCGTCCTCCTGCCCGAGCTGCCACCCGGCGCCGCCGTCCTGATCGCCTCGCGGCGTGCGCCCGGACCCGAGTGGGGGCCGCGCGGCAAGGCCGGTTTCCTGTCGCTGGCGCTGGCACCGCTGGGTCCAGAGGCCTCGACCGAAGTGCTCCGCCGCCACGGGCTCGGCCCCGATGCGGCCGCGCAGGCTCGCGACTGGGCGCACGGCAACCCGCTGGCGCTGGAGCTCGCCGCCGCCTCCGCCGACGGCGATTCGGGGTCCGCCGTGGCGGGTGGTGTCGGACTCGACGAGGATCTCGTCGCGCGCCTGGTCGCCGAGCGCCTCCAAGGTCCCCATCTGGCGACGCTCGCCACCGCGGCGATCGCCCGGGTGACGACGCCCGACCTCCTCGCCCACTCGCTGCTCGGTGCCGACCCGGAGGCCGAGTGGGAGTGGCTTCGCGGGCGCGACTTCGTCGAGCCCCGCGGCGTCGGCGTCGCCCCGCACGAGCTGGTCCGCGAGGCGATCCGTGCCTGCCTACGACGCGACCACCCACTGGTCGAACGCGAGCTGCGCCGCCGCGTAGCCGACCACCTGTACGCGACCGGCGCCGGCGCGGCGGGGCCGCTGGCGGTGACCGATCTGGCCGAACTTGCCGACAGCCCGGCACTCCACTGGGGCTTCTCCTGGCGGGCGTCCGCGCGTCTGCGCGTCGACGGCCTCCGCGCCGGGGACCTCGAAGCGGTCGACCGAGCCGTCGCCGGAAACCGCCACGCCGTCGTCTGGGAGGGATCGCGGGCGCTGCTTGAAGCGGCGCCCGAGCACGCCACCGTCGCCCGCGACCGCGACGAGCTCCTCTGTGGCGTGACCGTCTCCCTCACCCCGGGTACGGCGCCGCCCGCCGCCGACGACGACCCGATCCTCGGGCCGCGCCTTGCCCACGCGCGCCGCCTCGACCGTCCCGACACGGTGATCTGGCGCGACATGGTCGCCGTCGCCGCGGATCGCGACCCCGACCTCTTCGGCCTGCTCGGGATGGCGGGGCTGCTCGCCGCGACCTCGGGCAGCCCCCGCTACGGCTACCTGCCGATCAGCCCGGCCCTGCCCGGCGCGCGCGACTTCGCCGCCGCCGGTGGCGCCGTCCACATCCCCGAGCTCGACGCCCAGATTGCCGGGGAGACGATGGAGTGCCACCTCGTCGACTGGGGGCCGGGGGGCGTCCTCGCCGCGCTCCACGCCCACGTCTACCGCGAGCTCGGCCTCCAGGAGGCCCCGCGGCCGGCGACCGCGCGGGCCGTCTCGGTGGCGACGGTGCGCGAGGCGTTTCGTAACTTCGGCGTCCCGGCCGAGCTGGCGGCGAGCCCGCTGGCGAGTGGCGAAAGTGTCGCCGCTCGCTCCGATTCGGTCCGCGATGCCCTCCTCGACGCGGTCGATCGGGCCTTTGGCGAAACTCCCGGCGACCAACTGACCCAGACCGCGTTGCGCCGCGGTTATCTCGAACGCAACACGACCCAGGAAGCCGTCGCCGAAACCCTCCACCTCAGCCGCGCCGCCTACTTCCGGCGGCTGCGGCGCGGCTGCGAACGGGTTGCCGCATACCTCTCGGTGCTCGGCTGAGCGAGGCTCAGCCGGCGGCGCCCCAGACGAGCAGGGACTGCGGATCGTCGGGGTCGACCTTGACCGCGACCGTGGCTCCCTGTTCGACGCCTTTCAGCGACTGCTCATGCATCGACTGACTGGTCGCCACCTGGTAATCGGCACCGCCGGCCGGGTGGACGGTCAGCCGGAAGTCGATCTGATGGCCGCCGCCGAGCTGCGAGCCGACCTCCTGCATCGAGTCGATGGTGGCGGTCGCGTCAACGCCGGAAGAGTTGATCTTCTGGAGCTTGTCGCGTTCCTTCATCTGTCCACCAGGACTGACCGCCTGCCTGGCGGTGCCCTTGACCTTGTCCAGGAATCCCATCGTTTCTCCTTGCGTTGAAGTGCGCCCTCAGGGGGTCGCTTCTTCGATCTGCTTGTTGACTTCTTCTTGGATTTCTTTGGACATTTCCTTGCCTTCTTCGATGCCCTTGTTCGCCTTGTCGTTGGCTTCTTCGAGCGCCTTTTCCGTCTGCTTGGCGATTTCTTCACCCTGCTTGTCGCCGGATTCTTCGCCCGCCTTCTTCACTTCTTCCTGCGCCTGCTTGGTGGTTTCGTTGACGATCTTTTCGGCTTGTTCGTTGCCCTTTTCGATCTGCTTTTCAACCGTGCTCTGAACGTCACTGCCGTTGCTCCCGCAACCGGTGAGCACCCCACCCGCGAGCGATGCCGCCACGACCAGGACAAGCGCCGTCGCCTTCGGGCCGCACTGACTTGACCAACGATTCATCTGTTCTTGTTCTCCCCTGCTGGGTCGACGTGGACCGACTGCTGTCGGCGTGCGCGCGCGAAGGTAGTCCAGCTCGGGACGTCCCCTGCCGGAACGCGACCAAGACGCGACTGCCGGATGGACGGTTGGCCGGTCGCCGGGCTTCATGGAACGCCGCCGGCCGAAGCTGAACCCCTCCGTCCATCCGTGGCTCCCAGTGCCGCTCGACCAGGGCACCGCGGCACCCGCGCCGTGGCTTCACCTTCGAGGCCTACGTCCCGACCGCGATCGCCGACCAGGGATTCCTGCTCGATTCCGAGATCGCCGCCGCCGGCGCCAACGCCGAAGCCGCCTGCCGAACTGAACGAGAGCCCCCGGAGCCCGGCAGCTTCGAGACCTTTGCCCGCCAGTTCCTCCGCGCCGAGTCGGTCGCCTCCTCGCGGATCGAGGGGCTGATCCTCTCCCATCGACGCCTCGCCAAGGCCGCCTTCACGGGGACCCACGACATCACCGCTCAAGGCGTGCCGGCGAACATCCATGCCCTTGAGCGAGCGGTGGAGCTGGCGGGCAGCGACGCGACGCTCGAGCGCGGCCACCTGGAAGAGGTGCACCGGATCCCCTTCGAGGGGACGCGGGACGAGGCACGAGATTCAAGTTCCGCGGCCGATGGTCGATCAGGGACGTCATGGGAACGCAACCGGTATCGAATCCCCGGCGCGAACCGGGCGAGCACGCCCAGGAAATGGCCGATCGCGCCGCCCGTGGCGCGGAGGGCGAGCGCAAGGTGGGAGCGATCCTCGAAGGCCTCGGGCCCGACTGGCACGTCCTCCACGGCGTCTGGCTGGGCCACGGCGACATCGATCACGTCCTCGTCGGCCCGGCCGGCACCTTCACGATCGAGACCAAGGCCCACGGCGGCCATATCCCACTTGCCGACATCGACGAACGGATGCTGCGCCAGGCCTATGCGGAGAGCAAGGTCCTTGCCAAGGTCAGCGGTCTCGAGGTCGAGCCGCTCCTCGTCTTCAGCGATGCCTTCCTGATCGGCTCGCCTCCCGCCCGGCGCCGCGGCGTCACCGTCCTCCCTGCCCGCATGCTGGCCGGCTACCTGGCGCGCCGACGCCCGAAGCTCGGCCCTGACGAGGTCACCGAGATCGCCGAGCGCCTACGACTGGCGCTGGAAGTCGACGCCGCCGGGACCCGTTGAGGTTGACGTGATCGGTCTCATCTTCCAATTGGTGTTCATGGCCATCGGGCTGATGGTGACCCTGCTGATCCTGATGGTGCGCCTGATGGTGATGCTGATCGTGGCCCTGGTGGGCGCCCTGTCATCTCTTTCGAAGCGCGGCCGGTGAGCATGAATCTCGGCAGAGGGACGCTCATCGGTGGCTATCGACTCGACGAACTGGTCGGCGAAGGCGGCATGGGAGTCGTCTATCGGGCGCAGCAGCTGGATCTCGATCGCGTCGTCGCGCTGAAGTTGATCCAGCCGGGACTGAGCGGTGACGAGGAGTTCAAGGCGCGCTTTCAGCGGGAGTCGCGGCTCGCTGCCGCGATCGACCACCCGAACATCGTGCCGGTGTACGGCGCCGGTGAGGAGGACGGCGTCTACTTCATCGCGATGCGCTACGTCGACGGCACGGACCTCGGCGACTACCTCCGCAGCCTGCACTCGCCGATGAAGCCGCAGGCCGCGGCGAGCTTGATCGCCGAAGTCGCCGACGGACTGGACGCCGCCCACGCCACCGGCCTCGTCCACCGCGATGTGAAGCCGCCGAACATCCTGCTCGACGCGAGGCTCCATCCTTACCTCACCGACTTCGGACTGACCAAGCAAGTCACCTCGCAGAGCGTCAACACGAAGACCGGCCTCTGGATCGGCTCGGTCAAATACGCCGCGCCCGAGCAGATCGAGGGGCGACCGGTCGACGCTCGCTCCGATATCTACGCGCTCGGCTGCGTTCTCTTCGAGGCACTGACGCGACAACTCCCGTACGCACGCGACAACGACATGGCGCTGATGTACGCGAAGGTGAACGAGGCTCCGCTCCTGCCGAGCCAGGTGGACCCGCGCCTGCCGATCGAGTTCGACGAGGTGATGGGCCGCGCCCTCGCCCGTCGACCGGAGGACCGCTATCCGTCCGCCGGAGACCTCGGCGTGGCGGCGCTGGCGGCGGCGAGAGGCGAACGGAGCGGCGGCCACGAGCGCACCGTCGCCCGAGCGGCGGCTGCGGGCCTTGGCTACGAGCCGACTCGATCGACCCCCGTCCCCGAGCCACCCACGCGGGTGTTGCGACAGCGGCGCTCGCGAAACTGGCCCGCGATCGGCGTCGGGGTCCTCGCGGCCATCGCGATCGCCGGCTTGGCGGCCGTGCTCGTCGTGAGCTCCAGCTCGGGGTCGGGCTCCGAACCGACGAATCACGGCAAGAAGAGCGCCTCGAACGCGCAGGCGACCGCCTCCAACGTCGGCTCCGGAGGCGCCGCCGCGACGACGACCCAGCACGTCACGACGAGCCCGCCGCCGGTCACGCCCGCGGCGCTGCCCCTCGAGCCGTTCCGGGGCCGCCTCTACTCGGCGGAAGTACCGATCGGCTGGACGGCGGAAACCATCGAGTCGCACCCGTCCACCTACTACGAAAGCCACTGGCGGGACCCTGAGGAAGAAAACACCTCGGTGCTGATCGACTCGCAGATTCACTACTCCACCTCGACCGCCATCGAAGACGCCGAAGAAGTCCGCGGTGAAACGAGCGGGTCGACCGGCTATCGCGAACTGGCCTTCGAAGAAACCACGCTGCAAGGGCTGCCGGCGGCGCGCTGGGTCTTCGAAGTCGAAGAAGACCGTCGCGTCGACTACTTCCTGATCAGCTGTGGGATCGGCTTCGGCATCCTCGGATCCACCTCACCCGCCGACTTCGGCAGCATGGCGCCGACCTTCCACGCGGTCGCCAATTCGGTCACCGGCAACTGCGAGTAGGACTAGACGTCGCGGCTGCGTCGGGCCAGCAGCAGGGCAGCGGCCAGCAAGGTCAATGCCGTGAAGCCGAGCAGCACCAGTCCGGCGACGAGCGGTTGGATCGAGAAGAACTCGGTGCCGTAGCCGCTCAACTTCGCTGCTTTCGATTCTTCGGCCAGCCGCGGGTTCATACCGATCACGTGGCCGACCCCGGCGAAGGCCCAACGGCTGACGGTGACATCGGAGAGCACTTTGATCACCGGCCCCATCCGTTCGAGCGCGACGAGCGCTCCCCCGAACAGCAGCTGGGGGATCAGCAGTAGAGGAATGACACTGGTCGCCTGATCGACGCTGCGGGCGACCGTGGAGACCAGGAGCCCCAGCCCGACGGTGGCCCAAGCGGTGAGGGTCAGGAGACCGAACACCTCGGCGAGATCGGCCAGCGAGATGTGGAACGGCCGCAGCGCCACCACCACCGCGAGCAGCAGAAGGCACTGGACCGCGGCGATCGCGAACAGGATCACCGACTTGGCCGCTATCTGGGCGTCCAGTCGAACCCCGACCGCGAGCTCGCGCAGGATGATCGCCCGCTCCTTGACGATCTCCCGGCAGGAGTCGATCAGTCCGAGCCAGAGTGCCGCGGTGACGAGCAGGAACATGAACTGCGCGCTGCGCGTCGGCGAGCCGTCAGGCAGGGCGAGGACATCGCGGGGATAGAGGAGCGCCAGCAGCAGTCCGATCAACGGCGCCTGCCCGAGGAGGGCGGCGATCGTGCGGCGATCGCGCCCCAGCGTGTGGGCGTAGCGACCGATCAGCGTCGTGGTCTGCCGGAGCAGGGAACGCCCGGCCAGCAACGGGCCGGCGGGACCGCGTCGGGGCTGACGAACCGGCCCCGCGGGCAGGGGCTCCGGTCGTTCGATCAGCTCGGCGGCGCCGTAGATTTCGTCGTAGTTGCCGACGTTGAACTGGTCCAGGCATTCCCGCGGCGACCCGCTGAAGAGGAGCTGCCCGCCTTCGCCCATCACCGCGACGGTGTCGCATAGCTCAAGGCTGCTCGTCGCATGGGTGACGACGACGATCCCGCGGCCACCGTCGGAGAGATGGCGCAGCGTCGACATCAGGCGTCGCTCCAGGGGCGGGTCGAGGCCGCTGGTCGGCTCGTCGAGCAGGACCGTCGAAGGTTTCCCGACCAGCTCGACGCCGCAACTGAGCCGCTTGCGCTGACCACCTGAGAGGCGCTCGACAAAGGTGTCCGCGTGCTCGCCGAGGCGCAGCTCCTCGAGCACCTCCCCGACGGCGACCACGCACTCGGCCGCGCTGGTGTCGGATGGCAGCCGCAGTCGCGCCGTGTACATCAGCGTCTCCCTCACCTTGAGCCGGTCGTGGAGGACATCGGTCTGGGGGACGTAGCCGACTTCCGTGAGGCGCAGGTCGATCGGATCGGCGCCGACAAGGACCTGACCCGAGGTCGGAGATTTGACCCCTGCCAGGCATTTCAGCAACGTCGTCTTGCCCGATCCGCTGGCGCCGATCAGCGCCACGAACTCACCGGGCGCCACGCTCAGGAAGGTCGGCTGCAGGATCGTCCGCGGGCCGACCTTCACGGAGACGCCGGAGGCGGTCAGGCGGGCGCCCCGCTCGTCGCTGATCACCAGCTCGCCGTGGTCGAGGTGCAAAGCGAAGGGGCCGACGCCGGCGACGGCCCCCGGCCGCAGCGCCTCCTGCCCACGGATCATCCGCTCGTTCACGCGGACCCCGTTGCGGGAGCCGAGGTCGACCAGAACCGGCGGTTCCCCCGGACGGAGCTCGGCGTGGTGCCAGGAGACGTTGGGCTCCTCCAGGACGACATCGTTGTCCGGGGCGCGACCGATCCGCAGCGCGCTCCCGCGGATCGGAACGCGGCGGAAATGCCCCCGCGCCTCGTTGGGCTCGGCCGCAACCCTGCGTACGCGCGCCCTGGTGCCGCCGATCTGGACCAGGGCGTCCACACCGATGTAGGTCGGCCCGGGATCCAGACGCCGGCCGTTGAGGAAGGTCCCGTTCTTCGAGTCCAGGTCGACCAGTGCCACCCGCCCGTCGTCGGCCTCGATGCGCAGGTGCCGCCAGGAGACCCGCTCGTCGTCCAACGGGACGGCACAGGACGGGTCACGACCGATCTCCAACGTGGCCCCGATCGGCAGGCAGAGCCCACCGATCTCGATCTCCCACCGTCGCCCGGACCCACCTCCCGAATTCACGGGAACATATTCGCACGGTGAAAGAGAAGCGAAGTGAACTACGTTGATTGCGTCAGTTGGCTAAATTCAAGGTAAAGTGCTCCGCTCTCACCCAGGTAGGCGGTAACCAGTCATGGCAGAGGAACTGAAAGTCGGAGACCGGCTCGGCGATTTCGAGATCCTCGAGGTCGCGGGTGCGGGCGGTATGGGTGTGGTCTACAAGGCCCGCCAGCAGTCACTTGATCGCGACGTCGCCCTGAAGGTGATCCGCGACGAGATCGCCAGCGAGCCCGACTATCGGGAGCGGTTCCTCCGCGAGGCCAAGTTGGCCGCCTCCGTGGACCACCCGAACGTCGTCACCGTCTACGACGTCGGCGACAAGGAGGGGCGCCTCTACCTGGTGATGCAGTGGATCGACGGATCGGACCTTCGGCAGCTGCTCGACAGCTCAGGCCGTCTGACGCCGAAGCGGGCGGCCGCGATCGGCACGCAGCTGGCGGGTGCGCTCGACGCCGTGCACGAGGCGTCGGGACTCGTCCACCGTGACGTCAAGCCGGCGAACGTGTTGCTGCGCGAAGTCGCGGGCGAAGACCACGCATATCTCACCGACTTCGGCATCGCCAAACCGCCGGACGTGCTCGAGGCCCTCACCCGCACCGGCTCGACCGTGGGGACCACGGGCTACCTGGCGCCGGAGCAGATCCAGGGCCAGGACGCCGGACCCCGCAGTGACCTCTACTCCCTCGGTTGCCTGGTGTTCGAGATGCTCACCGGCAAGACGCCGTTCACGGGCGAGAACGAGCTCGCGGTGCGCTGGGCGCACGCCAGCGATCCGAGGCCGCTGGTGAGCCAGACCCTCCCGGCGCTCGGGCATCGCTATGACGCCTTCTTCCAGAAGGCGCTGGCGATCGACCCCGACGATCGCTTTGCCACGGGCCGGGAGCTCGCGACGGCGCTGGCGGCCGCGCAGACCTCGACCGGCGACACCGGCGAGACCGCGGTCATGGACCGATCCCACGCCGCGACGAAGATCGACCAAGCGACTCCGGCACCTCTGCGAGCCGTGGGTCAGACGCCACCTCCGTACGGCTACGCCACGCCACCGCCGCAGCCTCGACACCATGATCGCTCCGGCAGTCCGCTGGCGCTGATCATCCTCGGCATCGTCGCGATCCTCGGCGTCACGGCTGCCGTGCTGGCCGCCGCGGGTGTGTTCAGCAGGCAAGGTGCCCCAGCCTCGAGCACCATCGCTCAGAAGACGGCTGCCACGCCGAAGAACAGGACCCAGTCGAAAGCGCAGCCCAAGAAGCAAAAGAAGGTCGATCCGCCCACCGGCGCGTCGGTCTGCCCGGAAGCGAAGGGCCTCTGGGTCAATGCGCAGACCAGTTGCCCATTTGCCAAGAACACCCGATCCGCATACGCCGAAGCGGGCGGCGCCCACGAAATCGAGGTGTACAGCCCGGTCACGGGCCTGACCTACGAAATGACCTGCAGCGGCACCGACCTCGTCACCTGCAGCGGAGGCAACGACGCCGACGTGTACTTCACCAGCGCCAGGGCGACCGGCCAGGACACCACCCCGGTGCGGGCACCGGAACCAGAGCCCACGCCGGAACCGAACTATTCGAGCGCCGCCACTCAATCATGCGACCAGAACATCTCGGCCAACGAAGTCACCAGCTGCCCGTTCGCCGAGGAAGTGTTCGTCGACTACTTCGAAGCCTACGAAGCTTATGGTGAAGAACCCTTTACCTTCGTCGAAGTCTTCAGTCCGACCACCGAAGAAACCTACGAAATGAATTGCTACCTCGAAGATGACTTCGTCGAATGCAGCGGTGGCAACGAAGCGTTCGTGACCTTCCCGATGCAGGCCGTGCGCGAATACTGAATGCGCGCCGCAACCGCCATCGTCGGCGCGATCGCCGTCGCCAGCATCCTCATCGCCGTGTCCTTGATCGTCTCCGGCGGTGGTGATTCCGGCCAGACCGTGGTGACGAAGACCGTCGTCGAAGAAATCAAGCCGCCGGAGATCGAAGATGAAGCCGGAGCCGATGCCGAGGTCGGCGGCCCGACCCCCTGCGGCACGAAACTGTCGGTGGAAAACACGTCGTGTGAAGTCGGCGAACAGATCCACGCCGACTATGCAAAGGGAAGGCGGGGCGAACTCTTCGCCAAGGACAAGGACACCGGCGGGACGATCGCCGTCTTGTGCGAAGGCGAAACGTCCCCCATCACCTGCAAGGGCGAAGAAGGCGTCGTCGTCTACTTCGAACCGTAGGTCAGCCGGCGCAGCCGTGAAAGGTGGGGCCGAGGCCTTTGAGTTCGTCGCCCAGCCACTGCGCCATCCGCGTGAGATCGGCGGCCCCGGCCGGATAGCTGCCTGATTCGTCGATCGCGATCATCGCGACCGCCACCCCACCGCTCGGCCCCTGGACCAGCCCGGACTGGCGGACCAGGTAGCCGCCGCCGGCTTCGGAGTCCGGCCCCCAACCTCCCTTCATCCCGACCCGCCAGTCCGAGTCGAAGCCGCCTTCGCCGAGGCCCCACCGCTGTTCCGGGATCACGCTTTCCATCAAGGACTCGACGTAGCCCGTGGAGGAAGGGCCGATCACTTCGCAGCGACCCAGCGCATGGAAGAAGCGGACCGCTTCCCCCACCGGCCACTCGGTCTGTCCATAGGTGGACACGGCTCCCGGCGGGGGCGGCGCGGTCGCCACCGTGGTGCCGGCCGAGCCGCCGGCCTGAATCGTCTCCCCCACCGCCGCGCTGGCGCCGTCGAGCCCACCCTGCCGACCTTCGATCGTGCCAAAGAGCGCCGCCGCGGCTTCGTTGTCTGACGCGGTGATCGCGCTCTGCGCCCATCCTTCTTCTTCGGGGCCGAGGTGTTCGCCTTGTTCCTTCAAGACCGTGGCGAGAATCGGGACCTTGATGCTGCTCCAGGCGTGGCCGCTCGAGAGCAGGTCACCGAATTCACGTACTTCTTCGCTCCCCAGCGGCTCGACCGCCAAGCCGACCGAGGCGGGAAGCGAGGCGGCCATCGCGTCGAACGAAGCGTCGGCATTCGGACCCAAGAATCCGCCACCGCTTCCGCTCCCGCCGTCGTTCTGCGCGGC
Source organism: uncultured Actinomycetes bacterium (assembly GCA_963782515.1). Classification (GTDB taxonomy): domain Bacteria; phylum Actinomycetota; class Thermoleophilia; order Solirubrobacterales; family 70-9; genus VAYN01. Next base: position 7,347 of record CAWAJY010000003.1, on the reverse strand, counting down.
TTCGCTCTTCGTCGTTTCGCTGACCGGCGGCAGCGCGGAATGCGTGTGCTTCGGCGCCGCCCCTTCCTTCCGTCTGGGCTTGGCCTGCGCCTGCGCCACCGTCTGCCACACGGTTTCCGTCCTCACCACCTCGGCCTTCCCGCCGGAGCTGCGCGAGGCGAAGATGGCGATCGCGGCGCCCAGGCCGGCCGCGACGATCAGGACGGCCACGACCTTCGCCCATCCGGGGGTGAAGCGGTCGTCTTCCCAGAAGCGGTCGTTGCGCCGCCTGCCGTGTGGATCTTGGTAGTTCATCGGGATAGCTTGATTACCGCTTCGGGCCTCGACCATATAGGCGCGGCCAGAGGCCGCGGACTCAGGATGAGTGGAGGAACGAAACGATGCCGACGGCGAGCGCGTCGGCCAACTCATGCCGATAGGCCGAGCTCTCGAGCTTCGCCGCCTCTTCCGGCTCGCGCATGTTCCCGAGCTCCACCAGGGCCGCCGGGACGCGCGTCAAGTTCAGGCCGGCCAGGTCGGAGCGCGCGTCGAGACCCGCTTCGCCGACGTAGTTGGCGGGCGGTATGCCTGCCCCGACCAACGCGTCGCGGACGTCTTCGGCCAGCCTCAGCGAGGGTTCGGCCATCGCAGGATCGACCATTTCTTCGGTAGCTGGGTGGATGACGTCAAAGCCGTGCGCGCCTGCGGCCAGGTCGCCGTCGGCATGGATCGAGAGAGCGAGCGCCGCGTGTGCGCGGTTGGCGATTTCCGCCCGCTGGTCGACGCACGGGCCGACGCCATCGTTCGAGTGTCGCGTCAACACCACGGTGGCACCGAGTTCTTCCAGACGCGGAACGAGGTCCTGCGCGACGTCCCAGTTGAACTGCGCCTCGGTCAACGAGCCATCGTCGGTCGCCGTTCCAGTCGTATTGCAGGGCTTGGTCGTCCCGTTCACCCCCGCGGGCACGAGTTCCCCGATCTCTTCCGGATGGGTGAAGTTGCCGCCGTTGTGCCCCGGATCCACGCTGATGGTCATCCCGCTCAGCGGCAAGCTCGGGCGGACCGGGGTGACCGTCGCGGGCGGCATCTCTTTCCGCGGTTTCTGCTTCGACCTAGTTGGCGACGCGGTTCTGGCGCCGGCCGCAGGGGCGGCTCCAACGACAGCCCGCGTCGGCTTCTTCGGCACGATCTTGATCACCTGGGTCGTGGACCGCACCGTGCCACCGTCTCCGAGCACGCGGCTCACCGCAAACGCAGTCGCACCGCAGACCAGTACGGCGACCATCGCCAGCTTCCAGCTCAACATCGGGACCTCACGACGCTGGGGAGGCTAGCCACAACCGAGGTATCGAGGGCGATCCGGTCACGGTCCTGCCGGTGTCCTTCGATGCCCCGGAACGCTCTGGGAAAACGGATCACCCGCTTCGGATGATGTGAGGACGGCGGGTTCGACCTAGGTTCTATGGGCAGTCATCCATCAGCAGATCGAAAGGATCCTCCACTTGCCGCTCGCAGATGTCAGCTTCGGCGACCTGCTTCTGACCGTCTTCGAGATCTTCCTGTTCGTGATCTGGATCTGGATCCTCTTCACGATCATCGGCGATCTCTTCCGCGACCACGAGATGTCCGGCTGGGGGAAGGCCCTCTGGATCGTCTTCCTCGTCTTCGTTCCCTACATCGGGATGTTGGTCTACCTGATCGCCCGGGGTTCAGGGATGCGCGAACGAGCGCTGACGGCCCAGTCCGAAGCCAAACACCATTTCGACTCATACGTCCAGCAACAGGCCCACACCAGCCCTGCGGACGAACTTCACAAACTGAACGACCTGAAGGAAAAGGGTGCGCTCAGCGCCGAGGAGTTCGACCAGGCGAAGGCGAAACTGCTCGCATAGACACGGAGTCGCCGGGCATTCCACCCTTCGACGCGTGTTGTCCAACAGTCACGGACGCGCCGCGGAGGGCGTCGAATCGACCAATCAGGAGAGCTGAAGCCGCGGGGCCGGCGCGCCGATGCGGCCGGCGTCGCGGTCGATCAGCCTGGTCAGCTCGACCGAGAGCTCGGCGAGAAACGGCAGGTCGGGGAGCTGCTCGGAGAAGAGGCGCAGCGTCTTCACGTAATGATCCAGGCGCTCGCCGTCGATCGGCTTATCGCCCTCGAGGAGCCTGGTCGTATTTGCCAGCTTGTCGGCGGCGTAGATCGCCGCGGTGCGGCGATCCTGGATCGCCCGGGCACGGGCCTCGGCCTTGCGTGCCGGATAGCGCGCGATCCGGCGATCCTCGGTGAGCCCGGCGACGAGTCGCGCGACCTCGGGGCCGAAGAGCTCCTCGATCCGCTCGATCCCCAGCTCCGTGTCCTCGGCCGTCTCGTGGAGCCGGGCGGCGCGGACCGCCGCCTGGTCGAAGCCGCGGGCGCCGAGGAGCTCGGCGACCCCGCCGTTGCCTCTGGCCATCAGGGACGTCGGACCGACCCCGGTGGGGTCGCGCTCGTACATCACGCCGGTCCCGGCCGGTCCTCGCCGGGAGGCGCCACGTAGGGATCGGCGTCCCCGGCGTCGATCTCGCGGGCCAGGATCTGGCGGGCGCGACGGCTGCCCGGGTCGAGGACCCCGGATCCCGCCGCCCGGGAGATCGAGGTGCCACCGCGACCGCGCAGGACGATCGCGCAACCGACCGCGATCAGCGCTCCGGCGACCGGCCCGGCGACGTAGACCCAGTAGGCGGAAAAATCGCCGCTGACGAGGGCCGGCCCGAAGGACCGGGCCGGGTTCATCGAGGTGCCGCTGACGGGCGCCGACCAGAGCCCGGCGAGCGCGATGTAGCCGCCGACGCCGAGGGCCGCGATCGCGCCGACGTTCTGCGCCGCGGAGGCGGTACCGAGGATGACGCTGACCAGCGTCGCGGTCAGCACCACCTCCATCAGGAAGGCCTGCCAGTCCGAATAGCCCGGACCGGGCAGCGTCGCCCCCAGGTGCTCGACGTTGCCGAAGACCGCCAGCAGGAAGAGGCACGCCAGGGTCGCGCCCAGCAGCTGCACGACGATGTAGCCAGGAAGGCGTTTCCAGGGAAAGTCACCGCGCAGGGCGAAGGCGAAGGACACGGCCGGATTGAGGTGGGCACCGGAGACGGCGCCCATGAAGAGGATGATCGCCAGGACCATCAACCCCGGCGCCACGACCGCGGCCGGAAGGCCGATCTGTCCCTTCGCGTGGAGGAGGCCACCGCCGGCGGCGACGAGCACGAGCATGAAGGTGCCGAGCAGCTCCGAGAACAATCGGCGCCACTCCAGGCGCGGGTCGTCGAAGTCCTTGCGGTTGCCGAACTCCAGCTCCAGCAGGTGGTGGGCCCGGGGCGACAGCGGCACCCCGGCGAGGTCGTACCCAGGGGCCTGCGGCGGGTCTTTCGGGCTGGCGTTCATCTGTTTCCCACGCCTCCCCAGTAAGACGCGGTGAAGGAAACGTAAAAGGCGAGGACCCGCCGGACATCATCCGAACCGGGTGATCTGGGGCAGCTCAGCGCGAGGAGGTGTCCGAGGACGGACCGTCGGGGTCGAGCAGGCCGGCGGCCCTCGCGTATTCGACCGCCTCGCGCCTGGAGGTTGCCCCGAGCTTGCGGTAGACCCCCTGCGTCTGGGTCTTCACCGTGTTCGGCGAGACGAATACCTGGCCGGCGATCTGGGGGATGGAGAGGTGCGTTGGCAGGTACTGCAGAACCCGCAGCTCGGCCGGGGTGAGGTCGTGGACACCGGAGGCCGAGACCGCCTTGATCGCGATCTTCGCCTCGGCGATCCAGGCCCCGAGGACGACCGCGTCGGGGGTGAGCTTCAGCACCCTCGTGGCTTCGGCCAACATCCGGTTCGCGCCCGGGGCGTCGTCGAGACGCACGGCCGCGCGGGCGAGGGCGACCCACGTCTCGACTTCGTACCAGGGGGCGAAATCTTCGAGCTCTTCGAGCAGGTGCCTGCCCTGCCGTAGGTCCGCGGCCGCCTCCCCGAGCCGTCCGGTACGGGACCGCACGACGGCGGAGACCGCCAGCGAGAGCGCCATCATCGGGTAGTCGCCGATCCCGGAGCGATCGAGCTGAACCCGTGCCTGCCAGGCGAGCATCTCCGCCAGCGTCCAGTCGTCTTCCTCGATCGCCAGCAACGCCAGCTGCGAGAGGCAGAGAACCTGGACGTTCGGGGCGCCGATCGCCCCCCGGCGGGCGCCGTCGACGAGCTTCTCATGCGCCTCCTCCCGGTGGCCCTGCAGGTGCAGCCCGACTCCCTCGATCAGCCGACACATCGACATCCAGGGGCTGTCCCCGGGCAGGAGCTCGGCGGCGAGGGCGGTGTGATCGGCGATCGCCCCCACCCCACCCCGTGCCAGTGCCGCCTCGATCAGCCCGAGGCCGGCGGTCAGCACCGTGTTCTTGTCGGAGGGAGGTTCCTTCTCGATCAGGCCGGCGGCGATCGCGGCCCAGTGTTCGGTCTTGGCGCCCGCCCCCTGGGTCATCTGGGCGTATGACGCGGTCAGGCTGAGCGCGGCATCGGTGGCGACGGTCTGCGCGCCGAGGCGGTCGAGCCAGCCGACGACGGTCGCGTTGCGGCCACGCGTCGTGAATTCGGGGATGCCGGCCCACAGAAGCTCGCCGGCCCGGTCGACCGCGCCACCCTCGACCGCGTGGCTGATCGCCCGGTCCCAGTCGCCGTGCCCGGCCCACCAGTTGGAGGCACGCCGGTGAAGATCTGCCTCCTCGCCCGGCGCGGAGCGGCGCAGCTCGGCCAGCAGCATCTCGCGGAAGAGTGGATGAAACCGGAACCACTCGTCGCGGCGGTCGAGCGGGGTGAGGAGCATGTTCGAACGCGAGAGATCGCGGAGCTGCCTCGCCGAGCCTTCCCGTCCGAGAACCTCATCGCAGAGCTCGCCACTCAGCCGATCGAGAATCGAGGCGCGGCGCAGGAAATCGAGCCGGCGGCGGCTGACGTGCTCGAGGAATTCCTCCCTGATGTAGTCGACCACGAACCTGTCGTCACCGGCGAAACGATCGATCGCCTCGTCAGGGTCCGGCGAGTCCCGCAGGGCGAGCCCCGCGAGATAGAGGGCAGCAGGCCAACCCTCGGTCCGCCGCACCAACGTCTCCAGTTGATCGGGGTCGACGCTCAGCCCGAGGGCCGCCAGCAGCTCCGCGCATTCCCCCTTCGTCATCACCAGGTCGGCGGGGCCGAACTCGACGAGCTCCCGATGCGCCCGCAGTCGGCCGATCGCCAGGTCCGGCTCGACCCTGGACGCGAGCACCAGCTGTGAGCCCGGTGGGATGTGGACGATCAAGGTCCTGACCACCTCTGCCGCCGGGGAGCTGGAGATCCGCTCGAGATCGTCGAGCACCAGGACGAAGGGGACCTGCCGCTGCTCCAACGCCTGACCGAGACGAGGCAGTACGACGTTCTCGAAGTTCGGCTCCGGGTTGGCGAGTGCGACGCCGACCTCCGGCGCGACCGGCTCGATCGGATCCAACGCGGCGATGATCGAGGCCGTCAGCATCGCCGGATCGTTGTGCACGTCGCCGAGGATCAAGGTCGGGAAGGGCCGTGGATCTCGTTCGGACCACTGCCGGATCAGCACCGACTTGCCGTAGCCCGAAGGCGCGTGGAGCAGGACCACGGGCGGTGAGGACTCCTCCAGTCGGGCAAGCAGACGTGAACGCCCGACGAGCGATGACCTGGGGTCAGGCGACCTTCCCGCCGCGATCAAGACAGAGTGCACCCGTCCAGTAAACATCAGCGCAGGTAGGCGGGGTCAAAGTTCCTTTGCAATCGCGACGAGGTCCTCAGGATGGACCCAGGCGTCGAGCGGGTCGTTCTCGGCGCCGGCCTCGATCGCGTCCCGGAGGGGGATCGCCCACCGGTGCTCGACCAATGCGACAGCCGCCGCGGCCCCGGTCGGGATCGCGTCGGCCAGATACCAGAGATCTTCCTGCTCGGGTTGCGACCCATATCGGCGGGGGGCGGACACGGCAGGGTCCCTAGCAGCCCTGACCGGTTCGGCTCCCTCTCCGCCCAGACCGATCAGGCTCCTGATCGCGGCACCGGATGGCTCGGGGCGCGACTCGGAGAGGTCGCCCGACTCGAGCTCGACGATGTCGCCCGACTCGTCCTTGGCGAGGATCAGGAGGTCGACCAGGCGGACGGCCTCCTGCCCGCGCAGGCGGTGAAGCTGCTCGAGGATCGCATCCTCCGGGGCATCGCCGGCGAAGGCGATGACGATCAGCTGGACGGGTCCGAGGCCACCCGGTCCTACGACCACGATCTGATCCCCCCGGTCAGGCGGGCGTGTTCGGATTCGTATTGCTCCTGGGTCAGGACCCCGGCGTCGAGCAGTCCCTTCAGTTTCGTCAGGGCATCGATCCGGTTGGCCTCCGAGGCGGCATCGTCGATCTGGCCTGCCGGGGACGAGCGGCGGCCGATCTCATGGCGCCCTCCTCCGATCATCGCCGCCCTCCTCAACGGACGCCTCCTCAACGGGGGCATCGTCCCTCCTTCCGCTCGGCTGACCGTCGAATCGGTCGGAGCAGACTCAACCACCCCGACGACTCCGCGGCATCGTGCGAACCGGGTGAAATCGGGCCCGCCAAGGGAGCTAGGTGAAGAAGCCGATCACACCGCGGACGAGCAGGAAGGCCCCGATCACGGCGAAGCCGATCACCGCCATGCGCCGTCCCCGACGGCTGAGCCACGCGCGGAAGCGCTGCACCTCGACCACCGTCCGCTCCGGCGCGAGGAAGTAGCCCACCAACGGAATCTCGATCAGCAGGAGCAGCATGATGTTGAACCCGATGATCACCAGGATCTTGCCCCCGGCGCTGTAGCCGAGCCCCTGCAGGTCGTGGAGCGCGGCGAGGTAGGAGACGCCGGGGAGGGTCAGGACGACGCCGAGGGCGAAGGTGACCCGTGCCGAGCCGCGCCCGAGCAGCTGCTCGACCTTGGAGGGTCCCTTCTCGGCCGGTTCCTTGCCCGCCGCGGCCTGCCTCTGGGCGCGTCGCTCTTTCACCCGCTGGTCGTGGCCGGCCTCGAGAACGTAGGCGACGAGTCCGAAGACGAGGCCGAGGACGATGTCGATCGCGGGGCTGATCGCGTTGCGCGCCGTTTCGGTCGACGACGCGTCGTGGACGACGAAGACGATCACGAAACCGATCGCCAGGCTGATCAGCATCGCCCCCGCGAGGTAGCCGAGGAGCAAGCGTTTCGGGCTGGGCAGGAACAGCATCACCGTCACCGCCGCGAGCAGGCTCGCGTTCGCGGCGGAGACCAACGAAAGCAGAAAGATGTCCCACATCGGGACTCAGACCGACACGGCTAGACACCGCTCTCGACGTGGAGCTTGCCCGAGTCGC
>CAWAJY010000002.1:0-259562 GCA_963782515.1 uncultured Actinomycetes bacterium | reverse complement strand
GGGCGCCCGAGACAACCTGATAGTCGGCCTCGTTCTGATCGGCGTAGGCGGCCGAGAAGTCGGCGATGGCGTGGTCGAACTTGTCGCTCTTGCCGAGATAGGCGGCGATCGAGGCGCGGTCGCCGGTCCGGGCGTGGGCTCGCGCCAGGCTCCAGCCGCAAAGGCCGGCGTAGGTGGCCATGGTGGGGGCGCTCATCGACTCGATCTCGGCCGAACCCTTCCCGTCCCAGAGCTGGCGCACGTAGAAGTCGCGTTTCTTGCCGTCGATCCCCTCGACGGTCAGCCAACCGAGCAGCACGTCGCTTGCCGCCTGGGTCAGTCGCTGACCCGCGACCACGCGGTGCCCGTGGTTGTCGAACGCGCTCGCGCCCGCGAAAGGCTCGAGGACCGAGGGGCCGGCTTCCTTCATCTGCAGGAAGAGCGGGTCGGCCTCGTCGCGCCCGAACATCAGGGCGATCCAGGCGCGGGTGCCGACGCTGCCGACCCCGACCACCTTGTGGGCGGCATCGACGTAGCGGTAGCGCGCCGCGAGGACCTGGGCCTGGTCGTCGAGCGTGCCGCGGTAGGTGGCGAGAAGGCCTTCGATCAGCGCGCTGATCTCGGCCGGGTCGCGGCCTTCCCGTTCGGCCAGCTTGTCGATCGGGACCAGGAGCGGCGGCCGATCGGCGATCCGCACGTGGCCGTCGACGGTCTCGGTCAGCTTGGCCAACGCCCGCAGGCTGTCCTTGTTGCGCGCCTTCTCGAGGTTCTTCTCGAGCCTGCGGCGGTCCGCCTTCTTGGCGTCTTTCTGCCACTGCCCGGCCATCGCTTCGACGTCGAGGCGCGCGTACCAGACGTCGAGATCGCCCATCGCGGCGAACTGCGCCATCGCGGTGCGGTAGGTGCTGACGGCGGCCAGCACCGCGGCTTCGCACTCCGACGCCTTGAAGTTGCGGTCGCGGGCGCCGATCACGAGGCTCGCGGCAAGCCGCTTGACGTCCCACTCGAACGGGCCCGGCAGGGTCTCGTCGAAGTCGTTGATGTCGAAGACGAGCCGCCGGTCGGGGGCCTGGAAGACGCCGAAGTTGGAGAGGTGCGCGTCGCCGCAGAGCTGCACCCGGAGGCCGGAGTTCGGGCTCGCGGCCAGGTCGGCGGCCATGATCCCCGCTGCCCCGCGGTAGAAGGTGAAGGCCGAGGCGAGCATGCGCCCGTAACGGACCGGGACCAGCTCCGGGACGCGGGTCTTGTCCTGCTCGGCGAGGACCTCGAGCGGCCCGACCCGTTCCGGGCCGGGCTCCCAGACGGCCTGTGCCGAGCGGGGCGCGACTTTCCTCGCCTCCTTGCCGGCGGCGGGCATCGAGCTACCTGACGGAATGGCGGTGCTCGTGTTTGGCATGGTAGGGATCTTCGACGGGCGGAGGCGCCGGTGCATCACCTCAAGCAGGTGATTACGGGACGGGCCGAAACCCTCTACGTTTGCCCCGTGCCGCGACGCCTGATCCCACTGCTGGTGCTGGCGGCTGCGGTCGGCGTCCTCGTCTCGCTCGCCGCCTGGGGCTTTCTCGAGCTGATCCACCAGATCCAGGTCGGGCTCTTCACCGATCTGCCCGAAGGGCTCGGCTACGACCACGGCGCGCCGTCCTGGCTCTACGTCGTCGTGCTCGGGATCGCCGGCCTGCTGGTCGCGCTGGCGATCCGCCGCCTGCCCGGCGGCGGTGGTCACGTTCCCGCCAAAGGCCTGGCGGTCGGCGGCGACCCGGTCCAGCCGATCGAGCTGCCGGGGATCGTCCTCGCCGCCCTCGCGACGATCGGCGGCGGCCTGGTCCTCGGCCCGGAGGCGCCGCTGATCGCCCTCGGCGCGGGGTTCGGTATCTTCGCGATCCGCTCGCTGCGCAAAGACACGCCGGTCGAGGCGCAGGCGGTGATGGCAGCGGCGGGGAGCATCGCGGCGGTCTCGCTGCTCTTCGGGTCACCGATCATCGCCGCCGTCCTCCTGCTCGAGGCGCTCGGCCTCGACCGCGAAAAACTGCCGCTGATCCTCCTTCCCGGCCTGTTGGCGGCCGGCATCGGCTCGCTGATCTCGATCGGGATGGGCTCCCTGACCGGACTCAGCACCAGCGCCTACGCGCTCGGCTCGCTCCCCCTGCCGACGCTCAGCCAGCCCACCGTCGCCGATTTCGGCTGGACGTTCCCGTTGGCGATCGGGATCGCCGTCCTCGTCTTCGCCGTGATGCGCCTCGGCCTCCTGGCATTCGACTTCGCCCGCCGCAGCCCCTACCTCGTCCTGCCGGCGGTCGGCGTCATCGTCGCGCTGCTGGCGATCGCCTTCCACGCCGCGAGCGGGAGGGCGATCGAAGAGGTCCTCTTCTCCGGCCAGGACCAGCTCCCGGGGTTGGTCACCAGCGCCGGCTCCTGGTCGATCTCGGCGCTGCTGCTGCTGCTCGCCTTCAAGGGCCTCGCCTGGGGGATCTCGCTCGGCAGCTTCCGCGGCGGCCCGACGTTCCCGGCCCTCTTCCTCGGCGCCGCGGCGGGGGTCCTCGCCTCGCACCTGCCGGGCTTCGACCTGACCGGGGCGGTCGCGGTCGGGATGGGCGCCGGCGCCGTCTCGGTCCTGCGGCTGCCGCTGTCCTGCGTGGTGCTCGCCTCGGTGCTGGTCAGCCAGAGCGGCCCCGGGGCGAGCCCGCTGATCATCGTCGGCGTCGTCGTCGCCTACCTGGTCACGATCGGCCTCGACCGGACCTTCGACGCCGCCGGCGACGCATCGCCGACGGCGCCCGCACCGGCCTCAGCCGATTGATTCCACGTCGGGACGGACGTGGAGAGCCCACACCTCCCCCCGACCTCGCCCCGATCGGTGACGAAGATGCCGGGAACGTCACACCCGCGTGAGCCTTCGGTCCGTCCTCGGCCTCTTCCCGGGCCACGGCCCAGGGTGTTGGAGAACACGCACCGAAGCGTGGAGTTCCCACGGTCTCCGTGACGAGGTCCGGCTTCGGTGACGGATCCGTGACCCTCCCGTGCTCCTCGCGTGACCCGCAGGCGACGATCCCTCGTCAGGACGCGGAATCGACCATCTCAGCCGGCCAGTAGCTTCGCCTTCTGGGCGGCGAACTCGTCCTCGGTGAGGATCCCCTGGGATTTCAGCTCGCCGAGCTCCTTCAGCTGGTCGATCATCGAGGGACCGGCGGCCGCGGGAGCAGCCGGGGCCGGGGCGGCTTCGGGTGGTGCCTGGGCGGCTTCCTGCTGGCTCCACTTGTTCGCCTGGCGGCGCTGGACGCGACCGCTGACGGCGGTTGCGGTTCCCGCGATCGCCGCGGTGCGGCCGACGGTCCTGAGCAGTCTGGGCATCGTTCGTCTCCTTCTTAAGCGGTGGCCTCGACCGCATCCAGGGCGGCGAGGACGTCTTGGATCGGGATCCGGCCACTGGCCACGAGCTGGCCGCCGGAGCGGCGGACGGCGGTCGCGAACGGGGCGGCCCAGGTGTTCTCGTAGACGAGCAGAGCGGCCGAGGTGCCGGGCTCGAGCGCGGCACCGGCCTCCTCGTGGTCCTCGCTGTCGAGGAGTCCCGAGGACGCGCCCTCGAAGATCGCCAGCTCGGTGACCTCGCCGCCGATGTCGGCGATCTCCAGCGCCTCGATCGTCCCATCCTCGGCCTTGGCGAGGAAGACGAGGTCGAGGATCCGGATCAGGCCGCGGTCGACGAGATCGACCAGGTGCGGCGCGATCTCCCCTTCCGGCTGCTTGCCGGGCCACTCGACCAGCACGAAGTCGATCGGCCCCATCTCGATGTCATCGGTGTCCATGTGGTCCCTTCTTACGGTGTGAAATCCGGTCGGACTTGTCGGTCATCATCGGGAGCGCGCCGCGTCCACGTCCTCGCCGTAGACGACGAGGCCGTGGATGCAGATCACGCAGAGGGCGAAGATACCGAGCGACCAGAACGGGTAGGCGCCGCCGACGGCGAGGAGAGCACCGATCGCGCCGATCGAGGCGGCCACGATGCCGACGATCCGCCCGAAAGTGTCGCCTTTGAGCAGCGACACACCGGCGAAGATCTCGAAGATGCCGAGCAGCACCGTGATCCAGCCCCAGGCGTGCAGGCTGCCGAGCACGTAGTGCGTCCCACCGGCATAGAAGTGAGCGTCGCCGATCGCACCGATGCCGTAGATGACGTTCAGCACGCCCGCGATCAACAGCAGGATCGCCACGAAGGCGGCGCGTCCCAAGCCTCTGTCCATGTCTACAGCCCTTTCGGTCGAATTGCGGCGCGCGCTCCCAGGCGGCAACCGGTGGATTCGAGGCTACGACCGGCCCGGAGGCCGGGCATCATCCGAAGCAGGTGATCTTGGCCGAGGAGAGGGGTGCCCCGGGGTCAGCCGTGGACGAAGATCTTGAGGAAGACGACGATGACGGCGAACAGTGCTCCGGCCGCGATCGAGACGGTCGCCTGCATTCGCGTCGCTCCCGCTCGCCGGCAGGCGAAGACGACCCCGATCATCAGCTCGGCGAGCGCGACTCCCAGGGCCAGGCTGATCGCCCAGCGGCCCGAGATCCAGCCGATCACGCCGAGCAGGAGGATCGCTGCGGGCAGCAACTGCGCGCTGACCATCGGCCACTCCCTCGCGAGTTCCGCGCGAATTCGCAGGGAACTCGGGGCCTCCCCTTCGATCCAGGATCCGAGCACGCGCGCGTAGACGTGCGCGAGGTAGAAGACGAGTGCCGTGACGCAGAGATAGATCTCGACCAGGCCGGCCTGGCGCGGGTGGTCGGTACCGGCGGCGGCGATGATCGAGGCACCGAGGATCAGTCCGTAGATGGCGCCTGCGACGTTGCGCCGCGCCTCATGCGGCAGGAGACGGGGACCGCTCATCGCGAGGGGACTCAGGTCCGATCGGGGGAGCGCCGCAGCCGGGGGACGGCCCAGCCGAGGACCAGTCCGAGGACGGCGGCGATCAGCAGCGCGATGATCAGCGGCATCTCGACGGTCGCCAGCAACAGATGCACCTTGACCTTCTGAAAGTTCAGGACGAAGAAGAGGACGAGGAGGACGCCGCAGACGATCAGCAGCCACTGCTTGAAGCCGCGACCGCTTTCGGCCGGGGCCGCCCGCCCAGATGAGGATCGGCCTGCCACACCAAGGAGCGTAGTCCCTCGGTGCGGCGTCCGCATCGCCCCGGGACGAACCGTCCCGGGGCGATGGCCGAACGTCAGCTGGCGCTGATGCTGGCGCTGACGTACATCGGGACCGTGTTGATCAGGCTGACCCCGGTCGCGGTGGCGCTGACGACGATCACGCCGCGGGCCTGGGCGGGGATCGGGATCGACAGGCCGGTCGTGATCCCGTTCGAGATCGTGCCGATCGAGACCACGCCGGTGAGCGGCGGCGCGGCCGTCACCACGGCATTCGGAACCGGGGTGAACGTGTCTCAATCTCTTCATCTCGCAGCCCCAGAATCCTCCGAGCGTGTCGACGCGGATCCGCCGGCTGCTCGGGGACCTGGCCGACATCACGACCTCCGAGCGGGCCGCCGCGGTCGCGAGGTACGCCGCCCGGCTCCCCACGCGGGACTGAGCACCTCCATTCGGGCGCCCTGACCGTACAGGGCGGCAGGCCGGCGCCGGCAGAAGGGACGCTGGAGTGACGAGGGACCCTCGGGCGCGGGTCACGCTTCCGTGCGTGTCGTCCAACGGCCACGGAGGCGCGGGCGACCCTGGTTACGCATAGGTTCACTCAGGTCGCCCGCACTCTCGGGGACCTCGATCCCGGTGCCGGGAGGTGACCCGGAGCGCACGGGGGTGTGACGTTCCCGGCGCGAACCACAGCGTGGTTTCAACCGCCTCAGGCCCGGTCGTCGGTGAGCGCTTCTCGCAACCGCGCCCGGCCGTCCGCGTCGATCCGGAGGCCGTCCTCGAAGTAGCCGTCGATCGAGCCGAAGCGGCGCGTCATCTCATCGAGAGCCGCCCGTAGATAAGCCGGATCGACTCCGAGCACGGGCCTGAGGACGGATGGATCTCCCCCCGCCTCCTCGAATTCGCCACTCCGGACCGCGACGATGCGCGAGCGGGTGACCCCTTCGGTCAGCGGGTCGGTGAGGACGATCGGTACGGTTCAGCCGTGGCGAGGATCGTGCTCTTGGCGCTCGGCGCCGCATTCTTCCCCGCCCTGCTGGCCTGTGTGGCGATCCTCATCTCGCGGCCCGAACCGCGCCGCCTGATTCTCGCCTTCTACCTCGGCGGACTGATGATCAGCGTCGCCTCGGGGATGGTCGTCGTGAAGGTGTTCGGGGGCGGTGGAGAAATCGCCGGGTCCACCTCCGATCACCCCCACGGGAGCATCTCGATCGTCATCGGCCTGGTCGGACTGCTCTTCGCCTGGCTGCTCGCCACGAAAGCCGGGCGAGCGCTGACCGATCGATGGCGCGCCCGTCGACCGCGACGACAGAAAAGGTGGCGCAAGCCCCGCGGCGAGGGACCTTCCTGGGTCGAACGTCGGCTCGATCGCGCCACCGTGCGGATCGCCTTCCTGGTCGGCGTGGCGATCAACCTCCCGGGGCCGTTCTACCTGCTCGCCCTCGGCGATCTCGCGACCGGGTACGGGACCGTCGAACAACTCCTGGCGATCCTCCTCTTCAACGCGATCATGTTCGCGCTGCTCGAGGTTCCGCTGGTCGGCTACCTCGTCGATCCAGCCTGGACCGAGCGGGCCGTCGCGACCTGCGGGGAGTGGCTCGACGCCAACGGGCTGCGCATCGTGGGGGTGCTGATCGGGGTCGTCTCGCTCGGATTGGTCGTCCAAGGTGTCGCGGCGGTCCTCTAGCGTAAAAAAGACCCTGCGGGTCGGGGTGCGCGTTTCTACGGATGTGGAACCGGCACCAGGTTCCTAGCCTGCTGCCATCAACTCTCGGAAAAGGAGGCCTTCGTGGCCGATAAGCCGGTGTTCCTCTACGCAGCGATCTATGACGACATCCCGGACGCGGAGGCCGACTACGAGGCCGTCGCCGATCTGCACGCCGCCGGACTGATCGGCACCTTCGACGCCGCCGTGATCGAGAAGCGCGACGGCGAGGTCCACGTGCACAAGACCGAGAAGCCGACTCAGCACGGCGCCTGGACGGGGATCGCCGTCGGGGCGGTCGCCGGGATCCTCTTCCCGCCCTCGATCATCGCCGGCGCCATCGTCGGCGGCGGGGCCGGCGGCGTCATCGGGCATCTCTGGCGCGGCATGTCGCGCTCCGATCTGAAGGACCTCGGCGAGGAACTGGACGAGGGCGCCGCCGCGCTGATCGTCGTCGGCGAGTCGAAGATCGGCGAGCAGATCGAAAAGGCGGTGACGCGGGCGCGCAAGACGGTCGAAAAGGAAATCGACGCGGAAGCCGAGGAGCTGAAGCGCGAACTGAGGGCGGCCGAGCAGGCCGCCCGGAGCTGAGCGGACGATGCGCCCGGCCGATCGATACCGACGCGCCACCCTCCTGCTCCTTGCCCTCGCCCTGGCCGGCCTCGCGCTGAGTGCCTGCGGGGGCGGGAGCTCAAGCTCGAGCACCAGCACGAGCACCAGCCCCGCCTCGGAAAAAACGGGCGCGATCGAAACCGAACTGAAGGAAGACCTCGCCTCGGCGGGAACTGCGTGCACCGAAAAGGCATCGGGAATCGGGTCCGAAGCTGCCCGGAAGGCCGCCGAAACGGCCTGCGGCTCGATCCAGAAAACGCTCGAAGGGAACGTGACGTCTGCCGCCTCGGCCGCCCAGGGCAGCATCGAAACCGCGCTGACTGAACTGACCGCGGAATGTCGCTCGACGGCGTCAGGAATGTCCTTCGGCAAGGGCGCGGCGCTCAAGCTCTGCGAAGAAATAGAGGAACTTCAGAGCTGAGCAGTCTCCGTCCGCACGGCGTCAGCGGCCGACGGCCGCCTTGAACAGCGTCGCGTTGCGGTCGCGGCGGCCGCCGGCGAAGCCCTGCGGCCGGCCGCCCTGGGCGTCCAGGTAGGAGAGTTCGCGGGAGATGTCGCCCAGTTCCGCGGGGACGTGGTCGAGCATCCAGGTCTGCAGGGCCACGCCTTCGTCGGCGGTCTCGAAGATGCGCAAGGCGCGGGCCTGCTGGGGGTAGTCGATGAGCGAGGAGGTCGAGATCAACCAGTAGCCGCCCGCCGGGGCGCGCCGCGGCTCGATCTTGTTCTCGTGGGTGTGGCCGGAGAGCACCGCGACGACGCGCGGGTGGCGGTCGAGCAGCGACAGGACGCCCGCGCCACCGACCGAGTTCGTCAGCGGCTGATGGGTGACGACCAGCACCCAGCGGTCCCCGGCGCGGCGCAACTGCCGCCCCAGCCAGGCTGATTGGCCGGGGTGCACGATGCCGTCCGAGCCACCGCCGCGCCGGGCCAGGTCGAGGACGATCACCCGCAGCTTCGGGCCGAGGTCGAAGGTGTAGTCGAGCAGGGCACCGCCGCCCGGGAGCGAGGCGGCGCGACGCAGCTGGGCGACCACCGTCGCGGCGCTCAGCTCGCGGCGGCGCGGGTCGGCGGGCACGTCCACGCCCGGCGCCGACAGCAGCTCATGGATCAGCGGTTCGAACAGCCCCGGGTCGGGCAGGCCGTCGGGCGCCGCCGCCGCCAGCTCGCTCGCCCCCGGCGGCGCCTGCAGCCCGCTCGGCAGCCGCCACACCGCGCGGCCGCCGCGGGCGACGCGGTCGGTCAGCGCGCTCGGCGTCAGGATCCCCTGCACCAGCAGGTCGTGGTCGCCGAGCACCGGGTACCACGGCGCCCTCAGCCCGGCCGCCCCGAACCGTCGCGTCGCCGCGTCGAGCAGGCCCGGATGCCGGGGAGCGTCGATGTCGGGGCGGTAGTAGAAGGGGTTCGCGTCGCGCGCTTCCTGCACGCCGTGGTAGCGGCGGGCGCCGCTGCCGGGATCGACCCGACCGCCGGCAAGCAGCGCCAGCCCGCGGAGGAGCTCGTTTTCCTGCGCGTTGTCGATCAGGTCCCCGCCCTGGATCACCGCGTCGGGCCCGAGCGCGTCGACCGCGCGCACGGCACCGTCCATCACCTGGGCGGTGAGCGCCTCCTGCGGTCGGAAGGTCGAGTTGAACGGCTGCCCGAGCTGCGAGAGGAACGGGACCCGCGCCGGCGACTCGGCGTCCATCACGTGGGCGTCGGTGATGTGCCCGAGCGTCGCCAGGCGCTCGCCGAGCGGGGACGCCGGCGCCAGCTCGGTGCGCCTGAGGAGCGGTACGCCCGGACCCGGCTCCAGCTCGCCCCCTTCCCCCGTCCACGTCCCCTTCAAGGTGGAGCCGCTCTTCGCCGCCCCGAGGCCGCCGCCGCAGCCGGCCAGCGCCAGCGCCAGGGCGCCGGCCGCGCCGCTCGCCAGCAGCTCGCGTCGGCTGAGCCCGCCGCCGCTCATCCGAGCCCCCCGGCGATCGGCCGGGCGGTCACCCGCCGCACCACCCACCAGACCGCGAGCGCGCCGATCGCGGCGAGGCCGACCAGCAAGATCGCGATCTCGGCCGCGTCGGCGGCGAGCGAGAGCGAGGCGTAGCCCTCCGCGAGGCGGGATACCGCCGGGCCGAGGACGAAGCGCTCCAGCAGGACCGCGACGACCGCCGCGGGCACCAGCACCGCCAGGGCGGCGCCCGCCAGGAGGACCCGGATCGAGCGGGCGCCGGCGCCGCAGGCGCGCAGCACCGCGATCGCCGAGCGCCGCTCGGTCGCGGTCAGCGCCAGCGCCTGGGTCAGCATGTAGAGGCAGACCAGGCCGTCGACGGCGGCGATCGTCAGCAGCAGCCCGCGCAGCGCGTCGACCAGCGTCTTGCCACCCCCCGCCACCCCGGTGGACGCCGTCACCTGCCCGCCCAGCCGTTCGAGCTCGGCCGTCACGGTCTTCGTCGAGGCGCCGGGCGCGACGATCACGGCGAGCTTCTCCGGGGTGTCGGGCCGGCCCCGGAGCAGCGCCCGTTCGGGCACGTAGGCGATCCGCCCGTCGTGTTCGAGCGCGGAGACGACGCCGTCGACCCGCAGGCGCAGTTCGCGACCGGAGGCGAGCGCCAGCGCCAGGGTCGAGCCGACCCGCAGGCCGAGGAGCTGGGCCAGGCCGCGGCCGACCTCCGCCCCGCGCGGCCCGCGCAGGTGGGACCCTTCGGCCAGCGGCGGGTTCTCGAACTGGGTGTGGTCGCCGCGGAAGGCGATCAGGTAGGTGATCTCGCCGAGCGAGTAGGCGTCGACCGCGCTCGCCTCCCACCGCGGCGCGGCGGCGCTCACCCCCGGCAGCGCCCGCACCCGCGGCGCCGCCGAGGCGGGCAGCGAGACGCTCAGCTGGTAGCGGCGACCGAGCGCGGTCGGGTCGTTGGCGAGCGTGTTCAGCTGGGACGCGAGCGCCAGCATCAGCAGCACGAAGGAGGTGCAGATCGCCAGCGAGGCGAGCGTCGCCACCAGGCGTACCCGTCGCGTGGCGGCGAGGCGCACGCCGAGGCGCAGCAGGCCGCCGGCGCCGCCGCCGCTCCGTCCCCCACGCCCGCCGCTCAGCTCGGCGCCGCGCAGCAGGGCCAACGGCGGCCCGCCCGCCGCCCGCCAGGCGGGCCAGGCGCCGGCCAGGGCCGGGATCGCGACGGTCAGCGCGAAGCAGCCGAGGAGCGGCGCGACCAGCCCGCCGCCGGGGCCCGCCTGGTTCAGCAGCGCCAGCAGGCGGTCGCTCGGCCCGACGGCGAGCAGGGCGCCGAGGCCGACCCCGAGCGCCGCCGCCGGCACCGCGACGATCAGCCCCTCCAGGGCGGCCACCCGGGCGACGTGGCCGCGCGAGGCGCCGATCGCGCGCCAGATGCCGATCGCGTGCAGGCGACGCTGGATCTCGGCGCGCGCCGAGGCGGTCAGCATCGTCGCCGCGGTCAGCAGCGCGATCAGCGACAGCGCCCCGAGCAGCGCGATCACGATCCCGGCCGCCTGGTCGATCAGGACGCGCACGCCGCTGCGGGTGATCAGCGAGAGCCCGGTCAGCCCATAGCTGCTCATCCGCGCCTGGACCAGGACCGCGTCGAGCTGGGAGGGATCTTCGAGCCAGATCTGGGCCAGGTTCACCTGCCGGGCCGAGCGTTGCCGGGTGGCCGCGCGGTAGGCGGCGAGCGAGACATATATATGGGGAGCGGCGAGCGGATAGGCGACGTTGGAGGGCGCGCGGGCCAGGCCGACGATCGGCAGTGGCGGCGAGTCGTAGACCCTGATCCGGTCCCCGACCCCCAGGCCCCAGGCGGTGGCGAGGCCCTGTTCGATCACCACTCCCCCGCGCCGCGAGACGTCGTGGCCGGCGACGATCGCGTAGCCGCGACGACCGGGGCCGACCACTTCGACCACCCCGTTGTCGGCCGATTCGCGACCGGCGCGGACCGGCACCGAGGTGAGCTGTTCGCGCAGCGAGAACGCCTCCAGGTCAGGGAGGGCGGCGAGCCGTTCGCGGACCGAGCTCGCCGGCTGCGAGTCGAAGCTGACCAGGACGTCGGGGAGATCGGCCTCGGCCGCGGATCGGTCGAAGCCGGTCAGGAGCCCGTAGGAGACGGTCGCCGCCACGGCGAGCATCGTCGCCACGAGGACGATCCCCACCCCGCTCGTGAGCGAGCGCCCGCGGCGGGCGCGGACGTTCGCCCAGGCCTCGCGCAGGGCCCCGGTCATGGTCGCGGATCGGCTCGCAGCGCGCCCTCGACCAGGTGCAGTACTCGGTCGGCCGCGGCCGCCGACTGCGCCTCGTGGGTGACGAGGACGACGGCGCGTCCCTCCGCGGCGAGCTCGGCAAGGGTCTCGATCACGGCCGCGGCGGAGCCCTCGTCGAGGTTCCCGGTCGCCTCGTCGGCCAGGACCAGGACCGGGTCGTTGACCAGGGCCCGGGCGATCGCGAAGCGCTGCTGCTCACCGCCGGAGAGTTCGTGCGGGCGGTGGGAGGCGACGCCCGCCACGCCGAGCCGGCCGATCAGCGAACGCGCCCGCCGCCTCCCCCCGGCCGGAGCGCCGGGCAGGCGGGAGGCGAGCAGCACGTTCTCCTCCCCGGTCAGCTCCTCGATCAGCTGGAAGGACTGGAAGATGAAGCCGATCCGACGCAGGCGGATGCGGTCCAGCACCCTTTCCGCGGCCCCGGTCAGCTCCTCCCCGGCGATCGCGATGCGGCCCTGGTCGGGGCGGTCGAGCCCGCCCAGCAGGTTCAGCAGCGTCGACTTGCCCGAGCCCGAGCGGCCCAGCACCGCGACCATCTCGCCCTCGGCGACGTCGAGATCCACCCCGTCGAGGATCTGCTGCCGCGCCCGGCCCCTGCCGACCTCCTTGGCCAGGCCGCGGGCACGGAGGACGCGCCGGTCACGGCTCATGGCTGGCGATGGTCGCAGGTAGAGGTAACGGAGTGATTACGACGCCCGGAGGCGTCCGGTTCAGCGGCCGGTCCGTATCCGTAAGGGAATCGTCACTTTTCAAAGGGAGGATCCCGGCCTTGTCCGTGCGGATCGTCGTCATCGCCAAGTCACCCCAGCCCGGTCGCTCGAAGACCCGGCTCACCCCACCCTGCGAGCCCGAGCAGGCGGCGCGACTCGCCGAGGCCTCGCTCCGCGACACGCTGGCCGCGGTCGCCGCGACGCGCTGCCGCGAGCGGGTGCTGGCGCTGGCGGGCCCGCCGGGCGACTGGCTGCCCGGTGGCTTCCGGATCGTCGACCAGGGCGAGGGGACGCTCGACCGCCGCCTCGCCCACGTCTTCTCCCGCTCCGCCGACCCGACGCTGCTGATCGGCATGGACACGCCGCAGGTCGACCCGTGGCTGCTGGAGGAAGCGATGGATTCGCTCGAGGCGCCCGGCACCGACGCCGTGCTCGGGCACGCCGAGGACGGCGGCTACTGGGCGATCGGCCTGCGGCGACCCGACCCGCGCGCGTTCGCCGGGGTGCCGATGAGCGTCGCCGAGACCGGCGCCTGCCAGGAGGCGGCGCTGCGCGGGCTCGGCCTGCGGGTCGGCCTGCTGCCGACCCTGCGCGACGTCGACCTGATCGGCGACGCGCGCGCCGTCGCCGCCGCCGCTCCCGACGGTTCGTTCGCCGCGGCGCTCGACGAGGTGGAGTCCGAGCTATGCGTGAGATGAGCCCGGTCGACGCCCTCGCCGTCTACGAGGGCGCCCTGCGCGGCGCCCCCGAAGGCGCCGGCGGCCTGCACGCGGTCGGCGAGGACGGCTCGCGCCGTCGGCTGCCGCTCGCCCGCTGGCTGGGGACGCCCGACGCGGCCGAGCAGGCGGTGCTGGGGCGCGCCGTCGGCCCGGTCCTCGACATCGGCTGCGGGGTCGGACGCCACGTGATCGCGCTGAGTCGCCGCGGGGTGCGCGCGACCGGGGTGGAGATCTCCCCGGTCGCGGCCGCGATCGCCCGCGAGGGCGGCGGCGAGGTGATCGTCGGGTCGATCTTCGAGCGGCCGCTGACCTCGGACTGGCAGACGGCCCTGCTGCTCGACGGCAACATCGGCATCGGCGGCGACGCGACGCGGCTGCTGCGACGGACGGCCGAGCTGCTGTCCCCGGCGGGCCGCGTCCTGGTCGAGCTCGAGCCGCGGGCGGGCGCGTCCCGGGCCCGGCGGGTGCGCCTCGAGGGTGAGCGGGCGGTCAGCCACTGGATGCCCTGGCACTTCGTCGCGGTCGAGGAGATCGACGACCTCGCCGCCGCCGCCGGCCTCGCCGTCCACGAGCGCTGGCAGGCCGGCGACCGCTGGTTCGCCCAGCTCAGCCGCGCCCTGGGTTCGCAGAAGTTGCCGGATAGGGACAGAGAATGCGAACTCGCCGAGGGGGAGGCGACGTGCCGGCCGTCGGGCTGAGCGCGCGGCCACGGGACGCCGCTCCGGCGGCCCGGCCCTCGCCGCCGCCACGGAGCCCGTGGCGGGCCGGGACGCTGGTCCCGATCCTGGTCTGCGGCGGGGCGCTCCTCACGCTCGTCGTCGGCCTCGTCGCGAAGGCCGCCGGCGCCGACTGGGGCGCGCCCGCGCAGCCACTCCTCGTCTTCCTCCGCCCCGCGCTCTCCACCTGGGCACTGCCCGCGGGCGTCGTCCTCGCCGCCGCGCTCTTCCTCGGGCTGCGACTGCGACGGGCCACGGTCGGTCCGCTCGGCTTCGCCGCCGCCACCTTCGGCCTGACCCTGGCGACCCGCCTCGCGCTGAACGTCTTCCGCGGCGGCCCCGGCGCCCTCGACCAGGTCTTCGTCGTCGCGCCGAAGGGCGAGGGCCGCACCGAGTTCCTCCCCGCCCTCCCGTTCCTCGACCGCGGCGTCGGCCACTTCCTCTCCCACTTCACCGAGATCAGCCCGAACCTGCCGATCCAGGCCCAGGGCCACCCGCCCGGCCTCCTGCTCACCCTCCACTACCTCGGCATCGACACCGCCACGGGCCTCGCCGCGCTGACGATCGTCGTCGGCGCCCTCGCCACGCCGCTCCTCTACCTGCTCGCCCGCGAGCTCACCCCCGAGGCCGAGGCGCGCGCCGCCGCCCTCCTCTTCGTCTTCGTCCCCACCTCGCTGCTCTACGGGGCGACCTCGGGCGACGCGCTCTTCGCCACGCTCGGCGTCCTCGCCGCGGTCGGCCTGCTGGCGCGCGGAGCGCTGAAGCAACTGCTCGGGGCCGGCGCGCTCGCCCTCGCCGCCTTCTTCTCCTATGCGCTGCTCGCGGTCGGCGCCTGGGCGGCGCTGGTGCGCTGGCGCCGCGAAGGGCTCGGCGTCGCGATCCGGCTGGCGGCGCTCTGCGCGGCGGTGCTCGTCTCGGTCTACCTGATCGTCGACATCACCACCGGCTTCGACCTGGTGGCCGCCATCCGCGCCACCGACGATCGCTACCGCGAAGGGATCGCCCGCGTGCGGCCCTACGCCTTCTGGTTCTTCGGCTCGCCCGCCGCCTTCGTCCTGATGCTGGGCCCGGTCGCCTGGTTCGCGGCGCGCTCGCTGGCGGCAAAGGAGGCGACCGCGGTGGCGCTGGCGGTCGTGATCGCGATCAGCGTCCTCGCCGGCTACTCCAAGGCCGAGACCGAGCGCATCTGGCTCTTCCTCGTCCCCTTCGCCTGCCTCGCCGCGGCGCGCTCGCTCTCGGCGCGGCGCCTCCCCGTCGTCCTGCTCGCGACCACCGCCCAGGCGGTGCTCGTCGAGATCTTCCTCTTCACCAAGTGGTGAGCGTGGGACGGCTAGCGCAGATCGGCGGTCGCGAACTCGGCCATCCCGCGGGCGAGGTCGACCTCGGCCTCGAAGCCGAGCTCGGCCCGCGCCCGGGCCGGGTCGGCGAAGACGTGGCGCACGTCCCCGAGCCGAAACTCGCCGGTGACCTCGGGCCGCGGCGCCTCCGGCCCGGCGGCGTCGCAGAGGAGCGCGGCGACGTCGAGGATCGAGCGCGGGCTGCCGGTGGCGACGTTGAAGGCGGCGGCGGGGCCGCGCCGCGCCAGTGCCGCGGCGTTGGCGCGGGCGATGTCGGCGACGTGGATGAAGTCCCGCAGCTGTCCGCCGTCCTCGAAGACGCGGGGACCGCGCCCGCCGGCGAGGGCGCTGCGGAAGATGCTGGCGACGCCCGCGTAGGGAGTGTCGCGCGGCATCCGCGGTCCGTAGACGTTGTGGTAGCGCAGCATCGTGGTCGTGACGCCAGGGTTCTCGCGGGCGAAGAGCGCGCAGAGGTGCTCCTGGTGGAGCTTCGTCGCGGCGTAGACGCTGCGCGGCTCGGTCGGCGCGTCCTCGCCGATCGACTCCGGCTCGAGCGGCAGGCCGCAGCGCGGGCAGGGTGGCTCGAAGCGCCCGGCCTCGAGGTCGGCCGCCGCGCGCGGCGCCGGCCGCACGTCGCCGTGATCCGGGCAGCGGTAGCGGCCCTCCCCGTAGACGACCATGCTGCTCGCGAGGACGAGCGGACCGCGGAAGTCGACCCGGGCCAGCGCCGCCAGCAGCCGCGCCGTGCCGAGGTCGTTCGCGGCGACGTAATCGCCGACCTCGGCGAAGTCGAGGCCGAGCCCGACCATCGCCGCCTGGTGGCTGACCGCGTCGACCCCATCGACCGCGGCGGCGGCGACCTCGGGGTCGGTGAGGTCGCCCTCGAGCAGCTCCGCCGCCGGGTTCAGGTAGTCGGGGCGCCGCGAGTGGGCGGCCGGATGGAAGTTGTCGAGCACCCGGACCTCGCGCCCTTCGGCGACGAGCAGGTCGACCAGGTGTGAGCCGATGAAGCCCGCCCCGCCGGTGACAAGTAAGCGTTCGGCCATCAGGCGGAGCCTACGGACCCCGCCGCCCGGTCCGACCCGACCGTCCTTCTGGCGCAGCCCCCTGCGCGGGCCTTGGCTGACCTCGATCCTCGGCGCGGCCCTGCTGCCGCTGATCCTGATCTGCGCGATCACCGGCTTCCTCTCCCAGGCCGCCTACAACCCCGGCCTCGGCGACAACTCGCTGCTTCCCGACGGCGGCCTCGGGATCGACATCTACTTCTTCCACTGGCCGACCAGCCCGAGCTGGCTCTACGCCTTCACCCAGGGCCTGCACGTGATCAGCGGCCTGGCGGCGATGCCGATCCTGCTGGCGAAGCTCTGGTCGGTGATGCCGAAGCTGTTCGAGTGGCCGCCGGTGCGCGGCGCCGCGCACGCGCTGGAACGGCTGTCGCTGGCGCTGCTGGTCGGCGGCTCGGTCTTCGTCTTCGGCACCGGCCTGCTGAACATCCAGGTCTTCTATCCCTGGCCGTTCCGCTTCCTCACCGCGCACTACTACGGCGCCTTCGTCTTCCTCGCCGCCTTCGGCCTCCACATCTTCCTGAAGATCCCGGTGGCGCTGCGGACCTTCCGCGAGCGCGGCGTCCTGCGACCGCTGCGGCCGGGCCTCTCGGGCACCGTCGCCGAGCCCTACGAGGAGGGCCACGTCGCGCCGCTCGAGCCCGGACGGCCGACGATCTCCCGGCGGGCGCTCCTCGGCACCGTCGGCGCGGCCTCGCTCGGCGTCGCCTTCATGGGCTTTGCCCAGTCCGTCGGCGGGCCGATCCGGGAGCTCGGCCTGCTCACCCCGCGCAGCACCCAGCGCAACCACGGGCCGAACGGGTTCCAGATCAACAAGACCGCCGCCGCGGTGGGCATCGGCCCGAAACAGACCGGCGCCGCCTGGCGCCTGCGGATCGAAGGAGCGGCCAAGCGCGACCTCTCGCGCGAGCAACTCCTGGCGCTGCCCCAGCACAGCTACGACCTGCCGATCGCCTGCGTCGAAGGCTGGTCGACGACCCAGCGCTGGACCGGGGTGCGGCTGCGCGACCTCGCGGCCCTCGCCGGGGTGCCGGGCGATGCCGAGGTCCTCGTCGAATCGCTGCAGCAGGCGGGCGCGCTACGCCAGGTGACGCTCAGCACCGGCCAGGTCGCCGCCGACAACAGCCTCCTGGCGCTGAAGGTCAACGGCGCCGACCTCTCGCTCGACCACGGCTTCCCGGCCCGGGTGATCGTCCCCGGCGCCCCCGGCGTCCACCAGACCAAGTGGGTCGCGACGATGAAGTTCGAGGCCGCCTGATGGCCCGCTTCCGCTCCCTCTACGGCGACTCGCCCCTGCACCTGCTCGCGGTGCTCGCCAGCTTCGCGGTCGCCGGGTACGCCTTCCTCCGGATCTTCGAAAGCCCCTCCGCCCTGGGGACGGTGGTCTGGTTCGCCGGCGCCGCCGTCGCCCACGATCTGATCGCCTTCCCGCTCTACTCGGCCCTCAACCTGATCGCCCACCGATCGATCGAGGGGCCTGACGACGCCCGGGAAGATCGCCGGCGGGTGCCGCTGATCAACCACGTCCGCATCCCCGCCTTCCTCGCCGGGCTGGCGCTGCTGATGTTCTTCCCGCTGATCCTCGGCCTCGACGCGGCCAACTACGAAAAGGACGCCGGACTCTCCGGCGACGTCTTCCTCACCCGCTGGCTCGGCCTCTGCGCGGCGCTCTTCCTCGGCTCGGCGCTGATCTACGCGGTGCGCCTGCGACGGGCCGCGCGCGGCGGCGAGCCGGCCGATCCGCCCGCTCCCGACCCGGAGGGGACCTGATGCCGGACGTGATCCTGCCCGTCCTCGACGAGGCCGCCGCGATCCCCGGCGTGCTCGCGGCGATGCCGGCCGGCTACCGGCCGATCGTGGTCGACAACGGCTCCACCGACGGCTCGGCCGAGATCGCCGCGGGGCTCGGCGCGCAGGTGATCGACGAACCGCGCCGCGGCTTCGGCGCCGCCTGCTTCGCGGGCCTTCTCGCCGCCGAGGCGGAGGTCGTCTGCTTCATGGACTGCGACGCCTCCCTCGACCCCACCGACCTCCCCACCGTCGTCGCCCTGCTCGACCACGGAGCCGACCTCGCGATCGGCGCCCGCCGCGCTTCCCGCGGCGCCTGGCCCGTCCACGCCCGGATCGCCAACCGCGTCCTCGCCCTCGAGCTCCGTCGCCGCACCGGCGTCCGCCTCGAGGACATCGGCCCGATGCGCGCCGCCCGCCGCGAGCCCCTTCTCACCCTCGACCTCCAGGATCGTCGTAGTGGCTGGCCGCTCGAGATGGTGGTCAAGGCGGTCGCCTCCGGCTGGACCGTCGCCGACACCCCCGTCCCCTACGTCGAGCGCCAGGGACGCTCGAAGGTGACCGGCACCGTGCGCGGCACGATCCAGACGATCGGTGACATGAGCGCGATCCTCCGCGACTGAGCGGTCCTGACGCTTCGACCTGGTGAGCCCCGACCGATCCCGCGACCGGCCGGGGCTATCGGCTCAGTCGACCAGCGAGCCGCAACTCAGGTTGGCGATCTCCCCGGTCATCGCTCCGGCGCGGTCTGAGGCGGCGAAGGCCGCGTAGTCGGCGACCTCGGCCAGGGTCGGGAAGCGGCCCAGCAGGGTGCCGGTCTGCGCCCGGCCCGCGATCATCTCGGCCGCGGTCGTGCCGTGACGCTCGGCGACGCCGTCGAAGATCGTGCCGACGTGCGAGCGGTCGAGGCTCTCGGGGATCACGTCCGGTCGCAGGCAGACGACCCTGACACCGGCCGGGCCGACCTCCCCGGCGAGGATCCGGCTGAACCCCTCGACCCCGGCACAGGTCACGCCGTAGCCGAGGAAGCCTGGGCCCGACATCCGCGACCCTGGCGTCGAGAGGGTGAGGATGACCCCCGAGCCGCGCCGGCGCATCGACGTCGAGACCGCCTTCGAGGTGAAGAAGATCGCCCGCAGGTAGGACTCGATCGGGTGCCAGTACTGCTCCAGGGTGAGCTCGTCGAAGGGCACGCCCTGGACATGTGCGAAGCCGACCGCGTTCAGCGCGATATCGATCCCACCCTCGGACTCGACCGCCTCCGCGTGGGCGCGCACGGCGGCCTCGTCGAGCACGTCCAGCTCGGCGGCGAACGCCCGGCCGCCCGCCTCGGCGATCTCCGCCGCGACAGCTTCCAGGGTGGCCAGGGTGCGCCCGGCCAGGTGGACCGTCGCGCCCTCGCGGGCAAAGCTGCCCGCGACCGCGGATCCGATCTCTCCCGCTCCCCCATAGACGACGGCGTTCTTTCCCTCCAGCAACATCGTTAGCTCCTTTCGTTCGACTGCTCTTGCCCGGCCGACTCGAGTGCCTCGGCCAGACGCTTGATCCGCAGCAGTCGCCGGTCCCACTCGGAGGCGAGCCCGGCGAGCTCACGCGCCGCCTCCTCGAGGCGGGCGGGCTGCACCGTGAAGCGGTGTTCGCGACCGAGCCGGCGGCTCTCCACCAGCCCGGCCCGCTCGAGCACCGAGAGGTGCTTGGCGATCGCCTGCCGACTGACCGGGAGGGAGCGCGCCATCGCGGTCGCCGTGCCCCCGCCGCCGGCGATCAACGACCCGAGCACGCGACGGCGGGTCGGGTCGCCCACGGCAGCGGCCAGCAGATCGACGGTGGGAGCCATCAGGCGGCGGCGCTCTCGGCGTAGACGCGCAGCTCCTCCAGCTCCCGGGCCCAGCCGGCGGTGTTCTCGGCGAGGTAGGCGGCGACCTCGGCCGGGGGCCGGCGGAGCTCACGGAAGCCGGACTCGACGACCCGCAGGCAAGTCCCGCCTGGACTGGGAGTGAGCCGGAACTCGACCAGCGTCGAGTTGCCGGGCACCGGCTCCTCGCCGGAGCGGCGCACCCAGCGGAAGGAGAACAGTCGCGGCGGCTCGACCCGCTCGACCACCAGCCGGGCGGACTCGTGCCCGTGCCAGACGAGGAGCCCCTGCTTGCCGGGCAGCGCCTCGACCTCCGCCTCGTCGCTGAACCAGCGGGCAAGGTGCTCGGGCTCGCTCACGATCCGCCAGACGGTCTCCGGCGGGGCCGCGATCTCGATCTCCCGCTCGATCCTGTCGTGACGATGGTCTCCATATTCCGCAACCATTGGTTGCGCATAGTAGCAGCGAGGGGTCCGGCCCGAGCAAGACCCGACGGTCGGCAGGCGAAGGATCTGTCGAGCCGCCCGGCGGTGTGCGGGCGGCTCCGGAGACCGCGACTTCAGTGCCGAAACGCCGGGATGACCTCGTCGGAGACATAGCGGAGGCGATCGGTTCCTGATTCGATCGACTCGCCGGGCAACTGGGCGAACAGATGGATCTCCTCGACTCCGGCCGACGCGGCTTCCTCGAAGTGGGAGATCGCCCCGGCAGCGTCCGTCAGCGTGTAGAAACCCTGATCGACGAGGGTCTGGGCATCCTCGAAGTGCGGCACCTTGAGGAAGCCGAAGTCGACGTAGCCGTTGACCTGGTGGAGCATGTAGGGACCGAGGTCGTGAAGTGCACGCTCGGGATCGGGGGCGATGATCGCCCACGCGGTGCGCATCGTCCCGCGCCTCGGCGCCGGGGTTCCGGCGCGCTCGCACGCCGCCAGGTAGTTGACGACCTCCTCGTCGACCGAGGCCATGAAGCCGTCGCCGATCCGTGCGGCCCGGTCGAGCGCCGGGATCGCGGTGCCGCCCATCCAGATCGGCGGGCCGCCCTCGCGCACCGGCAACGGCGTCACCTTCAGCTCGGGGAAAGACCAGTGTCGGCCCTCGTGCCCGAACGGCTCACCGGAAAAGGCGCCGCGGATGATCTCGATCGCCTCCTCCATCCGCGAGGCACGGTGGCGGGTGGTGGTCTGGAAGCCGGCGAACTCGAGCTCGCGGTAGCCGTTGGCGACGCCGAGCCGGAAGCGACCGCCGGAGAGCGCGTCCACGGTCAGCGAGTCCTCGGCGATGCGCAGGGGGTTGTGAAGGGGCAGCTGGATGATGTTGGTGGAGATCCCGACCCGCTCGGTCTTGGCGGCGATCGCGGTGGCGAAGGCCAGCACCGAGGGCGTGTAGCCGTCGTCGACGAAGTGGTGCTCGGACACCGAGACCTCGGCGAAGTTCGAGCCGCCCTCCACCCAGTCGATCTGATCGAAGATCTGGCGGTAGCGCTCGGTCCAGTCCTGGCGGAACTGGGCCGGGTTGCGGAAGTCATAGAAGACCCCGAATCGCAGCGATGTCTGGGCGGTCATCCCATCTCCTCCTCCGAGTTGACCTCCCCATCCTCGGCCGCCGCGACGCCGACCGGCTGTCTCAAGCCGAGACACCGGGGCGGGCGCCATGCCTGCGAAGGTCCCTGCCGATGTCCGAGCACGAGGCGATCCGCGCCCTCACCTATGAGTACACCTTCCGCCTCGACCGCGGCGACTTTGCCGGCCTCGCCGAGCTGCTCGCCGAGGCCGATCTGCGGATGTCGGCGGCGGGGATGAACGCCGAACCGATCCGCGGAGCGACCGCGGTGGAGCGCTTCTACACCGAGCAGGTGGTGACCTACGACGGCGATCCGCGCACCCGCCACCTGATCACCAACCACGTGGTCGAGATCGCCCCCGACGGCGAGACCGCGCGCGGGCGCTGCTACTTCACCGTCCTCCAGGCGGCGCCGAGGCAGCCGATCCAGAGCGTCGTCTGCGGCCGCTACTCGGACTCGTTCGTGCGCACCGGCACTGAATGGCGCTTCGCCGAGAAAGTGATCGAAGTCGACTACCTGACCGCGATCGGCGATCACTTCAAGATCGACGACCGCCACGCGGCCTAGCCAGGCCGCGTGGGCGGCGGCCCGGCGTCAGCCGGTGGTCGCGTCCAGATCGAGCCCGTAGGAGCGGATCTTGCGGTAGAGGGTCGCGCGGCCGATTTCGAGCAGCTCGGCGGCACGCGTCTTGTTGCCGTCGGCCTCGGTCAGCGCCCGCACGATCGCCGCCCGCTCCACCTGCTCGATCCGGCGCAGCCGGCGCCTTCCTTCCCGGTAGTTGGCGGGCAGGTCGGTGAGCACGATGTCGGTGGTCCGCTTGCGGGTCAACAGCATCCGCACCAGCGCGTCGAGCTCTCGCGCGTTCCCCGGCCAGTCGGATCGCATCAAGGCCTGGATCGCCGCCGAGGAGAAGCGCGTGCTGGCCCCGCGGCGTTCGATCATGTGTGGGGCAAGGTCGAGGATGTCGTCGGGGCGCTCGCGCAGTGGCGGCACGAGGAGCTGCAGGCCGAAGGACTCGGCCATCCCCTCGTCGGCGTCGCCGTTGCCGTCGCGCGAGACGATCAGGGTGGCGACCAGTCGCGAGCCGCTCTCTTCGGCGTCGGCGGCGATCGCCGACAGCGTTTGGATCGCCCGCTGCGAGAGGCAGCCGACGTGGCGCACGATCACCGTCTTGCCGGGGCTGCCGGCGACGTTGGCGACGTCGCGGAGGAGCGCCGCCTCGTCCTCGCGGTCGGTGCGGGCGGCGTCGAAGAGGACGCTTTCCATCCCCTCGCCGGCGAGACCGCGGGCCAGCGCCAGCTTGCCCACGCCCGGCTCGCCGCTGATCAGGATCGGCATCAGCTCGCCGCGCAGCGCCTCGATCTGGTCGCGCAGGTAGCTGGAGGAGGTGCTGCGGCCGAGGAACGATGGCGTCTGTCGGGTGCCGGGTGGGGCGACGGGTGCGGCGGCGGCGCGGCCTGACGCGCCGGCGGTCCGCTCCTCGGGCGGCCCGATCTCGACCGCGACGCCGACGCTGCGGCCCTCCGCCTCGATCGGTGTGAAGGTGGCGCTGAGGCGACGGCCGTCGGTGAGCGTCAGAACTTCGCCGACCACCCGGCCCGAGGCCAGCGTGCGCGAGGCGTGGTCCCAGAGCAGGGTCCGGTCGTCGACCCCGAGCAGTCGTGCCGCGGGCGGCGTGCTCAGCTCGACCCGCTCGCCGAGCACGACGATCGGCCGGGAGCCCCCGGAGAGGCCGAGGAAGTGGGCGAGGAGCGCCCGCTCGGTGATCGAGGAGTCTTCGTAGAGTCGCTCCTGGATCGCCCGTGCCGCCTGCAGCACCACCGGCATCATGTGGGCGCTCGCCTCGCGGTTTTCGGCGGTGACGTCGATCACGCCCTGCAACCGGCGGGTCACCGGATGGACGACCGGGGCGGCGGCGCAGACCAGATGGCGCAGCGCCTCGAGGAAGTGTTCGCCGCCGCTCACCATCGCCGGCATCCGCTCCTCGATCGAGAGGCTGACCGCGGTCGTCCCCGTGTACTCCTCACTCCAGGTGAAGCCGGGACAGCTCTGCGTGGTGTCGAGGATGCGAGCGAGGCCCGGGTCGGGGCAGCGCCGGCGCAGCAGCCGGCCGCGCCCGTCGGTCAGCACCGCCGAGGTGCTCGCCCCGTCGAGGAACTCGCCGACATGGTCGAGAACCGGCCCCGCCGCGCGCAGGAACCGCTCCTCTGCCTGCAGGTCTGGTTGGTAGGGGAGGTCGATGACGCTCGCCGGATCGAGGCCGCAGAGCGACGAGCGCTCCCAGGATCGCCGGATCTCCGGACGCAACCCGGAGTTGCCCACACGCAGATTGGACATCAAACTCCTTCCCTTGGTGAAACCCGGGGCCCACTATACCTACCGGCCGTTCGGTTCCGCAAGGGTCTCATCCCTCGGGACGAGAAATCCTCAGGGTCGGGAAATGCTCAGCGCAACACCAGGCCCTCGAACTCGCCCGCCTCGCGCCAGGCCGCCCAGTCGCCGAAGAACTGGGTCGAGGGGAAGAAGATCCCCGAGCCGATCGCGCTGCGCCGGTCCTCGGGCTTGCCCTCGGCGTTGAAGTAGCCAGGGGTGCACGATTCCTGGAACGGCCGGCGAGCCTCGTTGACCGCGCCGATCGTCTCCTGCCAGGCTGCCTCGGCGGCCTCGGTCGCCTCCACCTGGTCGATCCCGGCCTCGAGCGCGTGGGCGATCACGAAGCTCAGGTGGGTCGCCTGTTCCTGCAGCATGTGGGGGACGCTGATCGTGGTCCCCGTCTGGGTCAGCCCGAGGAAGAAGACGTTCGGGAAGCCCTCGCTGAAGAGGCCGTGGTAGGTGCGCAGGCCGAGGGCCCACTTCTCCGAGAGCGGCCTGCCGTCGCGCCCGACGATGTCGTAGCCGGCCTGGTGGACCCAGGTGGTCCCGAGCTCGAATCCGGTGGCGAAGATCAGGCAGTCGAGCTCGTATTCGGTGCCGTCGACTTCCACCCCGCCGGGGGTGATCCGCTCGATCCCGGTGCTGACGTCGACCAGGGTGACGTTGTCCTGGTCGAAGGCGGGCAGGTAGTCGTCGGAGAAGCCCGGCCGCTTGCAGAGGGTGCGGTAGTAGGCCTTCAGCAGACTCGCCTTCTCGGCGTCGCGGACCGTGTTGTCGACCCGTTCGCGGAGCTGCTCGTTGTAGCCGAAGTCGGCCCGCTCCTGGGCGTCGCCGATCGCTTCGAGGTCTTCGCGCTGATCCTCCGGCAGCCGCTCGACCGCGTCGATCAGGGTGTAGAAGAAGCGTGCCCAGCCGTCGTCGACCGGGCAGTCGACGTTCTCGCCATTGGCGATCTGGTTGAAAGTGACCTCACGCGCCCGCTGCCAACCCGGCGGCAGCGACTCGAACCACTCGCGGTCGGTGGGCCCGTTGTCGCGCACGTTGACGGCCGTCGGGGTGCGCTGGAAGACGGTGAGCGAGCCGGCGTCGCGAGCCAGCTCGGGGACCAGCTGGAGGCCGGTCGCCCCGGTACCGACGATGCCGACCCGCTTGTCGGCAAGCTTCCGCATCCCGCCGTGCGAGTCGCCACCGGTGTACTCGTAGTCCCATCGCGAGCTGTGGAAGATCCTCCCCTCGAAGTCCTCGATGCCCGGGATGCCGGGCAGCTGCGGCCGGCTGAAGATGCCGCTCTGGGTGACCAGGAAGCGCGTCGCCAGGCGGTCGCCGCGGCTGGTGGTGACGTTCCAGCGCGAGCTCTCCTCGTCCCACTCGATCGCCTCGACCTTGGTCTGGAAGAGCGCCCGCTCGTAGAGCCCGAACTGCCGCGCCAGCGTCTGGCAGTAGGCGAGGATCTCGTCGCCCCGAACGTAGCGTTCGGTCGGCATATGGCCGGTCCGCTCGAGGTAGGGCAGGTAGATGTAGGACTCGACGTCGCAGCGGATCCCGGGGTATCGGTTCCAGTACCAGGTGCCACCGAAGTCGGCGGTCACATCGACGATGCGGAAGTTCTCGATCCCGTGGTCGAGGGCGGTGACGCTCGTGATCAGGCCGCCCAGCCCGGCTCCGATGACCAGCAGGTCCAGCTCCTCGGTCACCGGTTCGCGCGGCTCCGGTGGGCCCGCCCAGGGATCGTCATCGAAGTGCGCGTAGCGCCCCTCGGCGAAGTTGAACTGGTCGGTGCCCTCGGCCCGCACCCGCTTGTCGCGCTCGCGCCGGTACCTGTCGCGCACCGCGTCGACATCGAGGTCGGCGCCGGTGGGCGATTTGCGGGGGGCCTTGCCGTTGTTCGGGTCGTCGTTCGCCATAGGCCGATGATCGGCGCGGCGGGGTGCCCCGTTCTGTCTCAGTTCGGAACGACGCCCTCGAGCCCGGCGCGCCTCACTGGGCCACGTAGCCGCCGTCGACCGGAAACGGCACCCCGGTGACGTAGCTGGAGGCGTCGGAGAGCAGGTAGAGGATCGAATCGGCGACCTCGTCGGCCTCCGCCACCCGGCCGAGCGGCACCCGCGAGGAATAGAGCTCGGCTACCTCGTCGGTCGCCTCCGCCCCCTTTTCCATGAACCCGGGCAGCATCGGCGTCCGCACCGGGCCGGGGCAGACCGCGTTGACGCGGATCCCCTCCTCGGCGAGGTGGACGGCAAGCGACTTCGCGAGGCCGATCAGCCCCGCCTTGGTCAGGGTGTAGAGCGGCGTCGTCCGCGAGGCGACCAGGCCCGCGGCGGAGGCGGTGAACACGATCGAGCCGCCCTCCCCCGAGGCGCGCATCAGCGGCAGCAGCTTCTGGGTGAGGAAGAAGTTGCTCTTCAGGTTGACGTCCATCGTCCGCTGCCACTGGGCCTCGGTGATCCCGTCGATCCCATGAGGATTCGGCATGCCGACATTGCCGAGGAAGCCGTCGACCCGGTCGTGGCGCTCGGCGACCTCGCCGACGAAGCGCTCCAGCTCGGCGACCACCGCACAGTCGGCGGCGTGGCCGGAGGCGCTGCCGCCGGCCGCCTCGATCTCCCTCGCCACCGCCTCGGCGGCGGCGCCGTCGAGGTCGACGATCGCGACGGTGGCGCCGGCGGCGCCGAGCTTCAGCGCCGCCGCCCGGCCGATCCCCGACCCGCCGGCGGCGACCACCATGACCTTGCCGTCGAGGGCACCCATCAGGCGATCGCGATCGGGCTGACCGGGCTGGCGGTGGCGCCGGTGATCAGCAGCGGGCTGACGAAGAAGACGAACTCATAGACCTTCTCCTTGGACAGCTCGTCCAGCTTCAGGTGCTCGACCAGATGGACGCCGCGGTTGCGCAGCAGCTCCACGTGGCAGCCGAGGAACTCCTCGCGGTCGAACGGCTGGGCCTCGACCGCGGTGTTGTCGGCGCCGACGACGACCGGGTCGTGGGCGGCGAAGAGACGGGCGACGTCGAGGCCGATCCCCGGCTGCACCAGCGACATCTCCTGGTTGGCGAAGAACCACTCGAGCCAGCCGGTGCGGACGATCATCGCGTCGCCGGCGCGCAACTCGATGCCCTGCGCCGCGAGCGCCCCTTCGACGTCCTCGAGCGTCACCACGTAGCCGGGATCGAGCCAGTCGACCCCCTTGTGGGCGGCGACGTCGATCAGCACCCCGCGGGCGACCACGCCGCCCGACTTCTCGATCCCGCACTTCGGCGCCCCCAGGTAGGGCGGGAAGTCCTCGGCCGGGAAGCCGTTGTAGACGGCGCCCTCGTGGTAGACGTGGCAGAGCGCGTCCATGTGGGTGGTGGTGTGCGAGGCCATCACCAGCACGTCCTCGTTGCAGCCGGTGCCGGGGGAGCCGCCGAAGGACTCGAACATCGCCTCGTCGGAGTGGTTGACCATGGTCAGCCGCTGGGGGATCCCGCGGTACTCGACGTTGGGCACGCCGCTGCGCTGGATCGGCACCCCGAGCGGGAAGATACGGCCGCTCTTCGCCGTCGAGAGCGCCTCCAGGACCCGCTCCGGCGTGAGCAGGTTGAGTGCGCCGCGCTCGTCGTCCTCACCCCAGCGTCCCCAGTTGTCGTTGCTGCCCGGGCCGTCGCTCATCTCAATCTCCCTCCGGTTGTGTTCGGTCGATCGCGACGTCGCGCTCGTGCAGCAGCCAGCCCTCCGGCCGGCGCCGGAAGCGGTCGCGGTAGAAGGCGGTGAACTCGATCGCCACGTCGCCGCCGCCACTCCGTAGGACGGCGGCGTAACAGGTGCCCTCGGCGTCATCCTTGCCGCGCGCCTCGAAGCGGTGGTTCCAGGTCGCGTGGCGATAGCGGCCCGAGTGCCGCTCGAACCACTCGCCGGCGAAGCGGGCCAGCTCGACCCGGCCCTGCAGCACGGTTCCGCGGCTGGTGCGCAGGACGCCGTCCTCGGTGAAGAGCGCACCCCAGCCGCCGGCGTCGCCGAAATCGATCGCCCCGGCGAGGCGGGCGTGCAGTTCGAGCAGCTCGAGCCGGTCGGCCACGGCGATCGCGGTGGGGGCGCCGCCGTCCGTCATCTGGCGAGGAACCCGGCGTCGACCGGCAATGGCACGCCGGTGATGTAGCTGGAGCGCTCGGTGGCGAGAAAGAGGACCGCCTCGGCGATCTCCTCCGGCTGCGCCACCCGTTTCAGCGCGTTGTCGCCGCCGTAGTGCTCGGCGACCCAGTCGGCCTCCTCCGGCCCCTTGCCCATGAAGCCTGGCAGCATCGGCGTCTTCACCGGGCCTGGACAGACGGCGTTCACGCGGATCCCCTCGTCGGCGAGGATCTGGGAGAGCGAGTGGACGAGGCCGACCACGCCGTGCTTGGTCATCGCATAGAGCGGACTGGTCATCGAGGCGACGATCCCCGCGGTCGAGGCGGTGAAGACGATCGTGCCGCCTTCGCCGGAGCGGCGAAAGAGCGGCAGGGCATAACGGGTGGCGAAGAAGCCACTGCGCAAATTGACCCCGACGGCGCGGTCGAAGTCGGCGTCCTCGACGTCGGCGATCCCGTGCCGGTTGGGGATCCCGGCGTGGTTGAAGAGCACGTCGAGGCGCGCGTAGCGCTCGCCGAGCTCGTCGAAGAGAGCCTTCAGCGCCGCCGAATCGGAGCAGTCGACGGCGTGGGCCGAGCCGGACCCGCCGGCCGCCTCGATCGCCGCCACCGTGCCCGCCGCGGCCTCACCGTCGATGTCGACCACCGCCACCGCGGCACCCTCCTCGGCGAAGCGGAGGCTGGTCGCCCGGCCGATCCCCGACCCGCCCGCGGTAACCACCGCGACTTTGTCTGCAAGCTCCATCGATCCCTCCTTCGCGGTCCCCGGCAACCATCGCCGCGAACGGCCCCGCGATTGCGTCTCAGTACGAGACGATCCCCCACCGCGCGCGCCTGGCCCGCTTAGGGTCGGCTCGATGACCACTGCCGGAGACCGGGAGACCGCGAAGTCCTTCCTCGGCCGCGCGGCGATCGTGACCGGCGCCGCCGGTGGCATCGGCCGGGCCGCCGCCGCCGCGCTCGCCGCCCGGGGCGCCGCGGTGCTCCTCGCCGACCGCCGCGAGGAGGTCGAGCAGGCCGCCGCCGAGCTGGCCGACGGCGGCGCCGAGGTCGAGGCGCGCACGGTCGACGTCACCGAGCCCGGCGAGGTCGAGGCGATGGTCGCCGCCGCGCTGGCGCGCTTCGGTCGGCTCGACGTGCTCGTCAACAACGCCGGCGCGACCGGCCACCCGACCCCGCTCGTCGACCAGGACCCGGCCGCCTTCGACCGCGTCTTCGCGATCAACGTCGGCGGCGTCTTCCTCGGCACCAAATACGCGATGCCGCACCTGGCCGAGCGGGGCGGGGCGATCGTCAACGTCTCCTCGGTGACGGCGGTGCGACCCCTGCCCGGGCTCGGCGCCTACAGCGCCTCGAAGGAGGCGGTCGTCTCGCTGACCCGGGTGGCGGCCCTGGAGGGAGCCGCGGCCGGGGTCCGGGTCAACGCCGTCCTCCCGGGCCCGACCGCGACGCGGATGATCGGCGCCGAGGACTTCAGTGCCGACGTGCCGCTGGGGCGCGTCGCCGCCCCCGAGGAGCCCGCCGCGGCGATCTGCTTCCTCGCCTCCGAGGCCGCCTCCTTCATCACCGGGGAGACGCTGCTGGTCGACGGCGGCATGTCCTGGGGACGAGCCGCCGAGGAGGCGAGGCAATGGCACGCTGGCTGATCCCGACGCTCGGCTACGTGGTCCTCGTCGGGGCTCTCGGGGTGACCAGCAAGCTTGCCCTGCGCACGGTGTCATGGCAAGCCGGGATCGCGGCGACGATGGCCGTCTACGTCGTCGCCACGATCGTCTTCGCGTCGCTGGGAGAGATCAAGCTCGGCGGCTCCGGCATCAACCTCTTCTGGGCCTTCGCCTCGGGTGCCCTGGCGGTCGGCTCGCTGATCCTGCTCTACCTCGCGCTCGGCACCGGC
Source organism: uncultured Actinomycetes bacterium (assembly GCA_963782515.1). Taxonomy (GTDB): domain Bacteria; phylum Actinomycetota; class Thermoleophilia; order Solirubrobacterales; family 70-9; genus VAYN01. Next base: position 229,782 of record CAWAJY010000002.1, on the reverse strand, counting down.
GAGGCGGCCAAGGTGGTGCCGATCACCGCCGCCTACCCGGTCGTGACCCTGGTGCTGGCGGCGATCTTCCTCTCCGAGGCGCTCACCGTCGGCCGGGTCGCGGGTGCCCTGCTGGTGATCGGCGGGGTCGTCGTCCTGACCACCGTCAAGTGACCGCCATCACGACCAAGGAGGACCTATGGACGCCCTCGAACGGCTGACCGCGATCGAGGAGATCAAGCAGCTGAAGGCGCGGTACCTGATCGCCATCGACGCCAAGGACTGGGTCACCTACGCCGGTGTCTTCGCCCCCGACGGCCTCCTGGATCTCGACGTCGAGAAGGAGCACCACCGCGGCCGACCGATCGACCCGGGCCCCGACGGACCGCCCTGGGTGGCCCGAGGGCGCGAGCAGATCCACGACTTCATCGCCGCCGCGCACGCCGAGAGCGTCTCCGTCCACGAGGGCCACACGCCGATCATCGAGATCACCGGTGAGGACACCGCCAAGGGCACCTGGGGATTCCACGACTTCATCGTCTTCGCCGATGGCAGCGGCTTCCGCGGCTACGGCCATTACCACGAAACGTACAGCCGGCTCGACGGCGAGTGGTTCATCCAGTCGATGGCCCTGACCCGTATCCGGCTCGACTGGGAGGACGACGCCGCCGACCTCTGAGGGTCAGGTGGCCGGGCGGTCCCGCGCCAGCTCTTCGCGCAGGACCGCGCGGGCCAGCTTCTGCGTCGCCGTGTAGGGCAGCTCGTCCATGAAGACGACCTCGCTCGGCTTCTTGAAGCTGGCCAGGTGCTCGCGACAGTGGGCGATGATCGCCGCTTCGTCGGGGCCACCGGCGGCGACCACGGCCGCGGCGACCACGGCCTGGCCCCAGCGCTCGTGAGGGACGCCGACGACGCCGACGTCGAGGACCCCGTCGAGCCCCTTGATGCACTGCTCGACCTCGCTCGGATAGACGTTCATGCCGCCGCTGACGATCAGATCGGTGCGCCGCTCGGTCACCCGCACGTAGCCGTCGGCGTCGATCGAGCCGAGGTCGCCGGTGAAGATCCAGCCGTCGACCATCGCCTCGGCGGTCGCCTCGGGACGGTTCCAGTAGCCGCTCGCCTGGCCGGGCGAGCGGAAGGCCAGGTTGCCGATCGTCTCGCCGTCGTGGGGCAGCTCCTCGCCGTCCTCGCCGGCCACCCGCACAGCGCAGCCGACGGCGGCGCGGCCGACGGTCGAGAAGACGGTGTCGTCGCGATCGGCATCGAGGTAGTCGGCGGGCACCGTGGCGGTGGCGAGCGAGCCGGAGTTCTCGGTCATCCCCCAGCCCTCGATCAGCCGGTCGCCGACCGCCTCGTAGACCGCCTTCAGCACCTTCGGGTCGGCTTTCGAGGCCGAGTGCATCACCGAGTGGAGGGTCCGTACCCGCTGCGGCGCCGCCTTCACCGCGGCGGCGAACTCAGCCAACAGCGGCGAGGGACAGTAGGTGAAGGTGATGCCCTCGCGCTCGATCGTCTCGATCAGCGTCGCCACGTCGTATCTGCCCATCATCACCAGCGTGGCCCCGAGCCCGAGGGCGCAGATCACGTGGGCGGGGACGACGGCGACGAACGACATCGACCCGGTGAGCCCGAAGACGGCGTCGGCGGAGAGCCGGTAGGAGACGTAGTTGCCGCGCCCGGCGGCGACCACCGCCCGGTGGCTCAACATCGCCGCCTTCGGCTTGCCGGTGGTGCCACTGGTGTAGCCGAGGATGAAGGTCTCACCGGGGTCGGGCGGCGGCGGGGCCTCCTCGGCACCGGCCGCGATCAGGTCCTCCAGCGCGTGCGCGGCGGGCGCATCGCCGATGCCGATCGTGATCGCCGGCGTCCCCCCCACGCCGAGCGCCTCCACCTGGGCGGCGAGCCCCGGCGTCCAGACGAGCGCCGTGGCTTCGGAGTCCTCCAGGATGTGGCGGGCCTCGGCGGCGACGAAGCGGGCGTTGATCGGCGCCACCCGCAGCCCCGCCTTGGCGGCGGCGACGTAGAGCTCCACGTACTCGGCGCGGTCCTCGACCCAGGTGGCGAGCCGGTCGCCGGGCCGCAACCCGATCCCGAGCAGGCCGTTGGCCAGCCGCGTGCCGCGCCGGTCGAGCTCGGCATAGGTGCGGGTCTCACCGGTCTCGCGGAGCTTCAGCGCGAGCTTGTCCGGGGTCCGTCCCGCCGTGCGCGAGACCAGCTCGCCGACGCTCACGTCGGGGCTCGGCGGCGGCACGATCGGGGGCTCGACGCTCATCGTCCCTAAGCCTCGGGCACCCGGCCCGCGGCCGATGTCTCGATACGAGACGAGCTAGGCGGTTGAGGGAGTTTCAGGGAACCGGGAACGTCACACCCGCGTGCGCCTTCGGTCCCCCCTCCGGGCCCGGGATAAGGGCCCGAGGCCTCGATGCAAGCATTGACGTCGTCATGGCGACACCAAAGCTTGCATCGCGGTCGTGACGAGGGCGTTGGAATCAGCCATCGAGGGATGGGCCTACCCGCGTGCCGACGATCGTGCCGACGATCATCTCCGCGTAGGCGTCGGCGATCACCTCGGCCGAGTCGGTTCCGTCGCGCCGGTACCAGGCGACCAAGCCGTTGATCACGGAGAAGAGAAAGAAGCTTGCGAAGCGGGTGTCGAGCGCCGGGTCGGCCTTGCCCTCGCGCTTCACGTCCTCGACCATCGCCTCCACCCCGTCGAGGTACTCGCGCCGCACCGCCCGCACCTTTTCGCGGCGGGCCCCGGTCAGGTGCTTCCAGTCGCGCAGGTAGACGGAGGCGCGCTCGATGTTGGCCATGTACCAGAGGGTCCAGGTGCGGGCGAAGGCGTGCAACCGCTCGGTGGCCGGCAGGTCGAGCGCGCGGACTTCCTCCATCAGCCCGAAGGACTGCTCGTCGGACTGCTCGAAGATGCGCGCCAGCAGGTCTTCCTTGGAGTCGATGTAGTGGTAGACGCTGCCCTTGCGGACGCCGATCGCGGCGGCGATGTCCTCGATCGAGGCGGAGGCGTAGCCCTTCTGGTGGAAGACCGAGATCGCGGCTTCGACCAGCTCCGGCCGGCGGTTCCGGCGCCCGCCGCGCCGCACCGGGATCGCCGCGCCACCCCCGCCGCGCTGAGGTGGTGGCGTCGCCACGTCAGAGGATGATCACGCGCTCTCGCGCGGGCAGGGTCATCGACCGCGCGGCATCGATCGCGTCGAGGCGCAGCAGCTCCTGCCAGACCTCGTTGTCGGCGGCGGTCGCCGCGGCCATCGCGGCTTCGTCGCTCCACCAGAGCTCACGCACCCCGTCGTAGGAGCCGCCGCCGGCCTGCTTCTCGTCGTCGCCGGAGTCGAGGTCGTTCTGGATCTGGACGCCGCCCTCGGTGATCGGCGTCCAGACCACGTGCCGGGTGGCACCGAGCTTGCGCCCCAGCGCCACGTCGTCGCCACCGGTCCAGGCGGCGAGGAAGTCCTCGCGGCTCGTCCCGGCGGGACAGGCGGCGAAGATCAGGAGCTTCACCCCACGCTCGCCCTCGGGCTCGAAGCCGTCCTCGTCGAGCAGCTCCTCCCGCGAGACCAGCAGCGGCCGCGGGTTGTCGAGGTCCATGAAGCTGGTCTCGTCGACCATCAACTCGGCCGAGAAGCGCGGCGAGGCGACCATCTCGTCGATCGAGGCGACGCTGTCGTACCAGGTCTCGGCGCAGCCGTCGGGCCAGGTCGGGCCGAGCCCGGCGGGCGGCACGAACTCGTCGATCCGGTGGGCCTGCACGTAGTGCTTGATCTGCGGGAACGTGCAGGCCAGCTCGGCGTGCCCGGAGGCCCAGTAGCGGTGGAACTCCTCCACCGAGATGTCGGACTTGTGGGCGAAGAGGTCGTGGACCTTCACCGGCTCGGGCATCAGCCTGCTCCTTCCTCGGCCGCCGCGGCATTGCCGAAGCGCAGCCGCAGCGAGCGGATGTAATTGCCGATCGCCGCCCCGGCGCTGCTGGTGTAGAGCAACAGGGCGAGGATCGTCAGACCGCCGGTGATGAGGTAGGCGTAGGCATCGCTGATGCCGAGCGTGGCGGTCAGGTTCTGGACGACGATCAGGAGGCAGGCGCCGAGCACGCAGCCGAGGAAGGTGCCGTGGCCACCGGCGAGGCTGGCCCCGCCGAGGACCGGCGCGGCGATCGCCAGCAGCAGGTAGCTGGAGCCGACGGTCTGGTCGCCGGTGGCGATCTGGGCCGACAGCAGGACCCCGGCGCAGCCCGCCAGCGCCGAGCAGACGATGAAGGCGCTCGAGCGGACGAGGCGCGAGTTGACCCCGAGGCGGTGGGCGAACTGGGCATTCAGCCCGACCGAGCGCAGGCGCAGCCCGGTGCCGGTCGAGCGCAAGGCCCAATCGGCGACCAGGGCGAGGACGACGAGGACGACGAAGGCCCAGGGCAGCACCCAGACTTCCTTCGAGAGCCCTTCCAGCAGGGAGGGGCTGATGATCCCCGAAGCGGTCGGGCGGATCATCAGCCCGACCCCGTTGACGATGCCGAGCATGCCGATCGTGGCGATGAACGGCGAGAGCCGGGCGCCCTCGACCACCGCCGCGTTCAGCGAGCCGACCACGCAGCCGAGCAGGATCGCCAGCAGCAAGGACAGCAGCAGGGCCGGAACGAAGTCGCCGCTCTGCACGAACACCGACATCAGCACGATCGTCAAGGCCATCACCGCACCGACCGAGACATCGATCTCACCGACGAAGAGGACGACGAACTCGGCGATCGCGATCGCCGCCAGCGGCATCGCCAGGAAGAGCAGGTTGTAGACGTTCGCGTGGCTGAGGAAGACACTGTTCTGGCTCTGCGCGTAGGCTCCGATCAGCACCAGCAGCAGGGCCAGGAGGCCGAGCCGCGGCCCGTTCTCGTGGCGGGTGAACATCGCCTTCAGCCGGCCCGGGCCGGGCCGGGCCTCGGGGCGCTCCTCTGCGGCCGTCGCCGGCGCGACGGGTCCCGCCTCGCCGTGGCCGGCGGCGGTGAAGGAGTCGACCACCGACTGCTCGGTGGCGCCTTCGGCCGCCAGCTCGGCGACCAGGCGCCCGCGCGACATCACCACGATGCGGTCGCAGAGGCCGACCAGCTCGGAGGCGTCGGAGGAGACCAGGACGACCGCGAGCCCGCGCTTGGCGGCGTCGCGGAGCAGGTTGTAGATGTCCATGCGGGAGCGCACGTCGACGCCTTGGGTCGGCTCTTCGGCGAGCAGGACCCGCGGTTCGCCCGCCAGCACGCGGCCCAGTGCCACCTTCTGCTGGTTGCCGCCGGACAGCGAGGTCGGCGGGGCCTCCGCCGAGCCCATCCGGATGCCGAAGGCGTCGACCGTGTCGCTGACCAGGTCGCGCTCGGCCTGCCGGCCGATCACGCCCCAGCGGCTCAGCTTGTCGAGCATGCCGACGGTGAGGTTCTCGCGGATCGGCAGCGACCGGAAGAGCGACTCCTCGGCGCGGTCGCCGGAGAGGTAGATCGCCCCGGCGTCGATCGCGTCGCCGTAGCCGACCACCGACTCACCACAGATCGTCAGCCCGCCGGAGGGCGCACCGATCCTGGCGAGCCCGCGGAGGAGGCCGACCTGGCCGTTGTCGTCGGCGCCGGCGATGCCGACGATCTCCCCCGCGCGGACGGAGATGTCGACGGGGCCGAATCCGGGGCCCGCCAGATCACGGGCCCCGAGCACGACCCCGCCGACCTCGTCGGGGGACGCCTTGGGAGGAAACTCGGTGTCGACGCTGGTCCCGGCCATCAGATCGACCAGGCCCCTGGCGTCGGTGCTGTCGGCGCGGTGGGTGCCCTGCCACTTACCGTCGCGGAGGACGGAGATGTTCTCGGCGACCCGGAACACCTCGGAGAGGCGATGGGTCACGAACATCACCGCGCAGCCGCTCGCCGCGGCCTTCTGCATCAGTTGGAGCGCGTTGTCGACGCCGCTCGCGTCGAGGGCGGAGGTCGCCTCGTCGAGCAGCAGGAGGCGCGGCTGCGAGGCCACCGCGCGGGTGATCTCGAGGGTCTGGCGATCGCCGGGGGAAAGGCCGGCGGCCGACGCGCTGACGTCGAGCCTGCCGAGGCCCCACTCGCCGAGCCGGTCGGCAGCCCACTTCTCGTGGCCGCGGTACGCGGGACGCTGCTCGGCGGGGGTGCCGAGGTAGAGGTTCTGGGCGACGGTCAGCTGGGGAAGGATGGAGCCGTCCTGGAAGACGGTGAGGACGCCGTGGTTCTGGGCGACCGCGGGACTGAGTCGGCGCAGCGTCTCGGCACCGACCGTCACCGTCCCCTGATCGGGCCGCACGGTGCCGCTGACGATGCCGACGAAGGTCGACTTGCCGGAGCCGTTCTCGCCGACCAAGGCGTGGATCTCCCCGGGCCGGAGGGTCAGCGACGCCGGTTCGAGCGCGCGGACCACGCCGTAGGCTTTCGAGATCCCCCGGACATCGAGTGCGGCCTGGCCGGTGGCGGTCTTCTGATCTTTGACGGGCATAGGTGTCAGTTGTCGTCAGTGGTGGAGTGGAAGGTGGAAGAGATGGCCGCGGGCCCGGGGCGCTTGGTCCCCGGGCCCGCAGGCCGGTCCGCGGCTATTCGCCCGCGAGCATCTTTTCGGTGAGCGATTCCGGCACCAGGATCGTCGGGCCCGGGAACGAGCTCGGCTTACCCTTTTCGTACTGTGACTTGTCGGCCGGGACGAATTTGACCGGGAGTTCGATCTCTGCCGGCGCTTCTTCACCGTTCACCGCGCGCATCAGCGCCGTGAGCGAGATCCGGGACGCGTACGCCAGCGAGGACGTCTGCTCCAATTCGTAGGCGTTCTTCGTACCCTGACGTTCGGTCCAGTTCTTGATCAGACCGTTGCTCTGGTTGACGGCGACGATCGCCGGCGGCGTCTTACCGGCCTTTTCGTACGCTTCGACGATGTTGGTGCACGGTTCGGCGTAGTCGTACAGGATCGCGTCGATCGGCTTGCCGGAGGCGATCGCCGCCGAGGCAGCCTTTGCCGCGCTGGCCGGGGTCCATTCGGTGTCACCCTTATAGGAGACGGTCATTTCCGGGTATTTTTCGCTCAGCTCTTCTTCTGCGCAGCCCCACCACACTTCACCCTCGGGGTTGCCGGGAGGCCCGCCGAACAGGGCGATGCTGCCTTTTTCACCGAGGATTTCGGCGGCGGAATCCGCCATCGTCTTGCCGGTCGTACACCATTCGACGACGACCTGGCTGGTCAGCGCATCGGTGCTCGCGCCATCCACCGGACCGACGTAGTTGGAGATCACCGCTCCGGCCCGCTGTGCTGCCTGGAAGGCCGGGACGACCGCGGTACCGAAGTCGTCGTAGGTGAGGATCACCTGCGCGCCCTGGGCGCTCAGGCTGCGGATGTTCGCCTGCATTTTCGCCAGGTCGCCTTCCGCGTCCAGGTAGATGTACTTACCGATTTCGGGGTACGTCAACGCCTGGAGGATCGATTCCATCTTGGTCATTTTTCGCCAGGTGTTGCCACCGAAGCCGTCGGCGACGCCGAGGGTCAGTTCGCCGCTGCCCAGGGTGCAGCTCGACTTCGACCAGCATTCGAACGCCAGTTCTTCCTGTTCGGGGGTGAGTTCGAGGCTTTCGGCCGCATGGTTGAAGGCTTCGATCCCGACTTCTTCGAACTCGCCTTCTTCGTAGGGCACGCCGATCGCCTGCGACATCAGTTCTTCGGTCGCGGCGGTCACTTCGGTCGAGCCCGCGGAGGCTTCTTCGCCTTCGCCCGTCGCTTCGGTTTCTTCGGCGGGTTCTTCGGCCTGCGTGCTTTCGCTGGAGCTCGAGCTTCCTCCACCGCCGCAGCCCGCGGCGACCACGCCCAAGACGGCTGCCAAGGCGAGCACCAGCAAGGCGAGGTACCACCGACTTGCCATCGATTTACGGACCATGTCTTGTTTCTCTCCTCTGTTTGAGTTCATGCGGCGGTCGACGACTCCTGTGGGGCCTTGTCGCCCCGAAGCCGCGCCACGACAGCCCGCAACCTGGGCGGGTTCTGGACAACGAAGACAAGGGTCAGGCCGAGTACGAGCACCGCCCCTTGCACTGCTTCCCTGAGTCCCCCTGACAGGCCCTTCACCCGAAGGTCGTAGTCGAGGAGGTAGATGAAGACGGCGCCCAGCATCGTCGCCACCGGGCTGACCCGGCCGCCGTTCAGGGCAGCACCGCCCAGGACCACGGCGACGATGCTGAGCAGCAGGTACGGCTCACCGAGCGTCAGGTCGGGAGTGCCGACTTCACCGCTGGCGAGCACGCCGCCGAGCCCGTAGCTCAAGGCGGCGATCACGTAGGCGAGGATCCGGTAGCGACGCGCCGAGAGCCCGGCGAGGAAGGCCGAGCGCTCGGAGGCGCTCGAGGCGACCAGGCGTCGTCCCTGGACGACGCGGTGGAGGAAGACCGTCCCCAGGAGGGTGAAGACGATCGCGATCACGAAGAGGTAGCTGACCCCGGCGACGATCGTGTCACCCGCCCAATGCGCGAGCTGCGGCGGCACGTTCGAGGCGGGCAGGATTTCGCCCCCGTAGAGGCGCAGGAAGCCGAGGATCAACTGGCCGGTGGCGAGGGTGACGACCAGCGGGTTGAGCCGCAGGCCCTCGACCAGGATGCCGTTGATCAGCCCGATCACGATGCAGGCGACCGCGCAGATGATCAGCGCTTCGAGCAGACCGCCGTTCTTGCCTTCGGAGGCCTTGAGGATGATCACCCCCATCAAGGTCACGGTCGCCGGCACGCTCAGGTCGATGCCGCCGGTGCCGACGACGAAGGACTGGCCGATCGCGATGATGATCAGGATCGAGAGCGCCGGCAGGACGGTCGAGAGCGTGCTCTGGGCGAGCAGCCCGCCGCTGATCGTCAGCTCGGAGAAGATCAGGATCGCGATCACGCCTGCCGTGATCACCTTCAGCGGCGTCACCGTGCGCAGCTGTGCGATGAAGTCCTTGCGGCTCAAAGCGCCTCCCTCGCCGGCCCCGGGATCACCCGACGACCGATCAGGTCGCGCAGCCAGTGACAGAAGGTCTCCTCGGTGTCGTAGACGCTGGAGAAGCCCGCCTGGGTGATCTTGATCCGACTGGAGAAGCCCGGCGGCGGCGCATCGACGGCACCGTGGGCGAAGATGTAGTCGGCCAGGTGGTGGGCCTCGCCACAAAGCTCCCGCAGGGTCGTCGGCCGCAGCCCTTCGCGGGCGACGATCCGGCGCCAGGCGTCTTCCTTGTCAGCGAAGTACTCGGCCACCGAGAAGGAGACGTCGGGCCCGACCTCGGCCCCGAGCGTCGCCGCGATCGCGGGCCAGAGGTGGCGCCACTCGAAGACATCGCCGTTGGTCAGGTTGAAGCGCTCGTTGACGGCGAGCGGCGAGTTCCCCGCCCATTCGATCGCCTCGGCGACCAGCCGCGCGTCGGCGGCCTCGGTGACGTAAGGGACGCCGCCGGGGAAGGAGAACGGCTCGCCTTCCTCGCGGCGCAGCGACGCGTAGGCGCCGAGCACCGGCGGCAGGTTCATCGCCACCCCCCAGGCGCGGCCGACCACCAGCTGCGGGCGCAGGATCGTCCAGGCGATGCCGCGGCTCGGCAGCTGCTCGAGCAGGTAGTCCTCCTGCAGCCAGTAGAAGTTCTCGTGGTCGTCGCGCGGGGCCCGCTCACGGGCCGGCACCGGGATCGGCTTCAGGTGGCTGCCGTAGGCCTTGGTCCCCTGCATCAAGGTGACGTGGCGGAGGCTGCCCGCCTCGATCAGCGGGTCGAGCGTATTGCGGAAGAGCGAGAGGTTCAGCTCCATCTGCCCGCGGTCCGACCAGCCGCTGATCAGCCCCGGCTGCTCGGTCAGCGCGGCGAAGACGAGGTGGGTGACACCGGGCTCGCCGGCCAGGGCGGCGCGGGCCGCGGCGGCGTCGGTGAGGTCCACCGGCAGGTGCACGAACTCGCGCGTCGCGGTGATCTCCGGGGTGCGACGGGAGAGCGCGACGACCTCGTAGCGGCTCCCTTCGAGCAGGCGCTCGACCACCGCGTTGCCGACCACACCGCTGGCTCCGGCGACGACTGCCTTAGGCATCGGCGACCACCTCCAAACCCATCTCTCCAGACCCTTTCTCTTTCCCGAACCCGATTCGCGTCTTCCCGAACGCTCCGCTTACGACCCAAACGGTTGGTCGGGAAGACTAGAGCCTGTTTTCGGGCCTGTCAACCACCTGTCCCCGCAGCCACAAAGACGCCGCAATCCCAGTTATAAAGCCAAATAATTGCGCAGAGTCAAGTAGATCGGCTCAGTTTGAGACACCTCTGAGCCAACCTTCCAGTCGGTAGATTATGCGCGAATCGGTTCAGGCGTTCGGGTCGCCCTCGAAGGGCGCGAAGGTGCCGTAGCGACCGCCGAAGAAGACCAGCGGCCGGTAGGCCCCGGAGACGTCGAGGTCGAGCACCTTGGCGATCACGATCGTGTGGTCCCCGGCCGGGTGCTCGGCGTCGATCTCGCAGTCGATCCAGGCCACCGCCTCGTCCAATGCGGGCCCCGCCCGGCGCTCATGCCAGGCCACCCCCGCGAAGCGGTCGACGCCCGAGGCGGCGAACTGGCGCGAGACCTCTTCGTGGCCGTGGGCGAGGACGTTGACGCAGAAGCGCCCCGCCTCGCGCAGCAAGGGCCAGGTGGTCGAGGTGCGCGCCGGACAGATCAGGAGCAACGGCGGTTGCAGCGACACCGAGGTGACCGAGTTGGCGGCCATCCCCACCGGCTCCTCGCCGAACGCCGTGACCACGGTCACCCCGGTCGGCAGGTGGCCGAGGACCTGGCGGAAGTGGGACGGATCGGGGCCGGCCCCGGCGACCACTCAGGCCACCTCCGAGGAGAGGTCGGGCTCGGCGGTCCGACCGACCACCAGTGCCGTCGCCATCTCCGCGTAGGCGGTGGCGATCTGCTCCGGCCGGTCGGGGCCGTTGGCCCGATACCAGCCGGTCAGCCCGTTGATCGCGGCGAGGATCAGGAGTGCCGCGTAGCGCGGTTCACGCTCCCGCGCCTCCTCGCCCAACACCTCGGCGACGTAGCCCTCGACGACTTCGTAGGCGCGCCTCCGCGTCGCCACCGCACGCTCGTGCCGCTCACCGCTCAGGTGGCGCCACTCGTCGACGTAGACCGAGACGACCTCGAGGTTGCGCAGGTACCAGAGGGACCAGGAGCCGACGAAGCGGTAGAGCCGGTCCACCGCGGTGCAATCGCCGCTCTCGATCTGCTCGAGAAGGGCGAACGATTCGGCCGTCGCGCGCTCGAAGATCTCCGCCAGCAGGCCTTCCTTGGAGTCCATGTAGTGATAGAGGCTGCCGCGGAAGAGCGAGGTCCGGTCGGCGATGTCCTGCAGGCTGGTGCGGTCGTATCCCTCCTCGTGGAAGGCGGCGGTGGCGGCGGCGAGGAGCTCGGCCTGGCGGTCGGCCTCGGTGTCGGCGGGCCGTCCGTCGCCCCCGTCCGGATCGACCGTGAACGGTCCCTGGCTACGACTGCCGTCGCCGCAGCGGACCATGCGGCCGATCATCCGCGCCTGCGCGTCGGCGATCGCCTGTGGCGGGTCGGCGCCGTCGCGTCGGTACCAGGCGGGCAGCCCGTTGATCACCGAGAGAAGGTAGAAAGCGGCATAGCGACGGTCGAGCGAGGGCGCCGCCTCGCCCGCGTCGCAAGCTTCGCCGATCAGCTTCTCGACCCGGTCGTAGACCCCCCGCCGCGTCTCCAGGGCGCTGCGCAGGCGGGCCGGGCTGAGGTGCTTCCACTCGGCCAGGTAGACGCTGACCATCTCCAGGTTCTCCAGGTACCAGAGCGACCAGGCGCAGACGAAGGCTTCGATCCGCTGCACCGGCGGCGCCTCGGTCGCCTCGATCGCGGCGAGGATCTCCACCGTCTCCTCGGTCGCCTGGGCGAAGATATGGACCAGCAGGTCTTCCTTGGAGCCGAAGTGGTGGTAGAGGCTGCCCTTGAGGATGCCGACGTTGCGGGCCAACCCGCTCATCGAGGCACCCGCGTACCCCTGCTCGTAGAAGAGCTGGGTCGCGGCAGCAAGGATCTGCTCTTTGCGGTCTCTCCCCTTGGTCACGCGCAAACCCCCCCGAGTCGCCTCCTTCGCCGCGCCGTGAGGTCGGCGTGGACGCCTAGATCATCGAGGATCTGGGCGCCGAGGTGGTGGTCGTCAAGCTCATGGCTGCCGCGAGAGAGGTAGACGAGGACGCCCTCGCCCTCGCGCTCGATCAGCTCCATCGATTCCTCCAGCCGCGCGTGGCAGTCGCAGGTGATCCCATGGAAGACGTCGCCGGCCAGACAGGCGTTGTGCACGCGGACGAGGACGTCGGCACGGCCGCTGACCTCGCCCTTGACCATCGCCACGTGGTGGGAGTCGTCGAGCAGCGACCGATAGCCAAGCGCGCGGAACTCGCCGAAGGTCGTCGGCAGCGCCGTCTCGACCACTCGTTCGACCAGCTTCTCGGTGCGCCGGCGGTAGGCGATCACGTCGGCGACGGTGATCATCTTCAGGCCATGCCGTTCGCAGTAGGGGACGAGGTCGGGCAGCCGCGCCATCGAGCCGTCGTCGTTCATCACCTCGCAGATCACGCCGGCCGGAGCGAGGCCCGCCAGGCGGGCGAGGTCCACCGCGGCCTCGGTGTGGCCGGCCCGTTTCAGCACGCCGCCGTCTCGCGCCCGCAGCGGCGAGACGTGGCCGGGGACGGTGATGTCGGTCGGGCACGCCGCGGGGGAGATCGCGGCCTGGATCGTGGCGGCACGATCGTGGGCCGAGGTCCCCGAGCCCCCCGCGGCGCCGATCGTGTCGGTGAAGGCCGTTCCCAGCGTCGCCTCGCCGCGGTTGACCATGAGGTCGAGGCCGAGCTGCTCGCAGCGCGCCGCGGTGAGCGCCAGGCAGATCAGCCCGCGCCCCTCCTTGGCCATGAAGTTGATCGTCTCCGGCGTCGCGAACCGGGCCGCCATGACCAGGTCGCCCTCGTTCTCGCGGTCGGCGTCGTCGCAGACGACGATCATCCGCCCGCGGCGGATCTCGTCGATCGCCTCCTCGACCTCGGCGAAGGGAGTCATCGCCCTGGCGACCTCACCGACTCGGAGACCTGCCGGCTGTAGGCCACCTCGACCGAGAGCTCGGCGAAGTACCAGCGCCCGTCCACCTTGACCAGGCGGTCGCGGTAGGTGCCGACTTCGACCACCGGCACCTCGCGCTCGGGATCGTCGCGGTGGCGGCGGGAGCAGAGGCAGAGCAGGTTCCACTGCGCCGTCGCGGTCCGCCCGTCGTCGCCGAACTCGATCAACGGCGAGGTGGCGAAATGGCGCACCTTGATCACCGTCCGCGAGAGGGCGGCAAAGAAGTCGACGATCGCGTCGCGGCCCTGGTGGTCGCCGAAGCCGTCGGCGACCCAGCGGGCGTCGGCGGTGAACAGGGAGGCGATCCGGTCGAGGTCGTAGCCGGAGTCGAGAGCGCTGGTGTAGGAGTGCTTCAGGGCTTCGATCGCACGCGCGTCGCTGATCCGCGTGACCTGGTCGCGCAGGCCCGCCAGCTCCGCCCCGTCCCTGGCGCTGCTCACGCCCGCGCCTCCGCGGGCCGGGCGGCGTAGAGGACCGACTCGACCCCGCCGGGGTCGCCGACCAGGCAGCGCACCTCGTGCGGGCCCTGCTCGACCGCGCCGACGGCGAAACCGCGGTCGGTCGCCGCCGCCCGGGCGGCCTCGAGATCGTCGACCTTGATCATCAGGCCCGCCCCCTCGCTCGCCCGGTCCGACCCGGCCAGCGCGACGCGCACCGGGCCGAGGTCGAACTGGGCCCAACGGTCACCGTCGACGAAGGTCGGCTCCGCCTCCAGCAGAGCCGACCAGCGGTCGACCGATGCCGCCAGGTCGGCGACGGGGCACACGAATGAGACGCGCTCGATCATCTGCCGCGGGTCCCTTCCGCTCAGTCGCGGAAGTTCGGCCAGACGTCGTCGGCGAACATCTTCATCTGACGCTTCTGCTCGTCCAGCGGGATATTGCCCTGCTGGTAGAACTCCCACGAGAGCCACTCCAGATCGCCGTCCGCGTAGCACTTCTGCAGCTCGGAGATCTGTTCGTTGACTTCGCCGGTGGTGCCGCAGATGAGATGGCCGGCCTCGAACATCCGCTCGGCGCAGTGGCGCGCGTCTTTGAACTTGACGAATTCGTTCGGGTCGTCTTCCTCGTTGCGGAACAGCTCGGCGAAACCGAACTTGGCGAAGTAGTCGTAGAAGTCCCAGCCGCTGGTGCGGGTCGCGACTTCCATCGCCTCCTCGAAGCTGTCGCCGAGCGTGATCAGGCGGACCGCGGCGATTTTCTCGCCCAGCCCGACCTGGCGGCCGGCGTCGGCCATCGTCTGCTGGTATTTCCGGCACTGCTCGAGGAACTTGTCGGGCTTGCTCTCCAGCAGGAGGACGCCGAAGCCGCGTTTCGCCGTGTCGATCAGGGTCTGCGGCGAGCCCGAGAAAGGCACGAACATCTCCGGATGGGGCTGCGTCGCCGGCGCCGGGATCACGCCGATCTTGTGCAGCACACCGTTCTCGTCGACCTCACCCTCGGCGCCGAAATCACGGGTGAGCTCCCAGCCTGCCCAGCCGCCGATGCCGCTCGCCGGATAGGGCACCTGGTAGTGCTCGCCTTCGTAGCTGAAGGCTTCCTCGGTCCACGACTTGATCATCACGTCGAGGTACTCGTTGAAGATCTCGCGATTGCGCTGGTCGGCTTCCTTCTCCTCCGGTTTGAAGCTCGAGTAGGCGTTGTCGTCCTGCATCAGCGTCTGCACCCAACGCTTCTGGTAGCCGCGGGCGACGCTGAACTTGAGCCGGCCGGGGAACATCTGGTCGAACAGGGCGACGTCCTCGGCCGTGCGGAGCGGATCGCGCGCCGGCATCACCAGCGAGGTCGGCATGAAGATCAGGTTCTTGGTCTGTTGGGCGATCTTCACGTAGAGGAGCAGCGGGCTCGGCAGCGCCTCGCGGCCCTCGGTATGGAAGTGGTGCTCGGTGGTCCCGAACGCGGTGAACCCGTACTCCTCGGCGAGCAGGGCGATCTCCTCGACCTCCTTGAGCATCCGGGAGTAACGCTCGACGTTGCGGCCGATCGGTTTGAGTTCGGCGAGTTCCTGGTTGTTGCCGGGCATTTTCGGCAGCGAGAGCAGGTGCAGCTTCATGCTGATGACTCCTTCTTGGTCACGGGGTGGCTCGTGTCTTCGCGAAGTTCGGTGGCGCCGTGCGCCGTGTAGCCGCCGTCGATCGAGAGCACCGTGCCGGTGATCCACTCGGCTCCGGGGCGGCAGAGGAAGAGGGCGGCGTCGGCGACCTCCGCGGGCGTGCCGAGGCGGCCGGCCGGCATCCGGGAGAGGCGCAGGGCGCGCCGCTCGGGGGTCAGGGCGGCGCGGGCGAACTCGGTTTCCACCGGGCCCGGGGCGATCGCGTTGACGGTGATCCCGTGCTCGCCGAGCTCCACCGCCAGCACCCGTGTCATCGCCTCGATCGCCCCCTTGGCAGAGGAGTAGGCGGCGTAGCGGGCGTGGCCGAGCGGCGCCGTCATCGAGGAGAGGTTGAGGATGCGGCCGTACCCCGCGCGGGCCATCATCCGGGCGACGCGCTGGCTGGCGAAGAAGGTGCCGCGGGTGCAGATCGTGTGGGTGTAGTCCCACTCCTCCTCGGTCAGGTCGAGGGCGAAGGCGAATCTGGCGTGTCCGGCGTTGTTGACCAGCACGGATGGCTCGCCGAGACGCGCGGCGGTGGTCGCGACCATCGCGTCGATCGAGGCGACGTCGGCGATGTCGACGGCGACCGCGGCGGCGGTCCCGCCACTCGCGGAGATCGCCCCGGCGGCCTCCTCGGCGGCGGCGGCGTCCCGGTCGGCCACCGCCACCGCGGCGCCCGCCATGGCGAACCGCTCGGCGATCGCGCGGCCGATGCCGCGGGCGGCGCCGGTGACGATCGCCACCTGGCCGTCGAACGAACCGGATTCCATCAGGCCGTGGCCTCTTGCGCGTACTTCATCTGCAAGGCCTTCTTGTCGAACTTGCCGAAGTTGGTGCGCGGCAGCGCCTCGACGACGTGGATCTCCTTCGGCACCTTGTAGCCGGCGATGCCCTCGCGGGTGAACTCGCGAAGCTCGGCGGCGTCGGCGGTCGAGCCCGGGCGGAGGACGACGCAGGCCTGCAACGCCTCGATCCACTTCGGGTCGGGGACGCCGAAGACCGCCGCCTCGATCACGTCGGGGTGGGCGTAGAGTGCTTCCTCGACTTCCTTCGGGTAGACGTTGAACCCACCCGTCTTCACCATTTCCTTCTTGCGGTCGACGATGTAGAGGAAGCCTTCCTCGTCGATGTAGCCGATGTCGCCGGTGTGGAACCAATCGCCCTCGTAGGCGGCGGCGGTTTCCTCGGGCCGGTTCAGGTAGCCCGGCGTCATCTGCGGGCCGCGCAGGAGGATCTCGCCGATGCCTGCGTTCTCCGGCGGCGCCTCGGGGTCGGCCTCGATCCGCATCTCGACCCCGGTGCCGGTCCGCCCGCCGGATTTCAGCCGCTCCTCGTTCAGATCGGCGGGCAGCAGGTAGGTGACCGGGCCGGAGGCCTCGGTGAGCCCGTAGATGTTGCAGATCACGTCGCCGAAGATGGCCTGCGCGCGGCGGTACATCTCGACCGGGATCGGCGAGCCGGCGAGGCTGACCAGGCCGACCGTGGAGACGTCGGGTCGCTCGCGTTCGGCGACGGTCAGCAGATCGCCGAGCAGGGTCGGCAGCATGTGCAGCTTGGTCAGGCCCTCGGCCTCGGTCAGCGCCAGCAGCCGCTCCGGATCCCAGCTGACCAGGAGGTGGGTGCGGGCGCCCGCCTCGAGGTGCCCGGCGGCGGTGAACCAGGCGGCGTGCGTCATCGGCAGGACCACGGCGTGGCGGTCGTCGGCGACGATCCCCAGCTGCGCGACCGTGTCCCTGATGCAGTACGCCCAGCTTTCCTGGGTCTGGATCGCCGCCTTCGATACGCCGGTCGTGCCGCCGGTGTACATCACGCAGTAGGGGTCGTCGGGGCCGACCTCGATGCCGGGATCGCGCTCGTCGGCGGCGGCGAGGAAGTCCTCGATCGCCGGCTTCGCACCGGGGCCCTCCTCCTGCCCGCCGATCCAGAGGCGCACGCCCGGGACCCGCGGGGCGAGCCCGGCCACCCTGTCGGCGAACTCGGGCGCGTACATGACCGCCACCGCGCCGGAGTCCCGCAGCTGGTGGACGAGGTCGTCCTCGAGCAGTCGCGTGCCCAGCGGCACGCCGACGATGCCGGTGGTCGCGCAGGCGTAGTAGGCGGCGACGATCCGCGCCCCGTTCGGCAGCAGGAAGGCGAAGCGGTCGCCCGGCTCGAGGCCCGCCGCGAGCAGGCCGTTGGCGAAGCGGTTGGTCAGCGCCAGGAGGTCGGCGTAGGTGAGCTCTCCTTCGGCCTCGGTGACCAGGGCCGGGCGCTCGGCGAAGCGCTCCAGCGCCCGCACCATCTCCCCCATCGTCGCCATCTAGGTCACCCCTCCCGGGACGATCACCGGCTTGATGTCGCGCATCTCGCGCATCGCGGTGAGCGCCTCGGTGAGGCCCTCGAGCGGATAGCGGCGGCCGACCACTTCCTGCCAGTCGACCCCGCCCGGGTTGGCGACCATGAACTGCATCGCTTTGTGGAAGGAGTCGATGTCACCGCTGAAGGAGCCGAGGACGGTGAGGCCCTTGTTGATGATCCGGTGGGGCTCGATCTCCTGGGTGCCGGCGCCGGTGGCGCCGATCAGGACGTAGCGGCCGGCGCGGGCGGCCATCGCCAGTCCCTCGGTGACCGCGCCGCGGCCGCCGGAGGCCTCGAAGAGCACGTCGGCGCCGTGGCCGTCGGTCAGCCGCACGACCTCGTCGAGCCGGGCGGCGGGGTCCATCCGCTCGATCGAGATCGCCTCCGTGGCGCCCCACCGGCGGGCGATCTCGAGCCGCTCGTCGGGAGCGCCGATGGCGATGATCTGGCGCGGCGAGTGGGCCGCCGCCATCGCCACGCAGAAGAGCCCGACCGGCCCCGTTCCCTGCACCACGACACGGTCCTGGGCGTCGATCCGACCGGCCCGCTCGAGCGCGTTGACCACCGTGCGCCCGGCGCAGGTGGCCACCGCGGCCAGCTCGGTGGGCAGCTCGTCGGGCACCCGCAGGCGGCCCGCCTTGGGAAAGACGTAGCTGTACTCGGCGAACATGCCGCCGAAGTGCGGCGGGCGGGCGGCGGAGGCGAGCATCCCGAGGCGCCGGTTGGGGCAGAGCGGCGTCTGTTTGGCGACCGTGCAGGCCCAGCAGTGACCGCAGGACTCGGGTGCCCAGACGACCCGGTCGCCGACCGCGACCGAGGCGCCGATCGAGTCGAGCTCGGCGCCCTCGCCGACCGCGACGATCCGCCCGGCGCCCTCGTGGCCGAGGATCAACGGCAGCTCGACCGGGAGGATCCCCTCGTAGGCGCCCTGCCAGCCGTGCACGTCGGAGCCGCAGATCGTCGTCGCCTCGATCGCGACGACGAGGGCGCCCGGCTCGGGCTCGGGCAGCGGGTACTCGACGATCTCCAGCGGCGCGCCGTACTCCTGGACGATCGCCGCGCGTCCGGTCTCCGCCGCCATCGCTCAGGCCTCCGCCGCGACCAGGTGGAAGAGCTGGGCCGGTTGCCCGAGCGCGATGTCGCGCAGCGACTCCGCCCCCCGCGTGGTCATCTCGGTGTCCATCGAGGTGCCGCAGTCGGGGCGGTAGAACTGGCGCAGGACGACGTCGGCGTCGACCCATCGGCCGGGGTCGACGGCGAGCACGTTGACCTCCTGCAGCGGCACCTCCGCGCGGGCGCAGGCGCGCTTGTAGTCGCCCTCGGCGGCGCCCAGGTCGGTGCCGCACTCGAGGCAGGCGAAGCGGAACTCGTCGCCGGCGGCGTGGACGACGCCGAGGTGGGCACCGAGCGACCGCGCGCCGTCGGGCTCGTGCCTGCCGCTGCCGGGGGCGATCGGCGCCGCGGCGCCCTCGAGCCGACGGCGGCGGATCTCGTCGCGGCGCTCGTCGGTGCCCGACAGGTCGACCTTCCCGGAGGAGACGACGACGCCGTAGAGCTGCCACGCCGCCGCCTTGCCGACCCGGCCGTTCTCGACGTCGTCGAGGACGCGGTCGGGATCGCGCCGGAGCGGATCGCCGTATCCGGCCCCGGCGGTGGAGTGCATCGCGTAGACGTCGTCCGGCTTCTGCCACGCCCCCGAAGACTTGCCCGCGAGCGCCTCATGGGTGCCGTGGAAGTTCTCCACCTCGGTGGTCACCGAACCCGCCGCGAGCTCCTCGCGCACGCCTGTGTCGCGGATGATCTCGTAGAAGTTGGGGCAGCCGGGAAGCCCGCCGGAGAGGCCGAGCGCGGCGGTCACGCCGACCCCGCCGGAGGCGGTGGTCTGCATGATCTCCTCGGTCCCGTGCGGGATCAGCACGACCTCGAAGCTGTTGCCCCCGCGGAAGCGCCCGGCCCCGCCCGAGTCGCGTTTCTCGCGCCGCGCAAGGTAGAGCACCGGGAACATGTCCTCGGCCTCCTCGACGTTGGCGGCGCGGCCCTTGGGGATGAAGTAGATGCCGCCGGTGTCGACCCCGTCGCGGAAGGAGAAGGCACCGAGGCCGCCGATCATCCCGTCGAGGATCCCGGTGCCGAATTCACGCCCGGCGGCGTCGAGCCCGGCGATCGAGATCACCGGGAACATGCAGGCGGCCCCCTGGCCGAGCACGTCGCGGCTCAGGGCGGGCGAGGACGACATCATCTTGCCCAGCGTGAGGTGGGTCATCAGCAGCGTCTGGTGGACGCCGATCAGACCCCCGCAGCTGACCGAAGCCGGGTAGGAGGCGCAGTTCAGCGTCCCCGGGGTCGGGTCGAAGTGGACGTGGCGCATCGCCCCCCCGATCGCGAACAGCTGATCGTAGGCAAGGGTCGAGTTGAGCGCGGTCGCCACCGAGCCGCGCCAGGTTCCGTAGGTCGCGTTGAGGATCCCGGCCTGCGGATCGGTGCCCGCGTTGGAGAACGTCAGCCCGTTCTCGTCCTTGGTCACCGAGCCCTGGACCCGGTAGACACCGCGGTCGCCTTCGACGGCGCCGTCGAGCAGCGCCTGCGCCGACCAGGTGCCCGCGGGGATCTGGTCGAGTCGCTCCTGGAAAGCCTTCTCGCCCGACTCCAGCACCCGCTGCATCACCCCGTTGACGGTCGCGTCGCCGTGTCGGTCGCAGAGCTCGAGGAACTTGCGCCGCGCGGTTTCGGCGGCGGCAATCTGCGCGTGCAGGTCGAGGCGCACGATGTCGGGGCGGCGCGAGTGCCGCAGAAAGAGGTCCTCGATGTCCTGCAGCAACTCGCCCCCGGCGACGATCCTGGTCGGCGGGAAGGGGGTCGCCTCGTCGAAGACGTCCTTGGCGTTCGGGATGAAGCTACCCGGGATCGTGCCGCCGACGTCGTAATGGTGGGCGAAGTTCCCGACCCAGGCGATCAGCTCGTCGTCGTCGTTGAAGACCGGCGCCAGGATCCCGACGTCCATCTGATGCAGGGTGCCGACCCAGGGGTCGTTGCTGATGAACATGTCGCCGCGGCGGATCCCGGGACTGGCCGCCCGGTTCTCGAGCACCCAGCAGCTGACCGTGTCCATCATCGCCGAGAACAGCTGCACGTACGGGCCGAGGGTGACGATCTCACCCGAGGCGGAGAGCACGCCGGCGTTGAAGTCGTTGGTGTAGAGCGTGATCGGCGAGCCGGAGAGCTGCTCGATCACCTTGCCGTGGTCGTCGGTCAGCTGCACGAGGCTGTGGCGGATCACCTCGTAGAGCACCGGGTCGACCTCGGCCACCTCCTCGAAGACCTTCAGGTGGCTCTTGGCCCCCTCGATCACGGCGGCGCGGTCGGGAATGTAGGGGTTGCCTACCCCGTCCCACTTGATCTCCTGGGCTGCGCTGCTCATCAGGACTCCTTTCCGAAGGTGAGGACGATGTTTCCGATCTCGTCGGTGGCGGCGGTCTGACCCGGGTGGACGACCAGGGTGGTGTGGGGCATCTCGACGATCGTCGGGCCCACCCAGGTGTGGCCGGAGGGGGCCTGGCCGGCGATCCGCCGCACCGGGGTCTCGAGCCGCCGTTTCTCGGTCGGCCAGTAGACCTCGCGGCTGAGCTCGGTGATGCCGGCGTCGGAGTCGTTGCGGGCGAAGCCCGGCTTCGAGGTGCGGCGGGAACCGCGGGCGCGGGTGACGACGATCTCCACCGGCGTGCCGGGCAGGGTCGCCGCGTCGCCGTAGAGGCGGGCGTACTCGGCGGTGAAGGCGTCGGAGAGGGCGGCGGAGAAGTCCTTCTCGTCGCGCAGGGCCGCCAGGCGGAGCGGCAGCGTCAGCTGGTGGATCTGGCCTTGGTACTGGACGTCGACCTCGTAGTCGACGACCACCGGGCTGTCGACCGCGTCGGTGGCCAGGCGGGCCTCGACGTCGTCGGTGAGGTCGGCGCAGACCCTCTCCAGCTCGCCGGTGTCGAAGGGCGCCAGCATGCGCATCCCCGACTCGGCGGCGACGCTGAGGTCGGCGGCGGCGACGCCGAGCGCCGACCAGGTCGAGGCGACGACGCCGAGCGGCACGATCGCCGAGCGGGCCCCGACCTCCTGGGCGCAGTTGCCGGCGTGCTGGGGGCCGGCCCCGCCGAAGGCGAGCAGGTCGAACTCGCGCGGGTCGAGGCCGCGCTCGACCGTCATCCCGCGGATCAGGTCCGCCATCAGGTGCTCGGCGATCGCGATGATCCCGGCGGCGGTGTCCTCGAGCGACAGCGAGAGTCGCTCGGCCAGCGGCCGGACCGCCTCGCGGGCGGCGTCGAGATCGAGCTGCATGCGCTCGCCGACGAAGTACTCGGGGTCGATGAACCCGAGCACCAGCGAGGCGTCGGTGACGGTCGGCTCGGTCCCGCCGCGTCCGTAGCAGGCCGGGCCGGGGACGGCGCCGGCGCTGCGCGGACCGACGCGGAGGCTGCCGCTGGCCTCGTCGAAGGAGGCGATGCTGCCGCCGCCGGCGCCGATCGAGCGCACGTCGACGGTAGGCAGGAACATCTCGAAGCGGTCCAGCACCGTGCCCGGCGCGCGGTCCGGGACGTGGTCGAGGATCAACGCCACATCGAAGCTGGTCCCGCCCATGTCGGTGGTGATCAGGTTGCCGCGGCCGATCTCACCGGCCAGGTAGGTGGAGCCGATGACGCCGCCGACCGGGCCCGACTGCAGCGTCGTGATCGGCGCCTCCGAGATCCGCTCGATCGTCGCCACACCGCCCGAGCACTGCATCACCATCAGCGGGCCCTCGAAGCCGGGCTCGCGGACCCCGCGCTCGACCTTGGCCAGGTAGCTGTTGGTGCGATCGGCGACGAAGGCGTTCATGATCGCCCCGACCGAGCGCTCGTACTCGCCGGCGCGGTCGGAGATCTCCGACGAGATCGAGACGTGGACATCGGCGCCCGCGACCTCGCGGACGATCTCCCGCACCCGCTGCTCGTGGGCGTCGTTGCGCACCGACCAGAGCAGGCTGACGGCAAAGGCCTCGACGCCCTCGTCGAGCAGCTCCTGGACGGCGACCCGCACCGCGGCATCGTCGAGCGGGGCGACGACCTTGCCCTCGCGGTCGATCCGCTCCGGGACCTCGCGGATCAGGCGCCGTGGCACGAACGGGGTCGGCTTCGCCGAATCGTGGACGCGGAGCATCTCCTCCGCGGTGACCCCGGCGGTGCGGCCGACGCCGCGCATGATGATCCCGGCCTCGCCGTGGCCGGCGGTGGCGATCAACCCGACCCGGTCGCCGTCGCGGGTGAGGAGAGAATTGGTGGCGACGGTGGTGCCGTGGGCGATGCGGGAGACGCGACCGAGGAGATCGCTCGTCTCGATCCCGAGCTCGCGCGCGATCTCGTCGATCCCGTTGAGGAATCCCCGCTCGAATTCGGGCGGCGTCGAGCTGACCTTGGTCGACCAAAGGCGTCCGTCGGGCAACATCGCGCAGACGTCGGTGAAGGTGCCGCCGATGTCGATTCCGATGATCAGGCCATCCGCGGTTCCAGTGAGTTGGGGCATCGGCTCCTGTTTCTCCGTGTCTGCGGCCCGCCCACGCATGCGCGCGGCAGTCCGCTCTCTCTCCTCACGGGTCGACCACTTTCGACCCGCACCAAACGGTCAGTTCGGAATTCATTCCAGACCTTCGCCGCGTTGTCAAGAGCTACCTACCATTCGGTTGGTAAAATGTTCGTGATGCAGCTTCCGGAGCGGGTTGGAGACTTCTCGATAGTTATCGATGGGCGCGGCATCGCGACCGTCACCTTCGATCGTCCGCCCGTCAACTCGGTCTCCATGGAGGTCTACGAGGCCTTCCCGCTGCTGCGCGACCGAATCGAGTCCGACGAGTCGATCCGGGTCGTCGTGCTGGCCGCGCCGGACGATGCCCGGGCCTGGTGCGGGGGCGCCGACCTGAACGATTTCGTCGGCATGGACCCGCCGCGGCGCAAGGAGCGCTACGCCCGCATCAACGCCCTCCTCCCCCACCTGCGGGGACTCGACCGGCCGACGATCGCGGCGATCAACGCCCACGCAGTCGGGATCGGTGTCGTCTTCGCGGCGCTCTGCGACATGCGCATCGCCGCCGACTCGGCGACGTTCTCGTGTCGTGAGATCGACTACGGGCTGGTCCCCGGCGAGGGCGGCCTGCTCGCCTCGCTGCGGATGCCGCAGGGGATCGTCCGCGAGATGCTGTTCACCGGGCGGCGCTTCGGCGCCGACGAGATGCGGGCCGCGGGCTATCTGAACGCGGTCGTCCCCCGCGCCGAGGTGGCGGCGAAGGCGGAGGAGCTGGCGGCGATGATGGCGACGAAGAGCCTGCCCGCGCTGCGGGCGACGAAGCGCACCCAGGTCGCGATCGAGGGGATGGACTGGGCCGAGGCCTATCTGCTCGCGCAGGAGGCCTCCGGCGAGCTGGTCGGCGGCGCCGACGCCGCCGAGGGCGTGGCCGCCTTCCTCGAGGGACGTGCCCCGCGCCTTCGCGACAGCTGAGGCCGAGGCGCGCGCGAGATCGGCGCCGCACGGCAGGCGACCCTCCCGCAGCTTTTTCAGGCGGTTCGCCGGCCTTTGAACGCGCGCGCTGCCAGCGCTGCCGTCAGCAGTGCGGCGCCGGTGAAGACCGGGGCGATGTAGAACGGCGCGCCGACCGACTCGAGCCCGTTGATGCCGACCGCGATCACGAAAGCCGCCGTCACCGTGCCCGGCACGTTGAAGGCGCCGCGCCGGAACGAGGTCGCGCCGAGGAAGACGGCGGCAAACGCCGGCAGCAGGTAGGACGGCCCTACCGAGGGGCTCCCGGAGCCCAACTGCGCCGCCTGCAGAACCCCGGCGACGCCGGCGAGGAAGCCGGAGACGACGAAGGCGAGAATCGTCAGCCGCGGCACATTCAGCCCCGAGAGCCGCGCCGCGTCACGCGACCCACCAACCGCATAGAGATACTTCCCGAGCGGCGTAGCGGCGAGCAGGTAGAAGGTCACCGCGACCGTGGCGGCCAAGAACCAGACCGGCAGCGGGATCCCGAGCAGTTCATTGCGGCCGAGCGCGATCAGGCCACCGGGGATGTTGGTGGCAAAGGTTTCGCCGTTGCTGTACCAGACGACACCGCCGGTGATCAGCGAGCTCATTCCGAGGGTCGAGACGAAAGCGTCGATGCCGCCCTTCGCGACCAGCAGCCCGTTCAGCACCCCGACCAGGGAGCTGACGATCAGCGCCACTGCGATCGCCTCCGGTGCTCCCAGGCCCGATCGCGAGGCGAGCCCGGTGCAGAGGATCAGCGAGAGGCCGAGGTTGGCGCCGACCGAAAGGTCGAACTCCCCGACGATCAGCGGAAAGAGAGCGCCGAGGGCGAGGATCGCAACCACCGAGTTGGACGAGAGGATCGTCTTCAGGTTGCGCACGGTGGCGAAGGTGTCAGGCTCGAGAATGCAGAAGACGACCACCAGCACCACCAGCATCGCGGGCAGCGAGTAGTCGGTCAGCCGGCCCCAGGGGATCTTCGTCGCCGCACCTTGATCGTCGGCGCCGCCGCCCGAGGTCACCTCCACGGATTGCTCTTTGGTGAGTGACATGGCTAGGAAACAACCTCCTCCAGGTAGGCCAGTTCGGATATGTGATTGCGGGTCTTGGTCTCGGCGATCGCCTCGCCGACAACACGGCCGTCGGCGAGGACGATGACCCGGTCACAGAGGTGGATCAGATCGTCGACCTCCTCGCTGATGAAGAGCACCGCCACGCCGCGCGCGGCGGCTCGCTCGAGTTGGGCAAGGATCTGGGCCTTGGCGCCGATGTCGACGCCTTGGGCGGGCTCGTCCAGGATCAGCACCTTGAGGTCGCGGTGCATCCACTTGGCGAGCACCGCCTTCTGCTGGTTGCCGCCCGAGAGCAGCCCGATCAGCCTGCTCGGCTGCCGCGGCCGCACGTCGTACTCCTCCATCAGCGCCCGCACGGTCTGCGCCCGCTCGCGCCGGCGCATCAGTCCATTGCGCCAGTAGCGGCGGGTGTCCAGGAGGGTCATGTTCTCCCCTACCGAGTGGTCGAGCAGGATGCCGTTCTTGTGACGGTCGGCGGGCACCATCGAGATTCCCTCGCCGATCGCGTCGGCAGGCTTGCGCAGGCGAATCTCGCGGTCCTCGATCCGCACTTCACCGGAGGTCAGTCGCTGGTCGCCGAAGAGCAATCGACCGAGCTCGCTCTTACCGCAGCCGAGCAGCCCAGCGACGCCGACGATCTCGCCTTTGTGCAGGGTGAGCGAGAGGTTCTGGACGCGCTTGCCGGAGATCCCGCGAGCGGTCAGCACCGGTTCAGTTCGCGCCGCCTGCTGCGGGCCGGTCGGATAGAGAGCTTCCAGGGGCCTGCCGACGATCATCTCGATCAGCTCCGCCCGCGAGAGGTCGGCGACCGCGCGCGTGCCCACCTTCTCGCCGTTGCGCAAGACCGTGACCGTCTGGGCGAGCGCCCGGACCTCATCGAGTTTGTGGGAGATGTAGATCACTCCATGGCCTTGCACGGTGATCCGGCGGACCGCCTCGAAGAGGCGGTCGACCTCACTCTGGGCCAGGGCCGCGGTCGGCTCATCGAGGACCAGCAGCTTGCCGCGCTCGGCGCCGTAGAGGGCCCTGCCGAGGGC
This sequence comes from uncultured Actinomycetes bacterium, assembly GCA_963782515.1. Taxonomy (GTDB): domain Bacteria; phylum Actinomycetota; class Thermoleophilia; order Solirubrobacterales; family 70-9; genus VAYN01. The sequence continues at coordinate 203,584 of CAWAJY010000002.1, read as the reverse complement.
GACGATCGTCTGCTGGGCGACGGAGAGCTCGCCGACGTAGCGACGTGGATCGATATCCGGATGGTCGAGGGCCCGCAGCTGCGCGCGGGCCAGGCCCGCTTCCTGGCGCTTCTTCGTCCGCCAGCCGAACCCGGTCGGGGGACTCTGGCCGAGCAGCATGTTTTCGGCCACGGTGAGGGTCGGGATCAGCCCGAGGTCCTGGTGCACGAAGGCGAGGCCGTAGGCGGTCGCGTCCTCCGGACCGTAAGTGGGCGGCAAGACTTCGCCGCCCACCTCGACCCGTGCGCCGGGGTCTGGATGGTGGTAACCGGAGAGGCACTTCACCAGCGTCGACTTGCCCGAGCCGTTCTCACCCAGGAGGGCGTGAACTTCACCTGACATCACATCGAGATCCACCTCGCTCAGGGCCCGCTGGCCGCCGAATGTCTTCGACAGGCCGCGGACCGAGAGCGCCTTGGAGGCTGGGGCCGACACCGCTACTTGACTCCCCACACTTCTTTGTAGCCGATACGGAAATCTTCCCCGTCGCCGTCGTAGATGTCATTTTCGGGGGCGTTTTCCTTGGTGATGAGTTTCGCTCTCACCACTTCTTCCACCGGTTCTTCATCGTTGAAGACGCGGTTCAGAGCATCGACCTCGGCCCAGCCGACCCACTCGAACGGCCCGGCCATCGTCGCCACCTCCCAGCCGCCTTCGCGGATGTTGGCGATGTTCGACTTGTTGCCGTCGAAGCCGTAGAGACCGACGTCTTCCTTCGAGACGCCGGCCTGTTCGGCGCCCTGCTGGACGAATTCCTCGGTGCTGTCGAAGCCCATCCAGATCGCGTTCGTTTCCGGATGCCGGCCGAGTGAGACCGACACCAATTCCGGGATCGCGGTGGTCAGGTTCGAGTAGAGAAAGAACTGTTCGTCGGTGATTTCGCAGTCACCACCGGCGGCCTGGCATTCTTCGACGAATTTCTCGGTTCCTTCGAGGCGTTTGACGATCACGCCGGTTTCCTTGTTGCTGATCACCAGGATCTTCGGGTGACCATCGGTGTTTTTGTACATCTGTGCCGCAAGGGCCCAACCGTCTTCATAGAAGGACTGTTCGCTCGGGATCACCTGGGTGGCGATTTCGTTGTCGTTGACGCAGGCGAAGCAGACGATCGTGGCCCCGGCGGACTTCGCCTTTTCCAAAGGCGCGGCCAGCGCCGACATGTCGATCGCCTGGACGATGATCCCGTTGGCGTTGTTGTCGATCGCCCGCTGGACGCCTTCGACCATTTTGTCCGGCTTGCTTTCGGTGTCGTACAGGGTCATGTTCCAGCCGATCGCTTCGCCCGCTTCCTTGGCCGCCACCGACTCGCGCTGGCATCCTTCGAGAGCCTGCGAGCAGGCGATGATGTAGGCGGATTTGCCCGGAGCCGCTTTCGGGCCTTCGGTCGGTGGGCCTTCGGTCTGCGGGCCGGACCGTTCGGCGATCACCTGTTCGATTTTCTTTTCGAACGCGGCGAGCTTCGCCGAGCTCCCGCCTTCACCCGATTCGGCCGAGGCGGTTTCGACCGTGCCTTCCGAGCTGTCACTACTACTACTGTTCGAGCCACCACCGCACGCGGCCAGGCCCATCGCGAGCGCCAGGACCAAGGCCATCCCCATCAGATACGCACCCGGCCGGGGCCGGTCGGGCGACGTGTGATTTCCCAATCTCACTATTTCTCCTCCATGTTGTTCAACCAACTCACGCCTCGGGGCCAGGGATCACCCGGGCCTCGATCAGCCTTCCCAGCCAGTACGACCACATCTCCTCCGTGTCCATGCAGTCCGCGAACCCCGCCTGCCGGATCTTCACCGTGCTCTCGAAGGCGGCGGGCGGCATCTCGGGCATGCCATGGGCGAAGACCAGATCGGCGAGGTGATGGGACTCACCCAGCACCTTGGCGACATCGAGCTCACGCAGCCCGTGGCGTTCGCCGAGGGCGCGCCACTCTTCGGCCGCGTCCGGTAGGAAGGTGCCGAGCGCACACGGCGTATCGCCGCCGGGCTCGAGCCCTAGCGCCCCGGCGATGGCGGGCCAGAGATCGCGCCAGCCGAAGACCTCGCCGTTGGTGACGTTGAAGGTCTCCTCGCGTGCCGCCGGATCGAGCGCCGCCCACTCCAGCGCCGCGGCGACGATGCGGGAGTCCGTCGATTCCCAGGGGGCGGCGGGGCCACCGGGGAAGCCGAACTCGAGCCCACGCTCGCGGCAGATCGCGGCGTAGACGCCGATTACCGGGGTCAGGTTCATCGCGACGCCGAAAGAGCCGCCGGTGATCAGGTGCGGACGCAGGACGGTCCAGCCCGGGCCGCCGGCAGCGGCCAGGTCGCGGACGTAGTCCTCCTGGTCCCAGTAGAAGTTCTCGTGCCGGTGGCGCGGCTCCCGCTCGCGGGCCGGGGTCGGCATCGGGCCGAGGTGGAAGCCGTATGCCTTGGCGCCCTGCAGCAGACTGACGTGCTCGAGCGGCGCTGCCGCGTCCTTGGTCAGCGGGTCGAGAACGTTGCGCAGCATCGCGTCGTTGATCTCGCGGTAGTCCTCGTCGCTCCAGCCCGTCGCCAGGCCGGGCTTCTCGTAGAGCGCCGCATAAACGACGTGCGTCACCTCATCGAGCTTGCGGAAGGCGGCCCGGGAGGCTTCGGCGTCGCGCAGGTCGACCGGATGGTGGCGGAACTCGCGCTCGACCACCACCGGGGGCTCGCGGCGGGAGACGGCGACCACGTCCCAGCCCACCTCGGAGGCGAGGAAATGCTCGACCGCGGCGGCCCCTACGACGCCGCTCGCGCCGACGATCAGCACGGTCTTCTTTGGCATCGTCGCCGACCTCAGCTCTCCGCCGCCGGGGCCGCCGGGGCCTCCCAGGCGCAGCGCAGTCGCGTCAGCACCAGCTTCGAGATGTGCCAGGTGCCGTCGACCTTCTCGTACTCGTCGCGGTAGTGGCCGTAGCCGTGAAAGATCTCTTCCTGGAACTCGAGCCGGTCGTACAGCGACCAGATCCCGCGCGCGGCGGTATCGCCGGTGATCTCAATGTCCGGATCGTGACCGTGGTGGGTGGTGACCACACTCTCGAAGAGCGGCTCGATGGCCGCGGCGCACGCTTCGCCGTCGGTGAAGATCCAATCCTGTGGGTCGGGCCGCTGGCCCTCCGGACCGTGACCCCACAGTTCCGGCTGATCGCTGAAGTCGATCACCGTCGGCGTAGTGAAGAGCTCCCCGTACCGATCCCATTCCTTGAGGTCGAGGGCACGGAAGTACCACGATTTCAGGCGCTTGATCTCCTCGACCGCAACCAGCTGCTCCAACGTGTCCACGCTTACCTCCCGTCATTTCCGACGGCAATCAGAGCCGTTCCCAACGGCGCATTTTTTCAGACGACCGGTTGGTAGAAACTACATAGCGTCCATAACCCTGTCAAGGGTCGATCTTGGGCAGGCGCCACGCACATGCGTAGATCCGCGCCCGGCAGGACGCGTACCGTTAGAACAAGCGAACTTCAGGTGGAACTACGAGGAGCGCTTGGCGGCTTTGCGTCGCTTTTTCGCGGGCTTCGCCGCGGCGCCCTTACCCGCCAGAAGCTCGGCTGAGCCGGAGCAAAGTACGGTGCGGATGATCAACTCGCCGTAGGCGACCGAGATCTCCTCGGGCGTCGATTCGCCGCTGCGCCGGTACCACATCGGCAGGCCGTTGATCGCGGAGAAGACGTAGACGCGGGCCCAGTGCGAGTCGACGTCGGATTCCAGGCCGATCTCCGCTACCGCCCGGTCGATGATGTCCTGGACCTTCTCGCCGTATTCACGGCGCGCGTGGGCCACCTTTTTCCGCCGTTTGCCGGTCAACTGATCCCAGTCGTTGACGTATATCCGGGCCCGCTCGACGTTCTTCAGGTACCACAGGCACCAGGCGCGGGCGAAGCTCTGCAGCCGCTCGACCTCGGTGACCTCCAGGACCAGCGCTTGCTCTATCAACTCCATGAACTCCTGATCGGCCTGGGTGAAGATCCCCTCGAGGAGATCCTCCTTGGAGTCGATGTAGTAATAGAGGCTGCCCTTCAACACGCCGATCTCGTCGGCGATATCTTGCATCGAGGCGCTCGCGTAGCCCTTCTTGTTGAAGATCGCGATCGCGACGTCGTAGATTTCTTCCCGCCGCTGACGGCGTTTGGGCGTTTCCCGCTTGCCGTGCGGGCCGATCTCGGCCCGCGGCCGCCCCACCCGGCGCGCTTTCTCTGCATTACCTTTTGCCACAGCCCGCCAATCTAGAGGATGGCGGAGCGTCGCCCGCCGATGGTTCAGTCCTCCTCGATGACTCTGATCGCGGTCTCCGGACAGGCATCCTCCGCCGCCCGCGCGTTCTCCAACCGCTCCGGCGGGATGTCGACCCAGCCTTTGCCGGCATCTTTCTCGTAACCGTCAGAATCGGGTGCGAACACGCTTTTCGCGATCGCGTAGCACTTGCCGTGCGCCTGGCAGAGAGCCTCGTCAACCATGTATTTCGCCATGACTCAAACCTCCTCCTCGAGTTCCACACTCTCGACCGTTCCCGGGGTGAACTTCAGCGGCAAGGTGTCCCAGTTGCGGGTCACCGTGCTGTGGCTGATCTGGTCGCCGACGACGCCACCCGCCAGCTCCAACCCCTCGACCCGGCGCAACATCTCCTCCATCGTGATCCGCATCTGCAGGCGGGCGATGCTGTTGCCCGGACAACGGTGTGAGCCCCAGCCGAACGCGAGGTTGCTGGAGATCTTGCGGTCGATGTCGATCTCGTTCGGGTGCTCGTAGATTTCTGGGTCGCGGCAGCCGACCGAGTAGGCGAGCATCAGCATCTCCCCTTTCTTCACCGGGCAGCCGCCGACTTCCGTGTCTTCCATCGCGGTCCGCCCGAGAGCGAGGATCGAGGCGTAGTAACGCAGCAGCTCCTCGATCGCGTTCGCGTGCAGCGATGGGTCGGCGGCCAGCCGCGCCCGATCCTCCGGATGGGTGGCGAGGAAGTGGGCCAACCCGGCAAGCACGAAGGTGGTCGTCGTCATCCCGCCGGCAAGCACGTCGAGCATCACGAACAGCTTGTGCTTCCAGGGCGCCTGCTCGCCGTGGTCCAGTTCGACCCCCTGGAGGATCGAGTCGACGATGTCGCCGCGCGGCGGTTCCTCCTCGCGCTTGCGCATGTACTCCTCGAGATACTCGGCAACCCGGTTCCATCCCGCCTGCCTACGCGCCGCGTATTCCTCGGTGGATTCACCAGGCGCGATCGGCAGGCTGACCGCCTCGTCGGTCGCCTTCTGTACGTACGGGAGGTCCTTCAGCGGCACGTGGAGGAAGGTGGAGAAGAACATCCGCCCGGGGAGCTGAGAGGCGTAGGCCTCGACGAACTCGCACTCGCCGTCTTCGACAAAGTCGTTGATCAGGTCGTTGACGTGGGCGCGGATGCTCGGCTCTTTGGTCGCCACCGCGCGGGCGCCGAGGTGGGTGCCGAGGACGGATCGCCAGCGGGCCTGGTAAGGCGGGTCGATCTCGAGCGGGAAGAGACGGGCGTTGTCGTCGCCGTTTCGGTTCGGCTCGTATCCGAAGCGGTTGCTGAAGGTCTGCCAGTCCTTGGCGACGGTCCTGATGTCCTCATCCCGGAAGACGACCTTGTAGCCGCCCAGAGCCGGACTCTGGACGATCGGACACTTCGTCAGAACCTCCTGGGATACCTGGTCGAACTTCGCGGGGAAATCCGGGGCATCGAGGTCGAATTCCGTCTCGTAGTCAACGCTCTTCATATTTTCCTCCCGGGAGTGGGCGCCTTCGCGCCACCCGCCGTAGTTCCCAATTAATTCTGCCAAACGGTTGGTATAAAAAATCCTGCCGGGACCTTAGCTCCGGGGCGCGACGGTGTCAAGGCGATCGGGCCGACGACGGCGCGGCCCCACCTCAGTGGGCGAGCAGCCCGCCGTCGACGGTCAGGATCTGGCCGGTGATATAGGCGGCGCCAGGGCCGAGCAGGAAGCGGACGGTGGGCGCTATCTCGGCCGGCTCGGCGACGTGGCCGAGCGGGATCCGCTCCTCCAACGCTCTCCGTTTCTCCGGATCGGACATCACCGCGGCGGCGAGCGGCGTGTCAACGTATCCAGGTGCGACCGCGTTCACCCGCACCGCGGGCGCCAGCTCCAAGGCGAGGCTGCGGGTGAGCTGGTGGACCGCCGCCTTGGTCGTGCTGTAAGCCACCAGGCCCCCCATCCCGACCAGGCCGGAGACGCTGCCGATGTTGACGATCGAGCCCCGCTTCATCGCCTGCGCGGCGGCGCGGCAGACCTTCATCGTCGCGGTCAGGTTGATCGCGACGACCCGGTCCCAGTCGAGGTCCTCAAGCTCGGCAAGGTCGCGGCGCGGCACCTGTATCCCCGCTGCCTGCACCACCCCCTCGAGGTCGCCCAGCGCCGCCGCGGCCATCTCGACGGCGCTGCCTGGGGCTTCTGGCTCGGCGAGGTCGACCTGGGCGAAGCCGGCGCCGAGGGACCGCGCCAGCTCCTCGACCCGAGGATCGCGGTCGACGAGGAAGAGGCGGGCGCCCGCCGCCCCGCACCCGGCGGCGATCGCCGCGCCGATACCGCCGGTCGCGCCGGTGATCAGGACTGGCCTGCCCTGGAGCTCAGGCGACGGCACCCGCACGCTCCGGCGCCCCGATGTCCGGCCCGCCGCGGGCCAGCAGGGCGTCACGACGCCGGCGGCGGGCGGTCGCGCTCATCATCTCCGGCCGCCAGTCGAAGCCGGTGTCGAACTTGATCGTCACCTTGGCGACCCCGTCCACCGTATGCGCGAGCCTCTCGGCTTCGACCTTGAAGTAGCCAAGCATCATGCAGGAGGGCGAGGTGAGCCTCACGTCGACCTCGACATTGCCGTCGGCATCGGCCTCGACCCGCTCGAGCAGGCCCATTTCGTCGAGGCCCATCGGCACCCCCTGGGCGACGCTGCAGGGATCGCCGATCGTGTCGAGGAGCCGGCGCACCTTCGCCTCGATCCCGCCGGCCTCAGGCATTGGAGGCGACCCCCGGGAACTCGTGCAGGGTCTTCCCCGCCATCGTCGTGGTCGAGTACGGATCGGCAAGCCCCCCGGCCGTCGCCTGACTGAACTCATCGTCGGCGATCGCCGCTCCCAGCATCTCGACGTCGAGGCCGTGGAGCCGCGCCAGGTTGCCGCCGAGGAGGGCCCGCTTGTGCTCGTGGGTGATCTGGGGGATCGGGGTGAAGAGGCCGAAGCGGCTCATCTGGTCGTCGCTCAGCTGGAAGTCCATGAAGGCCTCCAGGCCGGGCCGGGCGTGGCAGTTGTTGGTGCCGCTCGCCCAGAACATCCGTTCGATCCCGGCCTCGCCGGTGATGCTCAGCAGCTGGGCGAAGATCTCGCCGAACACTTCCGGCCGCAGGGCGAGGATCAGGTTGAACGTCTCCAGGTTGAGCCAGATGTTCGGCATCCGCGCGAGCAGCCAGGCAACCTCCTCGGTGAACGACATGCCGCCGTGGACGATCTCGAAGGTGAGGTCGGGGAAGGCATCGGCGGCGCCCTCGACGTCGCGCGGGTGGAACGCTTCGCCGGTCGGCGCCGGGCCGAGCGGCAGGGACTTGTGGATCGCCACGGTCCTCAGACCGAGCTCACGGGCCCGCTCGTAGAGGGGGAAGCCGATCTTCGGATCGTCCATCCGCCAGGGCGTGGTCTTTCCTTCGTGGTAGCTGATCGGGTAGAGCTTCAGCCCCATCACCTTGCCGACCGCGTCGACCGCCGCGAACTGGCGCTCGAGATCCCCGATCGGGTCAGGGCGCATCGGGTCGACGGTCACGTAGGAGCCGATGAAGCGGTCGGGCCAGCGTTCCAGCGCCTGCAACCCCTTCTCGAATCCCGAGAGGCCGTCCTTGTAGAAGTAGATCGGCAGCGGGTGGTAGATCGCGACGTCGGTGTGGCTCTCGCGGAAGAGGATCCCGGCGGTGTCCTCGATCGGGTAGTCGACCGCGGTGTACCGCGGATCGAGGTCGTACCCCGGCGGCTGCGTCTGGTAAAGGCCCTGCTGCAATTCGTTGATCGGGCCGGCGTAGCGAGGCTCGGCGAAGTTCTCGGGCCTCATGTCGTAGCAGTGGGTGACGCCGTCGATGACGAAGATGTCGTCCTGCATCAGATTTCCTCTCCCTGGTCCCACCGGGTTTTGCCGGGGGTTTCTGCGTATTTGCCAATCGTGGGACGTGAAAGTCGGGCCGAGACGAGGCCGTCGCCGTCCGCCGGCGCGGCGAGGGCGTCCTCGGGCATCCGATCGGCGGCCAGCACACCGAACACCAGCGCCTGGCCGACCGATGCGCCGGTCAGGTAGGTGGCGCCGGTGACCAGGCCGGCGGTGACACTGCCGCAGGCATAGAGGCCGCGGATCACCTGGCCGTCCACGTCAAGGACCCGTCCCATCCGGTCGATCACGGCACCGCCGCGATGCCCGGAGGTTCCGGCGAACAACTCGAGGCAGTAGAACGGGGCCGCCTCGAGAGTGCCGATCGTCGGGTTCTCGAACTTCCCTGGCATGGCGGCGAAGGCACGCTGGTAGGCGGTCTCGCCACGGGCGAACTCGTCATCGACGCCGCGATGGGCATCGATGTTGAGGCGCCCGACCTGTGTCTCGAGGCCGACGGGGTCGATCTCGTGCGCCGCCGCCAGGGAGGACAGATCGGGGTGCTCGGTGAGAAACCTGCCGACCCCAAGGCCGCCGGGCATCCCGTAGGTGCGGCGGTACTCGGAGTCGAAGATGAAGTACATCGGCAGGTTCGGGTTCTTCGCCGTGGTGTCGTCGTACTCGTCCCAGCCGCGGACGATGTCCTGGAAGAAGGTCTCGTTCGCGAAGCGCTCGCCGGCCGAGTTGACGATCATCGAGTGCGGATAGGTGAGCTCCTGGAAGAGCAGCCGGTAGAGCGGCACGCCGTCGTTTTCGAGGTCGGGGATGCGGACCGAGGGCGTCGAGATCGTCTGGTCCATCAGAGCCAGGGCCGCACCGACCCTGGCCGCCATCACGTGACCGTCGCCCTCGCCGATCGGCGGGGTCTGCGGGTGGACAAGGTGGCCGCCGGGGACACAGAGTCTGGTCATCTGTCGATTCCACTCGAAGCCACCGGTGTTGAGCATGACGCCGAGGCGGCTGTGAAGTACGAAGTGGCCGGCTCCATTTTCGACTTCGACGCCCTTCACCGCGCGCCCCTCGCAGACGAGTCCGAGCGCCTTGGTCTCGGTCAGATACTCGACGTCGAGCTCCAGCACCCGCGCCCAGAGGCTGCCGACGAGGGCCCTCCCGGCGGCCCAACCCTCTCGCTCGTCGGGGAAGTGGACGGAGTCGCGGACGAGCGACATCTGCGGCTGCCCAACGGCAAGGCGGTCGAGCGCCTCGGCGACGACGCGGGGCTGCGGCAGCACGCACCTGCCCTCCAGCTTCCCCCGGCGCGCTCGGCGAAGTAGTCCGGCAGGTCGGGGTAGACCATCCAGCGCAGAGGCGTCACCTCCTCCACCCATTCGAGGATCCAGGCGACCTCGTCGACGTAGGCGGCGGCAAGATCGCGGTCCCACCGATCGCGGGCGACCGACTCCAGGTAGGTCATCGCCTCGCTCGCCGAGTCTTCCATGCCCTTCTGTCGCATCCGATGGTTGCCGGGCGCCCAGACCACGCCCCCGGAGTAGGCGGTGGCGCCGCCGACGGTCGCCGACTTCTCGATGATCAACGGCCGCAGACCGGCTTCGCTGAGCCGGATCGCAGCCACCAACGAGCCGATCCCGGCACCGACGAGAAGGGCGTCGTACTCGCCCATCTTGGTCGCCTCGATCGCCAAGGTCTCAGCTCTCCACCGCGTGGCGCTTCAGCTCCGGCTTGGCGATCTTGCCGGCGGAGGTCTTCGGCAGCTCATCGAGGAACTCGACCAGTTTCGGCTTCTGGTAGGAGCCGAGGTGCTCGGCCACCGCGGCGGCAATTTCCGCGGCATCGGCGGTGGCGCCCGGCTTCAGTGCCACATAGGCCTTCACCGACTCGCCCCAGAGCTCATCGGGGACGCCGACGACGGCCGACTCGAGCACCGCGGGGTGCCGCTGGATCGCCAGCTCGACCTGGGCCGCGTAGATGTTCTCACCACCCGAGATGATCATGTCCTTGGCGCGGCCGACGATGTATAGGTAGCCGTCGTCGTCGAAGCGGCCGACGTCGCCGGTGCGCAACCAACCGTCGCCGTAGGTGGCCTCCTTGGTGAGGTCCGGGCGGCCCAGGTACCCGATCATCGTCGCGGGCGACTTGGCGATCACCTCGCCAGGCTCGCCGCTGCCCCGCGGAATCAACTTCTCGTCGGCGTCGAGCAGCTCGACCCGACCGAGCCAGGCGGGCCGGCCGCATGACTGCAGGCGGTGGGTGTTGATGCCGTTGATCGCGTCGAGGTGGTCTTGCGGCGAGAGGAAGGTGATCGCCAGCTCCTCGGTGCGCCCGTAGCACTGCAGGAGGTTGCACCCCAGCGCCTCGATCAGTTCGCGGGTCACGCTCTCCGCGGTCGGGCTGCCGCCGTACTGCACGTGGCGCAGCGTTGCCATGCTCGGGCCGCCGCCGCCCATCGCCGCCAACATGTTCTGGAACATCGTCGGGATCCCCATCGAGGCGGTGACCCCTTCGTCCTCGATCGCGTGCAGGACCAGGTCAGCCTTGAAGTTGACGATCACCACCGGGCAGCCGTGGGTGAGGTAATTGATCGCCAGCACCACCGGACTGTGGAACATCTGCCCCATCAGCATGAACTTGTCGTCCGCGACGATGCCCTCGCCGACCGTGTTGTTGGCCATCGCGCCGATCGCGGTCGCGTGGGTGTGGACAGCGCCCTTGGAAACCCCGCTCGAACCGCCGGTATAGACGACGATGAAGGGGTCCGACCCGCCCGCGTAGCCGATCTCGCCGTCGCCGCCGGCCTCGCCGAGCGTGACCAGCTCCTCGAACGGCGAGGCGCCGGCGTCAGCGTCCCAGCCGATCCAGACATCGCAGTCGACCTCGCTCTGGAGGCCCGCGATCTCATCGGCGAACTCAGGGTCGAAGAGGATCGCCTCGGGAGGCGCGGCGCGGAGGATGTCCCCCAGCTCAGGCACGGAGAGCCGCCAGTTCAGCGCCTGGACCATGATCCCGCGCAAGGCGCAGGCGAGGTAGGTCTCCATGTACTCGATTCGGTTGCGGGAAAGGACGGCGACGCTGCCGCGGTAGCCGATCGCGTGCTTGCGCTCGAGGCCTGCGCCGAGGGCGACGACGCGATCGGCCAACTCGCCGAAGGTGCGGCTGCGCCCGGACGGGTATTCGCGCAGGGCGTTGTCGGCGGAGCGGCCGACGGCGTGGCGCAGCACCAGCGAGGCGACGTTTACCCGCGCGGCGATCAGCGGGTTCTGGGCAACCGCCGACTCGTCTCCCGGCGCGCCTGACCCGCGGACCGATTGCTTCTGCGACACGATTCTCCTCCAGAATTTCTTTGAACGACCGGTTGGTGGAAGATAATAACCGCTGGAAGGTCCGCCGGCCAGTGCAACCAGCGATGTCGCATGACGCGTCCACCGACTGGATAGGCAGGTCGCGACGCAAATATCAAAGCCGGCCCCGGGGCCGGCGGCACCTCAGGCCTTGGCCCGGGATCCGGTGTGACAGACCATTGCCACGATCATGTCGGCGTAGGCCTCGGCGATCTGCTCGGCCGGATCGGGGCCGCGCCGGCGGTACCAGGTCGGCAGCCCGTTGACCGCGGTGAGGATGAAGAAGCAGGCGTAGCGCACGTCGAGGTCCGCCGAGGCCTGGCCGGCCTCCTTCACGTCCTCGATCATCTCCGCCACCCGCTGCTCGTACTCGTGGCGGGTTTTCACCACCTTCTTCAGGCGGGAGCCGGTCAGGTGCTTCCACTCGTTGACGTAGATCGCCGCCCGCTCGATGTTCTGCAGGTACCAGAGCGACCAGGAGCGGGCGAACCAGTGCAGGCGCTCGACCGCGGAGACGTCGAGCTTGCGGCTCTCCTCCATCATCGCGAAGGACTCGCGATCCGACCACTCGAAGATCCGCGCCAGCAGCTCTTCCTTCGACTCGATGTAGTGGTAGAGGCTGCCCTTCAGCACGCCGACCGCGTCGGCGATGTCCTGGATCGAGGCACTCGCGTAACCCTTGTCGTTGAAGACCTTGATCGCCGCCTCGACCACGTCCTCGCTGCGGTCCCGCCGTTCCGTACCGCCGTTTTTCGTCCGCCCTTGCCTCGCCATCGCTGCCCTTCTGCGCGTCCTCGATTCCGGTCCTGACGACTCTAGAGGAATCGTCCGGTCGTTCGGTAGGCAGACCGCCCCTGCCCACGAGGCTTTCGCCTACGGCGCGACGCTCCGGCCGCCGCAGACGTACAGCACCTGGCCGGTGATGTAGGCGGCCGCCGGCGAGGCGAGGAAGGCGACCGCTCCGGCGACGTCGTCGGGGCTGCCGATCCGCCCCGCCGGGATCTTGTCGATCAGCTTGGCGAGCACGTCGGGCGGCATCGCCTGGGTCATCGGCGTGTCGACGAGGCTTGGGGCGACGGCGTTGACCCGCACCCGTGGCGCCCAGTGCTGGGCGAGGGAGCGGCCGAAGCCGACCAGCCCCGCCTTCGAGGCCGAGTAGTTGGCCTGGCCGAAGTTGCCGAGCGAGGCACGCGAGCTCATATTGACCACCGCGGCGCCGGGGGCGAAGGAGTCCTCGAGCGCCAGCGTAAGGCGGATCGCGGCGACCAGGTTGATCTCGATCACCGCCCGGAAAGCCGCCTCCTCCATCTTCGTCGCCCGCGCGTCGCGGGTGATGCCGGCGTTGTTGACCAACACTGCCACCTCTCCCCCGGTCGCCTCGACCACCTTCTCGACGCCTTCGGACTGGGTCAGGTCGGCTACCACGGAGCGGGCGCCGTTCGCGGCGGCGATCGCCTCGACCCTTGGGTCGAGGTCGACCAGCAGAAGGTCGTGACCGGCCGCCGCCAACCGGTCGCCGATCCGGCCGCCGAGGCCACCCGCGGCACCGGTGACGATCGCGGTACTCACGCGACCACTTTGCCCAGGTTGGCCCCGCCGGTCTGCACGAGCTGGCCGCGGAGTGCGGAGCCGGCCACGATCGCGACGGTCTCCTCGACCGCCTCCTCCTCGCCCTCTCCGGCGGCGACGACGTTGATCCGCCAGCCCGGTTTGGCGCCCTCGATGCCGAGCGTGCGGACCATGCCGAGGATCCCGGTGGCGAGCGCCGCGTCGACCGGCGTGCCCTGGCCCTCGAGGTCGGCGGCGCGCAGCAGGACGACCACCGGCCGGCCCTCCTCGAGTGCCGCCCTCGCCTCGGTGAAGGCTCCGGTCAGCGCCGGGCCGAGCGCGTCGAGATCGTCGCCGGGCATCACCGGGCGCAGCACCAGTTGGCCGGCCATCAGGCCTCCACGCGCTCGATCGCGACCGCGATCCCCTGGCCGACGCCGATGCACATCGTGGCCAGTCCCAGCTTCTTGCCGGTGCGCTCCAGGGTGCGCACCACCTGGCCGACCAGGCGGGCGCCGGAGCAGCCGATCGGGTGGCCGAGGGCGATCGCCCCACCCTCGGGGTTGACCCGGTCGTCGGCAGGGTCGATGCCCCACTCCTTGCAGACCGCGACCGCCTGGGCGGCGAAGGCCTCGTTCAGCTCGATCGTCTCGAAGTCCTCGACCGCGATCCCGAGCCTCGCGGTCAGCTTGGTCGTCGCCGGGATCGGCCCCAGCCCCATCACCCGCGGCGCCACCCCGGCGACGGCGGCGCCGAGGATCCGCGCCTTCGGCTTCATCGCGTGGGTGCGGGCGTACTCGGCGGAGACGATCGTCAGCGCCGCCGCCCCGTCGGACAGCGGGCTCGAGTTGCCCGCGGTGACGGTGCCGTCGGCGGCGAAGACCGGCCTCAGCTTCGCCAGCTTCTCCAGCGAGGAGTCCTCACGCGGGCCCTCGTCGCGGGTCACCTCGCCGTCCTTCACCGCCACCGGCAACACCCAGTCGGCCGAATCGGCGGCGGCGCGGACCGCGTTGCGGTGGCTGCGCAGGGCGAAGCGGTCCTGCTCCTCGCGGCTGATGCCGCGCTCGCGGGCGACGTTCTCGGCAGTCTGGCCGAGGCTGTCGGTGTGGCCCATCGCCTCCAGCTTCGGATTGACCAGGCGCCAGCCGAGCGCCGTGTCCTCCATCTGCATCGGGCCGCGGGCGAAGCCGCGCGAGGCCTTCGCGACGACGTGCGGCGCGCGGGTCATCGACTCCACCCCGCCCGCCAGATAGGCCTCGCCTTCGTCCGCGCGGATCGCCCGCACCGCCAGCGCCACCGCCTCCATGCCGCTGCCGCAGAGCCGGTTGACGGTCGCCCCGGGAACCTCCTCGGGGAAGCCCGCGAGCAGCGAGGCCATGCGGGCGACGTTGCGGTTTTCCTCGCCCGCCCCATTGCCGTTGCCGAGGTAGACGTCGTCGAGGTCGGCGAGGTCGATGCCGGAGCGCTCCGCCGTCGCCGCCAGCACCTGGGCCGCCAGGTCGTCCGGGCGCACCGTCGCCAGGGCGCCGCCGAAGCGGCCCATCGGCGTGCGCACGGCGTCGATCACCACCGCCTCACTCATCCTGCCTCCTTGGTTGCCACCAGCGAGACCAGCTCGCCGCTCTGCACGGTCTCGTCGTCCTGGTTGATCACGTCGATCCGCTGGACCACGACCCCCTGGTCGGTCCGTTTCGTCTCACGCGCCTCGACCACGGTGGTGACGACGACGAGCGTGTCGCCGAAGAAGACCGGGGCGAGGAATTTCCAGGAGCGGTATTCCAGCAGCGCCCGCAGGCTGCCGCGGAAGATCGGCATCTGCTGGCGCAGCCCGGAGGCGATCGCGAGGACCAGGTTGCCGTGCGCGATCCGGCCCCCGTAGGTCAGCTGCTCGGCGAAGATCTGGTCGACGTGGAGCGGGTTGAAGTCCCCGGAGACGCCGGCGAAGTTGACCACGTCGGCCTCGGTTACCGTGCGCCGCGGGGAGACCCAGCTCGCCCCGACCGGCATGTCCTCGAAGTAGAGGCGGCCGATCACGTCAGGGGTCGGCGGGCCCCCACCGGCCTCAGACATCGAGGGCCTCGGCGATCCGGCCGAGCTGGGCGAGCGGCGTGCCCAGCGTCGGCACCCCGACCAGCGCCCGCTTGTAATAGAGGCCGATGTCGTGCTCCTCGGTGAAGCCGATGCCGCCGTGCAGCTGCACCGCTTCGGCGGTCGTATGGGCATAGGAATCGGAAGCGCTCGCCTTCGCCGCGGCGGCGACCATCGGCACCCCCTCGGCCCCGGACTCGACCGCGTCGGCGGCATTGTAGACGGCCTCGCGGGCCCCGTCGACGGTCACGTGCAGGTCGGCGAGCCGATGCTTCAAGGCCTGGAAGCGGCCGATCGGGCCGCCGAACTGTTCGCGCTCCTCCATGTAGGCGACGGTCATCTCGATCGCCCGCCGGGCACCGCCGACCATCTCCGCGGCAATCGCGATCGCTCCGCGGTCGAGCACCTCCGCCAGCGCCGCCTCGGTGCCCTCGCCCCGGTCGAGCCGGGTCGCCGCGGCGCCGTCGAAGCGGACCGTCGCCGTGCGGCGCGTCTCGTCGATCGTCGGCGCGTTCTCGCGGGCCACTCCGGCGCCGGTCGGGTCGACGGCGAAGAGCCCGGCACCGGCACCCTCGACCCGGGCGGCGACGATCAGCTGTCGGGCGGTCAGCCCGTCGAGGACCAGCCCGCCGTCGCCGCGCAGCGTCCAGCCGGCGCCGGCCTCGGTGGCGACCACGTCGCCGACCGGGTCGGGCCCGCCGAGCAGATCGCCACCGGCGACCAGCGTCGCCCGCACCGAGCCGTCGGCGACCGCCACCAGCGCCTCGGCGCCGGACTCCGTGTCGGCGGCCAGCAGCAGCGCGTCGGCGGCCAGCACGGCGGAAGAGAGGAACGGCCCGGCGTAGAGCACCCGGCCCATCTCCTCGAGCAGCAGGCAGCGCTCGATCGTCGTGTAGCCGGCCCCGCCGCGGCCCTCGGGGATCGAGATCGCGGTCCAGCCGAGGTCGGCGATCTCCGTCCAGGCCTCCCCCTCGAAGCCGTCGTCGGTGGCCATCAGCTCCCGCACCTTGTCGGAGGGGAATCGGGACTGGAGGAAGCTACGGGCGACCCCGCGGATCTCCTCCTGTTCGGCACTCAGCTTGACCGTCGTCGTCATCTACTCACCTCGGAGTCGGCGCCGAGCACGTCGGCGATCTGTTCGCAGTTGGAGATCAGCTCGGCGCTGGAGACGTCGGCGCCGGCGGTCTGGAAGACGAGCTCGGTGACGCCGCTGTCGCGCAGCTCGGCTTCCAGCGCGGCGGCCTTGGCGCGGGCGACGGTGGGGGTGCCGGCGATCGTCAGCTCGTCGACGACCGCGTCGGGGATCAGGCCGGAGAGCTCGCCCCAGGCGGCCTTGCGCCCGGAGGCGTCGAAGCCGTCGCGGATCGCGTCGGCCACAGACTCCCA
This sequence comes from uncultured Actinomycetes bacterium, assembly GCA_963782515.1. Lineage (GTDB taxonomy): Bacteria > Actinomycetota > Thermoleophilia > Solirubrobacterales > 70-9 > VAYN01. Next base: position 187,072 of record CAWAJY010000002.1, on the reverse strand, counting down.
GTCGGTGCCCGCGGTGACGGTCTTATAGCTCGGGGTCGAGAGGTAGAAGGCGAGCTGGCGGCGGGCCATCTCGCGCGCCCGCTCCTCGTCCTCGTCGATCGCCGTGATGCACCAGGCGGCGACCTCGAAGGGGGTGCCCTCGGGCCGGTCGGCGAACCCCTCGCGGAGCGCCGGCAGCACCCGCTCGTTCAGGTGGACGCGGCTCAGCGCCAGCGCGTGCAGAAGCGCCCCGTCGCAACTGCGGGCGACCGCCCGGGTCATCGCCGGGTTCAAGGCCGCGGCGTAGATCGGCGGCGGGTCCTCCAGGTCGGGGTTGCGACCCCAGGCCTCGCGCAGTGCCCCGGCGTACTCGGCGATCCGCGGCGCCGGCGGTTCGAACTCGGCCCCGTACCAGCGGCGCACGCCGCGGGTGCCGGAGCTGATCCCGAGGCCGAATCGCCCGCCCGAGATCCGCTGCACGTCGGCGGCCGTCGCCGCCATCCCCAGCGCCGCCCGCGAAAAGGCATAGGCGATCCCGGTGGCGACGCCGATCCGCTCGGTGGCGAGAGCGACGTAGAGCGCCCGGGCCACCGCGTCGCGGCCGACGTACTCGGTGGTCCAGACCCGGTCGAGCCCGGCCTTCTCCGCCCGCTGCGCCAGCGTCGCCAGCGGCTCCAGCTCGTCGGTGGCGAAGACGACGCTGCGGCGCAGGGCGCCCGTCACGACCGGGAGCTCGCTCATCGCGGCAGGCCGAGGATCCGCTCGGCGATGATGTTGCGCTGAATCTCGCTGGTGCCGGAGTGGATCGTCCCGGCCCGCGCGGCGAGCAGCTCGTGCGAGGGCTCGGTGTGGAGCAACAGGCCGCTCGCCCCGAGCAACTCGGCCCCGAGTTCGCCGATCTCCCGCTCGATCTCGCCCCAGAAGAGGTTGACCACGGACCCTTCCATGCCGATCTGTTCGCCCGCCTCCTGGCGCACGGCGATCCGCAGGTTGAAGCGGCGCAGCTGCTGGACCCTGACCCAGAGGCCGGCCAGCTTCAGCCGCCCCTGCTGGAGGGCGGCGGCGTCGAGGCGGCCGGCGCCGGCCTCCTCGCGCAGGGTCGCGGCGAGGTCGTGCAGGCGGACCAGCATCCTCGAGTGGTCGGTGAACCCCTGGTCGCCGCGCTCGAACTGGAAGAGGATCATCGCCGTCGTCCACCCGTCGTCGACCCCGCCGACCGCCCAGGCGGCGGGACAGCGGGCGCCGTCGAAGAAGACCTCGCAGAACTCGGGGTCGCCACTGATCTGTTCGATCGGCCGCACGGTGACCCCGGGCTGGTCGATCGGGCAGATCAGCAGGGTGAGGCCACGGTGGCGCTCGGAGGCGGGGTCGGTGCGGCAGAGGACGAAGCAATAGTCGGAGTACTGCGCCCAGGTGGTCCAGATCTTCTGCCCGTCGATCACCCACTCCTCGCCGTCGCGCTTGGCCCGAGCGCGGATCGCGGCCAGGTCGGAGCCCGCATCGGGCTCCGAGAAGCCCTGGCTGAAGATCTCCTCGGCAGAGAGCATCACCGGCAGGAAGCGGGACCTCAACTCCTCCGAGCCGACCTGGATCAGGGTCGGACCGAGGAGCGAGATGCCGGGCGTGTTGGCGATGTAGGGGGCGCGGGCGAGCGCCAGCTCCTCGTAGTACATGAACTGGTGGAGCGGCCCGGCACCACGGCCGCCGTACTCCTCCGGCCAGGCCGGGCCGGCCCAGCCGCCCTCGAAGAGGGTGCGCTGCCAGGCCCGCCGCAAGGCGAACTTCTCGTCTTGGTCGAGCGGCTCCGGCTCCGCCGGGCTGTTGGCGGCAAGCCACTCGCGGAACTCGCGGCGGAAGGGGTGGTCGTCAGGCGCGGCCGAGATCTCCGGGCCGAGGACGCTGCTGGGGAGGGTCTTGGTCGTCGTGCTCATCTGATCGCCATCGCATTCGCCGGCGAGCCGACACCGCCGGGCAGGTTGAGGGGCATTGCGGTGAACAGGAAGTCCCAGCGCGAGTCGGCGGCGCAGCGGGAGGCGAGGCGGTCGAGGTCGAGTAGCTCGCCAACGACGAAGCCGAGCAGCGGGATCAGGCGACGGTGCAGCGAGCCGACGGCCGGGTCGCCGGGAGCCACCTCGAAGGTCGGGTTGTCGGCGGCGACGGCGATCGCGCCGCTGTCCCAGAGGAAACGGGCAACGTCGTCGGAACCGGCCAGGCCGCTGATCGTCGGGGCGGCCGCCTGGCCATCGCGGCCCGCCTGGTCGAGCGTGCGGTAGGCGCCGATCCAGCCGGTCCGGATCAGGAGCACGTCACCGGCGCGAAGCTCCACCCCCTGAGCGGCGACGATGGCGCGCAGCTCCTCGGCCTCGATCGGTTCGGCGGCGAACGGGTCCCAGGGCCGCCCCTCGCGCTCGCGGTGGGCGACGACGTCGAGGAGCAGGCCGCGGCCGACGATCCCGGCGGCGGCCCAGTGGCCGACCCCGAGGCGGTCGTCGCCCGGCTCGAACCTCTCCTCGGTGACGCCGCCGAAGAAGCCGAACTCGCGGGCGCGCACGTGGCGCAGCCCATCCCACTGCGTCGAGCCCTGCGGGTAGAAGGAGTCGAGCCGGTCGTCGAGCGTGTTGCGGTCGGTGGCGAACACCTCCTGGGCGACCGGGTCGCGGCCGAAGAGCGGCGGGTCGATCTCGGTGAGCGGCAGGTTCAGCCCGAACGACTCACCGGTCAGCACCAGGCCGGCCGCCGCGGCGACGGTCGCCGGGGTCATCCGGGTGAGCGTGCCGAGGTCACCGTCGAGGGCGTCCCAGGCATGCGGCATGCCGAGCTTCTCGATCCGCGGGAGAGCGTCGTAGCTGGTCTGGTCTGCGCTGTCCTCGGTCATCCCCTCGAACCCTCTCGATGTCGCACGATATCAAACAAACGGTTGGTTGTTAGCCGACCTGACGATCGGCTCGGCCGCCGGTCCCGCGGACCATCCCGACGACCATCTCGGCGTAGGCGTCGGCGATGTACTCAGCCGAGTCGGGACCCTCGGCCCGGTACCAGCTGGGCAGCCCGTTCAGCGCCGAGAGAGTGAAGAAGCAGACGTAGCGCGGGTCGAGGCACTCCCCCGCCTTGCCTTCGGCCACGGTCGCCTCCAGGAGGCCGATCAGGAAGCTCTCGTACTCGCGCCGCTTCGCCCGCACCGCGCCCTGGCGCTTGCCGTCGAGGTGGCGCCACTCGCGGAAGTAGACGCTCGCCCGCTCCAGGTTGGAGAGGTGCCAGAGCGCCCACTCGTAGACGAAGCGGCGCAGCTTCTCCAGCGCCGGCGCCTCCATCTCGGTGACCGCCACCATGATCGCCAGCGACTGCTCGTCGGAGTTCTCGAAGACGTGCGAGAGCAGATCTTCCTTGCTGTCGATGTAGTGGTAAAGACTGCCCTTGAGGACGCCGACCCGTTCGGCGACGTCCTGGATCGAGGCGGCCGCGTAGCCCTTGTCGTGGAAGACCTGGGTGGCCGCGTCGAGGACGTCCTCGCGACGGTTCTGGCGGGAGCCGACCGCGGCCGGGTCCACCTGCTCGGCCACTTCAGCGGCCTTTGAACTCGGGCTTGCGCTTCTCGGCGAAGGCGGCGATCCCCTCGCGGTGATCCTCGGAGGTCATCGCGATCGCCTGCCCGAAGGCCTCGATCTCGGCCTGCTCCTCGATCGTGTGGATCGCCGACTCGTTCAGCGCCCGCTTGGCGGCGGAGATGCCGATCGTGGCCCCCACAGCGAGCTTGCGCGCCGCCTCCGTGGCGGTCGCCATCAACTCATCGTCGACGACGACGACGTTGACCAGGCCGAGCTCCTTGGCTTCGGCGCCGGTGAGGCGACGGCCGGTGAACATCAGCTCCTTTGCGGTCACCAGCCCGACCGCGCGGGTGAGGAAGTAGGAGGTGCAGCCGTCCGGCGCCAGGCCGACCCGGGTGAAAGCCATCGAGAGCGAGGCCGACTCGGCCGCGTAGATGATGTCGCAGGCCATCGCGATCCCGAGGCCGAGCCCGTGCGCGTGCCCGTTGACCGCCGCGACGACCGGCTTGTCCATCCGGGCCAACGGGATCACGACCTCGCGGGTGAGTTTCGCCATCCGTCGACGGGTCGTCTCCGCCCCTCGGTCGGGGTCCATCTGTTTGATGTCGCCGCCGGTCGAGAAGGCCCGCCCCGAGCCGGTCAGCAGCACGGCGCGCACCTCGGCCTCGTCGGCCAGTCCCCGCAGCACCTCCGCCAGCTCTTCCTTCAGCTGCATGTTCAGCGCGTTCAGCGCCTCCGGGCGGTTGAGCGTGACGGTCGCAAGGCCGCCGTCGACGCTGACGTCGACGGTCTCGTATCCGGTCAACGTCGGCACGTCAGTCCTCGAGGATCGGCTCGAAGTACTCGATGTCCTCGAGCGACCCGGTCGGCTCGGCGTCCTTCCAGACCGCCCGCACCTTCATGCCCGTGCGGAGCTTCTCTTTCGCCTCCTCGACGTCGATCCCCGCGATCGCGTGGATCAGTCGCGTGTTGGCGCCGTCGAGGACGATCTCCGAGTAGATGTAGGGCGGTTCACGCGTCTGACCGACGAACTCCAGGTAGATGATCGAGAACGCCTTGATCGTGCCGGTGTCGGCGACGTCGACCCACTCGGCGGTGCGGACGTAGCAGGTGTCGCAGTACTCGCGGGGCGGCACCAACACGGACTCGCACCGGGGGCAGCGGACGCCCTGGATCCGACGATTGGTGGCGATGCCGTCGAAGAGCGTGCCGTAGTAGGGGCCGAAAGCGTGGTCGTAGTCCAGGCGCAGGCCGTATTTCTGTTCGAGCACCGGCTCCAGGTCCGCCCCCGACGAGTACGGCTTCGGCCACTCGCCCGCGGCGGCGGCGTCGCTTGCCTCGAAGCCCTCGATGTCCATCACGTTGCCCTCCGGGCTCGAGCCCCAGCGGGCCGTCAGCCGGGTTCCGACCTCGAGGTCGGTGAGCTTCGCGTCGAGCACCTTGTGGACGAAGTCGGCGTCGGCGCCGTCCAGCCGGATCATCGCCAGGACGCCGCCGGGCGTCTCGGTGAAGCCGGTGATCGCGCCGCTCGGCGCGACCTCGACGTTCGCCTCGGTCGTCTCACCGCAAGCGGCACAGAAATCCTGCGCCGGGACCGCGACGTCGCCGCAGCGCTCACAGCGCGAGGCGATGAGCTTGCGGTTCGCGAGCTCGGCCAGGAACACGGACGCGGCGCGTCCGGTCGTCAGCGTGTACGGGAGCTCGATGCGCCCGTCGAAGGTCGGATTGTCGTTCGGGGTCGACCCGAGGCCCTCGCCTCGCATCATCACCGGGTCCGCTGCGTTCGTCATCTCGTCCTCCTCTAGTTCTTCTCGGCACCGACGACGGCCACGCCGCGCAGGTTGGCCCAGCCGCCGCCCGCCTGGACCAGCGCGGTCTTGGCGCCCGGCACCTGCCGTTCGTCCGCTTTGCCGGTCACCTGGAGAGCTGCCTCGGCCAGTCGGATGAGCGCCGTGGCGCCGATCGGATTGGCCCCCATGCACCCGCCCGACGGATTGCAGGGGATGTCCCCGTCCATCTCCGTGGCTCCCGACTCGATCAGCGCGGCGGCCTCACCGGGACGACAGAGCCCCAAGCCCTCGTAATAGGAGAGCTCGAAGTTGGTGTAGGGCTCCTGCAGCTCGGCGACGTCGAACTGGCGACGCGGGTTGGTGATCCCGGCTTTCTTGTAGACCCGCTGTGCCGCCAGCTGCAACGGCACCGACTGCAGCATGTAGCGGTCGGCGGCGTTGTCGGCCTCGCCGTAATAGGACATGCCCCTGATCCAGGCCGGCTTCGAGCTGACCTTCGGGACGACGTCGTCGCCGGCGAGGATCACCGCGCAGGCGCCGTCGGAGATCGGCGGCACGTCGAGGAGCTTGATCGGCCAGGCGAGCGGTCGCGAGTTCAGCACGTCCTCCACCGTCACCTCCTTGCGGATGTGCGAGTAGGGGTTGAGGAAGGCGTTCTTGTGGTTCTTGACGCTGACCAGCGCCGCCGCCTCCTCGGTGTGGCCGAGGGTCTCGATCCGCGCTTTCCAATAGGCGGAGGCGAAGCCCATGATCCCGACCGCGAACTCCCGGCCCCAGAAGGGGTCGTACAGGGTGGAGATCTGGTACTGCAGGGCCCCCTCGGAGAGCTTGTCGTAGGCGACGACCAGGACCTTGTCGGCGAAGCCGCTGGAGACCTGGTTCATCGCCGCGAGAGCACCGGCCAGGCCGGTGCCGCCGCCGCTGGTGATGCGGACGACCGGCTTCATGTGACCGCCGAGGCCGTCGACCAGCCACTTCTCCGGCTGGTTCACGGCGCCGAACAGGGCCGGACCGCTGGCGACGACGACCGAGTCGATGTCGTCGAGGGTCAGCTCGGCATCGAGAAGGGCGGCGTCGACCGCCTCGCGCACGAGGCCGGCCTGGCTGACGTCCTTGCGCCGGCGGGCGTGGACCGTCTGTCCGGTTCCGACTATCGCTACATCCCGCATCGGTTCAGACCTCCAAGGTGAAGACGCAGTGGTTTTGCATTCCGACTCCGCCGGCGCCATGGACGATGGCGGAGGTCGCTCCTTGCGGAGCGTGGTCGACGCGATCGGCCAGCTGGAGCGATGCCTCGCTCAGCCGGACCAAGCCGGTAGCCATGATCGGATCGGCCGGCAACGAGCCGCCCGACGGATTCAGGTGGATGTCGGCGCCGTCGCTGTAGAGCTTTCCGGCCCCACCCGGCGAGGCCAGGCCCAGTGCCTCCAGCACCATCAGCTGGGTGGCCGCCGACGAAGCGGAGACCTCGGCGATCGAGAGCCCGGTCGGGTCGTCGATGCCGGCCCGCCGGTAGGCAGCCTCGGCGGCAACCTTGGCGGCCGGCAGCGAGGAGCGCTCGCGGCGGGCGAAGGCATGCTGGTCCATCGCGGTGCCGATGCCGGTGATCCACACCGGATTCGGGCTGACCCGTTCGGCGACCCGCTGCGAGGTGATCAGGACGGCGACGGCGCCGTCGACCTTGCGTGAGAACTCGAGCTCGCGCAGCGGGGCCGCGACGACGTCGGAGCCGCGGATCTCGTCCGCCGACGGGATCTCGTCCGTCTCGACCCACGGGTTGTCCGCCGCCTTCGCCCAGTCCTGGGCGACGATGTCGGCGAAGATCTCCTCGGAGAGACCGTGCTCGGCGAGGTAGCTCTGCGCCTGCAGCCCGCTCGCCGCCTCATGGCCGAAGCCGACCGGGCGCTGGTAGAAGGGCTCGACCTGGCTCCAGTAGAAGGCCGATACGTCACCCTCCGACGGCTTCGAATAGCCGATCAGGAGTCCGACTTCAGCCGATCCTGCCCCGATCTTGGTGGCCCCGTAGAGCGCCGCCCAGAGGCCGTCCTCCTCGACCCGCGACTCTTCCTTCTGGTGGGCGCCCATGGCACCGAGGAAGCCGCAGTTGGAAATGCTTCGGCCGTCGAGAATGTCGCTCCCCGAGTCGATGACGAAGTCGACGTCCTCGATCCTCAGACCCGAGCCTTTGAGCGCGGCGTTGACCGCCTCGGAGATCAGATCGACGTGTTGGCGATTGGCCCAACGGCCCTTGAGGCTCGTCTGCGCGCTGGCTACGACGGCCACCCGGTTGCATGATTTGGCGAACATGGCGCGCACCTTACCATACGATCGTTTGGTAGATAAGGTGTCTTGGTGAGAGCGAATAGTCGAATGGTCGTTTGGTAGAGAAAGGGCGTGGAGCGAGGATGGATGAGCCGACGAGAGGAAGGGCCGCCGCGGCCGCCCCCGAGCCGTTGTGGGAGCCGAGCGCGGAGGACGTCCGCCACTCCAACCTGCGTCGCTACACCGACTGGCTGCGGGCCGAGCGAGGCCTCGAGTTCGCCGGCTACGAGGAGCTCTGGCGCTGGTCGGTGGACGATCTCGACTCCTTCTGGGCGACGATCTGGGACTACTTCGAGGTGCAGGCATCCGGCCGGCGGGGGGCGGTTCTGGCGGAGCGGCAGATGCCGGGCGCCCGCTGGTTCCCAGGTACCGAACTGAACTACGCCGAGCGGATCTTCGCCGGCAAAGAGGATGAGCGCCTGGCGATCCTGCACGCCTCCGAGCTGCGCGACGTCGCGCCGCTCACGTGGGGTGAGCTGCGTCAGCGGGTGGCCGCGGTGGCGGCCGGGCTGCGCCGGATCGGCGTCTGCCGCGGCGATCGCGTCGTCGCCTATCTGCCGAACCTCGTCGAGGCCGTGATCGGCTTCCTCGCCACCGCCTCGATCGGGGCGGTCTGGACTTCGGCCTCGCCCGACTTCGGTGCCGGCTCCCTGATCGACCGCTTCGCCCAGATCGAGCCGAAGGTCCTGATCGCCGTCGACGGCTACCGCTACGGCGGCAAGGACTTCGACCGCACCGACGTGGTGCGCCAACTGCAGGCGGCGATGCCGGGGCTCGAGCGGACCGTGCTCCTGCCCTACCTCGACACCGCGGCCGACCCGGGATCTCTGCCGGCGACGATCAGCTGGGCGCAGCTGGAGGCCGCCGGGGACTGCGCCGGGCTGAGCTTCGACCGCGTCGCCTTCGACCACCCGCTCTGGGTCCTCTACTCCTCGGGCACCACCGGGCTGCCGAAGGCGATCGTGCAGAGCCAGGGCGGGATCCTGCTCGAGCACCTGAAGGCCCTGAACCTGCAGGTGGACGCGCGCCCCGACGATCGGCTCTTCTGGTTCACCACCACCGGTTGGATGATGTGGAACTTCCTCGTCTCCGGCCTGCTCACCGAGGCGGCGATCGTCCTCTACGACGGCAACCCCGGCCACCCGGACATGGGCACGCTCTGGGACCTGGCCGACCGCACCGGGATCACGATCTTCGGCACCTCGGCGGCCTACATCTCGGCCTGCATGAAGAGCGGTGAGGAACCCGCCGCCGGCCGTGACCTCGCTCGCCTCCGTGCCGTCGGGTCGACCGGCTCGCCGCTGCCGGCGGAGGGCTTCGACTGGATCTATGAGCACCTCGGTCGCGACACCTGGCTCTTCTCCACCTCCGGCGGCACCGACCTCTGCACCGCCTTCGTCGGCGGCGTCCCGACCCTGCCGGTCCATCGCGGCGAGCTGCAGGGCCGCGCCCTCGGGGCGGCGGTCGAGGCCTGGGACGAGGACGGAAGGTCGTTGACCGGCGAGGTCGGCGAGCTGGTGATCACCGAGCCGATGCCATCGATGCCGGTCTTCTTCTGGGGAGACGAGGACGGATCTCGCTACCGCGACGCCTACTTCGACGTCTATCCCGGCGTCTGGCGCCACGGTGATTGGATCGAGATCACCGAGCGCGGCTCGGCGATCATCCACGGCCGCTCCGATTCGACGATCAACCGTGGCGGCATCCGGATGGGGACGGCCGAGATCTACCGGGCGGTGATGGACGCGCCCGAGGTCGTCGACGCCCTCGTCGTCGACCTGCCGAAGGAGGGGACGGACGGCTGGATGATCCTGTTCGTCGTCCTCGCCGACGGGGGCGAGGAGATCCCTGACGAGCTGCGCAAGCGGCTGGCGCTGCAGATCCGCCGGCGCTGCAGCCCGCGTCACGTGCCCGATGAGGTACAGGCGATCGGCGAGGTCCCGCGCACCCTCTCGGGCAAGGTGACCGAGGTGCCGGTGAAGCGGATCCTGATGGGCGCGGATCCGGCCAAGGCCGTCAGCCGTGGCTCGCTCGCGAACCCGGCGGCACTTGACCACTTCGTCCCATTGGCGGCATCGGCGGGCTCGACGACCAGGCGGTGATCGCTCCATCGATAGCTCCGGCGCTCGCCGCCGGTCGGTCCAGCACAAGGTGGTGATGGGCACCGAGGACCACGGTGGTCGGAACCGGCCGACCGAGGATGATCTCCGCGGCGCCTGCGCTCGATGCGTCGACCAAGGCGCTCTCGGATCCGTAGACCATCGCCACCGGGCACTTCACTTCGGCGAGGTATCGGTTGATCAGCTCGTCGGTGAACCTCCTGGCGACGGCGGGGTCGAACTTCCACGACCACTCGCCGTTCCGGCAGCCGACCGAGTGTTCGGCAACCCGCCGGACGACTTCCTCGTCGACGGTCGGTTGGGCGGGGAAGAGCCGGATCGATTCGACCGCGGCCTCGCGACTCTGGAAGGTCCGCGCCAACCGGGGAGGAGTGCCTCGTGGCACCCTGGCGGTCTCCGGATCGGAAAGGCGAATTCCGGTATCCGCGAGGACGATTCCTTTGACCAGCTCGGGCCGCCGCGCCGCCGCCACGACGGCGACGAGCCCGCCCATGCTGTGCCCGACGATCGTCGCCTGCCCGCCGGCCAACCGGTCTATCGCGGCGAGGGCCTCCTCGGCCCACAGCTCAGGGGAATACTCACTCCTCCTCCCGCTGTCCCCATGGCCACTCAGATCGACCGCCACGACCCCGCGGTCCCCCCGCCCGAGCCCCGCCTTCACGGCCGCATCCCACCAGTGCCGATTTGCCCTGTTCCCATGCAGCAGGACAATCGGATCCCTCTGCCGGCTGCCCTGACCACACCATGCGATCGGACACCCCTCCACCTCGAAGACTCCCGTACCCATGCCCCCTATTCTAACGGCCGGTTGGTAGTTTGGACAACCCGCCTCGTTCCACGCGGTTAGCGGAAGGCGGAAGTAAGCCGGAAGAAGCAAATAAGCCGGAAGTTAGAGGGTCAACTTCCGGCTTCACTTCCGGGTTTGACGAGCCGGAATCCCTTCGTGGGGTCGTACTCGCCAGTAGAAGTCGCTTCGACGGTGCCCTCCTCTTCGAGGCGCCGGATGTACGTACGCAGCTGACGGCCGGAGATACCGATCGAGGCCGAGAGCTCGGGAAGAGTCGCCTCTCCGTGCACGATCAGGTAGTCGACGATCTCGCCCGCGCGATTTCGTCGTTGAGCTTTGCCTCGGGAGGAAGCCTGGGGGTGCGGCCTCAGGATGACCCGAACCAACGGCCCCGGCTCGTTCCACTTGGGCATCGGATAGCCCTTTTTGGCTGCAGCGCGGGCCTTCGCGTAAACGGTCCCGTGCTTCTCGACGTAGCCGATCGAGTGAAGGATGTTCATGATGGCGCGATTCCGCGCCAGGCTGACTCCATCTTCGAGGGCCTGGAAGCTCATCCCGGAAGGCAACTTTCCTGGACTGTCGACGAGCATGTGGTCGCTGAAGATCGAGACGTTGAGGTTCTGGCCCTGGCTGCTGAAGTCGGCATGCGCGACGGCGTTGTGCAGGATCTCCCGGAGAAGCGAAGGGTCGTAACCGGTCAGGACGCACGCGGAAAGAGCTCGACCAACGCCTCGGCGAGGACAGAGATCTTCTCGGTGTCGAGCGGACCCGACCGATTCAGTCGCTTAGACAACCTACGTGGGTAGTAGAGCGGGAAGCCGGCGATGCTCAGGGTGCGAACCAGCGGGAGTCCGCTGCCCCCGGACCGGCCGGCCGGGTTGAGGAAGCAGAAGCAGCCGTGGACAGGGACATCCTGTTCGACGATCGCCAGCGCAGCCTTGACCGCGATGACCTGACGATGGATCCCTTCGACCAGCTTCGTCCTCTTGCGCCCGTTGATCACCAGGACGGCGTCGCCGAAGAAGGGCTTCCGTACTTCGATCTTGCCCTTGTAGCGCTTGGCGTCGATCACGAACACGCCCGAAGGCGCGACCGCGATGTGGTCGATGTTCGCGCGACTTCCCGGCATCCGGCGATCATGCAGGACGATGACGTCGGGACAGTCGGCGGCCAGGTGGGCGGCGACCTCCTCCTCGCCGGCCGCCCCGGCCTCCCAGGCCTTCTCGCTCTGCGGCGGCGCCTGCAGCCTCAGCAGAAGCCCGCCGACATGAGGGTGCGCCTCTCGCACTTTCGCCTCGCGCCCCGCTTTACGGCGCTGCAGCTCGCGGCGGGCACCGGCCCCCGCCGTGCCGAGATCGAGATCTTCGGGTCCACCTGCCACGCCCGGAATATCGGCGGGCGCGATCAGATCCTGAATCCGGGCGGCAGGAAATAGGCTCTCGGTGCTCCGGGTCGAGGGCGGCCGAGTCGCCCGCGAAACGTTTACGCGGGATCGGTGGCCTGTAGGAGCAATACAGGCTCGATCTCGAGTTTGGCGGCGATCTTCTCGACGGACTGAAGCGAGAGATTGCGCTCGCCCCGCTCGATGTCCGCCCAGTAGGTGCGGTGGTAGCCCATGCGTTCCGCGAAGGCTTCCTGGCTGAGTCCTTCAGCTTCTCGAAACGACCGGAGATTCCGGCCCAACACTCGTTGAAGCTCGCCCTCCATTCCGGCCAGGACGCTGCATCATGAATACTCATACGTCCACAGACTTATAAGTCTCGGCTTCGTCTCCGCGAGCTACTGGCACGGAGCCCCGCGCGGCCACAGCCCCTGCCGCGCGGGGCGCTCAGCCTTAGGCCACCTTGGTCACGCGGTAGGTGGGCGGCGCCGGAATCTCGGTCTCCCTGATGCTCATATGTTCACCCCCTCCCGAGGCTTCGATTGCTCCCGAAGCAGATTCAAGGGGTGCGGACAACAGATTGCGCTGACCGATCGGGCAGCTTGCATCAAAACGTTCTGCTAAAAAACTTGTCTCAACTGTTCAAGCTAGCTCGTGCAACAGGAAGGTTCGCCGATGTCGGGGGTCAAGTCGATGCAGCGCCGGGACGGGGAGGAGCTGCTCGATCCAGCCTTCGTCAAGGCGTTCAGCCACCCGATCCGGGTCGAGATCGTGGCCGAGGCCAGCCTCGCGCCGGTCAGCGTCTCGGAACTTCGGGCCCGGCGACATCCCGAGCTCTCGCGCCAGCGGATCGAACATCACTTCGCGGTCCTGCTCGAGTGCGGTGCGATAGAGGAGGTCGATGTCAGGCATGAACGTGGCGGCCGGGCGCGGTACTACGCAGCGACCGCGCGCGCCCTGTTCAGCGAAGAGGACTTCCTCCGATTACCTCCGGCGCTTCGAGGGGGCGTCACCGCGACCCTCTGCACCACCCTGTGGGAGCGGATCCAGGAATCGCTGTTGGCGGGAACGTTGGATGCGCATCCCGAGCGGCATATGACCTGGATTCCGCTCGAGCTCGACTGGGACGGTTTCATCTCCGTCGTCACCTCACTGAATGAGGTCTTCTACAGCCTCAAAGTCATCGAGGTCGAAGCGAAGGAACGCATCGCCCAGAAAGGTGCTTCCCCGATGCATGTGACCGTCGCCATGATGGGCTTCGAGTCGCCCCCACCGGTCCGAGATCACCAAGTGGAGATGGGATCCCGACTTTCCTGAGGCAAGTGAATACTTGCCTGGTTCTCGTCTAGCTTCGCCACCGCAGGGGTGACGACAAAACGTCGACAGACGGTCGTCGTCCGGATAACCACCTCGACGGGAGATGACGAATCGTGGGCGACCAGGGCGGGAAGAAGCGAAAGCCGGGAGACGACGGCAGGGAGACGATCGACCAGCGGCTGGTGAGCGCGCTATCCCACCCGATGCGGGTGCGGATCCTCGAGGCGCTGCAGGGGCGCAGCGCGAGCCCGACCGAACTGGCGAAGAAGTTCAAGGAGAGTCTTGGGGTCGCCTCCTACCACGCGAACGCATTGCTGGATCTCGGATGCATCGAGCAGGTCCGCACTCAACCCAAGCGCGTCACGATCGAGCACTTCTATACCGCAGTCCCTCGCTCCTTCATCGGCCATCAGGACTGGCGCAAGGCCCCCCTGTCGGTGCGCGGTGGGGTGACCAATGAAGCGCTACGTACTTTCGCCGGCAAGATCGGCGCGGCGATCGACGCCGACACGATCGACTCGCGCCACGACACCACGCTCAACTGGATGCCGATGACGGTCGACGACGAGGGCTGGCGCAAGACGGCCGAGATCCTTGATCGAGCGCTGCAGGAACTTCAGGTGGTCGCCACCGAAAGCCGCGAGCGCCTCGGCGAGGAGGACGGCATCCCGGTGGTGACCGGCCTGGCCGCCTTCGAGGCGCCGCCGAACTGAACAGCATCGAGCGGATCCAGGGACCGCTCCCGATGACGACCGGAGACGCACGAGATCTACCGGCGGCCGCGACCCGGGTTGCGGCGACGCTGACCCGACTGCGCGTGGAAGCCGGCCTCGATCAGGAGATCCTCGATCGCCTGGCCGACCTCGAGCCGGGCACCGTTGCCGCAATCGAAGAGGCCATCTATCTCCCTCGCTACGGCGAGCTGACGAAGGTCGCCGCCGCCCTCGGTGAGGTCTTCGATGGCATCAGGTGGATCCCGGCGGACGACGGCGAAGGCAGCTTCGAGATCGACGGCGCCTCCGGCGAGCAGAATCGGTGAGGGAACGCGCCCGGCGATCAGCATGCCGTCTATATGCCGTAGACCACGGACCACTGGTGGGGTGTCCTGCTCCCTGCGGCTCCGGGGCCTTCCTGCTTCTCTGATTCGGGCGTCGGAGCCGCAGCCTCGGTTCGCTGCGCATCCCCCGCCGTCACCGGCGTCGACCTAACCGGAGCCGACGATCCAGAATGGTGCCTTCAGCTTGACGTTGATGGGCTTCTTCCTGGGCCAGCGAAAGAGTGCGACTCCTTCGACGAGCCGGTAGCGACCCGGGGCGAGATGCGGTGGCAGGTGCATCGCGACACATCTGCCCTCTTCTCCGGGCCAGAGGGAGAGCAGCATGAGCAGGGATATGCCTTCGTCGAAGCGGTGTACGCGCCTCCAGGAGCCTTGCTCCCTTCTCTGCAGCGTGGGTTCGCCGCCGAAGCTGATCTGTTCTGCGCCAAGGTTGCCGAGCCGCCAATAGATCCGGCTGCCTGCACGGACCCGGCGGTGTGCGACCTGAAGGCGGGCCCGCGCTGACGGCCGCACGAGCTTGAGATAGGACGAGTAGGACCCGATGGTCCTTCCCTTGGAGAGGATCCGAAGGTCGAACCTGTAGAAGCCCCGCCGAGCCGGCGGCCGAATCCCGATCAGGGGTTCGTGTTGCAGGTTGATCGAGTTGACGACGAGCCCCGTGTGCCCGACTTCGACAGCGTGCCCCCCGTGCGATCCGACCGCCCAGAGGGTGCCCGTGACGGTCCAGTGCACGAAGACCGGGTTCGGGGAGCTGGTCTCCGTGAAGCGGTAGCCGAACTTGCCCGGCCTGCTCACCGCTCTGACTTCCTGAACGCCGCCGTAGATCTCTACATGCGGGTGTCCGAGCTCCCGACCCGAGGTCGCCGTAGGACGCTCCCACGACCAAGACGGACGCGAGGAGCGCAGATATCAGGCCGATGACGGCCGTCGCGCGTTTCGACCTGGCCCTCATCGCCGACAGTTTGCTGTCGAGGTGCGGCAGCGGAGTTCCCGAAGTGTCAATCTGATCGAGAAATCCGTCGTCTCACTGAGGAACGAACTTCTTCATCTGGCACTCCCCTTGCTCTCGGACTGGACGGCGCAAATCTAGCGCTCGAAGGTTCTGTCCGATACCGATGCGGTTCCCAGATGCGGCGCGCCACCCTCATCGTCACCGTGGTCTTCCTCGCTGTCGCGTCGACGGCGCCGGCAGCTTCGGCGAAGCGTTTCAGCGGCCACGTGGCCAGGGTCGTCACAGGCGCCGGCCATCACTTCGTCGTCGGTGACGGGCTCTTCCTCGTCTTCGTCGATTCCCGAGCCACGTGGCCCTTCACCAACGGGGTAGGCGACTAGATGCCTGGAACCGATGTCGAGACCCTCATCGGGCTCGACGGCGTCGGCGTCCCCACCGGAAGCGCGCTGCTCTACTTCGCGTTCCCGGCCGACTATCCGATCCTCGACATAAGGGCGCTGGAGAGTCTCGGCCAGAAGGCGCGGACGGTCTTCCGATCGACTGCTGGCTCGAGTATCTGCTCGCCTGTCGACGGATCGCCGGGGAAGCCAACGTGTCGATCAGGATGTTGGACAAAACCCTCTGGCAGGCGTCAAAGGAGGATCCCGTCCGGACCGGCGGGTGATCTCAGCGCGCGCGTCCGCTACGGCGTTTGCCTCGAGCCCTGCCGATTCGGAGCTTCTTGCTCCCATCGAGGAAGTTGTCCACGAGGTCGGCGTCGACCGGGGGCTCCCTGTCGCCGCAGCAGGCGGGCATGCGGCGCTTGTCGGTGGGGACCTCGATGTCCAATGCTTCATAGAGGCGGGTGTAGACGTTCACCTCCAGGTCGCCCTCGTCGTTGTGGGCCGACCAAGAGGATGGTGACCTGGTCCTCTGCTGGGAACGCGATCACCATCCGGTGATTGCGGGGCAGGACGACGATGCAGATGTGTTTGACGTCATCGCCGGAGAGCCGGTAGTTGGCGGCGGCGCAGCCCTGGCTTTTCAGCTCCCGGATCTTCTGCTCGACAGCCGATCGGACGTCGCCGCGTAGTTCGTCGATGTCTTCCGAGACGACCGGCGTCGGCCAGACGTCAAACATCGAAGTCGGCAGGGAACTTGCCGCGTTCTCCGCGCTTCATCTGTTCGAGCGATTTCAGGAAGCGATCGTCCTCGCCGAGCTCCTCGAGCTCGAGCTTGTTGAGGACGGCGCTGACGAGGTCCCGGTCCTTGCCCTGCTCGCGCAGTTCATCGACGATGTCCTTGACCTCGAGGACGCTCGCCAAGGTGACCTTGAGCGGCGAGCCCTCTGTCGACTCGAGAACGTCCTTTGCGATCCACTCCCGAATCGTCTGCCCGGAGACCCCGAGTAGCTGTTCGGCGATCAGCACTCTGACGGGGTCCGCGTCGTCGACGGCCCGCCAGGCTTTCTGCCTGACTTCGTCGCCTACCTCGTCGGGAAGACCCTCGGCGAGAGCCATGAAATCGTCGAAGACCCGGAGAGTCCTCTGGGTCAGGATGATCTCCCTCTCGAGCGCGCCCGGCCTCGCATGCCTCGGCGTCTTGGCGGTCGATTTCGTCCGCGCGTCCTTCATGCGCCCCGATTTGGCGTCGCGCGACTTCGACCGGCGATTCAGGTCGATCAGCTCTGCCGTGGGAGTTCCTCGTCCCATGCAGACAAGGTAGCAAGTGGCTTGTAAAAAAGCGCCCTTTTTCTCAAGGCGCGGTACGGAGCCCACTTCCCGTGACCTTTCGGCGGCGGCCTCCGAACGCTCTCATCGAAGACCATCCACTCGAGCCAGCGGTCCTCACATACGTCGAGGAAGTCGACCCCGAGCACGTCGAGTTGTCGTCAATAAGTCCGAAATGTTTTGTCCGCCCTGTCGCCAGAGGCCGGCTCTTTCTCGCCGTGGAGCACACCTTTAGACCGAGACCGGTTTTCGCGTGGGTTCACTGCTGGAGCATCCCCCCACCATTCCGCGAACCGCGTCGGCGGCGGCTGACGAGGCCAGACCAAAAGTCCATAGTCGAGTCCATAGCAACACGTAACTAACGGGAGCGACGGGACTCGAACCCGCGACCTCCGGCGTGACAGGCCGGCGCTCTAACCAGCTGAGCTACGCCCCCGAGAGTGCACTCGGACGGGCCGGCGGGGGCCCGGAGAGGAAAAGCTAGCGGATCAGGCGATCGGAGCGGGTGCGGGGTCGGTGGCGGGGTGGGCGAGCTCGGGGACGGCGGCGGGGGCTTTGGCCAGGGCGACCTCTTCGAGGAGGGAGCGGAGGGCGGCCACGCGGTCGGTGCCGAAGGTCTCGGCCCAATCGTTTTCGAGCTGCTTGAAGAGGGCGAAACCGATGCGCTGGGCCTCGAGGCCCTTGTCGGTGAGGCGGATGAGCTTGGCGCGCTTGTCGACGGGGTCGGGGTAGCGCTCGAGGTAGCCGAGCTTGGCGAGGTCGTCGACGATCTCGCCGACGGACTGCTTGGTGAGGCCCGCGAGGGACGCGAGCTCGGTGAGGCGCATGCCGTCGCCGTGGACGAAGCGGAAGACGCAGCCGTGGGTCGGGCGGACGTCGGTGATGCCCGCCTCCTCGAGGAGCTTGCGGAAGTCGACGTACATCGCTTCGACGGTGAGGTCCATCAGCGCGGGCAGCGTGACGCGGGAGGTATCGCCCTCGACGAGGGCGAGTTCCTGGCGGGCGGTGGTTTTGCGTTGCGTCGGTTCCATGGTGCGTCCCGTGGTCGGTTCCCTCGCGGGTGTCACAAATTCGGGTTCTGGTGCGTCGTGTCTGTGAGGGCGGTCTTCCCCCGAGGCCGTCCGACAAATCGTCAGGTGGCCTGATAAGGTCGCCGAACTAAGTCGTCAGGATACCTGAAAAGGCTTCCTGACAGATTGTAACCGACCCGAAGGAGGTCCCGGAATGGCCGGGAGCCAGAACAACAGAAAGTGGTGGACGCTCGGCGCGGTCTGCGTCGCCACTTTCATGCTTCTTCTCGACATCACCGTCGTGAACACCGCGCTGCCGAAGATCCAGTCCGACCTCGGCGGCAGCTTCTCCGACCTGCAGTGGGTCATCGACGCCTACGCGCTCTCGCTCGCGGCGCTGGTGCTGACGGCGGGCTCGCTCGCCGATCGGTTCGGCCGCAGGCGCGTCTTCGTCGGCGGGCTCGCGATCTTCTCCGCCGCCTCGCTGCTCTGCGCGCTCGCGCCCGACCCGACCTTCCTCAACCTCGCCCGCGGCCTGCAAGGGGTCGGCGGCGCGATCATGTTCGCGGTCAGCCTTGCGCTGGTCGCCCAGGAGTTCCCCGGCGGCCCCGAGCGGGGCATGGCGATGGGCATCTACGGCGCCTCGATCGGCGTCTCCGTCGCGGTCGGCCCGCTGGTCGGCGGCGTGCTCACCGACGGCATCGGCTGGCAGTCGGTCTTCCTCGTCAACGTGCCGGTCGGGATCGCGACGATCGCGATCACCTACTGGAAGCTGCGCGAGTCCCGTGACCCGGGCGTCACGCGGATCGACTGGGGCGGCGTCGTCACCTTCTCCACCGCGCTGCTGCTGTTGGTGCTGGCGCTGGTGCGAGGCAACGACGAGGGGTGGGGCAGCACGACCATCGTCTCGCTGCTCGCCGGCGCGGCGGTCCTGATGGCCGCCTTCATCACGATCGAGCGCCGCGTCGCCGAGCCGATGCTCCCCCTCGGTCTCTTCCGCCGCGGCGCCTTCACCGGAGTCCAGATCGCCGCCTTCGCGGTCTCGGCCTCGATGTTCTCGCTGTTCCTCTACCTCACCCTCTACCTGCAGAACTTCCTCGGCGACTCGGCGATCGAAGCGGGCCTGCGTTACCTCCCGATCACGGTGGGCGCGTTCGTCCTCGCGCCGATCTCCGGCATGGCGCTGGCGAAGGTGCAGGCGCGCTACCTGATGGCGGGCGGCCTGGGACTCACCGGCGTCGGCCTGCTGCTGATGGGCGGGCTCTCGATGGACTCGGAATGGACGGCGCTGCTGCTCGGCTTCATCGTCGGCGGGATCGGCATCGGCATCCTGAACCCGGTGATCGCCGACGTCGCGCTGAGCGTCGTGCCGAAGGAGAAAAGCGGCATGGCGGCGGGCATCAACGACACCTTCCGCCAGGTCGGCGTGGCGGTCGGCGTCGCCGCGTGGGGAGCGATCTTCCTCGGGACCGGAGCGACGAAGGTCGAGTCCCTGACGAACGGGACGGTCGACCACGACCAGGCCCGCGGGCTGGTCGAAGCGACCTCCTCGGGGGCGCTGCCCCAGGCCCTCCAGTCGATCCCGGCGAACGCCCGCGACAGCGTCCGGAACGCCGCCGAACAAGGGTTCCTCCACGGCCTGAACGAGATCCTCATGCTCGGCGGGATCCTCTGCCTGGTCGGCACCGCGTTCGCCCTCTGGCTGGTGCGCGAGCGGGAGATCGACCGCGGCGTGGAGGGCGCCGGGACCGACGCCCCGCTCGAGGCCGAGCCGGTCCCCGCCGGCAGCTGAGCCGACGCAGGCGTCCTTCCGTGCTTCCGAGCTTATGGGCCATATGTGGCCTAAAAGCTCGGAAGCACGGGGCGGGGACGGGCGGCTAGGCTCCTGCCCCATGCGACTGGTCACTTATGACGCGGGGGACGGTGGGCGGGCGGGGATGCTCGTCGACGGGCGCGTCGTCGACGCCTGGGCGGCGCTCGGCGAGCCGCATCGGGGAAGCCTGCGCGAGCTGATCGAGCACGGGCGGATCGACGACCTCCACGCGCGGATCGGCGACACCGGCGCGCCGTCCCACCCGCTCTCCGCCGTGCGGCTGCTACCGCCGATCCCGGACCCGGAGAAGGTCATCTGCATCGGCCTGAACTACGTGAAGCACGCGGAAGAGGGCCGGCAGGAGCTGCCGACGACTCCGATCGTGTTCGGCAAGTGGCGGAACGCGCTCGTCGCCGACGGGGCGACCGTCACCCTCCCCGAGGCCTCGAAGAAAGTCGACTACGAGGCCGAGGTCGCCTTCGTCATCGGCCGTCGCGCCGCCAACGTCGCCGAAGCCGACGCGCTCGACTTCGTCGCCGGCTACACGCTCTTCAACGACCTCTCCGCCCGCGACCTCCAGTTCGCCACTTCGCAGTGGACGGCGGGCAAGGTCTTCGACGGCTCGGCACCCTGCGGCCCGGCGCTCGTCACCCCCGACGAAGCCGGTGAGCACGACGGCATCGAGATCGAGCTGACCCTGAACGGCGAGAAGATGCAGGGCGACTCGACCGCGAACTTCATCTTCGGCGTGCCCCGGCTCATCTCGTATCTCTCCGGCCTGATGACGCTCGAGCCCGGGGACATCGTCGCCACCGGCACCCCCGCCGGAGTCGGCGGCGCGCGCGAACCCCGCGTCTGGCTCGGCGACGGCGACGAGCTGGTGGTGAGCTCGCCGACGCTGGGGCGGCTGAGGACGACGATCGCTCGGTAGGGGGCGATGGACGGGCGTTGTGCCGGCGGTGGCGGCAGTCCTAGGGGCGTCCTGGGCGTCTCATCGCGGTCCTGGCAAGCTGTGACCGCGATGAGACGCCCAGGACGTGAGGGGTTCGTGTGATTGCCGGCACTGGTTCGGGCGGAGGTCGGACTTACGTCGGCGTCCTGCGCGAGAGATGCCACACCTCGGCCTGATCGTTGACGAAGATGCCGGGAACTCCACGCTTCCTCATGCCTTCCGTCACTTCCGGGCGCTTTCCGGGCCCGGAAACAGGGCCGGATTCAGCGCTGCAGTCCTTGTAGGCGCTATAGCGCCTACAAGGACTGCAGCGGCGCCGTGACCGTTGGACAACACGCGCGGAAGCGTGGACTTCCCACGGTCTTCGTGACGAGGTCGGCCTTTCGCCCCGGATCCGTGTCCCTCCCGTGACGAACCCGTTGCGCCGCGGCGGGCGATCACGCCACCCACCCCGCACTCCCGGCCGTCTCGGCCACGGCCACAGCCAGCCGGGGGCCGTGGCCGAGACGGCCGCTCTCGCCGACCAGCCTCGCGTCCCTTACCTCGGGCGGCGCCTACCGCGGGGAGTCCGCGGGCGTCGGCGCGAGCTCGTCGCGCTTCGCGGGGAGGGACGCGGACGCTGGGCGGTGGGGGCCGGTGCGGGCGCCCGCGGCGCTGACGATCGGCGTCGCCGCTCCCCATTCGACCCGGAAGGGGGTGTAGTTGACGAGCTGGGCCCAGGTGTCGCTGTCGAGTTGGCCGTCGCCCTCCAGGCCGTGTTCTTCCTGGAAGGCACGGACGGCGCGGCGCGTCCTCCCTTCGAAGATCCCGTCGACTTCGACTTCCTGCCCGGCCGTGATCAGCCGCTCCTGGGCCCAGACGACGAGGTCGCCTTTGGCGCCGATCTTGAGCAGCGGGTATTCGGTTTCGGGGACGAGGGCGGGGATCTTCAGCCGCCCGACGCGCGCGCCGAGAGCGCCCCACTCGCGGGCGTTGGTCTCCTGCCAGTCCCACCAGCTCGGCACGGTCCCGTAGCTCGCCGAGTAGCGGCGGAAGAGTCGCAGCGGCTGCAGGCCGGGCGCGCCGTAGGTCTGGCCGATCGGGAAGACAGGTCGTCCCCAGAGCCGGTTGTAGAGGTAGGTGTGGGCGAAGACCTCGCGCACCGAGGTGCCGATGTCCTTCCAGTACATCTGCGGCTGGTTGACGGTGGCGCCGCCGGGCCCGAGGAACACCGAGTACGGGAAGGCCGGGTGGTAGTCGACATAAGGGAAGCCGGCGAGGGAGAGCGGGAAGCCGGCGCCGATCCGGGCGCGGAGGGTGCGGACGTAGAGGTCGGCGGCGGCGTATCTGCCTTCGTACTCGGCCTCGGCGTCGATCACCAGGCAGTCGGCCCCGGCGCGGACGGCGGCGGCGCCGATCCGGGCCTCGGCCTCGGGCGCGTCGCCGTAGACGAACTGCCAGGCGCAGACCTTCAGCCCGCCGTGGCGGAGCGCGGCGACGAGCGAGGCGTTGAACTGGTCCCAGCGGGTGGTGCCGTCGCCGGCCTTCACGTAGACGGTGCCGATGCCGTGGCGGTGCGCGGTGCGGAGGATCGCCGGGATCGAGCCGCCCTGGGACTGGTCGACGTACCAGATCCACATGCCCTGGCGGACGAACGGCGAGTGCCGGCCGACCCCGGAGTTTTCGAACATCGCGGCGCCACCGGTTTCGGCGCGCGCGGCGGCGGGAAGCGCGAGGAGGGCGAGGGCCGCGAGGAGGGCGAGGGCGCGCAGGGCGCGGAGCACGGTCAAAGCTGGCACTACGATCACCTTCCTACCCGCGAACCTTGGTGCCCGACCTGCCGCTCACCCGCAAGATCCCGCCCGCCATCGCCGCGCTGCTCGTGGCGAGCGTGGCGCTGCTCGCGAGCGCGCCGGGCGCCGAGGCGGCACAGCGGCCGAAGATCGAGGACGCGACGGTCAAGCAGGCGGGCCAGGACCTGGTGCTGACGGTGCGGACCGCGAAGCCCGTGGCGCTGGGGAAGCTGGACCCGCGGCCCGACGTCCGCCGCGCCGGGACGGCCTACCTGTGCTTCGGGTTCGCGCCGAGCGCGGCCGCGAAACAAGGCACCGCCGAAGGGGAAACGCGGCTCTGCCTCGGCGGCCCGAAGGCCCACAAGCGCCTCGGGCTCGTCACCGTCGACGCCGACGGCAAGCCGGTGGACCGCACCGCCGTCGCCGCCAGGGTGAAGCGGCCGAAGCCGACGGTGCTGGTCGCCTCGATCGTCGCCGGACCCGCCCACCCGAGTGGGCTGCGGCCCGGTCAATACCACTGGGTGGCGCTTGCGTCGGGTGGTGGCTGCGAAGTCCGGCACGAATGCTCCACCCAGTACCCGCCGGAAGAAGCCCGCGCCAAGGCCTTCCGCCTCCGCCCCGTCCGTGCCGTCGGCTGCACCGGCGGGAATGCCGAACTCGTCAGCGCCGCCGCGACCGAACGCAAGGTCGTCGCCCTCACCTTCGACGACGGGCCGAGCGAATACACCGACCGCTACCTCGACGTGCTGCGCGAAAAGGATGCGCCCGCGACCTTCTTCGAGATCGGCCAGGAGATGCCGGGCCGGGAAGCGACGATGCGCCGGATCCTCGCCGAAGGCGACGAGATCGGCGACCACACGATGAACCACGTCGAATACCCGGGCTACGAGCAGATCGCGGGCGCCGCCGAACGGATCAAGGCCTACACCGGCTTCCAGCCCTGCCTCTTCCGCCCGCCCGGCGGCGCCGTGAACTCGAGCGTCGTCGCGACGGCAGGCTCGCTGGGCATGAAGACGATCATCTGGGACGTCGATCCGCGCGATTGGTCCCTGCCGGGTACCCCAGAGATCTATTCCAACATCGTCAACAACGCGAAACCCGGGTCGATCATCCTCATGCACGACGGTGGCGGCCCCCGCGACGAGACCCTCGCCGCGCTCCCCGAGATCATCGACACCTTGCGCGCGAGGGGCTACGGCTTCGAGACGGTCAGCGCACTTCTCGGCGACAAGATGCTCTACCGCCCCTACGGCTGAACGCTCGAATCCTTGACATCGGGTACAGATATCCCGATGCATCTGATCAAGGTCCACGTCCGTATTCCTATGCGATGAAGATCGCGATAGTCGGAACGGGCATCTCCGGGCTGGTGGCGGCCCACCACCTGCACCGCCATCACGACGTCACCGTCTACGAGGCGGCGGCGCGGATCGGCGGGCACACGCACACGGTCACGGTCGACGACCCGGCGGGCGAGCAATCGGTCGACACCGGCTTCATCGTCTTCAACGACCGCAACTACCCGAACTTCGAAGCCCTCCTCGGCGAACTCGGCGTCGCCCCGAAGCCGTCCCACATGAGCTTCTCGGTGAGCGACGGCCGCGGCGGGTTCGAGTACTCCGGCACGCCGTGGGGCCTCTTCGCCCGCCCCGCCCATCTCCTCTCCCCCACCTTCATCCGCATGCTGCGCGACTGGCGACGCTTCAATCAGCTGGCGCCGGGCCTGATCGGGATGAACGGGACCTCGCCCTCGCTCGGCACCTGGCTCGAGCGGGAAGGCTTCTCCCGCCTTTTCATCGATCGCCTGATCGTCCCCCAGGCCTCCGCCGTCTGGTCCGCCGACCCGGAGCAGATGTGGAGCTTCCCCGCCGGCTTCATGGCCGAGTTCTTCCACAACCACGGCATGTACAGCCTGCGCGACCGGCCGCACTGGCGGACCGTGCTCGGCGGCTCGCAGTCCTACGTGGACGCGATCACGGCGCCGTGGCGCGACCGCGTGCGCACCGCCGCGCCGGTCCGCCGGATCGAGCGCCTGCCCGACGAGGTCCGAATCGAGGCCGACGGCTGCGAGACCGAGAGCTTCGACCGCGTCGTCATCGCCACCCACTCCGACCAGGCGCTGGCGCTGCTCGCCGACCCGTCGGCCGCCGAGCGCGAGGTCCTCGCCGCGATCCCCTACCAGGCCAACGACGCCGTCCTCCACACCGACGCCTCGTTGATGCCGCGCCGCCGTGCCGCCTGGTCGAGCTGGAACTTCCACCTCGCCGAGACACCGCCCGCCCGCACCACCGTCACCTACTGGATGAACCACCTGCAGCGACTGCGGGCGAAGCGTCAGTACTTCCTCACCCTTAACCGGGACGACGCGATCGACCCCGACAAGGTGCTCCGCCGGTTCACCTACGACCACCCCGTGTACACGGCGGCGGGCGTCGCCGCGCAGGCGCGCCACGCCGAGGTGAGTGGCGTGCGTCGCACCCACTACTGCGGCGCCTACTGGGGTTGGGGCTTCCACGAGGATGGTGTGGTGAGCGGCCTGCGAGTTTGCGAGGAGCTGGAGGCGGCGGGCGCGACGCGCGGCAGCG
Organism: uncultured Actinomycetes bacterium; assembly: GCA_963782515.1. Classification (GTDB taxonomy): domain Bacteria; phylum Actinomycetota; class Thermoleophilia; order Solirubrobacterales; family 70-9; genus VAYN01. The sequence continues at coordinate 161,981 of CAWAJY010000002.1, read as the reverse complement.
AGCCGGCGCGGCAGCCCGCCGCCACCGGGGTCGCCGGGCGGCGACCGGACGAGGACGCCGAGGAGGCGCTGGCCGCTTGACCGCCTCGGCCATCTACGAAGGCTGGGTCCGCCACCGGCGCTTCGAGCCGGTCGAGCACTCCTTCCGCTACCGCTACTTCCTCGCCTACCTGGACCTCGCCGAGCTGCCCGGGGTGCTCGACCCCTTCCCGCTCTACTCGGCCCGCCGCCGCGCCCCCGCGCGCTTCCGTCGCGCCGACTTCCTCGGCGATCCGGCGCGCCCGCTGGACGAGTGCGTCCGCGACGTCGTCGCCGCGTCCGGCGCGCCCCGGCCCGCCGGCCCGGTCCGCGTCCTCACCGGTCTCCGTTACCTCGGCCACACCTTCAACCCGGTCAGCTTCTACTACTGCTTCGACCCCACCGGTCGGCGGGTGGAGGATGTCGTCGCGGAGGTGGAGAACATACCCTGGGGGGAGCGACACGCCTACGTACTGGATCGGGGAGCTCGCGAAGGAACAGTGTTGGTCGACGAGTTGGAGAAGAAACACCACGTCTCCCCTTTGATGGGGATGGACCAGACGTACAGTTTCCGCGCCGGCACCCCGGGCGAGCGACTGCAGGTGCACATCGAGTCGCGCCCGCGGGGGATCGACGCGAAGACCTTCGACGCGACGCTGTCCCTCCACCGCCGTGAGCTCTCCCGTCCCCTGATGCTCGGCCTGCTCGCCCGCTACCCGGCAATGTCACTGCAGGTCGTCGCCAAGATCTACGCGCAGGCGGCGCGCCTCAAGCTGAAGGGCGCCCGTTACCACCCTCACCCCGAGGGGGCCGGGGTGGCGAGGTGAGGCACGCGACGGCCCGCGCCGTCGTCGGCGCGGCGCTGGGCAGGACGCGGGGCGGGGAGATCGAGGTCGTCGAGAACGGGCGCAGCCGCGTCTTCGGCGAGCCGACGGGGCTCCGCGCGACCATCCGGGTCAACGACCCTGCCGCCTGGCGCGGCCCGCTGAACGGCTCGATCGGCCTCGGCGAGAGCTACGTCGACGGCCTCTGGGAGACCGACGACCTCGTCGCGCTGTTCCAGATCATCGCCCGCAGCCTGTCCCGCCGGCACCGCGGGGTGAGCGCCGCCGTCGCGCGCTCGCGCGCCGCCTTCCACCGGGTCCGCGGCCTCGTCCCGGAGAACACCAAGGGCGGCGCCCGCGCCAACATCAGCGCCCACTACGACCTCGGCAACGACCTCTTCTCCTCGTTCCTCGACCCGACGATGATGTACTCGTGCGCGTACTTCCCGCGTGAGGACGCGTCGCTCGAAGAGGCGCAGCTGGCGAAGCTCGACCGCATCTGCGAGCGGCTGCGGCTCGGTCCCGACACCCACCTGCTGGAGATCGGCACCGGCTGGGGCGGGATGGCGATCCACGCGGCGCGCACCACCGGCTGCCGGGTGACGACGACGACGATCTCCCGCGCCCAGCACGAGCTGGCGACACAGCGGGTACGCGAGGCCGGGCTGGAGGACCGGATCACGATCCTGCTCGAGGACTACCGCGACCTGCGCGGGACCTACGACCGGCTGGTCTCGATCGAGATGATCGAGGCGGTCGGCTGGCAGTACTTCGACGCCTACTTCGAGACGTGCGATCGGCTGCTCGCCGACGACGGTCTGTTCCTGCTGCAGGCGATCACCATCGATGACCGGCTCTACGACCTGGAGAAGGCGTCGAGGAGCTTCGCCAACACCCACGTCTTCCCCGGCGGGTGCCTGCCGTCGCTGAAGCGGATCGCCGACAGCGTCGGCAGCGTCACCCAACTGCGTGAGGTCTGGCTCGACGACATCACCGCCCACTACCCGCCGACGCTGGCCGAGTGGCGCGAGCGCTTCTTCGCCGCCTGGGACAGGCTGCGCACGCACGGCTACGACGACCGCTTCCGCCGGCTCTGGGACTTCTACCTGTCGAGCTCGGAGGCGGGCTTCCGCGAGCGGCGGATCGGCGACGTCCAGATCCTCTTCGCGAAGCCGTCGTTCCGATGAGCGCGGCGGGCGCGGCGGCGCGCGAGCCGCTGCTGCTGATCCACGGGCTCGGGGCGGCGTCCCACGTCTGGGACCCGGTCGTCCCGCTGCTGTCCCCGCACCGTGAGGTGATCCCGCTCGACATGCCGGGGTTCGGCACCGCGCCCGCGCTGCCGCCGGAGGTCGAGCCGACCGCCGCGGCGCTGGCCGGCGCGCTCCGCGAGCAGCTTGCCGCCCGCGGCATCGAGCGTCCCCACGTCGCCGGCAACAGCCTCGGCGCCTGGGTCGGGCTGGAACTGGGACGGATGGGCGCGGCGCGCTCGGTCACCTGCCTCTCCCCCGCCGGGCTCTGGCGCGCGCCGATCGGGCCGCGCAAGGGCTCCGGCCGCATCTGGGCGCGGCGGCTCCGCCCGCTGGTCAGCGCCGCGCTCTGGATTCGCCCGCTGCGTGATCGCGCCGTCGGCACCTTCGCCGCCCATCCCGGCAACTGGCCGACCGGCGCGGCGCGCGAACTCGTCCTCGCCTGGATCGACGCCGAGGGCTACGACGGCGCGAACAAGGCGATGCGCGAGCACATCTTCGACCCGGCGGGATTCCCGACCGACGTGCCGGTGACGATCGCCTGGGCGGAGCTCGATCGGCAGGTCGGCCCGCCGAAGCCCGAGCGCCGCCCCGCCGGCACCCACTTCCTCGTCCTGCCCGAGGTCGGCCACGTACCGATGTGGGACGACCCCGAGCTGATCGCCCGCACGATCCTCGACGGCAGCCACGTCCCAGCCGCCCGCGCCCGAGTGCTTCCGAGCTTTTAGGCCATATATGGCCGCTAAGCTCGGAAGCACCCACCAGCAACGAGAAGGAGCAGCGTGATCGTCGAGAGGACCGAGAACCCGCAGTGGCTGTCGAACGCCTACCTGGTCGCCGACCCCGAGCGGAAGACGGGCGTTCTGATCGACGGCAACGAAGACATCGACCCGCTGATCGACACCGCCGAGCGTGAGGGGATCACGATCACGCACTTCCTCGTCACCCACCCGCACGCCGACCACATCGCCGGGATCAAGGAGGCGCGCGAGCGGCTCGGCGGGCCGCCGCTGGTCGCCCACGAGGCGACCGCCGCGGAGATGGACGAGGACGTCGAGATCATCATGGGCGATGGCGACAAGCTCGACGCGAACGGCATCGAGATCGAGGCGATCTTCACCCCCGGCCACGCGCCCGGCCACCTCGCCTTCCTGATCGACGGCACCGACGTCTTCACCGCCGATGTCCTCTTCAAGGGCACCGTCGGCGGCTGCGCGTCCCCAGGCGCGGCGGGCTTCGAGGCGCTCAAGGGCTCGGTCATGCGCTTGATGGAATTGCCACCGGAGACCCGCGTCCACCCCGGTCACAAGGAGCCGACGACGATCGCCGAGCAGGAGGCCGAGAACCCATTCGTGCGGGTCTGGCGCGGGATCGACGCGACCACCGAGGAGGAGGTCACCGTCTGGGACCGCCCCGCGACGCTGAAGCTCTGGGCACCCGACTACGACGGCGGCAACAAGGCCTGGATCGTCTTCGGGGACTCCGGCGAAGAGACGATCGTCGGCGGCTCCCAGGTCGTCAAAGGCTGAAGCGCGCGGCGCGGGCCGTCTGAAGTCGGCGCCCGAGGTATGGGACGCAAGGGCCTGCGGCGAGCGCCCCTTCGGGGGAGTGAGGAGGGATCGTCACAAAGACCGTGGGAACTCCAAGCTTCCGTGCGTCTTCCTCATCCGCACCCCGGGTGAGTTCGCACTTTCTGCCGCTATCCGGACGTAACTGCGAACTCATCCTTGGTGGGGGCCCACTTCCATACGGGACGGTCACGGGAGTCCGGACTTCGTGACGTCCCTGTGCCGGATGTTTCACGAACCCCTCACGTCCTGGGCGTCTCATGGCGGTCACAGCCTGCCAGGACCGCCATGAGACGCCCAGGACCGATCTCGGACGGCCGCAACCGCCCAAACCGCCGCGCGCCCAACGCGCTGGGCCCTGTCGGGCTTTCACCGCTGGACCTTTAGGCCTTTCGTACGAATCTGGACGCATATCCGTTGCCGCCTGGACCGACCGCGTCCACTATTCGGTAGGTGGAATCGGTCCAGGAATTCTTCTTCGACTGGTACCCCGTCTTCGGGGTCCTCTTCATGGCGATGCTGCTGTTCGTCTTCCTGCGCCTCATGCGGACGACGATCGGCTCGACCAAGCCGGAGACGGTCAAGGCCTCCAAGGGCAAGCCGGTCGCCTGGGAGGAGGTCCAGGGGGTCGACGCCGCCAAGGACGAGCTGATGGACGTCGCCGAGTGGCTGCGCGAACCCGACCGCTTCGCGGCGCTCGGCGCGAAGGCCCCGCGCGGCGTCCTCCTCTACGGCCCTCCCGGGACCGGCAAGACGATGCTCGCCCGCGCCGTCGCCGCCCAGGCCGGGGTCGACTTCTACGCCGCCTCGGGCTCGAGCTTCGTCGAGATGTTCGTCGGCCGCGGCGCCGCCCGCATCCGCCGGCTCTTCAAGGAGGCGCGCAAGTCGGGCCGCGCGGTGATCTTCATCGACGAGCTCGACGCGGTCGGCGGCCATCGCTCCGGCGGCGGCGGTGACGGCGGCACGTCCGAGCGCGAGCAGGCGCTGAACCAGCTGCTGGTGGAGCTCGACGGCTTCGAGAAGGAGGACGGGACGGTGATCGTCCTCGCCGCCTCCAACAACGTCGACAAGCTCGACGCCGCGCTCCTGCGGCCGGGACGCTTCGACCGCCAGGTACTGGTGGCGCCGCCCGACCGCGTCGGCCGCGAGGCGATCCTCCGCGCCCACGCCGACGGCAAGCCGCTCGCCGACGACCTCGACCTGCGCGACGTCGCCCGCAAGACGACCGGGATGACCGGCGCCCAGCTCGCCAACGCCCTGAACGAGGCGGCGATGCTCGCCGGGCGCGCGGGCAACGACGCGATCCACCGGGTCGAAATCGACGAGGCGCTGCTGCGCCAGTCGGTCGGCTCCCAACAGGCGCGTCGGCTCAGCCTCAAGGAGCGGCGCATCGTCGCCTATCACGAGGCCGGCCACGCGCTCTGCCGCAAGCTGCTCGGGCTCGACCCGCCGGAGATCCTCTCGATCGTCCCCCGCGGCCCGGCCCTCGGCTTCGTCGGCCACTCGCCGCAGGAGGACAGCTACCTGAAGTCCCGCGACGAACTCGTCGACGAGGTGGTGACGCTCCTGGGCGGCCGCGCCGCCGAGGAAGAGGCCTTCGGCGAGTCCTACTCGGGAGCGGTCGACGACCTCGCCCGCGTCCACTCGGTCTGCAAGCAGATGGCCGGCGAATTCGGCATGGGCGTGGCGATCGACCACGACGGCCCGCCGCCGATCGCGATGCCGACCGGCGACTACGCGGTCTCCGACGCCACCCGCCGTGACGTCGACCTCGCCTCGATGACGCTCGCCCGCGAGGCTCACCGCCGCGCCCGCACCCTCCTCTCCGCCAACCGCGAGGCCCTCGACGACCTCGCCGAGACCGCGCTCGAGCGTGAGACCCTCACCCGCGAGGAGCTCGACGAGATCTTCTCCCGCCACACCCTCCGAGGCCTGGTCGACCAGAAGGGCTCATCCGCCGCCATGGTCGCGATGTCACGCCTCCGCCACCCCAATACGTAGCGAAGCCTTCAACTTCGCTCCGGCCCCCGACGTTGATGGGCCGAAAACCCGTCAGATAGTCAGGTTTTCGGCCCATCAACACGTGGCCCGTCAACATGTGGGGCATGGCTGAGGCTCCTAGGTGGTGGTCGATGCGGCGGGCGCAGAACCTCAAGGCGGCCACGTATCGGTGTCCGTTTTGTCGGAAGCACCTTGCCTCGATGACGGACCATGTGCTGATCGCGCCGGAGGACGACCGCTCGAAGCGGCGCCACGCGCATTGGGAGTGCGTGCAGAAGGCGCGCGGCGAAGGGCGGCTGCCGACGCAGGGAGAGTGGCTCGAGGCGGAGCGGGGACCGCGGCCGTCGCTCGGCGAACGGTTGCGGGGCCTCTTCCCGGGTAAGGGGTCGGGGACGTGAAGCGAGCGATGCTGACGATCCCCTTGGTCCTCCTGCTGGCTCTGGCCCTGGCGGGCTCCGCCGGAGCGGCCGCGAACCCGGTCCTCGGGGCGAAGGCGTTCGCCGCGCCCTACGGCAAAGGCTTCGGGACCGTCGAACCGAGCGAAATCTTCAACGGCGGGGACCCGAGCGGCTCGGTCCGCGACATCAAGTGGACCGGCTGGGGCAACCCGAGCGCGATCGGCTACGGCCTGAACCCGATCTTCAAGCCCCACGGCGGCTACTACCGCAAGCCGGCGAGGATCGAGCTGCGCGCCACCGCCCTCGGCAAGTGCGGCAAGCGGGCCGCCTACACCAAGCTTGAAGTCCGCGTCCCGAAGAAGCCCGGCGGCAAGCTCGGCAAGTGGATGTCCTGGGCGGGCGTGAAGACCATCTGCAAGCCGCCCTACTGAGGCCGGGCCGGACCGCCGTGCGCCGCGATCACCCGGTCCGCCCAACGACGTGCCCGCCGTGGGACGAAGCGCCCGAGCAGCGTGCGGTGGCCGGCGACCCAGCTGTAGCCGCGTTCAGTCGGCCCCGGGATGCGGGCGACCAAGAAGGCGAGGCGGCGGCCGCGGGGCAGGAGCCGGAGGACCGGGACGAAGGCGGCGCCGGCACTGAACCGCAGGGGTGGCGCGTCGAGGCGAAGCTGCCCGGTGTCGGGCGCGGGCGCCGGATCGATGACGAAGTGCCAGGAGGAGTTGCGCTCGCCGACGCTGAGGTCGTGGAGGAGGTAATCGGCCTCCGGGGTGCCGAGCGGCAACGGGCGGAGGGCTCCTCGGGCAAGATCGAGGAGCAGTGCCAGGGACCAGCGACAGAAACCGCAGTCGTTGTCGAAGATGACAGTCGCCTCCACCCTCCGAGCGTAGAGCGGTGCCGATGAGACGCAAACGGCCACCGGTCATCCCCGGCGCCGAGATCGGGGAGCTGCGGGACGAGACCTCGGTCGACCCGCAGACCGGCGCGGTCACCTCGCGGCAGGCTGCCGACATCGTCCTCCCGACCGCGGCGGTGCGCTCGTTCTGGAACCCCGAACACCTGGAGCGGGTCGCGCGCACCTACTGGGTGACCCTGCAGCGGTTCACCCTCGGACTGATCCACGTCGAGTACACGGAGACCGAGCGCGCGGTCGTCCTCCTGATCCCGCAGCTGCGGCTGCTCACCTTCAAGGCACCCGAATACGAGATGGACGCCTGCCGGGGGATCGTCCGCTGGCGGATCGAGAAGGGGCTCCTGGTGTCGAAGCGCGGACGCGGCGGCGACGGCTACCTGGAGATCGACATCCGGCGCCACGACGAAGAGGACCAGGGCAAGGTGCGGCTGAACGTGGCCGTGGAGGTCGCCAACTTCTATCCCTCGCTGGGCGGCATGTCGCGGCGGCTGTACGCCAACACCCAGTCGAGGATCCACGTCCTCTCCTGCAACTACTTCCTGCGGCGCCTCGTGCGGCGCGATCTGGCGACCTCCCACGTCGGACATTTCGCGGGCCCGCCCAGCGCCGAGCAGGCACCCGATCCGGGGGGTTGATCCGACCGGCCTTGCGTCGGTTATTAGTCGCTGCTAAGTTGTTCTTAGCCGCCGCTACTAACTACGAAGGGACCGGACATGGAAACGCAAGAGCGAGGGAGGATCTGGACGCTGGTCCTGGTCTCCGTCGGGCTCTTCATGGTCGTTCTCGACAACCTGGTCGTGAACGTCGCGCTGCCCAGCATCCACAACGACTTCGGCGCCTCGGTGCAGGCCCTGGAGTGGACCGTCAACGCCTACGTGCTCGCCTACGGCGTGCTCCTCCTGACCGGTGCCGCGCTCGGCGACCGCTTCGGCCGCAGGCGCATGTTCGTCGCCGGCATCGCGCTCTTCACCGCCGCCTCGGCGGGCGCCGCGCTGGCGCCGTCCGCCGACCTGCTGATCGCGGCCCGTGCCATCCAGGGCGTCGGCGCGGCGATCGTCACGCCCCTCACCCTGACCCTCCTCGCCGGCGCCTTCCCACCCGAAAAACGGGGCATCGCGCTCGGCGTCTGGTCCGGCATCTCCGGCGTCGCCGTCGCGATCGGCCCGCTCGTCGGCGGCGCCGTGATCGAGCTCGCCGACTGGCACTGGATCTTCTGGATCAACGTCCCGATCGGCCTCCTGCTCGCCCCGATCGCAGCCCGCAAGCTGGAGGAGAGCTACGGCCCGAAGGCCCCGCTCGACTTCCCCGGCCTCGGCCTCGTCTCCACCGGCCTCTTCGGCCTCGTCTACGGCCTGGTCCGCGCCCAGACGATCGGCTGGACCGCCCCCGAGGTGATGATCAGCCTCGGCGCCGGCATCGTCCTGCTCGCCGCCTTCGTCCGCCAGGAGCTCCGCACCGAGTCCCCGATGCTGCCGATGCAGTTCTTCGCCAAGCGCAGCTTCGCGGTCACCAACGTGGTCTCGATGGCGATGTACTTCGGCATGTTCGGCTCGATCTTCTTCCTCAGCCAGTTCATGCAGAACGTGCTCGGCAACTCGCCGCTCGAGGCGGGCCTGAAGCTGCTGGTCTGGACCGGGGCGACGATGGTCGTCGCGCCGCTGGCGGGCATCTTCAGCGAAAAATTCGGTCCCCGCTGGTTCATGGTCGCGGGCGTCTCGCTGCAGGCGATCGCGCTCGGCTGGCTCGCCACCGAGGCGAGCACGACGATGAGCTACGGCTCGATGATCATCCCGTTCATCCTCGCCGGGTCCGGCATGGCGCTGGTCTTCGCCCCCTCGGCGAGCGCCATCCTCAACTCGGTCCGGGTCGACCAGGCCGGGCAGGCCTCCGGCGCGACCAACGCGATCCGTGAGCTCGGCGGCACCTTCGGCATCGCCGTCCTCGCCACCGTGTTCAGCGGCGCCGGCGCCTACACCACGCCCCAGGCGTTCGTCGACGGCCTGGTCCCGGCGCTCTGGGTCGGGGTCGCGGTGCTCGCCTTCGGCGCCCTGGTCGCCGCGGTGCTGCCCTTCGGCGGCAAAGCGACCGCGGGCGAGGTCGAGGAATACGCGGATATCCACGACGCGGTCCCGGTCGCCAACTAGGATCGAACGGTGGCGGCGACGACGAAATCCACGCCTCGCAGACGCGTCCCGGCAGCCGAGCGCCGGGACGCGCTGATCGAGGCCGCCGTCCACCACTTCGCCCACGGCGGGCTGCAGGGGACGAAGGTCTCGGCAATCGCCACCGATGTCGGCGTCGCCCAGCCCTACGTCTTCAGCCTCTTCCCCACCAAGCGCGACCTGTTCCTCGCCGCGGTCGACCGCTGCTTCGAGAAGGTGGCGGCGCTGTTCGAGCAGGCGGCCGCGGACTTCGACCGCGATGGCCCCCAGGAACCGGACGAAGACAAGCTCAACGCCCTCGGCCACGCCTACATGAACGCCATCGCCGACAACCCGGACCAGCTCCTCCTCCAGCTCCAGGGCTACGCCGCCTGCGGCGACGACCCCGGCATCCAGACCGCTGTCCGCCGCAACTACGCCCGCCTCGTCCAGCTCGCCCGCGAGCTCACCGACGTCGACGACGAACGCCTCGACGGCTTCTTCCAGATGGGCATGTGGTGCAACGTCGCCGCCGCCCTCGGCATCGAAGACTTCAAGGCCGACTCAGGCTGGATCGAGCAGTCCCTCAAGAGCGACGCCTGAGGCCCCCGGCCGACCGATCAAGATCGTCCGCGTCGCACCATCCGCGACAGGTCGAAGCCGGCGCCCCGAGGCAAAGGGACGCAAGGCCTTGCGGCGAGCGCGGCCGTCTCGGCCACGGCCCTGGCCGGCTGTGGCCGTGGCCGAGACGGCCGGGTCTGCGGGGAGGGACGAGGGATCGTCGCGTGCGGGTCACGCGGGCGCATAAGAGGGACGCGGGTCCCGCGAGGCGCACGGGAGGGACACGGATCCGTGACGGGAGTCCGACCTCGTCACAGAGACCGTGGGAACTCCACGCTTCCGTGCGTGTCGTCCGACGGTCACGGAGGCGCGGGCGACCCTGGTTACGCATAGGTTCACTCAGGTCGCCCGCACTCTCGGGGACCTCGATCCCGGTGCCGGGAGGTGACCCGGAGCGCGCGGGGGTGTGACGTTCCCGGCATCTTCGTCACCGATCCGGGCGAGGTCGGGGGAGGTGCCGGCTCTCCCCGGCTTCTCTCGCGCGGGAGGGTGACGGATGTTTCACGAACCCCTCACGTCCAGGACCGACCTCGGACGGCCGCAACCGCCCGTTACACGCGGACCGGCTCGCGGTCGGCGACCAGCCCGCGGGCCTTCAGCACCGGGATCAGGCCCTCGCCGACGCGGTAGGCCTCCTCGAGGTGGGGATAGCCGCTGAGGATGAACTCGTCGATGCCGAGGTCGTGGTACTCGGCGATGCGGTCGGCGACTTCCTCGTGGGAGCCGACCAGGGCGGTGCCGGCGCCGCCGCGGACGAGGCCGATGCCCGCCCAGAGGTTGGGGGAGACCTCGAGGCGGTCGGTGCGGCCGCCGTGCAGCTCGGTCATCCGCCGCTGGCCCTCGGATTCGGAGACCTGCTGGATGGACTGGGCGTTCGCGATCTGCTCGTCGGAGAGTCCGGCCAGCATGCGGTCGGCGACGGCCCAGGCCTCCTCGGCGGTGTCGCGGGTGATCGCGTGGAGGCGGATGCCGAAGCCGAGCTCCCGGCCCTCGCGCTCGGCCGCCTCGCGCACCGCGTCGAGCTTCGCCGCGACTGCCTCGGGCGGCTCGCCCCAGGTGAGGAAGACGTCGGCTCGACGGGCCGCCACCTCGAGCGCGGCGGCCGAGGAGCCGCCGAGGTAGACCGTCGGCCAGGCGGGCGGAGCGAGCAGGCGGGCGCCCTCGATCTCATACCACTCGCCGGAGAAGTCGACGTCCTCCCCGCTCCACAGCTCCCGCACGATCGCGAGGAACTCGTCGGCCCGCGCGTAGCGCGACTCCTTGCCGATCGTGTCGCCGTAACGGCGCTGCTCGATCGCGTCGCCGCCGACCACCACGTTCAGCAGGAGGCGATTGCCGGAGACCCGCTGGTAGGTCGCCGCCGCCTGCGCGGCGAGGGTCGGCGACTGCAGGCCGGGACGGAAGGCGACCAGGTACTTGAAGTCCCGGGTGAGCTGAGTGAGCGCGGCGGTGATCACCCACGCCTCCTCGCACCAGGAGCTGGTCGGGGTCAGCGCCCCCTCGAAGCCGAGCGCCTCTGCGGCGCGGGCGACCTGCGACATGTAGGCGAGGTCGCCCTTGCGGGCGTTCGTCGCCGCGTCGTCGATCCGCGCCCCGTGCGCCCCGACCGCATTGCCGAGGCTGAGGTCGGTGTGGGAGTCGCCGTTGGTCGGCAGGAACCAGTGCAGTCGGACCGGCATCGTCCCTCTCCCCTCAGGCCACGTCGGGAGCGCCGAGCCGCTCCCGTCGTGTCCGGCCGCCGGGATGGGACTCGGGCAGGCGCGACCCGACGCGCCCGTCGGCGAGCTTCTCGCGCAGCGTCCCCTCGGCGTACTCGCTCTGCATCAGGCCGCGCCGCTGCAGCTCCGGCACCGCCCCGTCGACGAAGTCGGCGAAGGTCCCGGGCGTGACGTAGTAGGGCATGTTGATGCCGCCGACGCCGATCTCCAGCCACCGCTCGAGCTCCTCGGCGATCTGCTCCGGCGCCCCGACGATCCGGTTCATCGCCCGGCTCGCCAGCAGGTCGCCGAAGGTCCAGGTCTTGTCCGGGGCGGAGTCGATGAGGCCCTTGGCGATGCCCTGGGTGTTGTAGTCGTCGAGCTCCCCGATCGGCGTGTCCAGGTCGATGCCGGAGAGGTCGATGCCCATGCCGCCGGCGGTGTGCGCGGCATACCCGCGCGGGCTCGCGGTCCGGTCGAGATCGGCCGCCTTGCGCCGTGCCTCCTCCTCGGTGCCGCCGACGATGATCGACATCCCGAGGAAGAAGACGATGTCCTCCGGATCGCGGCCGAAGCGGGCGGCGCGACCGCGCACGTCCTCGATCACGATCCGCGCCGCGTCGTGGGTGCTCGCGATGATGAAGATCGCCTCCGCGTTGCGGGCGGCGAAGTCCCGCCCCCACTCCGAGGCGCCCGCCTGGAAGAGCACCGGGGTCCGTTGCGGCGAGGGCTCGGCGAGGTGCGGCCCGGGGACGTCGGGGTAGAACTCGCCGCGGTGGTCGATGTCGTGGATCTTCGCCGGGTCGGCGTAGATGCCGCGCTCGACGTCGCGGATGACCGCGTCCTCCTCCCAGCTCCCCTCGAGCAGCTTGTAGACGACCTGCATGTACTCCTCGGCGCGCCGGTAACGGTCCTCGTGGGACGGCAACCCGCCGTAGCCGAGGTTGCGCGCCGCGTCGGGCAGGTAGGAGGTGACGATGTTCCAGCCGACCCGCCCCTTGGTCAGGTGGTCGAGGGTCGAGAGCCGGCGGGCGAAGTTGAACGGCTGCTCCTGTAGAACCGACTGGGTGAAGGCGAAGCCGAGGTTCTCGGTCGCCAGGGCCATCGCCGGGATCAGCAGCGAGGGGTCGTTGACCGGCGTCTGCAGCCCCTCCTCGACCGCCGCGTCGCGGCTGCCGCCGTAGCTCGCGTAGGTGCCGACCACGTCGGCGAGGAAGAGGGCGTCGAACTTGCCGCGCTCCAACACCTGGGCGAGCTCCACCCAGGCGTCGAGGTCGGTGTAGTCCATCTGCCGGCTGTCGTCGCGCACCCACTGGCCGTGGTGGATGTGGGATACGCAGTTCATCGAGAAGGCGTTGAAGCGGAGGCGGGGCATGGAATCGGGATCCTTCCTGGTCCTCAAAAGAACCAATTGGGCGGCAGCGGGGTCCCGTTGAGGGCCTCGTCGCCGACCGCCTGCGACTTGTGCAGGAGCGGGTTGTGGGTGGACAGCGTGCGGACGTTGCGCCAGTGGCGGTCGAGGTTGCGCTCCCGCTTGGTCGCCGAGGCGCCGCCGAGGTCGAAGAGCCGCGCGGTCGCGGCCAGGGCGATCTGGTCGACCGCGATCTTGGCCTCGGCCGCCTCCCGCGCCGCCCGGTCGGCGAGCGCCGGATCGGGCCGCCCGTCGACCACCGAGTCGGCCTCGGCGTCCTGGGCGCCGGCCGCGCGCAGCACGATCGCCTCCGCCGCGTAGGCGGCGCTGACCATCTCGCCGACCACCTCCTGCAGCAGCGGATCCTCGGTCGGATCGGCAGCGGCGTGGGCGAACGGCCGCCCCGCCCGGCCGCGGACGAGCGCGATCGCGTCGTTCGCCGCGTTGCGGGTGGCGCCGGCGATCACCGCGGTGATGTAGAGCTGCAGGACCCCGAAGCGCTTCGTCGGCCCGTCGGCGGGCGCATCCCAATCGAGCACCTCCTCGGGCTCCACCGCGACGTCCTCGAGCCGCGTCGTCCCGGTGCCGGTGAGGCTCTGGCCGAGCCCGTCCCAGTCGTCTTCGAGGGTGACGCCCTCGCGGTCGGCGGGGACGACCACGCTGACGATCTCATCGTTCTCGTCGAGGGCGATGTAGAGCAGCGCGTCGGCATAGAGGCTGCCGGTCGAGTAGTACTTGACGCCGTTCAGCCGGAGCGTCCCGGCGGCGTCTCGGCGCAGCCGCGTACCGAAGGATTCGGCGCCGACCTTGTGGCTGCCGAGCTCGGTCGCCGCACCCGCCACGATCGTCCCCGCGGCCGCCCGCAGCAGCCAGCGCTCGCGCTGCTCGGGGTCGGTCGAGCGCCGGGCCTGCTCGACGAAGGCGAAGTGCGAGCGCAGGATGTGGGCGACGTTCGAATCGACGGAGGCGAGCGCCATGATCAGCCGGAACGTCTCCCGCAGGGACGTCCCCGCCCCGCCGTACTCGCGCGGCACCCGCAGGGCCCCGAAGCGGGCCGCGCGGAGCAGGTCGATCTGGGCGTAGGGCGCGATCCGGTCGCGCTCGCGGACGGCGGACTCGGCGCCGATCTCCGCCAGCAGCTCGGCGAGTTGCGGTGAATCGGGGGCGAGCAGCACCGTGGGGTCGGCGCTGCTGAGGGGAGGCGAGATGCTCATGCGGGCACCGCTTTCTTGGGCTCGGGCTCGGTTCGGTCGAGGCGGGGGAGCGCCGCCAGCAGGTTCCGCGTGTACTCGGCCCGGGGCGCGTTGAAGATCTGCTCGGCGCTGCCGGACTCGACCACGCGACCGTCCTTCATCACCAGCACGCGGTCGGAGACGTGGTAGATGACGCCGAGGTCGTGGGAGATGAACAGGTAGGCGACGCCGAGCTCCGACTGCAGGTCGGCGAGCAGGTCGAGCACCTGGGCCTGGATCGAGACGTCGAGCGCGGAGACCGGCTCGTCGCAGACGATCAGTTCCGGCTGGGGCGCCAGGGCGCGGGCGATCGCCACCCGCTGGCGCTGGCCGCCGGAGAGCTGCAGCGGCCGGCGATCGAGCAGGTCGGCGCCGATGCCGACGTGGCCGAGCAGCTCCTTCACCCGGCCGAGCCGCGCCTCCTTGCCCTCGTAGTCGGCGGTGGCGATCGCGTCGTCGACGATCCGCCGCACCGTCCAGCGCGGGTCGAAGGAGCTGAGCGGGTCCTGGTAGACGACCGAGATCCGGCGTCGGCGCTGGCGGCGCTCCTTCTCCTTCAGCGTCGTCCAGGGCTTGCCGCGCAGGGTGACGTTGCCGCTGTCGGGATCGAGCAGCGCGAGGACGATCCGCGCCGTCGTCGTCTTGCCCGACCCGGACTCGCCGACGATCCCGAGCGTCTCGCCGGGACGGATCTCGAGCGAGACGTCGTCGACCGCGGTGCGCTTGACGCCGTCCGGGCCGCGGTAGGCCTTCACCAGGTTCGCCGCGGTGACGATCGGCGCCCGGCCGGTGGTGAGGTTGGGAATCTGCGGGTTTCCCGCCGGGATGTAGGCGCCGGCGACGCGCGGCGCCAGCCGGGTGCCCTTCGAGTGGCCCGCGGGGACCGCGTCCATCAGCGCCCGCGTGTAGCGGTGCCGGGGAGCGCGGAGGACCTGCTCGACCGGGCCTTGCTCGACGATCTCGCCGAGCCGCATCACCGCGACGTGGTCGGCGAGCCGGGAGACGACGGCGAGGTCGTGGCTGATCAGGATCAGGCCGCGGCCGCGCTCCTTGGTCCGCTCGAGCAGGGCGAGGATCTGGGCCTGGACGGTGACGTCGAGCGCCGTGGTCGGCTCGTCGGCGATCAGGAGGCCCGGGTCCATCGCGATCGCCGAGGCGATCAGCGCGCGCTGGCGCAGGCCGCCGGAGAGCTCGTGGGGAAGCTGGCGGGCGCGCAACTCGGGCTCCGGCACCCCGACCTCGGTCAGCAGGTCGATCACCTTCCGCTCGCGCGCCGCGCGGTCGCCAAAGCCGTGGATGCGGAGCGGCTCGGCGATCTCCTTGCCGACCTTGCGCAGCGGGTCGAGCGAGACCAGCGCGTCCTGGAGGACGAAGCCGATCTCGGCGCCGCGCACCTCCCGCCAGCGCCGGTCCGAGAGGCCGAGCAGCGAGTGCCCGTTCAGCTCGATCCGCCCGGCCTCGACGTGCGAGCGCTCGCCGGTCAACCCGACCAGCGTCCGCGCGGTCACCGTCTTGCCCGATCCGGACTCGCCGACGATCGCCAGGCACTGCCCCGACTCGACCGCGAAGGAGATCCCGTGCACGACCTCGTCGACCTGGCCACGGGGTCCGAACCCGACCTTCAGGTCCTCGACCGACAGCAGCGGGGCACCCGCCCCGTTGGGCTCGGCTTTGCTCATCAGAGACCTTCTCCTTCTATGCGTCGTTGCAGGTAACGGCCGATGCAGCCGGCGGCGAGGGTGGTGGCGACGATCGCCGCCCCCGGGAAGAGCTCCAGCCACCAGGCCGTCTGGATGTAGTCCTTGCCGGCGTCGAGCATCGCCCCCCACTCCGGCGCCGGCGGGGCGACGCCGAGGCCGAGGAAGCTGAGCGCGGAGGCCCAGACGATCGACTGTCCGACTCCCAGCGTCGCCAGCACCACGAGCGGCCTGAAGGCGTTGGGAAGGATGTTCTTGAGCAGCGTGCGCGAGGGCTTGTGGCCCAGTGCGCGCGAGGCGATCACGTAGTCGGCGCCTTTCACCTTCAGCACCTGGGCGCGGATCATCCGCGCGTACCCGGGGGCCGAGGCGACGCCGACGGCGATGATCTGGGTGGTCACCCCGGAGCCGAAGATCGCCACCAGGAACAGCGCCAGGAGCAGCCCCGGGAACGAGAAGAGGACCTCGAGCAGGCGGCTGACCGTCCCGTCGACCCACTTCCCACCGAGCCCGGCGACCACGCCGAGCAGAGCCGCGATGCCGAGCCCGACGGCGGTCGCGCCGAGGCCGATCAGGATCGACTCGCGGGCGCCGTAGATCACCCGGGTGTAGACGCTGCGGCCCGACTGGTCGGTGCCGAAGGGGAATTCCAGCGACGGCGACTGCAGGCTGTGCCCGAGGTTCACCGCCAGCGGATCGCCTTTGGTGAGCAGCGACGGGACGATCGCGGCGATCAGGATCAGTGCCAGGAACAGGATCGACAGGGCGACCGCCGGGCGGATGCCGCGGACGCGGCCGAGGACGCGGGAGCGGGCGCGCGCCGGGCCGCCGGGGAGCGGCAGCCCACCGACCGTCGGATCGATCGCCGTTGCCATCAGGCCACCCCCGCCGTGGTGCGCAGGCGCGGATCGACGACCACGTAGAGGAGGTCGACCAGCAGGTTGACGGCGACGTAGATCAGCGCCACCAGCATCGTGATCCCGACCACCACCGGCAGATCTTGGTTGGCGACCGCGTTGACCAGCACCTGGCCGAGGCCGGGCCGGGAGTAGATCACTTCGACCAGGACGGCGCCGGAGATCGTCGCCCCGATCGCCCAGCCGGTCAGGGTGATCCCCGGGAGCAGCGCGTGACGGAGCACGTGGCGGCGCCGCACTTCGGACTCGCTCGCGCCGCGGGTGCGCGCCGAGATCGCGAACGGCTGCTTCAGGCCGCGTTCGAACTCGTCCCGCGTCACCTGGCCGAGGAAGCCCGACAGGGGCAGGGCCAGCGTCAGCGCGGGCAGCAGGAGCGCGTCCGGCGAGGTGCCTCCGGTGACCGGGAACCAGCCGAGTTCGAAGGCGAACACCACCAGCAGCACCAGTCCCAGCCAGTAGGGAGGCATGCCCGCGAAGAAGGACTCGAAGCCGGAGCCGAAGGACGATCTGACCCTCCCGCGCCCGGCGGTGAACAAGGTCACCGGCACGGAGATGATCCAGGCCAGGAGGGTGGAGACGAAGACCAGGACCAGGGTCGGGCCGACCTGTTCGGAGATCAGCGAGGTGACCGGCTGCTTGTACTGGTAGGAGGTGCCGAGGTCACCGGTGGCGAGGTTCCCGATGAAGCGGCCGTAGCGCTCCAGGATCGGATCGTCGAGGCCGTACCTCGCTTCGGTGGCTTCGAGCTGCTGCGGCGTCGGCCGGGCGCCGGAGCCACCGAGGATGGCGAGCGCCGGATCGCCGGGCGAGGCTTCCTGCATCGCGAAGCAGAGGGTCGCGGCCGCCCAGAGCACGAGGATCGCGGCGACCAGGCGGCGAGCGACCGCCTGCCAAGGGACGCGGCGCCGGGGGGGCGCCTCGAGCGCCCCCCCGTGAGTGATCGATGGCGTCGCGCTCATCGTCAGCCTTCCAGCCAGGCGTCGCTGAGGACCGGCTCACCCTCGGAGGGCTCGATCCACACACCTTTGAGCTTCTTGCTGACACCGAGCAGCGTCTGCTCCGGGTACATCGGCACCCAGTAGGCGTTCTCGGCGATGATCTGCTGCGCCTTCTCGTACAGCGCTTTCTGTTTCGTCCGGTCGGTCGTCGCGGCCGCCGCGAGCAGGGCCTGGTCGAGCTCCGGGTTTTTGATCTTCGCCATGTTGGCGAAGGGGTTGTCGTACGCTTCTTTCGAGGAGACGATGTACATGCACATCGGCGTCGGGCAGTTCCAGTACGTCGGCTCCGCGTCGAAGGCGGCGGGGATGTTCGCCTGTTCGTTGTGCTCGGCCTGCGGCTGCGGCACCAGGTTCATCTCGAATCCGGCTTCCTTCACCGCGGCCTGCACGTTCTGGTACAGGGTCAGCTCGGCGGGAGGCGTTTCGCCGGGACCGGAGCTGTAGATGAACTTCACCGTCAGCGGCTTACCGTCCTTTTCACGCACCCCGTCGGCGCCCTTCTTCCAGCCCGCCTCGTCGAGCAGCTGTTCCGCTTTGGCGAGGTCGTGCGGGTAGAGGTTGGCGTACTTGTCGGTGTAGAACGGGGTGCCGGAGCTGATCGCGCTCGTCGCCGCCGGGTAGGCGCCCTGGTAGGCGCTTTCCACCGCCGCCGGCGTGTTGGCGGCGTAGGTGAACGCCTGCCGGACCTTCAGGTCGTCGAACGGCGCTTCGCTGTTGTCGAGGACGATGTAGTGACCGATACCGGCGTGGGTGAACTGCTGCACTTCGATGTCGGGGTCGGCCTGCGCGGCGGCGAAGTCCTCCGGCGGGATGTTGAAGATCGCCTGCGCTTCACCGCTCTGCAGCGCCTGCCAGCGGACCGAGGGGTCGGACAGGAAGCGCCAGGTGATCGCCTCCAGGTAGGCCGGGCCCTGGTTGTTGGCATCGGCCGGAGGCGAGTTGTAGTCCGGGTTGCGGACCAGATCGATCTCCTGGCCTTTCTTCCATTTCTTCAGGATGAACGGGCCGGTGCCGACCGGGGAGACGCAGTTCTCTTTGATCCCGCGCGCCATCGCCTTCGGCGACTCCATGCCGAAGAAGGCCTGGCCGAGGACGTCGAGCAAAGGCGAGTACGGCCGTTTGAGGTTCAGCCTCACCGTGTCTCTGTCGAGCGCTTCGGCGCCCTTCCAGATCGGGCTGAGGTAGACGAGGTCGGTCGAGGACTGGGTTTCAGGATCGAGGATCTGCTTGAAGTTGGCGACGACCGCGTCGGCGTCGAAGGGCGTGCCGTCGGTGAACTTCACACCTTGCTTCAGGTAGAAGGTGTACTGGAGCCCATCCTTGGAGATGGTCCATTTGTCCGCCAGCCAGGGCACCACGGTGCCGTCCGGTTGCATCGAGACCAACGAGTCGAGGTACTGCCGCGACACGTAGGTCTGCGGCATGTCACCGAAGTTGTGCGGATCGAGGCAGGTCGGTTCGCGGTCGGTCCCGTAGACGAGAGTGCCACCTTGCACCGGGTCGCCTTCGACCTTCTTGGCACCGGCGCCGACACCGACGACCGGGGTGGTATCGGCGGATGCCGCGGTGGACTTGCTGCCACCACATGCGCTCAGGCCGGTCGTGAGGGCCGCAAGTGCGGCGAACACAACGATTGCCGTGAGACGCGATCTAACGCTTACTTTCATCTTGTTTGGATCTCCTGGGGGCCGTGCGGTGCGCATGGACAGCGCGCCTAGGGGGTCATCACGCGACCCAAAGTAGATTAAGTTGACCATCTTGATCGAGAAACTGGATACTCGTACCCGATAGGGGAAGCAGCGGCCTGCTCACGGGGCGGCGCCCGGTGAGGGACGAGGCCTCGCAAGCCGGCGCCCGGGGAAAGGGACGCAAGGGCCGGCGGCGAGCGCGGCCGTCTCGGCCACGGCCCTGGCAGGCTGTGGCCGTGGCCGAGACGGCCGGGTCTGCGGGGAGGGACGAGGGATCGTCGGGTGCGGGTCACGCGAGGCGTACGCGAGGGACACGGATCCGTGACGGAAGCCGTACCTCGTCACAGAGACGGTGGCAAGTCCACACTTCCGCGCGTGTTGTCCAACCCTCACCGAGACGCGGGCGACCTGCGTTACGCATAGGTTCACTCAGGTCGCCCGCACTCTCGGGGACCTCGATCCCGGTGCCGGGAGGTGACCCGGAGCGCACGGGGGTGTGACGTTCCCGGCATCTTCGTCACCGATCCATTGCTCAGCCTTTTGCTGTGGAGCCTCAGGGCACGAGGGCGTGGAGGGTGGCGGAGGCGGCCCGGACCGTCACGAAAGTCCGACTTCGTGACGCCCCTGTGACGGATGTTTCACGAACCCCTCACGTCCTGGGCGTCTCATGGCGGTCACAGCCAGCCAGGACCGCCATGAGACGCCCAGGACCGATCTCGGACGGGCGGGGCGGCCGGAAGCACGCCGTCCGCCGCTCCCCTATGCCGCCGCCTCCCGGTCGAACTCGCGACCGAGGACCAGCTCGGCGCGCCGGGCGGCCTCGGTGCGGTTGCGCACGCCGAGCTTGCGGTAGAGGACGGTGGCGCTCTTCTTGATGCTGTCCGGTCCCAGGTAGAGGCGCTCGGCGATCTCGCGGTTGGTCTTGCCGGTGCCGATCAGGAAGAGGATCTCACGCTCGCGCTCGGTCAGCTCGAGGCCGTCGGTGCTGACGGCCTCTTCGGCGATGTGGAGCGGCTCGCCGCCGATCACCGCGGTGCGGACCCCGTCGATCACGTCCTCGGAGGAGACCCCGGCGGGCAGGAAGCCGACCGCGCCGAGGGAGGCGAGCGGGGCGCCGGGCGAGGTGCGGCAGCGGGATGTGAGGAGGATCTGGACGCCAGGATGGGCATCGAGGATGGCCGCCGTGATCGAGCCCGCGTAGGGGCCTGTCTGGGAGATGTCGAGGATCGCCACGTCGGGACGGTGGCGGCGGGTCAGCGCGACCGATTCCTCGCTGCCCGCGGCGAGCAGGCACCGTTCGATCCAGGCCTGCTCCTCGAGCAGCGCGGCGAGGCCGATCCGCGAGGGTGCGTGGGAGTCGATGACCAGGGCGCGGACCGAGGCATCGGGCAGCGCCTCGGCGGGAGGCGCACCGGGCTCGTCGGCGCCGGGCTCGTCCGCACCGGGTTGCGCGGCGCGATCGGGCGCGGCCACCGCGGCCAGATGCGGCAGCTCGAGCTCGGCGGTGGGCAGCTCGGCGGTCGGCATCAGTCGGCGACCTTCGCGGGGCGCGGTTTGATCGCCGCGGCCGCCAGCGGCGCGGGCGCGTGGCCGGCGGCGGTCCCGGCCAACGCCGCCGCGACCCCGACGGTCGCCGCGAACAGCTCGTCGAGCGCGGCTTCCGCCCTCTCCCCCGGGACGCCGTCCTCGAAGTCGCGGTTGCCGAGGTAGACCGCGACCGGCATCACGACCGCGCCGAAGAAGGCGAGCACGTCGCGCAGGTGCCGTTCGGGGCCGAGGAAGTGGTGGTCGGAGGCGCCCATCGCCACCAGTCCCACGACCTTGCCCTGGAGCACCGGCACCGGCGTCAGGTCCAGGAGGTTCTTCAGCGACCCGGTCAGCGAGCCGCGGTAGACCGGGGTGGCGAGGATCAGCGCGGCAGCCGAGCCGAGCGCCTCGATCGTCGCCGCGGTGTCGTCGGTCAAGTCCTCGACCGGCGTGCCGTCGGCGAAGCCGAGTCGCAGCGTCCCGAGGTCGAGCAGGTCGGCGCCGGTGCCGCGCTCCGCGGCCCGCTCGATCGCCCCGTCGAGCGCCCGGTGCAGGCGCCCGGGTGGCGTGGTCGATCCGAGGACCACTCGAAGGTCGGTGGTGTTCGACTCACGCGGCAAGCTCGTCCTCCTCGATCTGGATCTCCGAGTAGGACCCTCGGTAGAAGAGGAGCGGCTTCGCCCCCGGCTCGCGGTGCTCGAGGTGGTGCGCGGCGCCGACGACGATCTCGTGGTCGCCCGCCGGGTGGATCGCCTCGACCTCGCAGACGACCGTCGCCAGGGAACCGCGCAGGACCGGCAGGCCCGTGTCGTGGTCGTCGAAGTCGACCTCGTGGGAGCGCACGGCGGCGCCCTTCTTGGCGAAGCGGTCGGAGTGGTGGCGCTGCTCGGCGGCGAGGACGTTGATCGCGAAGCGGCCCTCGGCACGGATCGCCGCCAGGGTCGCGGAGCTGCGCGCCAGGCAGGCGAGCAGCAGCGGCGGATCGAGCGAGACCGAGGAGATCGCGTTGGCGGTGGTGCCGACCGGGGCGCCGTCGCCGTCGCGGGCGGTGACGACCGAGACGCCGGTGGCGAAGTGGCCCATCACGTCGCGCATCAGCCTGCCGGTCTCGGCCAGCTTCGCCGCCGCGTCGGGCTCGGCGGCGCGGCGGCGCGCGACCACCTCGGAGACGGTGACGATCGCGATCCCGTGGCGGGCGGCGAAGAGGTCCAGGTCCTCGTCGCGCGCCATGTGGCCGTCGTCGCGCATGACCTGGCAGAGGACCCCGGCGCCGCGCAGGCCGGCGCCGGCGGTGAGCTCGACCGCCACCTCGGTGCGCCCGGCGCGCTCCATGACGCCGCCAGGACGGGCCCGCAGCGGGAAGACGTGGCCGGGCCCGACGAGGTCCGCGGGGCCGCTCGCGGGGTCGGCGGCGACGGCGATCGTGCGGGCGCGGTCACCGGCCGAGATGCCGGTGGTGACGCCCTCGCGGGCCTCGATCGAGACCATCGCCGAGTCCCCCAGCGAGGAAGCGTTGCCGCGGTTGCCGATCTGCTCGAGGCCGAGCTGGACGCAGCGCTCGGTGCTGAGGGCGAGGCAGACGAGGCCGCGCGCCTCGGTCGCCATGAAGTTGACCGCGGCAGCGTCGGCGAACTCGGCGGCGACCAGGAGGTCGCCCTCCCCCCGGCGCTCGCAATCGTCGCGCAGGAGGACCATGCGGCCGGCGGCCAGCTCCTCGCCCGCGAGCGCCACCGCGTCCCTGACCAGATCGAGTCGCACCATCACGCTGCCTCCCACTCGGCCTTGGCCGCGCCCACCGGACGCAGCTCGGTCGGCAGCGGGATCTCTTCGGTTTCCCCGGTGTGGACGATCTTGCGCGCGACCGCGCCGGAGTGGTCGCGGATCTCGGTGATCCCGATCGCCTCCCACTCGACGCCCTTGCGCAGGGCGCCGATCGCGAAGAGGCGCTCGGAGGGCTCGCCGTCGGCGCCGAGCAGCGCGCCGTCCTCGCTGACGTCGAGGCCGAGGCCAAGCGCGTCGGGACGGGCGAGGCCCGCCGCGAGCAGTCCCGCCAGCAAGGGCGGCGCCTGGCGGCGCAGGTCGGTCCCGGCGCCGCTGCAGTTGACGACCCGATCGACTTCGACCTCGTCGAGGTCGGTCGCGCCGGGCTTGCGCAGGAAGACGCGGACGCGGTCCCCGTGGGGCTCCAGCGAGACGATCGAGTTCGACTCCGTGCGGATCCGCCCGGCGGCCTCGAGCGCCTCGAAGCGGTCGGCCACCTCGGGTGCCATGCGGAAGCGGTGGACGTCCCAGAGGCGCTGGAACTCGGTCAGGAACCGGCGCTGCTCGTCGGTGGCGAGCGCCTTCCAGAGCGCCGGCGTCACCGGTCGCATCGAGTCGATCACGTCGCGCCAGTCGTCGCCCTGCTGGGCGACGCGACAGATCTGGCCGAAGATCGCGGCGACCATCGGCTCGAGCTGCCCGGTCTCGGTCGGGATGTGGAAGCGGCGCAGGCTGGTGAGCGTGCGGCGGTGGCGGCGCGGCACCAAACCGTGGCGGGAGACGGCCCGGACCCGCGGCCCGGCGCCGCCCTCGCAGAGGGTCAGCGCGATGTCGACCATCGAGAGGCCGGTGCCGACGACGAGCACCTCGCGGGACTTTCGCACCTCCTCCAGCGCCCCCGCCGCCCAGGGGTCGGCGACGTAGGTGCCGGACGCCTTCAGCTCGGTCGGGACCTCGATCGGGTCACCGGCGCCGAGCGGGCCGATCGCCAGGATCACCCGGTCGGCCTCGATCCGCTCACCGTCGGCGAGGTTCACCTCCAGCGGCGCCGAGGCGGCGCCGTGGTGCTCGACGATCGCCGTCACCTCGCCGCAGTGGCGGCGCAGGCGGGCATCGGTGGCGTCGCGCTCGGCGCTCGCCAGGAGGTCGCGGATGTAGGTGGCGTAGAGGCCGCGCGACACGAACGCTTCCTCCGCCACCGGTTCACCGCGCTCGGCGAGCCACTCGTGGAAGTGCTCGGGCCGACCGTGGATCGCGCCCATGCGCACCGCGGGAACGTTCAGCAGGTGGAGCGGGTCGGTGGTCCCGTAGGCGACGCCGGCGCCGAAGCCGCCGGTGCGGTCGATCAGGTCGATCTCCAGCGGACAGTCCTCCCGGTACTCGCGCAGCAGGTGGACCGCGGCGAGCGCCCCGGCCGCCCCGCCGCCGACGATCGCGACGCGCTGCGTCGGCGCGCTCATCGGCTCGCTCCCGCGGCGAACGGGACGGCGGTGCCCTCGCGCCCGCCGCTGAAAGCGAGCTCGGCGGGGTCCGGCGGGCGCCAGAGGCGGCGGCGCTCGAGCAGCGGCAGGACGCCCTCGCCGAACCAGTAGAGCTCCTCCAGGTGCGGGTAGCCGGAGAGGACGAACTCGGAGATCCCGACCTCGGCGTACTCCTCGATCCGCTCGGCGACCTCGGCGTGCGAGCCGACCAGCGCGGTGCCGGCGCCGCCCCGTCCCAGGCCGACCCCGGCCCAGAGGTTGGGCGAGACCTCGAGGTCGGCGCGCGAGCCGCCGTGCAGCTCGGTCATCCGCCGTTGCCCCTCCGATTCGGACTCGCGCAGGCGTGCCTGCACCTGGGCGATCGTCGTCGCCGGGACCGAGTCGAGCAGGCGCTCGGCCTGCGCCCAGGCACTCGACGCATCGTCGCGGGAGATCGTGTGGAGGCGGATGCCGAAGCGCACCTCGCGACCTTGCCCGGCGGCCGCCTCCTGGACGCGCTCGACCTTCTCGGCGACCGCGGCGGGCGGCTCGCCCCAGGTGAGGTAGACGTCGACGTGGCGGGCGGCGACCTCGATCCCGGCGGGCGAGGAGCCGCCGAAGTAGATCTCCGGGCGCGGGTCCGGCAGGCGGTGGATCGTCGCGCCCTCGACCCGCAGGTGCTCGCCCGCGTAGTCGACGGTCTCGCCGCCCCAGAGGCGGCCGACGATCTCGAGGAACTCATCGCTCCGCCGGTAGCGCTCCTCCTTGGCGAGGAAGTCGCCGAAGGCGCGCTGTTCGGCCGCGTCGCCCCCGGTCACCACGTTCAGCAGCAGGCGACCGCCGGAGTGCCACTGGAAGGTGGCGGCCATCTGCGCGGCCAGCGTCGGCGAGACCATCCCGGGGCGGAAGGCGACCAGGAACTTGAGCCGCTCGGAGGTCTCCGACAGCATCGCCGTCACCACCCAGGCGTCGTCGCACCAACCCCCGGTCGGCGTCAGCGCCGCCTCGAAGCCGAGGTCCTCGGCCGCCGTCGCGACCCGGGTGAGGTAGGCGATCGAGGCCTCGCGCAGGCCGCCCGCCGTGCCCGCGGGCGGCGCCTCGCCGGTCTCGATCAGGCCGCGACCGTCACCCTGCGTGGGCAGGAACCAGTGGAAGCGGAGGTCACTCACGCCGCCGCCCCGACCGGGGCCAGGCCCCGCTCCGCCTCGAGCGCGCGGACGATCGGCAGCACCTCGCGGCCGAAGTAGTCGACTTCCTCCTGGAAGTGGAGGAAGCCGCCGAGGATCAGGCCGACGCCCTGCTCGCGGTAGCCGACGATCTTGCGGGCGATCTGCTCGGGGGTGCCGATCAGGCCGGTGCGGAAGCCGTCGTTGTACTGGACCAGGTCCTTGAAGTCCGAGTCCTGCCACATGCCGCGCTTGTCCCCGGTCGACTGGCCGGCCTGCTTGACCGCGTCGCCGAAGCCTTTGACCGCCTCGACGTCGGCCTTGGCGATGATCTCCTCGACCGTCTCCCGCGCCTCGGCCTCGGTCTCGCGGGCGACGATGAAGGCGTTCAGCCCGAAGCGGATGTCGGTGCCGGGCTCGCGACCGGCGGCGCGGGCGTATCCCGAGACCTCCTCGACCTGCTCCCGCACCCCCTCCGGGTTGTTGCCGTTCATGAAGTACCAGTCGGAGACGCGACCGGCCATCTCCCGCGCCACGGTCGAGTTGCCGCCCTGGAAGATCTCCGGGTGCGGGCGCCCGGCGACGGCGAGCGGCTTCGGCTTCAGGTTGTAGCCGTGGAGGTTGTAGAAGTCGCCGGAGAACTCGGCCTCGTCCTCGGTCCAGCTCGCCTTGAGGACGCGGATGAACTCCTCCGAGCGCCGGTAGCGCTCGTCGTGCTCGAGCCACTGCTCGCCGAGCGCCTGGAACTCGCCCTTGAACCAGCCGCTGACCACGTTGACGGCGAAGCGGCCGCCGGTCATCACGTCGGCGGAGGCGCCGAGCTTGGCCAGCACCGCCGGCTGCCAGAGGCCCGGGTGGACCGCCGCGATCACCTTCAGCTTCTCGGTCGCCAGCAGCAGCGCCAGGCTGAAGCTGGTCGACTCGTGCTGGTATTCGGCGCCGTAGCTCGCCATATAACGGACCTGGCTGAGGGCGTACTCGAAGCCGCTGCGCTCGGCGATCCGGGCCAGCTCCTGGTTGTACTCCAGTCCCCAGTCGGTGCGCTGCTCGATCTTCGAGACGACCAACCCCCCACTCACGTTGGGGACCCAGTAGGCGAATTTCAGCGCGTCGTCGTTCAGTCGATCGGTCATGGTTCCTCTCTTCGCTTTCAGGTCGTCACGGAGGTGGTCGGGATGTGGTCGGGCACCGTGCGCAGGGTGCGGTTGGCGACCGGGACGAGGGCCAGCGCGGTCGCCACGATCGTCGCCAGCACGGCCCAGGTGGGGACGCGGCCCCACTCGCCGAGCAGCAACAGGTACCCGGGGATCGTGCAGGTGGTGAATGCCAGGATCAGCGTCAGCGTCCCGGTCAACGTGGTCAGCCGGTCGTAGTCGAGCGCCAGGACGAGGAAGAACAGTCCCCAGAGCACCGACCATTGCAGCCAGAGCAGGCCGATCGTCGGTTCGTCGAACTTGACGATCTCGGTGACCCCGAAGGCGGCCGCCATGATCGCCACCCAGGCCGAGTACCAGCCGAGCCCCGCCGGCTCCTGGCCGGCGAGGTTGGTGATCCCCACGTACAGATAGGTGAACCCGAACAGGAAGATCCCCGAGGCGAGCAGCAGTTCGTCGGTCGAGGCCGCGGTGGCGATCAGGTAGAAGGGGATCGCCGTCTGCAGGGCGCCGATGAACAGGTTGAAGGTGGCCGCGCCTTTGGCGTCGACCTTGCCGAGGAAGAGCAGCCCGTTGATGAAGAGCGCCGCCCCGACGAACATGAGTCCTACCGAAGACATGTCCCCCTCCTAGTTGTAGGAATCGACTGCCGGCAGCCGGTCGTTGAGCAGGAAGTCCCCGGCGTGGGCCGACTTGAAGTCGAGCGGGTTGTGCAGGGAGAGGGTGCGGGCGTTGCGCCAGTGGCGGTCGAACCCGTACTTCTCCAGCACGCTGCCGGCGCCGCCGACCTGGAACAGGGTCGAGCCGGCGAACATCGCCGCCTCCGCCGCCGCCCGGCGGGCCTCGCCGGTGACCACCGAGGCCTCGCCGCGGGCATAGCCGTCGGTCGGGTTCTCGGCGGCGATGTCGCAGAGCTCGGCGGCCCGCAGGGAGAGCAGCTCCGCCGCCTCGACCGCGGTCTTCATCTCGCCGACGTGGAGCAGGACGTAGGGGTCCTCGCTCGCCTTCTCGGCGCTCGACTCATACCAGACCCGGGCCCGCTCGCGGACGAACTCGACCGCGTCGTCGAGGGCGTTGCGGGCGATCCCGACGAAGACGCCGGTGTGGACCGCCTGGTAGTTCAGCGAGGTCACGGCACCGCCGCCACCGCCGTCGCTGTCCGGGCTGGCGAGGCAGAGTTCGTCGGGGATCCAGACCTCGTCGAACTCGGTGGTGCCGCTCGCCGTGGTGCGCTGGCCGAAGCCGGACCAGTCGTCGTGGATGGTGACCCCCTCGGCGTCGGTCGGGGTGAAGAACACCCTCACCTCGTCGCTTTCGGCGACCTGGCAGGGCCCGAAGGTGATGTCCCCGGCGAGGCTGCCGGTGCAGTAGAACTTCTTCCCGTTCAGCCGCCAGCCGTCGCCGTCGCGACGCACCGTGGTGTTGAAGTGGTTGACGCTCTTCGTCCCCACCTCGGAGTAGGCGTTGGTGATCCAGAGCTCGCCGGCGGCGAAGCGCGGCAGCCATCTCGCCTGCACCTCGGGCGAGGCGAACTCCTGCAGCAGCCGGATCCCGCCGGTGTGCAGCTGGTACATCTGGCCGATGTTCGAGTCCCCGGCCGAGATCAGGTTCACCACCTTCATCAGGTCGACGAAGTTGCCGCCGAAGCCGCCGTGCTCGCGCGGCACCATCAGGCCGAGCAGGCCGGAGGCGCGGAACTCGGCGCACTGCTGGTAGGGGAACTCGCGGTTGCGGTCGCGCTCGGCGGCGCCGACGCGGAAGCGGTCGCGGAGCTCGGTGGCGACCGCGATCGGATCGTCCAGCTCGCTGCCGAGGACTGGTTTCACTGCCTCCTGGGTGCTCATATGTCTTTCCCTCTCTCTTGCTCTCTGATTTGTCTAAGCGGCGGGTACGAGCGCACCGCGGCGGTAGGCGGCGCCTGGGTGGCTCTCGGGAAGTCGGGCCTCGCGGTCGAAGAGGCGCTGGCGCAGGGTCGGGCCGGGGGCGTAGGAGGTCGGCGCGACGCCGCGGCGCTGCAGCTCCGGGATCAGGTGCTCGACCACGTCGACGAAGGTCCCTGGCGTGATCGCGTAGGCGAGGTTGAAGCCGTCGACGTCGGAGTAGTCGATCCACTCCTGCATGTGGTCGGCGACTTCGGCGGGCGCGCCGACGACGCGCGGGCCGAGGCCGCCGATCACGCCCCAGCGGGCGATGTCGCGGACGGTCCACTCGCCGCCCTCGGGGTCGGCCTGCTGGAACGCGGCGACGGCGGAGTGGATCGCGTTCGACTCGACCTCGCCGATCGGGTCGTCGAGGTCGTACTCGGAGAGGTCGACACCCATCCAGCCGGAGAAGAGGGTCAGCGCGGCCTCGTCGTCGCCGTAGCGCTCGAGGTCGTCGTGCTTGGCCTGGGCCTTCGCCTTGGTCTCGTCGGTGATCGCGGTGAGGAGGTTGTAGATGCGGGCGTCGTAGGGGTCGCGGCCGGCCTCGGCCATGCGCCGGCGGATGTCCCCGACGGTCTCTTTGAGGATCTCCTTGGTCGGCGCCGCGGTGAAGATCGCCTCGGCGTGCTCGGCGGCGAACTGGCGCCCGCGGGCCGACGCGCCCGCCTGGTAGATCACCGGGGAGCGCTGCGGCGAGGGCTCGCAGAGGTGGATGCCGGGGACCTTGTAGAAGGTGCCCTCGTGCTCGATCCCGTGGACCTTCGAGGGGTCGGTGAAGACGCCGGCGGCGCGATCGCGGACGACCGCGTCGTCCTCCCAGCTGCCCTCCCAGAGCTTGTAACAGACCTCGAGGTACTCGTCGGCGACGTCGTAGCGGTTGTCGTGGGTGAGCTGGGCGGACTCGCCGAGGTTGCGGGCGCCTGAGTCGAGGTAGGAGGTGACGACGTTCCAGCCGACGCGGCCGTCGGTGAGGTGGTCGAGCGTCGACATGCGGCGGGCGAAGGGGTAGGGGTGCTCGAAGGAGATCGACGCGGTGAGGCCGAAGCCGAGGCCCTCGGTGACCGCGGCCATCGCCGAGATCAGCATCGCCGGATCGTTGACCGGGACCTGGGTGGCGTGGCGGACGGTCGCGTCGCGGCTGCCGCCGTAGACGTCGTAGATGCCGAGCACGTCGGCGATGAAGAGACCATCGAAGCGTCCCCGCTCCAGCAGTTGCGCGAGGTCGGTCCAGTAGGAGAGCTTGCGGTAGTCGGCGGCGCGGTCGTCGGGATGCCGCCAGAGCCCGGGCGACTGGTGGGCGACGCAGTTCATGTCGAAGGCGTTCAGCCGGATCGGTCGGGGCATCTCTTGATTCCTTAGTAAGTTGATCGACAAAGCGTGGTTAGCGAGTGGCGCATGATGCAGGCGGCCGCCCGCCCCGTCAAATCGGACTTTCGGGTAGCCCGATAGTCTTTCCTTACCTAGTCGGTCAACTTAAATGAGATAAGCATCCTTTCCCCCGTGCGCATCCAGCAACTCGAATACGCCACCGCCGTCGCCCGCTTCGGCTCCTTTCGCCGCGCGGCCGAGGCGCTCCACATCTCCCAGCCCGCGCTGAGCGAGAACGTGCGGCGGCTGGAGCGCGAGCTCGGCGTCGAGATCCTCGACCGCCGCCGCTCCGGCGCCACGGTCGGCGAGCACGGCCGCGAGCTCCTCCCCCACATGCTTGCCGTGATCGAGGCCGCCGACAACCTCAAGCGCGCCGCCGACGAGAGTCGCGCGCTCTCCCGCACCGTCCGGGTCGGGACCGTGACGGCGGCGACGGTGCCACTGCTGGCGCCGACGATCCACGCCTTCCACGACACCCACACCTCGACCCAGGTGGAGATCCTCAGCGCCCAGCAGACGGCAATCCACCGCGCGCTCCTGGAGGGCTCGATGGACCTCGGCCTCGTCAACTACCTGGAGGGCGACGACATGCCGACCGAGTTCGAGTCGACCGAGCTCCTCCGCGGGCGGCCCGTGGTCTGCCTGCGCCCCGACGACGAGCTGGCGAGCAGCGCGACGGTCCGCACCGCCGACCTCTGGGAGCGCCCGCTGATCGCGATGCGCGCCGGCTACGTCATGCACCGCTACGTCACCCGCCTGCTCGACGGCCGCGAGCCGACCGCCTCTTACTCCGCCGACGGCGCCGAGATGGGCAAGCTGATGGTCGCCGCCGGCCTCGGCGTCGCCATCCTCCCCGACTACTCGGTCATCGGCGACCCGCTCGAGCGCAGCGGCGAGATCACCCACCGCCCGCTGGAGGAGGACGGCACCGGCGTCCTCCTCGTCCTCCAGCGCCGCCGCTCCACCCCCGCCCACAACGCGATCTCCGACCTCCACGACCTCTTCGTGGCCGAAGCGGAGCGGACGCGGGAGGCGAAGGCCGCCGCCTGACCGCACCCACCGGGACGCCGGCCGCCCCCATATCGTCCCCGGGGTGCTGACCTTCGTCGATCTCTTCTCGGGCTGTGGGGGAATGACCCGCGGCTTCGAGGACTCGGGGGAGTTCCGCTCGGTCTTCGCGGTGGAGTTCGACCGGGACGCGGCGGCGACCTACGCGGCGAACTTCGGCGACCACGTGGCGTGCGGCCCGATCGAGGACGTGGCCTCGTTCCCGTCCGCCGACGTGGTGATCGGCGGCCCGCCCTGCCAGGGCTTCAGCCCGCTCAACCGCGAGGCGGTCGGCTTCGAGCGCCGGGGACTGTGGCGGGAGTACCTGCGCGCGCTGGAGGCGGTCGAGCCGCGCGCCTTCGTGATGGAGAACGTCCCCGAGCTGCTGCGGAGTGCCGAGTACGTCGAGTTCGAGCGCCAGGCGGAGCGCCTCGGCTTCGAGGTCGAGGCCGAGATCCTGAACGCCGCCGACTTCGGCGTCCCCCAGCGGCGCCGGCGCGCGATCGTGATCGGCACCCGCTCCGCCGCGCCATCCTGGCCGTCGCGGACTCACGCCGAGCCCAACCCTCTGTCCTTTGTCACCCAGAGGGTTACCAAGGACAGAGGGTTGCCCGCTGAGCGCGACGTCCGTGCGGATTGGGTCACGTTCCGCGAGGCGGTCGAGGGCCTACCGCTGCAGCCCGACGGGCGGCGGTGGCATCGGCCGCGCAACCCGCGCCCGGAGAGCGTCCGGCGCTACAAGGCGGTGCCGCGCGACGGCGGCGATCGGTTTGCGATGCAGCGGAACCTCGACCGGGCCGGGCTCGGCCACCTGGTCCCGCGCTGCTGGCGGGAGAAGCCGCGGGGGACGACCGACGTCTTCGGCCGCCTCTGGTGGGACCGTCCCGCGCTGACGATTCGCACCGAGTTCTACAAGCCGGAGAAAGGCCGCTACCTCCACCCCTCCGCCCACCGCCCGATCACGGTGCGCGAGGCGGCGCGCCTGATGTCGCTCCCCGACGACTTCGTCCTGCCCGAGGACCAGGCGATGTCGAGCATCGCCCGCCAGGTCGGCAACGCCGTTCCGCCCCTCCTCGCCCGCCGCATCGCCGAGTCCCTCGCCGCCTCCCTCCACCGCGAATCCCCGCCAGCTGTTCCTTATGGCGCTCAGGGCGCCATAAGGAACAGCTCAGCGCTGGCGGCTTAGGGACTCGCGCACCGCGGACTCCACTCGGTCCGCGGCGGCGTCGATGGCCTCGTGCTCCCAGATGCGGACGACGGTCCAGCCCGCCGCGGCGAGGAGATCGTTCACCTTCGCGTCGCGCTCCTGGTTGCGGGCGAGCTTGTCCTGCCAGAAGGCTTCGTTGGCGCGGGGCATCGTGCCGTGCTCGGGACACGAGTGCCAGAAGCACCCGTCGACGTAGACGGCGACCTTGGCCGGACCGAAGACGAGGTCGGCGCGGCTCGGGACCCCTTTCAGCGGGCGGCGGTCGACGCGGTAGCGCAGGCCGCGCCGGTGGAGCTCGGAGCGCAGTTCCACCTCCGGCGCCGTGTCGCGGCGGCGGACCCGTGACATCCTTTCGCTGACGCCGACGGAGGAGGGCGTCATCGGCGGTCGGGCTTTGCGCGCCACGGCGCCAGACTCTAGTGCCGTGCCGGGCGCGGCATTCGGCGCGGGCCTGCTGCGCCGACCTCGGTCGGCCCACGAAGTCCGGACTTCCGTGGCCGTCCCGTATGGAAGTGGGCCCCCACGAAGGATGAGTTCGCAGTTATGTCCGGATAACGGCAGAAAGTGCGAACTCACCGGGGGAGGCATGGGAAAGGCGCGCGAAAGCGTGGAGATCCCGACGTCTCTGTGACGAGATACGGCTTCCGCCACGGACCCGTGGCGCTCGCGTGACGAACCCGGGGCACCGCCGCGAGAGATCCGCCACTCCCCGCACTCCCGGCCGTCTCGGCCACGGCCACGGCCTGCCAGGGCCGTGGCCGAGACGGCCGCGCTCGCCGCACCGCCTTGCGTCCCTCACCTCGGGCGCCGGCCGACTACCCGAGCGGGTCGAGGATGACGATCGGGATCACGCGTGGGTGGGCGCGCTCGCGGTAGGACTCGTAGCCGGGATAGAGGGCGACGAACTCCTCGAAGAGGCGATCGCGCTCCTGGTCGTCGGCGAGGCGGGCTCGGACGCTCTGCAGTTCGGCGCCGATCTGGACCGTCGTGTCCGGATTCGCCATCAGGTTGTGGAACCAGGCCGGGTTGGTCGGCTGCCCGGCCTTCGAGGCGACCACCGCGACAGCGTCGCCGTCGCGGAGATACATCAGCGGCGAGGTGCGGGAGATGCCGGTCTTCGCGCCACGGTGGTCGACCAGCGCGATCTCGGCTCCCGGGAAGCCGGGCACCTTGCGGCCGATCCGGCCGCCGCTGCGCCGGTAGAGGGCGACGTGGACCTTGGTCGAGCGCCGGCCGAGGTAGACGCCGCGGTCGTTTATCGCGTCGGCGGCGGCGAGGTTCAGGCGGGCGTTCAGGGACGAGGTCCCGGCGGCGGAGCGTGGCGCGCTCGGCACCCCGGCGGATGCGCCGGATCCGCCGCTCGGTAGCGCCGCTGCCAGTTGCAGGTCCGCGGCGGTCGCGGCGCCGAGACCCGCGGCGATCGCCCGACCGACCGGCGAGCGACGGCGCAGCAGCAGCGCGGCGATGCCGAGGTTGGCGCCGGCACGGGCGAGGAGCCAGGGGCGGCGCGGCCGTCCCCAGACGAGGCCCGGCCCGACGGCGAGGTCGGCGATCCCGACCAGCCGCGCGTCGCGCGCCCCGAGCCCGGTGATCCGCCCGATCCGAGGGAACGCCAGCAGCGCCGCCCCGATCGCCAGCGAGCCGATCCCCACCTGACGACTCCTCCGCGTGGCCGTCTGTTCATCCATGCCCCCAGCCTACGCCGCCGTACCTATGCCGGGGTGGGATGGGCCCGCAGCGCGGCGGCAAACCACTCCCAGGCCGGGATCACGTCCGGAATCGGCGGCCAACCGTTGATCGTCCCGACCAGGGCCCAGTAGCGACCGACCCGCCGATCGGTGAAGGTCGTGAGGCGCGCGGCCAGGGCGGAGCGATCGGGCGGCTCGCCGACCTCGGCGAGCAGGCGCTCGAGCGTCTCGGCTCCCGCGGGCGAGTCCGGCTCTACCCCTCGCTCGACCGCCTCTCCGGCGATCCGCCCGACCGCTTCCGCCGCCATCGGCGAGCCCCCGAACGCGTCCTCGTCGACCTCCTCCGCGCCGCGCGTCGCCATCTCGCGCACCCGGGCGCGGAAGTCCGGGTCGGCAACCAGGCGCGCCAGCTCGATCCAGGCGTCGATCTGCTCGGCGCTCGGGTTCTCGGGCAGGTCCGGCGGCGCCGCTTCCATCCGCGCCCGCACGCCGGCGTCGTCGGGAATCCCGGCGAAGGCCTCGGCGACGAAGTCGTCGATCAGGCGGCGCCGCTCGGCGGCGGTCAAGGTGGACAGCTCGTGCATCTTCTCGATCTCCTTTGGGTCGTCGGGTTCCTGGGCGATGGCGCGCAGGACGCCGCGCTGCAACCGCAGGTCGCGGATCCGGGCGTCGAGCGCCAGGGCATGCCGCGCCGCGACCTCCCCGACCCCTTCCGCGCCCTCGAGCACGCGCCGGACGGTCGGCAGGTCGACGCCCAGCTCCCGCAGCGTTCGCAGCAGGCGCGCCCGCTCGATCGCCTCGCGGTCATACAGCCGGTAGCCCGCGTCGGTCCGCCCGCTCTCCGGCAGCACCCCGGCGTCGGAGTAGAACCGCACCGTGCGGACCGAGAGCGCCGCCCGGCGGGCGAGCTCCCCGATCCCGATCTGCGTCGCTTCATCGCTCATACGACCACCCTTGCGCCTCCAGTGGGTGGAGAGTCAAGCGAACTTCCCCGCACCACGTTCTCGGGTCCTCTTCCCAGCTCCCTGACGCGCCCGTCCGGCGCCTGGCTAGCCGAGGTCGGCCAGGCGGGAGACCGTCTGCGCGCAGACCTCGTCGGCCCAGGCCGGCGGGTCCTCGACTTTGTTCGAGACCCAGACCTTGTCGATCCCGAGCTTCGCCATCTCGTCCATCTCGGCGAGGAAGGCGTCGACGTCATCGAGTGGGTTCGTCCCCCAGATGATCGTCTTCTCGATCTCGCCGTAATCGCGGCCCTCGTTCTCACAGTGGCCCTTCAGCACCTCGAGTTTGTGGGCGACGACATCGCGTTCGCCGCCGAAGAGGTTGCACGCCTCGGCGTACTTGGCGACCAGGCGCAGGGTCTTCTTCTCCCCGGAGCCGCCGATCAGCAACGACGGGCGCGGGCTGGAGATCGCGGGCGGTGAGTTCAGCGTTTCCTTCAGCTGGAAATGCTTGCCCTCGTAAGGACCGTTGTCGTCGGACCACATCTGGAAGCAGATCTGGATCGCCTCCTCGAGCCGCTCGAAGCGCTCCGACACCGGCGGGTACGGCACGCCGAGGCCGTCGTGCTCCTCCTCGAACCAGGCGGCGCCGATGCCAAGCTGGGCGCGGCCGCCGGAGAGGACGTCGAGCGTCGTCACCGCCTTCGCCAGCAGGCCCGGATGACGGTAGGTGACCCCGGTGACCAGGAGGCCGAGGCGCATCCGCTCGGTCTGCGCGGCGATGTAGCCGAGGGCGGTGTAGCCCTCCAGCATCGGTTCGGTGTGCGCGCCGACCGGCGGGATCTGGAACCAGTGGTCCATCAGCGTGAACTGGTCGGCGCCGCCCTCCTCGGCGGCGCGGGCGGTTGCCGCGAGGGCCGGCGCGATGTTCTCGGGGCCGCCCTCATAGGTGAAAGATGGGTTGTGGATCGCGAGCTTCAAGTCTCTCCTTGGGACCGGGATGGAACCGGAGGGAGACTAGGGAGGCCCGACCGCCGGCTAGGAGGCCTCGCCCCCGCCGACCACCTCGGCGACCGCGCCGGCGGCAAGCACCTTGCGGCCGAGCCGCGTCGGCGTGTAGTCGAACCCGGCCATCGCGGTGTGCATCTGGGCCCGGATCAGGGACGCGTGCTCGAGCGCCTGCATCGCCTCGGCGACAAGTCGCTGCAGACGCAGTCGTGTGCGGTCGTCGACCGCCCGGGTCGAGCCGTCCGGCGCCATCGCTGTCGCGATCGCCTCGACCGTCACCCCGGCGCCGTCGTTCGGCCCGCCGACCGTCACCTCTTCCTCGGGGTCCTCCCACTCGCCCCCCGGCCCGAAGGCCCTGCCCATCACCTCGGCCGCCAACATCGGCAGCGGCAGCTGGTCGAGCCGCTCGATCTCTGCCATCAGCGCGTCCGCCTCCACAACCCTGTCGGCCCTGCTGCCGAAGAGCGCCATCCCGCCATCCTTTCCTGTCGAAACCCGCCGCCCGAAACGGCGGCGCGCCGGCAAAGGATAGGTACGAAGACGGACCACGCGCGGTTCGACCTCGGAGGGTCGGCGCTCAGATCCTCCTCGGTGTCCGCCCGCGCGCGGCGATCCGACGGAGCTCATCGGAAATGGGTATGGTCCCGCGTCGACTTAGGGCACCCTAATTCGTCTCAGAAATGGACCGGACAGTTGCGTCATACCCGCCAATGGCTCGCGAAAGCCCATCGCTGGGGCTCGTTCGCGCTCGGCCTTCTGCTGCTCGTCGTCGTCGTCACCGGAGTCGTGCTGGTGCCGGCCCCGGAGATCGAGCAGGTCACCCATCCCGCGCTCTACGACACCGACCCCGGCCCGGCCCGGCTGGCGCCCGGCCAGGCGCTCGCGGTCGTCCATAAAGAGCTGCCGGAGTTCGACACCGCGGGCACCTACATCTACGACAACCGCGGGGCGTGGGAGGTGCACTCGCCGGCGACCGGTGAGGTCGCCCGGGTCGACGACACCGACGGCAGGCTCCTCGGCACGATCGACCGCGAACACGGGGTGATGGCGTTCATCGCCAACCTCCACGAGTGCTGGCTCACCTGCGAAGGGATGTCGGGATACGTTCCCTTCCTCGCGAAGCCCGCACAGATCTGGGGCTTCGACCTGACGCTCGGCAACGAAGGGAACTGGGGCGGTTTCATCCTCGCCGTCAGCGGGATCCTGCTGCTGGTGCTCGTCGCGACCGGACTGGCCATCTGGTGGCCGCGGCGCGGGGGCTTCAGGCGCGGCCTCAAGGTGCGCCGCGGCAAGGGCCGCTACAAGCTGAACTACGACCTGCACAAGGTGGTCGGCTTCGTCGCCCTGCCGGCGCTGGCGATCTGGGCGCTGACCGGGATCAACTTCGAGCTGCCGAAGCAGACCGAAGGCGCCTACTACGCGGTCACCCCGGGCTCGGCGGCGCCGGACTCGATCTACGAGTTCGAATCGAAGCCGGGCAGCGGTCCGGGCGTGACCATGCGCGAGGCGATCGAGGACGCGCGCGGCGCCGCTCCCTCCGGCTCGCGCCTCGTCTCGGTCTCCGTCCCGGAAGCGAGCGAAAAGGGCTCCTACTACGAAATGTGGTTCGCCCACGGCGTCGACACCTGGGCCTACGGCTACTACCCCGGCAACTACGGCGTCTACGTCGACCGCTACAGCGGCAAGGCCCACCAGTACTTCCCCAACCCGGGGAACGACACCGTCACCAGCAACTTCATGCAGAACTGGCCGGGCGCGATCCACATGGGGACGCTGGTCGGCTGGCTGCCGCGGCTCGGGTGGATCGCCTTCGGGCTGACGCCGCTGCTGCTGGCCGTGACCGGGACCACGACCTGGCTGATGCGCCGCCGGATGGGGAGACGGAAGAAGCGCCGGGGCGGGGACGAGGACGACCCGGGCGCGCCCACTCCGGTCGCGGTCCCGGCCGGAGTGGGCGCTTGACCGGGCGTGGAGCGAGCGCGGCGGCGCTCTACGCCGGCTTCCTCGCCCTCTGGGCGCTCGGCGATGCCGTGCGGCGGCGCGAGCCGAGCCCCTACCTGCTGCTCGGCGCCGCCATGCTCGAGGCGGTGCTCGTCGGCGGCGCCGTGATCGGCGCGACCGAGCTCGGCGAGGCCGGGCAGGACGCGCCGTTCCACGGCGGCTACCTCGCCGCCTCGGTCGTCCTCCTGCCGCTCGGCCTGCTGCTCGCCCGGGATCGCGACGGTCGCCTCGCCCCCGCCCCGCTCGCCGTCGCCCTGGTCGCCCTGGCCGTCGTCGTCCTCCGCGCCAAGGCGACCGCGTGAGACCCGCGTCCGCCGGAGGCCGTCGCGGGCGCGACGGCGGCGCCGGCTGGTCGCGCGCGCTCACCGCTGCCTACGCGTTCATGGCGCTCGCCGCGGGCGCCCGCGCGGTCGTCCAGATCGCCACCGAATTCGACGTCGCGCCGCTCGCCTTCATCCTCTCGGCGGCCGGCGCCGCGCTCTACCTCCTCGCCGCCGTCGCCCTGAGTCGCGAAGGCCCCGGCTGGTGGACGATCGGCACCGCGGCCTGCTCGATCGAGCTCGCGGGCGTCCTCGCGATCGGCACCTGGAGCGTCCTCGACCCGGACCTCTTCCCCGCCGCCACGGTCTGGTCGGGCTTCGGCAGCGGCTACGGCTGCTTCCCGCTCGCCCTGCCGCTGCTCGGATTGCTGTACCAGTGGCGTCGCCGGCCTAGGCTGGACGCATGGAGGACCTCCCCGAACACGTAGCGCGCAACCGTGCCCAGTGGAACGACTGGGCGCCCGAGTACGTCCCCGACGGGCGGCGCAACTGGGAGGCGGACGAGCCGACCTGGGGCATCTTCGGCGTGCCCGAGGCCGAAGTCGGGCTGCTGCCGCGGGAGATCGACGGGCGCGACTCGATCGAGCTCGGCTGCGGCACCGGCTACGTGTCGGCGTGGCTGGCGCGCCGCGGCGCGCGGCCGGTCGGGATCGACAACTCCGAAGCGCAGCTCGCCACCGCGCGCTCCTTCCAGCAGGAGTTCGGGCTCGAGTTCCCGCTCCTCCACGGCAACGCCGAGGAGGTCCCCTTCCCCGACGAGTCCTTCGACCTCGCGATCTCCGAGTACGGCGCGAGCATCTGGTGCGACCCCTACCTCTGGATCCCCGAGGCGGCGCGCCTGCTCCGCCCCGGCGGCGAGCTCGTCTTCCTCGTCAACTCGGTGCTGGCGATCCTCTGCGGCCCCGACGACGGCGAGATCCCCGCCGGCGACGAGCTCCTGCGACCCCTCTTCGGCATGCACCGGATCGAATGGCCCGACGACAACGCCGTCGAATTCCACCTCCCCCAGGGCAAGATGATCGAGCTGCTTTGCGACTGCGGCCTTACGGTCGAGCAGCTGATCGAAATCCGCCCGCCCGCCGACGCCACCACCCGCTACCCCCACATCAGCCTCGAGTGGGCCCGCCGCTTCCCCTGCGAGGAAGTCTGGCGCGCCCGCAAACGAGGTTGATGGGCCGAAAACCCGTCAGATAGTCAGGTTTTCGGCCCGTCAACGCGTAGTGACTAGGGAGCGGCGCGGATCAGCTTCTTGTTGACGAACTCGTCGGCGCCGTAGTTGCCGAGCTCGCGGCCGAAGCCGGAGCGCTTGAAGCCGCCGAAGGGGAGCTCGGCGCCGTCCGCGCCGACCAGGTTGATGTAGACCATGCCCGCTTCGAT
This sequence comes from uncultured Actinomycetes bacterium, assembly GCA_963782515.1. Classification (GTDB taxonomy): domain Bacteria; phylum Actinomycetota; class Thermoleophilia; order Solirubrobacterales; family 70-9; genus VAYN01. The sequence goes on along the minus strand of CAWAJY010000002.1, from coordinate 122,667 downwards.
CTGGTTGGCGACCCGCTCGGCCTGGTCCTTGTCGGTGGTCATCAGGTAGGAGCCGAGGCCGAACTGGGTGTCGTTGGCGAGCGCCACCGCCTCCTCCTCGGAACCGACCTTGTAGACCTGGGCGACCGGGCCGAAGAACTCTTCCTGGGACGCCTCGTCGCCCGGCTTGATGCCGGTGAGGATCGTCGGTTCGAAGAAGTTGCCGTCGCGCTTGCCGCCGACCAGCACTTCGGCACCGTTGTCGATCGCCCGTTTGACCTGCTCCTCCAGACGGTCCGCCGCGGACTTCGAGGAGAGCGGGCCCACGGCAGTGCTCTCCTGCGTCGGGTCGCCCGTCTCCGCCCCCTCGACCTGCTCCTTGAACTTGGCGAGGAAGTCGTCGTAGTACTCGTCCATGACGATGAAGCGCTTCGCCGCGTTGCAGGACTGACCGGTGTTGTCGAGGCGCGCTTCGGCAGCCTGCTGGGCTACCGCGCCGATGTCGTCGGCGCCGAGGACGATGAACGGGTCCGACCCGCCCAGCTCGAGCACGACCTTCTTCAGGTTGCGGCCGGCGATCTCGGCGACCGCGGCGCCCGCCCGCTCGGAGCCGGTGACCGACACTCCGTGCACGCGCGGATCGCCGATGACCCACTCGATCTGGTCGTTGGTCGCGTAGATGTTCTGGTAGGTCCCCGCGGGCGCGCCGGCGTCGTCGTAGATCTTCTGGATCGCCTCGGCCGATTCCGGGCACTGCGGCGCGTGCTTCAGCAGGATCGGGTTGCCGATGACCAGGTTCGGTCCACCGAAGCGGGCCACCTGGTAGTAGGGGAAGTTCCACGGCATGATCCCGAGCAGCGGCCCGAAGGCGCTCCGCCGCACGATCGCGGTGCCGTCGCCACCGAAGTGCTTGACCTCTTCGTCGGCCATGATTTCCTCGGCGTTGTCGGCGTAGAAGGCATAGATTTCGCCGCAGAAGTCGACCTCCATCAGGGCCTGCTCGATCGGCTTGCCCATCTCGCCGACGATGATCCGGGCCAGCTCCTCGCGGCGCTCGACGTGAAGCTCACCGACCTTGCGGATCAGCGCGGCGCGCTCGGCGACCGTGCTCTGCGGGGTCCAGTTCTTGTAGGCGTCGTCGGCTCGTCCGATCGCCGCGCGCAGCTCGTCGTCGGTGATCGTCGGGTACTCCTTGATCGTCTCCCCGGTGGCCGGATTGACTACGGCGTAATCGCTCATCTGGATTCCTCGCGCTGAAGTTGTGGTCGGTTCTTGACTGCCGTCTCCCGATGGGCAGCTACCCCGGATCGGGGGACTACAGAGAACTTAACTCTTCGGCCCGGTGGGCCCGGCGCCAGTCTGTACAGACCGGGAGGGATCGCGACTCCACTGCGACCAAGACCCGGGGTAGAGACGACCGGGACCGAGCCCCGCCTGCTCCATCGCGAGCAGGTTGTGACAGGCGGTGACGCCGGAGCCGCAGTAGGAGACGACGTCGGCGGCACCGTCGAAATCGAAGCGGGCGCGCAGCTGCTCGACCGGCAGCAGGCGCCCCTCGGCGTCGAGGTTCTCGCGGCAGGGGACGCTGCGGGCGCCGGGAATGTGCCCGGCCCGCGGGTCGAGATCGTCGGGTTCGCCTTCGAAGCGCGGGCGCTGACGGGCGTCGAGGAGGACCGAGGCCGAGCCGGACGCGGCGGCGATCGCGGCGACCTCCTCGATTCCCACGAGGCGCTCGGCGGGCCACTCGCGGGCGGTGAGCTCGGCGGGCTCGCGGTCGGTCTCGCCGAACTCGGTGCGCCGCGCCCCGGGCCCGCTCCCGAGCTCGCCGCGCCAGGCGTCGATGCCGCCGTCGAGGAGCGCCGCCTCGTGGCCGGTCACGCGCAGCATCCAGACGAGCCGCCCGGCGATCACGCCGCCGGCGTCGTCGTAGGCGACCACGGTGTCGCCGTCGCCGATCCCGAGGCCCGCCATCGCGGCGGCGAAGTCCTCCGGCTCGGGCAGCGGGTGGCGGCCGCCCACGGCGGGGTCGAGGTGGGCGGTCAGCGCCGCGTCCAGGTCGACGAAGACGGCGCCGGGGACGTGACCCGCCACGTAGGCGTCGCGGCCCGAGCGGCCGTCGAGGTACCAGCGAGAGTCGGCGAGGACCACCTCGTCGCGGTGCGCCTCGACCCAGTCGATGTCGACGAAGGGCTTGATCACGGCCACGCATCCTGCCATGGCCGCCGCACACCCTCCCTGGCCGTCCTACGCTCGCTAGGGTCGGCCGCTTGAGCAGGCCCTTCATCCTCGCCCAGATCTCCGACCCCCACCTCGGCGAGCCGCCGATCGGCGGCATCAAGCCGAAGAAGGCCCTGCGCCAGGTGCTCGCCGCGATCGCGGCGCTGCCGAACCCGGTCGACGCGATCCTCGTCTCCGGCGACCTGGCCGAGCACGGTGCGCCGAAGGAGTACGCGCTCGCCGCGAAGCTGATCGGCGCGCTCGGCGTCCCGGTCCACGTGCTGCCCGGCAACAAGGACGACCGCGCGACGATGCGGGAGGCATTCGGCCTGCCCGGCGAGCCGGACGCGCCGCTCGACTACGCCGCCGACCTCGGGCCGCTGCGTCTGGTCGTGATCGACTCGACGATCCCGGGCGAGGACCGCGGCGACTTCACCCCGGCGCAGCTCGAGTGGCTGGAGGCGACGCTCGCGAGCGCGCCCGAGCAGCCGACGATGCTCGCGATGCACCAGCCCCCGCTGGTCACCGGGATGCCCGACTGGGACAGCGTGATCATGCGCCCCGCGGACCGCGAGGCGCTCGCCGCGGCGATCGAGCGCCACCCGCAGGTCCGCGCGATCGTCGGCGGCCACCTCCACCGCATAGCCGCCTCCAGCCTCTCCGGCCGCCCCGTGATCGCCGCGCCGAGCACCTTCGTCCAGGCCCGCCCCGACTTCGAGGCCGAAAAGATCAAGCTCCGCGACAACTTCCGCGGCTTCCTGCTCCACGTGCTGCGCGGCGACGAGCTCTCGACCCAGGTCGAGATCGTCAAGCCGGACTAGGCTCGGCCCTCAGGCGTAGCGAAAGGGCGGCGGCGTTTTGCGCAGGGCCGTGGTGACCGCCCCGCGCACACCGATCCGCCTACGGGCGTCCTTGTCGGCGCCGGTCGCCAGCTTGACGACCTCCTTCGGATCGCCGAACAGGAGGCCCTGTTCGAGGCACTCGTCGTGGATCGCGGAGAGGAGCGGCTCGCCCATCTCGCTCAAGCTGCCCGCGACGAGCAGCAGCTGCGGATTGAAGAGGTGAAGGAGGCTGTTGATCGACAGGCCGATCAGCGCCGCCGCCTCGTCGATCACCAGGCGCTCCATGCCGGCGGGTTCGGCGAGTGCCCGCGCGATCGCGGCACTCAGGTCGGTCGACGAGGAGGAGTCGTCCAGCTGCGCGATCCGCTCCAGGATCGCCCGCCCGCCGGCGTAGGCCTCCAGGTGGCCGTAGGCACCGCAACGGCATCTGGGCTCTTTGACATCGGTCCAGGCCTTCGTCCCTTCGCCCAGCGCCTCGGGTCGGATCGCGCAGTGCCCGATCTCACCGGCACCGCCTCCTTCGCGCCCGCGGAGCAGTCGACCGTTGGCGACGATCGCCGACCCGATCCCGCTACTGCACTTGAGCACGACGAAATCGGCGATACCGAACGCCTTGCCGTGCCGGCTCTCACCCCGGGCGAGGACGTCGACGTCGTTCTCCACCCACACGTCCACATCCGCAGGCACACACTCCGCCGCCACCAGTGCCTTGCGGGCCTTGCCGTTGATGTCCACATTTTCGAAGGCCGGGAGAAGGCTCTTCGAGAGCGTCTTCCCCTTCCTGCTGACCGGGGCCGGGACACTGACGGCGACCGCCCGGACCTCCTTCGGTTCCGTCTCGGAAGCGGCCATCTGCAGCTTCACCATCTTCGCGATGCGATCGAAGGTGAGGTGAGGCTTCCAACCGTCGATCTCGTGCTCCTCCTCGAGGTATTCGGGATCGCCGAGCAGGCAACCGTTGGCGTCGCCGACGCCGACCGTGAGGTGCCGGTGACCGATCTCCACCCCGATCGCGCGGCCGGCCGGACGCCCCAGCATCAACAGCTCGGGGTTCTGGCCCGGCTTTTCCTGGAGCTTCTTGACGATCTGCTCGGGGAGCTGAGCGGCCTCGATCGGTGCCGCGTAGAGGGCCTCCTCACCGCACAGCGCGGGATTCAGCTCATTCACCAGCTTGATCGCGTTTCCGGCCGCGTTCCGATCCCGGCCCAACTGCCCCGCCAGGTCTTTGCGGGTCTGTGGGCCGCCCTGAGTCAGGGCACTGACCAGCGTCGCGGCATTCTCCGCCACGCCCATGGCTACGCCTTCCCCTTCCCCACCAACGCCCGCATCACTCGTGCATTATCACCGTTTTTGCCCGAGTCGGTCGTCGCATATCTCGAAAGCCAACCTGTGTATTGCCGACTACTCCTCGTTTCCCACCGTGACAGTGGAGTGGGAAGTCGGCCATTTGCGAGCAGTGTTCGGAGGGGTGAAAAGGGTGGAATTCGTGTCCCCCGGAGAGGCAACCGTGTGCAATGATCAGCCACCGGAGTCAGGTAAGGGAAAGGCGAACTGTAGGTAGGGCAAAGCGCCGGGACAGGCTGCACACTTGACCCCGACGCTCGCCCGCCGACGGAGTGGAGGTCATATGAGAACCATCAGCAACCCCGTGGCCGGTACGAACCATAGCGCCGGCCGGCTTCCGGGGAGGGCCGGGTGATGGTGCGGCCCAAGGATCGATTGGTCGCGACCCCGGGGGGTCACCTCTACTACGGCGATCGACCCCGATGCATGACGGTCCTGCGGGGAGGGGGCGCCCTCATCTTGCCCTCCGACGGTGGCTACTCGCTGGCCGCCGACGCGAGCAGCAGATCCGGGACCGCGACGGTGCGCGCCGGTACCTCCGTCGGCGACGCCCCGCTCTCGGTCGCCTTCGACGACACGGAGCGACTCGAAAAGTTCGTGCGGATGAATGCAGTCACCGCGCGCCTGATGGAGCATCTCCTGCCGGGCCCGCTGACGATCGTGTCCCAGTTGAGCGGGTACGGGGCACGGGCACTCGGCCAGAACCTGAATCCGTTCGGGACGATCGGCTGCCGGATCACCGACAGCCCGATCGAGCAACGGATCGCGGGCGACCTCGGCGGCCCGATCACGACGACGGCCATCCGCGACGACCGCGGTGACATCGTCACCGATCCCCACGACGCACTGGCGATCGCACAGGCCGGAATCGAGTCCGCGGGAATCGACGTCGAACGGCCGTCGACGTTCCTGATGATCAGGGCCGACTCGGCGTTCACCTACCCGACCCACTCCACCGTGGTCGACGCGACCGGGCGGCCGTCGGAGCTGGGCGTGCTGAGGGAAGGACAGACCCCCTTCCGCAAGGTCCAGGAAGCGGCCACCCGGCTGAGCCGCTGGGAGTGGAGTGACGGGACGTGAGCCCGGCGAGCGGGGCAGAGCGCGTCCGGCTGAGCAGTACCTGCGCGGCGCTGGAGTCGCGGGTCGACCTTTCGACCCGCGACCGGTACCGCCTCACCCGGGCACGGAGGGTCGCGATGCGCCCGCGCGCGAGCGCCCGGCAGGTGCGCCGGGCCCAGCGCTCGCTGGACGCGAGCTTTCGCCGGGAGGAGAAGCGCGACTCCGGCTTCGAGATCCCGTGGATCCTGGGCTTGGCGGTCTTCGCCATGGCACTGTTCGGCGATTTCGCCTCCGGCTTCAGCTGGGTCGGCGTACGCCCCAGATCGCTGCTCGCGATCGTCGAGGATCCAGATCTGCGCGTCGTCTGGGTCCTTCTCCTCCTACTGGCCCTCGCGGTGACCCTGCTCTGGATCCGCCGGAGGACCGCCGAAGACGACTGACCGAGCTCGGTCATCACCAAACGATTGACTCCGCGCGGCTTTCTGAATCTCGCATGCACTCCCAGGACGACCGACGCGCACGGGGCTTTCTCGCCTCGACGCAAGGGCCTGCGGCGAGCGCGGCCCGTGGGGAGTGGCGAGAGATCGGCGGGTGCGGGTCACGCGAGGCGCACGAGAGGGACACGGATCCGTCACGGAAGTCCGACCTCGTCACGGAGACCGTGGGAACTCCACGCTTCCGTGCGTGTCGTCCGACCGTCACGGATGCGCGGGCGACCCTGGTTACGCATAGGTTCACTCAGGTCGCCCGCGCTCTCGGGGACCTCGATCCCGGTGCCGGGAGGTGACCCGGAGCGCGCGGGGGTGTGACGTTCCCGGCATCTTCGTCACCGATCGGGGCGAGGTCGGGGTAGGTGTGGGCTCTCCCCGGCTTCTCTCGCGCGGAAGGGTCACGGAAGTCCGACCTCCGCCCGTCCTGTGTCCTGATCCCTGAAAGACCCTCACCTCGGACGGCCGCCCCCGCCCGAAGCACAGCGCCCGCCGCGGAACCAACCATCTACGCCGTTTCGGGGGTGGGACGAGGTCCGGACGGAGCGTTTGACCAGACCGGTTCTTTAGGTTGGACCGGTGCGCATGCCATCCCCGAGCCGCCATCGTCGCCGGCTCGAAGGGCATCGCTGGGCGCCGTCGCCGACGCGCGCGGTCGCGGTCGCCTACGTGTGCGCGCTGCTGATGACGGCGATCGACATGCAGATCGTGAACGTCGCGCTGCCGACGCTGTCGCAGGACTTCGACGCGCCGCTGTCGGACGTCCAGTGGACGGTGATCGCCTACGTGCTGACGCTGGCGGTGGCGATCCCCGCGTCCGGTTGGATCGGCGATCGGCTGGGGACGAAGCGGACCTTCCTCATCGCGCTCGTCCTCTTCACCGTCGCCTCGGCGCTCTGCGGCGCCGCCCAGTCGCTGCCGCAGCTGATCGCCGCGCGGGCGCTGCAGGGCGTCGGCGGCGGCCTCCTGACGCCGACCGGCACCGCGATGCTCTTCCGCGCCTACGGGCCGGAGCGGCGGGCGAAGGTCTCCCGCACCCTGATCCTGCCGATCCTCCTCGGCCCCGCGGCAGCGCCGATCCTCGGCGGCGTGCTCACCCAGACGCTCTCCTGGCGATGGATCTTCTACATCAACGTGCCGGTCGGAATCGCCATGGTCGTCTTCGCCTGGCTCTTCGTCCCCGAGCACCGCCCCTCGCCCGGCGGCCGGCTGGACTGGATCGGGCTCCTGCTCTCGGGCGTCGGGCTGAGCGCCCTGCTCTACGCGATCAGCGAGGGCTCGGTGCTCGGCTGGGGCTCGCCGGAGATCCTCGCCGGCGGGCTCGCCGGGATCGTCCTCCTCTGGGCCTTCGCCCGCGACTCCCTGCGTCGGGAGGACCCGATCCTGGCGCTGCGCCTGCTCCGCGATCCCCTCCTGCGCTCGACCAACATCGTCTTCGCCCTGACCACCGGCGTCTTCCTCGGCAGCCTCTACCTGACCCCGATCTTCCTCCAACAGGTGATGGGCCTGTCGCCGATCGAGTCGGGGACGACGACCTTCCTCGAGGCGGTCGGGGTCGGGGTCGGATCGCAGACCCTCGCCCGCCTCTATCCGCGCTTCGGCCCCCGGATCCTCTGCGGCTTCGGCGGCATCGCCCTGACCGTCTACCTGGCGCTGTTCCTGCTCGTCGACGCCTCGACCAACCTCTGGTTCGTGCGGGCGCTGATGTTCTTCGGCGGCCTCGGCAACTGCGCCGCGTTCCTGGCGATCCAGGCCTCGATGTTCACCCACATCTCGAGCGCCGACACCGGCCACGCCTCGGCCATCTACAGCGCCCAGCGCCAGTCCTCGATCGCGATCAACATCGCCCTGCTGACGACCATCGTCGCGGGCGCCGGCGGCACCGTGACCGAAGCCTTCCACGACGCCTACCTGGCGGCCGCGATCCTCGCCGGGATCGGCACGATCCTTGCCTGGACCCTGATCGACACCGGCCTGGCGCGGTCGACGATGACCCGCCGCGAGACTTCGGCCGAGTCCTGATCGACGGCCGACTCGCGATCCCACCGACGCCACTCGGGCCGGTGAACCTGGGTCCCTGCCTCGCCGTATCAATCACCAAGCAAACGAACCCCAGGAGGGGAAACTCAATGAGGAAGCGTGTTTCGCCCATCTTCGTCCTCAGTGCCGTCTGCGCGGTGCTCGGGTCGGCGTTCTTCGCGGTCGGCGCCCAGGCTGCCGTCCGCCACTTCGACGCCACCGTCATCTCCAAGAGCGCGGCGGTCAAGACCGTCCAGGTCCGCACCGAGAGCGGCGCCAAGCTGACCTTCAAGGTGACCGCCCGGACCAAGTTCGAGCGGATCGCCGGCGGCTTCTCCGGCCTGTCCAAGGGCCTGGCCGTCGAGATCGACGCCAACAACGCGAGCGGCCAGTGGGTCGCGACCCAGATCGAGTCCGGCTCCAGCAACAGCGGCGGCAACGAATCGGGTGCCGACGACCACGGCGGCCATGGCGGCGGCCACGACGACGGGCCGAACCACACCTGAGTCGACGGTCAGGAAGGTCCGTGTGGAGTTTTGGTCCCACAGCGACCAAAACTCCACACGGAGATACTTGTGAGGTGACGACGCGGAGGAACTCGACGGACCAGACCATCGGCGAGGTGGCCACCGCGGTCGAGGAGGCCGCGGCGCGCCTGGCCGAGGTCGTGCGGCGGACGCCGCTCGAACGGAGCGATCGGCTCTCCGCCATGGCCGGCGCGGACGTCTGGCTGAAGCGGGAGGACCTGCAGCCGGTCCGCTCCTACAAGCTGCGCGGGGCCTACAACCTGATGGCCCAGCTCGAGGACACCGCCGCCGGGGTCGTCTGCGCCAGCGCCGGCAACCACGCTCAGGGTGTGGCCTACGCCTGCGCGGCGCTGGAGATCAAGGGGTGCATCTTCCTTCCCCGGACGACGCCCCGCCAGAAGCGCGAGCGGATCGAGGCGCTCGGCGGCCCCTGGGTCGACATCGTGATCGAGGGGGACAACTACGACGCCGCCGTCGCGGTCGCCGAGGCCGCCGCCCGCGAGAGCGGCCGCCCGCTGGTGCCCGCCTTCGACGACCCGCGGACCATCGCCGGACAGGGCACCGTGGCGATCGAGATCGTCGAGCAGCTCGGCCGCGCCCCGGACCTCCTGGTCGTCCCGGTCGGCGGTGGCGGCCTCCTCGCGGGCGTCGCCGCCTGGCTTCGCGCCAGGCACCCCGCCGCGGAGATCCGCGGGGTCGAGCCGGTCGGCGCGGCCGGCATGCGGGCGGCGCTGGACGCCGGCGGGCCGGTGACGCTCGCCGAACTGGATTCCTTCGTCGACGGCGCGGCGGTCCGCCGGGTCGGCGACCTCACCTTCCCGCTGGTCCGCGACAGCGGCGCCGAGCTCCTGGAGCTCGAGCCGGGAGCGATCTGCGCCGAGATGCTGCGGCTTTACCAGACCGATGGGATCATCGCCGAGCCCGCCGGAGCGTTGGCGAGCGGCGCGCTGGGGACCAAGGTCTCGCCGGCTCCGGGAGCCCAGGTCGTCTGCATCCTCTCGGGCGGCAACAACGACGTCAGCCGCTACTCCGAGATCCTCGAGCGCGCCCTCGTCTTCGAAGGCCTGAAGCACTACTTCCTCGTCGAATTCCCCCAGGAGCCCGGCATGCTGCGCCGCTTCCTCGACGAGGTGCTCGGGCCCACCGATGACATCACGCTCTTCGAGTACGTCAAACGCAGCAACCGCGAAACCGGGCCGGCCCTGGTCGGCATCGAGATCGCCGACCGAGCGGACCTCCCGAACCTCCTCGCCCGGATGAACCGGTCGCCGATGCGGATCGAGCCGATCGATCCCGACAGCCCCGCCTTCCGCTTCCTCCTCTGAGCCACGGGCAGGCGCCGGGGGGACGGGAAAGTGACCCTCGCGTGTGGGTCCCGCGAGGCGCACGCGAGGGACCCGGATCCGTGACCGAAGGCGGACCTCGTCACAGAGAGCGTGGGAACTCCACGCTTCCGTGCGTGTCGTCCAACGGTCACGGAGGCGCGGGCGACCCTGGTTACGCATAGGTTCACTCAGGTCGCCCGCACTCTCGGGGACCTCGATCCCGGTGCCGGGAGGTGACCCGGAGCGCACGGGGGTGTGACGTTCCGGGCGTCTTCGTCACCGATCGGGGCGAGGTCGGGGGAGGTGCGGGCTCTCCCCGGCTTCTCTCGCGCGGGAGGGTGACGGATGTTTCACGAACCCCTCACGTCCTGGGCCGGCCGCCCCCGCCCGAGCAACGCCCACCGCCGCAATCTCATAACGGTCCCCGTAGGTGTGCCAGACGAGTGGCGGGCGCAGGGCGAGGTTGCCTTCGCGGAGGAAGACGCGCTGCTCGTCATCGATGCGGGAGGTGTCGCCGTGCTTCGCTTCGGTCTTCATCAGCGCGCGGCGGACGTCGAGAAAGGCGTTCAGGTAGGCCACCTCGGAACCGCCCTCGGCGGGGTTCGATGCCCGAGCCATCGCCTGGGACCGGATCCAGCCGAAGCTGCCGTGGCTCGCGCCCGGCCCGTGCATGACGATCGCGTCGTAGTAGATGAACTGGCCGAGGGTGCCGAGCCCGTCGGCCTTGGCGCGGCGGACGGCGGGGTCGAAGTAGACGCGGTCGAGCTCCCGCATCTGGAGGCGGCGGAAGGTCGGGTCGCGGGCGGCCCGGCGCCAGGCGGCGACAAAGGGCCGGCCGAGGCCGGCGTGGGACGCCGAGCCGTTCACGCGTCGCAGCGCCGGCAGGAAGGGAGCGAGCGGATCCTCGGGCTCGGCGGCGACGTAGGAGCGGACCAGTTCCAGCATGTCGCCGGTCCCCGAGCAGAAGCCGATCAGCCCAGCGGTGTAGCCGCGACCGTCGCCGATGTCTTCGATGTAGGCATAGGCGCTGCGCCAGTCGAGCGTCGAGTTCTCGGCCGAGGAGACCAGCTCCATCGCGATCTCCTTCTCCCGCGGGGAGGCGAGGCCGGTCGGATGTGAGGTCGCGGCGCGATGCGCGGGCGCCGTCGCGGCGACGCTCAAGGCCAGGAGCAGCCCCGCGACGACGATGGCCGGACGCGCATCGGCCGAGGATACGGACCGCCGCCCGCAGCGCCTGCGCCGAGATCACCATCAGCGACACCAGGTGGCCGAGCGCGTCGTGCAGCTCGCGGGCGCTCCGCAGGCGCTCCTCGGCGATCGCGGTCCGGTCCACGCCGACAGGGTAAGGCGAGGTGCTCAGGACCCGGCCTCGAATGGCGCTCTCTGCACTCTCCTCCTGAAGTTCCCGTCGCGCGCGGCGCCGATACCTAGGCCGGGCCCTGGAGCATCGGCCCGACCCAGTCCCGGAACGGTCGGGTGAACTCCGTGCCCAACGTGCGCACGTCTTCCACGACCTTCCACAGCTGACCGGCCGAGACCTTGTTGTAGTCGTGCTCGATCAGGTTCCGCATCCGCTGAGCGTTGCGCAGACGCCGAGAGAGTGCCGCGGTGATCACCTGCTCCTGCCTCAGGGCCTCAAAACTCCGGTCGGCCAGACCTGCCTCGGTCGCGGGAAGGGCCAGGCCACCGAGCCTGACCCCGGCGATCGCCAGGTCCGCGAGGAGGTTCTGGACCCTCGTGACCGCGCGTTCGAGGGCCTGCACGCGGTTGTAGAGCGCGACGTCCGCCTTCGGATCGAGGGCTCTCTTCAACTCCGCGAGCTCGAAGCCCTCACCGAACTCGCTCATCGCGTACTCGAGGGCTTCGTGCTCGCGCGGCAAGCTCGCCAGCCCTTCGACGATCTCGTTCTTCCACCGCCGCCGGTCGACGGGCCGGGGCCTTCCTACGGAGCTGTCGGTCACGCGAGGAACTCGTCGATCGCCGCAAGGGCCTGCCGGCGATCGCTTCCCATCCTGCGCGCGGCGCGCGCTCGGAGCTCGTCCAGTTCAGACCTGAGTTTGGGCCAGAGCCTGATCCGGTCGACCAGGACCCGGCCCTCCTCCACCGCCATCGCGAGAAGGAGATCGTTGGACGAGGCCGCTTCGACGCTCAACGCGTCGACCTTCCTGCCGAGCCGCCGCTCCAGTCGGCCCTGGAGTTCGACCATCGCGTCCAGGGAGTGATCGCGGAGCGCCACGATCACGTCGACATCGCTGTCCGCCCCGTCCTCGCCGCGGGCCGCCGAGCCGAAGAGCAGTGCGAATGCCACGTTCGGCTCGGTCCGAAGCGCGCCTCGCAGCGCCGCGAGCAAGGCCCATCGACGACGCAGGTAGCCGGCCTCCCCCGGGGCGATGGTCAACTTCCGGGGCGAGAGACGCTCGGCTCGAAGGGTCCCCTGGGCGGCGGCACGGCGCAAGGTGCGCTCGTCCACACTTAGGTCTTCCGCCAGATCGCCGAGCTGACTCATGTGTCCATTCTACGGGCTCGTGTGTCCGATAATCACCCCTCAACGTATCGGCGCGGCTCAGAGCAGGCCGCGACTGGCGGCCTCGGCCACGGCGGCGGCGCGGGTCGGCAGGCCCAGCTTGGTGCGGAGGTTGGCGACGTGGCGGTGGACGGTGTGGGGACTGAGGACGAGGCGGTCGGCGATCTCCCGGTCGGAACTCCCCGACGTGGTCGGCCACAACGTCTGCTTGATGGTGATCGCCGCCCAGGCCCTCGGGACCGGCGCCGACGGCGAGGCGCGCGTGCTCGGCGACTCGATCGCCACGCTGGGGAGGGAGGCGATGGCCGAACTGGCGACGATGCTCGACCAGCTGCGTCCCGACACCGCGGCGGCCGACTCGCCCCCCGGCCCGTCCCTGGCGGAGCTTCCGAAGCTGGTGGAACGCGCCCGCTGGGCGGGGGTCGGCGCCGAGCTGCGGGTCGAAGGGGCGCGACGCCCGGTGTTCGGGGCCGCAGCACCCGTCCGAGATCCGTCCTGGGCGTCTCATGGCGGTCCTGGCTGGCTGTGACCGCCATGAGACGCCCAGGACGTGAGGGGTTCGTGAAACATCCGTCACACCCGGCCCCGATCGGTGACGAAGATGCCGGGAACGTCACACCCCCGTGCGCTCCGGGTCACCTCCCGGCACCGGGATCGAGGTCCCCGAGAGTGCGGGCGACCTGAGTGAACCTATGCGTAACGCAGGTCGCCCGCGTCTCGGTGAGGGTTGGACAACACGCGCGGAAGTGTGGACTTGCCACCGTCTCTGTGACGAGGTACGGCTTCCGTCACGGATCCGTGTCCCTCTTATGCGCCCGCGTGACCCGCACCCGACGATCTCTCGCCACTCCCCACAAGACCCGGCCGTCTCGGCCACGGCCACAGCCGGCCAGGGCCGTGGCCGAGACGGCCGCGCTCGCCGCAAGCCCTTGCGTCCCTCGTCTCGGGCGCCGGCTTCAGACGGCCCGAACCCTTCCGTCCTCCCCCCTACCGAACCGTGCCGACGATCGCGGTTTTCAGGTGGACCGTTTCGCGGAAGGGGGTGCCGTCGGGGACGTTGGGATAGCCCGCTGCCTTGCCGCCGTAGATGAATTCGGCGTCGGCGAGGATCTGGCCGGTGTGGGGGTCGAAGATGAAGCGGCGGCCGAAGCCGGGGGCTCTGGTCCAGCCGATCGCGTCGCCGCGGCGGCCTCGGCGAGGCTCAGTTCCTCGAGGGCGACCAGCTCCAGCACCGCTCGCTCGCCGTCGGGCAGGCGCTGCATCGCCGCGAAGAGCTCACGCGACCGCGAGGCCGCGTCGATCCGCGCGTCCCAGCGCGCCGCGTCGTCGGCATCGAGCAGGGCGCTGCCGCGCAGCCGCTCCTCCCCGGCCCGCCGCCGATCGTGCGTGCGCCACTCGCCGGCGACCAGGTTGCGGGCGATCCCCAGCAGCCAGGCGCGCGGCGGCCCGAGCGCCGGTCGGTAGCGATGTGCCGAATCGACCGCGGCGAGGAAGATCTCCGCGGTCAGGTCGGCGGCCCGGTCGCGGTCGCCGACGCGGCGGATCACGAAGCCCTCGATGCCCTCGATGTGCTCGCGGTAGAAGGCGTCGAAGATGTCGGCATCGATGCCGATCAGCGGCAACTGCTCGGGGCCGACCCCGTGCTCGCGGGCAGCGACCACGCTGAGTCGACGACTGAGCGAGCTGGGCGGGTTCGGCAAGGCCGGGCCTATCTCCATACCTGTGATTGTTCGCGGGCGCGAAAAGCGTTACCGACCACGGCCGGCACCCCGATCGTCGAGAACCTCAAAGCGAGTCGAGCTCGGCGCGGAAGGGGCGGCTGGACACCACCTCGGCGCCGGCGGCGCGGGCCTTCGCCCTCAGATCGCGGTCGGAGGTGACGACGACCACCTCGTCCTCGGCGAGCCAATCGGGGAGGCGGGCGAGGATCTCGCGGTCGGCGGCGTCGGGGCCTCCGGCGCTCGCCCAGGCGACCTCGACCCGCCGCGCGTCGATCTCCTCGCGCGGCTCGCGCTCGAGCATCACGGTCACCCGCTCCTCACCGCCGTCGGCCCAGCGATCGACCTGCACGATCAGCCGCCGCGTCGCCCCCGCCCGGTCCCGCCACCAGCCGTCGGGCCGCGACCCGATCACGTTCATCGCATCGACGACGCGGTGCATCGGCCCATCATCGCGCGGCGGCGGGGAGCGCGAGCTCGGCGAAGATCGCGTGGTGGTCGGCCGCCGTGGGAGGGCGTTCATCCATCCCTCGCGAGATGCCGATGGAAGAAGGTGGCTCACCCCCTGCCCGACAAGCGGCTGATGGCCTACAGCGCCGCTGTGATGTTCGCCGGCGCGGTGCTCATCGATCTCGTCGAGACGCTGGTCCCGGGCGGGCAGACGTTCTCGCTCGCCCCTGGCTTCGGCGCGCTCTTCCTGGTGGTGCTGCTCCTGCTCGTCGGGCCACGGCTCCCGGTCGCCGCACTGGCCGCCCTCGGGCCGCTGGGCGTCGTCGGGATCGCGATGGCGGTGGGCAGCACCGACCTTCCCGGGGACGGGGCGATCCTCTACACCTGGCCGGTCCTCTGGGAGGCCTACTTCTTCGGCCGCCGCGGCACGGTCCTGGTGATCGCCTGCGTCGGCGTCGCCCACGGCGTCGTGCTGCTGGGGGTTCCCGAAGGCACCGGCCACGTCGACCGCTGGATCGACGTGATGGCCTCGGTGACGATCATCGGCTCGGTGGTCGAGATCCTCGCCGCCCGCAACCGTCAGCTGGTCCGGCGGATCTCCGAGGAAGCGCGCGTCGACGAGCTGACCGGCCTGCTCAACCGGCGCGGATTCGACGAGCGCGCGAACGCCGAGCTGGCGCGGGCGCGGCGCCAGGACACCTCGCTCGCGGTCGTCTCGTTCGACCTCGACTTCTTCAAGCGCATCAACGACGAGTTCGGGCACGGCGCCGGCGACGAGGTCCTGCGGCGCTTCGCCGACTGCCTGCGGGCCGAGCAGCGGGGAGCGGACGTCGTCGCCAGGATGGGCGGCGAGGAGTTCCTCGCCCTGCTGCCGGACGCGGACCTGGACGACGCCCGCTCCTTCGCCGAACGGATCCGCGCGGACCTCCGATCGAGCTCCGGCCTTGACGGGATCCGCATCACGGTGAGCGCCGGCCTGGCGGCCGCCCGGGCGCCAGGCTCGATCGAACCGCTGCTCGAGGAGGCCGATATGGCGCTCTACGCGGCGAAGGCGCAGGGCCGCGACAGGGCGGTCGCCAACCGCTCGACCGTCGCCTCGACCTGAGGGGAACCGGCGGTGCGCTATGAATCGGTCGATGTCCGCGGCCGATCGGGCTTACGCCTACACCAGGGAGCGCATCCTCGACGGTGAGTACGCGCAGGGCCGGCTGATCGGCGAGGGCGAGGTCTCCGACGCGGTCGGGGTCAGTCGCACGCCGGTGCGGGAGGCCTTCCTGCGGCTCGAGGCGGAGGGGGTCCTGCGCCTCTATCCCAAGCGCGGTGCCCTGGTCGTGCCGATCTCGGCGGCCGACGTCGAGGACGTGATGGAGACGCGCCTGCTGATCGAGCGCTTCGCGATCGGCCGGGTGATCGAGCTCGATCTCGACCTCTCCGACCGCCTCGGGGAGGCGATCGCCGCCCAGGAGCGGTACGCGGCCGCCGACGACGCGGTCGCCTTCGTCGACGCCGACCGCGAGTTCCACCGCGTCTTCGTCGCCGCCACCGGCAACGCGATCGTCCTGCGGACCCACGACAGCCTCCGGGACCAGCAGAACCGCATGGGGCTCGCCGCGCTCAGCGCGGGCACCGAGCGGATGGAGCGGATCCTCCGCCAGCACCGCGAGATCGTCGCCGCCGTCGACCGGCGCGACGCCGCCGAGACCGACGCCCTGATCGAGCACCATCTCGACGAGACCCTGCGCCTCCTCCGCCGGACCCCTCCTCCGGCCTGAGCGAACAGAGCGGGCGGTTGGTGAGTTGAGGGCGTCAGGGCGCCCCTAACTCACCAAGCGACGTCAGCCGCGAGCTTTCAGTCGAGCAGTTCGTAGGCCATTTCGGTGAGGAAGTCGGGGAAGTCGTCGGCGAGGGCGACTGCCTCGAAGACGCGGCGGGTGTCGTCCGGGCGGCCGGCCTCCCAGGTCTCGTCGCCGACCTCGGCATGGATCCGGGCCATCTCATCGTCGAGGATCTTCGCGACCAGCTCGCGGTCGATCACGGTGCCGTCCTCGAGCTCGGTGCCGTTGTGGATCCACTGCCAGATCTGGCTGCGCGAGATCTCCGCCGTGGCGGCGTCCTCCATCAGGTTGTTGAGGCCGACCGCGCCGCGGCCGCCGAGCCAGAAGGAGATGTACTGGAAGCCGACGCTGACGTTGGAGCGCAGGCCCGCCTCGGTCACCTGCCCCGGGGTGGCGCCGAGGTCGAGAGCGCGGCGGCGTCCGGGACGACGTCCTCGCGCAGCCGATCGATCTGGTTGGGACGCTTGCCGAGCACCGCGTCGAAGGCGGCGGTCGCGACGCCGACCACGTCGGGGTGGGCGACCCAGGTGCCGTCGAAGCCGTCGCCGGCCTCACGCTCCTTGTCGGCGCGCACCGCGGCGATCGCCCGCTCGTTGGCCTCGGGGTCGGTGCGGCTCGGGATCAGGGCCGCCATCCCGCCCATCGCGAAGGTGCCGCGACCGTGGCAGGTGCGGACCAGGAGCTCGGTGTAGGCGCGCATGAAGGGGACGGTCATCTTCACCTCGGCGCGGTCGGGGAGGACGGCGTCGGGGCGCTCGCGGAAGGTCTTGATCGCCGAGAAGATGTAGTCCCAGCGGCCGGCGTTCATCCCGTAGGAGTGCTCGCGCAGCTCCCACAGCATCTCCTCCATCTGGAAGGCGGCCGGGAGGGTCTCGATCAGGACCGTGGCGCGGAAGGTGCCGCGCTCGAGGCCGAGCGAGTCCTCGGCGAAGGCCAGGACCTCGTCCCAGAGGCGCGCCTCGAGGTGGTGCTCCATCTTCGGCAGGTAGAGGTAGGCGCCGAGGCCCTTGGCCGCGAGCCGCGGGGCGCCGTGGAAGGCGAAGAGGCCGAAGTCGACGAGCGACCCGGAGCCGGGGGTGCCGTCGAAGCCGAGGTGGCGCTCGGGCAGGTGCCAGCCGCGCGGCCGCACCAGCAGCGTCGCCGTCTCCTCGTTCAGCTCGTAGTGGCGCCCGTCGGAGCTGTCGTAGGCGATCGTCCCTTCGATCGCGTCGATCAGGTTGGCGTGGCCGGAGACCTGGTTGGCCCAGGTCGGCGAGTTGGCGTCCTCGAAGTCGGCCATGAAGCCCTTGGCGCCGGAGTTCAGCGCGTTGATCACGAGCTTGCGATCGGTCGGCCCGGTGATCTCGACCCGGCGGTCGAGGTAGTCGGCGCGGGGCGATGCCGTGCGCCAGGAGGAGTCCTCGCGGATCTCGCGCGTCTCGGGGAGGAAGTCGAGCTTGCCGCCGGCGGCGACCTCGGCGCGGCGCTCACCGCGGGCGGCGAGCAGCTCGCGCCGGCGGGAGTCGAAGCGGCCGTGCAGCTCGGCGAGAAAGGCGAGCGCCTCGGGGCTCAGGATCTCGGTGCGGGAGCGCTCGTCCAACAGCTCGCCATGAGCGATCTGCGGGTCAGTCATTGTGGGCGGTCATTGTCGGAGTTCGCTCCTTTTAGAGGCTTCGTGAGTAGGCGCGGTCGAGGACCTGGATCGTGTGCAACGTCGGAATCGGGTGTCCCAGGTTCCCCAGTTGCTTCCGCAGCTGGGTGAGGCAACCGATGTTGCCGCTGGCGATCAGCTCGGCGCCGGTCGCGAGCAGGTTGCGCGCCTTGCGCTCGCCCAGGTCGGCGGCGACCTCGGGCCGTTCGACGTTGTAGATGCCGGCCGAGCCACAGCAGAGCTCGGCCTCGGCCGGCTCCAGCAGCTCGAGGCCGTCGACCTGGGCGAGCAGCCGGCGCGGCGCGGCGGTCACCTTCTGGGCGTGGGCGAGGTGGCAGGCGTCGTGGTAGGCGACCCGGCGCGGGGACGCGAGCGCGGGCGGCACCTCGGCGAGGCCGAGGTCGGCGAGGAACTCGGCGACGTCGAGGGTGCGCCCGGCGAGCCGCGCGGCCGCCGCCTCCTCCGGCTCGCCGAGGAAGAGGGCGCCGTACTCGCGCATGCCCGAGCCGCAGCCGGCGGCGGTCGTGATCACGGCGTCGACGTCCTCGGGGAAGGCGAGGAGGTTGCGGCGGGCGAGCTTGCGGGCGCCCTCGGCCTCGCCGGCGTGCATCGCGAGCGACCCGCAGCAACCCTGGCCGGCGGGGACGATCACCTCGACCCCGTTGCGGGCGAGCACCCGTCCCGCGGCCCAGCCGATCTCCGGGTCGAGCTGCTGCTGCACGCAGCCGGCGAGCAGGGCGACGCGGGCGCGACGCTCCCCCGCGGCGGCGAAGCGCTCCGGCAACGGGCGCGCGGCGGGCAGCCGCTCCGGGAGCAGGTCGACCATCGGGCGCAGGGCCTTGGGGACGACGGCGCGGACCTTGCGGGCGAGGGCGCCCGTCCTCGCGGCGGCGCGGAACCGCCTGCCGTGGGGAAGCGTGCGGAGCGCCAGCTCGCGACGCAGGCGCTCCGCCGGCGGGCGCTTGCGCTCCGGCTCGGCGCGGCCGCGGAACTCGGTGATCAGGTCGCCGTACTTGACGCCCGAGGGGCAGGCGGTCTCGCAGGCCTGGCAGCCGAGGCAGTTGTCGAGATAGGGCTGGGCGAGCTCGACCTCCAGCTTGCCCTCGAGCACCTCCTTCATCAGGAAGATGCGCCCGCGCGGCGAGTCCATCTCCTCCCCCATCGTCACGTAGGTCGGGCAGGTCGGCAAGCAGAAGCCGCAGTGCACGCAGGAGGAGATCGGATCCGCCATCAGCGGGCCGCGGACGCCGAGGCTCTCGACCGGGATCTCGTGCTTCATCGCGGCGCCCCCGCGGTGAAGACGCCGGCCGGGTCGAGGGCGCGGGTGACGCGGCGGGCGAACGCACCGCCGGTGGCGGCGCCCAGCAGCGGCTCCGGGAGCGGCGGGCCGGTGAGGACGACGGCGCTGAGAGCCTGGGCGGCGAGCAGGTCGGAGAGATCTTCGATCGGCGCGGCCACTGGCCAGGCGACCCAGGCGACGTTGGCACCGAGCCCGTACCGGCGTGTGACGCCGCGGCCCGCAAGCTCCGCGTCGAGGGCGACGACCTGGCGCGGCGCGCATGGCACGACGACGAGCCGCTGCGCGGCCCCGACCCACGCGAAGCCGCGCGCGTCCTCCCAGTAGTGGGCCTCGTCCTCGACGAGCTCCCCGCGTGACCCGATCGATCCGGCCAGCCGCTCCGCCCGCGCCGCCACCCCATGTTGACGGGCCGAAAACCCGTCAGATAGTCCGGTATTCGGCCCGTCAACACCGGCGATGCGGGCGGTGACGGGGCCGTCCGGCGCGAGGTCGAGGGCGGTGAGCCGGACCGGGCCGCGGGCGAGCGCGGCGATCGCGGCGAGGCCCGCCGGGAGGCCGACGGTCGGGAAGCGCACCGTGGCGGTCGCCTCCGGGCGCGGGAAGACCTTGAGCGAGAGCTCGGTCATCACGCCGAGCCGGCCGAGGCTGCCGACCATCAGCTTCGGCAGGTCGAAGCCGGCCGCGTTCTTCACCACCTTGCCGCCGCCCATGGCGAGCCGCCCGCTGCCGTCGACGAAGCGGACGCCGACGACGAAGTCGCGGATCCCGGCGGCGAAGCCGTTCGGCCCGGTGAGGCCGGCGGCCACGGCGCCGCCCAGGGTGGCGCGGTCCCCCAGCCGCGGCGGGTCGAACGGCAGGTGCTGGCCGCCGGCCGCGAGCATCGCGTCGATCTCAGCCAGCGGCGTGCCGGGGCGGGCGGTGAAGGTCAGCTCGGCCGGGTCGTACTCGACGATCCCGGACAGGCCGCTGACGTCGAGCGCCCGGACCGCGCCCTCGGGACCCGGGTGCGTCGCGGTCTTCGTCCCTCCCGCCACCGGGATCAGCGGGACGCCCTCGCGGACCGCCGCCTGGACGGTGGCGACGTCGGCCGCGACGATCGCGCTCACGCCGGCACTCCCGGCGGGATCAGCATCTTGCCGCGGTTGGCGAGCCGCCCGGGGTCGACGGCCGCCCGCACGTCCTCCATCAGGCCGAGGTCGTCGGGCGAGAACATCAGCTTCATGTAGTCGCGCTTCTCGACGCCGACGCCGTGCTCGCCGGTGATCGAGCCGCCGAGCTCGACGCAGAGGGCGAGGATGTCGGCGGCCAGCTCCTCGGCGCGCTCGACCGCGCCGGCCTCGCGGCCGTCGAAGAGGATCAGCGGGTGCAGGTTGCCGTCGCCGGCGTGGAAGACGTTGGCGACGCGGATGCCGCGCTCGGTGCTCAGACGGTCGATTTCCCGCAGCGCCTCGCCGAGGCGGGTGCGCGGCACGACGCCGTCCTGGACGATGTAGTCGGGCGAGAGCCAACCGACCGCGGAGAAGGCGCTCTTGCGTCCCTTCCAGATCAGCGCCCGCTCAGCCGGGTCGGCGGTCGTCCGCATCTCGCCGCACCCGGCGTCGCGGAGCAGCGCTTCGACCGCGGCGAGCTCCTGCCGGGCGACTCCCTCCTCGCCCTCGAGCTCGACGATCAGCAGCGCCTCGCCCTTCGGATACCCCGGCTTGACCGACGCCTCGGCAGCCTCGATCGCGAGCGCGTCCATGATCTCCATCGCCACCGGGACGAGGCCCGCACGGACGATCGCGGCGACCGCGTCACCGGCCCGCTCGAGCGAGTCGAAGACGGCGAGTGCGGTGCGCACCGCCTCCGGCACCGGGACGAGCCGCAGGGTCACCTCGACGACGATCCCGAAGAGGCCCTCGCAGCCGCAGAACATCCCGGTCCAGTCGGGGCCGACGTGCTCGGTCGACTCGCCGCCCAGGTCGACCACCTCGCCGTCGGGAAGGACCACCCGGAGGCCGAGGACGTGGTTGGAGGTCATCCCGTGCTTGAGGCAGTGAGCGCCGCCGCTGTTGAAGGCGAGGTTGCCGCCGATCGTGCAGACCGACTGCGAGGAGGGGTCCGGCGCGTAGGCGAGGCCATGGGGGGCGGCGGCGGCGCTGACGTTCAGGTTGATCACCCCCGGCTCGACCACCGCGGTGCGCGCTTCCGGGTCGACCGCGAGCACCCGGTTCAGGCGGTTGAGGGCGATCACGATCCCCTCGCCGACCGGGAGCGAACCGCCCGACAGCGAGGTGCCGCTACCGCGCGCGACGAAGGGGACCTGCCGTTCGTGACAGAGCCGCGCGACGGCCTCGACCTCCGCCGCGCTCTCCACCACGACCACGGCGAGCGGGCGCTCGTGGAAGGCGGTCAGGGCATCGGAACCGAAGGCGGCCAGCTGCGACTCGGCGGTCAAGACCCGGTCGCCGAGATCGAGTCCTCCGAGGGCGCGCAGAAGGCCGGGATCCACTGTTGCATCTATATCGCATCTCAGCCCTCGGCCGCTATATAAGCTCCCCGCCTTGACCGACGCCCTCCGACATACCCTGCGCGACGGCCTGCGGGAACAGGAAGCCGTCGCCCGGGAGCTGCTCGATGGCGGCGCGAGCCGGCTCGGCTGGAAGGCCGGCTTCGGGACCGCCGCCGCGATGCGGAGCATCGGCACCGCGGGTCCGCTGGCCGGCTTCCTCAGCGACTCGACCCTGGCGCCGTCGGGGACCTCCTTCGACGTCTCCGACTGGAGTAAGCCGGTCCTGGAGCCGGAGGTCGCGGTGCGGCTCGTCGCCGACGTCCGCCCCGGTCAGAGCGCGGAGGAGGTCGAGGCGGCAGTCGGTGCGGTCGCGGCGGCGATCGAGCTGGTCGACCTCGGCGGGCTCTCCACCGACCCCCGCGCGATCCTCGCCGCCAACATCTTTCACCGCGCGGTGTTGCTGGGCGACTTCACCGCGCTCGCCCCGGAGTCCTCGCTCGACGACGTTCGCATCGACGTCCTCCCCACCCCCGGCGAGGAGGTGCTCGGCGCCGACCCGGCGGCCGTGCTCGGCGACCTCACGGCGGTGCTTGCCGGCATGGCGGACCTCCTGGCGGAGTCCGAGGACGGACTCCTCGCGGGCGACGTGATCATCACCGGCGCCGCGGTGGCGCCGTTCGCGCTCCCGGGATCGGAGTCGATCGAGGTGCGCGTCGGCGAATCGGTCGTCCGCGCCGGGATCCGCTAGGCCGCGAAGCGCTTTTCCGAGCGCTCCTTCGCCTTGGCCGCCTCGACCTCGCGGTTCTTCGGCGGCGCCGTGGTGACCAGCCGGTCGAGCAGCTTCCGCGTCGCCGCCTCGACCTCGGCGACGGCTTCCTCGAACGCCGCGGCGTTCGCCTGCGAAGGCTTGGCCGAGCCGCTGATCTTGCGGACGTACTGCAGCGCCGACGCGTGGGTCTCCTCGGCGGTCGCGGGTGGATCGAAGTTGTGGAGGGTCCTGATGTTTCTGCACATGCCCCGATCCTAGGACGCGTGAGATCGTCCGTCGAGCAGCCGACGTTCAGGCGGCCTGGCGATAGGCGTGACGGTGGCGGTGCCACGGCAGGTGCGGCCGCCGATGGGAGCTGCGCTCGCGGCGTCCATGCTGCACCTCCGGGTCGGGCGCCGCGAGCCGCCTCACTTCCTGGGCGGCCTCCTGGCCGTATAGGTCTTCCACCAGGCGGAGCGCTTCGTCGCAGGTCTTGCCGATCGTCGCGTCGAGCTCGCCGGGCGTGGAGACGATCAGCCCGACCGCGCGGTTCACCCGTTCGCAGAGGCCGATCGCGACCGCGGGCCAGTCGCCGCGGATCGCCAGCACCGACTCCTCGATCAGCCGGACGCGCTCGTCCGCCCGGTCGGCTCGCGTGGACAGCGGCGTGATGGGGCTTGGCTCGGTGACGTTCATGGCGTTCCTTCGGTCGGTTGTCAGCCAACGGTAGACCCCGGCCCGCAAGGTTCCCTCAAGCCCAGGCAAAGATTCCCCAAAGGGCGACCGTGGCGCGGTCGGGCCGCCTCGCTGCGTCCGATTTCACCTTCTCTTGGGATCGACTTGGCCTGCGCCTTGCTCCCCGCCCCGCAAGATCTGTCGGTCCAACCAAAGGAGCAGCCATGACCAACCGCAGAGCAAAGGCATACGCGACCGCCACCGTCCTCGGCCTCGGCGCGCTCGGCGGATTCGCCCTCGGATCGAACCCCGGCACCCCGGTCGTCTCCGGCCAGGCAACCGGCGCGCACGGCGCGACGGCCGTCGTCACCAGCGCCAGCGGCGCCACCACCGCGGTCGGGTCCGAAGCGACCCAGGCGAGCGCCGCAAGCACGCGAGCGCCGATCGTGACCCGGACCAGCGGGGGCGGGGGAGCGGTGGCGACTGACGACTGAGGCGGGGTCGGGGCGCGGGCGCGGGCATCCGTGCTTCGGGGCGGGTGCGGCCGTCCGAGTTGCGTCCTGGGCGTCTGGCTGGCTGTGACCGCCATGAGACGCCCAGGACGTGAGGGAGTTTCAGGGATGAGGACACGGGTCCGGCGGAGGTCGGACTTACGTGATCGTCCCGCGCGAGAGAAGCCGGGGAGAGCCCACACCTCCCCCGACCTCGCCCCGATCGGCGACGGAGATGCCGGGAACGTCACACCCCCGTGCGCTCCGGGCCACCTCCCGGCACCGGGATCGAGGTCCCCGAGAGTGCGGGCGACCTGAGTGAACCTATGCGTAACCAGGGTCGCCCGCGCCTCCGTGACCGTCGGACGACACGCACCGAAGCGTGGAGTTCCCACGGTCTCCGTGACGAGGTACGGCTTCCGTCACGGATCCGTGTCCCTCGCGTGCGCCTCGCGGGACCCGCGTCCCTCTTATGCGCCCGCGGGACCCGCACGCGACGATCTCTCGTCACTCCCCACAAGACCCCGGCCGTCTCGGCCACGGCCACGGCCTGCCAGGGCCGTGGACGGGACGGCCGCGCTCGCCGCAAGGCCTTGCGTCCTTTGCCTCGGGCGCCGGCACCACCTAATCGTCCGGCCCCTCGCCCTTGCCGGTCCCCCCGCCTTCACCGTCGTCCGCTTCGGATTCGGACGGTTCGTTCCCCGTCCCCGGTTCCGATTCCACCTGGTTTTCGGGTTCGGTTGCCGGTTCGCCCGCGTTGCCTTCGCCCGGCGGGGAGGTGCCTCGCCCGCCGTGGCGTTCGCCGGGGTGGCCGAAGGCGGGAGCGAGGGTGTCGCCAGAGGAGATCGATTCGGAGTCGATTCCGATCTGGCGGCTGATCAGGCCGGTCGCCGCGAGGGCGACGGCGGTGGCGATCAGGAGGCCGAGGAGGGCCAGTCCGATCCATCTGAGGCTGGCGGGGAGTTTCATCTGCCGACCTCGATGATGGCGCGGAGGCCACCTCCGTCACGGGGTTGGAGGCTGACTTCGCCGCCCCACTCGCGCTGGTCAGCTCGCGCGCGATCGAGAGGCCGAGCCCGGTGCCGGCTCGGTCCGCGCCGTCCGGCGCTGCCGCGGTGGAAGCGCTCGAAGACCGTGCTCTCCTCCTCCGGCTCGAGGCCGGGGCCGCGGTCGAGGACCTCGATGCGGCCCGGCGGCCGGCGACGATCGTCACGGTCGAGCCCGCAGGCGAGTAGCGCAGCGCGTTCTCGATCAGCGCGTCGAGCGCGCGGTCGAGATCGGCGCGCGCGCACCAGGCGGTCGCCCGCGCCCTCGCTCGGCTCGACCTCGAGCGCGATCCCGCGCTCGGCGGCCGCAGCCCGCCAGCGCTCGCCCGCGCGCGCGCCGACGTCGGCCGAGGTCGAGGCGCTCGCCCGGCAGCTCGCGCTCGCCGGCGCGGCTCAGGACGAGCAGCTCGTCGACCATCTGCGGCGAGCCGGTCGACCTCGCGCGATCGCCGGCGTCGAGCTCGGCCTCGGCGGCGCGGGTCGCCGCGGCAGCGCTCGGCCTCCTCGAGCCGGAGGCGCAGCCCGGTCAGCGGCGTCCGCAGCTGGTGGGAGGCGTCGGCGACGAAGTCCCGCTGGGCGCCGAGCAGTCGCTGCGACCCGCTCGGTCATCTCGTTGAAGGAGCGCGCCAGCGAGCGCTGCTCGGGGCTCCCCTCGACCGCGACGCGCGCGCGTCGAGATCGCCGTCGGCGACGCTGCCGCGCGGCGCGCTCGAGCCGCCCGAGCGGCCGCGCGATCTGCCGCGCGATCACGGCGCCGGCGAGCAGGCCGAGCGCGAGCACGATCGCCGCCGATCAGCGCGAGCGTCGAGCGATCGAGCGCGCGCACCGCGCGGTGCACCGCGGCGACGCTCTGGGTGATCCGCACCGCGCCACCGTGCTTGCCGTGCTCGATGATCGGCACGGCGGTCGCGAGGATGTCCTCGCCGAGCGTCTGCGGTCGCGGGTCAACTGCACGCTGTGACCGCGCAGCGCGCCCTGCGATCTCCGGGCGACCGGCGTAGCTGCGGCCGAGCTCGGCGCCGCCGGCGCTGTCGGCGAGCACGCAGCCCGCGCGCGTTGACGACGATCACCCGCCCGCGCACGCTGCCGGCGGCCGAGCCGCACGAGCGCTCGCGAGCTCGGCGCGTGCTGCGCGCGCGGCGCGAGCAGGTCGGCGGCCGTGGCCGCGACCACGTCGGCCTGGCCCGCGGCCTGGCGAGCGGACCTCGGCGTTGACCCGCGTCGCGCAGGCTGAGCGCCAGCGGCACGCCGAGCGCGACGACCGCCAGCAGCAGCACGTAGGCCAGCGCCAGCAGAAGCGTCGTCCGGAGGCTTACGGCGCTCGATCCTCCGGCGCCGCGAAGCGGAAGCCGACCCCGCGCACCGTCTCGATGTAGGCGCGGGCGGCCGGGTCGTCCCCGAGCTTGCGGCGCAGCCAGCCGATGTGGACGTCGAGCGTCTTGGTCGAGCCGAACCAGTTCTCGTCCCAGACCTCGGACATCAGGTCCTCGCGCGTGACGACCTTGCCCGGCGCTCGGCGCGTCAGCGCGGCGAGCAGGTCGAACTCCTTGCGCGTGAGGTCGAGCTCCTCCCCGCGAGCCAGCGCGTCGCGCGCCGCCAGGTCGAGCTCCAGCTCGCCGACGATCGAGCCGCTCCTCGGCGGACGCTCGGCGCGCGCGGCTGCGACGCAGCACGGCGCGGATCCGGGAGATCACCTCGCCGGCGCGAACGGCTTGACGACGTAGTCGTCGGCGCCCAGCTCGAGGCCGACGACTCGTCGATCTCGGTGCCGCGCGCGGTGAGCATGATGATCGGGACGTCGGAGTCGCGGCGCAGCTCGCGGCAGACGTCGCGGCCGTCGCCGTCGGGGAGCGCGAGGTCGAGCAGCACCAGGTCGGGCTCCGCCGCCGCGGCGAGCTCGAGCGCGCTCGGCCGCGGTCCGCGGCCACCAACGCCTCGAAGCCGGCCCGCGCGCAGCGCCTCGGCGAACGGCTCCGCTATCGACTCCTCGTCCTCGACAACAAGGATCCGACCAGAAGCCGGCTGATTGGCCATGCGGCCACTGTAGCGGCGCCCAACCCGCCTTCCGGCCGCACCAACGAGGTTTTGCCGGCTCTTTACCGGCCGCTGACCGGCGCTTGGATCGCCCTCTCGCAAGATGGCCCGACAACTTCGTCAGGAGGAGATCCAGTGAACAGCACGACCGTCCGTATCGCCACCGTCGCCACCGTCTTCGGCCTCGGGGGACTGGCGGGCCTCGCCCTGGGAAGTGGTCAGAGGCAGGCGAGCTCGACCGTGGCCGACCGCCCGGCGGTGCACACGAAAGTGGTGCACCGCACCATCCACGTGACCAAGCACGCCAAGCCCAAGCATCCGGCGGCCGCGGGTGGGACGCATGGCCAGAAGGCCCGCGGACAGAAGGCGATCGCCGCCGGGACCGGGTCGACCGGCTACTCGCCGGGGACCCAGGGCACGGCGGTGACCGGGTCGTCCTCGAGCGGCTCCTACTCCTCGTCCTCCCCCACTTCCACCTATGAATCGGCGTCGCCGGTGACGACCTCGAGCAGCGGCAGCAGCGGCAGTACGAGCACCAGCGCCGCCGCCCCGACCTACGAATCGGGCTCGTCGAGCACGGCCGTGACCTCGTCCAGCGGTGGCGGCAGCACCGGGACCAGCGCGGCGGCCCCGACCGAATCGGGCTCATCGAGCTCGGCGGTGACCGCGTCCAGCGGTGGCGGTGGCGGTGGCGGCGGTGGCGGCGGCGAGCCCTCCGACGGTGGCGACGGAGGTGGCGGCGGTGGCGACTGACGCGAAACGTCCTCCGCGGCGGCCCGGCCCCGGAGCGGTGCTCTGGGGGTCGCTCGCCCTCTTCGCGGTCCTCTTCGCGCTGCTGACCTACCAGCTCAGCGCCGCCCCCACGAGTGGATCGACGACGGGCTCCGGCCCGGTGGCGGTGCGGAAGGTGATCAAGCGCAAGGTCATCACGACGATCGTCCCGACCCCCGGCAAGAACCAGGTGGTCAGCAGCCCGGCCACCAGCACGGTCGAAGCGGCCCCCGAACCGGTCACGACCAGCGCGTCCTGACCGGGCAGCGCTCCCGAAACGCACTCGCGAACCCCAGCGGACAAAGGCAGACACGATGAACGAACACGACATCACCTTCGACGCGATGGGCAGTCACGTCAGGCTGCTGATCGGCGAGGCCGGCCCGGAGCTCCCGCCGGCGGCGGAGGCCGCCGAGGCGGCCCGCCGGTTCGTCCTCGACTACGACGCGGCGCTGTCGCGCTTCAAGCCCGACAGCGAGCTCTGCGCCCTCAACCGCGATCCGCGCGAACGGGTGCCGGCGTCCCCCCTGCTCCGCCGCGCGGTCCGCGCCGGGATCGACGCGGCGGCGGCGAGCGGCGGCCTGGTCGACCCGACCCTCGTCGGCGAGATCGAGGCCGCCGGGTACGTCGACTCGCGAGCCGGCATGAAGGGCGTGCCGCTCGACGCCGCCCTCGCCACGGCGCCGCCCCGGCGCCCCGCCCGGCCCGACCCCGAGCGGCGGTGGAGCGGCTTCGCCGTCGACGAGGAGGCGGGCGAGATCGTCCGCCCCCCCGGCCTGCGCTTCGACACCGGCGGTATCGGCAAGGGGCTGGCGGCCGACCTGGTCGCCGAGCAGCTCCGCGGCTACCCGCGGTTCATCGTCGACTGCGGCGGGGACATCCGGATCGGCGGGGTCGACGCCCTGCGCAGCCCCTACGCCGTCTATGCCGAGCACCCCCTGACGGGCGAGCGCGACCACGTGCTGCGCCTCGGCTTCGGCGGCATCGCCACCTCCGGCCTCAACGTCCGGATCTGGTGCGACGACGACGGCAACTACGCCCACCACCTGCTCGATCCGGCCACCGGGCGCCCCGCCTGGACCGGGCTGATCGGCGTCACCGCCCTCGGCGACACGGCCCTCGAAGCCGAGACCCTCTCCAAGGCGGCGCTCCTCAGCGGGCCCGAGGGCGGCAAGCAGCTCCTCGGCGGCCGCGGCGGCCTCCTCGTCCACGACAGCGGCTGGGTCGAGCCGGTCGGGCCGGTCGCGATCGCCCCGCGGATCAGGATCCCGGAGCGACCCGCGATGGCCGGAGCCTGGCGATGAACCCGGCGGTGTCGGAAACCCTGCAGAGCCACGGTTGGTGGCTCGCGAGCCGCGCCTCGGGCCTGGTAGCGCTGGTGCTGGTGACGATCTCGGTCGGGATCGGCCTGGCGATGGCGGGCAAGGTGCTCCGCCGGCCCGGCCTCTCGCGCAGGCTGATGGCGATCCACGAGCAGACGGCCCTGGCCGGCCTGATCGCGATCGCGATCCACGGCATCACCCTGCTCGGCGACCCCTGGCTGCATCCGGGGATCGTCGGGGTGACCGTGCCGTTCGCGATGAGTTTCCGGACCGCGTTCACCGGGCTCGGGGTGATCGCCGGCTACCTGGCGGCGACGCTCGGGCTGAGCTTCTACATCCGCAAGCGCGTCGGCCCGAAGCTGTGGCGCAAGGCGCACCGGGCGACGGTGGTCGTCTACGCCCTCGGCCTCGTCCACGCGATCGGCGCCGGCACCGATGCCTCCGCCGTCTGGTTCCGCTGGTGGGTGATGTTGACCGCGCCGGTGATCGGCGGGCTCTTCGTCTACCGGGTCCTGTCGGAGGTGGCGAAAAAGCAAGCGGCCAAGGCGGGTCGACGCGGAAGCGACGGCGCCCGGGCCGGCCGTGCGGTCCCCCGCACGGCGATCCTCGAGGAGGGGTGATGACCGGTGACGGAGTGATCATGGTCGGCGGTGGGCTGGCGGCGCAACGCGCTGCCGAGACCCTCCGCCGGCGCGGATACGAAGGGCGGATCCGCATCGTCTGCGCCGAGTCCGAGCCGCCCTACGATCGGCCGCCGCTCTCCAAGGAGGTCCTGGCCGGCAGCGTGGCGGAGGAGACCGTCGCCTTCCGCGCCGTCGAGTGGTACGACGACCGGGAGATCGAGCTGCTGCTCGGCACCCGGGCGGCCGGCCTCGACCCGGCGGCGCACCGCCTGCGGCTCGGGTCCGGGCCCGACCTCGACTACGACAAACTGCTGATCGCCACCGGCGGGGTCGCCCGGTCCCTGCCCTTCCTCGACCACGAGAACGTCCACTCCCTGCGCACGCTGGAGGACGCGCGCCGGCTGCGCGCCGGGCTCCTGCCGGGCGCCCGCCTGGCGATCGTCGGTGCCGGCTTCATCGGCCAGGAGGTCGCGGCGACCGCCCGCCGGCTCAGCGTCGAGGTGACGATCGTCGAGGCCCTCGAGACCCCGCTGGAGCGGATCCTCGGGACCCGCCTCGGCGGCTGGTTCGCCGACCTCCACGCCGAAGAGGGCGTCGAGGTGCTGACCGGCGCCTCGCTGGCCGGCGCCCGGGGCGGCGACCGGGTCGTCGAGCTGGTCCTCGGCGACGGCCGGAGCCTGCCCTGCGATCTCGTCCTGGTCGGCGTCGGCACCGCGCCCGCCACCGACTGGCTGGCCGGGAGCGGGCTCGGCGAGGGCGGCGTGCGGGTCGACACCTGCGGTCGCACCACCGTCCCCGACGTCTTCGCCGCGGGCGATGCATCGCTGCCGTTCGACCCCCGCCACGGCTGCTACTCGCGCACCGAGCACTGGGGCGCCGCCGCCTGGCAAGGCGCGGCGGCGGCGCAGGCGATGCTCGGCGAATACGCCGGGACGCCTCCGCTCCCCAGCTTCTGGAGCGACCAGTACGGACTGCGGATCCAGTGCGTCGGCCACCCCCACCTCGCCGACTCGGCGGTGATCGAGGGATCGCCCGCCGACCGCGATTTCGAGGCCGTCCTGGTCCGCTCCGGCGTCCCCGTCGCGGGCCTCGCGGTCGGCCGACCGCGGGCGATCCCGGCGCTCCGAGACCTGATCGAGACGAGCGACCCGTTCGCCTCCCGCCATGAGGAAGCGGCGGACCACCTGACGGAGTCCGCGACCCCGGCGCACGAGAACGAGCGGCGCGGGAGGCTGCTCGCGGCACGCGTCGCCGCGCTCTCGGAAGCTGACGCCTCTACGTAGATGGTTGAGTCCACGGGCTTCGCGGTCGGGGAAAGCCGGCGCCCCGAGGGCACGGGACGCAAGGGCCTGCGGCGAGCGCGGCCCGGAGCGCCGGGAGGGACGAGGGATCGTCGCGATCGGGTCACGCGAGGCGCACGAGAGGGACACGGATCCGTCACCGAGGGCGGACCTCGTCACAGAGAACGTGGGAACTCCACACTTCCGCGCGTGTCGCCCAACGGTCACGACCGCGATGCAAGCTTTGGTGTCGCTATGACGACGTCAATGCTTGCATCGAGCCTCGGGCCCTCTTTCGAGGCCCGGAAACAGACCGAAGGCGCACGCGGATGTGACGTTCCCGGCGTCTTCGTCACCGATCCGGGCGAGGTTTGACGGATGTTTCACGAACCTCTCACGTCCTGGGCGTCTCATGGCGGTCACAGCCAGCCAGGACCGCCATGAGACGCCCAGGACCGATCTCGGACGGTGCTGCGGCCGGAACAACGGCCCTCCCACACGAACCATCACCTAGCCCGCGAAGAAAAGAAGGCCCTGACGTTTTGGTTTGAGCACCGTTTGTGGATTTACGCAGAGAAATCGATTGGGTCGGGAGCCGATCCCCTTCCAAAGCAAAGAAGGCTCACTGTCAAGCTCGACCGCAAGGTCCGCTGCGAGCCCGACGGCGGCGAACGCAAGAAGGTCAAGTCATTCAAGGTCAAGGTCGCATCCGAGGCGATCACGGTCTGCCTGCCGGCCGTCGGAGGAGGGAAGGACGCGTGATGCCGAATCAGACGCCCTCTCCGCACCACCCGCTCGCGGGTGCTTTCGCATTCTGCGCAGCGTGAAATCGCATTCTGCGCAGTTTGTCGCCCCCCGCAGCGCCTCGGCGATTACGCACTCCTGACCACAATATGGCTGAGTTTCTTGACATGGTCTATTCGGTACGTCTATGGTCGCGGACGTCGTGAAACGCAAACCGATTCTCGTCCCGCTCGGTGTCGCCCTCGCCGCGATCCTTCCGCAGGCAGCACAAGCCAAGGTTGCCGATGCCGGACATAGTCTGGGCCAGGCGCAGGCAGCGATCACCCGGACCGTCCCGACCTCGTCCGCTCCGCTCCTGGCGCTACCGAACGGTACGCCCGCACCGAGTGAGCTGGGCCACCATTCTCATCACAGTCACACCTCTCACTACTCGCACCGCTCCCATTACTCTTCGAGCGGCGGCGGGCACTACTCGCATTCCTCACATTCCTCCCACTCCTCGCATTACTCGAGCTCCTGAGCTCGACCGAGCCGCGTCCGGGCATCGATGAGCTCGCGGCACGGCTCCTTCGATCTGGCCGCCTACTCGGTCGACGCGATCCAGCGGGCTGCCTATCGCTTGTCCGACCGCGCCTCCTGTGAGGTCGTCGTCGGAGAGACGGCGATCGAGGTGGAGCTCACCCCGCTCACCGCGGACTCCGATGCCTCACTTCTCCTGGCGGAGCTGCGCAGTGAGGCTCTCGATCAGGTCCTGAGGGAGAGAATCCGCGAGGAAACCGCGGATGTGCGAAACCTGGTCCTCGCCCTCGCCTTCTCCAGGACCGGTCTGATCGAGAGCGATGGCTAGGTTCAGCCCTCCCGAGGCCTACCGAGCGAGCGGCACCGACTGGGACTTTCTGCCGTTCCGCTTCGAGCGGATGGGTACGCGCGTCCTGGTCACCAACCTGGTCGGCGAGCACACCTTCCTCACCGAGGAGGAGTTCGCCGCCCTCGCGGATCGCTCGCTCTCCGAGGACTCGCCGCTCGTCCGCAGGCTGAGGGCCAAGCACCTGATCCGCGAGCGGGACGATCAGGTGCCGCTGGAGCTGCTCGCACTCAAGGCCCGCACGCGCTACCGACGACTGCAGGAATTCACCGCCCTCCACATCTTGGTCGCGTCGCTCCGCTGCGAGCACTCCTGTCCCTATTGCCAGGTCTCGCGTCAGAGCTCCGACAAGGACGCCTTCGACATGGGTCCCGAGACCGCGGCACTCGCCCTCGACGCCGCCTTCCGCTCTCCCTCCCACAGCATCAAGATCGAGTTCCAAGGCGGTGAGCCACTCCTCAACTTCGAGCTGATCGAAGCGGTGGTGGTCGAGGCCGAGGCGAGGAACGCGGTCGCGCAGAAGAACCTCGGCTTCGTCATCGCGACCAACCTGGCGCTGCTCGACGACCGGGTGATCGAGTTCTGCCGCACCCACGACGTCTACATCTCGACCTCGCTCGACGGGCTGGCCGATCTCCACAACAAGAACAGGCCGAGGCCAGGTCGAAACAGCTGGGAGCTGGCAACGGCCGGCATCCAGCGGGTGCGCGAGGAACTCGGCATCGATCGGGTCTCGGCACTGATGACGACCACGCGCTCGAGTCTCGGTCGGGTGCGAGAGATCATCGACACCTACGTCGAACAGGGATTGACCAGCCTCTTCCTGCGGCCTCTGTCGCCGTACGGCTTCGCGATCAAGACCAAGAGCTTCGCCGCCTACGACGTCGAGCGTTGGCTCCCCTTCTTCGAGGAGGGTCTCGACTACATCATCGAGCTGAACAAGACCGGGGTACCGATGGTCGAGCAGTACTCGGCGACGATCCTGAAGAAGATGCTGACGAACGATGACCCCGGCTACGTCGATCTCACCTCGCCCGCCGGGATCGGAATCGGCGCGCTCGTCTACAACCATGACGGTGACGTGTACGCCTCGGACGAGGGTCGCATGCTCGCCGAGATGGGCGACAAGACCTTCCGACTCGGCAACCTTCACGAAGACTCCTACGAGGAGATCATGCTCTCCGAAGCGCTCCTCCGGCCGCTCGAGGAAAGCTTCACCCTGAGCTCCCCGATGTGCCAGGACTGCGCATTCGAGCCGTACTGCGGCTCGGACCCGACCTACCATCACGCAACCGAAGGTGACTACACCGGCAGGAAGCCGACCTCGGGCTTCCACCGCCGGAACTCCGCGATCTTCCGCTCGCTCTTGGAGCGTTATGAGGCCGACGCCGAGACGCGCGCCCTCTTCCGAACCTGGGCGAGCCATTGATCGCGCTGCGAGGCAAAGCAACCACCGCCCCGCTCGGCCGGCCACTGGAGCGGGCGGTATGGAAGGTGGTCGACGAGGAGACGCTCTCGCCACAGCGGGCAAAGCGGGCCTTCATCGCCGATGACGCGTCGGATCTACCGGAAGGATTCGACCTCTACCTCCTTCGCGGCGATGGAGACTGGTCAGGCAGAGACGACATCGTCGGACTTCCCGCGGAGCTTCACCACCTGAGCGGAGGGGACATCGTCGCGCTCAGCATCCAGGGCGAGCGGATCCGGGTGCTCTGGCGCCACCGCAGTCGCCAGAACAGCGTCCTCCTGACCGAGCGGTGCAAACACTACTGCCTGATGTGCTCGCAGCCGCCGAAGACGGCGCTCGACGACCACCTGCTGGCGCAGGCGTTCGAGTTGGTCCGCCTGCTCCCGCGCGAAGTGGCGGAGATCGGTTTCACCGGCGGCGAGCCGACGATCTATGGCGATGAGTTGATCGACCTCCTGCGGCTCTGTCGGAACCTTCACCCGGAGGCCCAGGTCCACGTCCTCTCCAATGGCACCCGCTTCGCCGATCCAGAGTTCGCCGCGGCATGGGCGGCAATCGACAACCCGAACATGATGGTCGGCATCCCGCTCTACGGCGCCGAGCCGGCTCGGCATGACTACGTCGTCCAGTCGAAGGGTGCCTTCAACCAGACCGTGCCTGGCATCCTGAACCTGGCCCAGGCGGGAGCCCGGATCGAGATCCGGGTCGTCGTCCACCGACAGACCGCACCCGCCCTGCCGGAAATCGCGGAGTTCCTCGCCCGGAACCTTCCCTTCGTCGATCAAGTCGCCCTGATGGGCCTCGAGATGATCGGCCTCGCACGCGCCAACATCCCCGAGCTTTGGATCGATCCGACCGACTACGCCACCGAGCTCGTCGAGGCCGTCCGGATCCTCGACCGAAGTCGAATCCACACGATGATCTACAACCACCAGCTCTGCCTGATCCCTCGTGAGGTGTGGCCGTGGACGGTGCGCTCGATCTCCGATTGGAAGAACGAGTACCACCCCGAGTGCACCGCTTGTTCGGTCAAGGACGAGTGCGGCGGCTTTTTCTTCTCGGCGAAATACAAGGTGTCAGAGAACATCCGGGCGGTGCAACAGGGTGATCGGCAGGCGGAGCCGGCCCTGCTGGAGATCTAGGTTGCCCTTCTGGATCAGCGGAGGTCCCGGGTGACAAGGTTCAGGCGAGCCTGGGTCACGATCGGTGAATTACGCCGGACCACCTCCGGCGGAGTGCAAGTTCTGGCGGCGATCGCGACGCTCGCGGTCCTCGGCGTGGGCCTTGTCAGCCAACTCGCGGGGCGACCCTCGGAGTCGGGCCTTCCTGGTGAAGGAAAGCGCGTCCTCACCTTTCGCCAGGTCGTCGATCGCATCTGTACCGAGAATCTGCAGAATCAGCGTCGTGCAATCGCCGAGGCCCCCACGCGGGCAGCGCGACTTGGATATGCGGCCCGGGCAGTCGGGTGGGACGTCAGCGACCTCGAAGGCGTCACTGCCCCGCCGATCCGGGCTGAGCCTTTCGCATCTGAGTTACGGGTGCGGAGATTGGCCGAGCAGGAGACCCTGGTCCTGCAGGGCGCGATCGAGTCCGGTAACCACCGCCGCCGAGCCGATGCGATCGAGAAGATCGAAGGGCTCGAAGACCGATCTCGCGAACTATCACGAGAGGCGGGAATCGTCCGCTGCGTGCGAATCCTCCCGCCGATGGGACGGCTCCTGAGCCGATCGTGACCTTCGGTTGAAGGAGCGGTGGCCGGTCACGGGCCGCCCCGCTCATGGCGTGGCGGCCCGTGGACCTGCGCTTGGGGGTCGAGGGGAACCTCAGTTGCCGCTGGGGACGAGCGCGCTGACGGGTGGGCGTCGGTCGGCCCAAGGCATGGCCTGCTCGAGCTGGGCGGCGACCCGTAGGAGCAGATCCTCGCGATCGTAGGCGGCGGTCAGCTGGACGCCCAGGGGCATTCCGTCCGAGCTCTCGTGCAGGGGGAGCGAGAGGGCCGGTTGGCCGGAGACGTTGGAGGGGACGGTGAACCGGCTCGGCTCCATGCCGAGGCTGCCGAACGGGTCCTCTTTGGTCGGCTTGAATTCGCCGAGCGGGGGCGTCTGGATCGTCAAGGTCGGGGTCAGCCAGAGGTCGTAGCCCTCGTCGCGCCACCAGCTCTCGAAGGCGGCGCCGCGGAGGCGCAGGCTGTCGACGCCGGCCGCGTACATCTCACCGGTCACCTGCGCTCCCATTTCGTAGTAGGCCCAGGTCTGCGGCTCGACGTCGTCCTCGGTCAGCTCGCGCCCGATCAGGCGGCCGAAGCGCATCACCTCGCGGCGGATGACGCAGGCGACGCAGAGCATGAACTCCTCCGGCCAGCTTCCCTGATCGATCGAGGAGGGGTAGCTCTCGGAGACGTCGTGACCGAGGTCGGCGAGGACGTCGGCCACCTTCTTCGCCCCTTCGGCGCACTCCGGGTCGACCTCGAACTCGCCCGCCGGATCGGTGGTCCAGAGGCCGATCTTCAGCCGCCCCGGATCCGCTCCGACCTCCTCCGCGTAGGGCCGCGCCGGTTCCTGGGCGGCGAACGGATCGCCCGGAAACCGGCCGCTGGTCGCGTCGAGCAGCGACGCCAGGTCGCGGACCGAGCGGCAGAGCAGGCCCTCGTGGGCCAGGCCGGAGGCGTTGTCGGAGTCGATCACCCCGGGGCCCTGGGAGAGGCGCCCGCGGGTCGGCTTGATCCCGACGATGCCGACCTTGGAGGCGGGCTCGCGGACCGAGCCACCACCATCGCTGCCGTGGCCGACCGCGACCATCCCGGCCGCGATCGCGGCCGCGCTGCCGCCGCTCGAACCGCCGACCGAGCGCCCCAGGTTCCAAGGGTTGGCGGTGGCGCCGTAGGCAAACGACTCGGTGGTCGAGACCAGGGCCAGCTCCGGCGTGTGGGCGCGGCCGACCAGGACGAAGCCGGCGCGCCGCATGCTCTGGACGAAGTAAGGATCGTGGTCGGCGCGGTAGCCCGCCTCCTTCACCCCGCGGATGCCGGCGGTGTAGAGGTCACCCTTCGAGGGCATCGTGTCCTTGAGGACGTAGGGGACGCCGGCGAACGGACCGCTCGCGTCCTTCGCCTCCTCGCGCGCCTTCTCGAAGGTCGGGATGACCACCGCGTTGATCTCCGGGTCCACCCTTTCGATCCGCTCGATCGCCTCCTCGACCAGCTCCTCCGCCGAGACCTCCCCCGACCTGACCAGCTCGGCGGCAGCATTGGCGTCGACGAATGGGTCCGGCATTGGCATTCCTCCTGGGGGGTTGAGTCGAACGACTTGGTCAAGTGATCAAGTAGGCTCAGTCTCCCTTGGTCGCGGACGGTTGTCAAGCCGCCGGGCCGCAAGATCTGGACGCTCGAGAAAGGAGCTCGCGATGACCGGCTCGACCCCGCCGAGGATCCCGCCCCTGCCCGCCGAGGAGTGGTCGGAGGAGGTCGCGGCCATCCTCGAGGCCGACCTCGGCGATCGCTCTCCCCTCGGCGCGGCGAAGCTGCGCGACCTGAACCTGTTCACCACCGCCGCGCGCCTGCCCCGCCCATTCAAACCGTGGCTGCTGCTGGGACGTGCCCTGGTGATCAACGGCACCCTTCCCTTCGCCGACCGCGAGCTCGCCATCCTCCGCGTCGCCATCCTCACCCGCTCCGCGTACGAGTGGGGTCAGCACGTCCGGATCGCGATCGACGGCGGCATGCCCCGGGCCGCGATCGACCGCGTCGCCGCCGGGCCCGGCGATCCCGGCTGGCAGGACCGCGAACGGCTGCTGCTGAGGGCCGTCGACGAGCTGCGCGACGAGGGGAGGATCGGCGGCCCCACCTGGCTCGGCCTCGCCGGGCACCTCGACGAGAAGCAGCTGATCGAGCTGCCGATGCTGGTCGGGTACTACACGATGGTCGCCTACCTGCTGAACTCGGCGGAGGTCGTCCCCGAGGCGGGCTCCGAGCCGCTGCCCGGGTA
Source organism: uncultured Actinomycetes bacterium (assembly GCA_963782515.1). GTDB lineage: Bacteria > Actinomycetota > Thermoleophilia > Solirubrobacterales > 70-9 > VAYN01. Next base: position 84,869 of record CAWAJY010000002.1, on the reverse strand, counting down.
GGCCGGTCAGCCCCGCAGGGTGCTGCTGAAGCCGCGCATCACGGTCCGCTGCATGAAGCCGTAGAAGACCAGCACCGGCAGCATCGCGATCAGGGCGCTGGCGAAGATCAGCGGCCACTGGGCCGAGAAGCGCCCGACGAAGGAGTAGACGGCGACCGGCAGCGTCTCCTTGTCGGTGCCGCCGACGAAGACCAGCGAGACGAAGAAGTCGTTCCATACGATCAGGCCGCCGAGGATGGCCACGACGCCGGTGATCGGCCGCACCAGCGGGAACACGATGGTGACGAAGATCCGCGTCGGCGAGGCGCCGTCGACCCGCGCGGCTTCCTCGTAGGCGGGCGAGAGGCCGCGGTAGAAGCCGGTGTAGAGGAAGATGGCCAGCGGCAGCAGCATGCCGAGGTAGACGAGGATCAGGCCCTCGCGGGTGCCGGCGAGTTCGGCTTCGGCCATGAACGCGTACAACGGGATGATCCCCAGCTGGATCGGCAGGATCAGCCCCAGCGCGAACATCCCGAAGACCGCCCCGGAGAGCTTCGAGCCGCGGCGCGCCAGCACGTACCCGGCAGGGGCGGCGAGGGCGATCAGGAGGACGACGACGACCGCCGTGGTGAAGACGCTGTTGAAGAGCGCCCCGGCGAAGCTGACGGTGCCGCCGCCGGCCTGGCTCCAGGCCTGGGAGACGTTGTCGAAGGTCGGGTGGAGGGGCGGCTTGAAGTACTGGCCGGTGCCTTCGGAGGCCGGCTTGAACGCGGTGCTGACGACGAAGTAGAGCGGCAGCAGGATCGGGATCGCGGCCAGCCAGAACCCCGCCTCGCGAAACGCCGACCAACGGGTGTAGCGGCTCATACGGCGTCCGCCGCACGGCCGCGGGAGATCCGGAACTGGGCGATCGCGACGGCACAGACGCCGATCACGAGCAGCAGCGCGACGGCGGCGCTGTAGCCGTAGCGGCCGTTGACGAAGGCCTGTTTGTAGACGTAGGTGCCGAGCGTTTCGGTCGCCCCCGCCGGGCCACCGCCGGTCAGCGCGATCACCTGGTCGAAGACCATGAACGAGGTGATCGTCGAGAGCGCGACGCTGATCGTCATCGTCGGCCGCAGCAACGGCAGGGTGATGTCGCGGAAGCGTCGCCAGGGCCCGGCGCCGTCGACCGCCGCCGCCTCGCGCAGCTCCGCCTGGATGCCCTGCAGGCCCGCCGAGTAGATCAGCATGTGGTACCCGGCGAACTGCCAGATCATCACCACGACGACGCTGGCGAGGGCCAGGGTCGGTTCGCCGAGCCAGGGCTTTTCGAGCGAGCCGAGGCCGACCGCGGCGAGCGCTTCGTTGATCGCGCCGTTGGCGTCGAGCATGAATTTCCAGATGAAGGCGACGACCAGGGGGCTGATCACCGCGGGCAGGAAGAAGACCGCCCGCAGGATGCCGCGACTCTTCAGCGTGCTCTCCAGGCCGACCGCCAGCCCGAGTCCGACGAGGTTGACGCCGATCACGTAGGCGACGCCGATCTCGAGCGTGTGGAGGAGAACTTCGGCGCTCTCCGAGTTGCCGAAGAACTCGCTGAAGTTGGCAAGGCCCAGCCACTTCGGGGACGTCAGCCCGTCCCAGTTGGTGAAGGCATAGCCGGCGCCGAGCAGCGCCGGAAGGATGAAGAGGCAGAAGCAGGCGGCGACGGCCGGAAGCGCGAGGGCCCAAGGCACGCGGCGGGCCGGGTGGACGCGTCGCCGCGCCCGCCCCGGCCGCCCGGCCGCCGTGGTCTCGACCGCCGCCACGTTCCTATTCTTCGCCCGGCCCGGTCCAGGCCGAGTCCATCTTTTCCAGCACGGACTTCGGTTCGGTCTGCCCGAGCAGGATTTCGATCAGCCCCTGCGCGGCCGCCACCTGGACTTCGGGGTTGGGCCATTCGTTCTGCGCGAAGGGCGCCGTCTTGTCCGGGATGAACGGTTCCAGTTCCTTCGCGTAGGCGGGGACGCTGGGTTCGCCTTCGCCGAGCGGGATCGCCGGGATGCTTTCGTCGACCTGGCTGTATTCGCCCCGGTGTTCGGCGTAGAACTCGATGAATTCTTCCGCCAGCTGCGGGTCGCCCGCCCGCTCCGGGATCACGTAACCGTCGACCGGCGCGCTCGGCACCCGGACCTGGGAGGGATCGGCGTTGCCGGGGAAGGGCGCCATCTTCAGCTCTTCCTTCGGGTTCCCCGCCTGGAACAAAGGCAGGGTGACCGTCAGCGAGACCGCCATCAGCGCCTTGCCCTGGGCCAGTTCGAGGCTCGCCTGTTCCTGCGATACCCCGACCGCGTTCTTGTCGAAGCAGCCCGCTTCGCTCATCTGGGCGAACTGTTCGAACGCGGTCTGCCAGCCCTTGGTTTCGGCGAAGGTGATTTCACCGGCGAGGCGTTCTTCGCCCACCTGCGGATTTTCGGCGAAGGCGGTCGACGCAGCGAGCCCATCGAGGATGAACAGCGGCATCCCCGAGGTTTCGTTGGCGCCGAGCGCGAAGACCACCTGGCCGCCGCCGCCCGCTTCGCAGGTGGAGATCAGTTCGGTGAACGTCTTCGGCAGGGTCACGCCCGCTTCTTTCAGCACCGAGGGCAGATAGAAGATGCCGATCGCCGCGGCGTCGACCGGGTAGGCGAAGGTGCCGCTTTCATCGGTCGTCGAGGTCTTGCTCGCGGCCGGGATTTCTTCGATCCAGGGGGCGTCGCCGAAATTGTGCAGCAGGCCCTTTTCCGCCAGCGCGGTCGCCGAGCCCGCTTCGCCGTAGCCGAGCGCCGTCCGTGCCAGGTCCGGTGCCTGGTTGGTGCTCAACTGCCGGCGGAGCGCCTGCGCGTACTGGGCGAAGGCGGTCCGCTTCACTTCGACGTTCACCCCGGGGTTCGCCTTTTCGAAACCGGCCACCGCCTGGTCGAGCGGGTCGGGGGCGCCGCCGAGGTCGTAGGAGGTGATCGTCAGGGTCCCGCCGTCGCTGCCCCCGCCACCTCCGCCGCCACATCCGGCCACCGCCGCCATGCAGGCCGCCAACACCCCAAGGCAGCCCAGCAGCTTGATCGCTCTACTCATCTCTCCTCCTGTCGTTCGGTCAACTCGTGGACTCCGCCCTCCAGCTCGATCGGGCTTCCCTCGCCCGTTCCCGGCAGCCAGACCTCGGCCGAGCCGGTCGCCGGCACCTCGACCCGCAGGTGCAAGGTGCCGTCCTCCAGCCGCCAGCTCACGGCCGCCTCGCCGCGCGGCGTACGAACCTGCGCCGCCGCCGCCGAGAGCTGCCCGACCAGCCGCGGCCGGACCCGGATCCGCTCCCAACCGGGGCTCGCCGGGGTCAGCCCGGCGACGTCCCGGAAGAGGAACTTCTCCACCGAGGCCATCAGCTTCATGTTGCGGCTGAAATCGGGGTCGCCGCCCCAGGTCTCCCAGACCGTCGTCGCGCCGCGCGCGATCTGCTCGCCCCAGCTCGGGTAGGTCGTCTGGGTGGCGATCCCGAACATCGTCTCCGCCGCGCCCTCGGCGGCGAGCACCTGCTGCAGCGCCGCGGTGCCCATGGTCCCGGTCTCGAGGTGACCGTCGTCGACGTCGCGGATCCTCCGGACCAGCGTCGCGACCACGTCCGCCCGGCGCTCGTCGGGGACGATCCCGAACCAGAGCGGCAGTGCCAGCGAGGTCTGGGAGCCGGTCGAGTAACCGGCGCCCTCGGCGTCGAAGAACCGCTCGTTGAAGACGGCCCGGATCTCCTCCGCCAACCCGGCGTAGGTACGGCGGTCCTCCTCACGGCCCAGGACTGCGGCGGCCTCGCCGACGATCCGCGCCAGCTCGAAGAACCAGGCGGTCGAGGTGACCTCGACCGGCGTGCGCTGGGCGAAGACCTCCGACGTGCCGTCCGCCTGGGGCTCCTGATGGTCCCCGAGGCCGATCTCGACGATCAGTCCGGAGGCGATCGAGCGGAGGTAGTCGACCCCGCGCTTCATCCCCTCGAAGTGATCCTCGAGGATCGTGCGGTCGCCGCTGTAGCGATAGAGCTGCCAGGCGATGCTCGGGTAGGAGGTGGCGCTGAAGTCGGGCCAGGTCCCGAAGGGCCAGTAGACCATGGTGTCGAGGTCATCGGGCACCTCGTAGTCGTCGGGCGGCGTCATGTCGATGCCGCCACGCCAGCTGATCGGACAGATCACCGGGAAGGCCCCGTTCTCGAGCTGGACATCGGCGAGGTCGTCGAGCCACTTGCGCCAGAACGCGATCGCGTCGTAGTTGTAGAGGTAGTCCTCGATCGCCCAGCCGGGGTCGCCGACCCAGCCGACCCGCTCGTTGCGCTCGGCGGCGTCCTGGGGGAAGCCCTGGAAGCTCGCCCGGTGGGTCCAGCGCACGTTGCGGTGGATCTGCTCGAGCAGCGGCTCCGAGCAGGAGAACTCGCCGATCGAGGCGAGGTCGGAGTGGACGACGCGCGCCTCCAGGCGCTTGACCTCCACCTCCGGGGTGGAGACCGTGACCTCCAGGTGCCGGAATCCGTGCAGGGTGAAGCGCGGCTCCCACAGCTCCGTCCCCTCGCCGGCGAGGACGTAGACGTCGGTCTGGCGGGCGGGCAGCCAGGCACCCATGTTGGCGTTGTCGTCGAGCTCCCCGTCGGCCAGCACCTCCGGCGTATGTCGCAGCGTCACCTCGGCGCCGGCCGGGCCGGAGACCGCGATCCGGGTCCAGCCGGAGATGTTCTGGCCGAAGTCGACCAGCCGCCTGCCGGCCTCCTTCTCGACGACCGCGACCGGGGCCAGGGTCTCGGTCACCACCACCGGCTCGAGCAGCTGGGCGCGCGGTCGGCCCGCGGGCGGCTCGAAGGTCGCCACCGAGGCCCAGGCCGCGACGTCGAAGCCGGGGGCGTCCCAGCCGCGCGGCCAGGCACGAGCGTCATAGGTCTCGCCGTGGGCGTAGTCGTTGTAGGCGATCGGCCCCGCCGCCGTACGCCAGTCGCCGTCGCTGACGACGACGGTCTCCCCCGCCTCGGTCTCGACGACCAGCCGGAGGAGGACGCGCGGACGGTCGCCCCACGGCTTGCGCGGGAGCGGGCCCGGACCGATGTCCTCCTCGGCGCTGTACCAGCCGTGGCCGAGGACGATCCCGAGGGCGTTGTCGCCCTCGCGCAACAGGGCGCCGACGTCGTGGGTGGTGAAGAGCGTGCGCGGATTGGCGATCCGCGCCGGGGCCCCGCTGCCGTCGACCAGATCCGGGTCATGGTCGAAGGACGTGTGCGCGGGATCGTGAACCCGCGTGCCGACCTTCTCGCCGTTCAGGCGCAGCTCGTTCCAGCCCAGGGCGCAGACGTAGGCACGGGCGGAGGCCACCGGACCCGGGAGGTTGAACTCGGTCCGCAGCAACGGCGAGGAGACTCCCGCCTCGCCGCCGATCCAGCTGCCTCCCCAGTCCTCCGGGCCGAGGCCGATCCCGAAGGAGCCGATCTCACCGCGCGGCCCTTCGCCGTCCTCGCCCCAGAGGACCACGGTCCACCAGCACCGCCGGCCGGCGCTCAACGGCGCGCCCGCGTAGCGGATGCCGTTGATCGCCGTCGACTCGACCCTGCCCGAATCCCAAAGATCGGCCTCGCCCCGTTCGAGCGCCTCGCGGCTCGAAGCGACGAGGACCCGGTAGGCGAGCTGTGGAGTAGGTCCGTCGGCGGCGGGGACCCAGGAGAGGACCGGCTCCCCGGGATCGATGCCGAGCGGCTCGACCAGGTGCTGACAGCGCAGCGAAGTTGCTCGAAGAAGTCGCGACATCTGCATCACATCCGCGCCGACATGCCGCCGTCGACGACCAATTGGGTGCCGGTGATGTAGTCGGCCTCGTCGGAGAGCAGGAAGACCACGGCCTTGGCGACGTCCCAGGGAGTGCCCACGCGGCCCGCCGGGATCCCGGCGGCGAAGTCGATCTGCTGGTCGCCGACGAAGCGGCGCAGCATCGTCGAGTCGATCACGCCGGGAATGACGACGTTGGCCCGGACGCCTTTCGGCGCCGCGGTCACCGCGACCTGACGGGTCAGGCCCAGCAGCGCGGCCTTGCTCGTCTCGTAGGCGACCCCGGCGCCGCTGACCAACGCGTTCAGCGAGGAGACGGTGACGATCGCGCCGCCCCCCGCCTCGACCATCTTCGGCAGGGCGAAGCGGATCGCCAGGAAGTGGCCGCGGACGTTGACCGCCTGGATCCGGTCGAATTCCTCGATGCTGGTTTCGGTGACCCCACCGAGGTCGGCGATGCCGACGTTGTCGACCAGGAGGTCGAGCGAGCCGAAGGCCGCCACGGTCGCCTCGACCGCGGCCTCGCACTGCTCGCCGGAGAGGACGTCGCACTCGATCGCCTCGGCCCGTCCGCCTTCGGCGCGGATCCGCTCGGCCGTGGCCGCTGCCGCGGCGAGATCGCGGTCGGCGACGGCCACCGCCGCGCCCTCACGTCCGAGCGCCAGCGCCGCCGCCCTCCCGTTGCCGATCGGCAGGTCCTCACCGGGGGCCGGGGGCCCGTCCGAGCCACCGCCGACGACCAAGGCCGCCTTTCCCTCGAGCCGCTTCATCTGCGCTTGGGGCATCTCTTCTCCTCGAAGTTGTTCATCCGACTTGGTCACTTGAACCGAACACAGTCTCTTGTCCCTCAGGCCCACTGTCAAGCCCCGTCACCACTGCTTTCGGTTGACACGGCCTCGCTGCGCCAAGATACTTGGTCACTCAACCAGGTCGTATGCCCAACTTCTACAGGACGGAGCTCAAACGTGCAATCAACGCCTTCCCCTGCCCCCCTCGAAGTCGATGTCGCGGTGGTCGGCGCGGGCCTCTCGGGGCTCACCTGCGCTCGCGATCTCCAGCGCGCCGGCCTCTCTGTCGCCGTCTTCGAGGCGCGCGGACGGGTGGGCGGCAGGGTCTTCAACCAGACGCTCGAGGACGGCGTCGTGGTCGAGTGCGGTGGCCAGTTCGTCGGACCGACGCAGGACCGGATCCTCGCCCTGGCGACCGAGGTCGGGGTGGAGACGTTCCCCACCTACGACACCGGCGAGGGACGGATTCGCGTCCGGGGCCGCGAGGACGTGGCGCTGGCCAAGTTCGCCGACGTGGTCGGCACGCTCGACGCGATGGCCGCCGAGTTGCCGCTGGAGGAACCGTGGACCGCGGCTCGGGCGGAGGAGTGGGACGGGCAGACGCTCGGCACCTGGCTCGACGCCAACGTCGCCGATGCCGACGCCGCGGCCCTGCTGCGCCAGGTGGTCGCCGCGGTCTTCACCGCGGAGGCGGGCGAACTCTCCCTGCTCCACGTCCTCGTCTACATCCGTTCCGCCGGTTCGATGGCGCTGCTGACCCAGACCGAGGGCGGGGCCCAGGAGCGGCGCTTCGTCGGTGGCGCCCAACTGGTCACCGAGCGCCTCGCCACGCAGCTCGGGGCGGACACCGTCGCCCTCGCCAGCCCGGTTCGCGGCATCGACAGCGGCGGCGGCGCGGTCGCGGTCGCCACCGATTCCGGGGTGACGCGAGCGCGACGGGCGGTGGTCGCGGTGCCGATCGCGCTTGCCGACCGGATCGCCTTCACCCCGGCCCTGCCCGCCCACCGGGCCCAGCTGCACCAACGGGCGGTGCCGGGCACGACGATCAAGACCACCTGCGTCTACGCGAGCGCCTTCTGGCGCGAGGACGGCTGGAGCGGCCGCCTGTTCACCGACGAGGGCCCGGTCACCGTCACCTTCGACAACTCGCCCGACGGCGGGCGACCGGGGATGCTGGTCTCCTTCACCGAGGCCGACTTCGCCCGCGAGTTCCGCCGCCTCTCCCCCACCGCGCGCCGCCAGGCGACCCTCGACTGCCTGGTGGCCAACTTCGGACCGGCGGCGGCCGAGCCGCTCGAGTACATCGAGACCGACTGGTCGAGCGAGGAGTGGACCCGCGGCTGCTTCGGCGCCAACTTCGGCCCCGGCGGCTGGACCCGCTACGGCAACGCGCTGCGCGAGCCGTGCGGCCTGGTCCACTGGGCGGGCGCCGAAACCTCACCGGTCTGGATGAACTACATGGACGGGGCGGTGCGGTCGGGCGAACGGGCGGCGGCCGAGGTCGTCGCGGCCCTGACATGAGCACCGGCTCGAACAATCTCGCCGACCTTCTCCCCCGTGCCGCCGCGCTCTTCGGCGAGCGGCCGGCGATCCGTCACCGCGTCGGCTCCGAGTGGCGTGACATCTCCTTCGCCGCGCTGGACGAGGCGGCCGGGGAGGTCGCCCGCGGCCTGATCGCGCTCGGGGTCGAACCTGGGGATCGGGTCTGCCTGCTCGCGCGGACCAGCCCCGAGTGGACGATCGCCGACTTCGGCATCTGCATGGCGGGGGCGACGGTCGTGCCGATCTACCCGACCAACTCACCCGAGGAGTGCGAGTGGGTGATCGCCGACTCGGGCGCCCGCACGGTGATCTGCGAGGACGCCGGGCAACTGGCCAAGATCGCCTCGATCCGCGAGCGCCTGCCGCGGCTGCGCGAGGCGCTGACGATCGACCCGGTCCCCGGGCACACGGCACTCGCCGACCTGCGCGAACGGGGCCGCGGCGTCGCCGCCGACGCGCTCCAGGAGCGGCTCGCCGGGGTGGCGGACGAGGACCTCTACACGATCATCTACACCTCGGGCTCGACCGGGGCGCCGAAGGGCTGCGTCCACACCCACGCCGGCTACCGCGCCGCGGTCGACTCGGTGACCGTGCGCGAGGTGCTGCGGGGCGGCGAGGACCTCGTCTACCTGTTCTTGCCGCTGGCCCACTCCTTCGCCCTGATCGTGCAGCTGGCGGCGATCGACAGCGGGACCACCGTCGCCTACTCGGCCGGGGACCCCTCCCGGATCCTCGCCGAGCTCGGCGAATGCCGGCCCACCTTCCTTCCCTCGGTGCCGCGGATCTTCGAGAAGATCTACCGCTCGGTCGCCGCCGCCGCCGGACCCGACGGGCCCGACGAGCGGGTGACGGAGAAAGTGAGGGCGATCCTCGGGGGCCGGGTCCGCGAGGCCTCCAGCGGCGGCGCGCCGATCGCCGCCGAGGTGCTGGAGTTCTTCTGGCGGTGCGGGATCCCGGTGATGGAGGGCTACGGGCTGACCGAGACCGGCACCGCGGTCACCGTCTCCCGCCCCGACGCCCACCGCTTCGGCACCGTCGGCCGGGCGGTTCCCGGGATCGACCTGAGCATCGCCCTCGACGGGGAGATCGTGATCGGGGGACCGAGCATCTTCAGCGGCTACTACGGAGATCCGGAGGCGACCGCGGCGGCGTTCGACGACCAGGGCCGCCTGCGGACGGGCGACCTCGGCTCGCTCGACGAGGACGGCTACCTGACGATCTCCGGCCGCAAGAAGGACATCATCATCACCGCCGGCGGCAAGAACCTGACCCCGGCCAACCTGGAGAACGACATGCGCCAGAGTCGCTGGATATCGCACGCGGTGATGCACGGCGACCGTCGGCCCTACCCGGTGATGCTGATCGCGCTCGACCGCGACGAGGTCCTCTCCTGGGCGCGCGCGGAGGGGCTGACGGAGGAGGAGACGACGCCTGCGGCCTTGGCCGGGGAGCCGCGCCTGCACGCCCTGATCCAGGCCGACCTCGATCGGGCCAACGCCCGCTACGCCCGCAGCGAGCAGGTGAAGCGCTTCTTCCTCCTCGACCGTGACCTGAGCGCCGAGCTCGGTGAGCTGACGGCCAGCATGAAGGTCAGACGGGCTGAGGTCGAGCGCCTCCACGCCGAGCGGTTCGAGGCGTTGTACCAGGAACGCTGAGCAGGATCATCGCGTCGGCGAGCAGCTCGGTCTGGCGCCTGCAGGCCTCGGCGTCGTGCGAGGCGGCGAACTCGAAGACGAGCCCGTCGAAGCGGTGGTTGATGAAACGGACGATCTCGTCGAGCGGCACCTGCAGGTCCACCGGGTCGGACTCGAGCGCGCGGGTGAAGCGTTCGCGAAGGAGGTCGCCCCCGAAGCGGTCCCACATCCGGTAGAGGTCGTCGTCGGCCGCCTCCCGGATCTTGAACATCGCCAGCTCGATCAGAGCCAGCTGCAGGCCGACGTTGCCCTCGACCCAGTTCCAGAGCGCCGCGATGCTCTCCCGCACCGTCGCCTCGAAACCGACCGTCGGATCGACCTCGTCGAACGCCGCCGAAAGCATCTCGGCCCCCTCGTCGGCGACCACCTGGATCAGCTCTTCCTTGTTGCGGAAGCAGTAGTGGAGCGCACCCAGAGGCGCGTCTGCCCGCTCGGCGATCCGTCGCGTCGTCGCCCGCGCGAGCCCTTCGCCGGCGATCACCTCGACCGCCGCGTCGATGATCGTGCGTCGCCGCTCTTCCGCTGACAGATAAGCCACTGGCATCCCCCTCTTCCAGCGCCGTGCCGGGCGGCCGGCGCAAATCAGGTCAATCGACCAGGAGACAGTGTAGACGCGTCGCGCGGCGCCGTCGCAGGTTGACACCGGCGAGCCTCCCGCTAATACTTGGTCAAGCAACCTGGTCGGTTGTCCTAATTGATCACCGCGACGTGGGTGTCGCCGGTAGGAGGAGGAGACGAAAGATGAAGTCGAGGACCTTGACGACGCTCGGAATCGCGATGACCACCGCGATCTGCGCGCTGGCCCTCGCCGCCTGCGGTTCCGGCGGCGGCAGCTCGAGCGAGAGCAGTTCCGGCGGGGAGACGATCAAGCTGATGGCGATGGGTCCGATCGAAGCGCCGCAGTTCTCGCTCCCCTCGATCGGCGTCGGCGCCGAAGCGGCGGTCGATCGGATCAACGAAGAAGGCGGCATCGGCGGCAAGCAGGTCGACCTGATCGTCTGCAACGACGAAAACGACCCGAACAAAGCCGTCGCCTGCGCGCGCGAGGCGATCACCGAGGAAGTGGCGGCCCTGGTCGGCGGGTACACGATCTTCGAGCCGCAGGTGGTGCCGCTGATCGAAAAGGCCGGCATCCCCTGGGTGGGACCGACCGCGATCCAGAACAGCACCTCGCCCAACTACTTCCTGCTCGGCGGCGAGGGCGCCACCCTGGCCTTCGCGATGGGGCTCTACTTCGACCAGCAGCACTGCGCCAAGACCGTCCCCGTGGGTGAGAACCTGCCGACCGCGAAGGCGGCCGCCCAGCTGGTCGAACTCGGCGTCGCGGCCGGTGGCGGCACCCCGGGCGAAGCCGTCTACGGCGCCTCCGATGCCGCCGACTGGGGGCCGGTGGTGGCGGCCGCCACGGGCGAGGGAGGCGACTGCCTGGCGCTGCTCACCTCGGCGACCAACGGACCGAAAGTGGTCACCGCGGTCGCCCAGAGTGGCGAAGGCCTGCGGCTCGCCTCCCCCCTCTCGATCCTTCCCGGCGAATCGATCAAGGCGCTCGGCAGCGCCGCCGACGGGACCATCCTGATGAGCGGCTACCTGCCGTTCAGCTCGGGGGCGCCGGCCGTCGCCGAGCTCGAGGCCGCGGCCCGGAAGATCGACCCGAAGGTGCCGCTCGACGCCGAGCTCGAGTCCGCCTACGCCTCGGTCGAGACCTTCGCCAAGGCGGTCGAAGGCGTCCCGACCGTGAACGCCGAGACGGCGATGAAGGCGCTGCCGAAGCTGAAGGGCTACGACACCGGCCTCGGCCCGGTCGTCGACTTCACCAAGACCAACCCGACCAAGACGTTCAGCCGGGTGGTCAACACCGACGTCTACGTCCTCGAAGCGAAGGACGGCGAAGTGGTCCTGGCCCAGAAGCAGCCGCTGGACACCGCGCCTGCCTTCGAAGCGCTGGCGAAAGCAGGCAGATAGGCAGGCGCCGACCTCCCCGCGACGCCGGTGACCCAGTTCCTCCATCTGCTGCTGCTCGGCCTCGGCGCCGGCTCGCTGTACGCCCTCGCGGCGCTCGGGCTGGTCCTGGTCTTCCGCAGCAGCGGGGTGGTGAACTTCGCCCACGGCGCCGCGGGGATGGTCGGTGCCTTCGCCTACTGGGACCTCTCGGTCAACTCCGGCCTCGGCCACGTCCCGGCCCTGCTCGGTGGGGTGGCGCTGGCCGCGCTGGTCGGGCTGCTCACCTACCTGGCGACGATGGTCGCCCCCCGTGGGGCCTCGAACCTGACTCGCGTCGTGGCGACGCTGGCGGTACTGCTGATCGCCCAGTCCGCCGCGCTGCTCCACTACGGGCAGGACTCGAAGCTGGTCGGGACCCTGCTGCCGACCGGCGCCGTCGACCTCGGGGGCGTCACCGTCGGCGCCGATCGCCTCGTCCTGCTCGGCCTCGCGATCGGGCTCTCGCTCGCGCTCGCGCTCGTCTACGCGCGCACCCGCTTCGGCCTCGCCACCACCGGGGTCTCCGAACGGCCGCGCCAGCTGGCCGCGCTGGGCTGGCGCATCGGCCTGCTGCGGGCCGGCAACTGGGCGCTCGGCGGCGCGCTCGGCGGGCTCGCCGGGGCGCTGATCGCGCCGATCTCGGGGGTCTCCCCCGATCTCGCCCTGCTGCTGACCGTGAACGCCCTCGCCGCGGCGCTGATCGGTGGCTTCTCGTCCTTCCCGCTGACCCTTGCCGGGGGGCTCCTGATCGGTGTCCTCCAGGCCGAGCTGGCACAGCACGATTTCGGCGTCGCCGGACTCGCCGACGCGGTTCCCTTCCTCGTCATCATCGCGGTGCTCGCCCTGCGCGGGCGGGTGCTGCCGGTCCGCGGCGCGATCGGGGAACGCCTGCCGCGGGTGGGGTCCGGAAGGATCTCGATCCCGCTGCTGCTGGTGGCCATCGCGGCGGCGGCCCTGGCGATCGGCGCCGTCGACGACGAAGGCGCCGGGGTGATCACCACCAGCCTGCTCGGCGGGATCGTGATCCTCTCGCTGACCGTGGTGCTCGGCTACGCCGGGCAGCTCTCGCTGGCGCAAGCCACCCTCTCCGGGGTCGGCGCGCTGCTCGTCGGCCGGCTTGCCCACAACTTCGGGCTGCCGCTCGAGCTGGCGGTGCCGCTGGCCGCGGTGGCGACGGTCCCGGCGGGCCTCCTGGTCGGGCTGCCCTCCCTGCGGACGCGCGGGGTCAGCCTCGCGATCGCCACGCTCGGGCTCTCCGTCGCGGTCGACGCGCTGGTGTTCCAGAGCAACTCGCTTGCCGGTGGCGCGGAAGGCATCCCGCTCAGCTCGGACGGCTCGCTGACCGTCTTCGGGGTCGAATTCGACACCCTCTTCCACCCCCACCGCTTCGCCCTCCTGGTGTTGGGGCTGTTCGCCGTCCTCGCCGTGCTGGTCGCCAACCTCCGGCGCGGGCGCGGCGGCCGGCGGATGCTCGCCGTGCGAGGCAACGAGCGGGCGGCCGCGGCCCTGGGTGTGGACGTCGTCGCGACCAAGCTCTGGGCGTTCGGGATCGCCTCGGCGATCGCCGGCTTCGGTGGCGCGATCGCCGCCTATCGCAACCCGGCCGTGGTGCTGAGCGGCTACGGGATCCTGGAAAACGTCAGCCTCGTCGCCTACGCCGTGATCGGCGGGGTCGGCAGCGTCCTCGGCGCCGCGCTCGGTGGCCTGTTCGAGCCGGGCGGCGTCGGCAGTTGGCTGCTCACCCAGATGGCCGCCGGCCTCGGCCGCTGGATCGGCTTGATCAGTGGCGTGCTCCTGCTGATCACGGTGATCGCCTACCCCGACGGCGCCGCCCGTTCCCTGATCGACGCGGGGACCTGGCTGCGCGACCGGGTGGCGGGCCTTCGCCCTCGCCTCCCGGCCCGTGGCCGCGATCTGGATCGGGACGAGCCGGAGCCGGAGGCCGGGTGGACCGCCCCGCCCCGCACCCTCGAGCTGCGCGAGGTCGACGTCCGCTTCGGCGGCGTCCACGCCCTCGACCGGATCTCGCTCAGCGTCGGGCCGGGTGAAGTGGTCGGCCTGATCGGGCCGAACGGCGCGGGCAAGACGACCTTGATCGACGCCGTCACCGGCTTCGCCTCGGCGAGCGGCTCGGTCCGCCTCGGCGACCGCGACCTCGACCGGCTCCCTCCCCACCGCCGCGCCGCCTGCGGCCTGGCCCGCTCCTGGCAGTCGCTCGACCTCTTCGAGGACCTCTCGGTGATCGACAACCTGCGCGTCGCCGCCGATCCCGGCGACGCACGCTCCTTCCTGATCGACCTGGTGCGGCCCCGGCGCGATACCCCGAGCGCGGCGATGCGGGCGACGATCGCGGCGCTCGAGCTCGGTCCCCACCTCGACCGCAGGCCCGACCAGCTGAGCGCGGGCCGGCGACGCCTGGTCGCGATCGCCCGGGCGATCGCCCGCGAACCATCCGTGCTGCTGCTGGACGAGCCGTGCGCCGGCCTCGACGAGAGGGAGCGCCGGGAGGTGGCCCCGGTGATCCGGGGGCTGGCCGACCGAGCCGGGATCGGCGTGCTGCTGGTCGAGCACGACGTGGCGCTGGTCCGGCAGGTGGCGGACCGGCTCGTCGTCCTCGATTTCGGCACCCAGATCGCCGCGGGCCCGGTCGACGAGGTGCTCGCCGAGCCCCGGGTCCGCTTCGCCTACCTGGGCGAGACACCTGACCAGGCGACGTCCGCGGGCGCCGTGACCACCGAGAAGGAGAACACATGAGCAGCGAGACCGTGGCGCCGACCAGCGACACCTATCCCGACAACCTCGACCTCTTCCTCGCCGGCGACTGGATCGCCGCCGGGAGCCGGCCGACCCTCGCCGTCGTCAACCCTGCCGACGGCGGTGAGATCGGCCGCCTGCCGCTGGCGGGCGCGGAGGACCTCGACGCGGCGCTGGCCGGCGCCGAGCGCGCCTGGCCCGCCTGGCGCGACCTGCTTCCGGAGGAGCGCGGCGCGGTGCTGCGCGGCGCCGCCACGCTGCTGCGCGAACGCGCGGCGGAGATCGCGACCGTCGCCACCCTCGAGCAGGGCAAGCCGCGGACCGAGATGCTGGGTGAGGTGGCGCTCGCCGCCGGGATCCTCGACTGGTACGCGGAGGAGGGCCGGCGCGCCTACGGTCGGGTGCTCACCCGCCGGGCCCCGGGAACCCGGATCTCGGTGATCCGCCAGCCGGTCGGGCCGGTAGCCGCCTTCGCCCCCTGGAACTTCCCGGTGGTCAATCCGGTGCGCAAGATCGGCGCCGCCCTCGCCGCCGGCTGCACCTGCGTGCTGAAGCCGGCCGAGGAGACTCCCGCGAGCGCGCTCGCGGTGGCGCGTGCCCTCGCCGACGCCGGCCTCCCGAGCGGTGTCCTCTCGGTCGTCTTCGGCGAGCCGGCCGCGGTCTCGACCCACCTGCTCGGCTCGCCGGCGATCCGCGCGGTCGGCTTCACCGGCTCGGTCCCGGTCGGCAAGCGGCTGAGCGCCCTGGCCGCCGCGCGGATGCAGCGGACGACGATGGAGCTCGGCGGTCACGCGCCGGTGATCGTCCTCGGCGATGCCGACGTCGGCGTGGCGGCCGCGCACTCCGCCTACGCGAAGCTCCGCAACGCCGGCCAGATCTGCGTCTCGCCGACCCGCTTCTACGTGCACGCCGACGTCTACGAGCCCTTCGTCGAGGCGTTCGTCGCCACCGTCGACACGCTCCCCGTCGGCGACGGCATGGAGGAGGCCACCTACGTGGGGCCGCTCGCCCACGAGGGCCGGCCCGCCGCCGTCGCCGCGCTCGTCGACGACGCCCTGGAGCGTGGCGGCCGGGCCCTGACCGGCGGCGGGCGGCTCGACCGTCCCGGCTTCTTCTTCGCCCCCACGGTCCTGGTCGACGTGCCCGACGAGGCCCGGATCATGCGCGAGGAGCCGTTCGGACCGGTGGCCACGGTGACCCGCGTGGCCGACCTCGACGAGGCGGTGGCCCGCGCCAACGCGCTTCCCTACGGGCTCGCCTCCTACGCGTTCACCGCCGGCGCCGCCTCGACCCGGATCCTCGGCGAGCGGATCGAGGCCGGGATCGTCGGCTTCAACACCTACGCGATCGCCACTCCGGAGGCGCCGTTCGGCGGCGTCAAGGAGAGCGGCCACGGCTCCGAGGAGGGGGTCGAGGGCCTGGACGGCTTTCTGGTGACCAAGACCCTGCACGAAGCATGAGTGAAGCGGCGGCGATCGAGGCACGCGGGCTCACGGTCGGCTACGGCCGGGTGACGATCGTCCGTGACCTCGACCTCCAGGTCGCCGCGGGCGAGGTGGTCGCCCTGCTCGGGCGCAACGGCGCGGGCAAGACGACCACCCTGCTCGCGATCGCCGGGGCGCTCGCCCCGCGGGCCGGCACGGTCGCCGTGCTCGGCCGCGAGCGACCCCACCGGCTCGGCGATCGGGCGCGCCAGGGCCTGGCGCTGATCGGCGACGACCGGGCGATCTTCCCCGGGCTCACCGCGGCCGAGAACCTGCGCCTCGGCCGCGGCCCGCGGGCGCGGGCGCTGGACCTCTTCCCCGAGCTCGAGCCGCTGCTCGGCACCCGCGCCGGCCTCCTCTCCGGCGGCCAGCAGCAGATGCTCGGCCTGGCCCTGGCGCTGGCCGCCGAGCCGCGCGTCCTGCTGGTCGACGAGCTCTCGCTGGGCCTGGCACCGGTGATCGTCGGGCGCCTGCTGGCCGCGATCCGCGAGGCCGCCGACCGCGGCGCTGCCGTGCTGCTGGTCGAGCAGCACCCGCAGTCAGCCCTGCGGGTCGCCGACCGCGCCTGCGTCCTCGTCAACGGCCGCATCGCGCTGGAGGCCCGGGCGGCGGAGCTGGCGGCCGACCCTGACGCGCTCGAGCGCGCCTACCTCGATCTCAGCAGCCGCTGACGCCGCCGTCGACCACGGTCACCGTGCCGGTCATGAAGGCCCCGGCACGGGAGGCGAGGAAGACCGTGGCGCCGACGATGTCGTCGGCCTCGCCGATCCGGCCCAACGGCGTCGCGCCGACGATCTCCGCCTGCTTCTCCGGGTCCTCCAGCAGGTGCGCGGTCATCTTGCTGGCAAACGAGCCGGGCGCCAGCGCGTTGACCGTGATCCCCGGCGCGAGGAAGCGGGCCAGATGGCGGGTCAGCATGTGGACCGCGGCCTTGCTCGCGGTGTAGGGGAAGTTGTCGATATCGGCCGGAGGTGCCAGGCCGTGGATCGAGCCGACGTTGATCACCCGCGCCGGACCGTCGCGCTCGGCGGCGGCGCGGAGCTCGGGCAGCAGCCCCGAGGTGAGCAGGAAGACACTGCGCACGTTGGTGTCCATCACCTTGTCCCAGCCCTCGACCGGGAAGCTCTCCACCGGGTCGCCCCAGGTGGCGCCGGCGTTGTTGACCAGCACGTCGAGCGGCTCGCCGCGCTCGCGCACCGCCGCGACCAAGCTCGCGACGCCGTCGGGCCGGGAGAGGTCGGCCACGACGGCGTCGCATTCGCCCCGCTCTTGCAACGCGTCGGCAGCCCGTCGCAACGGCTCCGCCTTGCGGGCGGAGATCGTCACCCGGGCACCACGGTCCAGAAGCCCCGAGGCGACCATGTAGCCGACGCCTCGGGAGCCCCCGGTGACCAGGACGTTCTTGCCGGCGACCGAGAAGAGCGGGTCGCGGTCGCCTGCCGGCACTAGAGCCCCAGCGTCTTGGCGATGATGTCGCGCTGGACCTCGTTGGTGCCGGCGTAGATCGTCCCTGCCAGCGCCACGCGGACGAGCCGCTCCATGTCGTACTCGGTCGAGTAGCCGTAGCCGCCCATCATCTGCATTCCTTCCAGGGACATCTTCTTCGCCACCTCGGTGGTCGCCAGCTTCGCCATCGAGACCTCCCGCGGACGCAACCGGTCGGGCTCTTCGTCGACGCGGCGGGCAGCCGAGTAGGTGATCAGGCGCGCCGCTTCGATCTCCGTCGCCAGATCGGCGAGCCGATGCTGGATCACCTGGAAGTCACCGATCGGATGGCCGAACTGGCGCCGCTCCTTGACGTAGGACAGAGCGTCGTCGAAGGCCCGCTGGGCGATCCCGAGAAGGACCGCGGCGATGATCAGCCGCTCGACGTTCAGCCCCGCCATCAGCTGGGTCCAGGCCTTGTCGACCTCACCGACGACAGCGTCGCCGGGCAGGCGGCAGTCGGTGAAGAAGACGTCGTTCACCTCACGACCGCCCATCGTGTCGATCGGGCGGACCTCCATCCCGTCGATGCCCGCCGGGACGTTGAACATCGTCAGCCCTTCGTGCTTCGAGTCACGCTTACTCGTCCGGGCGATCAACAGGATGTGGTCAGAGATCATCGCGTTGGAGCACCAGGTCTTCTGGCCGTTGACGATCCAGCCGTCGCCGTCGCGGGCCGCGCGGCAGGAGATGTTCCCCACGTCGGACCCCGCTTCGGGCTCCGACATCGCCACGGCCTCGACGGCACCGCGGGCGATCCCACCGAGGATCGCCTCTTTCTGGGCCTCGCTTCCGAAGCGCTCGTAGGCACCGGCGACGACCAGCGAGGTGTAGAAGCCGTTGATCGGCACCAGGCCGCGATTGCATTCCTCGACCATCACGCACATGTCGACCATGCTGCCGCCCTGGCCGCCGTACTCCTCCGCCGTGATCACCCCCGCCCAGCCGAGGTCGGCGACGCGGTGATGGAGCTCCCGGTTGTGGGCCTCGGTGACGTCCTGGGCGAGGGCGTCGCGTTGCTCCCGCGTGCCGCACTCCCGCCGGGCGAATTCGCGGATCGTCTCGGCGAACGCCTGCTGCTCGTCGGTCAGCTTGAAGAGGCTCACTTCGTCACCGGCTTGTAGACGCCGACCACGGCGGCGCCGCCGAGGCCGATGTTGTGCTGGACCGCGACCTTCGCGCCCTCGACCTGCCGGTCGTCGGCGGTGCCGCGCAGCTGCCAGGTGAGCTCCGAGCACTGCGCCAGCCCCGTCGCGCCGAGCGGGTGCCCCTTGGAGATCAGCCCGCCGGAAGGGTTGACGACCGGTCCGGCGCCGCCGTAGGTGGTCGCCCGCGCCTCGACCAGCTCGTGGCCATGACCCCGCTCGGCCAGACCGAGCGCCTCGTAGGTGATCAGCTCGTTGGCGCTGAAGCAGTCGTGGAGCTCGATCACGTCGATCTCGCCGGCGTCGATCCCGGCTTCCTCGTAGGCCTGTCGCGCCGCCTCCGCCGACATCTCGTAGCCGACCAGACGGATGCAGTCGGCGTCGTCGTCGAAGGTCCCCGCGACGTCGGTGACCATCGCCTGGCCGGCCAGCTCGACCGCCCGCGACCAGAGCTCGTGCTGCTCGACGAACCGCTCGGAGGCGAGGATCGCCGCCGCCGCGCCGTCGCTGGTCGGCGAGCACTGGAGCTTGGTCAGTGGCTCGTGGATCATCGGTGCCCCGACGATCTGCTCGAACGTGTACTCGTCCTGGAACTGGGCGTAGGGATTGTTGGTCGAATGGCTGTGGTTCTTCCAGCCGATCCAGGCGTAGTGCTCGGGCGTCGAGCCGTAGCGCTCCATGTGGTCGCGGGCGGCGTTGCCGAACATCTGCGGGGCCATCGGCGTCTCGACCGCCGGGCGCCGCTCGAACATCGCCTCCAGATGCTTGTCGAGCGGATCGGTGCGGTCCTCGAAGGTGGAGACCAGCGAGCCCCGCTGCATCTTCTCGAAGCCGAGCGCCAGGGCGCAGTCGGCGACCCCGTGGGCGATCGCCTGGCGGGCGAGGAACAGCGCCGTCGAGCCGGTCGAGCAGTTGTTGTTGACGTTGACCACCGGGATCCCGGTGAGGCCGAGCCCGTACACGGCCCGCTGGCCCGCGGTCGAGTTGCCGTAGCAGTAGCCGACGTAGGCCTGCTCGACCTCGCCGTAGGGGATGCCGGCGTCGTCGAGCGCGTGCTCGCCCGCCTCTTTCGCCCAGTCGGGGTAGTCCCCGTCCTTGGTGCCGGGCTTGTCGAACTTCGTCATCCCGACACCGATCACGAACGTACGCTCACTCACTTGTCGCTCCTTACGCTGATGACTGCGTTGGTGAGGACCGGGGTCTCCCGCTCCTTGGTCATGACCTCGAAGACGACCTCGTCGCCCTCCCGCCAGATCCGCTCGACCAGGGTCTCGCCCGGGAAGACGACCCCGGCGAACCGCGCCCGATAGCCGGCGACGGCGCCGACGTCGCCGTCGAGGACTTCGTCGACGGCCGCCTTGCAGGCGATCCCGTAGCTGCAGAGGCCGTGCAGGATCGGTCGGTCGAAGCCGCCGCGGGCGGCGTAGGCCGGATCGGCGTGAAGAGGGTTGCGATCCCCGCTCAGGCGGTAGAGCAGAGCCTGCTGGGGCAGCGTCGTCCGCTCCACCACCAGGTCGGGGGCGCGCTTCGGTCGTGGGTCGGCGAGCGCCGGGCCCGAGTCACCGCCGAAGCCGCCCTCGCCGCGGAGGAACGAGGAGAAGCGGTTGACGCAGAGGACCTCGCCGGCGTCGGTGGCGGAGGTGGTCTCGACGACCACCAGCGCGCCCTTGCCCTTGTCGTAGACGTGCGCGACGCGGGCCGTCGTCTCGACCTCGGCGGCGGCCGGCAACGGGCCCGGCAGGTCCAGGTCCTGTTCGCCGTGGAGCAGCATCGCGAGGTCCACGTCGAACCCGTCGAGGGCTTCCAGGCCGGCGAGCACCGCGAAGGGAGGGATCACGCCGAAGCTGGGCAGGACCTTGAGTCGGTCCTCGAGGACGTAGTCGAGCTCCCGCCCGCCGGTCGGATCGGCACCGGCGCCGAGGCCCAGGTGGTAGAGGACGACGTCGTCCTCGTCCCAGCGGTGCCGCCCCGGCGGCAGCTCGGCGCCGACGACCTTGTCGAGATCGATGGTCACCTCAGGAGCCCATCCCGGTGATCAGGCCGCCGGTGATGTTGAGGACCTGGCCGCTGATGTAGTCCGACCAGGGCGAGCAGAGGAAGACGACGCCTCCCGCCGCCTCGCGCGGGGTCGCCGCGCGGCCCAGCGGGATCATCGCCTCGATCAGCGAGCGCGACTGCTCGGGGATGCCGACGTGGACGTCCCGCTCCCCGACCTTGACCACGGAGTCGGAGGTCTTGGCGACGGTCATCCGCGTGTCGACGAAGCCGAAGGCGACCGCGTTGACGTTCACCTTGAATCCGCCCCACTCCTTGGCGAGCGTTTTCGAGAGGCCGACGACCGCCGACTTGGCCGCCGAGTAGTTGGCCTGGCCGGCGTTGCCGGTGGTGCCGGAGACCGAGGAGACGTTGACGATCTTGCGGAAGACCTCACGGCCTTCGCTTTTCTCCTGCTTGGCCGGCTCGCGGATGTAGGGCGCCGCGGCCTGCAGGATGCGGAAGGGGGCGACGACGTGGATGTCCAGCATCGCCTGGAAGTCGTCCGGGTCCATCTTGTGGATCGGGGCGTCGAGCGTGTAGCCGGCGTTGTTGACGATCACGTCGATCTGGCCGAACTCGTCGATCGCGGTCCGCACCAGCTCCTCCGGCGCATTCGGCGCGGTCAGGTCGCCGGCGAAGACGGCGGTGCGGCCATCGAGTTCGGAGGCAGTCTGCGTGGCGACATCGGCGTCGATGTCGTTGACGACCACGGCGGCACCCTGCTCGGTCAGCAGTTCGGCGGTCGCACGCCCGATCCCGCGGGCCGAACCGGTGACGATCGCCACCTTTCCATCAAGCATCCCCATATCTCCTCCAGCTGCGGCCCGCGCCTTTCCGGCGCGGCCTAGTCGGTCGACTTGGTCAAGTGACCTGATTTGTAGCATCGAGTCGGCGCCGCTGTCAAGCGGGCGATCAGATACCCACGATGTGGGCGCGCGGAGACCGGTCAGGAAGCGGCGGGGAGCGCGGTGACGGCGTCCGCCGGCTCGAGCCGAAGCGCGAAGGCGGCGCCGGGGTCCTGCACGGTCGGCAGGCCGATCCGCGTTCCACCCGGGCTCTCCTCGTGAGGCAGCCGCGCACGGTGGCCGAGCATGCTGACGGTGGCATCGTCGCCGAGGCGAACGTCGATCTCGACCGACTCGCCGGCCGGAGTGCCCAGCACGGTCGCGTAGACGGCGTTCTCGGTGCGCGTGTAGCGGACGCCGATGCCCTCGCCGGTGATCCCGGCGTGGCGCTCCCACGGTCGGGTGCCGTAGATCGCCTCGCCGTTCACCTGCAGCCACCATCCCAACGCGAGCAGGCGCTCGGCCTGCAGCCATGGCGCCAGGCCCGCACCGGTCGGGCCGAGGTTGATCAGCAGGTTCCCGCCTCGTGCGACGACATCGACGAGGGTGTGAATCAGATCGGTCGGACTGAGGTAGGTGCGCTCGTCGTCCTGCCGATTGAATCCGAACGAGTTGCTGAGGCCGCGGCAGGTCTCCCACTTGGAGTCCGGCGAGCCTTCGGTCGAGTACTCGGGGGTGAGGAAGTCTGAGTAGACCGGCGCGTGCCCGAGGTCGGGGCTCGCCCCCTGCGCCTCGGCATCGAGCAGGGCCTCGAAATCGCTCGCGGATTGGAAGCGGTTGTTGACCAGACCGTCAGGGACACGCTCGAGGTAGTAGCGAAAGAGCGCTTCGAGGTCGGCGGCGGCGGGATATCCGAGGTCGTTCCAGAGGACGCAGGGCTGGTAACGGTCGATCAGCTCGCGCCAGTGAGCGTCGGCATAGGCGATGTACCTCTCGTCTTCGATCATCGCCTTCACCACCCCCACGGTGCTGGTGATCGGCAGGCCCTTGAAGGTCCAGTCGACCCCGCCGCAGTAGTAGGCGCCGAATCGCATCCCCCGGTCGCGTACCGCGGCGGCCAGCTCCCCGACCACGTCGCGCTTGGACCCCCACCCCGGTCGGTGCGGGTTCGGTCGCGAGCTCGGCCACATCAGGAACCCGTCCTCCATCTTCGTCGTCAGCACCACATAGCGGGCTCCGGCGCGCTCGCATAGATCCGCCCACAAGTCCGGATCCCAGGCAGGTATCGATCGATCCCTGAACTCCTCGACGAACGCCTCGTAGCCATGGCCCGGGTAGCGTTCGGCGTGGTGGCGGGCCGTGGCGCTGCCCGGGATGCTCATCGTGTTCCAGTACATCTCGGCGTAGGGGAGCCGGCGAAACGCCGTGGTTCCGCTCGGATCCTCGGCGTACATCTCGGCCAACGAGGCGAGCGGCGCGTAGGCCGGGATCGAGGCCGGGTTCCAGTGGATGAAGATCCCCAGCTTCGCCTCGTCGAACCAGCCTGGGACCTCGCGCACCAGCGGATCGCCGGTCATAGCGATGCTCCGCTGGCCGCCGCCGCCGTGCGCGGCGCCAGCCGCCGGCCGGACTCGAGGTCGAAGAAGTGAAGGTTCTCGGGGGAGATCGCGAAGCGTGCCGGGCGACCGGAGCGGACCGGATGATCGGCGCCGACCCGGGCGCAGAGAAGCCGGGTGTGCCCGGCGGCGGCCGCGAAGGAGTCCTGGTCCTCGGAGAAGGTGAGGCGGCGGATGGTCTCGACGTCGCCTGGCGCGTCGTCGACCGCGAGGAAGAGGAGCACGTCGGCGCCCAGATCCTGGTGCACCACGCACTCGGTCTCGACCACGGCGGCGAGCGGGTTGTGGTCGGGATCACGCAGGTCCTCCGGGCGGAGGCCGACGAGGAAGCGCTCACCCTCCGGCACCGGCGACAGAAACTCCGCGGGAAGCGGAAGCTCGAGGCCACCGAAGCGCAGGCGACCGTTTCGCACCTCGCCGACCGCGAAGTTCATCGGCGGCGAGCCGATGAACGCGGCGACGAAGGCGTTGGCGGGCTCACCGTAGAGGCGTTGCGGAGTGTCCACCTGCTGAACGACCCCCGCCCGCATCACCGCCGCCCGCTGTCCCAGCGTCATCGCCTCCACCTGGTCGTGGGTGACGTAGACGGTCGTGACGCCGAGCCTGCGGTGAAGGCGCTCGAGCTCCGCCCGCATCGAGACGCGCAGCTTCGCGTCCAGGTTGGAGAGCGGCTCGTCCATCAGGAAGACGCGCGGGCGGCGAGCGATCGCACGCCCCATCGCGACCCGCTGCAATTGGCCGCCCGAAAGGCTCGCCGGGCGACGGTCGAGCAGCTCCTCCAGGCCGAGCATCCGCGCCACCTCCTCGACCCGCTCGGGCACCTCCGCCTTGCTCGCACCGCGGACCCGCAGCCCGTAGCCGATGTTCTTGCGAACCGACATGTGCGGGTAGATCGCGTAGTTCTGGAAGACCATCGCGACATCGCGATCCCCGGGTGAAAGCTCGGTGGCGTCGACGTGGTCCATGCGGATCTCTCCGGAGGTCGGGAACTCGAGCCCGGCGAGTAGGCGCAGGAGCGTCGACTTGCCGCAACCGGAAGGGCCGACGAGGACGAAGAACTCGCCGTCCTCGATCGTCAAGCTGACCTCGTGGAGGGCCGCGTCCTCGCCACCCTCGTAGGTCATCGCGACGCGATCAAGCTCGACCGAAGCCACACCCAACGTCCTCCTTCCGATCTCGAATTGGACACCTGACCAGGTTACTCGACTCGAACAGCTCGAGGCAACTCAGCGCTGATCCCCGGTCATCGAGCGGGGCTCTCCAGCATCTCGACCCGGTAGCCGTCCGGGTCCTTCATGTAGATGGCGCGCCCGCCCTCATTCGGCCCGATGGTCGGTGTCTGCGGCGGGGCGAGGAATTCGACCTCGTCCTTCAGCCGGGCGTGGATGGCCTCCAGGTCCTCGACCGCGAGGCAGAAGTGGCCCGTTCCCGGGTTCGCGGTCCCAGGGTCGATGGCCGCCCTTTCCACCCCTTGGTACTCGAGCAGCTCCAACACGGCGTCGGAGCCGGGGATCGACATCACCGCGATCTGCAAGACGACACCGGGGTAGCCCACTTGCCGGCCGACGTACTCCTCGGCGTTGGTCCAACGGGCGGCCAGCTCGAGACCGAGCTTCTCGTAGAGCGCGATCGAGCGCCCGAGGTGGGCCACCTGGACGCCGGTATGACTGAAGCCGGTGATGCGGCCGTTCATCGCCCGTCCTCCGGATCCGGCAGGATGCGGCCCGGCGCGAGCAGCCCGTCCGGGTCGAGCGCGCGCTTCAGCGCCGCCATCGCCGCGATGTCGGCCGGCGAGCGACAGAGCGACAGGTAGCGGCGCTTAGCGCGGCCGATCCCATGCTCGGCGCTGATCGTGCCGCCGTGCTCGACCGCACACCGAAGGACCAGCTCGTCGACCCCGTCGTCAGCCGGATCGGGCCCGACCACGTTGACGTGGAAATTGCCGTCGCCGATGTGCCCGTACATGTAGAGCGCCGCATCCGGGAAACCATCGGCGAGCCGCCGGCGGACCTCGGCGTCGAAGTCCGGGAGCGCCGCCAGGGGCAGCGCCACGTCGAGTTTGTGCGGCACGCCGATGGCACGGATCGCCTCGTTGAGGGACTCTCGGTAGGCCCAGAGCGACTGTCTCCCGGCGGTATCGGAGGCAGCCACGACGTCGGGGTCGCCGGCCCGCTCGGCCGCCTCGGCGAGCCGCTCGGTGACGTCTTCGGCCGCGGCGCACTGGGCGATCACGTAGATGCCATGTCCGGAGCCCAGCGGATCGCGCAGACCGTGGTGGGCGCGGACGAGGCTCATGCAATCGGAGTCGAAGAAGTCGGCCGCCTCGAGCCCTGGCACCGTGCGCAGGCTGCGGAGCAGGTCGAGTCCGTCCCGCAGATCGGCGACTCCGAAGAGGGCGGTGAGGCGGAACGGAGAGGCCGGCACGAGCTGCAGGCGGACCGCGGTGATCACCCCGAGCGTGCCCTCCGAGCCGACCATCAGCGAAGGCACGTCATACCCGGCGTTGTCCTTCAGGAGGCCGACCATCCGGCGCACGGTCGAACCGTCGGCGAGCACCATCTCGAGTCCGGCAACCCGGCGCCGCATGGTCCCGTGGCGCAGTGCCAAGGCACCGCCGGCGTCGGTGGCGACCATGCCCCCGATCGTCGCCGAGGCGCGCGCCGGATGGTCGATCGGCAACTCCAGGCCCGCCTCCCGCGCGGCGATCTGCGCCATTTCGAGCGTGACGCCGGCGCCGACGTCGAGCTGGTTCGCGTCCGGGTCGACCTCGCCGATCCAGTCGAGGCCGCGCAGGCTCAGCACCACCTCGCCTTCGGTCGGGACGCCGCCGCCGACCAGGCCGGTGGCGCCGCCCTGCGCCACCAGTGGCAGGCGCGCCGCGGCACAAGCCGAGACGATGTCGGCCACGGCGGCGGCGCTCGATGGGCGGGCCACCGCGGTCGCCGAGCCGGGAAAGCGGCCGAGGATGTCCTGCTCATAGCCGGCGACCACGTCTCGGTCCTCGACCAGCGCCCCGGCGGGCAGGGCCGCCCGCAGGACGCTCAGCCGCTCCTCGCGGGTCTCGCCGTTCTCGATCTCTCGCATCAGTCGAACTCCATTCCTCCGTCGACGTTGATGGTCTGCCCGCTCACGTACGCGGACAGCGGTCCGAGCAGGAACTCGACCACCCTGGCGACATCATCCGGGGTCCCGAGACGTTTCAGCGCCAGCGACTCCACGAGGCCCGGATACGGCTGGTCCGGATCGGTGCCGAGGATCTCCTCCCGCTCGGCGGCGATCTGCCGCATCATCGGGGTCTCGATCACGCCGGGAGCGACCGCGTTGATCCGCAGCGCCGGGCCGAAGGCGAGCGCCGCCGACTGGGCGACGCTGATGACCGCGGCCTTCGAGGCCGCGTAGGGAGCGGCGAGCGGCCGGCCCCGACGGCCGGAGACGCTGGAGAACAGCACCAGCGCACCACCGTCCTCGATCACGGTCGCGGCGGCCTGGACAAGGAAGAAGGTCCCGCGAAGGTTGACTTCGAGGATCCGGTCGTAGTCGGACACATCGACATCATCGAAGGGCACCGTGCGCATCAACCCGGCGGCGTGCACCAGCCCGGTCGGGCGGCGATCTGGCAGGAACGCCTCGAGCGCGGCGCGGGTCCCCGCCAGGTCGGCGACGTCAACCTCGGCCCACTCGGCACGTCCGCCCGCGTCGACGACCTCCGCGGCGACGGCACGGGCGCCGTCGCGGTCGAGGTCCCAGACGTGCACCTCCTCGCCCAGCGCCGCCTGCCGGAGGGCGCAGGAGCGGCCGATCCCGCTCGCGCCACCGGTCACGATCGTCCTGCCGACCTCTCGCTCGTCGACCACCATCGCTACAGCGCCAGCGAGAGCGGCTCCTCGAGCAGCACCCGGATCCGCGCCAGGAACTCGGCGGCGGGGGCGCCGTAGAGGATGCGGTGGTCGCAGGCCAGGGTGACGCCGAGGAGGTGGGCGGTGGTGATCTCACCGTCACGGACCACCGGCTTCTCGGCGATCGCCCCGACCGCGAGGATCGCCGCCTGGGGGGCGTTGATCACGGCGGAGAAGTTCGTCACCCCGTACATCCCGAGGTTCGAGACGGTGAAGGTGCCGCCGGAGAGCTCGGGTGGGGTGATCGAGCCGTCGCGGACCTTGGAGGCGAGCCGGCGGGCGTCGCCGGCGATCTCCCGCAGACCCTTGCGGTCGGCGTCGAAGACCGTCGGCACGACCAGGGCGTCCTGGGCGGCGACCGCCACACCGACGTTCACCCGCGAGTAGAGCTCGAAGCGCCCGTCCTTGTAGGAGCCGTTGGCGAGCGGGTGCTCGCGTAGGGCGAGGGCACAGGCCTTGACCACCATGTCGTTGAAGGAGGGGACCACCTCTCCCTCCGGGGTCATGGCCTTGAGTCGGGCGCGGGCCGCCACCGCGGCCGACATGTCGATCTCGGCCTGCAGGTAGAAGTGGGGCGCGGTGGCCTTCGACTCCGCCATCCGCCGGGAGACCACCTGCTGGAGGCGGGTGAGGTCCTGGTGGGTGGTGGTGCCCTTGGCGGTCTCCTGGGAGGGGGACTCGGCCGCGACAGGAGCGGGTCGCGGGGTCGATGCGGCGGGCGCCTCCGCGCGCTCCACGTCGGCCTTGACGATCCGCCCCCCGGGCCCGGAGCCCTGGACGGAGGCCAGGTCGACTCCGGTGTCCCTCGCGATCCGCCGGGCCAAAGGCGAGGCCTTGATCCTCGGCGCATCGTCGGAGGCGGGCGCGGTGGCCGCCACGGTCGATCCCTCGTCCGGACCTCCGACCACCGCGATCGGGGCGCCGACCGCGAGCGAATCGCCCTCCGCCGCGAGGATCTCCGTCAAGGTTCCGGCGACGTCTGATTCATAGGTCATGTTCGCCTTGTCGGTCTCGATCTCGACCAGCTCCTCGCCGACCGCGACCTCCTCGCCGACCTGCTTCATCCACCTGAGGATCACGCCCTCCTCCATCGAGTCGGAGAGGCGCGGCATCACGATCTCGGCCATCAGGCGGCAACCTCCAATTCGACGGGATGGTCGGCCAGCGCCTTGACCTCGACCCGCATCCAACTTGCCAGGGGCAGCGAGGACAGGGCGTCGTGCAGCTCGCTCGGGTCGGGCACGTTCCAGACGCCGACGTTGCGCAGTTCGCCGGGCACCCGAGCGATCCACTCGATCGTGCCCGCGAGGCGCAGCTCCACTCCGCGCTCGAGCTCGGCGCCGAGCAACTCGGCACGCCGCTCGCTCCGCGGCTCGCGCAGCTCGGCGGGCAGATCGACCGCGATCTCGACCAGGAAGCGCATCAGCTCGGCCCCACCGGCGCGACGGCCAGGGTCGAGCGCACCGCGGCGGCGATCCGCTCGGCGTCCGGCGCCCAGGCGCCCTCGAGCGTGGCGGCATACCCGATCGGCGTCTCATCGCCACCGAGCAGTACCGGCGGCGAGTCGAGCGAATCGAGCCGCTCCTCGGCGAGCCGGGCGATCAGGGTCGCTCCCCAGCTGCCACCGGGCGGCGCCTCCTGGACGACCACCACGTTGTTGGTCCGGTCGACGCTGGCGGCCACCGTCGCGAAGTCGAAGGGCACGATCGTCCGCGGGTCGATGACCTCGATCGAGATCCCCTCCGCGGCCAGCGCGTCGGCCGCCTCGAGCGCCCGAAATCGCATCTGCTGGTTGGCGACCACGGTGAGGTGCTCGCCCGCCCTGACCACGTCGGCGCTGCCGATCGCGGTCGGGCCGACGCCGTCGGCCAGCTCGCCCTTGGAGTTGAGCAGGCCTTTGTGCTCGAAGACGAGCACCGGGTCGGGGTCGGCGATCGCCGCCCGCAGCAGGCCGTAGGCATCGGCGGGCGTGCCCGGGGTGACGATCTTCAGCCCGGCGATCGACAGGAACCAGTTCTCCGGCGTCTGCGAATGCTGGGCGCCGAAGCCGCCGCCGATCCCGTTGAGGAGGCGGACCGTCACCGGCACCGACACCTGGCCGCCCGACATGTAGCGGTACTTGGCGAGCTGGTTGGCGAGCTGGTCGTAGGCGACGCCGGCGAAGTCGGCGAACATGATCTCGGCGACCGGGCGCAGGCCCTGCAGGGCGGCGCCGATCGCCAGCCCGATGATCGCCTGCTCGGAGATCGGGGTGTCGAGCACGCGCTCGCCGCCGAACCGCTGCTGCAGCCCCTCGGTCGTCTTGAAGACCCCGCCCGCCGCGGCGATGTCCTCGCCGAGCAGGAAGACCGAATCGTCGGCCTCGAGCGAATCGGCGAGCGCCCGGATGATCGCTTCGCGGTAGGTGACCGGTGCCATCAGGCCACCGCCCAGACGTCGTCGAAGCGGGCCTCGGCGTCCGGTTCGGGCCAGGCGACCGCTTCGGCGAGGGCCGTCGCCACCGCCGTCCCCGCTTCCTCGCGGACCGCCTCCAGCCGCTCCGCCGCGACCCCGGCCTGGTCGAGCGCACCTTCCAGCAGCAGGATCGGGTCGCGCTCCAACCATTCCTCCAGCTCGCCCTCCGGGCGGTAGGTGGCCGGGTCGGTGCGGGAGTGGCCCCGTTGGCGGTAGGTGAGCGCCTCGATCAGCGTCGGCCCCTCGCCGGCGCGCGCCCGCGCCACCGCGTCGCCCACCACGCCTCGCACCTCGAGCACCCGATTGCCGTCCATCTGCACGCCCGGCATCCCGTAGGAGGCGGCGCGATCGGCGAGTCGCGAGATCGGCGTCGTCAACGCCAACGGCGAGTACTCTCCGTAGAGGTTGTTCTCGCAGACGAACACCACCGGCAGCTTCCACAGCGAGGCCAGGTTGAGCGCTTCGTGGAAGCCGCCGATGTTGGTCGAGCCATCGCCGAAGAAGCAGACGTGGACCGAGCCGGTGCCGCGGTAGGTGGCGGCGAACGCGGCGCCGTTGGCGATCGGCAGGTGTGCGCCGACGATCGCGTGCGAGCCGAGTGCGCCGACCCGCAGGTCGGTCAGGTGCATCGACCCGCCCTTGCCGCCGCAGAGGCCCTTGGCGCGACCGAAGATCTCGCCGAAGGTCTCGTTCAGCGGCGCCCCCTTGGCGAGCGTGGCACCGTGCCCGCGGTAGGTGCAGGTCATCGTGTCGTCCTCCCGCAGTGCCGCGCAGGCGCCGACCGCGACCGCCTCCTGCCCCTGGTAGAGGTGCGTGGAACCACGCACCTCACCACGGGCGAAGAGTCGCTGACACTCGTCCTCGAAGAACCGGATCTCGAGCATCGAGCGCAGCATCGCGAGCTGCTCCTCGACGGTCGCCTCCACCGGCTTTGCCTTCTCACTCAATCGACATCCCTCCTGGTTCGTCGCAGCTCGTCCCAGGAGACGGCGATCAGAAGGACCGCGCCTTTGACGACCAGCTGCCAGTAGCTCGGCACCCCGAGCAGGATCAATCCGTTTGCCAGCACCGCCAGGACCGCGAGGCCGAGGAAGGTGCCGAAGAGGCGACCGCGGCCGCCGGCGAGGCTGGCGCCGCCGAGGATCACCGCGGTGATCACTTCCAGTTCCGCGGTCATGTTCGCCGACGGTTCCGCGGTGCCCGTGCGGGCGACGGTGACGCACCCCGCGACCGCGGCGAGCACCCCGCTGAGGCCGTAGAAGGCGATCTGCCAACGCGCCACCCGGACCCCGGAGAGCCGGGAGGCCCGCGCGTTGGAGCCGATCGCGTAGGCATAGCGGCCGAACCGCGTGCGCGGCAAGGTGAAGCCGACGATCAGGAACAGGCCGATCAACAGCACGACCACGGTCGGGATGCCGGCGATGCTTCCCGTGCCGATCTTCAGGTAGGCGGCGTTGGAGACGACTTCTGCCTGCCCCTCGGTGATCACGAAGGCCAGCCCCCTGACCACCGAGAGGGTCGCCAGCGTCGCGATCAGCGGGTTGATCCGCAGGTAGGCGACGATCGCCCCGTTGATGAAGCCGATCAGGATCCCCAGCCCGAGGGCAGCGCCGATCGCCGCGGCGAGCGGCGTCCCGTGGTTGATCAGGTAGGCGGAGAGGATCCCCGTCGCGGCCATGATCGAGCCGACCGAGAGGTCGAAGCCACCGGCGATGATCACCACGGTCTGGCCGATCGCGGCGATGCCGATGATCGTCATCGCCCGGCCGATGTTCTTGAAGTTGGCCGCGTCGAAGAAGAAGTCCGAGCGGGCGCTGAAGAAGATCACCTCGATCGCGAGCACGATCAGGAGGCCGATGCCGAGGCCGCCGATCGAGTCGGTGAGCCGCGCCACCCCCTCGCCGAGCGGACCGCTGCGGAGACGTTGCCGGCCCGCCGAGATGGCCGTCACGCGACCACCCCCTCGCCACTCAGCGCTTCCTGCATCTCGGCCATCATCTCCGCCGTCGAGCGGTGCTTCGGGCGCAGCTCGGCGGCGATCTTGCCGTCGCGCATGGCCAGCACCCGATCGCAGAGCTCGATGATGTCGGTGAAGCGGTGGCTGATCAGCAGCACCGACACGCCCTGTTCCTTCAGCTTCCCGACCAGGCTCAGGAGGTGGTGGATTTTCTCGTTCGAGAGCGCCGCGGTCGGCTCGTCCATCAGCAGCAGGCGCGGCGAGAACTCGAGCGCCCGGGCGACGGCGACGAGCTGCCGCTGGCCGCCCGACAGCTCGCCGGCCAACCTGGTCGGCGAGAGGTCGATCCCGAGCCGCTCGAGCACCCTGCCGGCGTCCTTGCGCATCGCCCTGCGGTCGAGCCAGGAGAACGGGCCGAACCGGTTCCTCGGCTCGCGGCCGAGGAACACGTTGGCGGTGACGTCGAGGTCGTCGCAGAGCGCCAGGTCCTGGTAGATCACCTCGATCCCGGCGGACCGGGCGTCCAGCGGCGTCGCGAACCTGACCTGCTTTCCGTCGACGCTGAACGTCCCGCCCGAGGGGGCGTAGACGCCGGCGAGGATCTTCACCAGGGTGGACTTCCCGGCGCCGTTGTCGCCGATCAGCCCGACGGCTTCCGCCGGGCTGATCTGCATGTCGACGCCACGGAGGACGTCGACCGGGCCGAAGCGCTTCTCGATCCCATCGAGTTTCAGTAGCTCGTCGGCCATGGTCAGTGGGGGTAGAACTTGTCGATCGTCGAGTGATCCAGGAACTGGCTTTCGACGTGGACCTCGTTCGGCACCGGGGTCCCCGCGAGCACGTCCTCGGCGGTCGAGATCAGCAGTTCCGGATACTGCTCCGGGAAGAAGGCGACGCAGCCGAGGAAGTGGTTCTCCTGCGGTTCGCCCTGGTGGGTGACTTCGATCCCGACCTTGTCGCAGCCCATGCCGACCGAGAAGGCTTCGGTTTCGGTCGCCTGGGCGAACGACTTGGCGATGCCGCTTGCCCGCTCGTCGTCGATCGAGGTGGCCAGGATGTGTTTCGCCTGCGGATGCGCGGTCAGCCAGTCGGTGGTGGCCGTCAGCGCCTGGTCGGCGGTCGCCGCCGCCATCCGCACCCGGTCGATCTGGTCACCCGGCAGTTCGCCGCAAACTTCCTGGAGGCCGTCGGTGAACCCCTGGAGCCGCAGGTCGGCGGCTTCGCCTTCGGCGAGGTTTTCGCCGAGCAGCACCCAGACTTCTTCGCAGCTCCATTCCTTCTCCGCGAATTCTCCCGCCGCCTTGCCGGCGGTCAGGCCGTCGTCGTAGTTGTTGGTGCCGACGAAGATCGCGTTCGGCTCGGAGACGTCGATCGAGTTGG
The DNA here is from genome assembly GCA_963782515.1 of uncultured Actinomycetes bacterium. Lineage (GTDB taxonomy): Bacteria > Actinomycetota > Thermoleophilia > Solirubrobacterales > 70-9 > VAYN01. The sequence goes on along the minus strand of CAWAJY010000002.1, from coordinate 52,110 downwards.
CGGGGATGCGAGCCTTGTCGAGCACTTCCATCATCGCCGGGGCCGCACCGACCTGCCAGTTGCCCGCGACGACGAAGTCAGGGTCCTGGGCGGCGAGCTCCTCGGCGCATTCGACCGCCTTTTCGGGTTTGAACCCGGTGTCGCAGTAGGCCAGTTCGAAGCCGTATTCCTTGCTCAGCGCCTCGATGCCTTCGCGGATCGGGATCGCGAAGGGGTTCGCCGCCCAAGGGTCGATGTAGCCGATCTTCGTCCCGGCCGGGAACTTGGTGATCTTCGCCTGGTAGGGCTTCGAGGCATCGCCCGGCACCGATACGTACTTGCCGGTGCCGGAGTCGTATTTCCAGAGTTCGAGTTCGCCCGGCAGGAGCGCCCCCGGGATCCCGCCTTTGGCCGTCGCCTTGAAGGCAGTCGTCTCCGCGTTCCCGGCTTCCTCGCCGCTGCTGCCACTGCCACTGCCGGTGCTGCTGCCGCTCGACCCGCAGCCGGCGACCAGCGCCGCCGCCACGCAGAGGAGGACGGCCAATCCGATGTGCCCGATCGGGCGATCCCACACCTTCATCTCTCTCTCCTTGCTTCCGTTCCTCAATTCGTCGACCGCGGCGGCCCTCGACCCAGAGATGCCGCCTACGACGCGTTGCGCGCGGCAAAGTATTACAATGTGTTGACCCTGTCAGTACCTGATACCTCGATATGACCCAAGGATCGCTGGCCCTGGGGCTCGGAAGCGGACGGCAGGCGACGACGGGCGGCGGCCGCCGTGGCCGCCCGTGCGAAGGAGAGGCGGGCCGACCGGATGGTTGAAGCCGGCGCCGGAGGCGCAAGGGACGCAAGGGTCTGCGGCGAGCGCGGCCGTCTCGGCCACGGCCCTGGCCGGCTGTGGCCGTGGCCGAGACGGCCGGGTCTGTGGGGAGTGACGAGGGACCCTCGCGGTCGGGTCACGCGAGGCGCACGAGAGGGACACGGATCCGTCACCGAGGGCGGACCTCGTCACGGAAAGCGTGGGAACTCCACGCTTCCGTGCGTGTCGTCCAACGGTCACGACCGCGATGCAAGCTTTGGTGTCGCCATGACGACGTCAATGCTTGCATCGAGGCCTCGGGCCCTCTTTCGAGGCCCGGAAACAGACCGAAGGCGCACGCGGGTGTGACGTTCCCGGCCTCTTCGTCACCGATCCGGGCGAGGTTGGTGATGTGGGATCGTTCTCCACGATTCACCTCTCACGTCCTGGGCGTCTCATGGCGGTCACAGCCAGCCAGGACCGCCGAGACGCCCAGGACCGATCTCGGACGGACGCAGCGCGGCCCGAAGCACGCCCGCCCCGCGTGGAATCAACCGCCTACGACGAAAGAGCGCCGAGCTCGGCGGCAGCGCGCAACTGTGCGAGGTAGTCCTCGCGGCGCGCGGCGAAACGCTCGCTCGGGGCGGAGATCGAGACCGCGAACGGCGAGCGGCCTTCGTCGAAGGGAAGCGCGATGCAGCAGAGGCCTGTGGCGAACTCTTCGTGGTCCTCGGCGAAGCCCTGCTCGCGGATCGCGTCCAGGTCGGCCTCGATCTCGGCGCGGTCGGTCTTCGTCTTCGGCGTGACCCGGCGGATCGGATGCGAGTCCAGGTACCGGCGGCGCACCTCCGGTGCGGCGAAGGCAAGCAGCGCCTTCCCCGACGCCCGGGCGTGCGCGTCGCCGATGTGTCCCTGCGAGGCCTCGGCCGCGTGGACCGGGTTGGAGCCGCGACTGACCGCCAGGATCGTGATCTCGTCCGCCCACCAACCGCTGGCGTAGGAGGTCTCACCGCTGCGCTGGGCGAGCTCGCGGACGATCGGCGCCAGGTGCTCCCCCGGCGCCAGCTGCCGGGCGAAGCCCTCGGCAAGGGTGCCGACGCGGAGGCCGAGCACGTACCGGCTGCGGTCCGCGCGGGTCAGCATCCCGGCGCCGACCAGGGTGTGGAGCAGGTGGTAGGTGGCCTGCCGGCCGATCCCCACCCGCTCGCTGATCTCTTTGGTGGTCAGGCCGTTGTCGCTCTTCGCGACCTCGAGCAGGATGCCTACGGCCCGAGCCGCTGACTGCACCCGCGGGCGCGCCTGCTCGGGCTCCTCCTGCGCCAAGAGCTCCGTCGAAGACATTTCTAGAGACTGTAGTACCCCACCTCGGCCACCGACCTAGGAGGAGAAATCGCGGTCGGCGGGGACCTGCATCATCTGGATCGTGATCCCGTCCGGATCGCGCAGATAGGCGCCCCAGCCGCCCTTGTTCGCACCGGCGGTGATCTCGACCGGCGCCGAGGAGCGAAACGACGCCCACGGCGAGAGGCGGGCGAATTCGGCCCGCAGATCGTCGACCAGCAGACAGAGGTGCCCGTTGCCGAGGTTGCTGGTCTCGGTGTCGACCGACGCCGAGGGCGGCGTGAGGTACTGGATCAGCTCCAGCATCGCCTCCCCACCGGGGAGCGGGAAGTAGGCGTATTCGATCTCGCAGCCCGGGTAGCCGATCATCGCCCCCATGTACTCGTCGGCGGAGCGCTTGCGCATCCGCGGCCCGGTGCCGAGCAACCGCGTGTACCACTCGACCGAGCGATCGAGGTCGGAGACGGTGAAGCCGGTGTGATCGACGCTCTGGATGGCCATCTATTTCCTCCGCTGCCTGGTCGTGTTCAGTCGAGGCCCGGGACCGATCCGAGCCGGGCGCCGCCGTCGACGTCGAGGATGACGCCGGTGAGAAAGCCCGCCTGCTCGGAGAGCAGGTACATGACCGCGTCGGCGACGTCGCCCTCGGTCGCGTTGCGCCCGAGTGGGTTGGTCGCCGCGGCGGAGGCGATGACCGCGTCGGCGTCCTTGCGGTCGCGCTCGACTTTCGCCTCGACGACTTCGCCCCCCATCGCGGTCGTCGGGCAGTAGACCGGGCAGACGCAGTTCACGTTGACCGCGTCGCGGGCGAGCTCGGCGGCGATCGACTCGGTGAAGCCGACGAGCCCGAACTTCGAGGAGACGTAGGCGGACTGGGTCGGGAACCCGCGGCGCCCGGCGTCGGAGGCGATCGTCACGACCCGCCCGCGGCCGCTCTCCCGCAGCGGCGCCGCCGCGGCGCGCAGGGTCGTGAAGGCACCCTTGAGGTTGATCTCGATCGTGCGGTCCCAATCCTCCTCGGAGATCTCCTCGATCGGCCCCATCGTGAAGACCCCGGCCGAGACGACGACGGTGTCGATCCCGCCCAGGGCCTCGGCGGCCTCGGCGACGGCGACGGCCGTCTGCTCGAGCGAGCGGACGTCGGCACGCACGCCGACGTGGCCCTCCCCCGGGAGGTCGCCCGCGGTCGCCGCGGCCCGATCCGCGTCGATGTCGAGGACGGCGACCGTGGCGCCCTCGCCTGCCAGGCGCCGCGCGATCTCGCGACCGAAGCCCGATGCGCCTCCAGTTATGAGCGCCTTGCGTCCGGACGCGATCTGCATATCATCCCCCTTCTCAGAGTTGTCACTCTGCGATAGAACTGTCGCTATATGACGATATCAGCGAAACCGCAGCTGTCCTGTGCCGATTCGGCCTTCCCCTGCCTGTCCCACGCGGGCGCCCTCGCGGTGATCGCCGACCTCGGCATCCCCGCCGTCGACCTTTGCATCTGGGCGGGCTACGCGCACAACCCACCCGACCAGGCGTTGGCCGACCCCGCCGCGGCAGCCGACCGGATCGGACGGGGGCTGCGGCAGCACGGCCTCGCCGTCGCCGACGTCTTCGCGATCCTCGCCGAGTCCTTCGAGGGGCTCGCCGTCAACAATCCGGACCCCGCGGTCCGCGAGGAGTCGCGGCGCCACTTCGGGGCGCTGGTCGACCTCGCCGTCCGCCTCGAGTCCCCGGGGCTGACGATCCTGCCGGGCACGGTCTACGCCGGCGTCGACGAGGGCGAGAGCCTGCGGCTCGCCGCGAAGGAGCTGCAGCGCCGGGCGGAGATCGCCGGCGAGGCCGGGCTCCGCCTCTCGATCGAGCCTCACTTCCGCTCGGTCGTCCCCACCCCCGCCCGGACGGCGGCGCTGCTCGAGCTGACCACCGACGTGCACCTGGCGCTCGACCAGAGCCACTTCGCCTTCCAGGGCTACGACCTGGAGGAGTCCTTCCCCCTACTGGGACGCACGCGCCACGTGCACCTGCGCGAAGGGGGCCCCGGCCTGATCCAGGCGAGGGTCGGCGAGGGGACGATCGATTACGCCGCCCTCCGCGACCGCCTGCTCGGCAGCGGCTACGACGGCTACTTCGCGCTCGAGTACCAGTGGGAAGAGGGCTGGCTCGACTTCACCCGCGTCGACTGCATCGGCGAGACTGCGGCGATGCGCGATCTGATGCTGGGGGTGGCCTGATGGACCGGCTCGTCGTCGTCAGCGGGGCCGCCTCCGGGATCGGCGCCGCCTCGGTCGCCGAGCTGGCGCGGGCAGGCTACGCGGTCCTCGGCCTCGATCTCGCCGGCCCGCCGGACTCGTTCGCCGACGTCGCCGGCCTGCACTGGCTGCGGGGGGACGTCACCGATCCGGGGACCTGGGACGCGGTCGCCGCCCGCTCGCGGGAGCTCGATCCGCTCGGGGCCTACGGCTTCGTCGCCTGCGCCGCCGACGTCAGCGTCGGCCCGTTCCTGGAGACGCCGGTCGCGGAGTGGCGCCGGCTGTACGAGATCAACGTGATCGGAGTGGTCCAGGGAATGCTCGCCCTGTTGCCCGCGATGAAGGAGCGCGGCGACGGGGCGATGGCGATCTGCTGCAGCGTCAACTCGACCTTCGTCGAGGCGGAGATCGGCCCCTACTCGGCCTCCAAGGCGGCGCTTTTGTCGGCCGCCCGCACGGTGGCGGTCGAGCACGCCGGCGACGGGGTGCGGATCAACGCCGTCTGCCCCGGGGTCGTCGACACGCCGCTGCTGCGCAAGCACGTCGAATCGATGCCTGACCCGGCAGCGGCCGACCGGGCGATGAGGAAGCACATCCCGACCGGGGCGGTGACCCGTCCCGAGGAGGTCGCCAAGCTCCTCCGCTTCCTCGTCGGCGAGGAGGCGTCCGGCCTCTCCGGCTCGGCGCTGGTGGTCGACGGCGGCCTCACCACCACCTACGTCTTCGACTGACGCCCGGTGCCTCCATCCCGGCCCAGGAGTAGCTAGGACTTCTTGCGCCTCTCCTTCGCGGCCGCGGCTTTCTTCGCCACCGCCGCCGCTTCCCGCTCGACCTTCGCCGCCTTCTCTTTGGCGGCCAGGCTCTCCTCTTTGACGGCGATGGCCTCGAGCTCGGCCGCTTTCTCTTTGCGGGCCCGCTTCTGCTCGGCTTTGCGAGCCGCGTCGGCGGCCGTCTTCTTGCGCGTCGCGGCGGCTTTCTTGGCGGCGGCCTCCTCGGCGTCGCGGCGTTTCGTCGCGTCCTCTTGCCTGCTCTTCGCGTCGCGGTCGGCCTCCGCCCGTCGCTCCGCCGCGCTCGCGCGCTCGGCATCGGCACGTTCGCGGGCCTCGCGCTCGCGGCGCTCGGCCTCCTGCTCGAGTTCCAGGGCGCGTTCGCGCTCGGCTGCCGCGGCCTCGCGCCGGCGGGCGTCCTGCTTCAGTCCCGGGCTGCGAAGCACCGTGCCGGCGGCGCCGCGGACCGCGGCCTCGGCCCGGTCGGCGGCAAGCTTCGCCGGGGACCGCGAGGCGCCCGCGACCTTGAGGGCTCCGTCGATCGGCAGGCGCGCGACCTTCAGCGTGCGGTCGACGGCCGTCTTCGTAGCATCGCCCAGGCTCATCGGCTCTCTCCTTCGGGATCGAGTGACGCGGCGCTTTGCGCGGCCCGCCGGGACTCGCTCTTCAGGCGCTCGGCCTCGGCAAGCTCGGTCACCTCGCGCGCCCTGGCGCTCCCCTCCTGCGCGGCGGCCGCGGACTCCTCGGCGTGGCGCTGACGCTCGGCGGCCATCGCCTTCTCGTCTGCCCTCTCCTCCGCGGCGGCGACGGCCGAGCGCTCCGAGCCCTCGATCGCGTCCGCCCGGCGTTCGTGGGCGAGCTCGGCCTCGAGCTGCTCGCGGCGGGCCGTGGTCTCGGCCCGCTCGGCACTGAGGTCGGCCCGCTCCTCCTTCGCCACGGCCTCCGCCGCCCGCTCGGCTGCCTCCTGCTCGGTCTCCGCCTGCACCTGTTGGGCACGACCCTCGCCGGCGAGGGCGTCGTTGCCGACCGCCGACCCGAATGCCTCCTTGAGCCGCCCGACGGCCCTGCCTATTCCACCGCCGGAGACCTGCTCCGAATTCCGCTCCTGCTCTGCCATCGCGCTCAGTCCTTTCGATTTCTCAGTCGCCCGTCGGTACCCCGCCCGGGTCGACGGAAACCGGGGACCCATTCGCGGATCGGTCCGCGTCGCGGCCGGTCGGCTCAGATCGCGAGCGAGGCGAGCACGTCGTCGAGCGCCTCGACGAGGCGATCGGCATCCGCGTCGGAGAAGACGAGCGGCGGGCGGATCTTGAGGACGTCCTTGCCCGGGGCGGTGGCGGCGAGGAGGACGCGACGCTCGCGCAGGCCCTCGACCACGCGGTCGGCAAGGGCGGCGGAGTCGCCCTCAGGAGAGACGATGTCGACGCCGAGGAAGAGCCCGGCGCCGCGGGCGGCGCGGAGGACCTCGTGCCGCCCTTCGAGCTCGACCAGGCCGTCGAGCAGGCGGCCACCGACCGAGTCGGCGGAGGAGAGGAGCCCCTCGTCCTCGATCACGTCGAGGACCGCGGTGGCGGCGGCGATGCACACCGAGTTGCCGCCGAAGGTGTTGAAGTAGCGGGTCGTCGCGCCGAACTCGTCGAGCAGCTCGGCGCGGGTCGCGACGGCGGCGATCGGCATCCCGTTGCCCATCGGCTTGCCCATCGTCACCAGGTCGGGGGTGATGCCGTGGCGCTCGAAGCCCCACATCGACCCGCCGGTGCGGGCGAAGCCGGCCTGCACCTCGTCGGCGACGAAGAGCCCGCCCCGCTCGGCGACCGCGGCGGTGAGCGGCCGCAGGAAGCCCACCGGGTCGGGGACGATGCCGTCGCTGGAGAAGATCGAGTCGGCGATCAGGGCGGCGAAGCCGTGGCCTGAGGCCTCCAGCTCGGCGACCGCGAGCTCGAGCTCGGCGGCCATCCGGGCTCCCTCCCGCTCCGGGTCCGTCGCGCCCGGCGCCGGCGCGGCGATCGTCCGCACTTCCGGGCCCGGCGCGACCGCCGCGCCGAGCGAGGGCGAGACGGCGGCGGCCGCGGTGGTCACCCCGTGGTAGGCGTTGGCGGTGACGACGACCCCGGTGGCCCCGGTGTGGAAGCGGGCGATGCGGAGCGCCAGGTCGGTCGCCTCGCTGCCGGTGCAGGTGAACATCACGTGGCCGAGGCCGGCCCCGAGCGAGTCGAGCAGTCGCTCGCTGTAGTCGAGGATCGGCTCGCCGAGGTAGCGCGTGTGGGTGTTGAGGCGTCCCGCCTGCGCGGCGATCGCGGCGACGACGCGCGGGTGGGAGTGGCCGACGCAGGGGACGTTGTTGTAGGCATCGAGGTACTCGACCCCGTCGGCGTCGTAGAGGTGGACGCCTTCGCCCCGGACGATCTCGAGCGGCTCCTCGTAGAAGTGGCGGTAGGCCGGTCCGAGGAGCCGGCGGCGGCGCGCCAGCAGCTCGGTGCCGCGGAGGTGGGCGTCGGCGCTCAACGGTCCGTCTCGGCGACGAGGGCCGCCAGCCGCTCCGAATCCGCGGCGCTCGGCTGGGCCGGCAGGTTGGCGAGGACCGCGGAGAGCCGCTCGACGTTGCGGGCCAGGTAGTCGCGGTTCTCCGGGAAGCGGGCGGCGCGCCATTCGGCGCCGACGATCCGGGTCACCTCCCGGATGCGGACGAGGTCGTAGAGCAGCGCCAGCTCCGCCGCCTCCAGTGGCTCGACCGCGAGGTAGCCGCGGAGGAGGTCGAGCGCGGGCGCGAACGGCTCCGGGCTGTCGTCGAGGAGGTCGGCCATCGCGACGGCGACGTCGTTGATCCGCTGGGTGCGGACGACGTCGCCGAAATCGATCACCGCGAGCTGCCCGTCGGCGGTGAGGACCGCGTTGTCGCGGCTGAGGTCGTTGTGGACGATCTGCGCCGGCAGCTCGGTCAACCGAGGAACGGTCAGCCGGTCGAACGCGACCAGGTCGGCCCGCAGCTCGGTCAGCCGCTCGTCCTCCGGCAGCTGGTCGAGCATCGCCACCATCCGCCCGGCATGCCGGATGTCCCAGGACAGCTCCCGATCGGCGGCGGGGTGCTCGAAGTCGCGGAGTGACAGGGCCAGCCGGGCGAGCAGGCCACCCAGGGCTTCCCTCAGCTCGCGGTCCAGCGGCACCGATCGCAGCATCTGGCCGGGGACGAAGGTCGTGAGACGGGCGCGGCGCTCGTCGCCGGCGGCGTCCTCGAAGGTGGCCTCGGGGTCGCCGCCGGAGGTCGGGACCACGCGCTGCGCCACGATTCCGTCCCCGCGGCGCTCGACGTGCAGCAGCGCCCGGGTCACGAGATCGGTCAACTCGGCGGGCTCGTCGGCGGGGACGACCTTGAGCAGGAACTCCCCGTCCGGGGAGGCGAGATGGAAGTTCTCGTCGACTTCCGCCGGAAGGTTCTTGGCACGTCCGCGGACGCCCCAGTGGCGCGCGGCGACATCCTCCGCCTCCGCCGTGGAGAGCGGGGCGCGCGGGGCCTGCAGCGACCTGACCCCGAAGATCGGTTCTGAGTTGGTGGCCAGGGGCCTCAGGCTACTCGCGGTCAGCGTCCGCCGAGGAGCGAGCCGACCTCGCGCGTCGTCCGGCCGATGATCTCGTAGTAGCCGGCGAGGAGGTTGCGGAGGAGGGCGGCCTGGAGGGCTGGGTTCTCCTCGCCCATCCGCTCGAAGGCGTCGAGGGTGAGGACGAGGCATTCGCCGGCCGTCTCGGCGCGGACGCTGACCGGGCGGACGGAGGCGTCGGCGAAGGCGAACTCGCCGAAGGAGAAGCCCGGGGTCAGGGTGGAGAGGCGGCGCCGTATGTCGTCGATCTCCACCTCCAGGGTGACCTCGCCCTCCAGCAGCAGGAAGGCCGCGTCGGCGGGGTCGCCGACGGCGAAGATCCGCTCGCCGGCCTCGAAGCGGAGCGGCACCGTCGCCTCCTCGAGCGCCGCCAGCTGGGCCGGGCCGAGGCCGCGCGCCAGCCGGTGCTGGGCGAGGGTGACGCGCGGCGGCGGCGCGGGGACCGGACCGTGCGCGGCGAGCAGGCGCTCCTCGCACCACTCGGTCGCCCGGTCGAGGTCGGGGAAGAGCGCGAGGCGCTCGGTGGGGAGGCCGTCGAGCAGGTCGCCGTGGGACGGGGTGACGATCGCCAGCGCCCTCCCCTCGGCCGCCATCGTCTCGCCGAGCCCGACGAGCAGGCGCCCGGCCCCAAGGTCGATCTCGGTCACCTCGGTGAGGTCGAGGACCCAGACGTCGATCGCGGCGGCGCGCTCGACGATCCCGCGGACGACGCTCTCCATCGCCGCGAAGACGAGGTCGCCGTGGAGGATCTGGATCACGCAGCGGGACCCGGCCGCGGCGAGCGCCGCCGTCTGCGCCTCGGGACGGCGGCGGCGCGAGGGGACCTCGGCGACGGTGTAGGTGCGGCGGACCGCGGAGCGCGAGGAGCGGGCGACGTGGAGCAGGTTCAGGTTCAGGTCGGTGGAGATCTGGCGGCAGACCTCGACCCCGCGGACGCTGTTGCCGTGCGGATCGAGCGGCGGCGAGAAGGCGGCGATCCCGAGCTGCCCGGGCAGGACCGCGAGGACCCCGCCGCCGACGCCGCTCTTCGCCGGCATGCCGACGTCGACCACCCACTCCCCCGCCGAGTCGTACATCCCGCAGGTCGTCATCACGCTCAGCACCCGGTCGACCAGGGCGCGCTCCAACACGCGCTCGCCGGTCAGCGGGTTGACGCCCCCGTTCGCCAGCGTCGCCGCCATCAGGCTCAGGTCGCGACAGTCGACGTTCACCGAGCACTGCCGGAAGTAGACGTCCAGGACCTCCTCGGGATCCTCCTCGAGCACCCCGAAGGCGCGCAGCATGTGGCCGATCGCGCGGTTGCGGTGGCCGGTATCGCGCTCGGATTCATAGACCTCGCCGTCGACCTCCAGCGAGCGCCCGGCGAAGCGGCCGTAGAAGTCGACGATCCGCCCTTCCCGCTCCGCCGCCGACGCCCCGGCGACCAGCGAGGTCGAGGTGATCGCCCCGGCGTTGATCATCGGATTCAGCGGCCGACCGCTGTCCGGCGCCAGGCTGATCGAGTTGAACGCCTCGCCGCTCGGCTCGACCCCGACCTTCCCGTCGACCGCCTCGAACCCCCGGTCCGCGAGCGCCAGACCGTAGGTGAACGGCTTCGACATCGACTGGATCGTGAAGCGCTCCCGCGAGTCGCCGACCTCATAGCTGTGACCCTCGGTCGTGGTCACCGCGATCCCGAACGCATCCGGATCGGCGAGCGCCAGCGGCGGGATGTAGTCGGCGACCGCCCCGGAGCCGTCGGACCGCCACTCCTGGTGGAGGCGGGCGAGGTAGGCGTCGATCGGCGAGGCGGTCATCGCGGCGAAGCCTCGCATGTCGCGAGGCTTCCGCGCCAGTTCAAGATCTTCGCCGGGGTGGCCGATGGATGGCTCCACGACCTTTGGAGGAACGCTGTCATGAAGTCTCGTCGGCCTCGACTCACCTACGCGAACGTTGTCGCCAGCCTCGCGCTTTTTGTGGCCCTTGGCGGCGTCAGCTACGCGGCCACGACCCTGCCGAAGAGCAGCGTCGGGACCGCCCAGATCCAGGCCGAAGCGGTCCGCACCGGCAAGATCACCGACGACGCGGTGACCGGCGCGAAGCTGGCCCAGGGGGTTCGCGAACGACTCATGCCCGTGGGCGGCACGCCGACGGTGACGACCACCACGGCGGCCCAGGCGACCCAGGCGAACCAGGAGAGCGTCAAGCACGCCGAAACCGCCGACAGGGCAGGCACGGCCGAGAGCGCCGCCACGGCGACGAAGGCAGGCTCCGCCACCTACGCCGCCACGGCCGGGAAAGCCGACATCGCCGACGTCGCCACCACTTCCGAAGATGCCGAAGCCCTCGGCGGCCGGCCCGCCGATCAATACCTGACCGCCGACTCCGTCCTGCAGTCGGGACAGACCGAGGCGGGCGACTTCATCGCCGCGGCGGCCAACGAAGAAGCGGGCACGGTGCTCGTCCAGTTCTGGCCGCACCTGCCGGAATCGCTCCCCGAAGGACACATCATCGTGGTCCCGGAAGGCGGGACGACGGTCCAATGCCCCGGCGCGGGCCAGGCCGCGGCCGGCTACATGTGCGTCTACCAGTCGTTCAACGAAGGCATGTCCTTCGAATCCTTCATCTCGACGATGCCGGGGTCGATCTACGCCGGACCTGTGAGCGGGGTCATGACCTGGCGGAGCCACCAGTTCAACGGACTGCTGCGCGGCACCTGGGCCTACACCGCTCCGTAGCCGGCGCCGGAGAGCTCGGGCCGAGAACAGGGTGAGCAGGTGCGTCTCGCGATCAGCCCCGACGGCTCGCTGCGGTTCCTCAGCTGCCTGCGCTGCTCGGTCCGCCAGGTCGAGCGCGTTCCTCGGCACGATGCCCGCGGCCGCGGCACCCGTCCGAGGTGCGTCCTGAGGGGTTCGTGAAACACCCGTCACCTTCCCGCGCGAGAGAAGCCGGGGAGAGCCCACACCTTGCCCGACCTCGGCCGGATCGGTGACGAAGACGCCGGGAACGTCACACCCGCGTGCGCCTTCGTTCTGTTTCCGGGCCTCGAAAGAGGGTCCGAGGCTCGATGCAAGCATTGACGTCGTCATGGCGACACCAAAGCTTGCATCGCGGTCGTGACCGTTGGACGACACGCACGGAAGCGTGGAGTTCCCACCGTCTCTGTGACGGGGTACGGCTTCCGTCACGGATCCGTGTCCCACTCGTGCGCCTCGCGTGACCCGCACGCGAGGGTCCCTCGTCACTCCCCACAGACCCGGCCGTCTCGGCCACGGCCACAGCCGGCAAGGGCCGTGGCCGAGACGGCCGCGCTCGCCGCAGGCCCTTGCGTCCTTGCCCGGGCGCCGGCTTCAACCGCGGCGTCGGTCAGATCGACAATCCGCCGTCGACCGAGACCGTCGTCCCGGTGACCGCGGCGCCGCCGGGCCCGCAGAGGAAGGCGATCATCGCGGCGATCTCGGCGGGGTCGATCAGGCGCTCGATCGGCTGCTGGGTGGCGAAATCGGCGGTGGCGTCGAGGGCGTAGAGGCGGGCGCTCTCGGCGAGGATCGGCGTGTCGGTCGAACCCGGCGCCACCGCGCACGCGGTCACGCCGGTGCCACGGAGGTCGGCGCCGAGGGCGCGGATGAAGCCGGAGACCCCCGCCTTTGCCGCGCAGTAGGCGGCGAGGCCGGGAAGGCCGCGGAGGCTCGCGGCGGAGGCGGTCGCGACGAAGCGCCCGGCACGCGGCTCGGGGCGGCGCAGCAAGGCCGGGATCCCGACCCGCGCGGTCACCATCACCCCGCGCAGACAGGTCTCGAGGACCGCGTCCTCCTCGCCCTCGGAGAGCTCCCAGGCCGGAGCGCCACCGGCGATCACCCCCGCGTTCGCGACGATCGCCTCGACTCCGCCCCACTCCTCGGCGCGCGCGACCACCGCCGCCATCGCCGCCCGCTCGGCGACATCTGCCCGCTCGGTCCGGACCCGCTCCTCGCCGGCGGCCTCGTTCGCGGCGGCGGCGAGCGCCTCGAGCTCGGCGGCGCTGCCGAGCGCGTAGGGGAGTCGCGGATCGTCGGCGCCGCGGTCGACGGCGACGACGCGCCACCCGTCCTCGGCCAGCTTCGCGACGGTGGCGGCGCCGATCCCGCGGGCCGCGCCGGTGACGATCGCGAGCGGGCTCACCGCGCCACCGCCGGATCGGCCCAGGCGGCGAGCATCGTCCGCAGGTCATCGACCGCCGCCGCGACCAGCTCCTCGCCTTCGGCGGCCGAGGCCTCCGTCGGATCCCCGAGCACCCCGTTCGGGGCCAGCGCGCGCACCCCCTCGGCGCGCAGGTCATCGATCAACGCGGCGAGCGGCGCCGGGTTGCCCGCCTCACGCAGGTCGCGGACCAGCCGCGGCATCAGCGCCAGCATTAGCGAGGTCTCGGTGCGGCCCGCGTGGGCGTCGCCGCCGAAGCGGGGCGACCAGGCGCGGACGTCGTGACCCTCCTCGCGGAGCAGGCCGACGGCAGCCGTGACCGGCAGGGCGTTACCGCCGTGGCCGTTGACGAAGAGCAGCCGGTCGAAGCTGAGCACGGCCGAGCGACCCAGCTCGACCAGGACCAGCTCCGTCGCCCTCGCCCCGATCGAGAGCGTCCCCGGAAAGTCCTGGTGCTCGCCACTCGACCCGTACGGAACGGGCGGCGCGACCTGCGACCCGGGCAGCTCGACCGCGGCGATGTCGGCCAGGGCGACCGCGATCGTGGTGTCGGTGCCGAGAGGCAGATGCGGGCCATGCTGCTCGGTCGCCCCCAGCGGCACGATCAAGGTCGTGGGACCGGCGCTCACGCGCTCGACCTCCGGCCACGTCGCCTGGTCGAGGCGCAAGTCACTCACCGCCGGGTGAAGCCCGCCGGCGTCAGGACGTCCTCGGGGACGAGGTCGCGGATCGACTCGCGGCCGAGGCCGTTCAGCGTCTCCTCGATCCCGGCGCGGAAGATCTCCAGCACATTGGCGACTCCCGCCTCGCCGTTCGCCGCCAGGCCCCAGAGGTAGGCGCGACCGATCATCGCCGCGCGGGCGCCGAGCGCCAGCGCCTTCACCACGTCGGAGCCGCGACGGAAGCCGCCGTCGATCACGACCTCGACCTCGTCGCCGACCGCGGCGACCACGCCCGGCAGGTTGCGGATCGCCGCCGGGGTGCCGTCGAGGTTGTTGCCGCCGTGGTTGGAGACCGAGATCGCGGTGGCGCCGATCTCGACCGCGCGCCGCGCGTCGTCGGGGTGGGTGACCCCCTTCAACATGAACGGACCCCCCCACGCCTCGCGGAGCCAGGCCAGGTCCTCCCAGGTCGGCGGCGGGGTCATCATCCACTCGCCGTAGGCGCCGAAGAAGGTCGGGGCGTCGGCGCCGTCGGCCTCGAGGTTCGGCGTGGTGAGGTCGGGCAACTTCCCGGACCGCAGGTAGGACGCCAGCCAGCGCGGTCGCACCAGCGCCTGCGGCGCCAGCGAGGCCATCGCCTTCAGGTCGAGCTTCTCCGGGATCGCCGGACTGCCCCAGTCGCGACGGTGGGCGAAGGTCCAGTCGACGGTGACGATGAGCCCGGCGGCGCCGGCCGCGCGGGCGCGGTCGAGCACGCCTTCGATCCGCTCGCGCGAGCCGAGCCAGTAGACCTGGAAGAACGTCTTCGGGTTGGCCTCGACGACCTGCTCGAGCGGCTTCGAGGCGAAGGAGCTGAGCCCGATCGCGGTCCCCGCCCCGGCCGCCGCGCGCGCCACCGCGAGCTCGCCATCGGGGTGGACCGCCTGCACGCCGGTCGGGGAGATCAGCACCGGCAGCGCGATCTCCTGGCCCATGACCATGGTCGCCATCCCGCGGCCGCCGCCCTTGCCGGTGGCGATCCGTGGGACGAAGCCGAGCTCGCGGAAGGCGCCGACGTTGTCGGCGAGCGAGGTGCCCGACTCGGCCCCGGCGCGGAGCGCCGAGAACACCGAGGACGGCAGGCGGCGGCGGGCGCGGCGGCGGGCCTCCTCGACCGACTCGAACCACTCGCTGCTGCTCGCCATCTCAGACCTCCGCGGCGATGAAGTCCGCGAGCGGGTTCTCGTCGCAGACCTTCGACGGCGGGCGCAGACGCGACGGCTTCGGGCGCGAGTGGTCGACCGCGGGCACTGGGATCGCGACCTCCGCCCCACGCGCCGCGAGCAGCTCCTCACCGTGGCCGAGCGCGCACTCGGGGTCGGGCCCGTCGAGCGGCAGGCCGGTGAAGAACTTCGCCGCCATGCAGCCGCCGCGGCAGGCGTCGTAGTGGCCGCAGGATTCGCAGGCGCCGCCGGACTGGGGACGGCGCAGCTCGGTGAAGAGGTCGGAGTCCCGCCAGACGCCTTCGAAGCCGCGCGGCTCGCGCACGTTGCCGGCGAGGAACTCGTCGTGGATCGCGAACGGGCAGGCGTAGACGTCGCCGACCGGGTCGATCAGGCAGACGACGCGCCCCGCCCCGCAGAGGTTCAGCCCGGGCAGCGCCTCGCCGTAGGCGGAGAGGTGGAAGAAGGAGTCGCCGGTCAGCACCTCCTCGCCGTGCTCCAGCAACCACATATATAAGGAGCGCTGCTGCTCGGCGGTCGGGTGGAGCTCGTCCCAGACGTCGGCGCCGCGCCCCGAGGGCCGCAGCCGGGTGATCCGCAGCTGGGCGCCGTAGGTGTCGGCGATCGCCTTGAACTCGTCGAGCTGACCCGCGTTTTGGCGGGTGACGACGACCGAGATCTTCGGCTGCTGGAAGCCGGCGGCGGCGAGGCGCTCGAGCGCGCCGAGCGCGGTGTCGAAGGAGCCGGGGCCACGGACGGCGTCGTTGACCGCGGCCGTCGCGCCGTCGATCGAGACCTGCACGTCGACGTAGTCGGAGGCGGCGAGACGGGCCGCGGCAGCGGCGTCGATGCGGCTGCCGTTGGTCGAGAACTTGACCCCGACGTTGTGCGCGGCGGCGTGGTCGAGCAGCTCCCAGAAGTCCTTGCGCACGGTCGGCTCACCGCCGCCGATGTTGACGTAGAAGACCTGCATCCGCTCGAGCTCGGAGATCACGCCCTTGGCCTCGGCGGTGGTCAGCTCGCGGGGGTCGCGCCGACCGCTGGAGGAGAGGCAGTGCACGCAGGCGAGGTTGCAGGCGTAGGTCAGCTCCCAGGTGATGCAGATCGGGGCGTCGAGGCCGAGCTCGAACTCGTCGACGAGCTTCACGCGGCGCCCTCCTCGACGGCGGGCTCGATCATCCCGGTCTCGGCGAGGGTCGCCAGCGCGCGGCGGTAGCTCGGCAGCTCGGCCTCCTCGACACCGGCGGCGCGGCAGGCCGCGGTCGGGTCCAGCGCGCCCTCGAGGCCCTCGACCACCTCCAGCAGCTGCCGACTCTTCAGGAAGGAGAGCCGGCGGGTGCCGAAGTGGTAGGCCAGCGCGCCGAAGCGCTCGGGCCGCAGGGCGACCTGGGGGTGCAGACGCCAGGGGCCGTCGAGGGCGATCTCGGCGCTCATCTCGCAGTGCCTAGTAGACGCCGCACATGCCGTCGATCGAGACGTCCTCGACCAGCAGGTCCTGCTCGACCAAGGTCTCGTCCTCGTTCTCGGCGACCGGCTTGGTCGGCTCGTCGGTTGCAGATCCCATGAAATCCTCCTCGGTGGAATACGGTTCCCACGGAGACTTATAACACCCGGTGTCAAAAATGTCGATAGGCAGACCCCCCAGCACGACCCGCGAGCAGATCGAAGCGGTGGCGCTCGACCTCTTCGCCACCCGCGGCTTCGAGGCGACCACGGTCGATGACATCGCCGCCGCGGTCGGCGTCGGCCGGCGCACCCTCTTCCGCTACTTCCAGTCGAAGAACGACATCGCCTGGGGGGACTTCGACTGGGTGATGGGGCGGCTGCGGGAGGCCCTCGACGCCGGCGCCGAGCTGCCGCTGATGGAGGCGCTGCGGGCCGCGGTGGTCGAGTCGAACCGCTATCCGGCCGACCAGGAGCCGGGGCTGCGGACGCGGATGTCCCTGATCACCGGCAGCTCGGCGCTGCAGGCGCACTCCGCCCTGCGCTACGCCGAGTGGCGCGGTGTCGTGGCCGAGTGGGCGGGGGCGCGGCGCGGCGAGGAGCCCGGCGACCTGCTGCCGCGGGTGATCGGCTACGCCGCGCTAGGGTCGGCGATGGCCTCCTTCGAACGCTGGGTGGCGAGGCCGGAGGAGGACCTTCTCGGACTGCTGGACGACGCCTTCGCCGCGCTCGCCGCGGGCTTCCCGACCGCCGACGAGCGATGAGCGCGGCGCCGCGCTTCGAGCTCGACGCCGGGGTCCGGGTCCGCGACGGCGGGCGGCTCCTGGTCGGCGGGACGCCACCGCGCCTGGTGCGGCTGAGCCCGGCGGGCGCGGTCGCGCTCGAGCGCCTGCTGGGCGAAGGAAGCGCCGGCGCGGGCAGGGCGGGCGGAAGACCCTCCCGAGTCCGGCGCGGCCGAACCGCGGGGTGGCCGGGCGCTCGCGAAGCGGCTCGCCGGGCACGGCCTCATCCATCCCCTTCCCGGCGATGGAGCCGATGACCCGCCCGTCACCGCCGTGATCCCGGTCTTGGACGGCGGCGAGCGACTCGCCGGGCTGGTCGCGGCGCTCGCGACCGAAGGTCCGGTGATCGTCGTCGACGACGGTTCGAGCGACGGCACCGAGCAGCGGGCCCGGGACGCCGGCGCACACGTCATCCGCCACGATTCTCCGCGCGGGCCGGCGGCGGCCCGCAACGCGGGCCTCGCCGCCGCGACGACCGAGCTGGTCGCCTTCCTCGACGCCGACTGCGAGGTCGCGCCGGGCTGGCGCCGCGGGCTGGCCGCGCTCTTCGCCCCCGATCCCGATCTGGCGCTGATCGCGCCACGCGTGCGGAGCGCGCCGGGCGCCTCCGCCCTGGCCCGCTACGAGGAGACCGGCTCCCCGCTCGACCTCGGCCCCCACGCCGGCCTGGTCGGTCCCGGGCGCCACATCTCCTACGTCCCCGCCGCCGCCCTCCTCGCCCGACGCGACGCGATCCTCGAGCACGGCGGCTTCGACGAGGCGATGCGCTTCGGCGAGGACGTCGACCTGGCCTGGCGCCTGATCGCCGCCGGCACGCGGGTCCGTTATCTCCCGGGCCGTGAGGTTCGCCACCGACCGCGGCCGACCCTGGTCGCGTTCGCCCGACAGCGGGCGGGCTACGGCGGCTCCGCGCCCGAGCTGGTGCGACGCCACGGCGGCGCCGCCGCGCCCCTGCGGGTGGGCCGCCACAGTGCCCTCATCTGGGGAGTCGGCACGCTGCTGGGCCCGCGCGCCCTCCTCCCTGCCCTTGCCCTCTCCACCGCGATCGTCGCCAGGCGCGGCACCGACCGCGACTCCCGCGTGGCGCTGGCCGCCTTCGCGCTCCAAGGTCAGATCGGCGCGGCGAACCACCTGGCCCGCATGCTGACGCGCGAGTGGCTACCCCTCGGCCTTGCCGCGGCGCCGCTCAGCCGCCGCGCCCGCCGCGCGCTCCTTGCCGCCTTCGTCGTCGATTCGCTCCCCGCCTGGCGGGGGGCGCGGTCCCCGGCCGGAGCGATCCGCGCCCTCGCCCTGCACGAGCTCGACCGCTCCGCCTACGCGGCCGGCATGTGGGCGGAGATGGCGCGCAGCCGGGACGTCCGGGCGCTCAGGATCGGGACCCTTCGGGCACCGTCGGCTCCCGGGGCTCGAGCAGGGGGCTGATCTGAGCGGATCCGCGGGCTAGGGTGAGCAGGTGCGCCTCGTCCGTCCCCTGCTGATCCTCGCCGCCCTGCTGGCACTGGCGGCTCCGAGCGTCGGCGAGGCAAGCGCGGCGAGCGGCGGCCTGCGCTTCGTCGAATGCCTGACCGGCCGGCACCAGGGCCCGGGGGAACCGCCCTCCGCGCGGGCGGGCGGCTGCAAGCCGGCGAAGACCGCGGCCCCCGACGGCGAAGGCTCGGGGCTCGACAACCTCTCGGCGCTGACCGCGAGCCCGGACGGTCGCTCGCTCTACGCCGTCTCGGCCCGCGACGACGCGGTCTCGGCCTTCACCGCCCGACCGCTCCGCCTGACCCAGTGCCTCACCACCAACGCCCATCTGCGGAAGGGCCGCAAGCAGCCCTGCCAACTGCTGCCCAACTCCGGCACCGAAGACGTCAACAGTGGCCTGAACGGCGTCAACTTCGTCGCGGTCAGCCCCGACGGCCGCGACGTCTACACGGTCTCCACCGGGGACGACTCGATCGCCACCTTCGCCCGGGCCCCCTCCGGCCGGCTCGCCTTCCAGGGCTGCATCACCGGCAACGCGGGCGCCTCCGGCAGCGCCGCCAACGGCTCGTGCCAACCGGTCCCGGGAGCCACCGCCACCCTCGCCGGGGTCTTCTCCGGCCTCGGCGGGCCGCGCTCGCTGGCGATCAGCCCCGACGGCCGCTTCGCCTACGTGGCCCTCGGCGACGAAGGCGGGATCGCCACGCTGGCCCGCGAAGCCGACGGCTCGCTGCGGTTCCTCAGCTGCCTGCGCGGCTCGGTCCCCCAGGCCGAACTCGGCCCCGTCCGCTCCCCCTGCCCGCTGGTCGCGCCGCTGACCGACAACCCGAACGCCTCCGGCCTGAAGTCCCCGGCCCGGGTCGTGATCAGCGCCGACGGCACCTCGCTCTACGCGACCTCGGCCCGGAGCGCCTCGATCGCCGAATTCCGCCGCGACCCCGCCGACGGCGCCCTCACCTTCAGCGGCTGCCTGAGCGCGGCGAATCGCGGCACCGGCCCCGGCGACCCCTGCCGCTACGTCCCCCAGTCCAACGACATCGGCGTCGACACCGCGATGTACGAACTCCGCGAAATCGCGATCACGCCCGACGGCACCGGCCTCTACGGCATCTCGACCTTCGACGACGCGGTCGCCGCCTTCGCCCGCGACCCCGCCACCGGCACCCTCACCTTCGCTTCCTGCATCGGCGCCGAAAGCGACCTCGGCAAGGAATTCGGCGTCCCCGACCCCTGCGCCAAGGTCCCCTCCACGAACGCCGTCGGCGAAGGCTCCGGCCTCGCCCGGCCCCGCGCCCTGGCGATCAGCCCCGACAGCCGCAACCTCTTCGTCGCCTCCCGCGGCGACGCCACGATCGACCGCTTCCGCCTCACCCCCGGCGGCGGCCTGCGCCTCGCCGGCTGCATCACCGAAGCCACCGGCCGGGTCCGCCGCTGCGCCGGCGCCCACGCGCCGGGTGCCAAGCCCCAGTGGTTCGGCTTCGACGGCTTCAACTCACTCGCCGTCGCGGGCCACGACCTCTACGCGGCCGCCGACGACGACGCCTCGGTCAGCCGCTTCTCGTTCCGCTGACCCGCTGCCTCCGGCCTCGATGACCTAGTCGAACGCGCGTCGACCAAAACGGTCCTCCACGATCGACCTACGCAAGCGACGGGAAAGGAGTCGCCGGAGCGGCTCCGTGTCGACGTAGTCGTTCAGGGTGCGGACCTCGAACTCGATCCTCTCCCCGGGCCGGCGGTCCAGTAGCCGGACGCCGTCGCGAATGGCCCGGTGGCGGAGCAGGGGCGGGGCCCCGTTCAGCAGCACGATGTCGACCTCCGAGCAGACGACGCCCGGCAGCCGCTCGGGAGAGCAGAACGTTGCGGATTCGAGCGGTCGACATAGGGAGGATTCCCCATTGCGCCAGGAGCGGCTGACTTTCAGGGTGTAGGGGCGGGGCTCCCTCGCCTCGACATGCCATGACCCTCTCCCGCCACAAGGACCGACGCCTCATCCGATCGCTCGCGGGAGGCGTGCTCTTGTGGTCGGTCCTTGCGACTGCGCTCCTCGCCGCGCCCGCCGGCGCGGCGCCGCTGCCGGTCCACCTGGGTCAGGTGGGCTCCGAATCCACGACCGCGTACGCCACCGCGGCAGGGGGGTGCGACTGCACCGTGGCCCAGTTCGGCGACGCCGGGCCGGTCGCCAACTCCTACACGATCCCCTACAACGGGGTGATCACCGCCGGCGCCTTCTACCTCGGCGCTGAACTGGAAGCCGGAAACACCGTGCAGGTGCAGACCGCCCACAAGACCGGCGCGACGACCGGCACCGTCGTCAGCGAAGGCACCGCACACGGCCTCCTCGGCCTGACGCCGAGCGCCGTCCACGCCTTCGTCGAGCGCGTCCCCGCGCGGTCCGGTGACGTCCTCGCCGCCCGCTTCCACTCCAGCTATTACATCCAGACCACGCCCTTCTTCTTCAAGACCGCGGCAGCGAGCGACCTGGCGGCGGTAGCCGGCCCGACCGCCGCGGGCGGCAGCTTCACCACCAGCGGCTCGCCGGCGGCCGAACGTCGCCTCAACCTCGAAGCCGTGCTCGAGCCCGACGAAGACCACGACGGCTACGGCGACGCCTCCCAGGACCTCTGCCCGGGCTCGCCGATCGCCACCGGTGCCTGCTCCGGGAGCCTCTACGGCAGTGACCTGCAGGGTGAACGGTCCGTCGCTCCGCCCGCTTGTGGCGCCGGCGGCTGCATGGAGGTCCAAACCGCGATCGGCGGGGCCTCGACCGCCGCGCCGTCCGACGGCGTCGTCGTCCGCTGGCGGGTGCTGAACGCCGAATCGGGCCCCTACACCCTCCGCGTAGTCTCCTTCCTTCCCGGCAGCAGCGGCGGCGTGTACCGCACCTACCGGGTCCTCCACTCCAGCGCGACCGAGAGCGTGACCGCCCCCGCCGGGCCCCTCTTCTCGAAGATCTCCACCTTCCAGACGCGCCTGCCGATCCCCGTCGGCGCCTACCTCGGGCTCGGCAAACCGAGCGGCCGCAACTTCGGGTTCCAGGCGAGTGGCGGCAGCGCTACCTACAGCGAGGTGGACAACGTCGGCGACGGCCTCGCCGCCTCGGGCGAAACCCACAACGGCACCTTCCTCTACGACGCCGACATCGAGCCCGATGTCGACGGCGACGGCTACGGCGACATCACCCAGGACTCCTGCCCGACCTCGGCGGCGGTCCACGAAGGTCCGTGCCC
This sequence comes from uncultured Actinomycetes bacterium, assembly GCA_963782515.1. Classification (GTDB taxonomy): domain Bacteria; phylum Actinomycetota; class Thermoleophilia; order Solirubrobacterales; family 70-9; genus VAYN01. Next base: position 30,450 of record CAWAJY010000002.1, on the reverse strand, counting down.
GGCGGTGACGGCCCCGGGCGGGGAAGCGACCTCGCCGCCGACCGGGAACGGGCAGGCTCCGGCGGGGACCGGGCAGCAGGCTCCGACCACGCCGGCGCCCGCCGATCCCGCCCCGCCCGTGAAGATCGGATCGCTGGCGGTCAAGCCGAAGAGCTTCCACGCCCAGCCGCTCGGGAGGGTCGGGGCGCGAGGCGACTGGGGGACCGAGGTGAGGTTCTCACTCTCCGCCGCGGCGACCGTGACGTTCGCGATCGAAGCCCGACACGGGCGGCGCTTCCACGTCGTCACCCGCCTCAGCACGGCAGCGGCCGCCGGGCGCGACTCGATTCGCCTCAGCGGCCGCTACCGCCACGCCGGCAAGGTCACCGACCTCGCGCCCGGCACCTACCGCCTCACCGCCATCGCCAAGAGCGGCGCGGGCACCGGACCGCTCAAGCGCACGACCTTCACGGTCCTGCCCCCTGCCTGAGGACGGGAGACGACCTGGCCGGTCCCTGCTTGCTCCCGGCGCGGCGCCCTGAGAGGCTCGCGCAGGTCTCGTCCTCTTCGTCCAGACCGACGGAAGGACCTCCATGCACCGCGTCCGCGGCAAGCTCACCTACTCGAACCTGATCTCAACTCTCTGCCTCCTGCTTCTCCTCGGCGGCGGAACGGCCTACGCGGCCTCGCGGCTGGGGAAGGAAAGCGTCGGCACCAGGCAGCTGAAGCGGGAAGCCGTCACCCCCGCCAAGCTGAGCAAGAAGGCGAAGGCCGCGCTGTCCGGTTCCGTCGGACCCGCCGGACCTGTCGGACCCGCCGGGGCGCAGGGACCGGCCGGGACCCAGGGTGAACACGGCGTCCAGGGGATCCAGGGCATCCAGGGATCTCCCGGGATCAGCAACTACCAGGTCATCACCGGCACCCCGGTCGGGAGCTCGGGCGGAGGGATCAACCTCGATTCCGCCTACGCCTTCTGTCCGCCGGGGACGAGCGCGCTCGGCGGAGGCTTCTCGTCTGCCGGCGAAGACAACACCATCTATGTGAGGTTCGACCAGCCGATCGGCGCCAACCCGGGTGCGTGGTACGTGCAGACGACCAGCGCGAAAGAAACCGCCTACACGATCACCCCGTACGCGGTGTGCGCGACCGTCTCGGGGTAGCCGAGCCGGCCGCGGCAGGTTCCCAGCATCGTGGTCGTGGAGTCGCCTACGGCGTGGCGCGCCACGCGGCGTCGAGCGACTTCGCCAGTTCCCGCGCCAACGCTTCCTCGGTCTTCAAGGTGACGCCGTTGAGAAAGTCGATGCTGAACATGTTGTGCGCCTTGGTGAACACGTAGAGGTAGTAGAGGTCCGGTTCGCCTTCTCCCAGCACCTGGTGGAGAACGAACGCCTGCGTCCCGCCCCCGAGCGCGACCGGCTTGAAGACGGTGGCTTCGAGACCCGGGTAGCTCTTGGCCGAGGCGCGGTACGCGTTCCACTGCTTAGGGGTCTCCTGGAAGGCGACGCTGACCGTGCCCGCGAGGCCATAGGCGTTCGCGGTCGCTTCCGTGGTGCCGTAGACGCACTCGGTCCCGCGTTCGGTCCCGGGGGTCGTGGCGTTGCGGATGAAGTCGGAATGCCCGAAATGTTCCAGCGTCACTTCCCCGCCGACCATTTCCTCCACCTTGCCGATCGGCACGAGCTGATTGCAGTTGGGACGCGAGGTGCCCCCCTTCACCGCCCGGGCGGGCGCCGGCTGCGCGGCAAAGACCGGTACCACGACCAACAACGCAACTCCAAGCACTGCCACCAGACGAGCTCTCATCACTGACGTCCCCTTCGTTGGACTCCGTTTCCCCGGGCGCGGGGATCCTAGTCAGGCAGTCGACCAAGACGAAGCAGGCCTCCGGCCGGAAGGCCCGGTTCCGAACGGAGGCGCCCCCAGCTAGACGGTTGATTCCATGCGGGACGGGCGTGCTTCGGGCGCGGCGGCCGGGCGCCGGCGTCCGAGGTCAGGTGCCCAGGACGTGAGGGGTTCGTGAAACATCCGTCACCCTCCCGCGCGAGAGAAGCCGGGGAGAGCCGCCACGTTCCCCCGACCTCGCCCCGATCCGTGACGAAGATGCCGGGAACGTCACACCCCCGTGCGCTCCGGGTCACCTCCCGGCACCGGGATCGAGGTCCCGGAGAGTGCGGGCGACCTGAGTGAACCTATGCGTAACCAGGGTCGCCCGCGCATCCGTGACCGTCGGACGACACGCACGGAAGCGTGGAGTTCCCACGGTCTCCGTGACGAGGTCGGACTTCCGTGCACGGATCCGTGTCCCTCTCGTGCGCCTCGCGTGACCCGCACCCGAGGGTCCCTCGTCACTCCCCACCGCGGAGGTCGTGGAATCAACCATCTAGGCTCAGTGCCCGGCCTTCTCGCCGTTCGAGTGGAGCGGATACCAGGAAGCACCGAACGCCTTCGAGTCGGTGCCGTTGTCTTCGCCCGGCTTCTTGTCCCCGACGAAGGTGTAGAGCGGCCAACCGGCGTAGGTGACCTGGGTCGAGCCGTCCTTGCGTTCGATCGTCCCCAGCATCGTCGCCTTGACGCCCTTCATCGCTTCCGGTTCGCCTTCGGTGGTGAGCGGCGGCCAGGCTACGGCGCAGGAGCCTTCGCACTTCGACTTGCCGCTGCCTTTCTGGTCCTTCTGGAAGTAGTAGAGCGTCATCCCTTCCGAGTCGACCAGGACCTGCCCGACCCCGGCGGCTTCGCCCAGGGAGACCGGTGTCGGTTCGCCTTCGGGTTCGGGTTCTTCTTCGGCGGCCGGCTTCGCGGCAGCTTCTTCCTTGGGCGCTTCGGTTTCGGCGGCCGCCGGTTCGCTTTCGATGGTCGAACTCGACGAGGAGCCTCCACCCCCGCAACCGGCGATAAGCATTGCCGCGACCAGCGCCATCGCGCCGGCGGCCAAAAGGGACCGTTTCATTTCGTGCCTCCTTGTACTGGGTCAGGCCAGGGCGGCCGGGATCCCGGTGGATGGCAGGGATACGCGGCCGGCGTCGACGACGTTCACTTCGGGTGGGGGACCACCACCATCGCCGATGCGGATCAGGTCGCCGGGCCGTGAAACGCAACGACCCCGGCAGCGGGGCCCGGGGTCGTCGGTCCAAGGGAGTCTCCGCCGGGGGGCGGGACGAGTCAAGAGGCAGTGGACGAGTTGGCGGCCCGGCGCCCTCCACTCCGCCCAACAGCCGGACTCGCGCCGGCAAAGCCCGATCAGCCTCAGGCTCGGCTAGGGGAGGCGTCGGGGAAGTGAGGCCCGGATGAACAACGTGGCCAGGAACTACGAGCCAGCTGGCTCTCCAGGTCGGTCGCCGGTCCGCGACTGCGGTAGATCCCCGAGAGCCGGGCCGAAGCTCAGCGCACGATGGTGAACGTCGCCGTCGCGGCGTCGCCCGGTTTACCGCCGCTGACCGTGGGGGTCGCTAGGAGGCGGTAATCACCGGGCGCGAGCTTCGCGTTCGAGGTGCGGCCCGAGAACTTGAAGGTGTTCCTGCCCTTGATGCCGGCGCGGGTGAAGGAGCCCTGGAGGGGGGTCCAGCGGGTGCAGGCGGGGCTCTTCTTGTTCTTCGAGGTCTGCTTTTCACAGGAGGTCTTCTTGCCCTGTTTGACGGAGCGGCCGTCTTCGCCGCGTTCGATCGTGAAGCGGACCGATGCGGCCGTCGCGAGGGTGAAGGTGACGGAGGTGCCGACGCCGTTCTGGGCGGCCGCCGGCACGCTCGGACCCGAAGCCGCGGCCTTGAAGCTCGAGGGCTTCAGAGCCAGGCCGCGAAGGCCTGCGTCGGTGCTGTCGTCTTCGGGACCGTTGCCGTTGCCCGGGTTCGGCGTGCCGGGTGGGCCGGCGCCGTTGGCCGGGGGCGTGCCGGGACCGCCGCTGCCGTCGCCCGGCGGGGTGCCGGGAGGCTGGACGGGTGGGCCTTCGCCGCCGGGCGGCGGTTTGACGGTGCCTTTGATGACGACGCTCGCGGTCGCTTTCGAACCGGCGTGGTCGTCGTCGCCGGTGTAGTTGGCCGTGACCTTGTGCGCCCCCGTGCCCTCCTCCGTCGGCGTGTAGGTGAGGGTGCAGAGGCCGGTGGCGAGGGTGCAGGTCCCGTCATCGGAGAACGCTCCCGGCTGGTCGCTGGAGAATTTGACGTCGCCGGTCGGCAGGGTCGAGGGCCCGCTGCCTTTGTCGGCGACGACCGCCTCGCACGGTACGGCCGTCCCCACGTCCACCTGCGCGGAGCCACAGGCGAGGCTCACCGTCGTCGGGCGGCGGGTCCGGAACGCCGCCACCCAACTGTCATTGGTGTCGGCCTTCGCGGTCTGGAACGCACCCGACGTCGTCGGCAGGCCGGTCGAGGTGGTGCCGCCGACCGCGACCACCTTGCCGTCGGGACCGAGGGCGATCCGGCTGCCGAAGTCGTATTCGGTGCCGCCGAAGTAGGTCAGGTATTGGAGCTCGTCGCCTTCGGGACTGACCTGGGCGATGATGCCGTCGACCGTGTTGCCGGCGCCGGGCTTCGTCTTCTGCAGCGCGTCGTCGGTCGTCGCGAGGTCGGCCGAATAGGTGGTGCCGGTCAGGTAGGAGGTGCCGTCGTCGTCGACCACGATGCCCTCGATGTCGTCGTAGAGGGTGCCGCCGAGATAGCTCGACCAGCCGTCGCCCCCGCCGAGGGTCGGGACCTTCGCGACGAAGCCGTCGTACTGGTATTCGTTGAAGATGTGCGCCTGGAAGCCACCGTCCGCCCCGGGCAGGTCGGTCGACGTGGTGCCGCCGCCGATGTAGGCGTTGCCTTCGTCGTCGACGGCGATGCCCTGGGCGAGGTCGTCCCCACCGCCACCGAGGAAGGTCGAGAAGGCGATGCGGCCGAGGTTTTCGTCGATCCGGGTGACGAAGGCGTCGCGCGAGGGTTCTTCGAAGGGCCCTTCGGCGAGGGTGCTCTGCTGGGCGCCGCCGGTGATCGGGAAGTCGGTGGAGTAGGTGCCGCCGGTCGCGTAGATGCGTTCGCCGTCGATCGCCAACCCGACGAGGCGGTCGGCATCCAGGCCGCCCAGGTAGCCACCCCGCGTCAGCGCGCCGGTCGGACCGAGCTCGAGCACGAACCCGTCGGACAAGCCGCCCCCGTAGGAGGCCTCCAGCCCGCCGCCCGCGACGGGGAGGTCGTGCGAGGCCGTGATGCCGCCGACGACGACGCTTTCGTCCGCCTTGACGACCACGTCGCCGAGCGACTCCTGCTGGGCGCCGCCCAGGTACGTCGACCATTTGAGCGAATCGCCTTCCTTGCCGAGACGGGCGACGAACAGGTCGGTGCCACCCGAGTAGGTCGGCCGGGTCGGGTCCACGGTCGGGAAGTTCGAAGATTTCGTGGTCCCGGCCACGACGACGTCGCCGTCGGGGGTGAGCGCGACGCCGCTGCCGACGTCTTCGTCGCTGCCGCCGAGGTAGGTCAGCCACTGGAGGCCGGCGCCGTCGGCGGCGAGCTTGGCGACAAAGGCGTCGCCGGCGCCCGCGTGTTCGCCCTGAAAGGCGCCGTCGGTGGCGAAGCTCGCCGAGGAGGTGTAGCCGGCGACGTAGGCGTTGCCGTCGGCGTCGACCGTCACACCGTAGGCCGCGTCGATGCCGTCGCCGCCTAGGTAGGTCGCGTAGGCGAGGGTCGGGTCGATGGTCAGCGGGCGGCTGTGGTCGTAGGCGCCGACGGCGACCCCCAGCGTGTCGCCGTGGAGGACGAAGCGACTGGCGACCGGCTCACGCAGGCCGCCCCGCACCTGGAAGGCGACGGGGGCGCGCTGGCGCAGGGCCCCGCCCGGCACGTCGATCACGAGGTCGCCCGCGCGGTCGATCCGCAGGCCCCGCGCGCCGGCGATGCGCTGGGCGATCCGACCGGGGTCGGCACCCGGGGACAGGATGTAGTCGTACTCGAGCTGCTGCCGGGTGCCGTGGAAGGCGACGTCGATGCCCGGCCAGACGGAGCCGTAGCGCACGCCGTCGAACGTCCGCACGCCGGTGTGCCAGTCGGCCGGCGAATCGCCGGTGAGGTAGTTGGTGCGGGCATGGCGCGCGTCGATCCCGCGGACGGCCGTCGGCCGGCCGCCGACGAAGCGCGTCCGCAGCGAGACGGCGCCGAGGCGCAGCTGGGAGCCGTCGCCGTCGAGGGCCAGTGCGAACCCCGGCGAGCGGGCGACGAAGCGCACGCCCGCCGGCGCCTGGCCGGCGTTCTCTTCGAAGGAGAGCGGCAGGTGCCGCACAGCGGCGATCGCCGAGGCGCGGTCGATCGTCGGCGCCAAGGGGCCCATCGCGGCCCCGCCGCCCAGCGGCACGAGGGTGAGGACCAGGGCGAGGAGAAGCGCCAAAGCCGCGGCGATGGCGGCGGGCCGGAGGACGCCGCGGCCGGGGAGCGGCAGCGCGTGCATCAGGCCTTCGAGGGCTTCTTAGGGGGTTTCTTTTTCGAGGCGCAGGCGGGGTAGGTCTGCTTGCCGGTGACCTTCGTGCCGTCGGCGGCGACGAGGGTGACCTGCAGGACGAAGCTCCCCTGCGGCAGGTTTCTCAGCGTGATCTGCCCGGTGAGGCCTTTGCCCTTGACGGCGGCGACGCGTTTGCCGCCGACGAAGATTTCGGCGGAGGCGACCTTCATGCCTTTGGGCACACGAAGGCTGAGCTTGAAGGAGCGGCGGTTGATGCAGGATTTGGCCGACGGCAGCGACGCGATACTGGCGAGGCTCACCGTCTTTCCCGACTCGGGCGACGTCGTCGGCGCAGGCGGCTTCCCCGGCGCGGGCCCGAGCGGCGTTGCCGGGTTCGCCGGCACCACCGGGGTCGTCGCCGGCGGCTGGGTTCCTGAGTCCGGCGGTGGCGCCGTCCCCGGGCACAGCCCGCCGCCCGCGAAGCAGAGCGTCGCGCCGTCGGACTGGTAGGTGGCGCCGAAGACGAGACCGCCCGGCGCCGTGGCGTCCCCGGCCAGCGAGGCGAATTCGCCGGTGCGCGAGCCGCCCTGGAGGATCTTGAAAGTGTCGGCGAGGGCGGGTGAGAATCCCGACGCGCGGACGATCTTCACGGTGCCGTCCAGCGTCGTGGCGCCGAGGACGGCGAGCTGCCCGAAGGCGCCGGACGTTGCGCCCGCGAGCTTGGCTTCGAAGGTGCCGCCGGAGCCCTGGGTGTAATCCCCGGACACGGTCAGGGTGCCGGTCGAGTCGCCCGGGGCGACCGTGCCGCCCGAGTTGACGACGTCGCGCACCGTGCCGCTCCCACTGAGGACGCCGCCACTCATCGAGAGGTCCGCCTCGAGCGTCGCGCCCGCGGCGATGTGGGTCGCGCCGCCGCTCTGGACGATCGTGCCGGTGCCGCCGGCTTTGCCGATCGTCCCCGCCCGCACGTCGATCGTCCCCGCGTTCTCGATCCGCGCGTTCATCGAGAACTCGCCGAGCGGCGCCTGCCGGGCAATGGTGGCGCCCGCGAGGTTGCGCAGGACGCCGGTGCCGCCGCCGTTGTTCAGGGCCAGGGGCACACCTTCGGAGCTGACCCTGCTGCTGTCGATGGTCAGCGTTCCGGTGTTTTCCCAGGTCCCTCCCTCGCCGGGGGCGCCGAGTTCGACGATGCCCCACTGCCAGGCGGTCGCGCCCTCGGTGCGCACGGTGGCGCCGCCGCGGATGATCGTGGGGCCCGAGCCGCCGATCGTGGTGGTGCCGGTGATCCGGGTCAGGCCACCGCCGTCGAAGCGCCCGTTCGTCAGGTCCCCGCTGCCGGCGGTGAGCGTGCCGGGGCCGCTGCGGCCGCCGAACCGGCTCTCGCTGCGCATGTCCAGTTTGCCGCTGACGTTGCAATTCCGGCTCGCGTCGAGGTCGATGACGGAGGGCGAGGAGAGGGTGAGCTTCGACATCGTGCACGGCGCGTTGCCGGTCAGGTGCAGGGTGCCGTCGGTGATCGCGACTTCGCCGACTTCGAGCGAGCCGCTCATCGCGAAGGAGGTCTGGTTCACCATCCGCGCGTTGAGCTGCGAGTCCGCCGGGCCTTTCCATTCGGCGGTGCTGGCGGGGGAGTCCGCGGTCGGGTAGAGGTAGGCGGCGCCACCTTTGTAGCCGCCGCTCATGTCGACTTTCCCCTGCAGGTTGATCTTCGTGCGGCTCGTGTTCGGGTTACCCAGGAGCATCGACTCGCTGTCCAGGAGGATCTCGGACGTGCCACTGAAGTTCGCGGTTCCGCCGACCGTCGTGAACAGGTTGAACGGGTGGACCGTGCCCTCCACGTTGAATTCCGCCCCCGGTTCCATTTCGATCGCCCCAGAGGGGCGCAAGACGGCGTTTTCCGGCACGTGGAGCTTCGCGTTCGCCCCGAGGCTGACGGTGCTCGTGCCGGATTCGCTCGGGCCGGCGTCGCCCGTCACCGTCAGCGTCTTGCCGGCCTGGACTTCGACTTTCGTGAAGGGGGAGGAGAGGATGCCGACGGAGACGTCGGTGTCGACGACCACCGTGGTGGGCATGTTGCACCCGCCCGTGATGCCGTTCAGGGTCGCCACGTTCCCGGGCCCGGGAACGATCCCTTCGCGCCAGTTCGACGGGTTGCTCCAGTTGCCGCCGCTCGGGCCCGACCAGCACCCGTTCGCCGCCTGCGCACCGGTGGCGCCCCAGCAGAGGCAGGCCGCGAGGATTCCGGCGACGAGCGTCGCGAGAACGGACCTTCTCACCTGCGGACGAGACATGGCGCCTAAAAGTGACGTTCGCGAGCAGCCTTCGCAATGTGGTCCTACCGAAGGTTTAGCCGTTGCGAGGGTGCGGACCGATGCGCGGCCGATTGACAAGTTGCACTCGTGGGGTCCGAGAAAACGAATCCGCCAGATCGTGATCCGGTCGATCGACCCAGCCGATGCGGCGCCCACTTCGGCATCGTCGCCGGGCGACCACCCACCCCGGTCATTCGATCCGCCAGACCCGCAGCCTGAGGCCGGCCCCGGGCTTCGGGCAGTAGCCCATCGAGACCCGCACCACCCGGGTCGGGCCGCTCCCGGGGATGGTGACCCGCAGCCTGCGGACGGAGGCCTGCCTACAGGCCCCCGCGCCGATCCCGTCGTAGTGGACGACGCGGAAGCTCGCGGACCCGCCGGCGTCGAGCCTGACCCGGAGGCGCCCGCCCTTCCCGAGCCGTTCGAGTGGCATCGGTTCGCCGACCCCGATCGGCCTGCCGTGTCGATCCAGGGCGACCACCTTCGGCACCCCCGCGACCGTGCAGGGACGGCGCGAGTGGTTGGCGACGTGGAGACGGGTGTAGATGGTTCCTCCCGCGCCGATCGAGGAGTGCCGCTCGGCCTTGATCGCGAGTTCGGAGCCGCGGCACGCGGGCCCCAACCGCGGAGGCGCGTCGCCCGCCGAGGTCGAGCCCGATCCCGACCCGCAGCCGGCAAGCGCCGCCACGATCAACACCGTCGCCCCCGCAAGGCCGATCGCCGCGAACCTCGCTCCCACCCGTCGCATGGGACGCACCTACCCGACTGCGTGCTTCCCGTGCATGCGGCACCTGGCGATCGGTTAGGGGGCCGGGCGGGACGCTCCTTCGATCACCCTTTCGGTGCCGTTGAAGCCGGACCAGATCGCCACGGCTTCGCCACTTGGCGCAGTCGGAGACCATCGCGTAGAAGAGCGATCTCCTGCTCCGATGGCACCGAAATGCGACACGGACAGGTAGTCACAAAGCCAAGTGCGCCTGCGGAGTCGCCGCTATTCACTCGAAGAGGCCGGATCCCGTCTGTACGCCACCAGTCGGTCGAAGTGGGCCGGTGGTGGCCCAGGGAAAGGTTCGGGTCAAGTACGCCGGCGCCGGACACAAAGTCAAAGACTTCCTCGTCCCGCCACGCGACCTTGGCGCCTACCGGTATGACCTCAAGCTGGGCGCCGCAGCTCGGCCTGAGCTCGCAGGTCGTCCATCCTGGCGAGCTGCTTCTGAGCCGACCAGAAAACATGGGTGCGATCGAATTCAGCTTCGGTGAAGAATTTCGGTTGCAACGCGAGATCGGCGGAAGCTGGACTCCGATCAAGCTTCCAGACGAAGCCATGTAAGCGCTTTGGTTGGGCTACGACGGTGCCGGCGCGGCCGGCCAATGCAGCACGATGCGGGTGCCCGACAACTTCAGCCCGGGCAAGTACAGGATCGTAAAGCCGATCACGCGCAGCCTCCGGGGGAGGCCGATCTTCCTTGCGGCACCTTTCACCGTGTCGAACTGATCCGAGGATGCTCTCGTCAGTCTCGGGCGAGTACGCGGCCTTCCCCGAGCACCCGGTGAAGGAAGCTCCCGGGCAATCCGCCCACACTTCCGCCTCGCGGCGGCGGTAGATGGCGAGGTCGACCGCGACTCCGAGCCCTCGCAGCTCCTTTCGCAGCTTTCCGTACTCCTCCCCGCGCCGGGCAAAGTCCGGCTCGATCACGAGCAAATCGAGGTCGCTGTCCGACCGAGTCTCACCGTGAGCGCGCGAGCCGAAGAGGATGATTTCCGCACCCGGCTCAACCGTAGTTGCCTCTCGCCCTGCGCGGGGTGCGCGGAATCACGCATGCGCCTCCCGCTTCGGGAGTTCGGGCATCCGCTCGCGCAGGTAGGCGAGACCGCCCTCCGAACCTTCTCCGGCAGGGTCGAATCGCCCCAGCCCCAGCCCCAGGCCTTAGGAAACGTTCGCTCTGTTCCCCCACCGCCTATTAAAGGTTAGCGCCGTTTCGCTTAGTAAGCTGATGCTCAGCTAAACGATCGATTCGTTGGCTTCCTATGCCGGAGACTCCCCAGACCCAGACCCGCTCGGGTGCGCTGCGCGCGATCGCCGAAGGCGACGAAACCTACTCGGCCTTCCTCCCCGCCCCGCTGCCACCCGACCCGCCACTGGCGATCGACCCCGAACTGCAGGAGCTGCTCGCCCGGGCAAACCAGGCCCTCGGGCGACTCGACGGGATCACCCTGCTGCTCCCCGACCCCGACCAGTTCCTGGCCTCCTACGTCCGCAAGGAGGCGGTCCTCTCGTCCCAGATCGAGGGCACCCAGTCTTCGCTCTCCGATCTCCTCCTCTTCGAGGCCGACGCAGCTCCCGGGGTGCCGATCGCCGACGCGAGGGAGACGGCCAACTACATCGGCGCGATGAACCGCGGCCTCGAGCTGATCAGGGACGACGGCCTGCCGCTCTGCAATCGACTCTTCCGCGAGGTTCACGCCGTCCTCGGTTCGGGCCGCGGATCGGAGAAGACGCCGGGGCAGTTCCGCCGCGAGCAGAACTGGATCGGCGGCGCCCAGCCCTCGGTCGCGCGCTACGTGCCGCCGCCCTGGGAGGAGGTCGAGCCGTCGATGGCGGCGCTCGAGAGATTCCTCCACGATCAACCGGAGCGCACCCCGATCCTGATCAAGGCAGCCCTGGCCCACGCCCAGTTCGAGTCGATCCACCCCTTCCTGGACGGAAACGGGCGGGTCGGGCGGCTCCTGATCACCCTCCTCCTGGTCGCCGACGGGGTCCTCAAAGGTCCCCTCCTCTATCTGAGCCTCTACCTCAAGCAGAACCGCGACGACTACTACGACCACCTGCAGCGGATCCGCACCGAGGGCGGCTGGGAGGCCTGGCTGCGCTTCTTCCTCGAAGGGGTGATCGAGGTGGCGGAGTCGACCACCAAGACCACCGGCGACCTGGTGCAGATGATCGAGCGCGACCGGCAGGTGATCCACGAGCTCGGCCGCGGGGCGGCGACGGCCGCCCGGGTCCACGACCTGGCCTCGCGTTTCGTCGTCTTCCGCCCCACCGTGGCGGCGGAGGTGCTCGGGCTGAGCGCGCCGCCGATCTACTCGGCGGTCAACCGCCTCGAGCAGGCGGGGATCCTGCGCGAGATCACCGGGCGCCAGCGCGGCAAGCTCTATGTATATGACGAGTATCTGGCGCGGCTGAACGAAGGGACGACCGAGCCAGCCGGATAGCCTCTTGGCCGCGTTCCTGGACTGCCCCCCAGGGAACGAAACCCCGGATGAGCGCTTCGTCGGGTCCATTGACCTCGGTTGACCCACCACGGATGGCCCCGATCCCGCTTGCAGAAGCCGGATCTCTCTCTGCAAATGGGCCACGACAAGATGCGCCCGACTGGATTCGAACCAGTGACCTTCGGGTTTCGTAGACGCGCTCCTGAGTTCGTCCGAACACCGTCGAGCCCGCTCCAGAGCGCCTTTCGGGAGATCGATTTCGTCTGAGATCGCCCTGGATCCGTGGGGCATGATGCCCCAAGTGTTGCCCCGGCGATGTCAGGCCAGGAGTTCGTCGAGGCGGCCGTCGACAAGGTGCGCGCGATCGGCGCCGAGCGACCCGTAGCCCGCCACGGCACCTTCCACCGCGTAGTCGAAGTAGGGCTCCTCCCGAAGCGCCGTCAGTTCAGCTCGGATGTGATCCCGAAGCTCCGGCCGGGCGGAGCGGACCTCCTCTACCAACCGGGGGCGACCGTCGATCAACGTCACCACGTCGTGGACGTCGAGACTTGCGAGCAGATCACCGCGGCCCCTGCCCTTCCAGGCACAGAGCTTGGTCGCGACGAGCAGCAACGGGACCGCGGCGCGGATCTCGACTCCGGAGGCCAGAGCGACGGTCGCCGCGGTCGATATCGCCTCTTCGTACCACGGGTTCGAAAACCCGAGGATGTCGGCGTCGATCGGCATGACGTCGAGGACCAGGCGCGGCTCGGCGCTTTGCCACCGACACAGAACCGGCGCGTCGGCCGCCTCCCGCAGGCCTCGCTCGCGTAGCTGCTCGCCGAGCCGGTAATAGGCCGCCCGGCTGGCCACCTCGCAGATGACGTCGACGTCCTCAGTGGCGCGGGCGGGCGGTGCACCAGGCTCGGTGATCCAGAGGTGGACCGTCGCGCCGCCGACGAAGACGAGCTCCTCGACCAACGGGCCCAGGACCGTCGCGGCGGCCTCGAGCTGCAGAGCGCTCATCGGTCGGCGACCGAAGCCCGGGAGCGCGTGCGCTCGGAGAGAAGGTCGCCGGCCACCTTCCGCACTCGTGCATCGCCGGCCCTGAGGCTGTCCAGGAGGGCGAGGAGCTCCCCGAGCTCGGGCCAGTCCTCGACCGCTTCGGGTGCGGCCACGTGCAACGGCTCGATCGCCTGGCCCCGTACACGACCCAGAGCGAAGGGCCACACCGGGGGCGGCTCCTCCCCGGAGGAACGGATCGCGCCGGCCATCGGCTCTGCTCCCCAGGCCGCCGGCACCCCAGGCATCAAGGCTCCCAACCGCGCCGGTGCGACGAACCGCAGCGCGTGGATCGCGAACTCCTCGAAGTGAGGGCGGTGGACCTCACGTCGATCCGCCGAATACAGGTCCGCCTCCTTTGCCCGCGCCAAAGCGCGCTGGACGACGGGGTGCGAGACCTGGAGCCGGTCCGCGAGCGACCGGTAGCTCCATTGTTCGTCCTGCGCGAGGAGCCCGGCGAGAACGTAGATGTCGGCATTCTTGACCATGATCCGAGAGTGTATCGCGTATCAATACGCCATACAAGGACCATGCGTCAATCCGACGGCCGACTCACTTCCCCATGCCCTACCGGGGGTAACGGGGCAGATGCTGTCCGCGATCTCCTGATGGGCCGCGGACTCACGGACCGCAGTCGCATCCTCCTCGGCCTTCTTGCGGAGGATGCCGGAGGTCTCGCCCGGGTCGCGCTCCGGCAATGACGCGGCCTTCCCCGCGGATCCGATGAAGAAAGGTGCCGGGTACACCGCGCCACTCGTCCGCCTCGCGCCCGCGGTAGACGACCAGGCCGATCGCCACATCGAGTCCCCGCAGCTCCTCGCGGAGCCGCGCGCGAAATCGGGCACGATCACCAACAGGTCCAGATCGCTGCCGGGCCGGGCCTCGCCCTTCGCGCGTGACCCGAGGAGAATGATGTCCGCGTCAGGGGCAGCCGCCGCGAGGCGGCGCTGTAGAGCCAGGATGGTCAAAGTTCTTGGCCGAAGGGAATGGATAAGGGAAGGAAAGCGACAGAGCGGACTGCGCCCGACTGGATTCGAACCAGTGACCTTCGGTTTCGTAGACCGCGACGGGGACCCCGCTGGGCTACGTGGAGCACGGTTTCAGGCGAGCTTCGTCAGATCGGACTCGGCCGAGATCGGCTGGACTCTGTGTGGCTCCGTGCCCCATTTCGTGCCCCAAGGGAACTCGGTCGTCGGTGGGCCGAGACTGCTCTCACGGTACCGACGAATCGCGGAAGGACTGCTGTGACCTCCTTGAGGTTTGACAACTGATTGGTACGAAGGTGGCCTAAAAACGGACCTGCTGGATACAGTCTCCGGCCGATGTCCGCCGAGGCCCTTTATCCAGATACCCCACAGAAGCTCGCCGCACTCGGACGCTCGGCCGCCGACCTCCTTGCCGGTGCGACGGGTCCTGGTTGGATCCTCCGGCGCAAGGAGAAGGTCACGCTCCTCGACGACACCGCGGTCAACCGGCAGATGAGCGTCGATTTCCTCCTGCCGAGCACGGTGCCTCCACTGGGCTCCGTGGTCGGAGAAGACGTCTACTACGCACCTCTGTTCTTCCTGCCCAAGGGAATGGATAGTCGCTATGACCCACGCCGCGCACCGCAGCCACCCGAGCCGTTATTCGCGAACTTCGATCTTCGGGACGAGAGCGGCCGGGCGCTCAGCCTGCCTCCCCGCCATTGGAACGGCCTCGTCACCACCCAATTCCTTCTAATTCTCATTACGAACAGCCTGGAATCCCTTGGACTCTTCGATCCCGAGGCGTCGGTCGGAATCGCTGACATCGCCCGCCAGATCTGCATGAGCGAAGTCCTCCTGGCCGACGTGCGGCTTGAAGAGCTGCGAAATTCGAGTGGCGCACCAGGAGAGACGAAAGCACGCCGCCTGATCTCGAAGGCCCAGCGCGAAGACGATCAACTGGCCCGGATGCTTGAAATCTGCGCCGGCGCATCGGTGGCGATGACGCCACTGATCGGTGGGCGCACCCGCCAAGGGATCGTGAAGCTCTCTTTTGATGAGCAGGTCTCCGACGTCCGGCCCAAAAAGCGCCTTCGGCGCGCTTCCTTCGCCGCGCTCAGCTGGAGCGGCTATGAGCTCTGGATCGAGACGCCCTATATCGGCGCTGCGAGTTATCACTTCGAGTTCGAAGCCCCGACCGGCCTCGAGATCTACGATGCCGGGCTCCTGCGGATTGATGGTCCCATCCCGACGAGGCCAAATCCGAGCGCCGAGGCGATCCTCGACGGCTGCTCGGGAACGTCTCGCGTCTCCACTTGTACGAGCGAACCGCCGCTGGACCTTTGAAGACCCTGGCCTGGACGCGACTACGCGTCGCCCATGACGAGTTCATCACCGGCGCTACGGTGGCTGGCATCTTCGTCGCGGTGGCGATGTGGGCTGCTTTCTTTCTCGCCGGTGCCGCCAAAAGCTCGCCCAACAGTGTGCCTACCCTCCTGCTGCTGGTGCCCAGCGTCATCGCCGCCTACGCGGTTCGCCCGTCTGTACATCGCCTCACGGCACGTCTCCTCCGAGGCGCCAGGGTGGTGGTGATGGTCAGTGCTCTCCTCCCCTTCATCGGCGCCGCCGCGCTTGCCTTGACCAAGCACGAATCAGGCCAGCTCGCCGGTGACACCTTCAGGTCGATATGGCTCGGCTGCGCGATCCTTGCAACGCTTCTAGCCGTTGCCTTGATCGGCTCAAGGATCTTCCCGTTGTCCGATCGCAAACAACTGGCGGCGAAGAAATGGCTGCAGCGTCATCTCGCGCTCGAGTTCGACGATCTTCCGGCGCCCGAACCGCGTCCACCTTGGATCAATCGCCGATCAGAAGGACGGCTCAAGGGAACGCTGAAGCGTCTGGACGGCCGGATCGGCCGGACGCTGAAACGCCGCGACGAACAGCGCAAGCTGCCTTAGATTTCGTCGTCTTCCCCGGGCGAGGATTCCGGCGACTCACCTCTGGCCTTGGCTTCGGCAAGTCGGACTTCATCATCGATGCTGAGCTCGACCTTCAGATTCTCGTGGCCATTCGACCGACCGACATACCACAGAGGATCTTCGAGACCTCCGCGACGCGCGGCAGCCAGCACATCGGCGGGGATGTGCTCTTCAGCCGAGCGCGCCATCAGCGGCTGGGCCCCAGTGGGACGTAGGTAATCGACATATCAATCTGCCCGGACGAGATTCGCCGGGTCGCCGAGTCTAGCGTTCGGCGATGGTCGGAGGCCGGTTCGCGTGAGAATTCCTGCGGCATTTCCTTTCTCCTCTCGAATCCAAAGATATTTTGATTAGCTTTTCCAGAACCAAAGATATTGCGATTGGCGGACGGTATTTCTACGCGCACCCAAAACCTCAATCCAACCTCCCTTGGAGTCACTCTGACGAGGCTGATTCGAACGAAGAAGCTCGAACAGAAGTGGTTGGCGACGAAACTCGGCGTTAGTGAGAACACCATCGGGAACTGGAAAAGCGGCTCCAACCACCCGAGCGCGCGAAACCTTCTTGCCTTAGCGGATCTCCTGGGTGTCTCGCCTGGCTTCCTGAGCGGCGACGACCAGGGCGAGGCCGCCGCTGTAGTCCGTGCCTCCACACGGCACCCAGAGATCCCTCCCAAAGATGACCTCCTCGATGCCCTCAGCGTTCTCAAAGACGCAGCACCCCAAATGCGTCTCCTCGCCGACTCGATCCCGACGCTGCTGGACGCTCTCTCTCCTACCGACAGGGAGAGCAGCGCGCCCCGCTAGTTCGACCGCCAGAGAGGGACGACCAATGGCAAGGCTTAGGCGAGGGCTTTTCAAACGGTTCGTGCCCCACGCCGTGCCCCACCATCCACCCTAAAACGAGGAAACCCGCTTCCCAAGCGGACCAGCGGAATGCGCCCGACTGGATTCGAACCAGTGACCTTCGGTTTCGTAGACCGACGCTCCGCGGGCGGCTCGGCCCTTCAGAGAGCCAAATGCCGACGCCTGAACACGCGAAGGGAAGGCAGAAGGGAAGGACGGCCGAGCCGACGCCCGGCTCCTGTCCGGCGCCGATCTGATCCGGGAGGAGGATGGCGAGCGCGTGGCCATGCTGTCGGTCATCCCGAAGTCGGACGGCGTCGTCTCGCTCTACACCCGTCCTTCATCCACCTGGACGACGGTGACGCCCGTCATCCTCCCGGGCTACGATGATCCCCGCAAGTGGCGAAGACGCCTGTTTCCGGAACCCGAATCGCGGGATCGGAACGTGGACCCGGAGGAGCAGAAAGTGCTCCTCGGCAGGCTTGAGCGCCGGATCGAGTTCCTCCTGCGGAAAGCGATCGTCCAGGCCGGCTATTCCAGGGAACTGGCCCGGCAGGCCGTGATTGAGTGGCGTACGGTCGGGTTCTGGCCCGGCACCGAACCGGCGACGCGGTTCCGTTCCCCAACGAGACCCGGCGTCATCGAAGGCTGCACGTGCGGATCACCTGGCGCGATGCAGTTGGTAAGCTCATCGCCATGCCCGGGCCGATCTGCCTTGGCGGCGGCCGGTTTCACGGGCTGGGACTGCTCGCCGGAATGCCGACACCCTAGGCGATTTCTCGACCCGGCCATACCGGCGCTGCCCTCGGAACCCGGGCGACGGCGGTTCGAAGCCGGGTTCAGTTAATGAATGTGATCTGGACTCTGGTCGTATGCCAACGGATACATTGAGTCTCGACTTGCACAGATCAAGCGGCCGGGCTAAAATGCACGGAGGCCAAGGGAGAGAACCCCCCTGGCCTCCGTGCGGACAGCCCGTTACCGCGGGCGGTCTCGGTGATGCACCCGGTATCTATCGGGAACCCGTCCGCACGGCTACGCAGCGGTTCGGGAGATGGTTTGATGAGCCTGAGGATCATCACGTACGACCTTCGGCAGCCGGGGCGTGATTACTCCGGCCTGTACGAGGCGATGAAGTCGATCGGGGCGACCCGGTGTCATCCCCTCGGATCGGTCTGGCTTGTCCGCACCGGCTCGAGCAACGCCGCGGTCAGGGACACGATCCTGCCGCACCTTGACGCGAACGACGGGCTCTTCGTTGCGACAATGGGACCAGACTGGGCCGCCTTCGGCCTTGCGTCCCAGGACGTCCAGTGGCTCCGGCAGAGCGCATGAAGCATTCGTCGGTACGTAGCCCGCTCTGAGCCCGTCCGTCCCGCGGCGGGCTCGGTGCTTGAAGGAAACCTTCCGCGACCTCGCTGTCACGGCCACATTGAAGTATGAAAGTGATCTGCTGACTGGTCGATACCACCAGTGACGTCTTCCGCACCGGACCCGGTGCGGCCCCATTTTGAGCAGATGACGTTTCACGAATCGTCAGCGGCCGGTCGCAGCATCCGGGCGCAACTTCGTCCGACCGATTCACCGGCCCGACTCGGCCGCGATGCGGGCCCGGCGGCCGGCCCGGGCGGTTCGGGGGTCCGGTCTCTGTGGGCTCTGAGCCTCTGTGGTGAATCATCCGGACGTCGGGCTCCGGTCCGGCTTGCGTCGTTGGTTCGGGTGCGCCGGTGCGGTAGAATGATGTGATCGTCCGCTGTCCGGGAACTCGATGCGCCGATTCGAGGGCGCCAGCCACGGCGGGTCGGCTCGCGGTCAACCCGGGCCGTCGCGCGGCGAATCCGCGGGCGGACCGGACGGCCTGAACGGGAGGAGCCATCCCATGTCCGCGATCACGACGATTCCGGCCCCGCCGCGCGCGACCGGCACCAGGTTTTCCGGGGTCGACTGGGGTGTCTCCAAGGCCATGTGCGAGGGCGCGAGGAGCGGAGCCCGGTGCGCCTGGCCTATGACGGGAAGGACCTGGAGATCATGACCATCGGCTATCTCCATGAGCATCTCAGGGAGCTGCTGAGGTACATCATCACGGCGGTGGCATCGTGGTCGGGCATCCTCCACATGCCGTGCGGCCAGGCCACATGGCAATCGGAGGAAGCCGAGCGCGCCTCGAGGCGGACCTCTCTTATTACTTCGACCCCGAGAAGGTCCGAGTGGCCACGGAGTGCTCGCCCGCGAGTCGAAGGACCCCGCGGACTATCCCTGGCCGGACCTGGCCGTCGAGATCGACATCTCGTTTCCGGAGGCGGACCGGGGCTCAATCTACTCCGCCCTCCGCGTCGCCGAAGTCTGGCGCCTGGTCAAGGGGAGGACGCTCGTCATCGAGCAGCTCCAGGAGGACGGCTCCTATGCGCCGGCCGAGGCGAGCCGGTTCCTCCCGATCCGCCCCGACGAGGTCATCGGTTGGCTCTACGCCGAGGACGTCGGCGAGGAGGACGCCTGGTACCGCCGGTTGAACCTGTGGGCGATGGGAATGGGCGGCCGGGCCTGACCCGCGGGGGCTCGGCGGGGTCACGACGGCCGATCCGGGCCGGTTCCTTTCTCCGAGACGGGGTCCGGGGTATGATGGTTTGTCGTGGGATCCCCGCGAGCGGCGGGGTGATGAAAGGGCGGTTCCGACGGATCCCGTGCGCAAACTCTTTGACAATGCGGCGGTAGGAATGAATTCTCCCAACGGCCACCTCTCGCGAGTCGGATCCCGACGGGCGGAAAGGCTTTCGGTCGCCGGTCCACCGTACCGGACCCGATCGAACCACCCGCCCGGGACCACCTCTCGCGGAACCCCGCGCAACCTGTTACACCGCAACGGGCCCGGAGGTCGGCGGGTCTTCCGCTCCTTCATCGGAGCGGCCCCATTGAAGCGCAACTTCGCGACGCCGGCCAGGCGGAAATCCAGCGGTCTTCCGCTCCTTCATCGGAGCGGCCCCATTGAAGCGCCGAACAGCGACGGGCCATCCGGTCGTTTCTTCGCCGTCTTCCGCTCCTTCATCGGAGCGGCCCCATTGAAGCGGGGACGGCCCGATCGTGCCGATGATGCCGGTTGAGCGTCTTCCGCTCCTTCATCGGAGCGGCCCCATTGAAGCTCGAAGGCGTTATCGGCCGCGATGCCGCTGCCGACGTCTTCCGCTCCTTCATCGGAGCGGCCCCATTGAAGCCAGATCGTGGCGCCGTCGAACATCAAGATCACGTTCAAGTCTTCCGCTCCTTCATCGGAGCGGCCCCATTGAAGCCGCTTCCGCGGCCGCTTCGGCTCCGGCCGGCAGGCCGGTCTTCCGCTCCTTCATCGGAGCGGCCCCATTGAAGCATCGTCGTGCTCCTCGCGTTCGGGGTGGGCCGCCGGCAGTCTTCCGCTCCTTCATCGGAGCGGCCCCATTGAAGCCTCAACAATTTCCGCCTTCGACATCATCATGGACGCCGCTGTCTTCCGCTCCTTCATCGGAGCGGCCCCATCGAAGCAGCTCGATCTCGACGCGATCCCCTCGGGGAAGGCCGGTCTTCCGCTCCTTCATCGGAGCGGCCCCATTGAAGCACGCAGCCGTGGCATGGGGCGTCGGGGAATTGCCGGTGTCTTCCGCTCCTTCATCGGAGCGGCCCCATTGAAGCATGCCCGCGTCTGTATCCCTGATCGACGGGCGACGGATGTCTTCCGCTCCTTCATCGGAGCGGCCCCATTGAAGCAGTCAGCCGCGACCCCGCCGACACGCTCTATTTCCGTCTTCCGCTCCTTCATCGGAGCGGCCCCATTGAAGCCAGTACCAGCCGGTCTCCTTCGAGTGGCCGCAGTCGAGTCTTCCGCTCCTTCATCGGAGCGGCCCCATTGAAGCGGCGGCGGCGGGGTGCCGACGAGCTTGCCGTGAGTCTTCCGCTCCTTCATCGGAGCGGCCCCATTGAAGCATCTCCGTCTCGATCGTCTGGAGCTGGACTTCTGGGTCTTCCGCTCCTTCATCGGAGCGGCCCCATTGAAGCGTGCCCTGAGGCCGCCGCTGCCCCGTCCCGCGGGCGAGTCTTCCGCTCCTTCATCGGAGCGGCCCCATTGAAGCCGGTCCAGGGCCCGGCCGAGTCGCGATCGTCCGCTCGTCTTCCGCTCCTTCATCGGAGCGGCCCCATTGAAGCGGGGCCGCCGCGGTGACGGCGTTATACGCCTGGTTCGTCTTCCGCTCCTTCATCGGAGCGGCCCCATTGAAGCACGGCCAGTCGGTCGTGAAGGCCGTGTTGGTGCCGGGTCTTCCGCTCCTTCATCGGAGCGGCCCCATTGAAGCCGTCTTACCGCGCGCCGCGACCGGAATCAAGATCGCGGTCTTCCGCTCCTTCATCGGAGCGGCCCCATTGAAGCGACCCCCTGCGCCGCCGCATCGCCGTGTTCGCCGACGTCTTCCGCTCCTTCATCGGAGCGGCCCCATTGAAGCTCGACCATGTAATCCAGGCAGGCGAGCATATCCCAGTCTTCCGCTCCTTCATCGGAGCGGCCCCATTGAAGCGTCGCGGCCCTGGGCTACCGCCGGCCTGCGCGCTCGTCTTCCGCTCCTTCATCGGAGCGGCCCCATTGAAGCGTTTACGGGCCCCGCGACGCTTGCGGCCGAGTGATCTCGTCTTCCGCTCCTTCATCGGAGCGGCCCCATTGAAGCCCGCCCACGTTGCCCGTGACGCTGCCGACGGGCCCGGGTCTTCCGCTCCTTCATCGGAGCGGCCCCATTGAAGCCGGTCGGCCCACTCGCGGTATTCGGCCCAGTCGGCGCGTCTTCCGCTCCTTCATCGGAGCGGCCCCATTGAAGCTTGTCGATTCCTATCGGGGATGTGGGCGGGGATGGGGTCTTCCGCTCCTTCATCGGAGCGGCCCCATTGAAGCCGCGGCCTGCACGTGACTGATGGAGCCGCCGACGCGGGGTCTTCCGCTCCTTCATCGGAGCGGCCCCATTGAAGCGAGGCTTTTCGGCACCGCGAATGACGGGCCGACTCGCGTCTTCCGCTCCTTCATCGGAGCGGCCCCATTGAAGCCTCGACGAGCTGATCCGCCGCGGAGCGTTCTAACCCGTCTTCCGCTCCTTCATCGGAGCGGCCCCATTGAAGCGCGTCCGGGGAATCGACCGGAGGCGAGTCCTCGGTGGCGTCTTCCGCTCCTTCATCGGAGCGGCCCCATTGAAGCCCCGAGTAGCCGACGGCGCCGCGGTGGTCCGGGGGCCGTCTTCCGCTCCTTCATCGGAGCGGCCCCATTGAAGCTGCATGGTCGTCGAGGAGTCGGCATACACGCGGGTTTTCCGCTCCTTCATCGGAGCGGCCCCATTGAAGCGAGAACTGGGGCGATTCGAGCCCAAGCATGTCGGTCGTCTTCCGCTCCTTCATCGGAGCGGCCCCATTGAAGCTCGGCCAGTGCCCGCCGCAGCCACGGCCGCGGGGCGAGTCTTCCGCTCCTTCATCGGAGCGGCCCCATTGAAGCTGACCAGCGTCCCGCCGCTCTGGCCGGTCGGGTCGTCTTCCGCTCCTTCATCGGAGCGGCCCCATTGAAGCTTCGTCCGGGCCCCCGTCATCGTGATGCGGATCGCCGTCTTCCGCTCCTTCATCGGAGCGGCCCCATTGAAGCCAAGACTCACAGCGTTCCTCTCCAACCTCTGAGGCACCATGTCTTCCGCTCCTTCATCGGAGCGGCCCCATTGAAGCGGGGCCGTGCGGGTGAGCGTCTATACCGTGATGATTGTCTTCCGCTCCTTCATCGGAGCGGCCCCATTGAAGCTTCAGCCGATGGCGCCGCGGTCGTGCGGCCCGCCCGGTCTTCCGCTCCTTCATCGGAGCGGCCCCATTGAAGCTCTCGCCCACGGGGACGGCGAAATCCGCCGGCACGGTCTTCCGCTCCTTCATCGGAGCGGCCCCATTGAAGCCTGGTTCGCGCTTGTCGAGCATGAACTTGGGGTCGCGTCTTCCGCTCCTTCATCGGAGCGGCCCCATTGAAGCAACAATGGCGGCCCTTCAAGTACCGCCCTCTGGCCGGTCTTCCGCTCCTTCATCGGAGCGGCCCCATTGAAGCTCGGCCTCGCCGTTGAGGACGGCCCGGAGCATCTCCCGTCTTCCGCTCCTTCATCGGAGCGGCCCCATTGAAGCTGCTATCGGACCGTCCCGGCCCGGCCCGTCCTGACCGACGTCTTCCGCTCCTTCATCGGAGCGGCCCCATTGAAGCTTCGGGTCGGCCGCCCTCCTGATCGCCGGGACGAACGGTCTTCCGCTCCTTCATCGGAGCGGCCCCATTGAAGCTTCGCGGTGTCGATCACGGTCGCGGACGCCGCCGCGCGTGTCTTCCGCTCCTTCATCGGAGCGGCCCCATTGAAGCGTGAAGCTCTGCACCGTGACCGTCTGGCCGGCCCCGGGTCTTCCGCTCCTTCATCGGAGCGGCCCCATTGAAGCGGCTCCTGGAGGAGCGTGGGGGAAGACCTCGACGACCGTCTTCCGCTCCTTCATCGGAGCGGCCCCATTGAAGCTACAGCGGGCTTCGGATCAGGCTGCTCACGGTCGCGTCTTCCGCTCCTTCATCGGAGCGGCCCCATTGAAGCGTACAGGGTCATGCTCGACGCATATTTGCATGCGCCGTCTTCCGCTCCTTCATCGGAGCGGCCCCATTGAAGCGGGTGCGCAACGGTTCGGCGCTGGAGGACGTGATCCTGTCTTCCGCTCCTTCATCGGAGCGGCCCCATTGAAGCCTGCTCTTGGCCGGCTGCTGCTTACCGGGCTCGGCGTCTTCCGCTCCTTCATCGGAGCGGCCCCATTGAAGCATGGTCGGCGCGATCGTCGCCGGTCTTCTCATCCTGGTCTTCCGCTCCTTCATCGGAGCGGCCCCATTGAAGCGACCTCCTCCGCGGTCCGGATGATCGGTCGATGCTTGGTCTTCCGCTCCTTCATCGGAGCGGCCCCATTGAAGCCGGTTCATCCTGGGCATCCTCGACGGCTCATTGAGGGTCTTCCGCTCCCTCATCGGAGCGGCCCCATTGAAGCCTCGGCCTTGGCGACGGCCTCGGTCAGGTGCGCCGCCGTCTTCCGCTCCCTCATCGGAGCGGCCCCATTGCGGAGGACAACCGGTGTCAGTTCATATTTCGCCCGGGGACCCGAGGCCCGTCGCCGGCCGGGACGGTCGGGCCCGGCCGGATCGCACGGACCCGAGCGGGCCGCGATGCGGGCCCGGCGGCCGGCCCGGGCGGCCCCGGCCCGGAAGTGGTGGGCTCGGTGCCCCGGTGGCGAATCCTCCGGACGCCGCGCCCGGGCCGGCCGGCTGGTGTCGTTGGCCCGGGTGGGCCCGTGCGGTAGAATGAGCCGATGGTCCGTGGTCCGTGATCTCGATGCGCGGATTCGACGAGTGCCGGGCACGGTGCGGTCGGCTCGCGGTCAACCCGGGAACTCGGCGTGGCGGATCTACCGCCGGACCGCACGGCTTGAACGGGAGGAGCCATCCCATGTCCGCGATCACGACGATTCCGGCCCCTTCGCGTGGCGACCGGCGCCAGGTTTTCCGGGTCGGTTGGGGTGTCTACAAGGCCATGTGCGAGGGGCGCGAGGAGCGGAGCCCGGTGCGCTGGCCTATGACGGGAAGGACCTGGAGATCATGACCATTGGCTATGTCCATGAGCATCTCAGGGAGCTGCTGATCCACATCATCACGGCGGTGCATCCTGGTCGGGCATCCTCCACATGCCATGCGGCCAGGCAACATGGCAATCGGAGGAAGCGGAGCGGGGCCTCGAGGCGGACCTCTCTTACTACTTCGACCCCGAGAAGGTCCGAGTGGCCATGGAGGGCTGGCCCGCGAGTCGAAGGACCCCGCGGACTATCCCTGGCCCGACCTGGCCGTCGAGATCGACATCTCCTATCCGGAGGCGGACCGGGGCTCGATCTACTCCGCCCTCCGCGTCGCCGAAGTCTGGCGCCTGGTCAAGGGGAAGACGCTCGTCATCGATCAGCTCCAGCCGGACGGCTCCTATGCGCCGGCCGAGGCGAGCCGGTTCCTCCCCATCCGCCCCGACGAGGTCATCGAGTGGCTCTACGCCGAGGACGTCGGCCAGCACGACGCCTGGTACCGCAGGCTGAACCAATGGGCGATGGGGCTGGGGCGCCGGGCGTGATCGGAGCGTCATCTTCCGCGGGGAGTACCACCCGGAGGACAACTGGTGTCAGTTCAGACAACTGGTGTCATAGCGTCAGGTAAGCTCGAGAAGGGAGGAAGAGACTCGAACTCGGAAACCTTTCATCGCAACCCTGCTGGTTAAAGAATCCCGCCCGGCAGAGCCTAGCCAGCAGCCGGAAGCGAGTCTTGCGTGGTGGCGGGCGACCTCCACTGCGAAGCGTAGACAGCGAGTCCCGATGCCGTGCGATCGAGCCCCGAAATCTTCGCTCGCGGGAGCCACCGTTGTTGACATAAGCGGGGGCCGCGCCGAGGAGCCGCGATGGCTTGGCGTCATTCGGTCCTACCGGGGTCCAAGAACAGGCCGCAGGGACACGAGGGTCGCTCGGGCACCTGAGAGACCCGGCCACCTCCGTCGTGGCTGCCGGCTGGAGACCCGGCTTACCAACTCCAGGTTGATCCCCGGCTCCGGTCCCGGGCCGGTGGGGACGAAGAGGGGACAAGACGACGGTATCGCCAAACGAACGCAATGAAGTGCGGCGAGACGGGCGGCCGGGAGTCGGAGCGGCCCGTAGTCGCGACGAAGCGGGGGGAATTCGACCGAAGGACCCCGCGGAGCGAAGGGAATGCCGTTTCAAATGACCGTCGGAGGGAGACATGGCGGGTGCATCGGAACCCGTGGACGTGTCCACGAAACGACGGCGGATAGCGGCGGCGGCGAAGTTTGAAACGAGGAGCCGTGTGCGTTAATCGCGCGAGCACGGATCTGTGGGGGGTCTGGGTGGGGAACCACCCAGACCTACCCGGCGACACCGGAGGAATGGGAATGGGCCGGGAGTTGACCGATCCGGCCGTCGCGTCCCGGCCTCCGTGCGTTACGGCGCCGCACGCCGCCCCTCGAGCACATCGCGCAAGAAGCCCGGCAGATCCTGGAAGGCGGCCTGGTAGGTTGACTCGAGCGGGACATAGACATAAGTCTCGACTTCCAGGAACAGGGGCATGTCGGGCAAGGGGTCTCCGAAGGCCAGGTGCTCGATATAGGCCTCGACCGGCGCGACGGCCCGGTACGAGCAGACGGTCAAGGGCTGGGCGGGAGGGACGACGTACTCCTCCACGCCGTATCGGGCCCAGACCGTCCCATGGACGCCCTGCGGGTCGAACCGCCCGGGCCGGAACAGGTTGACGATCATCACGTGGATGCCCTGCATCAGGGCCGAGTCGACCTTGTTCACGAACTCCTGGACGCTCGTGGTACAGTCCTGGTTGCCCGGCGAGAGGATCTCCACGAAGGCCACGATCCGGTGGCCGCTCAGGTGACGGATCGTCAAGGTGCGGCGGCGTGCGCGATACGCGGCATCCGGGTCGGCGATCGGCTTGCGACCGATCCTCGGCGGCACATCGGCCAGCGCGATCCCCCCTCCGTGGGAGGTCGGTTTCGAGCTCGGATCCGCCTCGGGAAGGTTCAGCGTCAGGACATCCGGGATCGGGCCGGACGAATGTTGCTCCGAGAGCGCGTAATAGCCTTCGGGCAGCACGCCACCATTCAGCTTCCCCATGAGGTGCGTGATCCACGCGTTATGGAACGAGTGGAACGTTCCGGCGTCCACCTTGGTCCAATCGTGCACGGGCATGGCGAGGGCTCCAGTCGTTACTTCGCTGGCATTGTACCAGGCGGTGAGATCGGCCGGCAGTGACGAGGACAAGCGACCCTCCGGATAGCCGGAGGTCCGGACCAAGAATTGGGGCATGACGGATACCGACCCTCTGATCCCTGTCCCTCCGACAGCCCGGCCGGTCCGCCTCGCCCCGACCGGCGGCCGGATCGCCGGGACCGTCGGCGGTGGATGAGGGAGGCCGGCTGCCGGCCGGTCGCCGGTCGGGGCCGGGCGATCCGGGTCCGACCGCAGTGCGGCCGCCGGCCCGCCGGGGTGCGACCGCGGCCGGGCCGGTTGCCCGCGGCGGTCGTCTCGCCGTTCGGGCCGGTCGAACTGACCGCCGGACCAGACCCGTCGGACTTGACCACACCGCACGATGATCCGATGATCTCGGTTGCCTCGGGGACGACCCTGGAATTGGGACACTGAAGGCGAGCGCGTTGGTCTCGGTCGGAGGCCGTCAGATCGCGAGGGCGGGATCAAACGGGCCGAGCCCCGTTGCCCGGGCCAACGCTTTCGGAAGCCCTCGATTCGCTAAGCGTCGTACCAGCCGAGACCCGAATGAGCACCGCCTCTCCCTCATGGACCGAGGGAAACCTCGCCCGCCATCATGCCAAGCGAGTTCGCGAGAACCCGGGTTGCTTCGAGGACCTTCTGGGGATCACCGGCCGGCCGATGACCGTCGAGGAATACCGGGATCGGTCGGTCCGGGCCGTCACGGACGCCTGGTGCGAGTACGAGGCCCAGGGCCGCGATTTCGAGCGGAGTACCTATCTCCCGGCCCGGGTCAGCTACGTCGATGACGATCTCGTGGTCGCCGTCACCGATCTGGCCAGGACGCGGTTCGTGACCTGCTTCCACGAGCATTTCGACGGCCGCCAGCCGCCGCACGGGAGGCACCCGGGGAGGGGCGTCTCGGTCGCCCAGCGACGCCTCCGTTACCGCGAAGACTTGAGGCTCAAGGAGAAGGGACGGCTGATCATCAACCTCAAGGTGGTTCGCGATGGCTGACCACAGGCGAGAGCTCAGATCGCGGTACGATGCGCTTCGTCGGCTGTACGACGACCTGCACGGCACGACGTTCGCGCGGCGCGACTGGCACGCCGAGGTCATCGGCCCGGCGCACGCTGGGATCGGACGAGCGGATCGAGCACTGGTTCCTGGCCGAGCATTTCCTGATCACCTGGAGCAACTGGCGAGGCCTGTTCGATCGCTTCTGCCGGTATTTCGGCCAACCCGCGGAGTCGTTCCCCGGGACGTGGTCCCGACTGATCCACAGTGCGACGTCCTGGTGTTCCGACTCGCCCGGGAGTCCGAGCTTGACGAGATCATCGCCCGCTCGTGGATCGATCCCGATGACGCGTCGTTCAAGCCCGGCTCGCGGCGCAAGTACGATATCGCTACGATCTACAGCCAGATCGCCCGGGGGCACGAGCGGGCGGAGCTCCTGGTCCGGAGCGAGAAGGTCGAGCCGATGGTTGCCCGCAAGGAATCCACGATCCAGCAGGAGGTCCCCGGGCCGGGGCGTCTTCACCGCTGACCAGGAAGGTCGTCGATCAGCAGAACGAGCGTTGCTCCAGCGGTGGCATGGATTGCCGTCGAGAGTGCAGGATCAGGCCTGGGTGCACCTGCGGCATTATCTCCATTCCGTCCTCGGCGTCTCCTGGCTGGCCGATGCGGCGCCCGGCGTTTCCGCCCTCCTGAGTCTTTCCTGGAGGAGGCAACCCGTGTCCCGTCCCGTGAGAAAACTCATCCTCGACCTGGACGAGGGCCCCCCGGCTTCCACCATCCTGGAGAGGCTGCTGGAGCGGCTCGAGGCGGCCATCGGCGAGCTGGGTTATGAGGCGGTCGTCGAGGACCTGATCTCCGACGACCTCAT
Organism: uncultured Actinomycetes bacterium; assembly: GCA_963782515.1. GTDB lineage: Bacteria > Actinomycetota > Thermoleophilia > Solirubrobacterales > 70-9 > VAYN01. The sequence continues at coordinate 2,025 of CAWAJY010000002.1, read as the reverse complement.
CGGCGGCGACGACTCGCTGCTGGCCTCCGACGAGGTCATGGTCATCCCGGGCCACATGGACGACGACTCCCGGCCGATCCTGCTGGCCGTGACCCGGGGCTGGAACGGCAAGGAGGCCCTGTCGTTCACCCGGGTCATGCGGCAGGTCAAGGCCCGGCTGATCGCGGGCCGGGGCGCCATCCAGCACGTGGTCGTCTTCTGCGACGCCTGGGACACGCCCGCGTTCGAGGAGGAGCACCGCGAGGAGCTGGAGGCCCATGCGCGGCAGGGCGTGCGGTTCCGCTTCTTGATGGTCGGGGTCCCCGACCGGCTCTTCGTCCCGATCCCCGTCGGGTTCGACCGCACTCCGCGATGAACGACCGGCCCGGTCGCATCGCACGGACCCGGGGCGAGGCAAAGACCAGGAACGCGTACGCAGCGAGTTTATTCGGACCCGGCCCGCCAGCCGCGTCCGACCGGCCCGGCCCGGCCCGCCGCCGGCCGCGACCGACGCACCGCACCCACCCGACCGCCGGCAGCCGGGCGGGCGGATCAGGCGGGGGCGGGGCAGAAACGCGATTGCCCCCGCCCTCCGAGCGGTTTCCTCACCGGGCCGCCCCGAGCTACGATGATGGGACGCCGGGCCCCTGCCGCCGCGGCTCGGAGGAACCGACCATGGCGATTGGCTCTCAGGTGCTCTACACGGCCGAGGAGTTCGGCCGACGTCCGGACGCCGGCTATCCGGAGGAACTGGTCCGAGGGAGGATCGTGAGAATGCCGCCACCCGGAAGCCGGCATGGAAAGGTCTGTTGCAACACCGCCTATCAGGTGAGGCGATACCTCGAGGATGATGATCTCGGCCACGTCCTGACCAACGATTCGGGCGTGATCACCGAGCGGGGACCGGACACGGTCCGTGGGGCGAATGTCTGCTTCTACAGCGATGAACGCGTCCCGAAGGGTCCGCTCCCGCCCGGTTATCTCGATATGCGCCCGGCCTGGTCTTCGAAGTCCTCTCGCCCGAGGACCGCTGGCGGAAGGTGCTGGGCAAAGTGGCCGAGTATCTCGATGCGGGCGTCCGCGTCGTCGTTGTGCTCGACCCCGAGCGGCGCCAACCCCACTTCTTCCAAGATGACGAGCCGACCCGTATCCTGACCGATCAGGACGAGCTCACCTTGCCGAGCGTGGGGCGAGTTCCGCGTCCAAGTGAGTCGGTTCTTCGATTGAGGCAAGTCCGTCCCAGGGACCCGAAACCGGGACGGAGCCGAAACCGGGACGTAGCTGGGAGCCGAAACCGGGACGCAGCTAGTTTATCCGGACCGCCGGCCCCGACCGCCCGGCAGGGACCGCCGCCGCCCGCGGGCGTGAGCCGGGCTCGGCGACACGAGCCCGCGGCCGCCGGCCTGCCGGGGTGCGGCCGCGGCCGGGCCGGCCCGACCGCCGGTGGCCCTTGCGGCGAGGGCGTTCGTCGCGATCGCCGGGGTTGACTGTCGCGAGGACTCAGCTCACGGCGAATCCGGTGAGGTGACGCACTCTCGCGGGGTGGAACGCCAGCACGATATCCTCCCGAGGGATGCCCGCGGCCAGGAGCTCCTCCGCAACGGGCCGGTCCGTCCCGTCGTGTTGAATCCAGACCTTCCCGCCGATGATGTCGAGGTGGATCACCGAGCCGTGCACTCGCCGTTCATTATCCCAGCCGACGTGCACGACCTCGTAATGGTCCTTCTCCGGGTCCACGATCGCCTCGCTGGCGATCTGACCATGAGAGGGCCGCCACGCGGCATACTGCTCGATCACTCGCCGCACGATCTGGCGGTATCGATCGACTCGATCCATAGGTGGACCCTCTCGCTCTGGTCGTCGAAGATGAGCAACCGCAATCCCAGTCGCGCAACGATCAATTGCCCGAACTTCTCGGTCAGCAAGGTCTGATAGGTCCGACGCGGGGCCGCGAGGTAGAGCTGCCGCTCGGACTTGGGTCACGGATAGGACCGCGTGGTAGACCTGGTACTGCCCAACCGCCTCCTCGAGATCCCGCAACGGGGA
>CAWAJY010000001.1:0-877698 GCA_963782515.1 uncultured Actinomycetes bacterium | reverse complement strand
GACATCGGTGGCCGTGTGAATTCCGCCAATCATGTCCACCTCTGCAGCCGCGCAAAGTGTGAGAACACATCGACGTCTCGCCGCTCCAGGATGGGCCGGGACTCACCACACACACAATCGGCGGAACGCATCACACCCTTATGGGTCACCCACATGAGCCCGTGCTGTCGGGCTTGGCCGAGGAGATCCACCGGACCGGGTTCGCCGATCGTGGAGGCTCTCGACGAGCACCCTCGCGCTGCGGAGGACCGATTCGGCGGGTGTCGCCGGGGCCGCCGACCTGTGCTCCTACAGGTTGCCGGCTCCGCTACCCAGGGTCGGCCCCCGAGGGATCGCACGCTCGGGACGGAGAGATCCGTCCAGCGAGGCTTGTGCGGATCACGACGCCGGCGTCCTTGATCGGGCCACCGGGTTCGAGGGAGGTCAGGAGATGTATGCATGCGAGCGTTGCGGGACGAGGTTCGGGCCGCCCGCCGTGCTGGGTAGTTGTCCACGATGCCTCGCCCGCGAGGGCGTGCGGGTGAGCCTCGCCTTCAAGGTCCTCGAGGACGGTCGCCGCGCCTCGGCCGACCCGCGCCGGCCGGCCGGCCTCGAGGCGGCGGTGCGGCGCGCACAGGCCGGCGACGCCTCGGGCGCGGCGGACCGCACCATCGCCGAGCGCCGGCGTCACGACATCGGCGGGGTGCCTGCCATGTGAAGGTCCGGTGTCCAGGCCTTTACCTCTCGACTCGGACGTAGGCTCGCGGCGTGCTCTTCATTTCGAGCTCCGCTGCAACGGGCGCTGGAAGCGATCGGCAGTGGCGAGGGCGAAGGCGAAGGCGAGGAGGCCTGCCTCGCGGCCCTCGCCGATCTGAACGCCCTGGCCGGCGGCGGCCTGCCCGCCGGCTCCTACCGCTGTATCGCGCCACCTCGGCGGCGACCCGCTGGGAGGCGCTCCGACTCGGCGCCGAGGGAGAGATCGGCTTCGAGGAGGAGGACGCCTCGGTGCGGGTCGGCCTGCCGGCGGCCGGCTGAGAGCCGCCCCACCGAGGGATCGGTCGGCCGCGCCGCTGCGGAAGACCCGGCACACACCCCTCCCCAGCCCACATCGCCGCCTCTCGGCGCCCGGCCGCGCCGCGGTCAAGGGCGCGGAGCGCCCGACCCCCGAAGGGGGTTGAGGGCGGCGCGGCGGGGCGCCACACTCGAGGGCGGTCGGCGGGGAGGCGATGGCGAACCGTCCGACACAGTGCCCCACGCCCACACGCCACCATACCGAGCCGACGAGCCGCGCCGTCGCCCCGGTCAGCCCTGGGCGGCCGGCGGCCTCGGCCTCGGCGAGCCTGCGTCGCGGATCCGCGCGGCCATCTCGGCCGACTCCTCGCGGTAGACGACGCCGTCGCCGAACTCGATGACCGGGTACCTGCGCTGCCCGGAGAGCGCCTCGAGCGCGTCGCGCCTGCCGGCGCGGAGCCGCCCTCGACCACCTCGTATTCACCGGCCTGCTGATCGAGCGCCTTCTGCACCCGCCGGCAGCATGCGCGTCGATCTTCAGCCACATCGCCCGACATCGGTGGAGCTTCGTCGCCATTGGCGACCCTGGACCGTCGGGCGTCCCGGCGCAAGGTCCGGAAATCCGGCCCGTCGCCTGCCGGGGCCGGATGATCAGGTTGTCGAGGCCGGGGATCGGATCGATCGGCAACCCGCCGTGGATCTCTTCCAGGCCGAGCAGGTCGTTCGGTCGCGCGGTCGGCCCGCGAGTCGCTTGAAGCCGACGAAGCGGCGAGGCCGGCGACACGCAGCTTGAGGCCTCCGTAGTCGGCGAGCAGCGCGCGCTCGCGGACGGTCTCGAAGTCCAGGCCGGCAAGCCGCCGCGGATGATGTCGATCACCCCGGCGCGGGTCTTGGCCCTCAGGTGCGACTGGCCGAGAAGGTATTCCTCGCGCAGGATCCGGTCGTCGCGAAAGCGCACCGCGTCCAGCGCCCGCAACGCGGCCAGGACACGGTGGTCGTTGGCGGGATCGTCGGGGACGAGGAAATCGATGTCCTCGGTGGCACGGACGAAGCGGTTGGCGATCACCGCGAAGCCACCTACCACGACGAACTCGGCTCCGGCCGCATACATCGCGGCCGCGGCGACGTCGAGCTAGGGTCCGCCGGCACCATCGGCCCGCTCCACGGCCCGCAGGAGCTTGGCGGCCTGGGCGGAGAGATGCTGGCCACGGCGAAGGAGTCGCCCACCGGCGTGTCGGGGGGCGGCGCCATCCCCTCGCGCTTCTCGCGCCCCAGCGCCGCCCACTCGGCCTCGTTGCCGGGAGCGAGAAGCGGCTTGTCAGTTCGCGTAGCCACCTGGGTGGATGGTACATCGGTCTTCCTCGGGTCGAGCATGGTTCCCATCGGCCCGCAGGGTGGGAACCACGCGCAGGCGGGAGGTGGATCCAGGATCCGACGACGCGAGCCTACGGCCCGGTTGACCGGTGTCGGACCTGCTCACCGGAGTTTCTTGCTCCGCCGACCCAGCCTGCCCCACCGCGCGGAGGGCGCCGGGATGAAGGCTCCTCGGAGACGGACGACCGTCAGCGCACGCTGCCGCCGGCCGGTGGATCAGCTCGACGAGCATTGGGGGACGGGACACCCGGGACCGACGATCGGCGCCCGAGGGCCACGAGCAAGGATGGTCGGCGGCCAGGGTCCGAAGTTCGATGATCCCGCCGCCACCGGCAAAGCTCTTCAGGCCGGCGTGGTAGCGCGAGCCGGTGAGCTTGACCGGAGGTCCGATAACGGGAAGGCGGACTCTAAGGTCGCCGGTCCACCGCGAGGCGGCTTCGCAGGTGCGGCAGAAGGTGGCGGTCCCGGTGAACAGGCGGGGCGGATCCACCGTGGCGCTCGTGAGTGCGCTGTCGAAGCTCAGCACGTTCTTGGCGAGGGCGACGGCGAGATGGTCGACGGTGAGCGCTCCGCGGTGGGTTGGCCGAGGCGCTGATCTCCTCGCCATCGAGTTCCGGATGTTCTGGGTCGATGGCAGTGAACGCGGTGAAGCCGGTGTCGGGCGCTGTCGAGGGCACTCAGGAAGGTGTAGGTCCGTTATCCGGGACCCCCTGGAGGAAGTCCTCGATGTTTTCCCTGCGACATGCCAGCCGGGGGCGGCGAGTGAGCCCTTGACGTGTGCGAGATGGACCTCGGCGACGTCGCGTTTGGCACGGAAATCGAATTCGCCGATGAAGCTGCCTTCCAGCTGGGTGGCGCGAGGACCGCTGCAATTTCTTGGCGGCCTCCCCTGCCGGACCTTCCCGACGGCTCGAAGCGAAGGTCGATCACGCCGAGATCGGCGATCTTGGCGTGGATACCGGCGGCGGAGACCCGGCCGCCGAACGTGTAGAGGAGGCCTGGGAAGAGGCCCCGCGACACCGTCATCTGGAGCCGGTCGCCTTCACTCTTCAACTGGACGGAGTAGCCGTTCGTCGCCTTCGCGTGGATGTGTTGACCGGCCTGCCCGGGCAAGGCGGGCTCCGCAGCCCGGGCGGCGGGCACGAGCATGATGAGCAGCGATGCCAGCGCCGCGATGGTTCGACGGAGCCGACGTCCCGACGCCGGCGAAGCTCATGTCGGCGCCCATCGATAATGAAGGCTATACCGAACGGAAGACGCCCGGGTTGCTGACTGACCGGAACAGGCCCCCGTTGAGATGACTGTGTCGGAAGATGATCCACAGGTAGAAGGTTCCTCGGAGTTCTTGGCCAAACGACAGACCATGCCGAGTGGTCCGCCGGGCGGTGGCACGTAGGCCTTCACGCATCCCGGTAAGACTGGTCCCATCCCTGGCTTCCTCATCGCAGGCGAACAGTGCGTCGACCGCCTGCCCCTCCCGCTCGAGGCGCTTGCGGGCATCGATGGCCATCTGCCGTGCGCCTCCGATCGCGGCCCGCAGGTCCTCCTGCCAGGCCGAACTCGTCGAAGGCGACCGGCGCGAAGCCTCTCTTGAGGGACACGGCTCAGCCCTCGCCGTCGGCCGGCTTCACATCCCCGTAGGCGGCCTCGAACTCGGCAAGGGTCGCCGGCTCGTGCCCGAGCCGCTCCATCATCGCCGCCGCGGGAGGTGTCGGGGGCGACGAGGAGACGGCCGTCAGGGCGGCTCTCCTCGACCACATAAGGGCCCTCTATATCTCCACTCAGCTTGACGTGAGGCCTATCCACCGGGGACTTATCGCACAGTTTTCAGTTTCCAAGTCGGCGTCATCGGTTTCTCCTTTCGTCGGGATCGTGCAGCGAGGAAAGCCTCGGGTGGCCGGGCTCAGCCGGTTCGAGGGACCCGGGGAGTTCCCGGAGGGAACCGAAGCCCGGGCGCTCGAGAGCCAGGATGAGCAAGCGATTCCTTAACGAAAGGTGCGGAATTGCGGACGGCTCTCGGGCCGTGACGATCTGGACGGCGAGATGCCGTAGGACCCTGCGGAGCCACCAGGCCCGCCGGAACCCGGCTTACTCGCTGAGCGCACCCTCGAGCCGCCGCGCCAGGCGGTCGATCAGCTCCGCATAGGCCTCGATCGGATCGCCCTCGGCACGTTCGGCCCAGCCGGTGACGTAGGGCACCGCGGCGCCCGCGCTGTCGAGGCCGAGGCTCGCGCAGACCGAGTAGGCCACCGACTCGACCACCACCTCCTCGGCGGCGTAGTCAAGCTTCGGGTCCTCCTCGCGACGATCGATCCGCACCAGCGCGTGGGCCAGCTCGTGCACCAGGACCGAGACCTGCGCGTTCGCCGAGAACTCCGGGGAGACGTCTTCGACCACGATCCGACCGGTGGCCGGTTCGTGGTAACCGAGCGCGGCGCCAGGAATCTTCTCGACCGCGACCTCCAATTCGAGCGAGTCGGCGAATTCGACCAGCGGCGGCAGGCGGTCGGCGAGGCCGTCGCCCGCGGTCGGCTCGTGCGGGGGCTCCAGCGGCACCGGCCCGCCCGGGAACTCGGGCAGCGGTGAGACCTGTGAGGCGTCGAAGACGGGGACGAGGCGGAAATAGGTCCGCGGCTCCTCCTCGGGGTCCGCCCCTTCGGAGCGCCAGCGGGCGATCGCCTTCTTCGACGGCGGACACGGCGCCCAGATCCGGATCGCCTTCTCGCCCTTGCGCACGCCCCAGCCGAGCTCGAGCCAGCGGCGGAAGCCGGCGACGCGGGTCGCCTCCGGGCACTGGGTGGCGATCAGGAGCTGGTTGTGGAAGGAGTAGTCGTGGAAGTGGCGGCGCACCCTGAGCCAGCGCTGCCAGCCCTCGGAGGTGCGTAGCGCCTCGACGGCTTCTCGCATCTGCTCGCGCTCGGCGGCGCGGTGCTCGGCGCGCTCGGCGTCGGTGGGTGGACGGCGCTTCGTCGTGGTGGACATCGGGGGACCTCCTGGCCTCCGGCCCGCCCCGCCGGCGGGCGATCGCCGCTCCCCACGCACGGCGAAGCCGTGCCAGGATCGGGAAGGTTGCTGCTGGTGGCCGGTACTCAGCGCTTGCGCTCGGCATCGACCAGGGCCTCGGCGCTGCGGTGGTCGTGGACCTGCTCCTCGCAGAGCACGGCGCGGCCACCGTGCAGGCGGACCGCATGCAGGAAGGCGTTCGCGTCGCCAGGGTCCTCGAAGGCATAGATGCCGTCCTCGCGGAACTCGACCGAGACGATGTGGACGGGCCGAGAGACCTCTTCGCCGAGGGCCACCGAGTAGGCGACCTCGAGGTCGCCCCAAAGATGCCAAGGCCCGTCGAGGTCCCAGACACGCCCGTGGGCGAGCCGGCCTTCACCGCACTCCTGGCGCAGGCGCTCGGCGAGTGCGGCGGGGGTGTCGGCGACTATCAGCCTGCCGTATTCGGCGAGGCTCGATTCGGGCGAGCCCTCCGAGGTGACGGCGGCGTAGCGCCAGACCGGCTCGAGTCCGGCGAGCTGGCGGGCGGCGCGCCGATCGTGGAGCTCTTCGGCGTTCTCGGCTGCGATGTCGGCGAGGCGCTCGCGCCGGGCCGGCGGTCCCTCGTCGGGTCTTTCGGTGCTCACTCGATCACCCCCGCACGGGTCAGCGCATACTCGGCGCGGGCGGCTTCGTCGCGGTCGCGGTAGGTGTGCTCGCCATCGCGGGAGTCGCACAGGATCCGCCACTTCCGGTCGGGATGTTAGGGCCTACGCAGCCGACCCCGCCGTTCTTGTGCCGTACGCCGAGGACGAGCCAGCCGCCGTGTCGCCAGGACACCATAGGCCGGCTCGAAGTCGGGATCGGGGGCGACGAAGTCGGCGATCTCGTTCGACTCGTAGAGCACTCGCGAACCCGAAGCCCTCGAGCCGCTGTAGGCTGCGGTCCGCCCGACCGTCGTCTCCGCCCGGCCGTCGCGGATGTCGGCGACGGGATTTTGACCCGCGTGGAGACCATCTCGGCGATCTCGTGGCCGCCACACTGCGGGCAGGTCGGCGTGGTCGTGGTGTCGGCGATCGCGTTCATCGGAACCTCCTGTCTTGGCCCACCCCGGTGGCGGGCGATCCCCTTTCCGCGCACGGCGAAGCCGTGCCAGGATCGGGAGCGCTCGCCGCCGGGGTAGAAGGCTCGGCATCTTCAACCCAGGAGTCGGCGCGACGCGCCGGTAGCGATCCGCTCGGCGACCAGCCCGGCGCTCCACCCCCACGGTGCCTCGCGGTAGCCCGGCAGCGCCCCGGTGAGGCCCGAGCGCAGGCGCCGGCAGAACGCCGCGGCACCCGACTCACCCCAACCGGGATGCTCGCAGGACTGGTACTCGAAGCAGTCGATCGCCTTGCAGGCCTCGGCGATGCTCAACACCTGGCCGAAGTCCTTCCAGCCGTACTCCTCGGGCCGAGGCGTCGGGTTCGGACCTGGCAGTCCGAGCGGGTCGGCGTCGGGGTAGCGATAGCTGACCGAGGCGATGCACTCGGCCATCAGGGCCGCCCCGGCTCGGTCGGCGTCCTCGGCTCGCAGGGGACCCCCGCCTCCGGGCAGGAGCTCGTTCACGTAGGGCGGATACCAGGCTTCGCCGGCAGGACGGCCCTCCCCGTCGCTGGGCCCGTGGATCGCGCTGCTGAGGATCAGGTCGATATGGGCGGTGCAGACGACAAATGCACTCATGGATGTCTCCTTGCTTGCGGCCCGCCCCGGTGGCGGGCGATCCCCCTCCCGGCGCACGGCGGAGCCGTGCCAGGATCGGGAGGGTCGCCCGCCGGGCAGGGCTAGAGGGCCGGCGCCAGTTCGGGCGAGGCGCTCTCGGCCGGTCCGGGGACCGGCGGAGCCTGCGATTCGGGCTCGAAGGTCGGCCGGGGGTCGAGGAACTCGACCCGGCCGATCACCGAGTAGCGGCGGTTGGTGCGGCCGTCGGAGCCCTGCCACTCCCTGAATGCGAGCCGGCCGTTGACGCCGACCTTTCGACCCTTGACGAGGAACTCGGCGCAGGTGTAGGCCTGGCCGTCGAAGGTGGTGACGTCGATGTAGGTGGTCGGGTGCCGGCCGTTGTCGACGGCGACCCGCAGGTCGCAGATCGCCCGGTCGCCGGCGTGGCGGAGGTTCGGATCCTCGGTCAGGTTTCCGGTGAGGGTGACGGTGTTCATCTGTCTGTCCTTTCGTCAGGCAGGACGGTGGTGCCCTGCAACGGACATAGGCGCTCCGACACCGCGACCTCGCCCCCACCCCAAAAGCCAAGCCGACGACAGAGGGCCTCGGCGACTCGGGGCCGGCGCCGCCGCCACGCCAGCGATCATGCGCCCGTGCTCTGCGCGATGACCGGTCTCCCCCACCGCCTCTTCTGGATGCGCTCGGCCTGGTGGTGTGCGGACTGCCGCCAGAAGGTCGAGGGCTGTTGCGAGGGCGGCGGCTGCCCTTCGGTGGCCGAGGTGCTGCCGGTGGCCGGCGAGCCTGCGGGCCGGTAGCTCGAAGCCGGGGTGGGTGGGCCTCGGAAACGCAACGACCCCGGCAGCGGCGCCCGGGGTCGTCGGTCGCATCAGAATCTCCCCCACCGCCGAGGCCGCGTCAAGGGGCGGTGGACGGGTTGCAGGCCGGAGGTGAGCGGGCCTCTCTCGACGGCGCCGGAGTCACCGCGAACCGGCCGGAGATCGCCGTTTTCCGGGCCGTGTCAAGGGGTGTTTTGCAGGGATCTTTGGGAGCCGCTCAGAATCGGGTGGTAGTTTTTTCTGACTGCTGTTCAAGTCGTTGTCGAGCTATGCGTCCGTTCGTATCCGTGGACGCTCTCTTCGGTGAAGCCGGTCCGCAGGACCGCCGCACATCTGTGCGCGTAGACAGCTGATACCTCCGTCCGTCGCCGGGTGACTCCGGCGCGAGTTTTGCACCGGCCCTGCCGGTGCCGCGCCACCTCCGTCAACCCAGCGACGGACGGAGGTCCAGATGTACTACTCAGCGAGAGGCGGCGGTCGGTTGACCGGCTCGCCACCGAGCTCTTTGCCGAGGAGCGTCCCCACCTGCTGCGGGTCGCCCGCCACAACTGTCGGCGCGAGGCCGATGTCGAGGACGCGCTGCAGGAGGCCTTCGCGGCCTTCCTCGCCGAATACGGCCCCTACTGCGGCTCCCCGGCTCTCCCCTGGCTGACCTTGGTCCTGAAACGAAAGTGTTGGCGTACCAATGAACGCCGCGAGGTCGAGACCCCGCCTCTGGCCATGGCGGAGGTCGTCGTCGAGGACGCGCTCGACCCCTCGGTCCGCTTCGCCGAGCGCGACGAGGCACGGGCTCGTCTCGGTGAGTTGAAGCGCGACGAGCGGCGGGCGCTGGTGCTGCATGCGGCCGGCTACACCTACGGCGAGATCGGCGGACGCTGCGGCTGGACGCAGACGAGGTCAACCGTTGCCTTTATGAGGGGCGCAAGGCGCTGCGGACGCCCCGCTGAGTGAGCGCACCCCGGCCTCCCCGACCCAGGAGCCCATCGCGCCCCGAGCGCGATGCCAGACCGGACGAGAGGTCGGGGAGGCGCCCTCGCGCTTCGTCACTCGCGACCGATCGAATCCGAGCGGCCCCGAGGAGGCATCGAGCTCGACGGGGACGATCTCCCAGAAGAAGGTGGGCTCGCCGGTCCGCGCCTGGTGAGCTCTTTGCGCGGCTTCTGCTCGCTCGAGAAGACGCCTGCGACGGACCCGCCCTCATGGGCCTCGTTGTCCATCAACACGTAGACGATCACGGTCGGGACCATAGGGCCTGATCGCCGGGTCGGGTCAGGATCATGAGGAGCGACGGAGGATCGCCAAATGTCCTCGGCGCCCCTGACGACGTGAGCACCGCCGGCCAGGAGGTCGTTCGGTCCGCTCGACTGGCGGGAGGTCAGCGGACGCGGCACCGCACCGAGCTCGCGGCCGGCCTCACGGGCGAGGCGGGCGGTGAGGAGCGATCCGGACCGCGCGGCAGCCTCGACGACGACCGTCATCCCGGCGAGGCCGGCGATGATCCGGTTGCGCGCCGGGAAGGTCCAGCGCCAGGGCGTCGCTCCGGGAGGCAGCTCGGAGATGACCGCGCACTGCTCGACGATGCTGCGCCACAGCCCTCGGTGCGCCGCCGGGTATGCCGTGTCGGGCCCGCCGCCGAGCACCGCCACGGTGGGGCCGCCGGAGTCGAGCGCTCCTTGGTGGGCACAGGCGTCGATGCCGAAGGCGAGGCCGCTGACGACCAGCACGCCCGCACCGGCGAGTTCCGATGCCAGCGAGCGGGAGGCTTCGCGGCCGTAGGAGGTGGCACGACGCGAACCCACGATCGCGACCGTCGCCTCGGCCGGGTGATCCTCGAGCACGGCAAGCTCACCGCGGCCGATCAACGCCCTCGGCGCAGACTCGAGCCCGCGAAGCGCCGAAGGGAAGCGCTCGGAATGACGGCAGACGGCCCAGCACCCCGCCTCGCTCACCCCCTCGAGCATCCGGTCCTCGCCGATCGCCGCCAGGGTGGCGAAGATCCTCGGCGTTCCTTGGGCTACCCGGCGAGCGAGCTCTTTGTCGGGCAGGGCGAGAAGGGTCGAGGCAGACGACAGGCTCTGGTGAGGGACGGTCCGCTCGATGTAGGGGCCGAGCATGGCGAGCAGCCACGAGCGCTCCAGGCATTCGGGACAGGCATCGGTATGGGTCATGGTTCCTCCTTGGTTCTGGCCCGCCGCGCGGGCGATCGCCGACCGGACGCACGGCGGAGCCGTGCCAGGGTCGGAGGCGTCGCCGGTGCGGGCGCGGCCACGCGGATGGCGGCCCGGGTGCGACGTCCTGATCGTCTTGGGCGGAGGCGGAGGCGGGTTCGCCCCCTGCCCGCGGCCGCCGATCTGGTGGCGAGCGCCTCGGCCGGGAGAGCCGTCTCCGGGCTCCGGGTGCAGGGCCCGGTCAGGATCCTGGGCCAGACTGGCCGGCCGGCCAGTAGTATCGACGCCATGGCGGTGAGGAGCGAAGCGGCGTGCCATCGGGCCGGCGACGGGGCGGACGGGACCGCGGCCGGGGGCCCCCGACGATGAGCGTCCTCGGGGGTGTCCTCCGTGTCCACGACCGGGTCTACAAGGCGAGCGGCGGGCGGATCGGGCACCGGGTGCTCGGGGTGCCGACCCTGCTGCTGGAGACCACCGGCCGTCGCTCCGGGGCGACGCGGACCAGCAGCCTCGTCTACGCCGCGCGACGGCGCCGACTATCTTGCTGGTCGCCTCGAAAGGAGGCGCCGATGAGCCTCCTGCCTGGTTGTTGAACCTCGAGGCCGATCCCGAGGTGGTGATCCAGGTCGGCCGCGACCGCCAGAAGGGCCGCTGCCGGGTGGTGCGCCCCTCCGACCCCGACTACGCGAGGCTCTGGAAGATCGTCAACGACGAGAACTCCGACCGCTACACCGCCTACCAGGAATCGACCTCGCGGCCGATCCCGGTAGTCGCCGTCACCCCGGTCTGAGCCACCTCCTCGGCCAACGTGGCTTTCCGCGAGAGCCCGGCGCCCGCGTACCGGATACACCCAGACGGCGGCCCCTCCCGGCCGTCTCGGTGGCCTACCTGGAATCCGGCGACGTTCGGGTCACCTCCTCGCCCCTCCAATATTTAGGGACGGTAGTGGGATCGCAGGGGTGCGACCGACCGCACCGAAGGACGAGTGCGCCGATGACCATCCCCCTCCTCGCGGTCGTGACCCATTGGTAAGGAGGATTCGTCGCACAACCAGCGTTGCGGACCGACGTAATCTCGTTTACGGCACTGAGGACGTTGAGCTCGCAACGCTCTGTTCCACGATCAATTCGAGGCAGCCAACGTTTTGCGGACACGATCGAGTGCGTGATCAGCACCCCAACTGCTGGCAGCGATCCAAGCGAGCTCGCGGCGCACCTCGTCGCTGAGGGGAGCGCCCGGCTTATAGCCGAGGTCGTGTTGAGGCTCCGCATATGCGTGCTGGAAGAGGGTCCGAACTTGAATCTCAAACGTCTGTGGCATGTCCTCCTCCTGGTCCCAGCCATCGGGCAGGTACTGAGGCGGCAGCGCATAGACGCCGTGAAGACTCTCGTAGTCGAACTCGTTGTAGCGGGTGGGCCTCTTGTGATGCTGCTCCACCGGGATCACGAGCTCGTTGACATGCCCCACGGTCGTCTCCAGGTCGTCGATGAAGAGGACCAGTATTCGTCCGGCGATCTGATCCTCGATCTCCTCAAGCGGATGCTCATAGGGCGGTTTGATGTCTCGACACGCCTTCTTCACAAAGCTGTCAACTCCCTTGACGCGAAAGCTGATCCGGTCAACGTGAGGTCTCCCGGAGAAGTGCTCCTGAACCTCGGCTTCAAGTCGCTGCGCCGCCTGCTCAAGAACGGGAACCCGTGATTCATAGGCCTTTCGGAGGTCAGGCATTTCGGCGACTCGCCAATCGATCCTCCAGCACATCGGCGTCCACCCGCAGGCGCTCCACGGCACCGTCCCCGTCCATCTCCTCCTCGAGTTGGACGACTTTCCCATCGCCCACCTGATCGATCGGCGCCGATACCCAGACATCCTCGGGGAGATGGAAGTTCCTGACCTTCAGCCGCTCATCGAAGGCGTCGTGGTCCAGTTTGAAGTTGGAGGCTCGGGTCTCATCGTTCTCGGCGGTGCCCAGAAATACCTTCTTCGCCGTCCCTGACAAAAACTGATCGGCGACGCCTTGAAGGCTGACGCTGCCTTGCGGCATGGTGTGGAGTGCCAGTGCGGCCGCATGAACCTGCCTTCGTTCGATGAGGCTGAGGTCCGGGGCTTTCGAGGCTTCGCGGAGCGCCGTGGCGAGAACCTTGGTGCCCGCCGCAGGAGTGATGGCTAGCTTTGCGTCCAGGAAGCGCTGAATCCAGAAGTCGGAGACGTCATCGCGTCTCCCTTGCTGGTAATCGAGGACCTTGCCCTTGAGGAAGTGGGACTTGATGTTCTTTCCCGTAAACAACGCCATCTTCCGCAGCCCGGACGTTCGGCTGAAGATTTCGGTGAGCAACTCGATATCGCTTCCGGTGTCACCTTCGGGAGAGAATCGAAAGGCTTCGTCTTGGGGAAAGATCCAGGCGGCCACCTGGCGCTCGTCCTGGCCTTTCTCAACGTAGACGGCGATGAGGAGCAGGCACTCGAGCGACCGCTCGTCCATTGCGCGACTCAATTGACGGGCCAGTTCAAGGCCACTGGTGCGCGACTCTGCCTTCCCGCCAAACGCGAGGCCCTTGACGGCGTCCCGAACCAGGCTGGTCCGTTCACCGTCAGGTTTCGGGTCGACATTTAAGACAATCTCGGTCAGGTTCTGTCCTTCCGCGGCCACGGCGAGCGAACGGTCGAGAGCATTCCGGAGCGCCGCCTTGACTGGCAGTTGTCCGCCAAGGGGATCGGCAAAATCGTCGGGATGAGTCAGCCGCTGCGGCTCGATCGCGAATCCGAAAAGCCGGGAGAGCTTCATGATGCAGCACCCCCAAAACCGAGCAATCGATATCCGGGTGGGTTCGGGCCATGACGAGATGTGATTAGGCGGATTGGTTCTTGCATTCGGCCATCCTAAAGCGAATCCTGCACGCTTTAGTGCATAAGTTGGTGCAGATCTAGACACGAACATATGTTCGCATATCGGAGACCGTCATCAGGAGTTCCAACTGGTTACTGGACTGACCTCGGCCAGCAACACGATCGCTGGCCGTCGTGGAGGGGGTGAACTCCGCCGCCCTCCTCGCCTATACGGCCATGAGGCTCTCGCGCAAGACCGCGACGCGGCCCGGGCCGACCAGGCCGCGGGCCGTGGTGGCGAGCCCTCGGGTCGCCGCATCGGCCGAGCAGCGGCGCAAGGTCGCATGGCTCGGCTGCCTGGTCTGCGGCGCTCGCCGGTGACCCGGCGCACGTGGTTCCGCGGCAGGCTCGGCGGTTGTGACTCGCCGGACTGCGTGGTGCCGCTTTGCCGGACGCACCACCGGATGTTCGACACCGGTGGCTTGGCGCTCGTGCCCTATCTGGGGCCCGAGGTCGAGCGCGAGCTGCGGCACGCGGTGACGCATGTCGGCTGCGCGGAACTCGAGGCGGCGCTCAGGAGCGGGTGGCCCGTTCCCTGGGCGCGAGGCGAATTGATGACCCCTAACGACGGAGGTAGATGATGGGCAAGGCAGGAGCAGTGGCGGTCGCCGGATTGGCCGACGCCGAACGCCAGATCGAAAGCGCATTCGGCGCCGAGGCATTGGTGTGTCTCGACGGCGGCGCGAGCCGAGAGGTCGAGGTGATCCCGACCGGGGCACTGTCGCTCGACATGGCGCTCGGGATCGGCGGCTTCCGCGTGGGCGGATCGTCGAGGTCTACGGTCCGGAGTCCTCGGGCAAGACGACGCTGATGTACCACGCGATCGCCGAGGCGCAGAGGCTCGGCGGGCGCTGCGCGTTCGTCGACGCCGAGC
Source organism: uncultured Actinomycetes bacterium (assembly GCA_963782515.1). Lineage (GTDB taxonomy): Bacteria > Actinomycetota > Thermoleophilia > Solirubrobacterales > 70-9 > VAYN01. Next base: position 863,887 of record CAWAJY010000001.1, on the reverse strand, counting down.
ACGCGATGGACCCGATCTATGCGGCGGCGATCGGTGTCGACACGAGCGCGTTGCTTCTATCGCAGCCCGACCATGGCGAGCAGGGCCTCGAGATCCTCGACCTGCTGGTCCGCTCGGGCGACGTCGCCCTGGTGGTGGTCGACTCGGTCGCCGCATTGACGCCGTTGGTCGAGCTCGAAGGGGCGATGGGCGATCAGACCGTCGGCCTGCAGGCGCGGATGATGGGCCAGGCGATGCGAAAGCTCGCCGGGCACGTTCGGGCCGCCGGGGCGACGGTGCTCTTCACCAACCAGCTGCGTGAACGGGTCGGGGTGGTCTACGGGCCGAGGGAGACGCAGCCGGGTGGACGGGCGCTGAAGTTCTACGCCTCCCAGCGCCTCGATATCCGCAGGATCGAGACGCTGAAGGAGGGCGAGGAGGCGGTCGGCAATCGCACCCGGGTGAAGGTGGTGAAGAACAAGCTGGCACCGCCGTTCCGCCAGGCCGAGTTCGACATCGACTACGGCCGTGGGATCTCCCGGGTCGGCTGCGTTCTCGACGTCGCGGTGCAAGCCGGCGTAGTGGCGCGGAGCGGATCGTTCTTCGCCTACGGCGAGGAGCGGATCGGGCAGGGGCGGGCGAAGGCGAAGGCGTTCCTCGAGGGGCGGCCGGAGCTGGTGGAGGCGATCACGGGGGAGGTGCGGCGTTCGGGCGGCCCAGCATGACCGGAGAAGTCGGCCCTGCGGGGCGAGCCCGGGGGCGCGTGCTGAAACATGGATCCTGTCCGGCTCAGGGACTCGCCGACACCGTCGTCTCTTTTGAGTTCGTCGGCAGATACTTCTCATGGGTCTTGCGTAGGTAGGCAAGCGCCCGCTCGGCGTCGGGCTGATAGTCGAGAAGGTCGCGGACGAACTTGAGACGATGGCCGGCGTCGTCGAGGACATCGGCCCAGGTGAGCACCCAGATCCTGAGACCGTCGGCGTCGGTGATCTGGCCGTATGGCGTATTGGTCGCCCTGCGCTCGCGGTCGGTGATCCCGGTGACCTCGCCTGAGACGATGATGAAGTCCCAGGAGACGTCGTTGGTGTTGAACCTGGCATCTGCCGCGACGGCGTCGGCGTACTTCTTGATCTGCTGGGCCTGCTCATCACCGATCTTCACCCGCGGCGCCTTCAACTCGATGACCAGATGCTCGCGACGATTTCGGTGCTGGGAGAGCGAGCGCGCCAGCATCAGGTCGACGATCGCCCGGGAACCCTCGGCGTCGAGGACCTCTTCGGTCACGTCCTCGGCGAGGTGGCCCCGCCCGAGATAGGCGAGGTGTTTTTTCAGGACCGTCGTCAGGCTGTTGTCGTCGGCGGCCAGGGCGTACTCCTCGCCGAACACCCAAGTCTGGGCGGCGAGGATCCGGTGGAGTTGCGAGCGCTCTTTGACGTGCTTTGAGACGTCGCCCAGCACCAGCTCCTCAAGGCCTTTCAGGAACTCGAGCCTGTCGGCGATCTCCTTCGAAGTGGCGATCAAAGCGGTCAAAGGAGTGCGGTCAAGCAGTTCGCTCAACTCATCGAGCCGGTCCTGCTTTAGGTCGAGCACCTCGCCCAGCACCTTGTGAAGCGAGCCGGGGTCGTTCTCGAGCGCCTCGCGGAGCAGGCGCAACGACAGACGGCGGCCGGGGCGCTCGGACGCGTTGACGGCGCTCGAGGCGGATAGGGCGACGACGTCGAAGACATCGCGGGCGGCCTGGGCGACCTTGTTCTCCGGTTCGCCATCGAAGGGGTAGACCTTCTCCGCTTTCCACTCGGCGATCTGCTCCCTCGTCTTCTCCTTGGCCCGCTCCTTGAAGTAGTCGCGCAACTGGTCCCGCGCCTCCTCGATGACGGCCTTCGAGTCTCCGCTGCCGAGGTCGGCGGCTGCGAGCGCATTGTCGGACTGAAAGCCGGTCCAGTTGACGTAGGCAGTGAACTCGAATCCGGGCGCCTGGATACCAGGGTGGACCTCGCCGAGCGGCGTGCCACGCTCGTCGCAAAGGTAGAGGCCGCGATCGACCCGGCGGTTCCACTCGATCACCACAAGTAAAGCGGGGTCGGTGCCGACGGGGGTGGGTACCCGAAAGCTCGCCGCGGCTCGTCTGGAGCTTGTCGGGCTCGACCCCCGTTCGGTCGAACACCAGGTGCGCGTTGTTCGTCTGCAGATAGAGCCCGAAGACGCCGGTCAGCTTCTCGAGCGGCTTCTCGCCGTTTAATCCCGATGGCTCCTTGAGGAAGCCGTCGATCAGGACGCGGGTCCCGGTCGGATCATCGGTGGGTTGAGGTTCGGAAACCTCGACGTGGGACAGCTTCGCGACGGTCATTTCGACGTCCAACGCAAGACGGCGGGTCGCGTCCTCGGGGTCCTTCGCAACCGTGCGCCACCGCAGGCGGCCCCCGAGGCCTGCCGCGAGGAACCGCCCACGGCCGTCTCGGCCGTGAAGCGCCCTACCTCCTTCTGAGCGTTTGGCGTTTCGCTTCCAGGATCCGCCGAGTCGCCCGAAGCCGTCGAGGACTTCTTGCTGGGTCATCCCGTGGCCGTTGTCGATCACCCTCACCTCGTCGATGCCGTCCAGCGGATTGCGGCCAAACTCGATGCGGACCTCGTCTGCGTCGGCGTCGAGGGCGTTCCAGATCAGCTCGATGAGGCCGGTAATCGGTTCCGTTGCGCCGAGCCGCTCAAGATGCTGCTGATCGAGTTTGACGTCAAAATCCACGGTGGGCGAGTCTTGCACCAAGTCCGGCGAACCTGCGCGCGCCCCCGAAACGAGGCGTCGTTTGGCCGCCTAATGAGGCTGTCCGAGCAGCAGCGGCGATGACGCCGAGTCGCCCTCTCAAGGGAAGGCGAAGGGAAGGACGGGGTCAAAATGCGGACTTTTGTGGACTTCTGGTGACCTCCGTTGACCCCTCTCGGCCGCTGCCGATGGAGTCGCTAAACCCTTCTACGGAGCCAGATTCCGCTTCCCAAGCGGACCAGCGGAATGCGCCCGACTGGATTCGAACCAGTGACCTTCGGTTTCGTAGACCGACGCTCTATCCGGCTGAGCTACGGGCGCGTGTCCTGGGGGGCGGGGCGCGTGGGGGCGACCGCTCCGCGGGAGTCGGAGATTCTAGCTGCGGACGACCATTGCGGCCCAGCGGCCCGTGTTGTGGGCGACTTGGACCTCGATGTCGAAGGTGGTGGAGACCGCTTGGGAGGTGAGGACGGAGGCGATCTCGCCTGCGGCGACGATGGCGCCGTCGCGGAGGAGGAGGGCGTGGGTGGTCGAGGCGGGGATCTCCTCGAGGTGGTGGGTGACGGTGACGGTGGGCAGGTGGGGGTTGGCCTCGGCCATGGTGTCGAGGGAGGCGATGAGGCGCTCGCGGCTCGGGAGGTCGAGGCCGGTGGTGGGCTCGTCGAGGAGGAGGAGGTCGGGCTCGTCCATGAGGGAGCGGGCGAGGAGCAATCTCTGGCGCTCGCCTTGGGAGCAGTCTTCGAAGCGGCGCTCGCGCAACGGCACGACGCCGATTTCGGCGATCAGGCGGTCGGCGCGGGCGCGGTCGTCGTCGGTGATGCGGTCGTGGAGGAGGGCGATGCTGCCGGTCGCTCCGGTGAGGACGACCTCGTAGCCGGTGTGGCGGCCGCGAATTTTTCGTGAGAGGCCCGGCTCCAGGGTGCCGATCGATTCGCGCAGCATGCGCATGTCGACGGCGCCGAGCGTCTGGCCGAGCACCTCGACGGTGCCGTCGGAGGGATGGGAGATCGCCGCGGCCAGGTTGAGCAGGGTGGTCTTGCCGGCGCCGTTGGGTCCGAGGACGACCCAGTGCTGCCCGGGCTCGACCGTCCAGTCGACCTCGGAGAGCAGCACGGCGCGCCGTTCCTCGGCGGCGACCCAGCGCCACACGGTCACCTCCGACATCCGGATCGCGGCCACCTGATCTCCCGCGGTGCTCAGGACTCTGAGGCTTTGAGTCGGACGTTCCAGTCGACCGTCGCGGTGGCGACCGTGTCGCCGTCGCCGTCGGTCATCTCGACCTCGACCGAGAAGTCGACGCGCCCATCTTTGTCGAGCGTCGCGAGGGCCTCCGCGGCCGGCTTGGTGAGCCGCGCCTTCGCCTCGACCTGGCCGCGCGCCACCTTGACGTAGGCGATCTGGGCGCTGCGCGCGAGCGGCGTCACGTCCCCCATGCGGACCGCGAAGGCACCGACGAAGGCTGCCCCGCTCGCCGTCTCGGCGACCCCGAAGAGCGCCCCGGCGTGCTGGCTGCCGACGTGGTTGTGGAGCTCGGATCGGTCGGGCAGGACCGCCGTCGCCGCGCCCTCCGACATCTCCGTCACCTCGATGCCCATGTGGGAGATGTAGGGCACGGCGATCGCCATTCCTTTGGCGACCGCGTCGAAATCGATGTCCATCTCCGGACCCTATCTATCGGCCGCGGAACTCCGCGTGCCCGGGGCCGCCGTGCTCGAGGAAGGTCCGCACGGCGTTCTGCAGGTCCTCGGTGGCGAAGAGGTCGGCCGCCTCGGTCCGCACCACGTCGTCCGCGGCCGGCAGGCCGCCTTCGCGGAAGCGGCGCAGGATGCGCTTCGTCATCGCATGCGCCTTCGTCGGGCCGGTGGCGAGCTCCTCGGCGAGGGCCCGGGAGCGAGCCTCGAACTCGTCCTCGGGGTAGATCTCGTTGACGACGCCCCAGCGCTCCAGCTCCTCCGCGCCGAAGATGCCACCGCTCATCACGAACTGGCGCGCGCGTCCGGAGCCGGCCCGCTCGGCGAGCCGCTGCGTCCCGCCCATCGACGGCGTCAGGCCGACGACCTTCTCGACCAGGCCGAACTTGGCGCCGGGCGCTGCGACGATGAGATCGCAGGCGAGCGCCACCTCGAAGGCGGCGGTGAGCGTCAGCGCGTGGGCGGCGAAGACGACCGGGCAGGGCAGCTCTTCGAGGCCGTCGATGATCTGCAGGAGACCGGTCCACAGCTCCGAGCCCTGCTCGGGGGTGAGGCCGGCGAAGACGTTGACGTCGACCCCACCGGAGACGGCGCGCCCCGCGGCGTTGATGAGGACCGCGCGCGGCGGCTCGTTCGTGAGGCCGAGGACGGCGGCCGCGAGGTCGTCCATCATCGCCCGGTCGAAGAGGTTCAGCGGCGGGCTGTCGAGGGTGAGGATGGTGAGGCCGCCGGGGTCCGACTCGACCCGGACGACTGGCGTGCGGTCGCTCATCGATCCAATGTAGCGGCGGCCGGCGGCGCGTGGCGGGTCAGTAGCAACGCTAAGGGATCTCGTTCCGGTGCCGAGAAAGGTCCCATGACCCGCCCCCGCCGCGACCGCTCGCGTCCGGTGCTCCTCGGCGCCGCCGCCCTGCTGACCCTCCTCGCCCTCCTCACCGCCACCGGCGCGGCCTCGGCCAAGGGCTCGCCGCAGTTCCGCCGCGGCCACCTGCCCGCGATCGGGGAGATCAAGCTGGCCGAGCCCAAGGGCGGGCGGGCCGAAGTGAGCGTCCCCGTCACCTACACGCGGGCGCTGTCGGGACACGCGGCGGGGCTCGAAACCTCGGAAGTCGCCCTCTACGTCGCCGCCGGATTGAAGGACGGCCGCGCGGTGGGCGGTCGCTTCACCCGCGTCCACCGGCACACGATCCTCGGCAGCGGGACCGTGGTCGCCCGCTTCCGCCTCGGCCGCAAGGTCTCCCGCTGGCTGCTGGCGCGCCCGCAGAAGGAGCGCGGACGGCTCGTGCGCGTCGACGTCCGCCACCGGATCAAGCCGCACCGTGGCGCCCGGCCGCTGCACGAGAAGGACGCCTCGCTGACGATGGCCTCGAGCCACCAGGCGCGCCCCCAGGGGGAAACCGAGTTCCTGGTGATGAAGAACGCCACCGGCATGCCGATCAAGACCGCCTCCGAACCGGACCTCTGCATGTACACGAACGGCGAATTCGGCTCGAACCTGCAGGCGTTCACGACGGCGCCGGGCCGGCCGCTGCCGCCCGGGGGCACGGTCGAAGCGCTCGTCCAGGGCTCGGCCAACCTCCTCGACAGCGCCAAGTACGAAGCGGGCGCCGGCAAGGGCGCGGGCGAATGGCTCGACTGGGAGGGCGTCGCCGCCGACCTGATCCTCGACGCGTTCGAGATCGAGGCGAGCCCGATCTTCGCCGCGATCGACTTCGCCGAGCACTGCACCACCAACGCGAGCATCTTCCAGATCCTCGCCGCGAGCGAATCCGGCGAAGCGGCCAGCTTGGAGTCCTGGCTGGTGACCTCGGAAACCTGCCGGCGGGGATGCGTCAGCCTCAACCTTCCGAGCGCCTTCGAAGCCCTCGGGGTGCAGAACTGGAACGGCGGCGGCGAGGGCCCGGGCGAGTGGGCCGAAAACAGCACCGCCGTGCTCGAAGGGCTTGCCGGTGGCTGGGCCGGGACCCCGCACGGCGGCAAGATCGTCCAGGACCAGGGCCTGCACTGGGAACGAAGGCAGCTGCCCGAACAGACCGAAGAAGTGACGGTGTTCGACGGCGAAGCCTACGAAGCCGAAGAAGTGAGCCACCTGGCCTGGGAACTCTCGATCCACGAAGGGTCGAGCGCCGCCGGCTTCTCGGGCTGAGATGCAGGGCATCCTGGTCGGGACGCTCCTCGCGCTGACGCTGGCTGCTCCGGCCACCGCGGCACCGGTCCGGGTCGGGCTGATCGACTCCGGACTCGGGTCCACGGATCCCACCGGTCACGGCAGCGAGGTCGCGAACGTCCTCCGCGAATCTGCCACCGCGCGAAGCACCCCGCTGCGCCTCGTCTCCTTCCCCGACGTCAACCGCGCGGGCGTCGGGCAGCCGCTGCTGATGGCGCGGGCGATCCACCGCGCCGCCGCGTCCCACATGCGGATCGTCAACATCAGCCAGACGATCCCGGGACGGGCCGGCCGCGTGCGGCGGGCGCTCGCCGCGTCGCCGGCGACGCTCTTCGTCGTCGCCGCCGGCAACGAAGGCCTCGACCTCGCCGAACCCGGGCTCGACCGCGACCCGTGCAGCGCGCCGCTACGCAACGTCGTCTGCGTCGGCGAGCTCGGTCCCGGCGGACGACCGGCCGCGAGCTCCAACTTCGGCCCGGGGGTCGTCGACGCCTGGGCGCTCGGTCCCGGCGGCACCTCCTTCGCCGCGCCCCGCGTCGCCGCCCACGCCGCCGCGCTCTTCTGGCGGCACCCGGGATGGAGCGTCGCCCGGGTCGCTCGCGCCCTGCGCTAAGGGACCCGGTGGACCTCGAAGAGGTTCGTGCCCAGTTCCTGGTCGGGCAGGCCGGCGAGGATGCCGATCAGCTCGCCGGAGTGGGCGACCCCGTGCTTCGCGGCGATCGCGCCGCAGTCCTCGAGCAGCTCGCGGATGTCCTCGTTCGGCGGGCTCTGCACCGCGGTCACGCCGAAGAGGAGCGCGAGCCGGCGCACCGTCTCCAGCCGCGGCGAGATCGCCAGCACCGGCACGTTCGGGCGGTGGGCGGAGAGGATGCGGGCGGTGCGGCCACTCGTCGTCGGCACGACCAGCGCTTTCAGCCCGAGCCGGTAGACCGCGCCGACCGCGCTCTGGGCGACCGAGTCGGCGACGTCCTGGGTCGCCTGGTCGGTGCGGCTGAAGAGCCACTCGCCGTAGCGGAGGTCGGGCTCGGTGGTGCGGGCGATGCGGTCCATCACGCGGACGGCCTCGATCGGGTTCTCGCCGACCGCGGTCTCCTCGGAGAGCATCACCGCGTCGGTGCCGTCGTAGATCGCGTTGGCGACGTCGGTCACCTCGGCCCGGGTCGGGCGGCGCGCGGTCACCATCGAGGCGAGCATCTGGGTCGCGGTGACGACCGGCTTCGACATCCGCCCGGCGGTGCGGATCAGGCGCTTCTGCAGGATCGGCACCTCGGCCAGCGGCACTTCGATGCCGAGGTCCCCGCGCGCGACCATGATCCCGCCGGTCGCCGCGGCGACGATCTCCTCGACGTTCCGCGCCGCCTGGGCGCGCTCGATCTTCGCGATCAGCGGGATGTCGGAGCCGAGGCTGCGCAGGCGCTCCTCGACCGGCACCAGGTCGGCCGCGGTGGAGACGAAGGAGACGGCGAGCAGGTCGATCCCCTCCTTGACCGCGAAGTCGACCCAGGTGAGGTCGCGCTCGGTCGCGGCCGGGAGTTCGGTCGCGCCGCCGGGAATGTTCATCCCCTTATGTGAGCTGAGGGTGCCGCCGACCTCGACCTCGGCGTCGACCCCGTCGGTCAGCTGGTCGCCGACCCGCAGGCGGATCGCGCCGTCGGCGAGGTAGACGATCTCGTTCTCCCGCAGGCCGGTGACGCCGGCCCAGGAGACCGGGATCGTCTGGCGGTCGCCTTCGACCTCGCGCGGGGTGAGGGTCACGTGCATGCCGGTCTCGAGCTCGGCGTAGTCGTCGCGGATCGAGCCGATGCGGAGCTTCGGGCCGGGCAGGTCGCCGAGGATCGCCACCTCGCGACCGAGCGTCTCGGCGGCCTTGCGGATCGTCTCGATGGTCTGCGCCTGTTTGTCGGGGCCGGCGTGGGAGAAGTTCAGGCGGAAGACGTCGGCGCCCGCCGCGATCAGCTGCTCGAGCACGCCGAGGTCCCAGGAGGCGGGGCCGACGGTGGCGATGATCTTGGTGCGCCGGTCGAGGTGGGCGCTGGGCTTGGCGTTCGGAAAGGAAGACATTTCCGCTCCAGAGTAGTCACAGAAGAGGGCGAGACGTGACCGGGTCGTGATCGGATTCGCCGATCGGGGGGCGTTGCGGTTCGTGGAGCAGGGGCGGCGCCTCGGTTGCACGGCGGCGTGTGTGAGATGACTCCGTTTGACCGTGACACTGATCTCTGTAGCCTTCGTCGGGATGGCGACCTCACCAGGTGTAGTCGAGAACCGCCGCGACGGAGAGCAGGGAGAGACAGAGGGGCAGGGCCCGCTCTTCCCGGAGCTCGTCGGCGCCGCGCCTCCTTCCCCCGCCGGGCCGATCGACGACGCCGAGCTGGCGACGCTCGCGCAGGCGCCCGACATCGACCTGCCGAAGCTCGCCCAGACCCTGCGCTTCTCCATGCGCCAGATCGAGTTCGTCTCCAAGGCGCGTCGCGAACACGGCGAAGTCTTCCGGATGCACGGCGTCATTCCCGGCGGTCCGGTCGTCACCAGTCATCCCGACCACGTCAAATCGCTCTTCACCGCGAAACCGGAGCAGGCACCGTCGCTGACCGGCGAATCGCCGCTGCGGCCGATCCTCGGTCCCAACTCGGTGCTGACCGCGGTCGGCCCGCGCCACATGCGCCAGCGCAAACTGCTGCTGCCGCCGTTCCACGGCGAGGCGATCGACGAGTACGTCGAGATGATCACCGAGGCGGCGGAACGGGAGATCGACAAGTGGCCGGTCGGCGAGGCGATGGCGCTGGCGCCGCGGATGCAGGCGATCACGCTCGACGTGATCATGGCCGGGATCTTCGGCATCGAGGGCAAGCCCGCGAAGGGGACGTCCGAGTACGCCCTGCGCCGGGAGGTCCGCAAGGCGGTCAACGCCTCGACCTGGCCGACCGCGCAGCTGACCGAACTGATGCACGTCGGGCGCGAGGAGCCGATGGGGCTCCTGAAGTTCGGGCTCGCGATGCTCGACCGGCCGGTCTACGCGGTGATCCGCGAGCGCCGCCAGGCGACGGACCTCGAGGAGCGACGCGACATCCTCTCGCTCCTCCTCCAGGCGCGGACCGAGGACGGCGAGACGATGGACGACAAAGAACTCCGTGATGAGCTCCTCACCCTGGTCCTCGCCGGCCACGAGACGACGGCCAACTCGCTCTCCTGGGCGTGGGAGCGTCTGACCCGCAACCCGGAGCCGCACGCGGCGCTGGTCGAGGCGGTCCGCCGCGACGAGGGGGCCGAGGAGCGGGTCGAGGCCACCATCATCGAGACGATGCGCAACCGTCCCGTCATCCCGATCATCGGCCGCCGCGTCCAGGTCCCCTGGCGCCTCGGGGACTACGGCGTCGAGCCCGGCACCGCGATCGCGATGTCGATCCTCCTCGTCCACCACCGCGAGGACGTCTACCCCGACCCCTTCGCCTTCCGCCCCGAGCGCTGGCTCGGCCGCAAGCCCGGCACCTACGACTGGATCCCCTTCGGCGGAGGAATACGCCGCTGCCTCGGCGCCGCCCTGGCGATGGCCGAGCAACGCGTCGTCCTCACCACCATGGCCCGCCGCCTCGACCTGGTCGCGGACCGCCCCGCGCCCGAGCGCGCCATGCACCGCAACGTGACGATGATCCCGTCCCGCGGCGGGCGCGTCGTCATCGCCGCGAAGCACTAGCGCCGCCGCGAGACCCCGACCCCGGAGCGCGGGCGACCTGCGTTACATCTTTGCGCCCGCGGGCGACCTACGTGAACCCATTGATAACGAGGGTCGCCCGCACTCGGGTAGGCCCGTAACGAGAGTCGCCCGCGCCTCGGTTGTTCCGCCTGGGACGGCGGTCGACCTTTCCGGCGTCCACCGACGCGCGGCCGTCCTAACCGGCGCTACAGGTGGGTTAATCGACCGCGGCCGGTCCAAGGGTTGGAAAGGACGACCGCGACCCGGGCGCCTAACGAGGCGGGCGATTCGACCGGTAGTCGTCGAAGTCCCGAAGTAGCTCAAGCACTCTGTGGCCCAATTTGACAAGCAGGAAGAGGCCAGAGATCGCGAAGGCGATGTAGGCGAAGAGTGCTGGGTATCCAAAGATATGCGTCAAGCGATCCCTGCCAGCACCGGACAAATCCCTATTACAACTAGAACGCGGTGCTTCGTTACGAAATTCCCTGATCGCACCGTAGGCGACCGCCCAGTGGGCGATCAAGCAAGAAAACGCGTTGCAGTGGACTCGTGTCCAATGCTGGAACTTGTCAAAGCGATAGCGAGATTTCTGTGACCGCCTCGAGAATCGCCGCGGGAACGCGCGGGCGTGAGGCACATCGTTTGCGGGGATCTGAGCCAGCCTCGCAAGGACGCAGGGAAGTGAGGTGAGGGGAGTGCACTCAGGTGCATGACCCGAGCCGAACGACCGAGGACGCCGCGAGGCGCCCTCAGATCCCCGCAAACGGAGAGGGAGGGATTCGAACCCTCGAGAGAGCTTGCGCCCCCTACTCGCTTAGCAGGCGAGTGCCTTCAGCCACTCGGCCACCTCTCCGGACATCGCGGGCCGCGTTCTCGGTCCGCGAGGGACGGATTGTAGGTACTGGGACGGGAGCGCGGGGATAAGGTGGCCGGGTGCCCTCACGCCCCCAGCAGTCGCACCAGCGCTACGAGCGGATCTTCGCCGAGATCGAGGCACCTTTCGCCTTCGTGGATCTGGACGCGATGTGGGCGAACGCGGACCAGTTGCTGGACCGGGCGGGGCGCAAGCCGATCCGGGTCGCGACGAAGTCGTTGCGGTGTCGTGCGCTGATCGAGGAGATTCTGGGACGAGACGCACGCTTCTCCGGGCTGATGACCTACACGCTGCCGGAGACCCTCTGGCTCGCCGAACACGGCCACGAGGACCTGCTGCTCGCCTACCCCACGGCCGACACCTCCGCGCTGCGGGAGCTGGCGCTGCGCTCGGCCGCCGACCCGGAGCGCTCGCCGCTGGTGATGATCGACTGCGTCGAGCACCTGGAGGCGATCGAGGAAGTGCTCGGCGCCGACGCGCCGACGATCCGCGTCTGCATCGACATCGACGCGAGCTGGTGGGCGCTGGGCGGGCGGATCAAGGTCGGGCCGAAGCGGTCCCCCGTCCACACGGTCGAGCAGGCGGTCGCGCTGGCACGGGAGATCGAACGCCGGCCGCAGATCGAACTCGACGCGCTGATGGCATACGAGGGCCAGATCGCGGGGGTCGGGGACGAACCGCCGGGCCGTCGGTTCCGCGCCGCGGCGATCCGCTTCATGCAGCGGCGCTCGGCGAAGGAGGTGGCCGAGCGGCGCGCGGCGATCGTCGCCGCGATCAGCGAGTTCTGCGAGCTGCCGATCGTCAACGGCGGCGGCACCGGCAGCCTCGAGACGACCGGCGCCGAGGAGGCGGTGACCGAGGTGACCGCGGGCTCCGGCTTCTACGCCCCCACGCTCTTCGACAACTACAGCCGCTTCACGCCGACCCCGGCGGCCGGGTACGCGCTGCCGATCGTCCGCAAGCCGGCGCCGGAGATGGCGACCGCGCTCGGCGGCGGTTATCTCGCCAGCGGCGCCGGCGACGCGGCGCGCCTGCCGTCCCCGTGGCTGCCCGAGGGGCTGAAGCTCGACCCCGAGGAGGGCGCCGGCGAGGTCCAGACCCCGCTGCTCGGCCCACCCGCCGAGGAACTCCAGATCGGCGACCGCGTCTACATGCGCCACGCCAAGGCGGGCGAGCTCTGCGAGCGCTTCGACGCCCTCCACCTGGTCGAAGGCGACCGCATCGTCGACGTCGTCCCCACCTACCGCGGCGAGGGCAAGACCTTCCTCTGATGTTGACGGGCCGAAAACCCGTCACATAGTCCGGTTATCGGCCCGTCAACATCAGGGGCCGAGGACGCGGGCCGTGTACTCGTTGGCGAAGGTGCGGCCGGGGTCGAGGGCGTCGCGGGCGGACTGGAACTCGGACCACTTCGGGTAGCGGGGCGCGAGCGTGGCCGCCGTCTGGAAGTGGCGCTTGCCCCAGTGGGGGCGGCCGCCGTAGTCGTCCATGATCGACTCGACCGCCTCGAAGTACGGTCGCCACTCCATCCCGCGGTACTGGTGGACGGCGATGTAGGCGGTGTCGCGTTCGTGGGCGGCGCTGAGGGAGGCGTCGTCGCCCGCCGCCACGCGCACCTCGATCGGGAAGAAGACCGGGAAGCGGTTCGACCGCACCCACTCGATCACCCGACGCACCGCGGTCGGCCCGTCGGCACGCGGCACCGCGTACTCCATCTCGGTGAAGCGGACGTTGCGCTGGTTGACGAAGATGCGGTCGCTGCGGTCCTGGTTGTCCGTCCCGGTCGCGACCAGCCCGGCAAACCTCGCCAGCGGCGGGATCGTCCGCGGCCACCTCTTGCCGGTCGCCGCCATCGCCTCGAGCGCCCAGTTCTCCAGGAGCACGTCGTTGAGGAGGGCGACGACGCGGCTCTTCGGCTTCGGCGGCTCGGGCGTCCGGTTGCGCTCCAGCACCAGCGCCCGGTCGGAGTAGGGGAAGGTGAAGAGCTCGAAGTGGTCGTTGCGCTCGGCGTACTCGTCGAAGCGGTCGAGGACCTCGGCGAGCTGGTGCGCGGAGTCCTCCCGCCGCAGCGTGAACGAGGGGAAGCAGCGAAGCGTCACGGCGCTGATCGCCCCGAGCGCGCCGACCCCGATCCGCGCGGCGCGCAGCAGGGCCGCGTCGCTCGAGCCCAGCTCGCGCACGCTGCCGTCGGCAAGCACCATCTCCACCGCCTCGACCCGCGCCGAGATGTTGCCGAACCCCGCCCCGGTCCCGTGGGTGCCGGTCGAGATCGCCCCGGCGACGGTCTGCGCGTCGATGTCCCCCATGTTCTCGAGCGCCAGCCCGAGCCCATCCAATTCCTGATTGAGGTCGCGCAGGACGGTCCCGGCGCCGACCTTCACCAGGCCGCTCGCACGATCGGCGTCGAGGACCCCGCGGAGCGCGTCGAGCCGCACCATCGTCGCCTCGGTCATCGCGGCTTCGGTGAAGGAGTGTCCCGACCCGGTGACCTTGACCTTCTCCCCCGCGGCCGCCGCCGCGCCGACCGCCTCGGCGAGCTCCTCCCGCGAGCGCGGCGCGAGCACGCGCGCCGGCCGGCAGCGCTGGTCGCCCGCCCAGTTGGCCCAATCGCCGTGCTTCGTCACCCCCGCCACGGCCACAAGTATCTACCCCTCCGCCGGCAGGGGGTCAGGCTCCGGACCCAGCACGCGGAACGCGTAGAGGATCGTCAGCACCAGGATGACGGCGACCGCGATGATCGGCAGCGCTTCCCCGGTCACCCCGGCGACCGCCGCCCCGGCGACCCCGCCCAGCACCTGGGCCGCCGCCCAGGCCATGTTGGTGACGGCGACGGCGTAGCCCTGGTGGAGACCGCTCGCGTCGGCGGCGTCGGAGATCAGCGTCATCGCCGGCGCGAAGCAGAGGCCGGAGCCGAGCGAGGTCAGGAGCAAGGCGAAGATCACCGTCGCGAGCGATCCGGCGAGCGCGTAGGCGACCATCGAGACCGCGCAGATCGCCATCCCGAGCACGTAGGGCGCGCGGCGCCCGATCCGGTCCGACATCCGCCCGGCGAGCGGCGCCAGCACCGTCTCGATCGCGGCGCCGCCGATGAAGCCGACCGCGATCAGCGCGTGCCCGCCGCCGAGATCGTTGACCCGCAGCGGCAGCAGGACGTCGATCGCGCCGAACATCAGCGACGGCGAGGAGACGAAGATCGCCGCCTCGACCAGCCGGCGGTCGATGAGGCAGGCGAAGACCTCACGTAGCGGCTGGTTCTCCCGCACCACCGTGTCGGGGAAGCGCGAGGCGATGTAGGCGAGCGCGAGGGCGACGACGAGGACGGCGCTGAAGACCAGCTGGGTGCCGATCGTCCCGGCCAGCGCACCGAGCGCCGGGCCGAGCAGCGACCCCGCCACCGCGGTCCCGAGCGCCGTGCCGATCACCTGCCCGCGCTGATCGTCGGGGTAGGCGTTGATGATCCAGGTCAACGCGCCGGACCAGATCAGCGCGCCGGCGACGCCCTGGATGAAGCGCGCCGCGTCGAGCGGCCAGGGCGAGTCGAGGAGCCCGAAGAGGAAGCTGGCGAAGCCGAGCCCGCAGAGCCCGACGATCACCGTGCGCCGCGGCCCGAAGCGGCTGGCGATGTACCCGCCCGGCAGCGCCGCCACCAGCGTCCCGGCCGCGTAGGCAGCCGAGAGGATCCCCGCCTGCGCGGTCGACATGTGGAGGTCGTCCACGTATTCCGGCAGCAGCGGCGCGATGGCCGTGAAGAAGGTGAGGTCGAGGAAGACCATCGCCGAGGCGAGCACGAGAAGACGACGCATGGCACCATCCAATCAACCTCAGGAGGGGTGGCAGAGCGGTTGAATGCGGCGGCCTTGAAAGCCGTTGGGCCTCGCAAGGGGTCTCGTGGGTTCGAATCCCACCCCCTCCGTGCATCGGCGGCCGCCGCCGATCCCGACGACACCAACCGTTCTAGGGTCCGGTATCGCGTTGTCTGACGACGAGCTGCTCGAGGCGAGGAGCCGCAGTCAACCCCGCGTATGTAATACGGAGCCTAGGATCGTCCGGCGGCTTGCGCCGGTCGGCCATGCAGGGGGGCCGGGCGTCGCCGGAACCGACTCCTTCGAAGTCGGCCGGTCGGCCACCGCGGCGCCGGCAGTCAAGCGGCTCGCCGAGGGGCCCGGGGCGGCGGTGACGGTCGCGTCGGGCCATTCCCAGGCGAACTCGTAGATGCCGATTTCGCCGGCACCGTTGTTGTAGAAGCAGCGATCGAGGGCGAGGTATTCCCCCGGGGCGGTGTCCGCCGGCACCACGAGTCCCTCGGTCGCCCTTCCGTCGGGCAACGTGACGAAGGTGCTGGTGACCAACGAGCCATCGGTCGCGCTGTCGAGGTAGAGAGAGAGTCCGTAGACGCCGAAGCCTGACAACGGGGGACACTGGATGGCGCTGAGGCTCGGCCCCGAGGTGTAGACGAATTCGCCCCCTGCCGGAGCGGTGTCCGATTCCAGGCCGATCGGGGTCGGGCCGCCGGTCACCGTGATCTCGAATCCGGGTGAGGTCCACTCGGCTTCGCCGTACGAGGATTCCCTACAGGCGAACGACATCTGGTGTCGGCCCGGGGACAGCGTCGCCGGGGTCACCGGGTAGAAGCTCGTGCTGGGGCTATATGCGCCGAGGACGTAGGAGTCCTGACCGTCGATGCCGACCGCCAGGTAGGTGCAGGTCGGGAGGTTCACCTCCAACCCGAAGCCGGCCGGACCACTGGTCGGCCCGTGCGGGGTCACCTGCACGGTCGATTCGCCACCGCTGCACCCGACCGCCGCGGCCGCGTTCACGATCGGGATCGGCGCGCCGCTGTAGGAGAGCGGCGGTTCGGCGTAGGCGCCACCCGGCTGACCGTCGGGCGGTCCGGTCGACCCGACCCCTTCGGTCCCGGCGGTCGACTTGATGCAGGTGCCTACCTGCGCGGCGCTGAAGAGCGGGTGCTTGGATGCCACCAGCGCGGCGACCCCGGCGACGACCGGCGCCGCCATCGAGGTCCCGGCCATCTCACCCCGCTCGGCGCAGTAGCCGCCGGGGCAGCCGCCGACCGTGCTGCTGAGCAACCCGCAGCGCCCGAGGTTCAACACGTTGTCGCGATCGCAGGAAGCGTGGAGGTCGATCGGGGGCGAGCTCGGCTCCACCCCGCCCGGCGCGGCGACGTCGACGCCATAGTTGGAGAAGCCGGCGAGCCGGCCGTCGGCGTTGGTGGCGGCGACGTCGAGGACGTTCGGGAGATCGTCGTTCGCCGCAAACGGACTGCTGGGCCCGTACATGCAGTTGTTGCCCGCCGAGAAGGTCCACACGATGTTGCTGCCGGGCCCGGTGAGGAAGCGCCGGAAGAACACCTTGCTGTGCGCGATCCAAGCCTCGATCTGGTTCCGCTCGGCCTGGCTCGCACAGCCCGATTGCCAGCCCATCGAGATGTTCACTACCCGCACTCCCGGCGACTTGATCATCCGCTGCATCGCCGCCATGAAGTCGGCGTCGGCGATCGTGCCGCCGCTGCCTTCGACGTAGGTGGAGACGATCGGGCAACCCCAGGCGATTCCCACCATGCCGCTGCCGTTGGGTTTGCCACAGGCGAGGCCGGCCACGTTGGTCGCGTGCGCGGCGGGGACCACGATCGGGTTGAGCGTCTTGGTGACGTTGAGGTCCGGGCTGCCCGCGAACGCGTTGCCGCCGTCGATGATCCCGACCGTTACTCCGACACCGGTCGACTGCGACCACGCCTGCAACGCGTGGACCTGTTCGTAGCGCCAGATCCAGTACGACTGGTCGTAAGACGGCCCGACGTATGGCGCGTAGGCGCTCTGAGGTTCGGTCGCCCCGACGTAGGACGGCGTCACCGCGGTCACGAAGGGCAGCCCTTCCAGTTCGGCGACTCTGGCCGCGACGTTCTGCGGCGTCGCCCAGCGCAGCTGGTAGATGGCCTCTTCGAACAGCCCGCCCGCGACCACGGCCCCGACCTGGGCGGCGGCATCTTCGGCTTCCACCCGGGTGCCGGGATGTTCGCTGGTCCCGAGCATGATCAGGACCTCGTCGGGGAGTTGGTCTTCGGTGACCGCGGCGATCCGATCCGGCGACGGCCGGCTGAACTCTTCGAGGTTCCCGGGCGGCGCCGCGATCGCCCCCACCGTGAGGTGCAGGTGGATGACGAAGGGCCGGCCGCATTCAGCGGCGGTGCACCCGGTTCCGTCGATCGCCAGCTCCATCGACCCGGCCGCCGCGCCGGCGGAGGCCGAGATCGCGAGCCCCCCGCCGACGGCCGCCGCGGTGACGCCCGCCTCGACCCCGGACGGGGGCGCGTCGACCGTGGTCAACGAGGTCAGGGGTTGCGGCGAAGCGAGGCCGACGGTGGACCCGACCGAGACGTTCGCGTCGGCTGCGGCGACGTCGAGGACGGTGGGACCGGCCGGGCCGGTGGGACCCGACGGCGGCGTCGATTCACCGCTTGGAGTGGGCGCGGTCGAGGCGGCACCGGGGCCGGGCGCGTTCGACGAGCCGGGCGCGGTCGACGGCGTGGAAGGAGACCCCCCGGGGTCGGCGCCGACTGGTGTCGTGCCTTCTTGATGCAGCGCTCCTTGGCGGCGCGGCGCGCCTTCCCCCTGCCCGCGTAGCGGTGCTTGCATTGCTTGATCCGCGCGGCGGCACCCGGTCGGCCGGCGCCGGCCGCGAGCGGGGCGCCGAGAGCGGTCACAACGGCCAGCGCCAGGAGAAGGGACCCCAGGCTCGAGCGGATGTGGATGGAAGGGAACGTTCTTCGCATCATCTAAGAACGGTCGCATCTCGAAATAGCTTTCACGACGGCTCATCCGGCAGGAAACCGCGGTCCGCGGCCGAAACGACCGAACATGGACCTGCCCGGCATGCGTGGCTCCAGCAGCGGGCGGTGGATTCAGCGCGCCGAACGGGCGAGCGACGCCTTCGGGCTCGTGCTCGGGCTGGTGATCCTCACCTTCATCCTCACGTCGCTCATCAGCAACACCGGCTGGGGGTCGGCGCTGATCATGGCGGTGACCGGCGCGACCTCGATCGTCGCTCTGACCAGCTCCCACGCACCGCCGCGCTACATCCACATCGCGGTCTACCTGAGCTTCCTCAGCCTGCTGCTGGCGGCCGTCGAGGCGATCACCGGCGCCTTCATCTGGCTCAACATCGGCGGGATGATCCAGGTGACGCTGCTGGCGGTGGCAACGGTGTCGGTCCTCGTCCGCGTGGTGACTTCGGTCGAAGTGAACGCGCGTACGATCCTCGGCGCGATCAGCGTCTACACCACGCTCGGCCTGCTGTTCAGCTTCGCCTATGAGTCGATCGGCCGGGTCCAGAGCACGCCGTTCTTCAGCGGCGAACCCCACCTCCACCACGGCGACTACCTCTTCTTCAGCTACACGACGCTGACTACGACGGGGTACGGCGACCTCGTCCCGGCCGGGCAGCCGGGCGAGATGATCGCCACCTTCGAGATGCTGATCGGCCAGATTTTCCTGGTGACGCTGGTCGCCGGCCTGGTCAGCCTCTGGCGGCCGGGCGAGGGGCTGAAGCGGCGCCGCGAGGGGCGCTCCGGCGAAGGGGCGGGGCCGAGCTAGTCGCTCAGCTCGACCTTCTCGATCGTCTTCGGCTCGACCGGCTTGTCGCGGGCGTCGGTGTCGGACTTCTCGATCGCGTCGACCGCGTCCATCCCGTCGACGACCGCGCCGAAGACGGTGTGCTTGCCGTCGAGCCAGGGCGCCGCGGGGGTGGTGACGATGAAGAACTGCGAGCCGTTCGTGTTGGGGCCGGCGTTGGCCATCGCGAGCGCGCCGCGGACGATCTTGTGGTCGTTGAACTCGTCCTCGAACTGGTAGCCGGGACCGCCGGTGCCGGTGCCCTGCGGGCAGCCGCCCTGGATCATGAAGTCTGGGATCACCCGGTGGAAGATCAACCCGTCGTAGAACCCTTCGCCCGCGAGCTTGCGGAAGTTCTCGACGGTCTTCGGCGCGTCCTCGTCGAAGAACTCGACGGTGATCGGCCCGGCATTGGTCTGCAGCGTCGCTTTCGACATGGCCCGCAGCCTAGCTGGAGGGGCTCAGCCGTGGACCTCGACCGTCAGCGGCGGCGACGATCCGGCCGCGTAGGGCCACCCTGCTTCCGGCACCACGGTCGCCCGCAGGCGGATCCGGGCGGCGGCGGTGATGTAGCGGAAGCGGTAGCGCGCCTTGAAGAGTCCGCGCGCCCCCGTGCGGACGACGAGGGCGGGGCGCCACCGCCCGCTGGCCCGCTCGAGGTACTGGATCGCGACGACCTTGCCGCGGGCGGGGATCCGCGCCGGGCCGGGACGCACCCGCCCGCTGAGCGTGACGGTCTGGCCGGTGCGCAGGCGGCGCGGTGCCGCCGCGAGGCTCACCGCGGCGCGGACGCGTAATGCCAGCGGCCGATGACGGACCGGCGCGAAGCCGCCGGCGCCGTGGAAGGAGACGAGGACGCGGCGGGAGGTCCCCTGCGGCAGCGCAAGGGCGAAGCCCCCGGAGCGACCGGTGAGGACCCGCCGGCGCGTCGGTGCGCCCCCGGCCGCGCCCGCCGACCGCGCGACGACCGCCACCGGCCGGTTCGAGATCCCCTCGCCGTGGGCGTCGGTCAGTCGCCCCCGCAGTTCGACCGTGGCGCCGAAGTCGACGGTCAGCGACGGGCCGTGGCTCGCCCGCCGTCCCCCGTGCATCTCGACCAGTCGGGCCGCCAGATGCGTGGCGTGGCCGTGGCCCCGCGCTCCTCGGCTCCCTTTCCGCGCCCCCGGCCCGCTGCCGTCCCCCGCCCCGGCCGGCCGGCGCTCCGCCAGGCTACCCGCCGCGCGGAACTGGGCGGCGGCGCTGTTGCCGGCCCCGTCGCTCGCGGTGGCGCGGAAGAAGTAGGCGCCGGCGCCCAGATCCGGCAGCTGCGCCCGCAGCGTCGCCTTCCCCGTGCCGCCATGGTCGAGCGTCGTCGGGAGATCGCTCCAGCTTTCCGAGTCGGCGCGCCGGACCGCGATCGTCCCCGCCGCCGGGCCGGAGAACGCGTCGCTCACGGCCGCCGCCAGCTGCCCTTCCGGGGCGGCGGCGAATTCGACCTGCGGCGGCGAGTTGTCGACGTAGATCTGGGCCGCCGGGGCGCAACCCACGCCGCCGCCGAAGTCGACCGCACAACCCCGCAGGGTGTGGGCCCCGTCGGCGAGCCTCGTGGTGTCGACTTCGGACGCCCCCGCCGCGGTCGGGGGACAGGGACGCAGACGGGTCCCGCGGACCTCGCCCTCGATCGTCGCCACCGCGCAGGCCACCGGGGCGGCGAGGACAGGTGCCCCGTCGACGGTCGCTTCCTCGCGGTAGAGGCCGCCCCCCGCCGGGTCTTCGGCCGCCACTTCGAGCGGCACCGTCCCCCGGTGCCACCCCGGCGCCGTCAGCGTCCCGCCCAGCTTCGCCCGTGGCGGGACCAGATCGTCCACGGTGAGCGTCAGCCCGCTCAGCCACATGCTGGACGGCACCGACCGGACGCAGCCTTCGGGCCCGAGGAGAAGGCATTGAAGCCGCACCTCGAAGATCGGCACCGGGGTGCTGAAGGTCGACGCGACGTAACGGGGTGCGCTGGTGCCGACTTCGAGCGCGATGCTTTCGAAGCCACGGTCATCGGCGATCCCGGCGATCTGCAGGACGGCGACCGCCAACCTCCCGGCCCAGGTGAAGCGGGCGCCGACGAAGCTCGTCCCGGCGGGCGCGGCCCACCGGGCCCGCGCCACGCCCTGGCTGCCGTCGTACGCCAGGCCCAGGTCGAATGCCAGGCCCGGATATTCCGCGGATGGCGCGGTGCAGAAGCCGGGGCGCAGGTAGGCCGCGGCGCCTTCGGTCCGCACGGCCGTCGGGTCGAGCTCGACCCCGACCCCCCAGCCGCACTGCGCCACGTTGTACGTCCCGGCCCGCGCCGCGTCCGCCAGGACGAGCGCCAACACCACCGCCAGCCCGATCGCCATCGCGGCGATCCGCCCGACCCCGCCCCGCGTCCCCGCGCTCCGTCCGGTTCCACCTCTCGTCCCTGCCATGTGGCCTCCTCGCCTCGTCGGTTTGCGAGCCCCCAAGGGCCGGGCGCGGCCGATCTCTCCCCCCTGACGGGCGCGGATAGCCCCCGAACCCCGGCCGGAAGCCGCCCTTTGCGAGAATGCGTGGCGATGCCACTTCCCACGAATGACCAGGTGACCGAGGCGCTGCGGGGCGTAATCGACCCCGAGCTGCGCCGCTCGATCGTCGAGCTCGGAATGGTGCGCTCGATCGAGATCCAGCCCAGTGGACGCATCGAGGTGGTGGTCTCCTTGACGACCGCCGGCTGCCCGATCCGCTCCCACTTCGAACAGGCCGTCGCCCAGCGGGTCGGCGAGCTGGAAGGGGTGACCGAGGTCGGCGTCGGCTTCGACGTCCTCTCCGACGAGGAGAAAGGCACGCTCCAGCAGACGCTCGGGCGCGGCAAGCTGCCGCAGGGCGCGCTCGCCAAGGTCAAAAACGTGATCTGCGTGTCCTCCGGCAAGGGCGGCGTCGGCAAGTCGACGATGACCGCCAACCTGGCGGCAGCGCTGACCGCCGAAGGCCACCCGGCGGGCGCCCTGGACTGTGACGTCTACGGCTACTCGATCCCCCGCATGCTCGGCGTCAACGCCAAGCCGGAAGTCAACGGGGAGCGCAAAATCCTGCCGCTGGATTCGCCGAGCGGGGTCAAGGTGATGTCGATCGGCTTCTTCGTCGAGGAGAACGCGGCGGTCGTCTGGCGCGGCCCGATGCTCCACAAAGCGATCCAGCAGTTCCTCGAGGACGTGGCCTGGGATGAGCTGGAGTACCTGCTGCTCGACCTGCCCCCGGGGACCGGCGACGTCTCGATGACGCTCGCGCAGCTCCTGCCGCAGGCGAAGTTCATCGTCGTCACCACGCCGCAGCCGGCCGCCCAGTCGGTCGCTGCCCGCGGTGCCGAGATGGCGAAAAAATTCGACCTCGAGATCCTCGGCGTGATCGAGAACATGTCCGGCTTCACCACGCCCGACGGGGAGCGCTTCACGATCTTCGGCGAGGGCGGCGGTCAGACGCTGTCGGATGAGCTCGACGTGCCGCTACTCGGCAAGGTGCCGCTCTCGGAGCCACTCCGCGAGCACTCCGACGAAGGCACGCCGCTGGTCATCGCCGAGCCGGACGCTCCCGCCTCGCAGGCGATCCGCCAGGCGGCACGCGGGATCATCGCGATGACCCCGCAGGAGCTGCCGGTGCTGCAGGCGACCCCGGCGATGGCGGAGATGCCCGCGATCGGCGGCACCCCGCTGCCGGTCGTGCAGGTCGGCCCGAGCGCCTAGCACCCCGCACCCCGCCGCCGCTCCACGCGGACTTTCCATAAATCATCTGAGCGCGTCCGCAACTATGCTGTCGCTCGCGCGTTAGCGCTTACAAATAAATGCCTAATCCCGGCCTTAGATGGGCCGGGAGCGGGGGAACCAAGTTTTTGGGGCTAATCCACCAGCCGGTGGAGGCGCAGGACTCCTTCAGCGCCCGCCCGACAGCTAACCCCGCAGGCATCCGAAGGAGGTAGTTGATGCCGTTGTCCCCCGGGGTGGCCAAGAGTGCCGCCCGTCGCAGTCTCATCGCAGCGCTCTCCCTGGCCGCCTTGGCCATGCTCGGCCTGGCCTTGATCGCCGCGCCGCAGGCCTCGGCGAAGAAGGTCATCCAAGGCGGGATCAGCAGCTCCGGCCTTGAAGCTGGAATCCCCGAATCGACCGATACCGAAACCCCGGTCGAAACGGGCGAAATCGAAACCGGCGAAACCGGACCGGTCGGCAGGGCGCGCCTCGTCGGCACCCGCGCGGTCGCCCCGGCCAACGCCCCGCTCGCGGTCAAGCGCGTGATCGCCGCCGCGAACCGCATCCGCACCCTCCCCTACGTCTGGGGCGGCGGCCACGGTCGCTGGCAGGACTCGGGCTACGACTGCTCCGGCTCGGTCTCCTACGCGCTCCACGGCGCGCGGATGCTGAACACCCCGCTCACCTCCGGCTCCTTCGAGACCTGGGGCGAAGCCGGCGCGGGCCGCTGGATCACGATCTACGCCAACGCCGGGCACGTCTACATGGTCGTCGCCGGGCTGCGGTTCGACACCGCGGGCAACACCAGTGGGACCGGACCCCGCTGGCACCCGACGACCGCCGCGGCGGCGGGCGGCCCCTTCGTGGTCCGCCACCCGGTCGGCTTCTAGCCTCGGCTCGGGCCCCGGGCCAATGCCCGGCCAAAGAAAAGGGCCGCCCTCAGGGGCGGCCCTTTTCGCAGCTCGGTGCGGGCCCTGCCGGCCCGCGTGCGGATCAGATCAGGCGGCCTTTTTGTAGTAGTTGGCGTTGATCTCCGCGTATTTCGCCCACTCGGCGGGCAGCTGGTCCTCGGCGAAGCAGGCGTCCACCGGGCAGGCCTCGACGCAGGCGTCGCAGTCGATGCACTCGTCCGGATCGATGTAAAGCTGCTCGACCGACTCGTAGTCCGGCTCGTCCGGCGTCGGGTGGATGCAGTCGACGGGGCAAACCTCGACGCACGAGTTGTCCTTCTGGCCGATGCACGGCTCGGCGATCACGTAGCTCATCTGGGAAGTCTCCTGAGTGGTTTTCGTCGTAAGCCGCCAGGCGCCGGGTGGCCCCTGCGACGAGCGAACGCCCATTTTAGAGATATGCGGCGGCGTCGGGCCCCGCGGGCCGATGCCGGGAGGCCGGCGCCAGGATCGCCACTAGGCTTCCGGGACGGTGATTGCGGGCGAGCGAGAGGTAGGGACGACATGCTTTTGTTGACCGGGGCCACCGGGAGCATCGGTTCACGGCTGCTGCCGCTGCTCCTGGAGCGCGGCGAGGACGTCCGCTGCCTGGTCCGTGACCCGCGCCGACTGGGGGCGCGGCGGGTCGACGTGCAGATCGCGCTCGGGGACCTCGGCGAGCTCGCCGACCCCCATACGGTGCGCCAGAGCCTGCGCGGCGTCGACACCGTCGTCCACCTGGCGGCGACGATCCGCGATCAGCCGCCGCGGCGGATCGAGGAGCTGAACGGCCTGGCGACGGTGCGGCTGCTTGCGGCCGCCGAGCGGGCCGGCGTGCGGCGCTTCGTCTTCTTCAGCGCGCTCGATGCGGGGGCGGCGCAAAGGACCCGCTTCTTCCGCGCCAAGTGGGTGGCCGAGCAGGCGGTCGAGTCCTCGCCGCTGGAGACGACTGTCTTCGCGCCCTCCGTCGTCTATGACCACTCGGATCCCTGGATCACCCTGCTGCGCCGCTTCTCCTTCCTGCCGGTGCTGCCGGTGTCCGGAGAGGGCCGGGCGACCTTTGAGCCGATCTGGTCGCGGGACGTCGCCGAGTGCGTGGTCGGGGCCCTGGAGGCGGAGAGGCTGCGACCGCGGTACGAGCTGGCGGGGCCGGAGACGATGACCTACGACGACATGTCGGACCTGGTCAGTCGCATCGCGGGACGCCCGCGGGATCTCGTCCACCTGCCGCTTCCGGCCGTGAAGGCGAGCCTCGGCGCGCTCCGCATCGTCTTCGGCGAGGCCGTGTTTGCAACCTGGGAGGAGGCCGAGTTGATGGAGGTTTCGATGACCAGCAAGAGAGGTACCGCCGACGCGCAGGCCCTCGGGGTCGAGCCGCGAAGGATGAGTGATGTTCTCGCTTCTTCGTAGACATCGCCCCACCGCCCTCGTCCTCGCCGCGACGGCCCTCGCGCTCGCGTTCGCCGCCCCGGCCGGCGCCGCGATGTCCCTGGTGCCGCCGAAGCCCGACGTCCTGCTCGGCGTGTCCGACCGCGGCTCGACCGAAGAATTCAACGCCTTCACCGAACTCGTCGGCAAGCACCCGGCCCTGATGGAGACCTTTCATCCCTGGGGCAACAACCTGAACAAATCGTACGAACGGTGGCGCGAAACGCAGACCCGGCCGGTGCTCGCGATCTCCACGCAGGACGACCAGACGCTGGCCGAGATCATCACCCCCGAGCAGATCGCCCTCGGCGCCGGGGACGACTACCTGCTGCAGATCAACAGCTTCTTCGCCACCAACAACCTGCCCGCCTACATCCGCCCGCTGGGTGAGCCGAACCGCTGCCTGAACGCGTGGTCGGGGGTCAACTGCGACGGCACGCTGAAGGGCGGCGAACACAGCTCCTTCTGGTACAAGATGGCCTTCCGGCGGATCGTCGCGATCACCCGCGGGGGCATGTCCCTCGAAGCGCTGAACGCGGAGCTGGCCGAAATCGGCCTCCCGCCCCTGGCCCGCACCAAGGGCGAAAATCCCGAATCTCTCCCGCTCGCCCCGGTCAGCATCATCTGGAGCCCGCTGCCCGCCGGCTCGCCGCGCGTCAAAGGCAACTTCCCGGGCAACTACTGGCCGGGGAGCAAATGGGTCGACTGGGTCGGGACCGACTTCTACGCGAAATATCCGGTCTGGAAAGACCTGAACAAGTTCTACGAAGGCAAACAGTGGAAAGGCAAGCCGGTCGCGATCACCGAGTGGGCCGTCCAGGAGAACGACGAACCCAAGTTCGTCAACCAGCTGATCAGCTGGGTCGTCCGCCACAAGCGGGTCCAGATGCTCAACTACTACCAGGGCTTCGGGCCGGGCAACACCTACGAACTCTCCCTCTACCCAAAGACCGCGGCCGCGCTCCGCACGAAGATCCGCCGCGCCAACTTCCTCTCCTACGCCGAATACAACGCCGGCCTCCTCCCCCCCTTGCCCCCCAAGCCCAAGACGGCCAAGTAGCAACGATGTTGATGGGCCGATAACCCGTCAGATAGTCCGGTTTTCGGCCCGTCAACCTTGGCGCAGCGCGAGGAGGGCCGCGACGGTCTGGGCGAGGCGGCGGGGTTCTTGTTCGAGCTCCTCCCACGTGCACTGGGATACGCGCCAGCCCGCCAGTTCGAGCTGCTGGCGACGTTTGCGATCGGAGACGAAGGCGCTGTCGGTGTCGTGGTAGCGACGGCTGTCGGCTTCGACGATGAGGGCCTGCTCGCGCCAGAGGAAGTCGGCCTGGTAGCGCTTCCCGTCTGCTGCGGGCAGCCAGACGTTGACCTCGGGTTCTGGGACCGAATGGTTCCCGCACATCTTGAGGAACATCCGCTCGAGCTCGCTGCGCGTCCTCTTGGTCTGGGGATGGATCGTGTCGAGAATGAGACGAAGCCGAGCAACGCCGCGCCTGCGGCGGCTCCTCTTCAGCAGCGCCCGGAGCTTGGACTTGTCGAGGATCTCGAGGACTTCGGCCTCCGCCACCGCCTTTCGCACTTTCCACTCCGGCTCGACGCCGGCGAAGTCCAGGATGGTCCGAGCGACGGTCGTGCAGGGAATGCCGTAGAGGGTGGTCTTGTCGATCGGCTGAAGCGATCCGTCGCGGTGTGCCGCAACTCCGTCCGGACTACGACCGCGCCGATTCGGCGCCATCACGTCGATCGGTTCTTCCCAAGAGTCGACGAGTCCCCAGAGATAGGCCGCCGAACAATGCGAGAGCACCGCGTCGGGCCCGCAGGCAAGCACCGCCGCCATGAACTTCCCCCGCTGCGTCATCACCTGTGGGGTCAGCGAGTAGACCGTCTGATGGATGCGATGCAGTTGCCCCCTGGCGACTCTCTTGATGACCGCGTCCTCGGTGAGCCCTATCGCTTCGAGCTGCCCGAGCGTGATGACCCCGTGCTGCGCCCCAACAAGACGTCCCACCTCCCGATGTTGACGGGCCGATAACCCGTCAGATAGTCCGGTTTTCGGCCCGTCAACATCGTGGTTGCTCATACGCCCGAGGCTGGCGGGGGAATGCGCGCGCGTGGCGCGCACTGGGTGCCAACTCTGGAACGAAAAAGGGCCCGGACTGTGTCCGGGCCCTTTCGTGAAATCCCTTGGAGGGATTTCTTACATCATGCCGCCCATGTCGGGCATGCCGCCGGGCATACCGCCACCGCCGCCTTCCTCCGGGGCCTCGGCGATGATCGCCTCGGTCACGAGGATGTTCTTGGCGATGGACGCGGCGTTCTCGAGCGCCGAGCGGGTCACCTTGGTCGGGTCGATGACGCCGGCCTTGATCAGGTCGCCGTACTCACCGGTGGCCGCGTTCAGGCCTTCGCCCGCCTTGAGGCCGCGGACGGTGTTGACGACGACCGAGCCCTCCTCGCCGGAGTTCTCGGCGATCTGACGGACCGGCTCCTCGAGCGAGCGGTAGATGATCCGCGCGCCCGTCTTCTCGTCCGGGTCCTCGAGGGCATCCGGGTCGAGACCGGCCTGGGCGTTCAGCAGCGCGACGCCACCACCCGGGACGACACCCTCCTCGAGCGCGGCGCGGGTCGCCTGCAGCGCGTCCTCGACGCGGTGCTTTTTCTCCTTCATCTCGGTCTCGGTGGCAGCGCCGACCTTGACCACGGCGACGCCGCCGGCCAGCTTGGCGAGACGCTCCTGGAGTTTCTCGCGATCGAAGTCGGAGTCGGTGTTCTCGATCTCCTGTTTGATCTGCTTGATCCGGCCCTTGATGTCGTCGGCCTCGCCGGCACCGTCGATGATCGTGGTGTTGTCTTTGGCGATGACGACGCGACGGGCGCGACCGAGCTGGGCCAGCTGGGTGTTCTCCAGTTTGAGACCCATCTCCTCGGTGATGACCTCGCCGCCGGTGAGGATCGCGATGTCCTCGAGCATCCGCTTGCGGCGGTCGCCGAAGCCCGGGGCTTTGACGGCCACACCGGTGAAGGTGCCGCGGAGCTTGTTCACGACCAGGGTCGCGAGGCACTCGCCCTCGACGTCCTCGGCGACGATCATCAGCGGTTTACCACCCTGCATGACCTGCTCGAGCACCGGCAGGATGTCCCGCACGGAGCCGATTTTCTGGTTCGCGATGAGGATGTACGGATCCTCGAGCACGGCCTCCATGCGGTCCTGGTCGGTGACCATGTAAGGCGAGATATAGCCTTTGTCGAACTGCATTCCCTCGGTGAACTCCAGCTCCATACCGAAGGTCTGGCCCTCCTCGACATTGACGACGCCGTCTTTGCCGACTTTCTCGATCGCGTCGGCGATCACGTTGCCGATGTCGTCGTCACCGGCGGAGATCGCGGCGACGCGGGCGATCTGGTCTTTGCCGGCAACCTCTTTGCTCTGCTTCTCGCGGAGGTTCTCGACGACCGAGTCGACGGCCTTCTCGATGCCGCGGCGCAGGGCCAGCGGGTTGGCGCCGGCGGCCACGTTCTTGAGGCCCTGGCGGACGATGATCTGGGCCAGCAGGGTCGCGGTGGTCGTACCGTCACCGGCGACGTCGTTGGTCGCGGTGGCGACCTCGCGGACGAGCTGGGCACCCTGGTTCTCGAAGACGTCCTCGACCTCGACCTCGCGGGCGATCGTCACACCGTCGTTGGTGATCGTCGGCGCGCCGAATTTTTTGTCGAGCACGACGTAACGACCTTTGGGGCCGAGCGTGACCTTGACGGCGTTGGCGACAGCGTCGACCCCCGCCTGCAGGGCGCCGCGGGCGTCCTCTGCGTACTTCAGCTCCTTATGAGCCATGTTTTTCAGTCCTCCTTGGTTCTTCTAAGACTTGGCTGGACTAGCCGACCTTGGCCAGCACGTCCGACTCGCGCAGCACGAGAACGTCCTCGCCCTCCACGGTGATCTCGGTGCCGCCGTATTTGGAGTAGAGGACTTCGTCCCCCTCCGCGACGTCGAGAGCCCGGCGGCTGCCGTCCTCGTTGATGGCGCCGTCGCCGACAGCGACGACCTTGCCCTTCTGCGGCTTCTCTTTGGCCGTGTCGGGAAGGACGATGCCACTGGCAGTCGTCTCCTCCTCCTCGACCGGCTTCACGATCAGCCGGTCCCCGAGGGGCTTCAGATTCATCGATGATCCTCCGTCGTTCGGTAGGTGGTTTGCTTGCGAAGTCCTAGAAACCCCGGTCTGAAGCCGTTTCCAGCCTCTTTCCGGCTTGGCACTCTCTAGCCAAGAGTGCCAACGGAACGAAAGATAGCAGCGCGAGCCCTCGGGGCAGGTAAAGATCCGGTGCTAATCGAGCGCCAGCAACTTGCATCCCAGGCGCTCGGCGATCCCTTCGCCGCCGCGCCGCATCACCCAGTCGTGGTTCCACTCGAAGATCGGGCGCAGCACCGGCGCCAGGCGGTTCATCCAGGCCTTCGTCGTCACCACGTCCCACTCGTAGAGGACCGCGGTGACGCCGTCCTGCTCGTAGAGCCGCCAGCGCCCCGTCCCTTCGAGGTCCCCGACGGCCTGGCCCTCCATCAGGGAGAAGCGCTCGACCTTCGTCGCCGTCACCTCGAATTCGACCCGATAGGGCAGCAAACTGCGCCAGACCATGCGTGACTTCGTGCCGACGCCCAGCTCGTCCCCGGGCCGCAGCTCCTCGGCGACCTCCACCCCCCGCCACCACTCGGGCCAGGCGGCCTCGTCGTAGATGGCGTCCCAGACCGGCTCCCGCGGGGACTCCAGGAGCCAGGTGGTGAGGAACGAGTAGCGCGGGCCGCCCCTCATCAGCCGCCCCGCATCAGTTGTGGTGCGGCGTCTCTCCGTTGCCGAGGTGCGCGCGCGGAGGCTCGACGATCTGCGAGAAGCGGACGACGGTGACGAGATCCTTGTCGTCGACCGGGCGGCTGTAGATCTGTTCGAGGAAGCGACGGGTGTCGTCGAGTTCGCGGAACTCGGGGTTGTCGTGCTCGATGTCGCGGCGCGAGAGCTCCGAGAGCGGCTTCACCTCGACGTCGTCGATCACCGCGGCGAAGAGTTTCTCCCGCGGGCTGTGGCGGAAGCCGATCGTGATCCAGATGAGCTGGCCGCGCTCGTACTTCGCGCTTTTGTCGCCGAGCCGGATCGTGGCCGTCTTGCGGCCGCGTTTCAGCTGGTCGGCGAAGACCGCGGAGTAGAAGTTGAGAACGTAGATGCCGCCGCGCATTTGCGGACCGGAGTCTATGTCAGGCGAGCAGGGCCGGACTTTGCGGGCGCAAGGCCGAAGGGGCCGCCGGACGCGTCGGCGGCAGGTCGGTGTGCGAGGCGACGAGGCGCAGTAGCGCCAGCAGGCCGAGGTCTTCCGGGGCGCTCGGGATCCGGCGGCGACCTGGCGGTCGTGAAGAGGCCTACCCGCCAGCTGTTCCTTATGCCGGAATGGTCGGCAAAAGGAACAGCGGAAGGGAGGGCGCCGGAACACGGGCGCGGGCGATGCGGGCGAGCCGAGCGGGCCGGCCCTTGGACGAACCTCCTGCGGTTCGCGAGGGAGGTGGGGGCCTCCGATCGGCCTGGCCGGGGTCACACATCTAGAACCCCTCGGCGCCGATCAGCGGCACGAACCGACAGGGGGAGATCGCGGTCGACTCCAGCTCGGAGCCGTGCCGCCGCAGAAGGGTGAGCATCTCTTCGCTGCCCTCCGCCACCGGGACGACCAGGCGGCCGCCCTCGGCGAGCTGGTCGATCAGGGCCGGCGGCGGGGCGGGGGCGGCGGCGTGGACGGCGATCGCGTCGAAGGGGCCGCGGTCGGGAACGCCGCGACTGCCGTCGCCGACCATCAGCTCGACGTTGTCGGTGCCGCAGGCACGGAGGGCCTCGGCGGCGCCACGGGCGAGGCTCGAGTGGCGCTCGACGCTCACCACGTGGGATGCGAGCCGCCCGAGGAGGCAGGTCGAGTAGCCCGATCCGGTGCCGATCTCCAGCACCCGCTCCTCGCCGGTCAACCCCAAGGCCTGGAGGATGGCGGCGACGATCCAGGGCTGGGAGATGGTCTGCTCGGCGCCGATCGGCAGCGCCGCGTCCGCGTAGGCGAGCTCGCGACGGCGCTCGGCGACGAACTCCTCGCGCGGCACCTCGGCCATTGCCGCGAGCACGCGCTCGTCGCGGATCCCCCGCTCGCGCAGCTGGCGCTCGACCATCTCGGCCCGGCGCGCGGGGAAGTCGGACTCGGGCGTCTCGTCCATCGGAGGAGGCTACCCGCGAGTATCGTCGGCGGCATGGCCGCTCGAACGATCGTCGGCGCGATCGCGCTCCTCGCGCTGATCGGCGTCGGGATCTACCTCCTGGCCCAGATCCCCTGGGAGTTCGCGCTCGGCGGAATCCTCGCCCTCGCAGGCATCCTCTACGCGGTGGGGCGCGACGCGCCCGACGCGCTGTAAGTGCGGCTGGTTGGTTGGTCGGGGCGAGGGCGGCCGTCCGATTTGCGTCCTGCATGGAAGTGGCCCCCCACGAAGGATGAGTTTGCAGTTATGCCCGGATAGCGGCAGAAAGTGCGAACTCACCGGGGGCCGGGCAGGAGGAAGGCGCGCGGAAGCGTGGAGATCCCCCGGTCTCTGTGACGAGGTCCGACTTTGGTGACGGATCCGTGTCCCTCCCGTGCGCCTCGCGTGACCCGCAGGCGCACTCCCCGACGTCCCCTTCCCGGGCCTCCTGGACGATTCGTGAGGAGGCCAAGCCGCCCTCCCCCCACCACCAACTAGTAGATGTAGTTCCGCAGCTTGTTCGGCTGCAAGACCGTGACCCGCCCACGCCCGGAGCGGACGACCCCCGCCCGCTCGAGCTCCGCCAGGAAGCGGCTGACCGACTCGCGCGAGGTCCCTGCCAGCTGGGCGAGGTCGGTCTGGTTCATCCGAATCGTCACTTCCGACATCTCGCCGTCGCCTTCGGCGCTGCTGTCCTGGCCGTCGCGGGAGAGCTGGGCGAGGATCCCGGCGACCCGGCTCGGCACCGTCTGGAAGGACTGGCGCGAGAGGCGCATGTTGGCGGCACGCAGGCGGCGCACGAGGCCGGCGACCAGCTTCAGCGCGATCTCCGGATTGCGGGCGAGCAGGCTGCGGACGTCGTTGGCGGGCAGCGCCAGCAGGGTCCCGTCGGTGATCGACTCGGCCGAGGCGGAGCGGGTGTCGCCGTCGAGCATCGCCAGCTCGCCGAAGATCTCGCCCGGCCCGAGCGTCGCCAAGGTGATCGCCCGGCCGTCAGAGTGTTCGCGGGTGACGCGGAAGCTGCCCTCGCTGACGATGTAGCAGGCGTCGGAGCTGTCGCCCTCGTGGAAAACGCGCGTGCCGGCGGGGAAGGATCGCGGCACGGCAACCTGGGAGAAGCGTTCCAGCTCTCCTTCCTCGAGGTCTGCGAAGAGCGGCACGCTCCTCAGCAGCTCGACCGCGCTCTGCTCAGTCCTTGCGGGCACCCTCATCGATTATGGCAACGGGACGTGGGAATGATGTTTCGAAGCGGACACTCGGCCCGATCGTGGGGGGTCATGCGGGGGCGGCGGTGAGTTTGCGGGGACCGCGGCTGAAGCCGGCACCGATCAGCGCCTCCTCGTGGCCGGAGCCGATCACCGCCTCGCCGTCGAGCTTCTCGATCGCCAGTTTCGGCAGCTGCCCGGCGGTGACGGCGTCGGCGAGGGCCCGCATCGCGGCGCCGAGCTCGCCCTCGTCCATCGAGCGCAGCCGCAGCAGGCCGCGGCCGCCGCGCTCGACGAAGACCTCGGGCTCGCCGTCGCGCTGCAGGAGGTAGGCACCGGGGGTGCGGCCGGGGCGCCGGCCGCCCTCGAGTTTCGGCCAGGGGAGCGACGCCCCGTAAGGGTTGGCGGGGTCGGTCGCCGCCAGCACCAGGTAATCGCCCTGCGCTTCGGGCAGGGAGCGCAGGCGCTCGACCGCGCCGGGGAGCGCAAATTGGGCGCCACCCAATCCCTCGACGAAATAGCCGCGCCGCGCCGTCCCCAGCAGCTCGAGGTTGCCGAGCTCCGAGTAGAGGGTCGAGAAGCCGCCGGGGACGCCCTCGGCGAGGACCGTCTCCCGGGTGACGATCCCGTAGCGCTCCATCATCAGCTCGGCCTGGGCGCGCAGGCGCGCGCCGGGGCCCGGCGCACCGGCGAAGATCGGCGCGGTCAGGGACCAGCGCCCCTGCACCGCGGCGCCCGCGGTCGAGCGCCGACGGGAGAAACGGCGCCCCTGGCTGCGGGAATTGGGGACGGACCGCAGGCGCGGCGCCCGCAGCGGCGAGAAGGCGTCGTTGGTCACCTCGCCCGCCCAGGCGAGATCCCAGAGCGCGTTGTGGAGGTCCTCGGCCGGGTGGGCGACGTCGGCGACGAGGTCGAGCCAGAACGACGGCCCGGCGGCGAGCCGCTCGCGGATCGCGTCGTGGACCTCCCCCTGCGGGATCTCCAGCTTGCCGTTCGCGGGCGGCGGCCCGGCGAGGCGCACGTCCTCACGGAAGTAGAGCGCGATGCGCCCGTCGCTGCGTCCGAGGCTGCCGGCGCCGATCCAGATCACCTCGCCGCTGGTGCAGAGCTGGTCGAGCCAGTTCTGCGAGTAGGCGCCGAGGCGCCGCGGCAGCACGTCGGTCTCCCAGACTTTCGGCGTCAGCGCGACGCCTTGCAGCGGCACCAGCGCCTCCCGCAGGCGGTCCGGCCCGGCGCCCGCTTTGCGGAAGGCGTCGACGTTCTGCCAGCTCGGCAGGAAGCGGGCCAGCTCGGTGCGGTCGGCCGCCTCGACCTCTTTGCGCAGCCGCGCCAGCGACGCGCGCCGCACCCGCCGCAGCACGTCGGAGTCGCACCACTCGCGCTCGGTGCCGCCGGGGAGGAGCTCGCCGCGGACCAGCGCCCCTTCGTTCTCCAGCTCGCGCAGCGCCGGGCCGGGGTCGACGCCGAAGCGCTGCATCAGCTGCCCGGTCGGGAACGGGCCGTGGGTGCGGGCATAACGACGGACCAGCGCCCGCATCGCGTCGGGATGCTCCTCGAGGAAGGTCTCCGGCAGGCCGGGCGGCGGCGGCACGCCGAGCGAGTCGCGGTAGAGCCCGGCGTCCTCGGAGGCGATCCAGCGCTCCTCCCCGGCGATCCGCACCTTCGCGATCCGCCGCTCCCCGGCCAGCTTCTCCAGCATCGACTTCGCCGAGTAGCCCTCGGTGACCCGCGCCTCGGCCTCCTCGGTGGTCAGGTCGCCGATGTTTCGCAGCAGCTGCTGGAGCGCGTCGCGGTCGCCGGCCTTGCCCATCTCGGTGAGGTGCTGGAGCTGCGCTTCGACTTCGTCGAGCGCCTCCGGATCGATCAGTTCGCGCAGCTCCTCCTGGCCCAGCAGCTCGCGCAGCAGATCACGGTCGAGAGCCAGCGCCGCCGCCCGCCGCTCGGCGTTCGGCGTGTCCCCCTCGTACATGTAGGTCGCCACGTAGTCGAAGAGCAGCGAGGAGGCGAAGGGCGAGGCGGTCGGCGTCTCGACCTCGACCAGCGAGAGCGAGCGCGCGTGCAGCTTTTCCAGGATGTCGGTGAGCGCCGGGAGGTCGAGGACGTCCTGCAGGCACTCGCGGTAGGTCTCGAGGATGACCGGGAAGCGGGGAAAGTCGCGCGCGACTTCGAGCAGGCTCTGGGACTTCAGCCGCTGCTGCCAGAGCGGCGTGCGTTTGCCCGGGTAGGCGCGCGGGATCAAGAGCGAGCGCGAGGCGTTCTCGCGAAAGCGCGCGCCGAAGAGCGCCGAGCCCGACAGCTCGCCGACGATCAGGTCTTCGAGCTCGGCCGGATCGACCAGCACCAGGTCGGCGGGCGGCGGCTCGTCGGCGTCGGGCAGGTGGATGACGATGCCGTCGTCGGACCAGATCGCGTCGGCCTCGAGATCGCGCTCGTTGCGGATCTTCGCCGCCAGCGCCAGGCCCCAGGCCGCGTGCACCCGGCCCCCGTACGGGGAGAGGATGCAGAGGCGCCAGTCGCCGATCTCGTCGCGGAAGCGCTCGACCACGATCGTCTCGTCGGAGGGGACGACGCGGGTCGCGTCCTGCTGTTCGCGCAGGTAGGTGACGAGGTTGTTGGCGGCGCGTTCGTCGAGGTCGTACTCCTTCGCCAGCTCGGCGGGCTCGCGCGAGACCGCCTCGCGGGCGAACGCGCCGATCGCCTTGCCGAGCTCGGCCGGGCGCCCCACCCCGTCCCCGCGCCAGAACGGCACCGCCCCGGGTGCCCCGGGGGCGGGCGTGACGATCACCCGGTCGCGGGTGATTTCCTCGATCCGCCAGGTCGAGGCGCCGAGCAGGAACGTCTGCCCGGCGCGCGCCTCGTAGACCATCTCCTCGTCGAGCTCACCGACCCGGCGGCCGTCCGGCAGGTGGACGCCGTAGAGGCCGCGGTCGGGGATCGTCCCGGCGTTGGTGACGACCAGCTGGCGCGAGCCTTTGCGGCCGTGGATCGTCCCCTCCATGCGGTCCCAGACGATCCGCGGGCGCAGCTCGGCGAAGCGGTCCGACGGATAACGCCCGTCGAGCATGTCGAGCACGTTCTCCAGCTGCTCGCGCGAGAGGTCGTGGAAGGACTGGGTCGCGACGACGACCTTCTCGACGTCGTCGACCTCCCACTCGTCCAGCGCCGCCATCGAGACGAGGTGCTGGGCGAGCACGTCGAGCGGGTTCTGCGGGATCGTCGTCTCCTCGATCTCCCCTTCGCGCATCCGCCGCGCGACCACCGCGCACTCGAGCAGGTCGCCGCGGTATTTGGGGAAGATCCGGCCTTTGGAGGTCTCGCCGATGCCGTGCCCGGCGCGGCCGATCCGTTGCAGGCCGCGGGTGACCGACTTCGGCGACTCGACCTGGATGACGAGGTCGACCGCCCCCATGTCGATGCCGAGCTCCAAAGACGAGGTGGCAACCAGACACGGGAGCCCTCCGGACTTCAGCATCTCCTCCACGAGAGTCCGCTCCTCATGCGAGAGCGACCCATGGTGAGCGCGAGCAATTTCGACGTACTCGTGAGCGGCCTCTGGGGATGACTCGGCGGAACCTCCCCGCTGTTGTTCCGACGAGTCATCCCCAGAGGCCGCTCCGCCATGCCCCGCGTGCTCGGTCGCCGGCAGCTCCCCCTCGCCTTCGCCGTTGGCGAGCTCGTTCAGGCGCTTGGCGAGGCGCTCGGAGGCGCGCCGGTTGTTGACGAAGATGATCGTCGAGGTGTGTTCCTGGACCAGCTCGAGGAGCTTCGGGTAGATCGCCGGCCAGATCGAGCGCACGTGGGCGCTCGGCTCGATTTCCGAGGGCTGCGCGGTGCCGTCCTCGGAGGGATAGGCGGGCGCGCCCGGGTCGGCCATGTCCTCGACCGGCACGACGATCTCGATGTCGAGGTCTTTCCGCGTCCCCGCATCGACGATCTTGCATTTGCGCTTCGGGCCGACGAGGAACTGCGCAATTCTCTCCAAAGGCCGCTGGGTCGCTGACAAGCCGATCCTTTGAATGCCCGGCGAAGAGGGCGCCGGGGATGCCTCGCCGGAACCTCCCCGCTGTTGTTCCGGCGAGGCATCCCCGGCGCCCTCCCCCGCCACCCCGTGGCGAACCATGTGATCCAACCGCTCCAAGGTCAGCGACAAGTGGCTCCCCCGCTTGGTCTGGGCGACCGCGTGGATCTCGTCGACGATCACCGCCTCGACCCCGGTGAGGATCTCCCGCACCGAGCTGCTCATCATCAGGTAGAGCGACTCCGGGGTGGTGATGAGGATGTCGGGCGGCGTTTTGGCCATCGCCCGGCGGTCTTTCTGCGAGGTGTCGCCGGTGCGCAGGCCGACCCCGATCTCGGCCCCGATCCCGCGCAGAGGCGCGCGCAGGTTGCGCTCGATGTCGTAGGAGAGCGCTTTCAGCGGCGAGATGTAGACGAGCTTGACGCCGGTGCCGAGCTCCGGCTCCCGCGCCAGCTTGTCGATCCCCCAGAGGAAGGCGGCGAGCGTCTTGCCCGAGCCGGTCGGCGCGCAGATCAGCGCGTTGTCGCCGCCGGAGATCGCCTTCCAGCCGCCCGCCTGGGCCTCGGTCGGACCCTCAAAGGAGGCTTCGAACCAGCGCCGCGTGGCCGCCGAGAACGGCGCCAGCGGGTCAGACTTCGTGCGTTGTTTCGATGCGGTCGCCAACCCATCGATCTTACGCACCTACCGCCACGGGCCCCCACGTCGACGGGCCGAAAACCGGACTATATGGCCGGTTTTCGGCCCGTCAACACCGGGGTTACGGGGTGCCGCCGGTGAACTTCGTGAATTCGGTCCAGGACTTCTTCGGCACGAAGCCTTTCTTGAAGAGGCCGGAGCCGTTGCAGAAGTTGCAGGTTTCGGCAGCGTCGTCGACCGAGAACCAGTAGACGTGCTGGAGCTTGAATTTCGCCGCGTCGGCCTTCAGCAGCGTGAAGGCGCCTTTGAGTTCCCGTGCCTGGCCGGAGACGCCGACCGCGAACACGTTCGACGGGCCCTGCGGCGGTTCGGAGCTCCAGCCGAGCTCGGTCACCCAGAGGCCCTTGGCACCGTCACCGGACCGGGTCATGACCCCACGGAGTTCTTCGATCTCCGCCGGCAGCTGCCGGTAGCGCGCCACGTACGGGTGCAGCGCGACGCCCTGGAAGCTCGACTTGATCCCCGGGTTCGTCTTGTACATCTGTTCGAGGAAGTAGGAGCCAAAGTAGTTCGGACTGGTCGCGTGCATGACCTTCTTGCCCTTCAGGTACCGCGCGCCCGCCGGCTTCGCGAAGAGGCCCGCGAGGACGATCTGGGCGGTCGGATCCGTCGATTTGATCGCGGTCGAGGAGAGCTTCACGAGCTTGCCGTATTCGGCCGGGTTCGGGTGGGCGACGAAGTACTTGAAGTTCGGCTCGTTCCAGATCTGCCACGCCTTGATCGGCCTCACCGGGACGGTCGGATTTTCCGCCCAGAAGGAGCCGTTGGTCCCGTAGCGGGCGACCGCGGCCTTGAGGAACGTCGTCCAGGCGGTGCCCGCGGTGCCGGCGACCGGCAGGCGCGCGGGGGCCTTGGCGCCGGGGGCGCCCGGCACGTTCACGCTCGGCACCACCCAACTGGGGGTGCCGACGATGAACGGCAGCAGTTCGATGCCGCTCTTCGCGGCGCGTTCGACCTGGCCGTCGAATTCGCTCCAGTTGATGGCGCCGCCGCGGGTCGGCTGCATGCCGCCCCAGATCATCGCCACGCGCATCTCTTTCACGCCGCCCTGCTTCAGCGTCGTGAACTGTTCCTGGCTGAGGTTGGACTGGGGCACCACGCCGAAGAACTTGGCGGTCACGGCGCCGGCGCTCGCGGCGAAGACGCCGAGCGCGAGGACGACGGACAACGCGGCCGTCAGGGCGCGCGTCTTCCTGCTGGCTTTAAGCATCGTTCTCTCCATGAGTGGGGTTTAGGACTAGCTCGCGCTGGGCGAGGAGGCGCGTCCGTCGGATCCATCTTGGTCCGACTTACGCTGGCGATAGAGCACCACGCCGATCGAGATCGCCGCGAGGACCACCACCGCGATCAGGATGGGGACGACGGGTGAGGAACCGCCGCTGCTCTGAGAGACGTTCTTGCCCTGCTGGGTCCCTCCGAGGTCCTTCTGTTCACCGATCGAGCCTTCCGACCCGCCGGCATTGGCGCCACCGTTCGGATTGTTTCCGCCGTTGCCACCGCCTGCCGTGGAAGGATGGCCTTCTTCTTCTTCCTTCGAAGAGGGCCCCTTCTTATGACCCGCAGAAGATTCGCCACCCTTCCCCGAGCCTCCCGAGGATTCTCCGCCGGTTCCGGCGTTCGACCCGGTCGCCCGACCCGATTCGCCGTTACCGGTGTTAGAGGCCTTGTGATGGGTCGGCTTCTTCCCCGTGCCACCGGACGAGGGTTCGCTCGTGACCGACGGGATTTCGGTTTCGTACACGGTTTCGCCCGCATTCCCCGCGAAAGCGCTCACAGGAAATAGGGCCAATGCCAGCAGAGCAAGCACTGACGGAAGCAAGAAAAAGGAGCGGGCCGAGCTACGGGCCTGGCGGCGAGGGGCACCTTGCATTCCGCAGGAGGTTAGAGGAATCGGCGGCGTTCCTCGGTCCGATCGCCCTGATCGGGGCGCTGGCGATGACCGGCGGAGGCTTCTCGCTGAGCTCGCGACATATCGCCGGACTGATCGTCTGGCTCCTCGTGGTCGTCCTGCTGGTCCTTGGAGTCGCCGGTCGGGCGCTCCTGGCGAAGCCGTTCTACTGGGCCTCGGGCCTGCTGCTGGGTCTTGCAATCTGGTCTGCAATCTCATCTCTCTGGTCCGGTTCTGTCGAGTTGAGCGTCACCGAGGCGGATCGGGTCCTCATGTACCTCGGCGTCTTCCTTGCCGCGTTCCTCCTGGCCCAAACCAACCAAAGGCGCCAACGATTCGGTGAAGGCATCGCAATTGCCCTGATCCTGCTGGCGATCCTGGCCCTGGCGACCCGGCTCCTCCCCCATGTATTCGACCTTTCCTTCGACGAATCCAAAGGGACGCGCCTCCAGTACCCGCTCGGCTACTGGAACGGCGACGCGATCCTCTTCAGCTTCGCCGCCGCCCTCTGCGTCTGGATGAGCCGCCGCTCCCTGAGCAATGCCCTGCGGTGGTTCTCGATCGGCGCGCTGCCCGCCGTCCTGCTCGCGCTCTACTTCACCCACTCGCGCGGCGGGATCCTCACGCTGATCGTCGGCCTGGGGACGCTGATCGTCCTCTCCCGCGACCGGCTCTGGTACCTGGCGACGTTCCTGATCGCCGCCGTGCTGACGATGCCCGCGGTCGTCGCGATCCACTCCTATCCCGAACTTTCGAACAACTACAACTTCCCCCCGATCGTCGGGCAGGGCCTCAAAGCCGGCGCCATCCTGCTCGCCGGGATCGCCGTCACGGTGCTGGCGACCTGGGCGATGCGCCGGCTGGAGAAGCGCGACCCGACGCCGGTCCGGCGGGCGCTGGCGATCTCCCGCGACCGCCGCGTGCTCGGCGGGATCGCGATCGCGGGCCTGGTCGCGGTGGCGATCGCGGCGGCGCTCTACGGCGGCACCGCGTGGGAAAAGTTCACCAGCTCCGATCTGAAATCCCCTTCCGGCCTGGCGGAAGCCTCGAGCCGCGGCCGCACCCAGTACTGGGAAGTCGCCCTCGACGCCTTCGGCGAAAAGCCGATCACCGGCCAGGGCGCGGGTACCTACCAGTTCGCCTGGGACCAGCACCGCACTATCGACATGACCAACACGCAGGCCCACTCGCTCTACCTACAGGCGCTCGACGAGCTGGGGATCGTCGGCGGCCTGCTCGCCCTGGGCCTGGTGCTCTTCCTGCTCTGGACCGGGTTCACGGCCTGGCGCGCGGCGGGCGGCCGCGAGCGCGAGCTCTACGCGATCCTCCTCGGGATCAGCCTCGCCTTCGCGGTCGGCGTCGCCTACGACTGGTTCTGGCAGCTGGCGGTGATCGGCTCGGTCTTCTTCATGGCGACGGGGATCCTGGTCGCCGCCCGCTGCGGCCAGCTCTGGCGGGCCCGCGCCGCGGCCCGCGCGCGGGAAGGGGTCGCGGTGGAGACCGACGGCGAAAGCCGCCGCTTCGGCCTCACGATCGCCGGACTGGCCGTAGCCTGGCTGACCATG
Source organism: uncultured Actinomycetes bacterium (assembly GCA_963782515.1). Lineage (GTDB taxonomy): Bacteria > Actinomycetota > Thermoleophilia > Solirubrobacterales > 70-9 > VAYN01. The sequence goes on along the minus strand of CAWAJY010000001.1, from coordinate 823,389 downwards.
CTCGCGCTCACCGGCCCGCTCCTGGTCGACCATGAGATCAGCGCGTCGAGCGCGGCGGTCGCCGCGAGCAACGCGGCGTCGGACCACCGTCGCGCGAGCATCTCGAAAGCGCCGTGAACCACGCCGAAACCGCGCGCTCGATCGAGCCGTGGGCGGCGACGCCCTACCTCCAGCTCGGGCTGCTGGCGCAGGCGCAGGGCGACTACCCGACCGCGATCGAACGCTTCGAGGAGGCCATCGACCGCGAGAACCACAATTGGACGCTCTACTACCTGCGGGCGAAGGCGGAGCACCAGGCAGGGCAGAACGAAGCTGCCCAGAATGACCTGAACGAAGCAAAACGCCTCAACCCGCTCGAAACTTGTCTCACCGAAGGGTTTGAAGGTTGCGGATGACCCGAACGCCGGACACCGAGAAAAAAGCCGCTGAAGGGAAGCTCGCCGCCCACGTACGGGCGGCGGAGGCGAGCGCTGCCGAGGTTCCGGACCGGCGCGCGCGGACGGTGGCGGCGGACCGGCTCGGGCTGAGCGGCCCGCAGGGCTCGCGCCGGCGGGGCGCGCTACTGCGGCGGCTGCTGGCGCTGGGGGACTGGACGGCGCTGATCGCGGCGCTGCTGGCGGTCACCGCGGCGACCTCCTCGACCGACGTCGCCGATCTCTTCTGGGCGGTCCTCTTCAGCCCCAGCTGGATCTTCGTGATCAAGCTCCACGGTCTCTACGACCACGACCACCGGCGGATCCGCCACTCGACCCTCGACGAGGTGCCCTCGCTGGTCTCGGCGACCGTGCTGGGGACGCTGGTCCTCGACGGCCTGCTGGCGGTCAGCCCGGTCGGCCCGCTGTCGCCGAAAAGCGCGATCGCGCTCGGCGTCGGGACGCTCGTCGGCTGCTTCGTCCTGCGCGGCCTGCTGCGCTGGGTCTGGCACCGGGCGACGCCGGTCGCGCTCGGCCTGGTGATCGGCCCGCCGGCCACGGTCGACACCGTCGCCCGCCGCGTCGTCACCCACCCGGAGACGCGCCTGCACCTGGTCGGCTACCTCTCCGCCTCGCGCGAGGAGGACTCGGCCGAGCTGCCGCGCCTCGGCAGCTTCGACGACATCTCCGAGGTCGCCGAGGTGACCGGGATCGAGCGCGTCGTCGTCACCGAACAGCAGATGTCGGAGCTCGCGGCCGAGCGCCTGATCGAGGAGTGCAAGAAGGCGGGCCTGGCGCTCACCTTCCTGCCGCAGCACTACGGCCTGCTCGGCCCGGGCATCGAGCTGAACCGCCTGGCCGAGCTGCCGGTGCTCGACTTCCGCTTCTCCGACCCGCCGCGCTCGACCCAGGCGATGAAGCGGGCGATGGACGTCTTCGTCGCCGGTCTCGTCCTCGTCCTGCTCTCGCCGCTCCTCCTTTGCGCGGCGATCGCGACGCTGATCGACTCCGGCCGCCCCGTCTTCTTCCGCCAGCGCCGCGCGGGCAAGGACGGCGTGCCGTTCACGATGATGAAGTTCCGCACCATGGTCGCCGACGCCGAGGATCGGCTGGCCGAGCTGATCGACCTCTCGAAGCTGTCGGAGCCCGCCTTCAAGATCCCCGACGACCCCCGGGTCACCCGCGTCGGCAAGTACCTGCGGCGGACCTCGATCGACGAGCTGCCCCAGCTCTTCAACGTGCTGCGCGGCGAGATGTCGCTGGTCGGGCCGCGGCCCGAGGAGGAGGCCGTCGTCGCCCTCTACGACGAGCGCCAGCGCGGGCGCCTCGCGATCAAGCCGGGGCTGACCGGCCCGATGCAGGTGTACGGGCGCGGCGACCTCACCTTCGAGGAGCGCCTGGCGATGGAGCGCGACTACCTCGACAACCTCTCGCTGCTGACCGACGTGCAGATCCTGATGCGGACCCCGCGGGCGATCATGCGCGGCGAAGGCGCCTACTAGCTTGGCCGAACTCGAGGTGGTGATCGTCAGCCACGGCGCTGAGGAGCTGTTGCGACGCTGCCTCAGAAGTCTGCGAGATCACCCGTCCCAAACCGCAACCATGACCGTCACCGTCGTCGACAGTGGCAGTACGGACGGGACGCCGGACATGGTCGCGCGGGAGTTCCCGGAGTTCCGCCTCGAGCGCCGCGCCAACATCGGCTTCTCGGCGGCGAACAACCTGGTGCTGCGGGAGAGCGGCGCGGACGCCGTCCTGCTGCTCAATCCCGACACCGAGGTCTACGACGGGACGCTCGACACCTGCCTGGAGCGGCTGGCGGCCGACCCGGCGATCGGCATGGTCGGGGCGAAGCTGGTGCGCGAGGACGGTGAGCTCGACCACGCCGCGAAGCGCTCCTTCCCCACCCCGCTGGCGGCACTCGCCCACTTCACCGGGATCGGCCGCGGCGCGGGCGCGGGAGAGTCGCTCTCCCAGTACCGGGCCACCCACCTCGGCGAGGACGAGGCGGGCGAGGTCGACGCGGTGAACGGCGCCTTCATGCTCTGCCGGGCGGAGGCGGTCGCCCAGGTCGGCCTGCTCGACGAGGGCTACTGGCTCTACATGGAGGACCTCGACTGGTGCCACCGCTTCTGGGACGCGGGCTGGAAGGTCTTCTACGAGCCGGGGGCGGTAGCCCTCCATGTCAAGGGTGGATCGAGTGCGAGTCGCCGCGCCCCGAAGCAGGAGATCGCCTTCCACCGCGGCATGGGCCGCTTCTACCGCCGCTTCGACGCCCCGTCGTCGAACCCCCTCCTGAACGCGGCGGTGTACGCGGGCATCGGCGCCAAGCTGGCCGTGAGCCTGGCGATCACCGCCCTCCGCGGCCGCAACTAGATGTTGATGGGCCGAAAACCCGTCAGATAGTCCGGTTTTCGGCCCATCAACACGAGGTGTGGGCGAGGTGGAGGGCGCCGACGAGGGCGGAGCGGGGGCCCAGGTCCGGGTGGACTACTGGCGGGGGGTCGACGTAGCCGGCCAGGGTCTCGCCGAGGTGCACGCGGACGCGCTCGATCAAGCCGGGGGCGCGGCCGACGCCGCCGCCGAGGACGATCCGTTCGGCCGAGAGGACCATCGCCAGGTTGGCGAGGCCGAGGGCGAGGTACTCCGCCTCGAGGTCCCATGCCTCGGGATCGGTCAGCTCCTCCCCCGGTCGGCCCCAGCGCTCGCGCATCGCGGTCCCCGAGGCGAGCCCCTCGAGGCAGTCGCCGTGGAAGGGACAGCAACCCTCGAACGGGTCGCGGGCGCGGTCGTGCGGGACCAGCATGTGGCCGACCTCGGGATGGAGCAGGCCGTGGACCGGGCGGCCGTTGGCGAAGACGCCGCCGCCGATCCCGGTGCCGACGGTGACGTAGACGAAGGTCTCGAGCCCCCGCGCGGCGCCGTGGCGCCACTCGCCGATCGCCGCCGCGTTGACGTCGGTGTCGAGGGCGATCGGCACCTCGAGCGCCGCGGCGAGCGAGCCCGCCACGTCGGTGCCCTCCCAGCCCGGCTTCGGCGTCGCCAGGATCGTCCCCCAGCGGGGCGAGTCGCTGCGCACCTCGACCGGGCCGAAGAGGCCGACGCCGAGCGTCTCGAGATCCGGCTCGGCGGCGAAGAACTCGACCGCCCGGCCGATCGTCTCCGCCGGCGTCGTGGTCGGGAACGTCCCGACCCGGCTCAGCTCGGCACCCGTCGCCGATCGCGCAGTTCCAGTGCGTGCCGCCCGCCTCGATCCCGCCGAGGCTCATTCGAGCACCGCCCGCTGCGCAGTCGCGACGCGGAAGACGGCGACCGCGGCCACCAGCAGGACGATGACGGCCCCGAGGCCGATCGCAATGCCCGCCAGGTCGGCGATCTTCGAGGTGGCGATCCGCCAGGCGGCATCGGCCGCGCCCTGGTCGCGGCCGCCGACGATCAGCTGGTCGACGATCTTGCGGCCGGCCAGATCGCGAAGCAATAGCGCCAGCCCACCGGTCGCGGCGAGCGCCAGGCCGACACCGACGAGGGTGCGGCCGATCCGACGCCGTCCGAGGAAGAGCACGAAGGCGTAGAGGGCGAGGGTCACGATCATGGCGGGCCCGGTCAGATCGCGGATCACCCCCACCACTTCCTGCGCGCGCTTCAGCTCCTGGGCTTCCAGCACGTCGATCCTTCCCGCCCCCGGTTCGACCAGGCCGGCCAGTTCCGACACCCCTAGTTCTTCCGCCAGGCCTTCTTCGTCGAGCACGTCGGCGATCTGCCGTAGCGCCGGGGTCAGGTTGACGACCACCGCGCCTTCTTCGGCCCCGTTGCCTTCTTCGTCGAGCACCCGCAGGAGCGCCTCGTGCCCGGCGCGGTTGGCGGTCAGCCAGATCGCCTTGAACTGCTTCGTCTTCATCACCCTTTCGGCGAGCTGGGTCTGCTCGGCGCGCAGGCGGGGCACGACGACCGCGGCGGCTTCTTCCTGCCCGGCGGCGTTCAGCTGCGCCTCGGTCTCGTTGACGAGTTCTTCGCCGAGGAACTCGGCGACGCGGTGGCGGACCGCCTTGCTTTCCAGGAGGTGGCCGCTGACCGAGACCCAACTGCTGGTCGAGAGCAGCTGCTGGTTCGCCCAGATCGATCCGATCGCGACGGCGCCCGCCAAGGTCGCCGCGACGAGCAGGATGATGATGACGACCGGGTGACTGCTCCGCTCATAGCTCATCGAGGCATCGCTACCCGCAACGCGTAGAAGTCGTAGGTGATGCGGTCGGAGCCGCCTTCGATCGCGAGCGTCCGCGCGTCCGGGACGGGGTCGAACTGCCCCGGCGGGACGATGCCGGGCGCGGCGCGCAGGAGGAGGCCGTCGCCCGCCGTTTCGGGGACCAGGCGGTAGCGCGTGTCCCCGTTGACGACGGCGTGCCGCGAGGCGGCGTGGAAGAAGAAGGTCTGCACCTTTTCCAGGCCGGAGACGCCGGCGCCGTGGATCCGCGCGAAGACGACTTCGCCCGCCCCCGGGGTCGGCACGTCCACCGTTTCTCCGGCCGCCGCGCTCACCGATCCGATCTCCCGTTCCCCACCGCACCGGTCCGCTACCCGGCCGAGCACCTGCCAGCGTTCGCTGGTGTAGAGCGGCTCGAAGTTGCAGAGGACCGCGCGCGCCTGTTCGGGCGGGTCCCAGCCTCCGAAGCGGTCGTCGATGTCGGCGCCGGGGAACTCGTAGGTGACCGCCTGGCCCTCGCGCAGGAGCCGTTCCGGGCCGTCGGGATCTTCGATCGCCTCCGCGTTCAGGCGGTCGAGCGCGGGCGTGTAGGCGCTGTAGTTCTGGAAGACCGGCAGCGGCTTCCAGTCGAGCCGATAGGCCCAGGCGGCGGCGATTTCCCAACCTTCGACCGCGACGCTACGGCCGCTCAGCGCCCGCAGCACGCCCGGTTCCAGCGCGTAGGTGCCCACCATTCCCTGTCGCCCCTCTTCCATGATCGTCGCGCGCCGCCCGGGGCTGACCAAAGCGTGGGCCCCTTCGGCGGCGAAGCGCAGGTTGGAGACGAAATTGAGGTTGCTTTCAGTGCCCGCCGGGCGCAGCGGCAGGCTGATGGCGAAGACGAGCACCGCCACCGCGGGCAGCCACCAGCGCCGGGCGCCCCCGAAGCCGACCGCGACCCAGAGGATGCAGGCGTTGGCGAAGTAGACGGTGAGGTGGCCGGCGTCGACCCGGACCACGCCCTCCTTGTAGATCGCGAACGCCGCCAGGGCGATCAGCACGGTGCCGGCCCAGCGGGCGCGGCGGTCGCGCCAGGGTGCGCGCCAGGCGGCGACGACGAGCGCCACGGTCAGCGCCATCGCGGCGACGCTCGCCGCGGTCACCTTCCAGGCGGCGACGTCGGTCGAGCGCAGCATCGCCGAGCTGTAGCCGCTCGAGATCTCGATCGTGTGGGAGACGAAAGCGGGGACGCCGCCGAGGCTCTGGCCCGTGGCCGTCCAGAGGACGAGCAGCAGGGCGGCGAGCAGCACGAGGTAGCCGAGGACGCGCCGCGGGCCGGCTCGGGCGCCGATCAGCGCGATCAGCAGCACCAGGGCGACGAGCGGGCCGGTCGAAAGCTTGATCAGCGCGGCGGGGGCGGCGAAGGCGGCGGCCGCGACGACGAAGGCGTCGAGCTGGCGCGGCGTGCGCTCGGCCCCGTCTTCGAGCAGCCAGAAGCAGGCGAAGATCGCGCTCAGCAGGCTCATCTCCAAGAGCGGCAGGACCGCGACCGCGACGAACGCGGCGACGCAGGCCACCGCCAACGGCAGCCGCCGGCGCAGCGCCCACACCAGCCCGACGCAGAAGACGACGTAGACGAGCCCCGAGTAGAGGAACGACAGCACCGCCTGGCCGGTGAACCAGACGCTCCCGGTCTGCAGGAAGCCGAGCGGCCCGTAGGTGAAGACGACGTCCCTGCCCCAGTGGAGCCCCTGCTCGACCGCCATCGCCAGGCCCGCGTTCCAACTCGCGTCGAGGCCGATCCCCGGCCGGTCGAACCCGATCCGCCAACCGAGCAACGCAACGACCAGCCCGCCCCAGAGCGGAAGGGGAACCCGTTGAGCAGCCGCCCTCATCCGGCCGCAGGCTACGGCAGACCTGAGCGGCGTGGGCCAGCCTCGCAAGGACGCAGGGAAATGAGGCGAGGGGAGCGCACATCAGTGCGTACCCCGAGCCGAACGACCGAGGACGCCGCGAGGCGCCCCCAAGCCGCTCAGGGGCGCAGGCCGTCGAGGGCGATCGCGACGAGGCGTTCGATCTGCTCGGGCTCGGTGCGCCGGAGGCCGGCGATGCCGCTGATCATCTTGGTGACGTCGGAGATGTCGACGTCAGCGCGGACCTCGCCGGCGGCCTGGGCGCGCTGGAGGAGGGGTTCGCCGGCGGCCCAGATCGCGCCGCCGCAGCCTTTGAAGACGGGGGCGTCGCGGTCGAGGTAGGTGAACATCTCCTCGGCCAGGGCGCGCTTGGTGGCGGCGAAGGAGACGAACTCGCCGAGCCAGCCGGTGAGGGCCTCCCAGGGCGGCAGGTCCTCGTACTTGGCGGCCGCCGCGCAGATCTCTTCGACGCCGCCGAGGTAGGTCGCCTCGAGCAGGTCCTCGCGCTTGGGGAAGTGGCGGTAAAGGGTGCCGATCCCCACCCCGGCGCGCTTGGAGATCTCCTCCAGGGTGGCGTCGGAGCCCTCCTCGGCGAACGCTTCGCGGGCCGCGGCGACCAGCTTGTCGTAGTTGCGGCGCGCGTCGGCGCGCTTCGGCCGACTCGCCAGGGCGGTCAGGTCAACGGTGGTGGTGTCGGGCGTCGTGGCCATCTTCGAATCCGTCCTTGACAAAACGGAGGATGCCTCCGTATAGTGCGTCAAGAAGCGGAGGCGCCCTCCAAATTACCCGGAGGATGGCTCCATTTTAACACCCTTCGCACTTCTCCCCAAAGGACTTACCCGTATGAACTCCCTTCTCCAGAGGAGGGCCACGGCGAACCCCGCCATGGTGCTCGCGATCATCCTCGGCTGTTACCTGATGGTCGTCCTCGACGCGTCGGTAGTGATCACCGCGCTGCCCGACATCCGCACCGACCTCGGCTTCTCCCCCGCCTCCCTCTCCTGGGTCCAGAACATCTACGCGCTGGCCTTCGGCGGCCTGCTGCTGCTCGGCGCGCGGATGGGCGACCTGCTCGGCCGCCGCCAGGTCTTCATCGGCGGCATCGCGCTCTTCACCGTCGCCTCGATGCTCGGCGGGCTCGCCCAGTCGGAGACCTGGCTGCTCGCCGCCCGCGCCCTGCAGGGCGTCGGCGCCGCGATCGCCGCGCCCTCGACCCTGGCCCTGCTCACGATCTCTTTCCCGGAGGGCTCCGAGCGCACCCGCGCGATCGCCCTCTACTCCGCCGTCGCCAGCGCCGGCGCCTCGGTCGGCCTCGTCCTCGGCGGCATGCTCACCAGCTGGATCTCCTGGCGCTGGAGCCTCTTCATCAATGTCCCGATCGGCGCCGTCCTGATCACGCTCGCTCCCGCCTACCTGCCGGAGACCGAGCGCCACACGGGCGAATTCGACATCGCCGGCGCCGCCACCTCGACGCTCGGCATGAGCGCCCTCGTCTACGGGCTCGTGCGCGCCGCCGAAACCAGCTGGGGCGACGCCGTCGCGCTCGGCTCCTTCGTCCTCGCCGCGCTGATGCTCGCCGCCTTCGTCGCGATCGAGAAACGCGCCCGCCAGCCGATCACCCCGCTGCGCCTCTTCGCCAGCCGCGAGCGGGTCGGTGCCTACGCCGCGCGCCTGCTGATGGTCGGCGCGATGTTCGGGATGTTCTTCTACCTGACCCAGTTCCTGCAGGGCGCCGAGGGCTTCAGCGCACTGAAGGCGGGGCTCGCCTTCCTGCCGGTCACGCTGAGCATCTTCGCGATGGTGAAAGTGGTGCCGCGCCTGCTCGGCCGGATCGGTCCGCAGCGCACCCTGATCGGCGGCCTCGTCCTCGCCCTGGTCGGGCTCACCTGGCTGAGCCGGATCTCGACCACCACCGACTACTGGACCGGGATCGCGATCCCGATGGCGCTCATCGGCGTCGGCATGGGCCTCGCCTTCACGCCGTTGACCCAGGCGGCGATCGCCGGCGTCGACAACCACGACGCGGGCGCCGCCTCGGGCCTGGTCAACGTCTTCCAGCAGCTCGGCTCGACGGTCGGGATCGGCCTCCTCGTCACCGTCTACGCGGCGGCGAGCGAAGGCTCGGGCGCCAAAGCGCTGGCCGAAGGCGTGCCGACCACGATCGCCGTCTCGGCGGGCCTCGTCGCCGCGGCGCTCGGCATCGTCCTGGTCGTGATGCGGCCGCAGCTCGCGACTAGCCGGTCGCCGATTCCCCAGGCCGCGGAGCCGGCCGGCGAGTGATCGCGGGCGAGCGCCCGCTGTTCGCGAGGATCCACCGGGAGCGGCGGGAGAAGACGCCCGTCGCCCCGGTCTTGATCCGGTCCCTCTTGCGGACCAGGACGATGCTCATGATCGCGCCGACGATGGCGATCCCGGCGGAGGCGTAAAAGGTCACTTCGAAAGCGTGGACGTGGGACGCGATCACGTCCGGCTTGATGACGCCGAGGATTTCCGTGTGCGGTAGGTGGTTGATGCCTTTTTCCTCGGCTTCGACGATCACGCCGCGGGCTTCTTCGACCTGCTGCGGCGTCGGGTGGATCCCTTGCGCGGCGAGCTTCGAGTTGATGTCGTGGAAGTTGATCCCGAGCTCGACCGCGGAGAGCGCCGCGATCCCGAGCGCGCCGCCCAGCTGCTCGGAGGTGTTGATCATCCCGGCGCCCTCCCCGGCGTCCTTTTCCGGCACCGCGGTCAGGCCGGTGGGGTCGTTGACGGTGAGGACGATGCCGAGGCCGAGGCCCTGCAGCAGCAGGCCGGGGATCAGGGCGACGGCCGACTCGCTCGAGACGGATACCGCGAGGACGATCCCCGAGGCGGCGAGGACGAGGAAGCCCGCGACCAGCGGCCAGCGTCCGCCGAAACGGTCGAAGGCCTTGCCCGCGAGCGGGCCCGCGAGGATCACCGGGATCGTCGCCGGGATCAGCGCGACGCCCGCCGCCGCCGGGGACACGCCGACCACGAGCAGCAGGAAGAACGGCGTGAGGAAGCCGAGCCCGAGCTCGATCATCCCGGCGAGGAACTGGCTCAGGTTGGAGGCGAGGAAGTTCTCGTGGCGGAAGAGGGAGAAGTTGAGCATCGGTTTCTCCGCGCGCTTCTCGATCACCAGGAAGACCGGGATGAGGAGGATCCCGACCACGATCGGGATCACCGTCGCCGGGTCCCCCCACCCTTCCTCCGGCCCCTGGCTGAGGCCGAAGACGACGCCGCCGACGGCGAGCGCGAAGGTGACCACGCCGGGCAGGTCGAGGTTCCGCGAGGCGTCGGGATCGGGCTCCAGCCGCGGCGTCGCCCGCAGGGTGAGGAGGATCGCGATCACCGCCAGCGGCACGTTGATGAAGAAGACGAGCCGCCAGTCGATCGCCGTCAGCGCGCCGCCGAGCACCGGCCCGAGCGCGGCGAAGAACGCCGAGGCGCCGGCCAGGATCCCCAGCGCCGCCCCCTTCTCCTCGTCGGGATAGACGGCGCTGACGATCGCCAGCGCGGTCGGCATCATCAGCGCCGCGCCGGCCCCTTGGATCGCCCGCGCGGCGATCGCCCAGGCGATGTTCTGCGAGGCGCCCATCGCCGTCGTCGCGATCGCGAAGATCACCGCCCCGACGAGAAACACGCGGCGCATCCCGAACAGGTCGCCGAGCCGCCCACCGAAGACCATCAGCGCCGCCAGCGGCAGGATGTTCGCGGTCATCAGCCACTGCGACTGGGAGATCTCCGCGTGCAGACCGGAGATCGCGTGCGGCGCGGCCAGCGGCACCGCGGTCTGATCGACCAGGATCATCGAGCTGGCCAGCGTCATCGCCGCCAGCGTGAGCCTCATGTTCCGCCGCGAGGTCATCTTCGCGGCGGCAGCCTACGTCACCAGGGAAGCGAGTCGCCGATCTCGCACAGGCTTCGGCGCGTCCTTGTCGCGCTGCGAGAGGAGCGGGTCGTCGACCTGCCAATCGACACCGACGTCCGGGTCGTCCCAGGCGATCCCCGCCTCGGTCGCCGGGTCGTACAACGAGGACACCTGGTAGCAGACGTCGGCCACCTCACTCAGCACCGCGAACCCGTGGCCGAAGCCGACCGGCACGAAGAGCTGGTGGTGCTTCTCGTCGTCGAGGACGTGCGCCTCCCACTGCCCGTAGGTCGGCGAGTCCTTGCGCAGGTCGACCGCCACGTCGACGATCGAACCGCGGGCCGCGCGGACCAGCTTCGCCTGCCCCGGCGAGGTCTGGAAGTGGATGCCGCGCAGGGTCCCCTTCTTCGAACGCGAGTGGTTGTGCTGGACGAAGTCCACGTCGACCCCGAGCCCACCCCACTCGCCACGCGCGTAGGACTCGACCATGAACCCGCGCTCGATCGCCGTGAACCTGCGGTTCGACGAGGACGACCCCGTCGAGCTTCGTCTCGCCGCGCGTCGCCACTAGCCGAGGGCCTTGCCGTACTGGCGTTCGTAGTACTCGCGGTACTCGCCGGAGCGGATCGGGCCCCACCAGTCCTCGTTGTCGCGGTACCAGTTGACCGTTTTCTCGATCCCCTCGTCGAAGTGGACCTGGGCCTCCCAGCCGAGCTCGCGCTTCAGCTTCTCCGAGGAGAGCGAGTAGCGGCGGTCGTGGCCGGGACGGTCGGTGACGTACTCGATCATCGACTCGTCGCCGCCCGAGAGGGCGATCACCCGCTTCACCACCTCGATGTTCTCGCACTCGTCCGGGCCGCCGACGTTGTAGACCTCGCCTGCCTTGCCCTTGCCGAGGACGGTGTGGATGCCGCGGCAGAAATCCTCGACGAAGAGCCAGTTGCGGACCTGCTTGCCGTCGCCGTAGACCGGCAGCGAATCGCCGTGGATGGCGTTCAGCACCATCAGCGGGATGAGCTTCTCCGGGTATTGACGCGGGCCGTAGTTGTTGGAGCCGCGGACGATCGAGGCGTCGAGGTTGTAGGTGTGGACGTGGGCGCCGACCAGCAGGTCGCCGGCCGCCTTCGTCGCCGAGTAGGGCGAGGAGGGGTCGAGCGGCGAGGTCTCGGTGAAGGAGCCGGAGTCGATCGAGCCGTAGACCTCGTCGGTGGAGACCTGGACGTAGCGCCCGACGCCGAGCTCGCGGACCGCGTCGAGCAGCGTGCCGGTGCCGATCACGTGGGTGCGGGCGAAGGCGTCCTGGTCGTCGATCGAGCGGTCGACGTGGGACTCGGCGGCGAAGTTGATGACCGCGTCGACGCCCTCCATCGCTTCGCGGACGACCTTCGGATCCTCGATCGCCCCCTCGATCAGCTGCGGTGCCCTCGGGCAGGTTCTCGGGACGGCCGGCGTAGGTCAGCTTGTCGAGCACGACGATGTCGTGCTCCTCACCCGCGATGCGGACGTAGGTGGAGCCGATGAATCCGGCGGCGCCGGTGACCAGGAGCTTCATGGGATGCGTTCCTCCGTCGTCGTCGCTTGACGTCTAGTTCGTCTCGGACTCGCGCTGGGCGAGGTACCCGGCGAGGCCATCCTGCCAGGACGGCAGCCGGATCGCATGCTCACGCTGGCTCTGCAGCGCGGAGAACGCGGGGCGCGGCGCGGGCCGACCGAGCATCTCGGTGGTTCCGGAGAGCACTTTGGTTTCGGTCTTCGCCTGCTCGAAGATCTCGCGGGCGAATTCGTACCAGGAGCAGTGGCCCGCGGCGGCCATGTGGTGGATGCCGTACTCGATGCCGTCGATCAGCCGGGTGAGGCCGTAGGCGAGGTGCCAGGTGTAGGTCGGCGAGGTGACCTGATCCCGCACCACCAGCACCTCGTTGGTCGACTCGGCAAGCCGCAGCATCGTGTCGACGAAGTTGCCGCCGTTGATCCCGAAGAGCCCGGCCGAGCGGACGATGAAGTGGCGCTTGTTGGCGGCCGCCGTCGCCTCCTCGCCGGCGAGCTTGGTGCGCCCGTAGGCCGACTGCGGCGCGGGCTGGTCGGACTCGACGTACGGCGAGCCCTTCTGACCGTCGAAGACGTAATCGGTGGAGACGAAGACGACCGCCGCGTCGACCTCCTTGGCGCCCGCGGCGACATTGCCGGCGCCGGTCCCGTTCACGGCGAAGGCGGCCTCCTCGGCGGTCTCGGCCCCGTCCACGTCGGTCCAGGCGGTGCAGTTGATGACCATGTCGGGCCGCTCGAGCTCCAGCCGCCGCCGCACCGTGTCGTTGTCGGTGACGTCCATCTCGGCACGGCCGAAGCCCACCACGTCGTGCCCCGCGTTGCTCGCGGCAAGCACCATGTCGCGCCCGAGCATCCCTTCGGCACCGGCGACCAGGACCTTCATCGGCTCATCCCCGCTCTCGTCGTCATCTCCAAAGCCCGAACAGGCTATTGGGCGCGAAGGTGCGGCGTGGGCTCGCAAGGGTTCTGGCCCCAGAGACACACCCTCCCGAGTTCCCATGCTTGGTGCGCATTCCGTCGAACCCGAAATGTTGATGGGCCGAAAACCCGCCTATATGTCAGGTTTTCGGCCCATCAACCACCTACTTAGGACTGCCGCACCGGCCGAAAGCGCAGCCGGTCACGCTGGCGGCGGCCCTAAGGCACCGTTGCCACGCTCGGCTGGGTCCCGGGGGCGAGGTGGGCCGTGGTTTCGAAGGCGCCGCCGGCGTCGGAGGTCGGCCAGAGAGCGCTGATGTAAGCCTTGAAGGCGGCGGCGAGGGGGTTCTCGTTCGGCGGTTCCGGCTGGGCTGCCAGGCCCGCGACGAGGGTGGCGGTGCGGGTCGAGTAGGTGGTCGGGGCGCCTTCGGGGCCCTGGAAGGAGATGAGGGCGCCGCCGCCGGGCTGAGCGGCGATGGTCGGGCTCGAGCCGGGCAGCATCGGCAGGCCGGTGTCGAGGTAGCCACCCGTGGTCGAGTAGGTCCAGAGCGTGCCGGTGTCGGCCTGGAAGGCGGCCCAGCGGTCGCCGGATCTTTCGGCGCCGGTCTGGGCCTGGAAGGCGTACCAGGCGGGTTGGTAGGAGCCGTCCTGGGCGATCAGCCCCGACCAGCCGTCCCAGGTGGCGCCGCCGAAGTCGCGCAGGTTGTACCAGTCGACGGTTTCGATCTTGTCCGCTTCGGCGTTGGCCTTGACCCATTCGAAGGATTCGGTCAGGACGGTCGCCGCTCCCGCCCCGCTCACGGTCCTCCCGGCGGGTACGTGGCCCCGGGTCGGCCAGCCGACCTCGGTGATCCAGAGGGACTTGGCGCTGCCTTCCGGCAGCGAGTCGAGGTATTCGCGCACGCCGGTGACCTCGGCGGCCATGCCTTCCGCCCCCGCCGCGAAGGCGTAGGGATGGATCGCCACCCCGGTCACGTTCGGTGAAAGCCCCCCGGTGGACGCCGCGCCGCCGAGGAACGCCTCGAAGGTTTCGCCCACCTGCGTGTTGACCCCGCCGAAGAGCACGTTGGTCGGCGCGCCCGACCGCGCCAGCGAGGCCGCCTGGATCGCTTCGGCGGAGTAGTTCAGGAACGCCCCGTAGTTCTGGGCTTCGGCGGGCCGCGGTTCGGTGCCGACGATGTTCGGCTCGTTCCACACTTCCCAGGCCGTGATCGGCGTCGGGTTCACCTTCCCTTCCCAGAAGGTGCCCTTCACCCCGTAGCGTTCGACCGCTTCCCGCACCCAGGTGCTCCAGCCTTCCCACTCGGGGTCGGTCGGCAGCAGGAAGAGGTCGCCGTTCTGCAGCGTCGGCAGGATCGTGATCCCGCGCGTCCATGCTTCTTCGACCAGCTTGTCGTTGTTCGTCCAATCGCCGCCCGGCCCGTTGTATTCGAGCGGCTGGTGCCAGACCGTCGCGCCGGACGCCTGGGCCTGATCGAGGAGTTCCTCGCTCGGCGAGTTGTTCCCGTCCCAGTTAAGGCCGAAGGTGAGGGCCGAGGCAGGTGCGGCCGTGACCAGCAGCAGGGCAACCGCGAGCAGGGCCGCGAGCAGCGACCGGCGATGGATGTGGGCGGGACGCATCCACCCCACATGGTGCCTGGCCGCGGATGCGGGCGGGCCCTCGGCCGCTCAGGTTCCCTTGTCCTCGCTTCATCGCGATCAGGTCGTCGAGCGAGGCGATCCACACCGGCGTGCCGCGGACCTCGACCTCCACCGCGCGCTTGCGCAGATCCCCATAAGGAGGCGCACCGTCAGAGGATTTCGATGATCGAGTTGTCCCCGACCAGCAGGCGCAGCGTTTTCGGCAGGCCGTCGCTGCGGATGAGCTTCACGTTGCGGCCGAGCAGGCTCGCCTCCATCCGCGTGCCGAGGTCCTCGACCGTGGAGTTGGCGAGGACGATCGAGTGCTCGACCTCGCAGCGGCGGATCGCGACCTCGTCGCCGATCGAGGTGTAGGGGCCGATGAAGGCGTCTTCGACGGTGGCGCCCGGGCCGATCACGGCCGGGCCGCGGACGATCGAGCGGACGATCTTGGCGCCCGGGGAGACGACGACGCGCCCTTCGACCCGGGAGTCCTCGTCGACCTCGCCCTCGATCGACTCCTCGATCTCCTCCAGCACCAGCCGGTTGGCCTCGAGCATGTCGGCGAGCTGGCCGGTGTCCTTCCACCAGCCGCGCACGACCTCGGACTGGACGCGACGGCCGTCGTCGATCAGCGTCTGGATCGCCTCAGTGATCTCGAGCTCACCGCGCCAGGAGGGCTCGAGACGGCGGGCGGCGTCGAAGATCAACGGGCTGAAGAGGTAAACGCCGACCAGGGCAAGATTCGAAGGTGGGTCTTTCGGCTTCTCGATCAGGCGGACGATGCCGCCCTCGGAGTCGAGCTCGGCGACGCCGAAGGACTGCGGGTCGTCGACCGGGGTGAGCAGGATCAAGGCGTCCGGGTCGTCCTCGGCGAAGGTCGAGACCAGGCCGCGCAGGCCGTGGCTCAGGAGGTTGTCGCCGAGGTACATGACGAAGGGCGAGCCACCGATGAACTCCTCCGCGGTCAGCACTGCGTGGGCGAGACCGGCGGGTTTGTCCTGGACGATGTAGGTGATCGAGGCGCCGAACTGCGAACCGTCGCCGGCCGCCTCGCGGATCTCATCGCCGGTCTCCGGCGCGATGATGATCCCGATCTCCTTCACGCCCGCGTCGACCAGCGCCTCGATGCCGTAGAAGAGCACGGGTTTGTTCGCCACCGGCACCAATTGCTTGGCGGAGGTGTGCGTGATCGGGCGCAGGCGAGTGCCGGCGCCGCCGGAGAGGATCAGTCCTTTCAGGGGCTCCATCAGACGGTGGAACCCTACTTACCCGGAAACGATGCTGTCCAGCGCCGGATCAGCCGCCGCAGACCTGGACCTGGCGGCTCGACGCCACGTGCAGGATCCAGGGCAGTTTCGATTCGTCCGCGGGGATATGCAGGGTCATCACCGATTCGCCCGGGATCGCGGCCAGGGACACCGGGAATTCACCGACTTCGGAGAACCGCCGCAGCTGCGGCTGCGCTTCCGTCCCGGCGGGCACCTCGATCCGGACTTCTTCGCCCGCCAGCGGCACTTCCGGCGCGCCGCTCGCGCCGCCCGCGGCGGTGCAGCCCTGCGCTTCCCCGGTCACGCCGACTTCGGTCGCCGAGGTGATCGGCAGCGCGTGTGACAGCAGGATGTCAGCCTGGCGACGCCCCTGCGGCTGCGCGGTTTCGAGTTCGGCCTGGGAGTAGGCGGGCGAGCCGAATTCGTCGGTCGCTTCGAAGTACTTCCCCGCGACGATGTTGACCAGCGCGCCGGTGCCGGTGATTTCGGGCGGGAAGGCGAAGTTCGGGATCACGGTCGGGCGGGCGATTTCCAGGGCGGCGGTGTCGGAGCGGGTGAGGATCGTTTCGTTGGCGAGGTATTCGCGGCCCTTGTGGAGGACGGCGAGGTTCGGCGCGATCGCCAGGGCGGTGAGGACACCGGCGACGATCAGCCACCGTTTGGTGATCCGGGTGCCACGCAGGAGCGCCGCGATCAGCAGTAGGACCAGGATCGCGCTGATGTACTGGTAGCGGCTGACGTCCGCGGCACGGCCCGCGATGTAGTTGAAGGCGGTGAGGAACCAGTTGAAGACCGCCGCCACGGCGATCGGCCAGACCACCGGATCGATCGTCTTACGCTTGCGGATGAGGACGGCGAAGCCGACGACGAGGGCGACGAGGAAGATCCGTCCCCAAATCGGTTCGACGACGAACGACGAGGGGTTGGTGCCGAGGCCGGTGAGCGCGCCGGCGCCGGCCGACGCCGCTTCGACCACGTAGGTCGGCGAGGCGGCGATGTTCTGAATCGTGAGGTGGGTTTCGGCGTTGTGGCCCCAGCCGATCCACCAGAGCCCGTAGAGCACGATCGGGATGACGATGACGAAGGCGCGCGGGCGCCAGGTCGGGCGCGGGCCGATCAGGATCGAGGTGATGCCCGCCACGGCGAAGGCGATGCCGAGGCTGGAGAAGCCGAAGCAGAGGAGCAGCGAGAGACAGGCGACGATGTCGGCCCGGCGCGTGCGTTCCTCCAGCGCCAACAGCATCAACAACCCAAAGAACATCGAGCCGACGTAGGAGATCTCGAAGGTCCACAGCAGCACTTCGAAGGCCGGCCCGAGGAAGAGGACCAGAGCAGCCGCGAAGAGGGCAGGCCAGGGACCGATCCGCCGCCGCACGTACTCGAAGATGAGCGCCGCGGTCGCCAGGCAGAAGATCGTCAGCAGGACGTATTCTGGCATCGCCGAGGTCATCCCGAAGACCCGCAGGAAGAGCTGCGTGATCAGCACCGGGATCACCACGATGTGCTCGTTGTGGGGTTCGAAGACCGCGTCCGCCGTGAGGTGGCGCCGGTTGATCAGGAAATCCCAGGTGTCGGCGAAGAAGGTGAGATGGCGGGCCAGCACCAGCGTCACCGCCGCCGCCACGATCATCGCCGCGACCAGCAGAAGCTGCGGCGCGTTGCGGGTGACGCGGTCTTTCACGGCGCGGGAGTGTATTCGCCGTCCCCGATCGTTCCGGGAGCGCGCCACGCCGTCCAGCAGAAGCCGGCGACGGCGATTGCCGCGACCACGGCTGCAACAGCCGAGTACGAGGTGCCTTCGAGCGGCTTGATCGACGGGGCGTAGAGGGCGAGGACGAAGACGGCGTTGACGGTGACCAAGCCGATCGCGAATCGCACGGAGGCCGCGTAGGCCGCCGCGACGCAGGCGCAGATCGCCAGCACCGGCACCGCCAGGCTCCCCTGGTGGAGGATTGCGACCGAGTTCGAGTTGCCGAACATGACCAGCAGCCAGAAGACGGCCGCGGCCAGCGCCAGGAGGCCGCCGGAGATGGCGAAGCGCCACTCGGGCGAGCGCGGGCCGGCACGCTCGCGCACCGCCCGGACCGCCATGGCCAGCGGCCCGAGCAGCAGCAGGCCGATGCACGGCAGGAGGGCGAGGAAGCGCACCCAGCGCAGGTCTTCCACCGTGCGCGGAAGGTCGTCGGACGATTCGGGGCCCTGCATTTCTTCGGTGATCGCCCTGATCTCCCCGATGCCGACGATCGCCTCGACGTTTTCCCACTTGTTGTGGAGCGTCCCGCCGAGCCCTTCTTCGCGGTAGCCGTCGACGATCGTCGACAGCACGCCCTTGTCGGTGATTTCGGCGACGCCGCCGAGCTGCCACTTGACGAGGCGGTTGCCCGGCGGATCGGCCCAGTGCTGGTAGGCCTGCCAGGGCGCGTAGAGGATGAACGCCGAGGCGACCGCGACCCCGATCCAGCGCCAGTCCGGCAGCGCCCGGAAGCAGGCGAGAACGAGCAGCGGGATCAGCAGGAAGGCGCTCGAGCCATGGCTCAACATCCCCAGCGCGAAGAGCGCGGCGAAGAGCACCGCGGCCCGCGGGTCCCGCGCCCACCGCTTCCATTCCGGCGAGAGCACCATCGCCGCCGCCGCCAGCACGAAGGCCGCGGCGATCAGCTTCGGCCAGACGTAGAAGCCGTGCACGATCGCGATGTCGGAGATGCCGGCCGCGATCATCGCCAGGCCGCGGGCGCGGCGGCTGAGGCCGGTGGCGCGCAGGAGCGCCCAGGCACCGAAGATCCAGAGCTGCTGGAGCGCCACCCCGAGCATCTCGTAGTGCATCGAGGTGTGGTCCCAGCCGAACGGCCGGACCTGGAGGATGTAGCCGATCTGCAGCGGCGGGCGGTCGCTCGCCAGCCAGGTGCTGACTTCCGGCGGGGTGCCGTGGTGGCCGTTCACCCAGTACCAGTCGCTGAAGGTCTCCGGCAGCACGTTGTCGTTCGGCAGTCCGTGGCTGAAGCGGCCGCCGGCGAGCGACATCGCTTCGCCTCCCCAGCCGTGCAGGAAGCCCAGGTAGACGACGAAGAAGCTCGCCAGCGCCCAGAGGGCCAGCGGCGTCGCCAGCTCCCGCATCTCGGCCCGCCCCTTGCCGCCGAACCAGAGCGCGACCACCGCCGCGGCGGCACCGATCTCGATCAGGAAGGCGAGCGTCTTGCCGACCTCGGGCGAGGCGTAGAAGCCCCAGAAGACGAGCATCGCCGCAGCGCCCGACGCGACCAGGCCGACGATGATCAGGAGGACCTGCGAGCGCATCCCCAGCGAGGCGGCGAACCAGGCCGCGGCGACCGCGGGCAGCGCGATCAGGACCAGCTCCTGAAGGAGGATCAGGCCGATTTCGAGGTTGAGGTTCACGCCGCGCGCGGCGGCAGGTCGAGTCGCGTGGATCCCTGGCCCATCGAAGCGACAACCCTACCCAGGTACGCTGCGGGCGTGGCCGACGTCGACCGCACCCCCGAGACCGACGCGGCGACCCCTGAGCTGGTGGCCGAGTTGACGGCCGAAGTGGCGGCGCTGAAGTCCAAGGTCGCCCGCCTCGAAGCCGCCGCGCGCGAGCTCGAGCGGGTGAAACGCTCCAACAGCTGGCGCGTCACCGAGCCGCTGCGGGCCGCCAAAGCGCGGCTCGCCGGGCGTTCCTGAGGACCTTGGTGCGGCGGTGAGGACCGCGGTCTACATCCCGAACTTCAATGGCGAGCGGTGGCTGCCGCGGACGCTGCAGAGCCTGCGCGGACAGACCGAGCGCCTCGACGTCGTGGTGGTCGACAACGGCTCGACCGACGCTTCGCCGGCGATGGTGCGGGCCGATTTCCCGGAGGTGACGCTGCTCGAGCTGGGCGAGAACCTCGGCTTCGGCACGGCGCTGAACCGGGCGGTCTCGGCCCATCCCGCCGACGGCATCCTGCTGCTGAACAGCGACGTCGAGTGCGAGCCGGGCTTCTGCGCGGCACTCACCGGAGCGCTCGAGGGCGGACTCGACATGGTCGCCGGCGTGCTCCTGCAGGAACGCGACCCAACCCTGATCGACAGCGCCGGCGTCGTCGCCGACCGGACCCTGATGGGCTTCGACCACCTGCACGGGGAGCCGGTCGCGGCCGCCGCGCACGCCCCCGCCCCGCTCGGCCCGACCGGGGGCGCGGCCCTCTACCGCCGCGACGCCTGGGAGGCAGTCGGCGGTTTCGACGAGCGCATCTTCCTCTACTACGAGGACCTCGACCTGGGGCTCCGGATCGCCGCGCGCGGCGGACGCTGCGGCCTCGCCCCCGAGGCCCGCGCGGTCCACGCCTACTCGGCCGGGCTGGGTGCCGCGAGCGCCGCCAAGTACGCCCGCACCGGCTGGAGCCGCGGCTACATGCTGCGTCGCTACGGCGTGATGCGAGACCCCCGCCTGGCGCTGCGGGCACTGGCCTGCGAGGGCGCGATCGGCGCCGGCCAGGTGCTCCGCGACCGCACCGCCGCGGGGCTGCGCGCGCGCCTGGGCGGCTATCGCGACGGCGCCGGGCTGCCGCGCCGCGACGTCGGCGCGGCGGCGCTGCTCGACCTCAGCGCGCGCGAGGCGCTCGCCCTGCGGCGCCGCCGACGGGGCTGAGTCCATCCGCGGCCGCAGGTTCCGATAGGTTCGGCCGGTGAGTGAGACCTCCGTGCCGAAGGTCGGAGACGGCCTCGACCCCATGCTGCGCGAGCGGATCGCGGCGATCAGCGCCAGCGTCCCGGTCGACGACGGCGGCGGCTCGAGCCTGATCAAGGTCTTCCTGCTGGCCGAGCTGATCATCGCCCAAAGGCTCGAGACGATCGTCGAGATCGGCGCCTACCGCGGACGCCCTTTTCTTGCCGCTGGCCAGCCTGATGGCCAGCCTCGGGCGAGGCACGATGATCGGCATCGATCCCTACTCGGCCACGGCGGCAGTACAGACCGACGTCGTCCGCGAGGGCATCGATCTCGTGGCCCTGGCCGCAGACCGTCGACTAGGAGGGGATCCACGACGAAGTCCGCGCCGGAATGGCCCGCTGGGGGACGGAAGACCATTCCCAGCTCTTGCGGGCCCGCTCCGAGGAGGTCGCTGCCGACTTCGCCGACCGACCTATCGACTTGCTCCACGTCGACGGCAACCACGACCGCGCCGCCGTCACCCGTGACATCGAACTGTTCCTGCCTCATATGAAGCCCGGTGGCATCCTCGTCATGGACGACATCGCTTGGCCCTCGGTGCGCCCCCTGTTCGAGCAGCTGCGTGACGAACACGAGCTCCTCTTCAGCCTGGTCGAGTCCGGCGTCTACCTCTGGCCTCAAGGTGGCCCGAACGACTTCGCCGTCCTTCGCGTCGCCGGCTGAGCACGCCGTGCCGGACCGCGTCGACCCGCCCTCGAACGTCTACCCCGAGTTCGTCGACGTCTACCAGCTGCCGGCGAAGCATCGCGAGCAGTCCTGGCCGCGGTTGCACGAGCGCCACGGTGTCGCCCGCGCCGCGGACGCCGCGATCGGCTCGGTGCGGGGACAGGGACGACGCGTCGCCTACCTCGACAGCACTTTCCCCTGGCAACGCAGTGGCTTCCGCTACCACGAGGCGCTCGCCCTGCATGAGCTGCAGCCCGACGCGATGTTCTTCTCGATGTGGGAACTGACCGACCCCTTCCCGGCGCCGGTCCACCCGCTCTCCGACTTCCCTCGCCTGGCTCGCCGCGGCGGCGTCACCGACGTCTACGCGGTCTTCTCGCTCTTTCTCGAGAGCCTCGTCGGCATGCGTCCGGCGGGGACGATCGAGCCCCACCCCATGGAAGGTCTGGATATTTCCGCCTTCACCGCCCAAGCGGGAATCAAGCTGCACGGGACGATCTTCCCCGGTGGCGGGCTGACGACGACGCCGGAGGGCATCCAGGCCGCACGCGAATTGTCCCGCCGCCTCGACACGACCTTCTCCTACGTGAAGGAGGTGCTGGAGGAGGTCGAGGGCGTCACCTACATCCAGCAGGCGCTGACCGAAACGCGCTATTACGAGCAGACGACCGGGCGTTGGGACGACACCACGCCGCTCGTCTGCATGTTCGCCGCCGATCCCACGCCGCGCAAGGGCCTCGACATCGCTCTCGCCGCCTTCGCCGAACTCGATCCGAGCCGCTTCCACCTGCACGTCGTCGGCCCCCACGAGCACCGCCGCGACGAGTTCTCCGCCGAGTTGATGACCTTCCACGGCTACCTACCGCCGGAGCGGCTGCGGGAGCTACACGGCGAGACCCACGCCTTCCTCTCCCCCGTCTCGGCCGAACCGCCCGGCCCGCACGGCAGCTTCCAAGGAGTGACCGACGGCTTCCCGACCCAGGCCGCCGCCGACGCGATGAGCGGCGGCGTGCTTCTCGTCTCCGCCAACCCGGCCGACGACCACCGCGTCCTCACCGCCGGCGAGCACTACGTCGAGCTGCCCGCCGAGGCCGAGGGGTTCCGCGCGGCGCTACTCGACCTCGCTGCCGACCCGCAGGGCACGCGCCGCCTCGCCGAAGTGGGCTCGAACCGAGTCCGCGAGCAGATGGACGTGCGGCGCGGCGTCGCGCAGAAGCTCGAGGCCATCGGAATCGACACCGACGGAGCGTCGGCGTGATCCGCTTCCAGCGGCCCCAGTTGCCCTCGAGCGCAGCGATCGACTCCTACCTGGAACTCGCTCGAGAGGCGCGCTGGTTCAGCAATGGCGGTCCTTGCTCGCGCCTCCTCGCCGAGCGCCTCGGGGAGCGGGTCGGCGCCTACTGCACGCCGGTCGCCAGCGGCACCCTAGGCCTGATGGTGGCGCTCGCCGGGCTCCTCGGCGAGCGTGCCGAGGGCACCGCGCTGATGCCGGCCTTCACCTTCATCGCCACTCCGCAGGCGGCGATCTGGGCGGGGCTGCGACCGCTCCTGCTGGATTCCGACCCGAGCCACTGGCACCTCGATCCGGCACGGCTCGAGGCCGAGCTGGAGCGGGACGGCGATGCGCGGGTCGCCATCGCCGTCTCCGCCTTCGGCACGCCGCCACCGGTCGCGGCGCGGGAGCGCTGGGAGGCCGCCTGCGCAAAGGCCGGAGTGCCACTGATCGTCGATTCGGCCGCCGCCTTCGGCGCGGTCGCCGAGGACGGGAAACCAGTAGGCGCCCAGGGCGATGTCGAGGTCGTCTCCTTCCACGCCACCAAGCCGTTCGCGATCGGTGAGGGCGGTGCTGTCTTCACCCGGGATCGGGAGTTGCACGAGCGGATCGAGCGGGAGGTCAATTTCGGATTCCGCCCCGACCACTCGGTCGCCACCGGTCTCGGCCTGAACGCGAAGATGAGCGAGCTACACGCTGCCGCCGCGCTTGCCGTGCTCGACGAATACGACGCGGTGCTGAAGCGGCGTCGCGCCACCGCGGCCGATCTTCGCGAGCGGGTCGAAGCACCCGTCGGCTGGCAGCGCGAATGTGGGAGGTCGACCTGGCAGTTCGCCCCGCTCCTCTTCGGCGACGAGGACGGGCGCGAGCAAGCGCGCGCCGCCTGCGCGGGAGAGGTCGAGACGCGCGTCTATTACCAGCCGGTGGGACAATTGATCCCGGACCAGGTCGACACCGCGCAGGGCGGTGTCCCGAACGCCGAGGACCTCTACCACCGCCTCCTCTGCCTCCCGATGGCGAACGACCTCACAGACCCCGAAATCGCCGCGATCGCCACCGCGATCAACGACTGAGCGTCAGCGCGGGAGAGGGCGGGCGGGGACGCCGACCACGGTCGCGCCCGCCTCCACCGGCCGCACAACGACAGCCCCGGCACCTACGGTCGCACCGTCTCCGACCACCGAATCCGGAATCAGCACCGCTCCTGAGCCGATCTCGACCTCGCCACCGATCCGCACTCGCCCAGTGAGCACCGCGCCTGGGTCGATCACTGAGGCATCGCCGACCTCGACATCGTGGTCGAGCGTCGCTCCAGTATTCACGAGTACACCACGGCCGACCCGCGCGTTCGGCCCGATGCTTGCATGCGGCATCACCTGGACCCCGGGGGCAAGCTGGGCACTCGAGGTGACGAAAGCGGTTGGGTGGACGAGCTTCGGCAGTGTCAGGCCCGCGGCCTCGACCGCGTCCAGGATCGCGGTGCGTCCCTGCGCCGCACCAAAACCAAGCACCACTCCCTCCAAACCCTCGGAGGCGAGCCGCCGCAGGTCGGCGGTGCCACCGATCACTCGGAGGTCGCCAATCCTGCGCTCCGCATTCCTAGGCCAGTCATCGAGCAGGCCGACGAACTCGTGTTCGGAATCGGGGCCGAACAGGTCGAGGACCACATTGGCGTGCCCGTCGGGGCGTGAGCCGTAGACCGCTATGCGCACGCCTGCCACCCTACAGTCGTCTTCCATGCCGACAACGGTTTTTGATTCTCAGCTTCGATGGGCCCCGATTCACGAAGGCGCTTGCGCAAATGGCGACGAAAGCGCGACCGACCGAGCCAAGCTAAGCTATTCGGGTACCGAAAAATTTCCGTGAGTGACGCGCATGAGACAGGGAGAAGTAGCTGGGGCAGAGTGAAAGCTTGGGCCCGACGCGAATTCGGCTACAAGCCGTTTCTCGTTCTTCTTTTTTCCGGTTTCCTGATTCGGCTGGCGGTCCAGGTCATGTACTTCCCAGCATGGATCCAGGCAAACGACATCGTCCGCTTTGCCAGAATCGAGCCGTCCAACATCTTCGGCGACTACTGGATGCCAGCGGGTTACGCGTTGTTCGTTCGCGGTCTGCGGGCGATCACCGCAGAGCTGTGGGTCACGATCGCGATCCAGCACCTGATCGGCCTCAGCGTCGGAGTGATCTTGTTTATGTCTCTTCGCCGCCTCGGCGCAAAGCCTTGGCTCGCCTGTATCCCGGCGGGGTTCGCGTTCCTTTCCGGCGATCTGGTGTGGACCGAGCACCAGCTCATGGCTGAAAACTTCGTCACCTTCTTTTTGGTTGCCGGGTTCGGCTGCGCGATCAAGGGTCTGGTGCCTCGCGTCGACAAACGTTGGCTGGCAGCCGGCGCTGCGCTGGTGATGTATGCAGGCCTCTCCCGCAACGTGGCACTCGCCGCCTTGCCGGTTTTCTTCCTGACGGTTGCCTTCTGGGTTCATGGACCGATGAGTCGATGGCTCAGGATCATGGCAACGGCTCTCGTTCCAGTCGTAATCGTCTTCGGTATGTACTTCGCCGCATTCAAGATCAGCGATGGTGAATACCTGGGGTTGACCAACATGAGCGGCTGGAATCTGTACTCGCGTGTCGCACCTTTTACCGACTGCTCGGAGTTCACTCCTCCCGAAGGAACCGCTGCTCTTTGCGAGACGACTCCGACCGAAGATCGGGAGGGATCGCTCGGCTACGAGTGGGACCCGAACAGCCGCGGCAAAACCGTCTTCCCGATGGAACCGGCGACCAGCGGCAAGGTCGGTGAATTCGCTCGAGCCGCGATTCTGCATCAACCGCTTTCGTACCTCCGAGAGGTAGTTGTCGAAGCCCTCCGGTACATCGATCCAGCGATCGAAGGTAGCCGCCCCTATTCGGGCATCCCAGCAAGCATCCAGTCATTCGGCCTGAATGATCCGGCAAACCGAGAAACCCTTGAAAAGTACTTGTCGGAAGGCTACAGCGGCACTCATGTGAGAGTGATCGGCAAACAGGTTTTGTCGACCTACCAGGACCTTTTCAGCATAGGTGGCCTGGTTATCGCCGTACTGGCTGCGTTCACGATCATCGGTGCACTCGCTGCTCGCGGTGCCTTCCGTTTCGGCATCTTCCTGTTCGGCGGCACGGCCTTCCTTCTCTATCTCGTCCCGGTCGCTACCTTCGCCTACGAATTCCGATACGGAGTACAGCCGCAACTCTTCTTGGTCGTCTCCGGCACGCTCGGTTGCGCGGCTGCATTTTCACGGTGGAGATCAAAAGCTGCGGAAGATGGAACCACCGGCCGAAGCGCGTCGAGCGCGAATCAGTCGGGACGCCTAGACGACTCCGAGCCATCGGCGACTCCGATCTAGATCGCCGCTCCGGCGAAGCCGGCGTCGATCGCGGAGTGCCGCACGAAGCCGCATCAAGCCTTCGAGCTTGCCCCTCAGAGTCGCGCGGAACCGCCGCTGAGCGACAGCGCGAGCCAACGCCCCAACCTCGACGACAGCGATCCGGGGCAGGGCGGCGGCGGGCATGAATCGGGCCTGGGTCACGATCCGGTTGCGAGCGACGAGGCTTGCGTTTTCGGCACCGGGTCGAGGAAACCCCACCTGCCAAGAGGCGTTGCCGGCGTGCCAGACCACCGCCTTCGACACGTAGCGGAACCGCCAACCGGCGATTCGCCCCCGTACGTTGAGGTCGACATCCTCATAGAAGGAGACGAAGTTCTCGTCATAGCCACCAAGCTCCGTGAACATCTCCCGGCGAAGCAGGCAGGCAGCTCCACAGACGCCGAAGACCTCACGGTCCCGGAGGTAGGCGTCCGACTGCCTCTCCCCCGCACCCGTCTCGATCGCTCGCCCGTCCGCCGTCAATGCCATCCCGGCGCTGTAGAGCCGCGCCGCATCAATGTCCCCAGGCCTCTCCCCCTCCAACTGCAGGATGCGCGGCTGCACGCCGCCCAGCTCGGTATCCGCCTCGAGCGCGGCCACCAGCCCAGGGATCGCACCGGGAACGACCACGGTGTCGGCATTCAGGCCCAGGATGAACGGAGCGCCGGTGGCCGCCGCCCCCCGGTTCATCGCCGCGGCGAAGCCGATGTTGTGCGGCAGCGCGATGTGGGCCACACTGCGCGCCCGGAGCAGCTCCACCGTCCCATCGCGTGAGCCATTGTCGACGACGACCAGCTCGAGATCTTCGCTTTCGGCAGCCAGCGAGTCGAGCAGAGCTGCCACGAGGCCAACCGAGTTCCAAGTCGGAATCACCACCGCGACCTGCGATTGCGCCTTCACGTCGGAACCTGGATCTCAGGTGAGGCCAGGGAAAGCCCCGGTCGCTTCCTGGCGCGCTTTCCAGCCGGCCCAACCGGGGTGGTCGATGGCAACGTGGTAGGTGGTGACGACCCGCTCGACGAACTCGAACGCGACGCCCGCCTCCAGCATGCGGCGTGCGAGGTTCCAGTCCGCGGGCTCATCCAACAGGTGGCTGTTCGCGTCGTAGAGAAGCGGCGCCAGGCCAGCGTGATACATCGCCGTCTGAAACCCGAAGTCCCCCCGCTGCGGTGGCCAACTACCGAACCACGTTTCGCTGCCGTCGCCGAGATCGACGCGGCTAACCCCGTAGACCAACTCGGCGCCGCTCGTTCGTGCTACATCAAGCAGTACCTCCAAATGCTCAGGTAACCATTCGTCGTCTTGATCCAGCGGCGCGATCCAGTTCCCGGAGGCGAGTGCAACGGCCTGGTTGAAAGGGTGGCAGCCGGCGACCAGCCAGCGCTTCTCCTGCTCCTTGGGATAGGGCCCGTTGCGCGGCCTTTGTAGACAACGGATGCGGTGGTCGCCGAGCGCGGCAACCCGGGCAGCGGTCTCCTCGTCGCGACCGTCGCAGACGATCACCACCTCCCAGTTCGGATAGGTCTGCGCCCTGACTGAGGCGATCGCCCTTTCGAACAGGAGGTCACCCCCTTGATAGGCCCCGATCCGGGCGGTCACGAGCGGCTCGGCCGCGAAAGCATCGGGATAGCCGGCATCGCGGCGCGCGTCCAGCACGAGACCCGCCGCGCGCTGCGTATCCTCGTAGCCGCGGGCAACGAGGTCTTGGAGTCGCTCGACCCGCGCTTCGGCCGCCGCCAACCTCTGCGCGAGTTCCCCGTTTGATTCCACGCTCGACTGCAACCATACCGAGGCCTATAACCTGCGCTGGAATGGAGCAACGAGACATGGAGGCGGCGCTCGACGAGACCGAGCCGGCCGCCCACCCGCCATTCCGATTCACTTCACGCGGAGAGCTTGCCTCCGGGTACCTGTCGGGCGACGGCCTCGAGATAGGCGCGCTGCATTCGCCCACCGCGATCCCGGCTCATGCCCGCACCCGCTTCGTCGACCGCAAGCCGGCCGACAAGTTGCGAGAGGAGTACTTCGAGCTCGCCGAGCTCGACCTGGTCGAGGTCGACGTAATCGACGACGGGGAGAAGCTGGGAAAGATCGAGGACGAATCGGTCGACTACATCATCGCCAACCACTTTCTGGAGCACACCGAGGACCCCATCGGGACGATCGGCACCCACCTGCGCAAACTGAAAGCCGGCGGCGTCCTCTTCTACGCGGTGCCGGACAAGCGCTACACCTTCGACTTTCGCCGCCCACTCACTCCGGTCGAGCACATGATCCGCGATCACGAGGAGGGTCCCGAAGGATCACGACGCGGCCACTACGAAGAATGGACTCGGCTGACCCTCGACCCGCCCGACCCGGACGCCGAGGAGGTCTTCGAGAAATGGGCGACGGAGCGAGCAAACGAGCTGGAGGCCGAAAACGCTTCGATCCATATGCACGTCTGGACTCAGGCCGAGTTCCTGGCGATGATCCTCCACTGCCGCGAACGCTACGACGGGGCCTTCGACATCGACGCGGCGGTGCGGATCGGGCCCGAGTTCGTCGTCGTCCTGCGCAAGCAGGAAACCTGAAGAGGATCAGGTCGAGCGGCGATCGCGCAGCCGCTGCGCGGCGCTCCGAAGCGGGGCGGTGACCCTCCAGGAGAGAGAGGTCCGCATCTCCTCGACCAGCGCCCGTAGGTGCTCTTCATCGCGGCCCACGGCAGGCTCGGGGCTCGACTCGCCGGCAATAGGAAGCGCGGGGTCGTCCTCGCGAAGCGCGTTCGCAGAGGGCCAGACGAGGTCTGACATCGGCACCATCTCTGGCCGACGCCCATCGTGGGCCGGCCCGAACTTCCCGTCCGCGTCAATAACGATAAGGGCCAGGCCGCCCCAGCACTCGCCATCCATCGGTGGCTCTGCGGGCACGTACCCGCCGACGAAATCCATGTCGACGAAAGCGACCTTGTCGTATCGGTCGTAGTCGACTTCCTCAAGCCCACGACGAACCTCCGGGTTCAACGAATCGTGGGCGAGAATGATCGTGTTCGAGATCGCCCCGGATGCCAGCAGGTCCTCGACGTCCTGACGAGCACCGTCGGCGCTGTGGTCGCCGTCGACCAAGACAAAATCGATCTGCTCACCGGCATCGGCCAGCCGCTCGAGTTCGCGCGGCAAGAGCTGGTGGCTGTCGCCCGTTCGTAATTCGACGTTCTCCAGCGCTTGGACATGGGCTTCCGGCTCGACCAGATCGAAAGAAATCGCCCGCTCCGAGTGGGCAGCAATCCGGCCGAGACTGCCGCCCTCGGCGGTGCCGATCTCTATGGCCAAGCGTGGCTTCAGCTGATCGAGGACACCCTCAATCGCGGCTCGCTCGCCAAACGACATCTGCCAAGGGTTGGCGGAGAAGGACGGCGAGAGGAGGAGCTCAGCTGCGGGACGGGTCGTCGAGCCCAATGGGCGTGCGGTCTCTGATTCGCTCACGCCACATACCTTAGAATGTCGCGACAGTGACTGACTCGACCGCCGAGGCCCCAGAGACCGCACCGACGGGCGAGCGTTTCGACCCGGCCCTGATGGGCGATCATTTGATCGAGGCCGAGCACTTCGCCCGTTATGCCTGGGCTTCTCAGTTCGCGAAAGGCAAGCGTGTCCTCGATGCCGCTTGCGGAATGGCCTATGGAACCGCGATGCTCGCAAGTGCGGGCGCTGCCGACACGATCGGCGTCGACCTCGACGCAGAGGTGATCGCGAAGGTCGAGGCCACAGCGCCCAAGGACGCTCGTTTCCTGGTCGGCGATCTTCGGAAGCTTCCATTCGATGACGGCAAGTTCGATTTGGTGGTCTGCTTCGAGGCAATCGAGCACGTCACCGAACCCGAACTGGTGCTCGATGAGCTCGCCCGCGTCCTGGTTGACGATGGCCTACTGCTCGTCTCAACGCCGAACCGCGATGTCTACATGCCGGGAAACCCCTTCCATCTGCGTGAGCTGACCCCGAACGAGCTTGAGAGGGAACTGAAATCCCGATTCCGCTCGGTGTCGCTGCGACGCCAGCACACTTGGATTGCGTCCGCGGTGCTCGATGACGAGGGATTCGAAGCAGGCGGAAACGCGGTCATCGACGATCTCCGCGTCCACAAGACCGCAGCTGGAATCCCAGGACATGAGACCTACACCATCGGCATCGCTTCGGACGCCGACGTCCCCGTCGGCGTCGGCCTTGTCGACCTCACCGCGGACATCGACATCCGCGATTGGAGCTTCCGCCTCGACGCCGCCGACCTCGCGCTCGCCGCGGCCCCGACCGAGGATGGTCCGGCTTCCCAGGCGGAGCTTGAGCTCCTGCGGAGCGAACTGACCGAGTTGCGCCGGCAGCTCATCAAAGGCGAGTCAGAGATGGCCCACTTCGCCGACCTCGAGGCCCGACTCGCCATTGCTTATGGAGCGATTCAGGAGTATGAGGACCTGCAAGATAAGCTCGAAAAACTTGACCAACGGCACGAGGGTCTACAGAAAACCCACCAGCAAGTGGTCCACTCCTCAAGCTGGCGCTTGACCGCGCCCCTGCGCCGCCTGGGCGCCCTCCTCCGCTCTCACAACCCGTGAGCCCACCGGAACTGGTCTTCGCCTTCGCCAAGGGGCAGAACGCCTTCTTTCGCGAGTTGGCCCAGGCCCTTATCTTCGAGCTGGAGAAGCTGGGCGCCAAAGGACGGATAGTGGTCGGCGAATTCCCGACTCAACGGCCCGGAAGCGTCACCGTTCTGCTGCCACCGCACGAGTTCGCGGCGCTCAGTCGCGCCCGACCCACCCCGGAGATGTTGCGCCGGTGCGTCGCGATCTCCGCCGAGCAGCCATCCAGCGAGTTCTTCCAGTGGAACGTCGACCTGGTCCGGCACGCCGGTGCAGTCCTGGACATCAACCGCCGCGCCGTCCGCTCATATGCCGAACAGGAAATCGCCGCCCACCACCTTCAACTCGGATACAGCGCATTCTGGGACCGGCGCGACGAGAAGATCGAGCGCGACATCGACATTCTCTTCGTCGGCCGGACGACGCCACGTCGGGAGCGCGCCCTGGCGATGTACGCCGACCAACTCGAACGATTCAACTGCGAGATCCTGCTCTCCGACGACAGCACGCCGAACACCGACGACGGTGTCAATTTCCAGACCGGCGAGGCGAAGCGGCGCCTACTCGCGCGGACCAAGGTCCTCCTGAACGTCCACGGCGAGCGCGAGCCCTACTTCGAGTGGCTCCGCGTCGCCGAAGCCATGTCGGCGGGCTGCGCGGTTGTCACCGAGACCTCCACCGACCTAGAGCCGCTGCGGGTCGGGGTCGACCTGCTCTCCGGCCGCCTCGAGACGCTCGGGCTGCTCTCCGCCTGGGTGGCGGAAGACGGAGAGCTGAGGACCCGGCTCGTCCGGCAGGCCGACTCTCAACTGCGACAGTACGCGACCCTGGCACAAGGGGCCGCCGCGCTATTAGCTGCCGCAGAACGAGCTGATCGCGTGCCGGTCGACCCGTTCGCGGCCAGTCACACGAAGATCGCCAACGCGAAAATGCTCGTCGATCCACCGCGACCTCCGGAAGCCGAGCCTGGTTTCGAACCGGTCCCGCCTGGCCCTCTCACGGCCGGCGATCACCGTATCCTTCGGGCCCTCAAGCGCCAGCAGCAGGAAATGCTCTCGTTCCGGCGTCAACTGGCCGGCGCGATCCTCGCGCGGGGCCGTCCGGAGCGGCCCCAGGCCGAAACCGTCGAGATCGCCACCACCGGCGAGTGGAAGAAGGGAGACCGTCCTCGCGTCTCTGTGATCGTGCCTCTCTACAACGACAAGGACGTCGTCATCGAGGCGCTTGACTCGGTCGTACGTTCCACCTTTCAATCATGGGAGATCGTCGTCGTCGACGACGCGTCCAGCGACAATGGCTCCGACCGCGTCCGTTCGTGGATGAGCCGACACGACAACCGGCCGGTAGCCCTGATCCGCCACGAGGTGAACCGTGGCCTATCAGCGGCCCGCAACAGCGGCGTGGCCAAGTCCCGGGGGCGGCTCCTCCTGATGCTCGACAGCGACAACCTGGTGAGGCCGTTCGGAATGGCGAGGCTGGTGAAGGCGCTCGCGCGCGATCCGCGCGCGGCCTTTGCCTACGGGATTCTCGACCGCTTCCGCGAGGAGGGCCCCGTCGGCCTGGTCAGCGAATACGGCTGGGAGCCCCGGCGCTTCCGCGACGGCAACTACATCGACGCGCTGGCGATGGTCAGGCGCGAGGTCCTGGAAGAGCTCGGCGGGTATTCAGAGGACCCTCGCCTCCTGCTCGGCTACGAGGACTACGACTTCTGGGCGCGCGTCGCTGAGAGCGGTCGCTGGGCCGTGTTCGTGCGCCAGTTCGTCGCCAGCTACCGAGTCGGTCACAGCTCGATGCTCTCGGTGACCAACATCTCGAAAGTCGACGCAATGGCGGCTGTGGCGGAGCATGCCCCGACGCTCATGCGTGGCGTCGAACTGCAGTCCTGACTTTGACCCCCTCACCGTTTCCCCTCGCGAGCCTGCGGCCGGATCTCGACCGGGGTTGGCCCGCCGGGGCGCGCTGGCTCAACGGAGGAGCTGGAGAAGGACCGGTTCTCGAGCAGCCCCCCGGATCCGCGATCTGCTTCAGGCTCTCGTCGGAGTCGGGCGTGATTCGAGTCCGGGGCAAGGCAGAGCTTGCCGACGTCGGCCCCGGCAGGGCGACGGTCGGAATCCGCGCGTCCCTGACAGGCCCCGAAGAGAGTGGTGACGCAAGCCGGCGCGGCCGGTTGCGCCGCGTGGCAGGGCGCACCTTCCCACGGCGCCTCGAGATCGACCTCTCCCTCGAGATCACGGGCGACGTCGTTCTTTGCCTGGAGGTGAGCGCCGACGCGATCCCGATCCATTGGCGGGAACTGGGCGTGGAACAAAGCGGAGATGCTGCCGCAGTCGCAGAGTTCCCCGCCCTACCCGCAAAGGCGGTCACAGGGCCCGTCGCGGGCACTCCGATCAACGGCCCGCTCTTCTCGATCCTGACGCCAGTCCACGATCCGCCTCTCGACATCCTGGCCGAGACGATCGACTCTGTCCTAGCCCAAACCTACGAGGACTGGGAGCTATGTCTAGTCGATGACGGATCGACGGATCCGGAGGTTACTGCTGCCCTCGAACGAGCCGCGGCCGCAGATACTCGCATCCAGATGCACCGACGAGATCGGGCCGGCGGAATCTCCACGGCCACGAACGCGGCGCTCGAGATGGCACACGGCGAGTTCATCGCCCTGCTCGATCACGACGATGTCCTGGCTCCCGAGGCGCTGGCAACCGTCGCCGCATTGCTCGACGAGAGCCCGTCGACCGACATGTTCTATTCCGACGAGGAACTGCTCGCTGACCGCGGACCCAATCACGTCTTCGCCAAGCCTCATTGGTCGCCGGACCTACTGCGCTCACAGATGTACACCTGCCACCTCGGCGTCTACCGTCGCGCTCTGGCCACGGAAATCGGGGGCTTCAGATCCGGGTTCGATGGATCGCAGGACTTCGACTTCGCCCTCCGGTTCACCGAGCGGACCGACCAGGTCGTGCACGTGCCACAAATTCTGTACCGCTGGCGAGTGCATGCGGGGTCGAGCGCTGGGAGCACTCAGGCCAAGCCGGCGGCGTATCCGGCAGCACGGCGGGCGCTGACCGAGCACCTTGAACGGACCGGGACGCGCGGCGAGGCCTTCTTCGGCCCCTGGCAGGGCATCTATCGCATCGTTCACGAGCTACCGGCAGATACCCGAATCGCGGTCGGAACCGTCGGCCTGGGAGACGCGCCGCACCTGGCCACCGCCCTCTCGGACCAGGGACGAAATCCAGATCACGGAGTCGAACTACTCTCTGCGCCGTCGGCCGCGGCGCTCGTCGACAGCGCACCCGAGGTCGACGTGATCGTACTCATCGACGGCGACGTTGAGCCACTAACCCACGGCTGGGTATCACGACTCGCCGCCTTCGCCCTCCAGCCAGGCGTCGCGGCAGTAGGTGCGCGAACGCTTTCTCCCGATGGTCTGGTCGAGAACGGCGCCCTGGCCATCGACCATGCCCTCCCGATCCCGATCCTCCTTGGCGCCGGCGCCGGGGATCCAGGACCGCTAGGGATCGGCATCATCCCGTCCAACGCCAGCGCCGTGGCAGGAGTCGTCGCCATACCGATCGCGGCGCTCCGGGAGGTCGGGGGCCTTGACCCGGGTGCCGGTGACCTCGCGGTCCCCGACTACTGCCTGCGCGCGCTGGTCCAAGGCAGACGTATCGTCTCGGCCCCTGACGTGCTGCTGCGTCGACATGGCCCTGGGCCGGTCAACGACCTCCCCTCCCTCGACCGCTTCCGGCGCCGCTGGAGCACCGAGGTCGCCACTGATCCGTACATCGATCAGGCGGCGAGTCGTCCATCAGTCGGCGCAAACGGCTGAGCGACCAGAACACGAGCGGCACCGATCAGGGCGGCCGCGGCGAGCGCCAGCGGTAGCGCCTCGCGCGTGAAGGCCGCGGCCAACTCCCGAACTTTCGCCAATCGCTCACGGTCTTGACGGAGGATCTCGGCGACCGGGTCGATCGACTCGGGAGCCGCCACGAACAGATGGCGACCGGCGACCAGCGGCGCCATCCCCAGGCAGCGCTCGTGCAGGACGACCTCTCCGCGGTGGATGGAGGCGAGCGCCATCACCCAGTCGAAGTAGCCATCACCCTCGAGGACCGCCAGGCCGTCTGCTCGGACACTCCGCTCGGGCCACGCAGACGAGTAGCCGAGCTGAAGGTGGCGAGCGGGCACGCCCGCCCGATGCAGATCCGCGACCGCGGTCGAGTTGACGTGAAAAGAAGCGCCAACCCGTGCCGCGAGATCGGCCGCGGCACGAAACTCACCGGAGCCAGGCGACTTCGTCACCACCGCGACCGAGCGACTCATCTCCCCAGAGCCCAACTCCCGGGAAGCGTAAGGATCGCCGTCGAAGATGACCGCGATTCGGTCGGCGCGTGGCTCCGGAAAAGTCGCGACCACACTTGCCACCGCGTCCTGGCGCGAAACCTCCGCCGCCAGGGCTTCGGCCAGATCAGCGAGCGGATCGAGCGGAGATTGCCCGGCGACGAATATGAGCTCCGGCATCGGACCGATGATAGGTGGGCGAGATCCGAAAGGAAGGACTAGGCTGCGCCGGTGGACTCTCAGTACACTGCCGATCGTCTCGTCGAGTGCGAACAACAGCTCGCGACCCTGCCCGAGTCCGAATTGAGATTAGAGCGGGCATTGGCTGAAAACGCCGCCTTGGAGGAGGCACTCGCAGCGACCAGAACTGCCCTTGACGAGGTGACAACGTCGAACAGCTGGCGTCTGACCGAGCCGCTGCGTCGGCTTCAACGTCTCATCCGGCGTAGCTGATCGATGGACGCCTCGAAGTCTTCCGTGCACGCAGCACGCTAGCGTTTCGGAGCAGCGCAGCGCGCCAGCCACAGACGTGTTGGAACTAGGAATGCCGCCGGAGAAAACCCACATCAGCCCTGCCCCGCCTGTCACGCCGCCGGCACCCGACGAGACCGCCCCTGTTGCTGTCCGAGTCGAGGACCTGCACAAGACCTTCCGGATCCCGACCCACCGGATAGATTCCCTCAAAGAGCGCGCCGTCCATCCCTTCACGACCCGCGACTTCCGCGAACTCAAAGCTCTCGACGGGGTCTCGTTCGAGATCCGCCGAGGAGAGTTCTTCGGCATCGTCGGGCGCAACGGCTCAGGGAAGAGCACGCTCCTCAAACTGCTCGCCAGCATCTACCGTGCCGACAGTGGTCGGATTCAGATGGCAGGACGCCTTGCTCCTTTCATTGAGCTCGGCGTGGGATTCAACCTCGACCTCACCGCACGACAGAATGTGGTCCTGAACGGGGTGATGATGGGGCTCACCCCGCAGGAGACCAGAGAACGGCTCGATGACGTGATCGAGTTCGCTGAATTGGGTGAGTTCGTTGATCTCAAACTGAAGAACTATTCCTCGGGGATGCTGGTCCGATTGGCCTTCTCGTTGATGCTCGAGGTCGACGCCGACATCCTCCTCATCGACGAGGTCCTTGCGGTCGGTGACGCCTCGTTCCAGCAAAAGTGCGCCGACGCCTTTCGCGAGATGAAAGCGGCGGGGAAGACGATCATTCTCGTAACGCACGACATGGGTACCGTCGAGGCTTACTGCCATCGAGCGATGCTGATCGCCGACGGCCAGATCCAACATATCGGTGACCCCGGCGAGGTGGGGCGCGAGTACCTCCGCCTCAACTTCGAGACCGAGTCGACGGAGCATCCCGGCGAGGCCAAAGGTTCAGAGATCGGTCTCACCGACATCTGGCTCGAGGACGGCGCCGGTGAGCGGATCGAGAACTTGGAGCAGGGTGAGCCGATTCGGCTGCGCGCAACCTTGGACGTCACCAAGGACGCGCCAGGCGGGCTCGGGGTTGGCTTCGTCATCGTCAACGCAGACGGAATCCCGGTTTTTGAATTCGGCTCTCTCGCCACCGACCACTACGGTGCCCCCCAACTCTCTGCCGGAAAAGCGGTCGAGGTCGTCGGCGAGGTCGAGAACCTGCTCGCGGCGGGCCGCTACTTCATCCACTGCGGCGTCAGTCGTGCACATAACACCGGCATCGCCCTCTATGAACCGAACGCTCTCGGATTCGTCGTCTTCGGCGGCGAAACTCACGCACGTGGAATCGTTTCCCTGCCGAACGAGATCGAGATCGTCGCGAAGGACAAGATTTGAGCGCCGACTCTCGCGCTCCGGCGCTTCGCGATGTCAGTGGGCCTTCTGCCCTAGGAGGCGGCAGCCGTCGCTTCTTCGATCTGCTCTGGTTGATCTCGGTGACCGAGTTCCGCCGGGTGTACTTCGGCACCGTTCTCGGTTACCTCTGGTCGCTCATCCGCCCGCTCGCCCTCTTCGGGATCCTCCTCTTCGTCTTCACCCGCGTCTTCAAAATCGGCAACGCCGAAGCCGACCATTATCCAGTGCTCCTCCTGACCGGCATCGTCTTGTTCACCTTCTTCCAGGAAGCGACCACCAATGCCGTCGGATCCGTGGTGAGCCAGGAGGGGATCGTGCGCAAGACCCAGTTCCCGAGGCTTGTGATCCCACTTTCGACCGTTGTCACCAGCGCGCTGAACTTCAGCCTTAACCTGGTGATCGTCCTCGTCTTTCTCCTGGCCTTCGGCGTCACGCCAATGTGGACTTGGTTCCTCTTTCCGGTGGCGGTGGCATTCCTCGGGATCCTCACCGCGACGGTGAGCATGATGCTGTCGGCGCTGTTCGTACGATTCCGCGACATCGCAATCATTTGGACGGTTTTCGCACAGGCGCTCTTCTACGCGACTCCCATCCTTTATCCCATCACCGCGTTCCACGACAAGTCACTGGAACGCCTGCTGCTGGTCAACCCGCTCAGCGTGATCTTCCAGCAGGTGCGAGTCTGGCTGCTCGAACCGGAAGCCCCGACGGCCGTGGATATCGCGGGCGGTTGGATCTGGCTGCTGCCATCGGTTGTCGTCTTTCTGGCGGTCTGTGTGCTCGGCATCTGGACCTTCAGGCGCGAGGCCCCGCGGATTGCCGAGGACCTCTGAGCTCGCAGGCCGCTCCGGCCCGTCGATACACTCGCGCGATGGCTGAGCCGATCGCCCCCATCAAAGCCAGTGCTGACGAGGAGCTCATCAGGTTGCGCGAAGAGAACCTGCGTCTCCGCGACCAACTGATCGCCCGCGATGCCGAAATCGGCCTGATGCGAGGCCAGGTGGCTGAGCTGGAAGCGGGTGCAGTCCGCGCCCTGCACATGCTGCGACGGGTAAAAGCGATTCTCATGCCAGGAGTCGTGGCGAGGGCACTCTCCCGCGCGAAGCGCCTCGCCAAGCGCGCCTGAGCCGAGCCGGATGCCCCGCTTCACCGTTCTCACGCCGGTCTATGACACCCCTCCGGCCGTCCTTGACGCGATGCTGAAGTCGGTGAGTGCGCAGTCCCTGAAAGACTGGGAGCACGTGCTCGTCGATGACCGCTCGTCGGCGCCGCACGTGCGTAAGCGCCTCACTCGGGCGACCGAGGAAGACCCGCGTGTCCGCGTCCGCTTCCGGGATGAGAACGGCGGCATCGTCGCCGCATCCAACGACGCCCTACGGCTGGCCGAGGGGGAGTTCGTCGCCCTCCTCGACCACGACGATGCTCTCCACCCCGATGCTCTGGCAATCGTCCACGAGGCCCTCACAGCCTCCCCTGACGCCGACTACGTCTACACCGACGAAGACAAGATCGACGAGGCAGGCCACCACGACGGACCGTTCTTCAAGCCCGACTGGTCGCCGGAGCGGATGCGCACGCAGATGTACACCTGCCACCTCAGCGTGCTGCGGCGGACGCTGATGGAAGAGGTCGGCGGCTTCGACTCCGACTACGAGGGGTCGCAGGACTGGGATCTCGTCCTCAAGGTCACCGAGCTGGCCCGCCAGGTCATCCACGTGCCGCGGGTCCTCTACCACTGGCGGACGCTCGCCACCTCCGCGGCAGGTGGTGGGGAAGCGGCGAAGCCTTGGGCCTTCGAAGCCGGAACGCGCGCCGTACAGGCTCATTGCGAGCGCGTCGGCCTGAAAGCCGAGGTTTCGCGCGACCTCGAGACGCCCGGCGTCTACCACCTGGAGCCGCGTTTGACCGACGAACCGATGGTCAGCATCGTGATCCCAACCGCCGGACAACGGCGCGAGGTCCGGTATCGCGAGGTCGTCCTCGTCGAGCACTGCGTCGAGAGCATCCTCGCCACCTCAACCTACGAGAACCTCGAGCTCGTCGTCGTCGTCGACTCCCACGTGGACGCCCCGACCCGGGAGCGCCTGGCTGAGCTCGGCGGCGAGCGTCTGCGGCTGGTCGAGTTCGAGCGCGAGTTCAACTTCTCGGCGAAGATCAACCGCGGTGCCGTCAACAGCGAGGGTGAGTACCTGCTGATCCTCAACGACGACATGGAGGTAGTCACCCCGAACTGGATCGAGCGGATGCTGATGTACGCCGAGCGGCCCGAGATCGGCGCCGTCGGCGGGCGGCTGTGGTGGCAGGACGGCCGCCTCCAGCACGCCGGGATCCTGTTCGAGAACGGCGGCTACCCGGGCCACGTCTACTACGGCTTCCCCGGAACCTCGGGTGCCTACTCGAACAACATCCTGGTCGCCCAGAACTACCTTGCGTTGACCGGCGCCTGCCTGATGACCTCGAGAGCGGACTTCGACGAGGTCGGCGGCTTCAGCCTCGACTTCCCGATGAACTACAACGACATGGACTACTGCCTGAAGCTGGTCGACCGCGGACGACGGAACGTCTACGACCCGGACACGATCCTCTACCACTTCGAGTCATCGTCCCGCGACACCGACGTCGAGGACTGGGAAAAGGACAAACTGCGCGAACGCTGGCTGGCGCGGACCGCCGTCGATCCATCCACCAACCCGCACCTGCGCCACGGGATGCCGCGCCTCAGCGCCCCGTTCGCCTGGATCAAACGGCGCCGGCTCCGCCTGGGCTGAAAGGGAACTGCAACACCGCCTCAGGCGGCGCCTAAAGACCTGCCTTGCGCCGCAGTAGCCCCTGTGGCCCGAGCACGTCGCGAAGCTCCTTCGGCACCATGCCGACCGCGAAGCCGACGCCGATGAAGACGATCGCGGCTACCACGGACGCCGGGATGTCGCCGATCGGCAGCAGCAGCGCCGCGCCGCCGGCGAGCGTTGCGACGGCGACGCGGGCGAGGAAGCCGGCCCGCACCGTCACCCGCCCGGTGGAGATGTGGAGGCGCCAGTAGATGAGGCCGGCCAGGACGATGTCGGCGGCGACGCTCGCGATCGCGCCGCCCTTGGCGCCGAGCGGCGGCACCAGGATCGCGGCGAAGACGGCGACTCCCAGTAGGCCGATTGCGTTGGTGAAGATCAGCTGGCGTTGCCGCCCCAAGGCCACCAGCGCCACCGTCCAGATCTGGTAGAGCGCGATGAAGAGCAGGGCCACAACCTGGATCCGCAGCACGTCCCCGGCCGGTTCGAATTCGGGCCCGCCGATCACGCGCATCACCGGGTCGGCGGCCCGGATCGTCACCAGGATGATCAGCACCCCGGCGATCACGGCGCCCTCGCTCAGCCCTTCGATCGCGTAGCGCAGGCGCGCGATGTTTTCGTGGGCGGCGGTCGTCATCACGGGCAGGGCGACGCTGGCGACGAGGATCGGCAGGGCGATCAGAGCTTCCATCGCCCGCAGCGAGCCGCCGAAGTAGCCGACCTCTTTCGGGGTGGAGATCAGCGACATGAGCACGATCACGAGGCGGAAGTAGATCTGGCCGAGGACGAGGGCGGCGGCGATCGGCAGCGCCGTCCGCAGGAGGCCCCGCTGGCGCGCGCGGTCCCAGCGCGGGCGGACGACGCCGACGCGGCCGACCAGCACCGGCACGACGGCGATGACGACCAGGCCGACCAGGATCTGGATGGCGAGGAAGGCGTCCAGCCGCGCCCCCGCGATCACCAGCAGGACGACGCCGATGAGGACGACGAAGGCGCGGAGCATTTCGACGAAGGCGATCCCGGCGTTGCGCAGATCGACCGTGAGCGGCACCAGCAGCGAGTTGCCGATCGCGACGAGGACGATGCCGAGCCCGGCGAGCGCCGTGCCGACCACCATCTCCCGCGGGTAGCCGGCGACGAGCGCGAAGGCGACCAGGCAGAGCCACGCCAGCGCCCCGACCACGATGCGCTGGCCGACCACGTTCGCCAGCAGCTCGCGCCGCTGCGGGCGCGGGCACATGGTCAGGTCTTTGGAGGCGCTGACGTTGAGGCCCTGGTCGACGATCGCCAGCGCGATCCCGGCCAGCGACATGACGGTGACGTAGCGGCCGGACTCTTCGACTCCCAGGTGCCGCAGCAGCAGCGTTGCCGTCGCGAGGGCGAAGATGAGGCTCGCGAGGTTCGCGCCCAGCCGCAGGGCGCTGCCGTGGACGACCTTCTTTCCCGCCCCTTCCCCGGCGCGAAGGAGGTCGTCGTCGGGGTGCCCCGCCAAGCTAGGCGGCGCGCCCGGTCCGCGGCTCGCGGATCTGGTAATCGCCGCGGCTCAGCACTTTCTCCAGCCACACGTAGAGCACGATGAAGAGGTAGCGACTGCCCATCTCTTTCATCTTCAGCTTCGCCTCGCCGGAGGTGCGGTTGGTCCACGAGGTGGGGACGACGGCGAAGGTGTGACCGCGGACGACCGCCTTCAGCGGCAGCTCGACGGTGAGGTTGAAGTGCTTGGAGAGGAGCGGCTGGACCGTTTCGATGACCTCGCGCTTGTACGCCTTGAAGGCGTTGGTGGTGTCGTTGTAGCGGTGCCGGAACAGCAGGCGGATGAACTGGTTGGCGAGCCGGTTGATGAAGAGCTTCAGCGGCGGATAGTCGTGGATCTCGGCGCCGGGCATGAAGCGCGAGCCGAAGGCGCAGTCCCAGCCCTCTTCGAGCAGCTGGTGGTAGCGGAGGAGGTCGCGGGGATCGTCGGAGGCGTCGGCCATCACGATCGCCACCGCGTCGCCCTCGAAGACGTCGAGGCCCGCCCGGATCGCGTTGCCGAAGCCGCGTTCGTAGTGGGACTTGTGGACGCGCACGCGCGGGTTCTCGGCGCCGATCGCGGCGATCACCGCTTCGGTGCGGTCTTCGGAGTCGTCGTTGACGACGACGACCTCGTAATCGATCTCGGCCGCCTCCAGGGTGGAGACGACCTCTTCGACCGTGGCGCCGACCGACCCTTCCTCGTTCTGGGCCGGCATCACCACCGAGAGCCTCATGAGGCCACTGCTAGCATTGACAGCATCGATAGCAATGCTGGGAGACGGTAGATGTCAGTGCTCACGGTGCGCAATCTGGATGACGATCTGAAGACGCGGCTGCGCGTCAGAGCGGCGCAGCACGGTCGCTCGATGGAGGCCGAGGCTCGCGAGATCCTACGCGAATCACTTGCGGACCAGCAGGACCTCAAGGTGGGTAGCTGGATCCGCAAACGCTTCGAGGGCCTCGCCCTGGAGGACCACGAGATCCCGCCCCGGACCGAGCTGCCGCGCGTGCCCGACCTCGGCTCTTGATCGTCCTCGACACGAACGTGATCTCGGAGCTGGTTCGTTCGGCGCCGAGCCTGCCGGTCCTGGAGTGGGTCGACGCCCAGGACGGCGTCGCCATCACGGCGACGACCGCCGCCGAGTTGCTCCACGGCGTGGCGCGACTGCCGGACGGGGCGCGGAAGTCCGGACTCGCCGACGCGGTCCTGGAGATGCTCGACGGGCCCTTGCGAGACAAAGTGCTCGCCTTCGATCGCGCCGCGGCGTCGCATTACGCGCAGATCGTCACCGCGCGCGAAGAAGCCGGCCGTCCGATCTCGATCGCCGACGCTCAGATCGCCGCGATCTGCCGCTCGCGCGGAGCGACGCTCGGGACCCGGAAACTGCGCGACTTCGAGGGTGTCGGCATCACGGTCCTCAACCCTTGGGACGAGCCACCCGCCTCGGGAGCCTGACTCGCCCCCCGGCCTCATGCCGGAGCCGCCGTCCAGCGCTCGAGGTTCTGCTCGTACATCTCCTGCAGGATCTCGTCGATCCCGTATCGCAGCTTGAACGCCGGGTAATCGGCTTCGAACGGGGCCAGGTCCGAGATCCACCAACGGTGGTCGCCGATCCGCGGCTCCTCGCCCATCTCCCAGGAGAGGGTCTTGCCAGAGACACGCTCGCAGACCTCGATCGCCTCCAGCATCGAGCAGTTGGAGAAGCGCCCGCCGCCGATGTTGTAGACGGCGTGGGCCCGGGGCGCCTTGCGGAACTCGTCGAAGGCGGCGATCAGATCGGCGCTGTGGATGTTGTCGCGGACCTGTTTGCCCTCGTAGCCGAACACCGTGTAGTGCGTGCCGGTGACGGTGCACTTCATCAGGTAGGCGAGGAAGCCGTGCAGCTTCGCGCCGGCGTGCTGGGGCCCGGTGAGGCAGCCGCCGCGGAAGCAGACCGTCGGCATGTCGAAGTAGTAGCCGTACTCCTGCACCAGCAGGTCGGCCGCCGCCTTTGAGACGCCGAACAGCGAGTGGGTCGAGACGTCGATCGACATCGAGGTGTCGATGCCTTTGTAATAGGGATGGTCCTCGGGCAGCTC
This sequence comes from uncultured Actinomycetes bacterium, assembly GCA_963782515.1. Taxonomy (GTDB): domain Bacteria; phylum Actinomycetota; class Thermoleophilia; order Solirubrobacterales; family 70-9; genus VAYN01. The sequence goes on along the minus strand of CAWAJY010000001.1, from coordinate 780,434 downwards.
CAACCGCTTCTCCAGCGACTGCAGCGGCAGCCGGTTCGGCGTGTCGCCATAGACCTTGTTGGTCGAGGTGAAGATGAAGGGGGCGTCGATCGCGTGCGCGCGCGCCGCCTCCAGCAGGTTCAGCGTGCCGTTGGCGTTGACGCCGAAGTCGGTCTGGGGCTCAGACGCGGCCCAGTCGTGGGACGGCTGCGCGGCGGTGTGGATGACCAGCTCGATCGACCCGGCATGGTCGCGGAAGATCCGCATGACCTCGGCCGCGTCACGGATATCGACGTTCTCCCACTTGAAGCTCTCGTGCTCCTCGACGAGCCGCTGGGTGACGTGCGAGGTCGACGACTCCGGCCCGAAGAAGCGGGCCCGCATGTCGTTCTCGATCCCGACCACGTCGAAGCCCTGGCCGATGAAGTGGTCCACGGCCTCGGAGCCGATCAGGCCTCCGGCCCCAGTGATGATCGCTACGGGCATCCAATCCTCTCCCGATCCGGTTGCAAGTCAGCGGCGAACACTATCGTCGGGCCGCGGCGGACTCAGACCTGCAGTGCCGCGGCGATCCGCTCCGGGTCGGCGGCGATCCACTCGTGGATGTCCGCGAGCACCTGCTCGGCGCTGCGCCGGGGGCGCCACTCGTCGAGCTCGAAGAGGCGGGCGCAGTCCGACAGGTAGATCGGCACGTCGCCCTGACGCGTCTCGGCGACCGGCGTCATCGGCACCTCGTTGCCGGTCAGGCGCTGGCAGAGTGCCGTCGTCTCCAGCAGCGAAAGGCTGATCTCGCGGCCGCCGCCGACGTTCACGGTGCGCCCGTCCCAACTCTCCGGGTCGAGCAGCTGGCGCTCGACCAGGTCGACCAGGTCCTCGACGTGGAGGAGGTCGCGAACTTGCTTTCCATGCCCTCCGAAACCGATGTAGGACAGCGGGTTGCGGAACTGGTGGGCGAGCATCCAGTGGGTGAATACGCCCTGGTCCACCTTGCCCATCTGCCAGGGGCCGGCGATCACCCCGCAGCGGTCGATCACCGCGGGCACCCCGAGCGCCGCCCGGTACTCCTCGATCAGCAGCTCGGCGGCCAGCTTGGTGGCGCCGTAGAGCGTCCGCGCGCCCTCCAGCGGAAAGTCGCTCGGAGATCCCCGCCGGTCGCGACGCCGGGGACGTCCTGCTCGGCGGCCAACTCGAAGCGCGTCTCCGCCTCCTCCAGCCTCAGATCCACCTGCGGCTGCACCGGGTAGACGCGGCTGGTCGAGAGGAAGACGAAGAACGCCGAGTCCCGACGCGCCAGCTCGAGGCAGTTGTAGGCGCCGGTGAGGTTGGTGTGGACGAGGTAGCCGGTGTCCCCGTCGACCCCGCTCATCACCGACGGCTCGGCCGAGCACTCCACCATCGCGTCGATCTTCGGCACCTTGGCCAGGTCCTCGGGCTCGCGCACGTCGCCCTTGACGAACTCGACCCCTGCCTCCTCCAGCCGCGGCAGGTTCAGTTCCGACCCGCGCCGGTAGAGGTTGTCGAGCGCAACGACCTCCCAATCCGGGTGGCGCATGGCCAGGGAGACCGCGAGGTTGGAGCCGACGAAGCCGGCCCCGCCGGTGATCAATAGGCGGGTCAAGGCTCCTGACGCTACAGATCCCTACTCGTCACGGCTCTCTGCGCGGCAGAGGCTCGTCGCTTCGCCACCGTTGAATTCCGCCAGCCCGAAGGGTTCGACCAAGGATTCTTCGAGGGCTTCCGCGCATTCGCTCCCGACGCCGGCATCCAGCACCTTTTCGAACGCCGCCTTGTACCGCGCGATCGCGGCTCGGTCGCCGGGCGCAACCGTCACCGCGAAGCATTGGGTGAAGGCGGCATCGGACGACGTCTTCGCTTCGCATCGTTCCCGCGCGTTGCCGTTGGCCTGCCCCCAGGCGGTGAGGAATTGACGTTCCGCTACTGCCACCTCCCTTGCCTCTTCGCGGCTAGTGGACGCCGACGATCCACATCCCGCAACCAACAGGCAGGCGCACAACATCACAACGATTATTTGACCGGCAGCGCGAACTGGAATTCGCCGACTTCGGCGACGGGTTCGAAGTCGTTGAGGACGTAGTTGGCGAGCGGGCGTTCCGGTGCCGGGTTGCCGCGCAGCCAGTTCTGGGCGCGGGCGTCGCTGCGGATCAGGCAGGGGCGGGGGGACTTTTTCAGTTCGTCGACGACCGTCTGCTGGCGTTCGGAGTCCATGGCGTTGACCCAGGCACCGGGGGCGTAGGGGACCGGGGGTTCCATTTCCGCCCAGAGGTAGAAGCTGTCGATGTTGGGATAGCCGATGAAGGTCGTGCACTTGTTTTCGTGGAGGAGGGCGATCAGCTTTTCGTAGGTTTCGGCTTCTTCCGGCGGCAGGCGGAGGGCGGAGGCGCCCGGGAGGTCCAGCGATTTCTGATGGTGGTAGGAGATCGCGCCGTTGACCGCCGGGCGGGCGATCGAGTTGATCGCGAAGTCGACGGCGAGGGCGGCCGCGACGACGGTGACGATGACGCCGAGGCGCTGCACGGCGATCCCTCCGCGGGCCTCGCTCCAGCGGCGCAGGCAGGTCAGCGCGTCGGCGAGGCAGAGGGCGCCGACCGGCACGTAGACGAAGGCGGCGATCCCCATCTGGCTGCCGGCGACCGGGTAGACCTGCAGCGTCTCGGCGACCGCCAGGGCCGGCAGCAGCACGCGCAGGAAGCGCTCGTATGGCCGTTTGACGACGCCGCCGGGCGGGATGACCGCCACCCAGGCGAGCACGGCCGCCAGCGAGTCCGGGTTGCCGACCGAGGGGTTCAGGCCGATCGGGGCGATCTTCGCGATCGAGAACCAGATCACGAGGCCGGCGGCGGCGCGCAGCAGCCCGGGCCAGATCGAGGGACGCTCGCCACCCCACCGCCCCCACACCGCGATCGCGGCGGCAGCGACCGCGGCGAGGGCCCAGTCGACCGCCGCCGCGGGGTTCGGGAATTCGGTCATGTTGACTTCGCGGACCCGCTGGGCCTCGGTCACCATCCCCTCGTAGGCTTCCGCGAGGGTCGAGCCGTTCAGCAGGATCGCGACCATGATCGCGACGAAGGCGATCGCGAAGCCGATCACGGCGCCGAGGACCCAGCGCGGCGTCAGCGGGTCCTCCTCGTCGCGCGGCGGGCGGATCGACCGGGCGGCGACGAGGATCGCCGCGATCGCGAAGATCTCCATCGCGGTCAGGTTGCGGACCCATTCGACGTCGAGGTCCCGACCCGTCAGCGCCAGCGGGAAGAGGAGCGCGATGACGATGATCGGCCGGCGGATCCAGGCCCGGTTCGCCAGCGGCCCGACCGTGACCGCGGCGGCGATCACGGTGGCGGCGACGGCGAGCACACCGAGGTTGAGCTTGGTCAGGACCAGCGCCGCCAGCAGTGCTCCCGCGGCGCCGCCGGTCCACAGCACCCGGCCGCGACCGCCGGGCCCGAAGACGGCCAGGGCGGTGAAGGCACCGAGCAGGACGACGCAGAGGACCTGCGGGTGCATCGGCTCGCCGGCGAGCACGTAGAGGGTCGCGAAGGCGGCGATCATCCCGGTCAGGCCGAGCTCCAGCCGGCCGGTCAGACGCTGGGCGGTGACGCCGGAGACGAGGCTCATCCCGACCCACATCACCAGCACCGCGGTGCGGCTGATGTCGGTGGTTATGTCGTGGCCGACCAGGGCCAGCAGACCGCCGAAAAGCTCGTAGTAGAAGGGGCCGTAAGGCGTATAGATTTCGTTGTAGAGCGAGTGGCCGTGGGCGAACCCGTTCAGCGTCACCAGCAGCGTGCCCTCGTCGTCGTAGGGCGCGAACTGGGTGAAGAGGGCGAAGTAACCGGCGACCAGGGCGCCGATCGTGATCACGGCGTAGGCGGCGATCGCGATCACGGTCGGATCGCTGAGGCTCTCCCGCCAGCTCGGGCGAGCCGACGCCGCGGGCGCGGGTCGGGCGGCGCTCTCCTCGCTCATGCTCCGCGCACCCTGATCCGCCAGACCATGCCGAGCACGTCCCGCAGCATGCCCGCCCCGGCGGAGCCGACGCGGACGGTGGAGCTGGCGTCGTGCTGGTAGATGATCGGCACCTCGGCGATCTTCAGCCCCGCCCGGTCGGCCCGCATCAGAAGCTCGACGTCGAAGGAGAACCCGGGGTAGGCCTGTTCGGCGAGCAGGCGCTTGGCGACGTCGGTCGGGAACAGCTTGAAGCCGTTCTGGGTGTCGTGCAGCCGCAGCCCGGTCAGCCCGCGGACGATCATGTTGAAGCTGTTGCCGAGCACCTTGCGGTGCAGCGGCCCGCGTTCGACGATCGCGCCTTTCACGTTGCGCGAGCCGATCGCGATATCGGCGCCGGCGGCGGTCGCGGCGGACAATTTGGGGAGCTCGGTGAGCGGCGTCGAGAGGTCGACGTCGGCGAGCAGGACGTAGTCACCGTGGGCACGGCTGACGCCGGCCGCGAACGCCGCGCCCTTGCCGCGATTGCGGTCGTAGTCGTGCACCGGGATCAGCCGCTCGTCCTCGCCCGTCGCCGCCTTCAGGATCGCCGCGGTGCGGTCGGTGCTGCCGTCGTCGACTACCAGGACCTCCGCCAGCTCCATCCCGGCCGCGGCGGCCGCCGTCACAGCTTCCCGTCTCACGGCGTGGAGAAGAGCCGGCAGACGGGTCTCCTCGTTGTATGCCGGTATGACGATTGAAAGCGTGGTCACGGTTGGTCACGGGCAGGCGTAGGCCGACCCGGGGCCGGGACGATAGTAGGGATGGCGGCGCGGCCGCCGGTAGCTCCGGGCCGCTCGTGCGGACTCGCTCGATCGGCCCGCGCGCCTACCTGGACGAAGTGACCCCGGCGTCCGGGTGCGACCCCTGAATGGACCGAGGAGCGGCCGCTCCTTTCACCCGCCGTCGCAGCAGCGGCACCTGCCAGACGGCTTCGGCGGCGATCGCCGCGGACATCTTCGACTCGCCGGCCTGGCGGTCGCGGAAGCGGATCGGCACCTCGCGGACGGTGAAGCCCGCCTGCAGGGTCCGGTAGGTCATCTCGACCTGGAAGACGTAGCCCTTGGAGGCCACCGCGCCGAGGTCGATCGCCTCCAGCACGCGACGGCGGTGGCACTTGAAGCCACCGGTCAGGTCGCGCGGGGCGACCCCGAGGACGACGCCCGCGTAGAGGCTGCCGCCGCGGCTGACGACGCGGCGCAGGAGGCCCCAGTCGGTGACCCCGCCACCGGGCACGTAGCGCGATCCGAGCGCCAGGTCGGCGCCCTCCTTGACCGCGGAAAGGAGCCGCGGCAGGTCGGCGGGGTCGTGGGAGAAGTCGGCGTCCATCTGCAGGACGAAGTCGGCGCCGCCCGCGAGCGCACGGCGGAAGCCGGCGATGTAGGCAGGGCCGAGGCCTTCCTTGCCGGCGCGGTGGAGCACCTCGATGCGCTCGTCGGCCGCCGTCAGCCGGTCGGCGATCTGTCCGGTGCCGTCGGGCGAGTTGTCGTCGACGATGAGGACGCGGGCGTCGTCGGGTAGGTGGGCCTGCGCCGCCGCCACGATCGCGGCGACGTTCGCCGCCTCGTTGTAGGTCGGCAGGACCAGCCAGGTGGATCCTGCCCCCGCGGAGGATTCCATCGCATTGATCTTATTCGCAGCCACGTTCACGGTCATTGGATACTGGATTGGATCTGAAGGTCCTTAGGAACAGATGAAGACCGAGCGAAAAACACCGGATTCGGGCGAATTGCACGTCTGGCGCGTCCAGGTGCCGGAGGGCGACTCCCGTGGCGCCGCGCGCCGGGCCCTGGCCTCGCTCCTCGCCGATTACCTCGGTGGCGCCGAGGCCGCGGAGCTGTATGTCGACGACAACGGCAAGCCACGGCTCGCGCGGGACCCCGGGCGGCTCTCCTTCAACCTCTCCCACTCCGGCGGACTGGCGCTGATCGCCATCGCGCCCGGTGGGACCGACGTCGGAATCGACGTCGAGCGGCTGCGCCCGCGGCGCGATCTCGTGCGCCTGGCCGAGCGCTGGCTGCCCGCCGCCGACGCCGCGGCGGTCGCCACCGCCGTCGAGGCTGAGCACGAGGCGGTCTTCTACGGCGCCTGGACGCGGCACGAGGCGCGGGTCAAGTGCACCGGCGCCGGGCTGGCCGGGCCGGCGCCGGGCCCTCAGGTCGTCGCCCACCCGCTAGAGGTCGACGAGGGCTACGCCGCCGCGGTGGCGGTCGCGGGCACGGTGCGGATCGTGCTCAGGGATGCGTGCGGCCGCCGGTGATGGCGACGAAGGCGCGCCAGGCAGGCTTCGGCTTGAACTTCGGGCCGGACTGGAAGAAGCCGACCGAGTCGCAGAAGGAGCACGATTCGGGCAGGTCTTTCCAGGAGAACCAGTAGACCTGTTTGAGGTCCAATTTCGTGCGGTTCACCAGCAGGTACCTGTAGGCCTTCTGCAGTTCTTCGACCTGGCCGCGGATGCCGTGCTCGAAGGCGTTGATGTGGTAGTCGTTCTGCGAGCCCCAGCCCATCTCGGTGATGTAGAGCGGCACGCGGTCACGATTTTCGACCGTCACCGCGTGGAATTCCTCGACGATTTCTTCGAGCTGTCCGGAGTTGATCGCGTACGGGTGCAGGGCCACGCCGTCGAAGTAGCTCTTGATCCCCGGCACCGTGTAGAGCTTCGCGAGGAAATCGGCGGCCGACATGCCGCGTTTCGCGCCCGCGCTCGGCCTGCCGAAGAGGCCGGTGAGCATCACCTTCGCGCCGGGCTCGACGCGTTTGATCACCGGGGTCGAGAGTTTCAGCAGCTTCGCGTAGGCGATCGGACTCACCGGGTAGGCGAAGTAGAAGAAGTTGGCCTCGTTCCAGACCTGCCAGGTCTTGATCGGCATCGGCTTGGCGATCGGCTTGAGGCGCGCGCCAGGAAGTTCGTACACCGGCCCCTGCTGCTCTTTCGCCTGTTCTTCGCGGATCTTCTTGGGCGAGTGTTCTACCCAGAACTGACCGCCCGGGCCGTAGCGTTCGACCGCCGCCCGCAGGAACGTGACGTAGGCCTTGCGCTGCGTCGCGTTGTTGATCGGCAGGGTCGTTTCCTTCTTCGCCACCCACTTCGGCGTGGCGATGATGAAGGGCAATACCGAGAGGCCCTGCCGCGCCGCTTCTTCGACGATCGGGTCGAAGGCACCCCAGTTGTAGGGACCCTTCTTGGTCGGCTGGACCGCGGGCCAGATCAGCGGCGTGCGGATCGCTTCGATCCCGCCGGCCTTCATGTACTTCGCGTCCATTTCCGTCACCGGCGTCTGCGGGACGATCCCGAAGAAGCCCTTCGGCGCTTTCGGCGCCTGGGTCGCGGCCGCCGCGGCAGGCGTCGTCGACCCCCCCGCGAGGAGGTAGGTGCCGCCCACGAGCGCGAGCAGGAGAAGTGCGGCTGTAAGCAGGCGCCTCAAAGGAGTTGTGGAGAGTAGCGAGGTGGGAGGATTCTCACGGGCCGGAGCAGTTTTGAACACGAGCTTGCGCGAGATGTATCGGTCTTGTCACCGAATTGATGTGGGGGCGATGCGCCTTCCGTGCGGGTTCCGTGTCCTTCTCCGCGCTTGCGTGCGTGTTCCTCATCACGGGATCCGTCGCTCGCTGAGTCAGGGGCGCTATGGCGCTGCCACTCAGCGAGCGGCCGGCGGCCTGATGAGGAACTGTGTCGTCCTCCCCTCCCCGGCCGGAATCCGCGGCTCTCGCCACCGCTCCAAACCCTCCCCTAACCCTCCACCGTAAAGGTGCGGCGGTAGGCCGTCGGGGTAGTCGAGGTGGCCCTACGGAAGTGGTCGCGCAGCGAGGCGGCGTTGCCGAAGCCCGCGGCGGCCGCGACCTGCTCGACCGGGAGGTCGGACTCCTCCAGGAGGCGGCGGGCCTCGAGCACGCGGCGGGCGAGCAGCCACTGGAGCGGGGTCGTCCCGGTCTCCTCGCGGAAGCGGCGGGCGAAGGTGCGCGGGCTGACGTTGGCGTGGCGCGCCATCGCCTCCACCGTCAGCGGCTCGTCCAGGCGCTCGCGCGCCCAGGCGCGGGTCGCCTCCAGGGAGCCGCCGGCGCTCGGCGCGGGAGCGTCGTCCTCAGGCACGCGGAAGAACTGGGCCTGGCCGCCGTCGCGGTGGGGCGCGGCGACCATCTGGCGGGCGACGCGGTCGGCGCAGGCGGCGCCGTGGTCGCGGCGGACGACGTGGAGGCTAAGGTCGATGCCGGCGCTGAGCCCGGCCGAGGTGAGCACGTCTCCTTCGTCGACGTAGAGGACGTCGGGGTCGACCTCGACCGCCGGGAACCGCGCCGCGAGGTCCGCCGCCCAGGCCCAATGAGTGGCAGCGCGGCGACCGTCGAGCACGCCGGCGGCGGCGAGCGCGAAGGCACCGGTGCAGACCGACATCAGCCGGGCTCCGCGTCGCGCCGCGGCGCGCAGGGCCGCCGTGGCCGCGGCGGGTGGCGGTTCGTGGATCGCCCAGTAGCCGGGGACGACGACGGTGTCGGCGCGCCGCAGAGCGCCGAGCCCGGCGTTCACGCCGATCTCGAAGCCGGTCGTGGTCGAGACGGGCGCGCCGTCGACGGAGCAGGTGGAGAAGCCGTAGTGCGGTGCGTAGTCGGGACCGTGAGCGAGCCCGAAGGCCTGGGCCGGCGCCGTCAGATCGAAGGCGACGGTGCCAGGGAGGCACAGCGCGACGACCCGGTGGCTGCCATGGCGAATCTTCGGTGGGCCTGTTCGCGGCATGGCAGAAATCTAGCGGACATTGGCTTTCCTGCCACTGGCGAGATCGCGCCCGAGGCGCGACGATCGCTCCCATGACCGAGACGACGACCCGAGTGACGATCCTGATCTTCGACGGCCTCACCGCGCTCGACGCGATCGGCCCCTACGACGTGCTCCGCCACGTCCCCGGCTGGGAGGTGACCTTCGTCGGCAAGGAGGCGGGCGAGGTGCGCACCGAAGACGGCGGCCTCCGCCTGGTCGCCGACGTCGGCATGGACGCGGCACCCGCGGCCGACATCCTCCTCGTCCCCGGCGGCTCCGGCACGCGGACGCTGAGCGCGGACGCCGAGGTGCTCGACTGGGTGCGGGCGACCGACCAGGGCACCCGCCGGACCACCTCGGTCTGCACCGGCGCCCTGGTCCTCGGCGCCGCCGGCCTGCTCGAGGGCAGGCGCGCGACCACCTACTGGCAGAACCTCGAGGACCTCCGCGCCTTCGGTGCCGAGCCGGTCACGAGCCGCTGGGTCGAGGACGGCAAGTACCTCACCGCGGCCGGGGTCTCGGCGGGCATCGACATGGCGCTCCACCTCGTCGCCGACGAGGTCGCGCCGGAGATGTCCCAGGCGGTCCAGCTGGGGATCGAGTACGACCCCGCCCCGCCCTTCGACACCGGCTCGCCCGCCAAGGCCCCCGCCGCCTTGGTCGAAGCCGTCCGCGCGGTCAGCGGCTAACCGGCGAGGCAAGGCGCGGTCGTCCTGAAGGCCCGTCCAGCGAGCCAAGGGACGGACGCTCCCTGCTTCGTTTGCCGGCTGGTCGCTCGGGAGGCTGGCGCCCGAGGTAAGGGACGCAAGGGTTGTCGGCGAGACGGCCGGGAGTGCGGGGGGAGTGGCCGGGGACCTCCGGGCGAGATCCGCGGGCGCGTCACGGGAGGAGCACGGAATCCTCACCGGTGTCCCACGGGGACGTGACGTGACTCGCAATTCGTGAGGGAGACCGTGGGAAGTACACGCTTCCGCGCGTGTTGGGCAACAGTCACGATCACGCTGCACGGGTTGACCTTGCCATGGCAAGGTCAACCCGTGCAGCGCGTTTTCGGGCCCTGTTTCCAGGCCCGAAAAGCGCCCGAAAGTGCCGGAAGGCCGCGGGAAGCGTGGAGTTCCCGGCATCTTCGTCAACGATCGGGCCGAGGTGTGGCATCTCTCGCGCGGACCCTCGACGTAAGTCCGACCCCCGCCCGGACCTGTGCCGGATGTTTCACGAACCTCACGTCCTGGGCGTCTCATCGCGGTCACCCCAGCCAGGACCGCGACGAGACGCCCGGACCAATCTCGGACGGCCGCACCCGCCGGCACAACAGCCGCCGAACTAAGCCGCGGCGGCGTCCGGGCTCAGCGGGGTGCTCGGGGAGTCCGCATTCGCCTTCGCGTACGCCGCCTTCGCCGCCGCGAGCGTGACGGTCGAGCCGAGGACGCCGGCCGCGAGGGCGGCAAGGGCCGTGCCGGCACCGGTCTCCTCGATGCCGAGGGCGGAGTCGACCGAGATCGGGCCGGGGCCGCCGTCGACGATCAGGAGCAGGGCGGCGATGATCGTCAGGTTGTACTCGTAGCCACCGCCGGTCGACCAGAAACCGTTCTTCAGGTGGACGGTGCGGATCGCCGTCGTCATCGTGCCGATCAGCGAGGCGGCGGCGGCCGGGGTGAAGGCGCCGAGCGCGATCGCGGCACCGCCGAGCGTCTCCGACAGCGCGGCGGCGTACGCGTTGCCACGCGCGGGCGCCAGGCCGAGCGCGTCCATCGTCCCCGTCGTCCCCTCGATTCCGGGACCCCCGAACCAGCCGAACAGCTTCTGGGTGCCGTGGCCGATGAACATGCCGCCGATGAACAGGCGGGCGAGCAGACGTCCGAACTTCATACGCGCGATACCTCCGGGGGGAAAGGTGACGGGGAAAAGATTGAGCCGGAAACTATAGCGCTGACCGACTCGTGTCAGTCCGGTGCCCGCCGCCGGCTTAAGCCGGCGCCATGACGAGGGTCCGCCACGGCCCCTCGCCGCACATCGGCTGCGTCTCCCCCGCCGCCCAGCGATCCTGCAGGTCGGCGTAGTGCGGGCTCGCCGGATGGCCCGACTCGCCGGAGAACATCTGCCACCGGGAGCGGTCCGGGTCGGTCGGGTCGGCGACCATCCGCCAGCTCGGTGCCCACACCGCGCGGTAGGGATCGTTCGGGTCGTAGGCGATCTGACACACCGTCTCCTGCGCGCCGCCCGCCCGCACCCGTCGGTTGAGGATCCGGTTCAGCACCGGGTTCGCCTGGCCGAGCGCGTGCGGGAACTCCATCTCGTGCACGTCCCCCCAGCGCCAGGCAGCGGCGTCGGGGCCGAAGCGGTCGGTCAGGTCGTCGAGGGCACCCGCCAGCGCCTCGAGCACCAGCCCGTCCCACGGCCGGTGGATCAGCTCGTCGTCGGCTTCCTCCCACAGCCCCATCAGGTGGGAGTGCCAGCGCCACGGTGAGCTGACGTGGGGGCTGAAGCCGTTGTCGGCGCGGTCAAGCCAGCGCTCGCAGAGATCGCGGTCGACGATCGCCGCGCGCGCCACCTCTCGGGCCAGCCGCAGGATGAACGCCTGGTAGATCGTCCCGGCGACGGTGTCGACGTCGAGCCGCCCGTCCCAGACCCGCAGCCGCTCGATCGCCGCGCGCTCGCGCTGACCGGGCGGGCGCAGGCGCGAGAGCCGCCGCGCCGCCTCGAGACCGGGCAACGACAGCACGTCGGTCTGCATCTCGGCGAAACCATGGAGGTCGTGCTGGTCTTTCCCCATAAGTAATTCCTCGATCCGCTTCGCCCGGAAGCCGTCGAGGTACTCGGAGGTGATGTGGTGCGGGTAGTCGTCGCCGACGATCCGGTTGTTGGCGGTGATCAGGTAGCCGCACTCGGGGTCGACGACCTCCGGCAGCTCCTCATACGGGACCGCCCCCTCCCACTCGAACTCGCCGGTCCATCCCGGCTTCGGCAGGTCGGCGACACCGCCGCGGCGGCGCGGCAGGCGACCGATCAGCTTGTAGCCGATCGACCCGTGGCGGTCGGCCCAGATCATGTTCGACGGCGGCGAGGTGTGGCCCTCGAGGTGGGCGACGAGGTCGGGGCCGGAGGTCGGCTCGAGCAGTTCGAACATCCCCTCGAAGGCGGTTGGTTCGCGCAGCGTCAGCCAGGCCAGGGCGAGCGGCTCGGCATCGTCGGCGCCCAGCGCCTCGTTCACGATCGGCCCGTGGTGGGTCTCGCGGACCTCCAGCACGTCGGGACGCTCGCGGCCCTTGACCACGATCTCCTCGCGGTGGTTCTCCAGCGGCCGCCACTCGTCCTCGAAGAGGTAGCGATCGCCATCCACCCGCTCGATGAAGAGGTCCTGCACGTCGGCCATCACGTTCGTGATCGTCCAACAGACGTCGTTGCCCTGGCCCATGTAGACGCCGGGCATGCCGGGCAGCGTGGCGCCGCGCACGAAGCGCTCGCCGCAGCGCAGCTCCATCTGCTCCCAGATCGGCGGCATGCTCGGCGGCAGGTGCGGATCCCCGGCGATCAGCGGAGTCCCCGTCACGGAACGCTCGCCGGACACCGCCCAGTTGTTCGACCCACTGGCCTCGGTGGCGAGCCCGAGCGCGCGCCGCACCGCGTCGATCTGTTCGACCAGCGGCAGGCCCTCGCCGTTCCAAGGCGTCTGATCGACGATCGGGTTGTCGCGCGGGTAGCCGGGGTCGAGGCGCGCGGTCAGCTCGGGACCGAGCTCCCGCACCATGTCGGCACGCAGCAGCTCCCGCTCCCAGTTCGTGCAGAGCCCGAAGGCCAGCAGCTTGCCGAGGCAGAGGATCTCGACCGGCGTCCACGGCTCCCATTCCAGTTTCAGCAGCTTCATCTCGAAGGGCGGCGCCTTGGCCGCCGCGGCGCCCGCGTTCACCCCGGCGCAGAAGCGCTCGAGCTTCGCCCGCAGCTCCGGCGCCAGCTCCCCGAGCTCCCGCTCGGCGACCCGATGGATCCCCAACGTCCGCATCAGCCGGTCGACCGGCAAGGTGTCCGCCCCCGCGAACTCCGACAGCCGCCCGCTCACCACCCGCTTGTAGAAGTGCATCTGCCAGGCCCGGTCCTGCGCCTGCACGAAGCCTTGGGCAAACCCCAGGTCCTCCCGCTCCCGCGCCTCGATATGTGGGACGCCCCACCGGTCCCGGCGCACCGTCACCGGCCCACTCAGCCCCGGCACCTCGAGCCGCCCCTCTTCCTGCGGCAGCGCCCGACGCGCCAACCGATGCCAGGCAACCCCGACCGACGCGGCCGTGAGCCCCGTCCCGGCGATACCGGCCAGCAACCCCGCCTTCGCCGCCCCCTTAACGCTCACCCCTGCCATCGAGCCATCTTTCCAGACCTCCGAAACTTCGTTGAGCAAGTCGAGTTTGAAGGGGCACCCGACGACCACCGGACGGTCGTCACCGGACAGAAGGAAGTGGACGATGGACAGGGTCTGGAAGACCGCCCTCGCGGCGGCGATGATCGCTGCCTGCCTCGCGGCGATGGCAGGGAGCGCGATGGCGAAGGGCTTGGCGGGGGCGCGCGACGCAAGCTTCGGCAAGGACGGCAAGGTGACGGTCGGCTTCCCGTCGGAAAGCGCGGGATCGAGCGGGCCGCAGTACGAGCTGCCGTTCGAATTCACCCCGGGCCACCAGAAGATGGCCTTGGCGCCGGGCGGCAAGGTCATCGTCGCCGGCGCCTCCAAGATCGTGCGCTTCACGGGCGACGGCAAGCTCGACCCGAGCTTCGGCCACGGCGGGGTGGTCACCGTGCCGCGGCCGACCGGAGGGGTCTTCGTCCTCACCGACGTCACCGTCGATTCGCTCGGCCGGGTCGTGGTCGTCGGACTGACGCGCCCCCTGCCGACCAACTCGACGCCTGACCCGGTGATCGCCGAAGCCACCGTGCTGCGGTTCGACGCCGACGGCAAGCCGGACCGCACCTTCGGCACCGACGGCAGGCTCATCACCGACCTCGGGCTCGGCAACCCCGCCGCCCCGGGTGGCACCTACAGCGGGCCCTCGATCGGCATCCGCAGCGTGGTGATCGACTCGCAGAACCGCATCGTCCTCAGCGGTGGGTACGTCACCGAACTGGCGAGCTGTAGCCGGACGGTGAACTCGAAGGGCTTCGTCGCCCGCCTCACCGAATCGGGGGCGCTCGACCCGACCTTCGGCGCCGGCGGCATCCGCGCGCTGGGCACGATCTCGAGCCTCGGGCAGCTCGCCCCGTTCTCAAATGGCTACCTGACGGCCGGAACCGGCGGGCCGTTCTGCTCCGCCGCCGAAGGGCCGGCGCGCCTGCTGACCGCCTTCAACGACGTCGGCAACCTCAACTCCGCGTTCGCCTCGTTCAGCTTCCGCACGCTGAAGACGGTCTCCCCGATCGCGATGACGGTCACGCCAAGCGGCAAGATCCTGCTGCTCGGGGAAGAACAGCACCAGCGCGTCTCCCACAAGGTCGCGCGGATGGAAGAAGGCAAAAAGGTGGTCAAGACGGTCTACAGGACGATCCGCTACCAGGCGGTCGTGCGACTGCTCCCGAGCGGAGCCTTCGACCCCGGCTTCAGCCGGACCGGCTCGGCCAAGTACCTCGATCCCGAATCGGGCTCCTTCTCGGACCTGACCGCGGACGAAGGCGAACGCACCTACCTCGTCGGCAACCTCGGCAAGCGGGTCTCCCCGTCCCCGCACAACCACACCCTGCGGCGGACCTTCGTCGTCGGGAGGCTCACCCCGAAGGGGACCTACGACCGCGGCTTCGGCACGCGAGGCAAAGTCGACACCGGGTTCGGCGGCCCCTCGAGCGCCGTCGCCACCCAGGTCGCCCTCGACGCGAAGGGCCGGATCCTGGTCGGCGGCAGCGTGATCACGCCGGAACTGCCGAGCGGCGGCGGCTTCGCCATCGCCCGCTACCTGCCCGGGAGCTGAGGGAGACGCTCGTCTACTCGAGGAGTGATGGCGAGGGCCGGATCAACACGGTCGAGGAGATGGAAGGCACGAAACGAAGGCCCGGCGAACGCGTCCAGGTCGCGCGCTTCCTGCCGGGAAGCTGAGCGACGGCAAGTCGCCCGTTCCTTTTGCCGGACAGGTCGGCAAAAGGAACAGCTACTCGCGCAGGTCGCGGGGGAGGCGCGCCTCGCGCTCCAGCTTTTCGAGGTGCGCCTCCATCGCCATCGCCGCCATCGGCAGGAGCTCGGGAGGGACGTCGTCCCAGGCGGTGGCGAGGAGCGCGGCGCGGGAGCGCTCGCCGGAGTCGAGGGCGACGAGGAGGCGGCGCTCCCGCATCAGCCGGTGCTCGACGTATTCGGCCAGCTTGGCCGCCGGGTCGGTGATCCAGGGGCCGTGGCCGGGGGCCATCAGGGAGAGGTCGGCGGCGGCGAGGAGGGCGAGCGAGTCGAGGAAGGCGGCGAGCGAGTTGCCGCCGGGCGGGACGATCGTCGAGCCGAGGCCGAGGACGAGGTCCCCGCAGAAGGCGACGCCGTCGGCGCTGAGGAAGGTGATGTGGTCGGCGGCGTGGCCGGGGGTGGCGAGGGCGCGCAGGCCACCGAAGGTCGCGCCGTCGTCGGGGACCAGGACCTCCGCGTCGAGCACCGCCGCCGCACCGATGTGATCGTCGTGGGAGTGGGTCGCGAGGAAGGCGCCGATCCCGCCGCGTTCGGAGCCCGCCGCGAGGATCGCCTCGACGTGGCCCGCGTCATCGGGGCCCGGGTCGATCACGAAGCACGGGTCGGCGCCGTAGACGTAGGTGTTCGTGCCTTCGAGCGTCATCGGCCCCGGGTTCGGGGCGACGATGCGCAGGACCTCGGGGTGCCCGGGGGCGGTCCCGGTCAGTCCGCGACCTCTTTGGCGATCGCCGCGCGGGCGTCGGCGGGCTCGAGCACGACCAGATCGCCGGCGCCGCGGAGGATCTCCCGCACCAGCCAGGCCTTGCCCGCGTAGGGCAGCTCGACGACGACCGCGCCGTCGGCCAGCTCCTCGACCACGGTCCGCTCCTCGCGCAGCCAGCGCGCCCGCTCCGGTGAGACCCAGACCCGGGCCACCTCGGCGGCGGGGACCTCGCCGTGCGTCATCCAGCCCTCGACCCGGGCGAACTCCTCGATCTCGGGGCGCGGGCTGAAGGTCTCGCCGGTGAGCGTCGCCTCCTTGATGCGGTCGAGCTTGAAATGCCGGACGCCGGACTTCTTCAGGTCGTAGGCCTCGACGTACCAGCCCTCGCGACCGTTCTGCAGGCGATAGGGCTCGATCTGGCGCGAGTTCAGTTCGTCCTCGTTCTCCTTGTAGTAGGAGAGCTCCAGCACCTTGGAGTCGGCGATCGCCTGGTTCAGCAGGCGCGCGACGTTGGCGTCGCCGCCGCCGGCCGGGACGATCTCGAGGCCCTCCTCGGAGGGGTCGTGGCCGAGCGCCTTGACGATTTTCTCGCGCGCCTTCTCCAGGTTCGACTGCGGCAGGTGATCGCCGAAGAGGTCGATCGCGGCGATCAGCGCCTTCGCCTCCAGCGGCAGCAGGCGGGCCGGGCGGGCGAAGTTGTCGCCGTAGGGCTCCGAGTCGACCTCGATCTCGTCGCCGAGGATTTCGGCGTAGAGCACGTAGGTACCGCCGCCGAAGTTGACGACGTTCAGCAGCTCGATGTCCTCGCGTAGCTCGTCCTCGGTCAGTTCGAGCCGGCCGCGCAGGTCGGCGATCTCCAGCCGTTCGCCCACTTTCGAGGCTTTGATCAGCATCCCGGCGAGGGTGACGAGGCGGGCGAAGCGCTCCGGGCGGATCGCCGCGTCGCCGCGGCCGCCGGAGCGCGAGCGACGCGGGGCGTCGCGTAGCGGGCGGTCGACGACCTCGGCCGGCTTGAAGCCGTTGTTGTGCCGGTCGCGGAGCGTGGCGACGCGCGCCTCCGCCTCCTCGCGCAGGTCGTCCGGCGCGAGCACTTTCGCGTTGGCGCGCCAGCGCAGCACCCAGGCGATCAGCTCGCGGTGGGAGGCGTAATCGGTCTCGAAGATCTTGCCCTTGCCCGGCGCCTTGTCGCTCGACTTGGCGTCGCGGATCGAGCCGTAGTCGCCGAAGTCGCGCTCGATCAGCCAGGCGATCCGCTCGCGGATCCAGATCTTGGCGGTGCCCAGGGTCTCCCCCAGCTGCCAGTCGGCGCGACTGCCGTAGTCGCGGCGGTCGAAATCTTCGGGCGGCGAGAAGTCGTGCTCGGCCTTGGTCGCGTAGCCGACCTTGCCCTGGATCCGGGAGAGGCGGAAGACGCGCACCGCGTCGCGCTCGTGCGCGTGGCCGATCAGGTAAAACTGCCCGCCGCGGAAGACCAGGTGGAAGGGGTCGACCTTGCGCTTCGAGGTGTCCCCGCGCTCCATCGTGAAGTAGGTGAACTCGATCGTCTTGCGGCGCGAGATCGCGGTCTCGATCTTCGACAGTCGCTGCGAGAGGTCGCGGCCGCCCGCCGACGCGGTCATCGCCATCTCCACCGGCGCCCGCTCGCCCTCGGCCAGCGGGTTGGGATGGCCCCAGGCGACCTGCTGCAGCGCCAGGCGCAGCGGCTCCGCGTAGGCGAACCCGCCGTCGGTCAGCAGCATCAGCGCGGTCGACAGCGCCGCCAGCTCGTCGTCGGAGAATTTGATCGCGTCGAGGTAGAAGTTCTCCGGCGGCAGCGAGTAGAGCTCGGCCTCGAAGAACCCCTCGCCCGGCTTCTCCACCCCCAGCTGGATCCCCAGGCTCTCGAGCTCGGCGCGGTCCGCGTAGAAGCGGCGCGCGAAGGCGTCGTCGTTCATGTCGCTGTAGCCCTCGACCTCGCGCTTGATCTCCAGGGCCGAAACCGGCCTCCCCTGAGCCATGAGGAATGAGATCAGCGAGAGCTGTCGAATCAGCTTCTCGGTGTCCTTTGCCACGTATCGCAGGATAGTCCGCGCGCGCTGAATGGCACTCCTGCTCGCCCCCCTCCGCTGGCTTACTTCGTCGATTATCCGGCTCGCGATCCTCGTCGGGATCCTCGTCGTCGCCTATTTGGTCCTGCTAAAGCCCGCAATCGACAGCGGCGAGAAGAAGGTCCGCGACACCCTTCAAACGCTGGAGAAGAAGGCGAGCCCGAAGCACCTCCAGCACTGCATCGAGCACGCCGACGGCGACGTGGACAAGATGAAGCGCTGCGCCCGGCTGTTCTGAGCGCAACCTTCAGGCGGACCGACGCGGCTTGAAGATTAAACCCCTAAAGTTCAAGCATGCCCACGATGCTTGAACCTTCTCGGGGTCGATACGTCGAGCTGACCTGGGAGCCGGCCGCTGCCGGAGCCCGCAGATCCGAAAGCACTCCCCGGCGCTACCGAGCGTGGGTTCCGGAGACGATCGCCGACTTCGAGCCGACGCTGAGGTCGGCGACGAGCGCGCTCTGCGAGCGCGCGAGCACCGAGGTGAGGCAGCTGAACTCAGAGCCGGCGGCCTTGCTGGCGCTGGAGGGACTCGGACGGCAGCTGCTTCGGTCGGAGGCGATCGCCTCGTCCCAGATCGAGGGGCTCAGCATCTCCCACCGCAAGCTTGCCATGACCGAGTTCGATGAGCTCGCCAACCACAAGGCGCGCGAGATCGTGGGGACGATGAGGGCGATGGAGCGCGCCCTCGAGATCGGGGCGGCGCCGGGCCTGCTGAGCACCGAGTCGATCGAGGCGATCCACCGGGAGATCGCCGTGGTCCCGCCACTCGACAAGATCGCCGGGCAGATCCGCGAGGGGCCGAGCTGGATCGGCGGCGTCGATCCGAGCGTCGCCGAATACGTGGGACCGCCGGCCCAGGAAGTGCCGGGCCTCCTCGACGACCTCTGCGAGTTCATGAACCGCGAAGACATCTCACCGGTGGCGCAGGCGGCCATCGCCCACGCGCAGTTCGAGGCGATCCATCCGTTCGGCGACGGCAACGGGCGGGTCGGTCGATGTCTGATCGGGGTCCTGTTCCGACGCCGCGGCCTGGCGCCGCGCCTCCTCACGCCGATCAGCATCGTGCTCGGCTCGAACAAGGACGCCTACGTCAACGGGCTCGAAGCCTTCCGGCGGGGAGCGATCGACGACTGGGTCCGCCACTTCGCGAACGCGACCGAGCTCGCCGCGCTCACCTCGCGGGAGCTGGCAGAAGAGGTGGAGGAACTGCAGGCCGACTGGCGCGCCCTGCTGGCACCGGTCCGGGCCGATTCCGCCGCGCTGGCGCTGATCGACCTGCTGCCGCGCTATCCGATCGTGACCGCCGCCACCGCGGAGGGCGAGATCGGTCGCTCCCGGCGCGCCACCCTCACCGGCCTCGAACGCCTCGCCGACGCCGGGATCCTCACCCGCCACCGCAACCAGAAGAAGGGCGACAGCTGGGAGGCGAAGTCCCTCTTCGCCCTGCTCGGCGATTTTGAGCGGCAGATCGACGAATCGCCCATCTGACTTGCACGTCGCCGATCCCAGGTTAGGCTGGCGCGGCGATGGAATTCCTCACCAACCTCTTCGGCAATCTGACCTCGGGGATCATCCGGCTCGGGGTCACGGTCGGCATCCTGGCGGCGGTCTACTTCTTCATCGTGAAGCCCGTTCTCCACACGACCGAACACACCGTCGACACCACCAACAAGGCCTTCGAAAGGTCCTTCAACAGCGCGATCTTCAACTCGAAAGCGATCGAAGAATCGGTCAATAAATCGATCGAAGACGCGAACAAGCAGGTGCAGGTCCAGGTCGAACGCTCATTCCACGCCACCAAGGTCCAAGGCGGCCCGAAGAAGCAGGAGAAGCTCCTGCACTGCGTCCAGCGGGCGAACGAAAACATCCACCGGATCGAACGCTGCGCGAACCGCTACCGCTGATCGCCGCGCGGCCCTGGCGGACGCGGGTCACGCGAAGCGCGCGAGAGGGACACGGATCCGCAACGGGAGTCCGACCTCGTCACAGAGACGGTGGGAACTCCACGCTTCCGTGCGCGTTCCGCACGCGTCCCGACTACGCGGCGCGCTGGGAGAACCAGGCGGAGCCGGAGAGGGCGCGGTCGAAGCCCGACCAGGACTCGCCATCGGGGAGCTGGCGCTCGAGGCGGTCGAAGGAGCCGAGGCGGCCGCCGAGGTTGTCCATCATGTGGACGAGGACGGCCTCGCGGGTGGCGGGGACGACCGGGGAGCCGTGCTCGAGTGAGCCGTGGTGGCTCAAGATGATGTGCAGGACGCACTGGGCGAGGTGCGGGTCGAAGCCGGAGATGTCCTCGATCGCGCGGCGCACCGTGTAGTAGCCGAGCGGGATCTCGCCCTGGAGGCGGCCCGCGTCGGTGAGGTCGATCGACAGCGGGTCGTCGTTATAGGCGATCAGCTTGCCGATGTCGTGGAACAGCGCCCCGGTCACCGCTATTTCGCGATCGACGCCGGGAAAGAAGTTGGCCGCCGCGGAGACCGCCTGGGCGACCGAGAGCGTGTGCTCGAGGAGGCCGTGGCGGTACGCCTGGTGGTACGTCTTCGCCGCGGGAGCGTCACGGAAGCGTGCCCAGGTCTCGCAGTCGGGGGCGAAGAACTGGTCGAGGAGATCGCGGAGCTCAAGGTTCTGAATCGTGTCGAGAAGCTCGCGCAGACCGGCCTCCAGCTGCTCCGCCGACACCTCGGAAGGCACCGCCAGGTCGTTCAGCTCGTACTCGGTCTCCTCGGCGGCCCGCAGCTCGGTGATCTTGATCTTCGACCCCCATCGTTCGGAGGTCTCGAAGATGCCGCTGACGTGGACCGGGGTGCCGGTGCCGCAGAGCGCGTAACGGACCTCGGCGTCGTCCCAGCAGACCGCCTCGGTCACTCCGGTCGCGTCGCCCACGGTCATCTTCAGCCACGGCTCGCCGTTGCGCTTGCGCCGCAGCTCCCGCCCGCGGACCGCGTAGACGCCGCGCACCCGCTGCCCGTCCTCGAGGTCCCGGATCGCGACCCGCATCTCGACCGCGACGATCTCGTCGTCGCCGGTAACGGGCGCGGGCTCCAGGTCAGCGATCGGCGGCGCTTCGCGCTCCGGAGCGGGCGCCGCGTCACGCACGCGCACGGCGGGCGTGACGCGATCCGCGGGGCGCTCGGCCGCGCGCTCCGGCTCCACCGGAGCGAAGGCTGGATCGCTTCCCAGAAGACTCTCCATCTGCGTCTGCTCGGCCATCGCCCGACCCAAGGTAGGGGCCGAGTCGGACGGTTTCCTTAACACCCCCGAGGCCCCGGTGCAGGCTGAAAAGTCCAGCAAAGAGCGCTATTTCTACCTGCAAATTGCGACTCCTTCCTAGGTCAGGGAGATCGCTTTGGGGATCGGCTGGGCGTAGGCGACGTCCCCGTCGCAGGCGAGCTCCCGAGCCAGCTCGAGCCACCGCGCGGCGCGCTCGGGGACGTCGACGACTTCGACCACCATCGGGACGTCGCGCCGCAGCGCCAGCACCCGATCCCCGTGCGGCTCACTCTCCCCGCGGAACCCCCAGACGCCGCGCAGCGCCGTCGCTCCCGCCGCCCCCTCGCGCCGGAGCTTGTGGATCAGCTCGACGTAGGAGGGGTGCGCGCCGCGCGAGGCGACCTCCGAGGTCACGAGCGTCACGCGGACCGCCACGGCGCTGTGGTGACTTACCGTCGGTATGCGACGGTAAGTCACCACAGGCTCGACGGTGACGAGGTGCGCGGCGCCGTCGAGGTCCGCCAACGCGGCGTCGATCGCGGCGCGCGGTCCCACCCCCACCGTCATCGCGGGAACGCCGCGGTTGCTCGCGACGAAGCGCGCGCGTCGCCGCTCCCCTTCGAGCACCCCGTCGACGCCGAGAACGACGGTCGCCGCCTCCGCCCCGTGGCGCTTCAACGCCGCGACGGCGTCGAGGTGCGGCGACGTCGGCCCGGTGCGCGGGCCCCACACGGTCACCTTGACCCGGTCCGACCCCTCATCGTCCCTCGGTGCTCCGGTCGTCGACTCGAGGACGACCAGGCCACCGCCCGCCATCGCGCGCACCTCCCCGGCGAGCGCTTCGACGACTTCGGCCTCCCCCACCGCCACCGCGACGAGCGGCGTGTCTTCCGACAGCGACAGGAGTCGGTCGGTCCGCAGTCGATGCTTCGCGCCGAAGCCCTCTGCCCCGCGCATCAGCGCCGCCGCCCGCACCCCGCGCCGCGCGCACGCGTCCATCACCGTGGCCTCCAGCGGACCGTCGCCATCGCGGTCGCGCTCGCCGAAGTGGAAGCGCATCTGCAACAGCTCGCTCACAACAGTCCGCCGATCCGGTGGCCGAGGGCGACCGCCGCGAGGCCCCCGACCAGCGATACGGCGATGTTCGCCCACAGGACCCGCGCGTCGCTGTCCTCGCCGGCCCGGTGGGACTCGAGCATCCAGGTGGAGAACGTCGTGTAGCTGCCGACCCCTCCCCCGGCGACGATCGTGTAGGCGGTGCCGGAGAGCGCCGCGCCGGCGAGGACGCCGAGGACGACGGCGCCGCTGAGGTTGACCGCGAGGGTGCCGAGCGGGAAGTCGCCGCCGAGGCGTCCGGACACGGTGGTGTCGACGAGGAAACGGGCGATCGCCATCGCCCCGCCGAGCGCGGCGACCGCGACCCAGGCGAGCGGCGTCATCGCAGCACCCTCGCCCGGCGCGTCGCCACGGTCCCCAGGTGGACGCAGGCGAAGCCGCCGAGGATCGTCGCCGCGGCGTAGAGGAAGGCAAGGCCGGCGCTGCCGCCTTCGAGCATCCGGAAGAGCTCCAGCTGCAGGGTCGAGAACGTCGTCAGGGCGCCGCAGATCCCCGTCCCCAGGAAAGGACGACGGTAGGTCGACGGCGGCAGGCGCTCCCCCAGCCGCGTCACGAACCAGCCGAGGAGCGCGGCGCCGATCATGTTCGCGATGAACGTCGCCCACGGCCAGGCGTCGACCCCGTGCGGCATCGCCTCCGTCAGCCCGACCCGGGCCAGCGCGCCGATCACGCCACCGGCATAGATCGCTCCCAACTCCCGGCGATCGAATCGTCTCTGTCTCAATTCCGCAGCCTCCTACGCGCCTGTTCGACGTCGGTAGGAGCCATCAGCGGTCGCGCCGCGGTTATGGAGCGAGCCCCATCGCTCGGTACAGGAGGCGAACCTTAGCCGAGGTCGAACGGTTAGGTGGCAAAACCACCTCGAGGAGGCAAAGATGTTGCGCGCAGTTCTACGACGGCTCACCTACGCGAATGTGATCGCGACCCTGGCGCTGTTCCTTGCCCTGGGCGGCGGCGCCGTCTGGGCGGCGAACAAGCAGGCGAACAAGATCGGGACCGGGAAGATCAAGCCGAACGCGGTGACGGCCGGGAAGATCAAGGCGAACGCGGTCACCACGTCGAAAATCCGCGAAAACGCGGTGACGAACGCGAAGATCCGCGAAGGCTCCGTGAACTTCGGCAAACTCGCCACGAACACCTTGGTCGTCGCCACCGCGACGAGCTCCCCGGTCGCGGTCAACGGGGCGAGCGCCGCCTCCGTCAACTTCCCCACCGCGGTCACCTTCACCCCGGCGGCGGGGACCGTGAACCTGATGAGCGTCGAAGTCCGTGGCTCGAACATCGCCCGTTCCGGCACCGAACCGTGCCGTATTCAGGTCATCCCGCTGGTCAACGGCGGCGAATGGGCGGGCGCGCCGCTCGTCCTCAGCGCCTTCGACCCGACCGGGGAAAACCCGGCGGGCGTGATCGCCTCGGGCGGCGCGACCAGCCCGATCGGCCTCGCCGCGGCCGGCGCCACGCAGACGATCGGCGCCAAGCTGATCGGCAGCCCGCGCTGCTCGTCGAACGGCTCGGTGACCGTCGCGGTCGCGATCACGCAGGCCAAATAGGTCCCGCGGGACGGCCGCCTGCCCCGGCTCGGGCGGCCGTCCTGAGACTCCGTCCCAGCCGACGATCCGCCTTCACTAACCTTCCGTAAGTGAACCGGATCGTCGCCTGGCACTTCACCGACCCGGCCTGTCCCTGGGCCTATTCGTCCCGCCCCGCGCTCGCGCGGGTGCGCTGGCGCTTCGGCGACCAGCTGGACTGGCGCCTTGTGATGATCGGGCTCTCCGAGACCGCCGAGCGCTACGAGCAGATCGGCTACACCCCGGCCCGCATGACGGCCGGCCACCGCAAGTTCGAGCAGCGCTTCGGGATGCCCTTCGGCAGCGGCGTGAAGTCGCGGCTGGCACCCAGCTCGCGGGCCTGCCGCGCGATCATCGCCGCCCGCGAGGAGTCGCCGGACCTCGGCTACGCGGCGCTGCGGGCGATCCAGCTGATGCAGTTCACGACCCCCGGGTTGTTGGACGATGACAACCGCCTGCGCGAGGCGCTCGAGGACGTCGACGACCTCGACGCGGCGGCGGTCGTCGCCCGCATCGACGACCCGGCGATCGTCGCGCTTTACGACGCCGATAAAGCGCGGACCCGGTCCGCCGAGGGCCGCCCGACCCACGTCCAGAACCGCCACTCCGAAGCGGACGGCCCGGTCCGCTACACCGCCCCCTCGGTGATCTTCGAGATGCCTGACGGCGACTGGCTCGAGGTCGGCGGCTTCCAGCCATTCGAGTCCTACGACAACGCCCTGGCCAACCTCGACCCCACCCTGAAGCGCCGCCCCACCCCGGACCGAGCCGCCGACGCCGTCCTCGCCTACCCGATCGGCCTCACCACCGCCGAGGTCGCATCGATCATGCGCCCCTCCGACCTCGACGAAGCCGACCGCCACGCCACCGAGCGCGAACTCATCGCCGCGGTCGACTCCGGCGAGCTGGCGATGGAACCGATGGGCACCGACGCCCTCTGGCGCCCTGCCTCCGCGGCCCGCTCGGACAGCGAGCCCGACGCCCTCGCCGCGTAGGCGGAGGTTCGCGGGCTCGGGCCGTCTGAAGCTGATGCCCGGAGGTACAAGGGACGCAAGGGCCTGCGGCGAGCGCGGCCTTCGGGGAGTGACGAGGGATCAGAGACGTCGGGATCTCCACCCTTTCGCGCGCCTTTCCCATGCCTCCCCCCGGGTGAGTTCGCACTTTCTGCCGCTATCCGGACATAACTGCGAACTCATCCTTGGTGGGGGCCCACTTTCATGCGGAAGGGTCACGGGAGTCCGAGCTTCGTTCCGTCCCTGTGCCGGGTGTTTCACGAACCCCTCACGTCGGACGGCCGCCACCGCCGGAAGCACGCCCGTCCCGCCTCACCCACCCAGGCCGAACTCAGCCCGCCGGTCCTCGGGGACGAGGTCGCGGAACTCCTTGTGCTCGTCGATGTAGTCGCTGACGAAGGAGCAGAAGGGGACCACTGCCAGGCCCTCGGCCTGGGCGTCGCGCAGGGCGCGGTCGATCATCCGGCCCGCAAGGCCCTGGCCTCTGTGGCCCTCGAAGGTTTCGGTGTGGGTGAAGGAGACCGTGTCCGGCCCCTTGACGTAGTCGGCGATCGCGACGGTCTCGCCGCCCTGGTGGACCTCGTAGCGCGACTGCTCCTTGTCGTCCACCACCTCGGGCTCGGCGCTCACTCGTCGGCCCCCAGCCATTCGTAGACCTGCTTGCCGCCCCGCAATCCGGAGAGGTCGCCGTCCTCGAGCATCCTCGTCGCGACGTCCCCCATCGCCTCGGCCGCCGCCCAGGCGAGCGAGCCGCCGACGCTGATCCGCCGCGCCCCCGCGTCGGCGATCTCCCGCGCCGAGAGGGACGGTCGCGCCAGCACGTTCACCGGCCGGCTCACGGCCGCGGTGACCGCGGCGATCTCGGCCGCGTCGACGAGCCCCGGGGCGTAGAGCACGTCGGCCCCCGCCTCCTCGTAGGCTCGCAGCCGCATGATCGTGTCGTCCAGGTCCGGGTTGCCGCGGATGTGGTTCTCGGCCCGCGCGGTGAGGGTGAAGGGGAAGGGCTGTTCGCGCGCCACCGCCGCCGCGGCGGCGATCCGCTCGGCCGCGTGGCCGACCTCGTAGAGGCCCGCGCTCTCCTCCCAGTCCTCGATCGAGCCGCCGACCGCGCCCACCGTCGCCACCGCTTCGATCGCCCGCGCCGCGGCCTCCGGGGCGGAGCCATAGCCGTTCTCCAGGTCGACCGAGACCGGCAGCCCGCAGGCCTCGACCAGGACCTTGACGTGCTCGAGCACCTCGTCGAGCGTCACCTGCCCGTCGGCGCGGCCGAGGGTGAAGGCGAAGCCGCTGGAGGTCGTCGCCAGCGCCTCGAAGCCGAGCGCCTCGAGCACCCGCGCCGTGCCACCGTCCCAGGGGTTCGGGATCAGGAAGCAGGGACCCTCGTGGAGCTCCTTGAACCTGCGGCCGCGCTCCTCCTGGCTCGGTGGCGTCGCCATATATGGACGGTACCCCTCAGTCGCGGTAAAGCATCCGCCCGCCGAGCAGTTCGGTCACGGTGACGAGCCGCAGGCCGCGCCGCTGGAGGCCTTCGACGATGCCCGCGATGGCCTCGACCGTCTGCGGGTGGCGGCCGCCGTCGTGGAGCAGCACGATCGAGCCGGGCTTCGCGCGACGCACGACCCGCGCCCGGATCGGCCCGACGCCGGGGTGCGCGTCGTCTTCGGAGTCGAGCGTCCAGAAGACCATCTCGAGGCCGTTGGCGCGCGCCGCCGCTTCCTCGGTGCGGTTCAGTTCGCCATAGGGCGGGCGGAAGAGGCAGGGGGTGAAGCCGGTCGCGGCGCGGATCGCCGCCTGGGTCGAGGCCAGCTCGCCCTCGCCGGGGTCGATCGGATGGTGGAAGGAGTGGTTGCCGATCTCGTCGCCGAGGGCGAGGATCTGGTGCATCAGCGCTTCGCGGCCGCGCACGTGGCGGCCCTCCTCGAAGAAGGTGGCGTGCGCGCCGAGGCGGTCGAGCGTTTCCAGGATCGCCGGCGTCTGGGTGCGGCTCGGGCCGTCATCGAAGGTGAGCGCGACCTCGCCGCGGGCCTTCGCCGCCACCGTCCCTTCGCGCGCGATCGCCCCCGCACGCGAGGTGCAGCCGTAGGGTTCCTCCCCCGCCCCGACCACGGTCCCGCCGTCCGAGCCGCCCCACGCCGCCGCGGCCAGACCCAGGGCGAAGGCCGACGCGAAGCAGAGGATCAGCGCCGCGCGACGGACCGCCATCAACGCGCGCGGTTCATCTCAGACCAACTGATCCATCTGCTCGCGCAGCCCGTCGATCAGCTGCGGCGCTTCTCGCGCGCGTGGGATCAGGCCGTGGTCGAGGAGGAACGCGTCGGCGACCAGCCGCACGTCGACGCCGTGGTCGGGGCGCCAGGACACCTCGACCTCGTCGCCCGCCCCGAGCTCGCCCTCCTCGATGATCTTCAGGTAGGCGCCGGGCCGCGAGGCCTGGGCGAAGCGCCGCACGAAGGTCGGGTCCTCCATCTTCAGAGCCAGCTTGAAGCAGGGCAGGCGCGGCTGGACGACCTCGAGCAGGGTCGTGCCGATCCGCCAGCGCTCGCCGAGCACGGCGCCGGAGACGTCGACCCCTTCGGTGGTCAGGTTCTCGCCCCAGGCGCCGACGCCGAAGGGCCGGCCGAGCTCCTCCTCCCAGCAGCGTGTCTCCTCGATCGCGTAGGCATAGACCGCCTTGTTCGGCCCGCCGTGCACCGTCAGGTCGGCCTGGCGGTCACCGTCGAGGTTGACGCCGCGCACCTTGACCCGGCCCTCGACCGGGTCCTTCCAGATCGCCGTCTCGACGATCCGCTGCCCGGTGTCCACCCGTCTCGGGGTCCCGACGTTGACGCTGATCAGGCGGCCGCGGGATGGTTCACCGTCGTGGAGATGGCCGTCCATGGGACGACATCTTCGCAACCGCGGCGGGCATGCTTGGCCCGGTAGAGCTCGACGTCGGCCCGGGCGATCGCCCGTTCGAGCGTCTCGCCGCGTTCCCACTCGACCACCCCGACGCTCCACTCGGCGGCGGAGGCGCCGCGCAGGCGCTCGAGTGCCTCGCCGGCGCCGGCGGGCGTCGCGTCCGCGAGTACCAGCGCGAACTCGTCGCCGCCGAAGCGGGCGAGCACCTCGGAGCCCCGCAGCTCCGCCTGCCAGGCGCGTCCCAGATCGACCAGCAGCTCGTCGCCCGCCGCGTGCCCCCTCAGGTCGTTCACGCGCTTGAACCCGTCGAGGTCGATCAGCGCGATCGAGACCGGCCGACGGCCGCGGTGGGCCAGCGCCCGGGCGCGCTCGGCGGCGACCTCGAAGCCGGCGCGGTTCAAGAGGCCGGTCAGCGGGTCGGTGGTCAACTGCCGGCGCAGGCGCGAGTTGACCCGGGCGAGCGCCTCGCCGGCGAGGACCGAGGAGCCGGCGATCAGCACCCAGGCGGTCACCATCCCCGGCAGCCCGCTCAGTTTCAGCGCGACCCCGGAGGCGACGACGATCACCGCGCACTGGACCCGCACCGCGCGCTGCTCGAAGAACTGGCCCGCGTAGACGCCGATCCAGAGGTAGGCGAAGCTGTTCAGCGCGGCGCCGTAGTTGGTGGTGCAGGCGGAGACGAGCACCGAGTTGACGAGCGTCCCGAGGATCGCCGCGACCTGGAAGCCGAGCGGCGGCAGCCGCCGGCCGAAGCGGAGGATCAGCGCCGCCCCGACCAGGCAGACGCAGCCGACCACCCGGGCCGGCACGACCGGCGCCTCGGGGCTGAGCGGGAAGGTGGCCGCGGCCAGGCACATCGCGCCGCCGATGCCGTAGATCATCGCCATCGACCAGACCTCCGCGGGCAGCCCGCGGAGCCTTGAAAGGAGATTCCTGATCATGCTCAGGGGATCGGCCGGGAAGGCTTCCTACTTGAGCAGCTGAAGCGCGAATTCCATGACCGCGGCCTGGCGCTTCGGGGGCAGGCGATCGGGATAGAGGAGCGCGTGCAGGCTGATGCCGTCGATCATCGCGCCGAGCAGCTCGAGGATCTCCTCGCGATCGTGCTTCTTCGAGATCGCCTTGTCCTTCTGCGCCTGCTCGACGAACTCGCGCAGCAGCGTCCGCAGGGTCTCCGACTCCTCCCGCTGGATCTCGTGCAGTTCCTCGTTGCGGAGCGCCCGCGCCCAGAAGCTCATCTCGATCCGCGTCTCCAGATCGCGCTGCTCGTCCGTCGGCAGGTTGTCGATCAGGATCGCCCGCAGCGCGTCGACGGCGGCCGGCGTCTCCTCCACCTCGGCGTCGTAGCGTTTGCGGATCCGGGTGTGGGACAGCCGCAGCGCGTGCGCCAGCAGGTCGTCCTTGTTCTTGAAGTAGTGGGCGAGGACGCCCGACGAGTAGCCCGACTCGCGGGCGATGTCGCGGATCGTCACCTCGTCGATGCCGTTCGCCGCGATCACCCGCCAGGCGGCGAGGACGAGCTCTTCGCGGCGGGCATCGTGGTCGACTTTCTTAGGCATGGGGCCGGATTCTGGCAGTCCTCAAGGCGTCCTCGTAAGCGATCGTGTCCATTGGGCGGGGGTGCTCCTTGCTTATTCGGGTCGGGG
The DNA here is from genome assembly GCA_963782515.1 of uncultured Actinomycetes bacterium. Taxonomy (GTDB): domain Bacteria; phylum Actinomycetota; class Thermoleophilia; order Solirubrobacterales; family 70-9; genus VAYN01. The sequence goes on along the minus strand of CAWAJY010000001.1, from coordinate 751,320 downwards.
TTCGGGTTCGGCCGTGGGCAGGAGCCGGCGGCCGGCGAAGAGGGCGGGCAGGGCGACGACGGGAACGGCGATCGCCAGGGCCACGCCTGAGCGCCAACCGCCCGCCTCGATCAGCGGCCCGGCGATGGCGGCGGAGGCGGAGGCACCGACCATCACCGCCAACAGGAGCCAGGTGAACGCTTCGGTGCCGGTGCCCGGCGGCATCGTCAGCTCGGCGACGCGGCTGCGCAGGGTGATCATCGGCGCCGCGAAGCTGCCCGCCAGGATCGCCAGCGGCACCAGCACGGCGGGGCTGGGCGCGAGCAGCAGCGGGACGATCACCAGCGGCTGGTAGACGGTCAGCCGCAGGGACGCCTGGCGCAGGTCCCCGAGCCGTTCGCCGAGCGCGCCGAGGGCGGCGGCGCCGACGATCGAGCCGACCGAGAGCGAGGCGGCGAACAGGCCGCCGAGGGCGGAGCTGCCGTGGGCGGCGCCGAAGGCGGGCAGGGACACGTCGAGGGCACCGAAGCTGGCGCCGATCGGCAGTCCGGCGAGGGTGATGTAGCGGATCGCCGGCGAGGTGAGGGCGCCCGCCGGGTGGTGGTGCTCGCGCGGGGCCGGGCGCTCGCCGCGGACCACCGGGACGAGCAGGAACCAGGCGGTGCCGAGGAGGACGAAGCCGGCGCTGACGAAGAGCGGGGCGGCGGGGTCGACCGCGGCGGCGAGCAGGCCGGTGAGGAGCGGCCCGCAGACGAAGACGATCTCGATCAGGACGGCGTCGAACAGGTAGGCGGTGTGGAGATCGCGGCGTGGGACGAGCACCGGCCAGGTGCGGCGCAGGACCCCCGAGACCGGCGGGACGGCGGCGCCCGCGACGACGCTCGCCAGGATCAGCGGGAGGGTCGCGGCGGAGCCCTCCCCGACCGCCACCACGGCGCCGAGGGCGACTGCGCAGACGATGGCCGCGGGGGCGAGTACGACGCGCGGGCCACGGCGGTCGACCTGGCGTCCCAGCAACGGCCCGGCGAGGGCGAAGGCGAGCGTGTAGAACCCGGTGACGAGGCCGGCGACCCCGAACGAGCCGGTGCGGGCGTGGACGAAGATGACCATCGAGACGCTGCCCATCCCGAACGGCATCCGCGCGACCACCGAGGCGAACGCCAGCGGCGCCACCTGGGGTGCGGAGACGACCCGCGCCCACGGGCCCCGACCGCTGTCCGGAGTCGTCGATTCGGAGTGCATGCTTCGGCGGCCGGGGACATTCCAAGTTTGCTCGGACGCCCGATCTAGATTAGCTTAGGTGCCGATGCCCGCGCCCCGTGAGCCCGCCGCCGGCCCGACCGGGCACCCCCGGCCCTTCCGCTTCGGCGTCGAGATGATGGAGCCGTTCCCCGGCATGGCCTGGACCGACTCGGCCCGCGAGCTGGAGGCGCTCGGCTACTCGGCGCTCCACGCCCCGGACCACTTCGACGAGGGCCTGGGACCGATCGCCGCGATGGCGAGCGCCGCGGCAGTGACCGAGAACCTCGTCGTCGCCACCGCCGTCCTCGCCGCCGACTTCCGCCACCCCGCCGTGCTGGCCCGCGAGCTCGCCGCTATCGACGTCCTCTCCGCGGGGCGCCTCGAGGTCGGCCTCGGCGCCGGCTACAACGTCGACGACTACCGCTGCTCGGGCATCGCGATGGACCCGCCGAAGGTCCGCGTCGATCGCCTGGTCGAGTACGTCGCCGTCCTCCGCGGCCTCTTCGCCCCCGGTCCCTTCACCTTCGAAGGCGAGCACTTCCAGATCGACGCCCTCGACGGCACGCCCCATCCCCACACCCCCGGCGGCCCACCGATCTTCGTCGCCGGCGGCGGCCCCCGCATGCTCCGCTTCGCCGCCCGCCACGCCGACATCGTCGGCGTCAACCCCTCCCTCCCCACCTCCGAGCGCCGCGCCGAGGCCGCCCACGACGGCGTCGCCGCCCGCATCGACGAGAAGTTCGCCCTCGTCCGCGACGCCGCCGGCGACCGCCTCGACGACCTCACCTTCCACGGCTGGCTCCGCTACGCCCAGATCACCGACGACGCCCACGGAGCCGCCGCCGAGCTCGCCGCCGCCACCGGCCTCACCCCCGACGACGTCCTCGCCTCCCCCTTCGTCCTCCTCGGCAGCGTCGAGGAGATCGTCGAGCGCCTGGAGGAGCGACGAGAGCGCTGGGGCTACAGCTACTACACGGTCCAGCAGCCCGCGGCGCGGGAGTTCGCGGCGGTGGTCGAGGCGTTGGGGTGAGGGACGGGGCCGTCGGGGGCCGGCGCCCGAGGTAAGGGACGCAAGGGCCGGCGGCGAGCGCGGCCGTCTCGGCCACGGCCCTGGCAGGCTGTGGCCGTGGCCGAGACGGCCGGGGATGTGGGGAGTGACGAGGGATCGTCGCGTGCGGGTCCCGCGGGCGCATAAGAGGGACGCGGATCCGTGACGGAAGAGGGACCTCGTCACAGAGACGGTGGCAAGTCCACACTTCCGCGCGTGTTGTCCAACCCTCACCGAGACGCGGGCGACCTGCGTTACGCATAGGTTCACTCAGGTCGCCCGCACTCTCGGGGACCTCGATCCCGGTGCCGGGAGGTGACCCGGAGCGCGCGGGGGTGTGACGTTCCCGGCATCTTCGTCACCGATCGGGGCGGGGTGTGCCGGATGTTTCACGAACCCCTCACGTCCTGGGCGTCTCATGGCGGTCACAGCCTGCCAGGACCGCCATGAGACGCCCAGGACGCACCTCGGACGGCCGCAACCGCACCGAAGCACGGCCCGCCCCGCCCCGACAACTAACCCGCCGCGAACCTCTGCCGCGGGTCCGGATGCGGGTGCGCGCGGAGCAAGGCCTGGGTGTATTCGTCTTTCGGGTGGGCGAAGACCTCTTTGGTCGGGCCCGTCTCGACGATCCGGCCGTGGCGCATCACCGCGATGCGGTCGGCGACCTCGGCGATCACCGCCAGCTGGTGGGAGATGAAGAGGACGGCGACACCGAGCTCCTCGCGGAGGTCGAGAAAGAGGTTCAGGAGCTGGGCCTGGACGGAGACGTCGAGGGCGGAGACGGCCTCGTCGGCGATGATCATCTCCGGGTCGACCGCGAGGGCGCGGGCGATCGAGACGCGCTGGCGCTGGCCGCCGGAGAGCTCACGGGGCTTGCGGGAGGCGATGCGGTCGGTGAGCTGGACCAGGCCGAGGAGGCGGGAGACGAAGGCGTCCTGGTCCTCGGCGCCGGGACGGTGGTGCACCTTGCCCGCTTCGTGGAGCGCCGCGCCCACGGTCAGGCGCGGGTTGAGCGAGGCGTAGGGGTCCTGGAAGACCATCTGCATCCGCCGCCGCAGCTCGCGCAGCTCGGCGCCCTTGTGGTCGCGGATGTTGACCCCGTCGACCTCGATCGCCCCGCCGTCGGGCTCGATCAGCCGGATCAGGCAGCGGGCCATCGTCGTCTTGCCGGAGCCGGAGCCGCCGGCGATGCCGAGGATCTCCCCGCGGTCGAGGGTGAAGCTGACGTCGTCGACGGCGCGCTGGGGATCGACCTGGCGCCGCGCCAGCCGCTCGGACAGGCTGCGGCGCACGCCGAATTCCTTGACCAGCGAGTCGACCTCGAGCAGGCGCGCCTTCTCGCTGCCGAGGCCCACCACTTTCCCGACCTCGGTCACGCTTCCACCTTCTCGGCTCTCGCGTTCGCCGCCGCAAAGGGCCGCACCGGGCAGGCCGAGTCGTGCGCCGGCCCGACCTTCTGCAGCTTCATCGAGATCGACTCGCAGCCGGGCCGCGCGAACTCGCAGCGGGGCGCAAAGACGCAGCCAGGGATCACGTCGGCGAGCTCCGGCGGATGCCCGGCGAGGGCGGCGCGGCGCTGCACGTTGCCGGCGGAGTCGAGCTCCGGCACCGAGTTCAGCAGCGCCTTCGTGTACGGGTGTTCGGGTTCGTGGTAGATCGTCTCCACCGGCCCGGTCTCGACGATGTGGCCGCCGTACATCACCGCCACCCGGTCACAGGCCTGGGCGATCACGCCGAAGTCGTGGGACACGAGCAGCATCGCCATCCCCTCCTCGGCGCACATCCGCGCGAGCAGCTTGAGGATCTGCGCCTGGGTCGTCACGTCGAGCGCCGTGGTCGGCTCGTCGGCGAGCATCAGCCGCGGGCTCGACGCGGTCGCGATCGCGATCATCACCCGCTGGCACATCCCGCCGGAGAGCTCGTGCGGGTAGGCGCGGTAGCGGTGCTCGGGGTCCTCGATCCCGACCCGCTCGAGCAGCGCCAGCGACTCGGCCTTCGCCGCCGCGCCCTTCATCCCGCGGTTGATCTTCAGCGTTTCGGCGATCTGCGCGCCGACCCGCATCGTCGGATTGAGCGACCCGAACGGGTTCTGGTAGATCATCCCGACCGAGTGGGCGCGGAACTCGCGCAGCTCCCTGGTACCAAGCTCCATCACGTCGCCGCCGTCGAAGCGGACGTGGCCGGCCGAGATCGCGCCCGGCTCGGGGACCATCCGCATCACCGCCCGGCAGGTGAGGCTCTTGCCCGAGCCGGACTCACCGACCAGGCCGACGACTTCGCCCGCGTCGACCTCGAGGTCGACGCCCTTGACCGCGACCAGCTGCCTCCCGTCCTCGCCGGGGAACTCGACCCGCAGCGACTCGATCTCCAGCAGACTCATCGCCCACCCCGCGCCATGCCGCGGTCGGAGATCCCCTCGCCGATCAGCCCGATGCCGACGCCGAAGAGCACCAGCACCAGGCCGGGCAGCGTCGCGATCCACCAGGCGGTCAGGAGGTACCCCTGGCCGTCGGCGATGATCGAGCCGAGCTCGGCGGTCGGCGGCTGCACGCCGAAGCCGAGGTAGGAGAGGCTGGCGAGCAGGATCAGGTTGCCGATCAGGTCGATCGTCGAATAGACGAGGCAGGGCCGGACCACGTTGGGCAGCCCGTGCTTCAGGATCGCCCGCGTTTTGGAGTACCCGAGCGCGGTCGTCGCCATCATGTAGGGCTGCTCGCGCACGACCAGCATCTCGGCCCGGGCCAGGCGTGCGTAGAGCGCCCAGGCGGCGAGCGGCACGCCGATCAGGAAACCCTTCACCCCCGGGCCGACGATCGCCACGATCGCCATCACCAGGATGATGAACGGGAACGAGATCATGATGTCGGCGAGGCGGGAGACGATCGTGTCGGCCCAGCCACCGAAGTACCCGGCGATGGCGCCCGCCAGGACCGCGAACGGCAGCGGCACGTAGGTGACGAGCAGGCAGAGGAAGATGTCCAGGCGCAGGCCGTAGAGCGTCCGCGAGAAGACGTCACGGCCGGTGTCGTCGGTGCCGAAGAGGTGCTGGGACGAGGGCGAGGAGAGCAGCGAGAAGGGGTCGAGTTCATTCGGGCCGTAGGGAGCGATCAGCGGCGCGAAGAAGGCGGCGAGGGCGAGGACGCCGACGATGGCGCCACCGACCTTGACCGAGGTCGGCCAGCCCTTGATCCAGGCCCGGACGCCGCGGCGCGAACGCGCCCGCGCCGGCACGGCGATCTCGGTCGGGGCCGGGGTCGCGCTCACGAGCGGCCCGCCAGTCGGATCCGGGGATCGAGCCAGGCGTAGGCGATGTCGGTGAGGAAGCCGACCACGACGACGACCGCGCCGCTGAGGAAGACCAGGGTCTGGACCAGCTGGTAATCACGTTTCGAGACCGCCTGGACCAGGAGCGTCCCCGCGCCGGGGATCTGGAAGACGTTTTCGATCAACACCAGGATGCCGATCATGAAGCCGAAGATCGAGGCGAGGATCGTGATCACGCCGATGATCGAGTTGCGCATCGCGTGCTTGAAGACGACGCGCGTTTCGCTGAAGCCGCGCGCCCGGGCCGACTCGATGTACTCGCTGTGCAGCACCGTCACCAGGTTGGCGCGCAGGTTGCGGACGATGATCACCAGCAGGCCGAGGCCGATCGTCAGCGCCGGCACGGTGCAGGTGCGGAGGATGCCGCTGATCCCGCTTTCGTAGCCCGAGACCGGGAACAGCTTCAGCTCGAAGCCGAGCAACAGGGCCAGCATCAGGCCGAGCCAGAAAGGCGGCATGGCGAAGGTGAAGGTGGTGAGGACGCGGATCGCGTTGTCGACGACGCCGCCCTGGCGGACCGCCGCGATGACCGCCAGCGGGACGCCGATCACCAGCGCGATCAAGAGCCCGTAGACGATCAGGATCGCGGTCGGGCCGATGCGGTTGCCGATCAGTTCGGCGACGCCGGAGCTGAAGGCGGTGGAGTTGCCGAAGTTGAAGGTCACGATGTTGCCCAGGTAGAGCCAGAACTGCGCGGGCCAGGACTTGTCGAGGCCCCATTCGTGGTGGAGCCGGGCGACCGCTTCCGGCGTCGCGTGGACGCCGAGCTGGATTTTCGCCGGGTCGCCCGGGACCAGGTGGATGATCAGGAAGGAGAGGAGCGCGATCCCGATCAGGACCACGATGCTGACCATCAGACGTTTGATCAGATAGACGAGCATCGTGGTCCTTCAGCGGTTCCTTCAGTGGTCCTCGGTCAGGAGCCGGAGATCCAGGTTTCCTGCATCTGGTCGACTCCGAGGCCGTTGGCTTTGGTTCCGCAGACGGTGGACTGATGCCCGTTGATGAGCGGGAAGTCCATCACGTTCAGCGAAGGCATTTCTTCGTTGAACAGTTCCTGGATCACTTTCCATTCCGCTCTGCGTGAGCTTTCGTTGGTGCTGGAGATGAATTTTTCCACCAGCCCTTCGGCTTCCTTGTTCGTCCAGAACGATTTGAACCCGTCGAGTTCCGCCGCCGGCAAGGCGAAGAAGGAGGCGTACTCGTCGGGCACCGGTACGTCGGACGTGGTGCCGGTGAACGGGAAGGTGAGTTCGAATTCCCCTTCCAGCCACTTTTCGGCGATCGTCGCCGCTTCCAGTTCTTCAAGCTTCACGGTGACGCCGATTTCGCCCAGCTCCTGCTGGATCAGCAGCGACATCTGCTTGAAATAGTCGAAGCCCGCCGGGTACTGCAGGCTTACGGTGAAGCCCTTGGCGAATTTCGATTTCGCCATTTCTTCCTTGGCTTTTTCGACGTTGAATTCGAACGGCGGCACTTCCTGATCGGAAGCGTCGAGTTCGAAGTTCTGGATCACGCTGTTCGGCACGGTGCCGGTTCCACGGAACACCGTTTCGTTCAGCTGCGGCCGGTTGATCGCCAGGCTGAGCGCGCGACGAACGTGCACGTCGTTGAGCGCCTTGACCTGGGTGTTGGTGATCATCAGCACCGCCTGCGGCAGTTCGACCTGCTGGATCGTGATGCCGGATTCGCCCTGCAGCGATTCGACCTGCGCGAACGGGACGCCGTCGATCATCTGCGCTTCACCCGATTTGAGGGCAAGGACGCGGGTGTTCGAGTTGGGGACGAAATTCCACCGCATCGAGTCGAGGTACGGCTTTCCCTTTTCGTAGTAGTAGGGATTTTTTTCGAACGTGATGTGGGAGCCGCCGGCGAATTCCTTCAGCTTGAAGGGGCCGGTGCCGACCGGGTGCTTCCAGAAGGCCGGGCCTTCCTTTTCCAGCTTTGCTTTGTCGACGATGAACGCCGGGAAGATCGCCAGGTTGTAGAGGAACGCGGCGACCGGGTGTTCGAGTTTCACGACCACCGTGGTGTCGTTCGTCGCCTTGGCGCTTTCCATCCCCTCGGCGACGCCCGCCAGGGAGACGTTGACTTCCGGGTCGGCGAACTGTTCCAGGTTCCAGGCCACGTCTTCCGCGGAGACCGGTGAGCCGTCGGAGTATTTGAGGCCTTTGCGCAGGTGGAAGGTGTAGGTCAGGCCGTCCTTGGAGATGTCCCAGCTTTCCGCCAGGGCGGGAACCACCTTGTCGGTGCCGTTCGGGTCGTTCTTCACGATGCCGCTGAACAGCATTTCCTGGGCGAAGATGTCCCCGTTGCCGTTTTTGATTTCGCGAGGGTTCAGGGTCACCGTTTCCAGCTGGCGGGAGTAGACGAGCGTGCCGCCCGCGACCGGTTCCTTTTCACAGGCAGCGTTGGCGGATTTCGTCCCGCCTTCGCCTTCCTTGGCGACGGAGATGGACCCGCCGCCCCCACTGGACCCACCGCAGGCGCTCACCAGCAGCGCCAACAGGGCACCCAGCGCCCCGATCAGTAAGAGCTTCCTCATCGTTCTCTCCTCTTCTTCGTCTTAACGAGCGGCGCTTGCAACAGCAGTGACACCAGCCTGGACCGCCACGAGGGCCTGGTCAAGGTCTCGTTCGTCCATTGCCGCGGAAACGAACCAGTTGTGCCGGGGATGGAGGTAGAGACCGTGCTTCCCACACTCGGTCGCGAAGATGTCGTTCAAGGTCCGCGCGGCGTCGTCGGCCTCGAAGCGGGCGAACGGCATCGTCGGCGCTCCGGTGACCGAGATCGCGAGGCCGTGCTGCGCCGCGGCGGCGACCAGGCCCTCCTGGAATCTCGTGCCCCAGTCGCGCATCTTGCCGAGCGAGTCCTCCCGCTCCATCAGCTCGAGGGTGGCGAGCCCCGCCGCCATCGCGTCGCCGGTCCACCAGAAGGAGCCGGTGGCGAAGACCTTGGCGGCCGCTTCCCGCACCGCCTCTTTGCCGACCAGCGCCGACAGCGCGTAGCCGTTGGCGATCGCCTTGCCCCAGGCGCTCATGTCGGGGGCGACGCCGAACTGGCGCCAGCCGGTGCCGAGCTCGAGGCGCATGCCGGTGCGGACCTCGTCGTGGATCAGCAGGCCGCCGTGCTCGCTCACCAGCTGCCGCACCCCGGTCGCGAACTCGCGGGTCGGCGCTTCCTGGTCCCCCCCGCCCGCCGGCTGGCGGTAGGGCGAGACGATCAGCCCGGCGAGGTCGTCGGGGTGACGCTCGATCGCGGCGCGGACCGAATCGAGGTCGTTGAAGTCGAAGTAGTCGAGGTTGGCGCGGTCGCCGGGGACGGTGCCCTGGGCGTCGGGATTGCACCAGGGGAGCGAGCCGTGGTAGGCGCCGTTGGCCACCAGGACCGTGCCGCGGCCGGTGTGGGCGCGGGCCAGGGTGACCGCCAGCGTGGTGACGTCGGCACCGTTCTTCGCGAACAGCGCCCAGGCGCCCTCGTCGATCAGGGTGACGAGCTTCTCCGCCAGGTCCACCATCACCGGCGCGGCGCCGGGGCCGCAGTCGACCAGGGCGTGCTGGCGGGCGACCGCATCCTCGATCTCCGGGCGCAGGTAGCCGACCACCTGGGGGCCCCAGCTGCACATCAGGTCGATGAACTCGTTGCCGTCGACGTCCCAGAAGCGGGAGCCCTCGGCGCGGGCGATGAAGTGGGGCGAACCGGGCCAGTTCACCTGCGGGGAGAAGTGGCCGGCGACGCCTCGCGGCAGCGCCTTGACGGCGCGTTCGTCGAGTTCGAGCCCGGCCTGACCCTGAAAGGTAGTCGTCATTGCGGGATCTTAAACAGACGTACGAAATAGAATCAAGGTCTTATTTCAGACGTACGTATAAAATCGCGCCGCGCCGTCTGTCCAGCCGGCGCATCGGGACCAGGTCGAGCGCAGAGAGGATCAGGTCGTGACCAGCCCACGTGACGAGGAGCGCCCCGAGCCGACCGGCGCCGACGCCGGGAACGAGGCCGCCCCGCCGCCCAGCGGCGAAAGCTGGGACCTGGCGGGGATGGCGCGGCTGTCGCACTCGTTCGTGGCCGGCAAGGTGCTCGCCGCGATGGCCGACGACGACCCCGACATCGTCGTCCTCACGGCCGACATGAAGTTCTCCAACATGACCGTCCACTTCGAGGAGGCCCACCCGGACCGCTTCGTCAACGTCGGCATCTCCGAGCAGCACATGGTCTCGATGGCCGCCGGGATGGCGAGCTTCGGGATGAAGCCCTACATCGGCGCCTTCGCCCCCTTCGTCAGCCTGCTCGGGGGCGAGCAGATCCGCACCGACCTCGCCTACCCGGGGCTGCCGGTGCGGATCCTCGCCCACCACGCCGGGATCGCGATCGGCTTCTACGGGACCTCCCACCACGCGACCGAGGACCTCGGGCTGATGCGCTCGATCGCCAACATGACCGTCGTCTGCCCGTGTGACGCGACCGCCACCGAGGCGGCGCTCCACCAGACCGCGGACCTCCCGGGCCCGGTGTACTTCAGGCTCGGCCGCGGCCGCGACGAGGACGTCTACAGCGGCCGGCCCGCGGACTGGCGCTTCGGCGAGGCCGCGGTGCTCCGCGAGGGCGGGGACCTGACGATCGTCGGCAACGGGATCACCGTCGCCCCGGCGCTGGTCGTCGCGGAGAGGCTCGCCGCCGAGGGCGTCGAGTCCGCCGTGATCGACGCCCACACGGTGCGGCCCTTCGACGGCGCGACGATCGCCGCGCACGCCGGGCGCAGCGGCCACCTCCTGGTCGCCGAGGAGCACAACGTGGTCGGGGGAGTGGCGAGCGCCTGCGCCGAAGCGCTGGTCGAGCACGGGCTCGCCGACGTGAAGCTGGCACGGATCGGGATGCCCGCCGACGAGTACGCGCTGATCGGTCCGCCGACCCACCTCTACCGCCATTACGGCATGGACGCCGACGGCATCGAGGCGAAGGCGCGCGAGCTCCTCGCCGAAGACTGAACCGCACCGAACGAAAGGAAGCAGTGGCAAACGAGAAGATGGAGCAGGCCAAGCTGGAAGTGGTCGAGCACGGCAAGAGGATGCTGCGCGAGGGCCTCGTCAAGGGGACCGCGGGCAACATCAGCATCCGCGTCGGCGACCAGGTCGTGATCACGCCCGGCAGCGTCCCCTATGAGGACGTCACCCCGGACAACCTCGCGATCGTCGACCTCGACGGCAAGCACGTCGGCGGCGGGCGCCCCTCTTCCGAGACGCCGCTCCACACGCTCGTCTACCGCGAGACCGACGCCGAGGCCGTGGTCCACACCCACTCGATCTACGCGACGACGCTGGCCTGCACCGTCGACGAGCTGCCGGCCGTGCATTACATGATCCACGCCTTCGGCGGGGACACCGTCGAGGTCTCCGACTACGAGCGCTTCGGCTCCGACGAGCTCGCCGCCGCGGTGCACAAGGCGCTCGGGGACCGGCGGGGCGTGCTGCTGCGCAACCACGGCGCGGTCGTCCACGGACCGACCTTGACGCGGGCCTACGACCTGGCCGTCTTGCTCGAGTGGCTGGCCGAGCTCTACTGGCGCTCCTCGCTGTTCGGCGAGCCGCGGATCCTCAGCCACGAGCAGCTCGAGGAGGTCGCGACCGAGGCCGGGCGCCGCTCCTACGGCTACGCCCAGGAAGCCGCCGAGGACGGAGGCGAGTCGTGAAGTCGCCGAAGGTCGTCTGCGTCGGCGTCCACCTGCTCGACGTGCTGGTGCGCCACCCCGAGGCGCCGAACCTGCAGCCCGGCTGGCAGTTTCTCGACGACCTGCGGATCACTGCCGCGGGCACCGCTGCCGGGCCTGCCGTCGACCTGGCGAAGCTCGGCGCGCGGCCGCTCTCGATGGGGGTGATCGGCGACGACTACGAGGGCGGCCTGATGGTCGACCTGATGGCGGGCTTCGGCTGCGACATGAGCCGGCTCGTCCGCGATCCCGGCGGCCCGACCCACGTCAGCCTGCTCTTCATCGGCCCCGACGGCGAGCGCGACCCGATCATGATCCGCCCGACCGGCGCCCGGCCGATGACCCTCGCGGACATCGACATGGACGCCGTCGCGGCGGCCGACGTCCTCCACATCGGCGGCGCCGACCAGCTCGGCGACTTCGTCGACGAGGGGTTGACCCAGCTGATCGGCCACGCCCGCGCCAACGACGTCGTCGTCACCGTCGACGTGCTGGCGATCTGCGACGAAGAGCTGCGCGACCGTCTGACCCCGGCCCTGTCCCAGGCCCAGTTCTTCTTCCCCAACGAGGGGCAGCTGGCCGATATGACCGGCACCGAGGACCCGGCCGAGGGCGTCGCGCGCCTGCGCGACACGGTCGGCGTCGAGACCGTGATCGGCACCCTCGGCGGCGATGGCAGCCTGATCCTCGGCCCCGGCGGCGAAGCCCGGGTGCCCGCCTTCGACGTCGACGTCGTCGACACCACCGGCTGCGGCGACGCCTACGTCGCGGGCTTCATCGTCGCGATCGCGAACGGCTGGGACGCCGAGGCGGCGGGCTGGCTCGGCGCCGCTGCTTCGGGCCTCGTGGCGACCGGCCTCGGCTCGGACTCCGGCATCGTCGACCTCGACTCGACCCTCGACTTCATGGCGACCCAGGCCCCGGAGCGCGTCGCCGCCCTGGCCAAGTCCGGCTGAGCGTGGGGAGTGACGAGGGACCCGGATCCGCGACCGGAGTCGGACCTCGTCACAGAGACCGTGGGAAGTCCACGCTTCCGCGCGTGTTGGTCAACAGTCAACGAGGTGCGTTCGTCCTTTGGCTACCTATGCGGCCCAAAGGACGAACGCACCTCCCGGGGACCCTGATCCCGGGCCCGAAGAGCGACCCAGGGCGCACGGAAGAGTGACGTTCCCGGCATCTTCGTCACCGATCGGAGCGAGGGGTGGCATCTCTCGCGCAGGACTCCGACGTAAGTCCGACTCTAATCCGGCGGCGGCCCATTCGCGCGACGCCGTAGAGCCACAACCGGGGACTTCGCCCTGATCGGCGATCTGCTCGAAATCAGGGACGCGAACCAGGCCGGCCGCACCAACGCGTTTGCCCTAAAGTCTCGCGGGAGATATGACGGACGTCCGGCCTGAAATGGGAGACAGAGAGCGGCTCGTCGCCGAGCTGGCGCCGCGGCTCTGCAACTGGGACCGCTGGAGGCCCGACGACGGGCTCGGCCTGCTGAACCTGGTCGACGAGGGCAAGCGGCTCGAGGGGCGCGACACGATCCGCACCGGCCAGGCCATCTCCCTCGGCTTCGAGCTACGGCCCGATCTCCCCCAGCCGTCCGGCTCCGGCCGCCTCAACCCCCAGCACGTGATGACCGAGCTGCCGACCGCGGCGGCCTTCGAGTCCGGCGGGCCGGTCTTCGCCGACGACATGCTGATGATGGCCGTCCACGCCGCGACCCACTGGGACGCGCTCTCCCACTGCTTCCACGGCGGCGCGATGTACGGCGGCATCAGCGCCTTCGAGGTGACCGCGAGCAAGGGCGCCACCCACAACGACATCGTCCCCGCCGCCCGCCGCCTCGTCACCCGCGGCGTGCTCGCCGACGTCGCCCGCCACTGCGGCGTCGAGGTGCTGCCGCCCGGCCACGGCATCGGCGCCGACGAGCTGGCGGACACCCTCGCGTCCCAGGGCGTCGAGGTCCGCCCCGGCGACGCGCTCCTGATCCGCACCGGCCTCCTCGGCGCGACCCGGCGCTCCGGCGCCTGGACCGAGTTCGCCGAGCACGGTGACTTCTTCCCCACCACCCCGGGCGTCGCGGTAGACGCGCTGACGCTCCTGCACGAGCTCGGCGTCTGCGCCGTCGCCTGCGACAACTGGGCGGTCGAGCAGCTCACCGGCGGCGGGCCGTCCTTCCCCGTCCACGAGCTGGCGCTCGTCTACATGGGGATGCTCCTCGGCGAGAACTTCGAGCTCGACACCCTCGCCGAAACCTGCGCCGCCGCCGGCCGCTGGAGTTCTTCCTCGCCGGCCAACCGCTGCCGATCCGCGGCGGCGTCGGCGGTCCGGTCAACCCGATGGCCGTGCTCTAAGCCGCAAAAGTTTCTTAGCAGCGCCACGTTGATACCCCGATAACCGAGTCGGCGGCAGAAAGTGGGGGCGTGGTGCGAGTTTCAGCTTTGACGCGGGTTCTTGTGGTCGCGGCTTGCGTGTCGGGAGTGCTGGCGCTGCCGGCGATCGCGAGTGCCGACATCGAGCCGAACAACGGCATCACCGAGGCCGAGGGGCCTCTTTCCGGCGGCGTCGCCTATGCCGGGGCGATCGCCAACTCGACGGACCTCGACACCTACTACTTCTACGTCAACGGCCAGCAGCAGATCGACATCAAGATCACCGGCACCGGCGGGAACTGCCTCGAAGCGAAGTTCGGCGACTCGGACAACAAAGAGCTCTCGTACTGGGGCGACATCGAAGAAGGTAAGAGCCACGACTTCACCTACAGCACCCCGCCGGGAGTGAACCGCTACTACCTCGAGCTTTACAGCTCCTGCTCGAACGAAACGAAGTACTCGTTCACCGTCGCTCCGACCGCCGCGCTCGTCGGCGGCGCCTCGACCCTCGTGCCCCTACCCACCGGCGAGCCGAACGAGAGCGCGGAACAGGCCTTCGGCCCGCTGCTCGGCGGCGTCGCGTATGCCGGTGAAATCCAGACCGAGAACGACCAGGATTGGTACAAGTTCTATACCGCGCCCGGAGTCCAGCAGTTCGACATCGCCTACACGTCGACCAGCAGCTGTACCCCAGACGTCCAATACGTTGGACCTGGCGAATACAACTCCTCGACCGCCGAGATGGATCGCGACGAATGGAGACACTTCACCGAGAGCAGCCCCACCGCCGGCGTGTACTACTTCCGCGTCTACGAAGGTTGCGTCGGCAGTCGCTACGAGTTCTTCGTCAACCCGCCTGGCGCGCTCACCCTCACGCCACCCCCGCCGGCGACCCCGGCTCCCGCTCCGCCCCGGCGCCGGCCCCGGCAAAGCCCCACCGCGGCTACGCGGTCGCGAACCCGATCGCCAAGGTGGAAAAGGGCGACGCCCTGCTGGAACTCACCTGTGCCGGGGCGGGTGACTGCGCCGGCACGGTGAGCCTCGTCGCCCGCGCGAACGGTGACGCGGACGCGAAGGTCGTGATCGGCAGCGGGACCTTCGCGCTCGCCCGGGGGACGAGCACCACCCTCCCGGTGGCCGTCAGCCGACTCGGGATGGGGATGGTGCACCTCTCACCGAACGGCCAGGTGCACGTCCACCTCGCGGGTCACGACCTCAAAGGCGGATCGCTGTTGCTGACGTCAACCGAAGCCCAGGGGCGGAAGCGCCACCGGCACCATCACCGGCGCCACCATCACCATCGCCGGCACCATTAGGCGCGCGCGGCCTCCCGCACCTCGCCGTACTCGTAGAAGCCGCGGTTGGCCTTGCGGCCGATCCGGCCGGAGGCGACCATCCGCTTCAGCAGCGGCGGCGGGGCGTACTCGGTCTGCTTGAACTCCTCGTAGAGGGAGTCGCCGATCGCGTAGAGGACGTCGAGGCCGATGAAGTCGGCGAGGGTGAGCGGGCCCATCGGGTGGCCGCAGCCGAGCTTCATGCCCTCGTCGATGTCCTCGGGGGTGGCGAAGCCTTCTTCGAACATCCGCACCGCCGCCATCAGGTAGGGGACGAGCAGCATGTTGACGATGAAGCCGGAGCGGTCCTTGGTGACGATCGCGCGCTTGCCGATGCGCTCGGAGAACTCCTTCGCCGCCTCCAAGGTCTCCTCGGAGGTGTCGAGAGCGGTCACGACCTCGACCAGGCGCATCACCGGCACCGGGCTGAAGAAGTGGAGGCCGAGGACGCGCTCCGGTCGGGGGAGTCCGGCGGCCAACTGGGCGATCGGGATCGAGGAGGTGTTGGAGGAGATCAGCGCGTCCTCGGAGACGATGCCCGCGACCTGGGCGAGGATGGCGGCCTTCAGGTCGGCGTTCTCGGGGACCGCCTCGACCACCAGGTCGACGTCGGCGATGTCGTCGAGCTCATCGGTGTAGGAGATGCGATTGAGGACCTCCGCCGCCGCGGCCTCGTCGACCTTGCCGCGCTCGACCGCCGCGCCCAGCGACTTCTCGATGCGCCGACGAGCGCCGTCGATCGCGGTCGCGTCGATGTCGCGCACGATCACCGAGAGCCCGGCGACTGCCACCGACTCGGCGATTCCCGATCCCATCAGCCCGCCGCCGAGGACGGCGACCTTCTCGATGCTCATCCGTTCTCCTCAGATTCCGTGGATTACAGATAGTAGGAATACAACCTAATTCGCCGCAGGGCAATCCCGACCCCCCGTGCAGGGGTCGGATCAGGCCGGGAGGAGGTCGTGGAAGACGAAGCCGTCGCGTTCGACGGTGTCGCCGTGCTCGAACGGGACCGGCGCGGAGAAGATCGGGCCGGCGGTGACGAAGGTGTGGAACTCGCCGTTCTCGCCGCAGGGATCGGCGCCCTCCGGGAGGTCGCGGAGGAGGTCGGCGTCGAAGGCCCGTCCGCAGAAGGACGCGTCGATCTGGCGCGGGTCGACGCAGACGAGCGTCGCCTCGAAGCCGGCCTCGACGAAGGTCTCCGCCAGCGCGGCGGTCTCGCGCCCCCAGACGGGAACGACGCACGGCGGCCGATCGCCCCGAGGCGCTCCTCGCGGTAGGCGCGGATGTCCTCGAGGAAGAGGTCGGCGAAGGCGAACTCCTCGATGCCGGCGAGCGGCGGAGAGTCGAGCGCCGCGGCCATCCGTTCCTCGTAGACCTCGTTCGAGCAGGCCGCCGGGATGCCGACCTCGACCAGCGGCACGCCGACCGCCGCCGCCTGGGCTTCGAGCAGCTCCCGGCGCACCGCATGCATGCTGATCCGCCCGTAGTCCTCGGTGACGGTGGTGAGGAGGGCGGCCGGCTCGACGCCTTCCTCCCGCATCGTCCAGAGCGCCAGCGCCGAGTCCTTGCCGCCGCTCCAGGAGAGGACGACGCCGCTCACCGCGTGTACTCCCGCAGGTAGTCGATCCCGGCGATGGCGCGCGACCCGTACCAGGAGGTCATCTCGCCGTCGATGAGCGAGACCTTCGCGCCGGGGACGAGCGCTTCGACCTCCGCCACGTGGTGCTCCTTGAAGTGGAACGGCTCCGAAGAGAGCAGGACGCGGTCGACGTCGACGGCGGCGAGGTCGACCTCCGGATAGCGAACCCTTAGACCTTGGTCGCCCTCTGGGCTACCAAGGTCTAAGGGTTGGTTCTGCCAGTTGAAGAGCTCCAACGTCTGAGCAATGTAAGTGTCACGGGCGACGGTCATCCAGGGGTCGCGCCAGATCAGGTAGAGGACCCGCTGCTCGGGTCGGTCGTCGACCCGCGCCAGGGCGGCCTCGAACTTCTCGCACAGCGCCTCGGCCTGCCGCTCGCGATCGAACTCCCTGCCCATCTGTCGGTAGAGGTCCAAGTTGTCCTTCGGTGCCAGCGGATGCGTCACCACGACGTTGGGGATGAACTCCGCCAGCGCTTCCGCGTCCTCTTTCTTGTTCTCGTCCACGTTCACGACGACGTGGGTCGGTTCGAGCTCGCGGATGCGGTCGAACCTCAGGTCCTTCGTCCCTCCCACCTTGGGGATCTCCTTCACCGTCTCCCAGGGGTGGATGCAGAAACCGGTACGCCCCACGACCTGGTCCGACAGGTCGAGATCGCAGAGCAGCTCGGTGATGCTCGGGACGAGGGAGACGATCCTCACGCGAGGAAGCTACATGTTCCGCCGGTACTCGCCACCCACCTCATACAGGCGCCGTGAGATCTGGCCCAGCGAGGCGACCTTGACCGCGTCCATCAGCGCCTCGAACACGTTGCCGCGCTCGCGCGCCACCTGCTGCAGCCGCGCCAGCGCCGCGGCGCGCCCCGGCCGCGCCGGCCCTGGAACGCCCGCGTCGCCGCGATCTGCTCGTGCTTCTCCTCCTCGGTCGAGCGGATCAGCTCGATCGTCGTCGTGCGTCTCGCCGGCTTGCCCTCCTCGGGCAGGTAGGTGTTGACGCCGATCAGCGGCAGCGTGCCGTCGTGCTTCTGGTGCTCGTAGTACATCGACTCTTCCTGGATCTTGCCGCGCTGGTACATCGTGTCCATCGCGCCGAGCACGCCGCCGCGCTCGCTGATCGCGCTCGAACTCCTTGTAGACCGCTTCCTCCACCAGGTCGGTCAGCTTGTCGATCGACGAACGAGCCCTGCCACGGGTTCTCGGATGAAGTTGAGCCCGAGCTCGCGGTTGATGATCAGCTGGATCGCCACCGCGCGGCGCACGCGCTCCTCGGTCGGCGTCGTGATCGCCTCGTCGTAGGCGTTGGTGTGCAGGCTGTTGCAGTTGTCGAACAGCGCGTACAGCGCCTGCAGCGTGGTGCGGATGTCGTTGAAGCTGGATCTCCTGCGCGTGCAGGATGCGGCCGGAGGTCTGGATGTGGTACTTCAGCATCTGGCTGCGCGGCGCGGCGCCGTAGCGCTCGCGCATCGCGCGCGCCCAGATGCGCCGCGCGACGCGGCCGATCACCGCGTACTCGGGATCCATGCCGTTGGAGAAGAAGAAGCGCAGGTTCGGCGCGAAGTCGTCGATCTTCATGCCGCGCGCGAGGTAGTACTCGACGATGGTGAAGCCGTTGGCGAGCGTGAAGGCGAGCTGCGAGATCGGGTTCGCGCCGGCCTCGGCGATGTGGTAGCCGGAGATCGACACCGAGTAGAAGTTGCGCACCTCGTTGGTCGACGAAGTACTGCTGGACGTCGCCCATCATGCGCAGCGCGAACTCGGTCGAGAAGATGCAGGTGTTCTGCGCCTGGTCCTCCTTGAGGATGTCGGCCTGCACGGTGCCGCGCACCGGCTGCAGCGTCTGCGGCCTTGATCCGCGCGTAGGTCTCGGCGTCGACGAGCTCGGTCGCCGGTGACGCCGAGCAGGCCGAGGCCCGAGCCCGTCGTTCGCCCTCCGGCAGGTCGCCCGGTATACTCGGGGCGCGGCGTGCCGTGCGAATAGTCTCGTCGATCTTCGCGCTCGCGCGGCCCCCCAGCGCGCCGTTCTCGCTGCAGATATCTTCTCGACCTGCTGGTCGATCGCGGTGTTCATGAACATCGCGAGGATGATCGGCGCCGGGCCGTTGATCGTCATCGAGACCGAGGTCGTCGGCAGGCACAGGTCGAAGCCCGAGTAGAGCTTCTTCATGTCGTCGAGCGTCGCGATGGAGACGCCGGAGTTGCCGATCTTGCCGTAGATGTCCGGGCGCGCGTCGCGGGTCCTCGCCGTAGAGCGTCGACCGAGTCGAAGGCGGTCGAGAGGCGCGCCGCCTCTGGCCCTGCGGCGAGATAGTGGAAGCGGCGGTTGGTGCGCTCCGGGCGTGCCCTCGCCGGCGAACATGCGCGGTCGGGTCCTCGCCCGCGCGGCGGTACGGGTAGACGCCGCCGGTGTACGGGTAGGCGCCGGGCAGGTTTTCCTTCATCAGGAACCGCAGCAGCTCGCCCCAGTCCTTGAGGCGCGGCGCGGCGATCTTCGGGATCGTGCTGAGCGTGACGAGGACTCGCGGTAGTTCTCGCCCGTCGATCGCTGGCTCGCGCACTTGATAAGCTGTAAGCTCTCGCTTCCGTGAGCGCCGCGCCGATGCGCGCCGGTCCAGGCTTGCGCAGCAGTCCGCCACGCGCCTCAGCGTGCCGCAGGTCGAGCGAGCGCCTGCGTTGTAGCCGCGGCGCAGCTCGCGGCGAGTCGCGTCGGCGGCCGCCGGGTGAGCGTCCGCCTCCGGAGTAGGCGCTCGAGCGGCGCGGGCAGCGGCGGCATCGTGCAGCGCGACTTCAGCGACTCGTAGAAGCGCTGCAAGCGCGCGCGCGGCGCGTCTCGGCCTGCTCCTCGATCGCGCGCGTTGATGCCTGCGGCCCTGCTCGGCGATCTCGGCCAGGTAGCGGACGCGTGCGCCGGGATCAGCGGTGTTGCGCGCGCGGCTCCTGGTAGTGGCCGGGGTCGATGCCGGGGGCCAAGCGCTCGGGTCGGCGCCGCTGCCGCTTGCTCGCGCCAGCGCCGGCACAGCGTTCGCGAACATCCAGGTCACGCCCGGGTCGTTGAACTGGCTGGCGATCGTCGGGTACACCGGCACCTCGTCGTCGGCGCAGCTCTGAACGCGACCGGTTGCGGCGCCACTGCTTGCGCACGTCGCGCAGCGCGTCCTCGGCGCCGCGCTTGTCGAACTTGTTGAGCACGACGAAGTCGGCGAGATCGAGCATGTCGATCTTTTCCAGCTGGCTCGCCGCGCCGTATTCGCTGGTCATGACGTAGATCGGGAGGTCGACGAGATCGACGATCTCCGAGTCCGACTGGCCGATGCCGGCGGTCTCGACGATGACGAGGTCGAAGCCTGCGCCCTTGTAGGAAGCTCGATCACGTCCTTGAGCACCGCAGCTGGTCGCCAGGTGCTGGCGGCGCGTCGCCATCGAGCGCATGAAGACATTCTCGGCGCGCGAGGCTGTTCATGCGGATGCGGTCGCCGAGCAGCGCGCCGCCGCTGCGGCGCCGGGTCGGGTCGATCGCGAGCACCGCGATCTGCAGCTTGCGG
This sequence comes from uncultured Actinomycetes bacterium, assembly GCA_963782515.1. GTDB lineage: Bacteria > Actinomycetota > Thermoleophilia > Solirubrobacterales > 70-9 > VAYN01. Next base: position 731,140 of record CAWAJY010000001.1, on the reverse strand, counting down.
GAAATGCCTGCACGAAGCGCGCAAGAGCTCGTCGGTCGACGGCTCGACTTGCCCGCGCCGCCGGTGCCGGTGACGCCGATGACCGGGACGTCCTGCGCGCCCGCGAGCGTGCCACTCGCGCGCGCACCGCGCGCCGAGTTCGTCGTCGCCGGCGCGCCCTCCTCGAGCGCCGAGAGCATCCGGCGCGATCGAGGCTCGTCGGTCGCGCGCCATTCGGCGGGCGCGCCGTCGGCGGACGCGCCGCTGCGACCGCGCGCGCCGGACCACGTCATCGATCATCCCGGCGAGCCCCAGTGTGCATGCCGTCGTTCGGGGTGGTAGATCCTCTCGACCCCGTGCGCCTCGAGGTCGGCGATCTCCTCCGGCGTGATCGTGCCGCCGCCGCCGCCGAACACGCGGATGTGCTCCGCACCGCGCTCGCGCAGCATGTCGACCATGTACTTGAAGTACTCGGTGTGGCCGCCCTGGTAGGAGCTGACCGCGATGGCGTCGGCGTCCTCCTGCGATCGCGGCGCGCACGATGTCCGCGACGCTGCGGTTGTGGCCGAGGTGCATCACCTCCGCGCCGCTGCGCCTGGATCAGCCGGCGCATGATGTTGATCGCGGCGTCGTGGCCGTCGAACAGCGAGGCGGCGGTCACGAAGCGCAGCGGCAGCTCGTCGGCCCCCTGGGCCGAGGCGGCGCTGCGCTGGTCGTCGGCAGTTAGGCGACTCACAGATAGTAGGAATACCACATAAATCGTGGGACGGCGCGAATCCGGCGCCGCCAGGCGCGCTCAGCCCGGGAAGTCGCCCGCCCCGATGCGCAGCGACTGGAGGATCTCCGCCAGGCTCGCGAGGTCCCCGTCCGACAGGGGCTCGGTGGCGAAATGAGCCTCGTTCAGCGTCACCGTCGCCTGCTCGGCAACCTTCCGCCCCGCCGGCGTGATCTCCGCCAGCACCGCCCGCCGATCGCTCTCATGCGGCACCCGCCGCACCAGCTTCAGCTTTTCCAGCCCGTCGACCGTGTTGGTGACGCTGGTCCTGTGCACCTGCAGCCGCTCGCCGATCTTCCCCAGCGGCAGCGATCCACGCTTGGAGAAGTGCAGCAGCATCAACGCCTCATAGCGAGGGAACGTCAACCCGAACGGCTCCAGCAACTCGTTCAGCCGCGCCATCAGGATCTGGTGCACCCGCATCACCGAGGTGACCGCGACCATCTCCTCGGCGGCCTCGCCAGGCCAGCGCTCCGCCCAGTGGCGCCGCGCCTCCTCGATCGGGTCGAAGGGAAGTGAAGGGGCCGTCATCGGCCCAAGTGTCTCAGCCTCCGGGGCGGCGAGCCATTTCTCCCACACGTGTTTCGCCTGACGCAGGTCTGCCCGAAAGCGTCAGCTTGGAGCCTTCCTGCCCTTCTTCGCCGGACTTTTCCGATGCCGCGGGCCGGAGACCCATTCCGCCTGACCCTTCATCCGCACCCACCCCACCCGGACATTGCGCGCGCGGGAGAACGTCGACTTGGATTGACACCCGCCGGCTCCTGCGGCGGTCCCGGAGAAACGCAGGTGCAGGCGGGCGGCTCCGCCGGTCGCCTGCTCGGCGGCGAGGCGCAGGGGAACGCGGAGGCGTAGGTGGGAGCTCGGCTTGACGGTCAGCGTGCGCTGGGCGAGGCGGCCGAGCCTCAGATTCACCGAGCGCCGCCGGTGTCCTCCGGCCCGATATTCGAGCCGCGCGAGGGCCAGCCGCATCGACGCCGTCCGGCTGAGGCCGAGCCTCAGTTCGATCCCCGGCACCGAGCGCCGGGTCCGCCGCGAGCGGGGAACGGCGACGATGCTCCGCAGAGCGACGCCGCGGCACTTCTGGCGCCGGCTGCCTTCCTCTTCCGGCGCCACCCCTGGGTGGTCGGGGTCGAAGTGGAAGCTCCAGGCATAGGTGCGGTCGGCGCTGGGCCGCGCCGGCAGCGGCGAGCCGGGGAGTCGATCCGGGCCCGGGTTCCAGGTCGCGAGCGCTTCGTAGCTCGCCCCCGGGACCAGCGGTTCGTCGAGGACGAAGGAGGCGACAACTTTGCCGTTTTCGGTCTCGTCGCTCAACAGGCAGCCGGGTTGGTCGGCCACGTCCCCCTGCTTGTGGATGTGGATCGAGGAGACGGTGCCTTCGCCGTTCGGTAGGTAGAGGCTCACGGCGATGCCGATCGGATAGCTGATCGGCTGCCCCGCTGCCTGACAGGCGGCGACCGGGTCGGGGATCTCTCCGCTGAAGCCTTCTCCCCCGCGCCACCGGCCCACCGGGTATCCGTAGGGCCCGACCAACACGTTCACCGCTTCCTTGGAGTCCATCACCGACCAGCCGCCCGTCACTTCCGCGGCGCCCACGACGCCCTCCTCGGGCGAACCGACCAGCGGCCGGTGGTAGACGGTCGCCAGCCAGCCCCCGACCGGGTCCGACACTCCTGGGCTGTACATGACCTCGGAGTTGCAGAAGGTCCCGACCGCCTTGCACCGTTCGATCATCCAGCCGCCGGTGTAGCCGGGGAGGCCGGTGTACTCGTCGTGCGGGTCGTTGGCGGCCTGTTCCGGGTTCAACACCGTGTAGTTGCTGTGATTGCGCGAAGCGACACTGACCTGAGCATCGCCGGTCAGCGGCGGTAGCCCGGCGTCGGCGCGGAATTCGTCGGCCCGATTCAGGAAGCGCTGGGTGTCGGGCTGGAGTTCGCCGATCGCCAGAGGCATCGGCGGCAGGGGGCCTTCGTCGACGAAGATCTTTTCCGACCCCCAGGCGACCAGCGGCCCGGCGTCGACGACGTAGTTCGTGGGCACTCCGGCGGGCCATCTCAGGCCGGTCCCACGGTAGAGCGAGGCCGAGTAGCGTTCGGCGATCGAGCCACCGCGCACGCTGAGATAGCGCGGCATCCCGAGACCGGGCGCACGCGGGACCACGCCCACCGACTGCTCTTCCCCCCAGCTCACGCCGCCGTCCCACGAGCCGCGGCCGAATTCGGCGGAGACGTCCCAGCCCCCTTCGGCGAGGGACACGGGATAGGCCTCGGCCGGAACCACCCCTCCTCCTTCGACCCGATAGGTCTGGCCGGAGTAAGTCTCGCCGCCGCCGTTCGGCACGTAGTGGAGCAACCGCATGCCGAGCGCCGTCGCCCGTGCCTTCCATTCGTCGGCGCTGCCGCCCGGCAGCGGCAGGTTCGCGACCGAGCCGTCGGCGCCGACGACGGTCAGGACCCAGCCACCCCCGCCCGGTTGCCGGTGCGGAACCCAGGTCTCGCCGGACGGAGAGGCCGCGGTCTGCCCGAAGACGCCGCCGGGGCCGTCGATCGGCGGACCGACGGCTTCGATCGCTCCCGCTGCCGTGATCCGGAAGACCTGCGCTTCCTGACTTTCCTGGTTCGAGTTGTGGACGCTGACGACGCGGAAGGTGCCGTCAGCGGCGGCGGCGGCGGCGAAGGCCGAATCGGGACCGGGAGCGTGACGGCGGTCCAGTGGGCGCCGCCATCCCGTCCCTCTAGAGTCTGAACAGCGCGCCTCCGGCCAGCCAGGTGTCCGCGTTCGCGACGGTCATCGAGTACATCGGCGCGACCGGCGCGGGATTTCCCCATCGTGGGCGACGCCGGGGGCGAGGAGTGCCACGCCCATCGCGAGCACCACGAGCACCGCGCGCCCGACCGGGTTAGAACGAGAGAAGTGCCGCATCATGTTTCCTGGCTCCCGCCAGATGCGGAAGGCTAGATGCTCGCTGGTTTAATCGGTATCTCTTGTTCTATTAATCGGTACGGTCGACTGGCGCATGTCGGACCCGACGATCGAGCGCAGGTTCCGCACGCTCGGCACCGCGAGGACGGCGGACTGGATCAGCACCAGCAACGCCGCCCCGGCCCAGAGCACTGGCGAGACACCGACGCCTGCCGCCAGCGCCCCGATCAGGGCGAAGCCGAGCGGCTCGATGGCCAGCGAGCCGAACCAGTCGTAGGCGCTCACCCGCGCCATCGCCACGGTTGGGATGTGCTGTTGGGCGGCGGTCTCGTAGAGGACCCCCGCGAGGGTCAGGCCGAAGCCCGCGAACAGAGAGCCGGCGGCGATCGCGAACGTGCCCGCCCCTGCCGCCAGAAGGATCATCGGAGCGACGAGGGTGATCACGGCCGCCTCGGCCGCCAGCAGGATGCGGGCGACGCGGATCGCGATGGCGGCCGCCCCTCCCACCATCGAACCGAGGCCGAAGGCGGCGGCGATCAGGGCCCAGGAGCCCGAGCCGCCGAGCGAGCGCTCGGCGACCGTGGGACCGAGGACCTGGAAGGCGGGGAAGAAGATCGCGTTGGAGAAGGCCGCGGCGCCGACGCAGACCCAAAGCCAGGTCCGCGAGGAGAACTCCCTCCATCCCTCCCTCAGGTCATCGACGAAGGTGGAGGTCGCGACCGTCCGCACGGGCCGGGCGGCGATCCGGACGAGGAACGCGGCGCTCACGGCGAAGGTTCCGGCGTCGACCAGGAGGGCCTCGCCCGGCGAGCCGAGCGCGAGGAGGAGGCCGGCGACGGCGGGGCCGGCGACCTGGCCCGCCGACTTCGAGAGGCTGAGCAGGGCGTTGGCGTCCTGCAGTCGCGAGGTCGGCAGGATCGCGGGCACGATCGCGCTCGAGGCGGGGTTGAAGAGGGCGGTCCCCAGCCCCTCGATCCCGTAGAGGACGGCGAGTTGCCAGACCTGCGCCGTCCCCGCGATCAGCAACACGCCCATCACGGCCATCGCGGCTCCACGGCCCAGGTCGGCGAGGAGCATCGCGACCCGTGGGGAGACGCGGTCCGCCCAGACTCCGCCCGCGAGGATGCAGGCGACGACGACGAGGCTGCGGGCCGCCATGACGATGCCGAGGTCCGCGGTCGAGCCGGTCAACCCGAGGACGGCGAAGGCCAGCGCGACCGGTGCCATGCCGTCACCGACCAGGGACACGGTGCGCGCCGCGTAGAGGAGCGCGAAGTTCCGCTCGCGCAGTACGCCAAAGCCTGCCCTGACCCTCATGCCTTCAGATCCCCCGTCGACATCGGACCGCCGATCGTACGTGGCATCCCCGGGGTTGAATGCCGGCCGGGGACCCGGGCCCTAGAGGTGCTGTTCTCCCTCCCCCGACCGACCGCCTGAGCCGAAGCTCCGGTTCAGGGAGGCCCTTCCGACGGAAATACCCCTGCCATCCCGAGACGCTCCCCTTTACGGGCCCGGGGACGAGGTCGTGATCTGCACGGTCAACTACACGGAGGCGCTGGTCCGCCCGCCCGAGGACGAGCGCACCCTCCCCCCTTGGAGCGCGCTCGCCGCCAACTCGCGGACGGGAGCCGGAGATCGGCCGGATCGCGTCGTCAGCTGTGCCGGTACTGATCCCTGTACTGGACCGGCGTCACGCCCAGTGCTTTCTTGAAGTCTGAGATGAAGTGCTGCTGACTGGCGTAGCCGAGTTCGTAGGCGAGGCGGGCCCAGTCCGGCTCGTCGAGAGCGCGGATCTGCTCGGCGGCGTTGAGCACCCGGTGACGCTGCAGAAACCATTTGAGATTGATCCCGGCATAGTCGTGGAAGAACTGCTGCATCCAGCGCTGGCTCCTGGCGAAGGCCTTCGCCACCGCCTCCACCGTCCGCAGCTCCTCGTCCTCCTCGATGCGCGCCAGAATCTCGTCGAGGAGGTCGACGTTGTCGTCGTAGCGCGGGTTCCTGCTCAGCAGCAGCCCACTGAGGATCTGCAGCGCCTCCTCGTCGTCGCGGGAGCTCGCGCGCGCAACGAACTCGTCGTCTGCCTCCGGAAAGACTCGCGTCAGCGGCGGCACCTGGTCCTGCAGCTCGGCGAGCGACATCGGCGCGAACGCCCGGAAGGCCCCGGGCCGGAAGCGCGCGCCGACGATCCTGCCGCTCCCCTCGGCGAGGTAGGACTTGCGCCCGCGGAACGTTCCCTGGATGCCGGATCCGGACGCCGACATGAACACGTCCACGTAGGGTCGGTTCATCACCTCGGGCGACCTGTAGACGACGTCCTCGAGGTCCCAGCGAACGATCCAGAAGTGCTCCAAGAATTGCTCGAGGTCGGCGCTCGGCGGTCGCATCGAGAACTCCACGTTCCGCTCGAATCCGGCCGGGTCGAGGCGCCCGCGCGGAACGTAGTCGCGCCGCCGGCCCATCTCTGCGGATTTCTGGAATACGGGGTGCCGGTCGGAGTCCATCATGGCCGCGACTTGATCACTCAGAACGGAGGAATTCGAAAATGACGAACGGACATCTTCTTCGCGGCATGGCTACCGTGAACTACTGGGCCGACGACCTTACCGCCGCGCGTGACTGGTACGCCCAGCTCCTCGGCGTCGAAGCCTATTTTCAACAGCCCGACGAAGAGAACCCCGCCTACGTCGAGTTCCGCATCGGTGACTATGAACACGAGTTCGGGATCATCGACCGCAGGTACGCGCCGAAGGCGATGACCTCGGGGCCCGGCGGGGCGATTCTGCTCTGGCACGTCGACGACGTCGATGCGACGTTCGCGAAGCTGCTCGAGATGGGCGCGGAGGAGTACGACCCGGTCACGCCGCGTGGCGACAGTGGTTTCGTCACCGCGTCGGTCATCGATCCGTTCGGGAATGTGCTCGGAATCATGCGCAATCCTCACTACGTCGAGGTCCTGAACAAAGCGCGGAGCTGACGGCTCCGCTGATCCGGCCGAGCGCGTCGGGATCGACCCAAGCCGCCCGGAGCCCGAGCGCGACCGTCAGCGCCAGGACGCGGCCACGCTTGCGTAGGCGAGCAGGCCGCGCCCGCGCCTCATCTGGATCCTTCCGCGAGATCGAGAGGTCGGGGAGGCACAGGGATCAACAGCTGATCGGGCCGGCGCCGCGGCCCGGGCCCGGCTGCCAGCTCGGCGAGTAGATGGCGTAGGACGTCGATTCGGTTCGCAGCACCGTCTGGCAGGTGCCGTCGGCGTTGACCTGCAGCAGCGCGTTGCCGTAGAAGCCGAAGTTCGGGTGAAAGGTGGGGGCCGGTGCCATCACGAAGGCGAGCCGCTGCCCGGAGGGGTCCCAGGTCGGTGATTCCTCGGTGCGTGGACCGTCGCTGATCAGCTGGAGGTCGGTGCCGTCGGCGGCGCCCACCCAGAGATCCTCGCCCGTCACCCCCGGACGCAGCACGGCGACCCGGGTGCCGTCGGGAGAGAAGGCGAGGCCGACCGCCTTCGTCGCGATCCGCTCTTCGGCGCCGCCGCCGAGGGGGAGGACCACCGCTTCCCCGCTTGCCTTGTGTCGGCCGATGCTGACGCTGCGGATGATCCCGAGGCCGCTCCCGTCGGGCTCGAAGGACCAGGGCGTTTCCTTGAAGACGTGGCGCCAGGGGGTGAGCCGGCGTGCCCCGATCCCGTCGAGCCCGAGCAGCCAGATCGACGACTGTTCGACCCCGCCGCCGTGCGCCCGGGGGCGGAGGCGGATCCGCAATGCCGCCACGGAGCTGCCGTCGGGCGCGAAGACCGGCATCTCCGCCCCGAGGCTGCCCGGGACCTCGACCGCGGGGCCTCCTGCCGCCGGGGTGACATAGATCCGCCGTTCGCCCGGCTTCGATCCGATCCCGTCGCCGGTCACCCCCACGTATGCGAACCTGGTGCCGTCCGGCGACCAGGTGAAACCGGCGCTGGCCGCGGGCTTGGGCAGACCGGCGGTCGCAAAATCGACCAGCGGCTGGGGTTCGCCGCCGTCGGGACCGATCGTGAAGTACACCTCGGGGTAGCTGATGAAGCGCTGGTAGGCCAGTCGGGGCCCCGGCGGGGTTTCGGCGGCGGCCGGGCCGGCGTAGGCGATCGCAATCGCGACGAGGACGATCGGTATCGCGACTACTGGGCGCGGCAGGCGCTTCAAGGAGACCTCTCCGTAGGGCTGGGCAGGCGAGCGTGAGACAGAACGAACCTCTCACCGCCGGCCGGCCACCGCAAGGGAACTCGACCGATGATCCGGCCTGCTGCTCGCCCGGGCCACCCTCCTCCGGAAGAGGCGAGGGACGCCCGACGCCCACCCATATCGGTGATCGGTCAGCTATCACGCCGGGTTGTGCCGGCGGGTCCCGTTACACCACAACTCGCGACTTGACTCGTCAGACCCGCAGCGCCCGCAGCGCGTTCAGGATCACCGCCAGGTCGATCCCCTCCTGGAGGAGCGCGCCGGTGAGCGGCGGCAGGTAGCCGAACGCGGCGACGCCCATCGCCGCCAGGCTGAGGCCCATTCCCACCACGACGCTCTGTCGGGCGATCCGCAAGGCGCCGCGGCCGGCATGGACTGCGTCGACCACCCGGTCGATCCGGTCGACGGTGATCACCGCGTCGGCGGTCTCCGAGGAAACCGTCGCCCCCGCCGCCCCCATCGCCACGCCGACGTCGGCGATCGCCAGGGCCGGGGCGTCGTTGACGCCGTCGCCGACCATCATCACCGGGCCCAGTCCGGTGTCCTCGCGCAGCCGCCTGATGACTTCCAGCTTGTCCTGCGGAGACTGCTCGGCATACACGTGGTCGACCCCGATCTCCCGACCGATCCGCTCGGCGACCGAGCGGCGGTCGCCGGAGACCATCGCGACCTGGCGTACCCCTTCCCCTCGCAACCGCTCGACGATGCCGGTGGCATCGGGACGCAGGTCGTCTGCCATCACGATCACGCCGGCCGCCTCGCCGTCGACGCCGACCATCACCCGCGCCTCTCCCGACCCATGCCCGGCGACGGTCGACGCAGCCTCCAGCTGGTCCTCCGGGATGCCCTGGCCGGCGAGGAAGGCGCGGCTCCCCACCGCGACCCGGTGCCCGGCGACCGTCGCCGCGATGCCCTGACCGGGGTCCTCCTCGACGTCGGTGGGCTCGGCGAGGACCAGGTCGGCCTCGTGGGCCGCCTCACCGAGAGCGGCGCCGAGAACGTGGGCCGACATGCTGTCGGCCGAGGCGGCGAGGGTGAGGATCTCGGCGGGCTCGAGACCGTCGAGGGGGACGATCTCCCGTATCGACGGGGTGCCGACCGTGAGGGTGCCGGTCTTGTCGAAGAGGACGGTGCGCACCTGGCCGAGGGTTTCGATCGCCCCCGTGCCCTTGACGATCACCCCCGCTTTGGCGGCGCACGAGAGGCCGGAGACGAGCGCGATCGGCGCCGCCAGGATCAACGGGCAGGGCGTCGCGACCACGACCACGGCGAGACCGCGCACGGCATCGCCGCTGAGCGCCCAGGCGAGGCCTGCGATCAACAGCGTCGCCGGCAGGAAGAAGCCGGCGTAGCGATCGGCCATCCGCACCAGCGGCGCCCGCTCGGTCTCCGCCTGGGAGACCAGACGGACGAGCGCCGAGTAGGCGCTCTCCGCCGCCGGACGCGCGGCGCGCACGTCGAAGGGCGCCCCCGCGTTGGCGGTCCCGCTGAGGACCGACATCCCACGAGTGAGGCTTACCGGCAACGGCTCACCGGTCAGCGTGCTGGTGTCGACGACGGCCTCGTCGGAGATCAGCGTCCCGTCGACCGGGATCACCTCGCCGGTGCGGACGACGGCGACGTCGCCCACCCCGACCGCCTCGACCGGGACGTCCCGGATCTCGCCGTCGACGTGGATCCGTGCCCGCCTCGGCGCCCGTTCGACCAGGGCGGTCAGCGCCCCCCGCGCCCGCGCCGAGGCAAGTTCCTCCAGGGCGAGGCCGCCGGAGAACATCAGTCCGATGACGAGGCCGGCGAGCAGTTCGCCGAGCGCGAGCGAACCGACCATCGCCACCAGGGCGATCGTGTCGACGCCCATGTCGTGATCGACCAGGACGCTCCGCGCCACTTCGACCGCCAGCTCGGCGGTGAGGATGACGAGGACCGTCCACCAGATCGCGTTGCCGGCATCCGGCTCGCCGAGCAGGTGGAGCGCTCCTCCGGCGAGGATCGCGCCGAGGGCGATCGCCGCCAGGATGCGGGCTCGGTGTCTGGCGAGCCACCGCACCACGGCGGCGATCGGCGTCTCGGCCCGATCCGACATCCCAACCGGCGACCTGACTCGCTACCACCCGGCGGAGGCCGCGACCCGGCCTCAGCCGAGTCCCGGGACGGGCGGTTCGGTCGCGCGCGCCGGTCGCACCCTGGCCGGCGATTCGGCCTCCGCGGCGGCGACGTCCTGGTCGTTGCTCTCGGTCCCGGCTACGGCGCGGTTCAGCAGCAGACCGGGCGTCGGCGAGATGATCCCGACGCGGACGCTCGCGCTCGCCCCCGCGCCGAGCGTCCCGAGGTCGCAGGTCACAGGCAGAGCTTCTCGGCAACTGCCGTGCTCCGGACGGGCGAAGACCAGGCGGGCCGGGCCGAGCGGCTGGTCGACCACCGTCGCATCGGCCGCGTCGCCGCGGCCGCGGTTGGTCACCGTGATCTCGTATTCGATCACTTCGCCCGCCTCCGGCCGTGCCGTCAGCAGGCGCTTGGCGACCACGAGATCGGCCGGCGCGGCTTCGTCGGGACGCTGCGGGGGCGGCAACGGTGATTCGTCTTCGCGGTTGAAGCGGTTGACGAAGGTGCAGTGGCGATGCGGGTCCTTCTCGGTGAGCGTCAGTTCGACCCGGCCCTGGGCGAAGGGCACCACCCGGCCGTCGCAGCTCACTTCCTCGAGCCCCCATTCACCTCTGCCGGGAGGCGGGGCCAGCTCGGTGATCGTGTAGCGACCGAGCTCGAGGTGATCGGCCGGCTCGCCGACGGCCTTGGCCGCGCTGCCCTCCGCGGTGGTGGTCGCATGGCTGAGGAAGGTCACTTCCGGATCCGCACCGGACCCGACCTCGAATCCCGTGGTGCCGAGCGCACCTCGCGTGATCTTCGAGATCTCGATCCGGCCGAAGGGCACGAAGCGGTTGGTGAAGGTGCAGGTCTCGACCGCCCGGGGGAACACCGTCGCGGCGACGCCGTCGTCCTCGATCGGCACCTCCTTGCCGCCGCATTCGACCCGCCGGAGCTCCCAGCGTCCCTCCTCGGAGGTCGGCAGGTCCTCGACGATCCGGTAATCGCCCGGTTGGAGGTCGAGCGGCGAAGGCTGCGCGTCGACCGCGACGCCTTCCTCCTGCGTGGTTGCCCGGGCCTGCCGGTCGGCACCCTGGCCCGACGGCTTGACCTGGAAGTCGAAGGCGCCGACCCCGCCTTCGGTGATCTTGCGGATCACGAGCCCCTCGGGCGGCGGTGAGTATTCGTCGGTGTAGGTGCAGGTGACGAGGTCCCCGGCGCCGAGGTCGATCCGCGCTTCGGCGTCCTCGCGCGAGGTGCCGACCTGGCTGGTGCCGTCGCGGGAGATGCAGGCGAGGTCGCTGAGGCGCCAGTCGACCGGGGCCTGCTCGACCACCCGCCAGGGCTCGCCGCCGGCGGAGGTCGCGCCGCGGTAGAAGGTCTCCGAGGCGCTGCCGCCCGCCGCCGGGGAGAGGCTGAAATGGCCGCCCGGCTCATAGGAGAGGTTGCCGGCGAAGTTGAACGTTTCGGCTGGCGCCTCGCTGCCCGTCTCCTGCTTTCGGATCACGATCGTCCCGCCGGTCGGCGGCGGCTTGACGTAGTAGGCAAAGCAGAAGACGTGGGTGGCTCCGGCCGGGTAGGCGACATACTCGACGTTGTCGCCGTTGACGTTGTCGGTCGAGCAGCGCAGCGCGCCGAAGCCGTATTCGGGTCCCGGATAGAGGTCGTCGAGGACCGGGTCCTCGGGCGTCCCTCCCTGCACCCACAGCGAGCCTCTGGGCGCGAGTTTCGCTTCGGCCTGGGAGAGTTCGTAGGTCACCGCGCCCGCGATCTGTCTGCCGGTCGGTTCGGCGCGGGCGTTCAGGAGCGGCGTCGATTTTTTCGTCACCAGCGGCTCGCGCAGCCGGCCCTTGATCACCGAGAGGACTCCCCACGGGCCGGCGACCGCTTTGCTCGTGTAGTCGTCGCCGACGGTGAAGCGCCAGTCCGGCAGCGCCTGGCAGTTCGGCTGCACGGCCTGCTCGACGTCAGGGTCGACGTTTTCGCCGTCCCTGTAGGGGGTGTCGGGACCGAGGTCGCGCAGGCTCTCCATGATGTTGTTGCGCGCCTTGTTGGCGGTGATGTCGGTATAGGACGGGCAGACGCGGGCGGCCAGGGTGAGGAAGAGGCCGCTCGGGCGCGACGGCGCCGCCGATGCGGGGCCGGCCACGACCAGGCAGACCGAGAGCGCCAGGAGGGCGGCGGAGAGGGGCGCTCGCAGCAGGTGGGCTGGGCGCTGTGGCGGGCGGGTCCTCGCGTGCATGTCATCTCCGATCCGGGGATCCCCGACGGATCCCCCTGTCCCAAAGTTCCCGCGATTGAAAAATCTACTCACATCATTCGGACTCTGGCCGAATGTTGTGAGTAGGTATGAGGAATCCGACCAGGACCGTGGTCACGGCCGCGCCGGGCGGCGAGAGCACCGTGTCGGGCGCGCCGCGTTCGTTGCGTGCCGGATCGAGTCGGACCCCGAGGAAGGCCGCGGTCAGCCGGCGTCCAGCATCCGCCGCAGCTCCTCGCGCAGAGCCTCCGTTTCGTCGCTCGACCGACCTTCGTTCTCGGCGAGCACCTCGTCGTCCTCGCCCAGCAGCCGCAGCTTCAGGCTGGAGGAGCCCGCGTTGACGGTGAGGATCGGCCCGGGTTCCGCCACGCGCTCAGTCCGCGGACGAACCCCAGGTCCAGTCGCGCACCTCGGGCATGTCCTCGAGGACGAAGCGGCTCACCGGGGCGTCGGGCACCGCTTCGGAGGTGGCGTGCAGCCTTTGTTCGGACTGGAGTCCACTTTGCTGACCAGGAGCACCGGATCTGGCCGTTCGGTTCGGCGACCAGCGCCGGGAGCTTGTAGCCGTAACCACCGACCAGGTAGAGGTTGCCCTCGAGCGGCTGGTCGAGGAGAGGCGTCCAGGCCTTGACCGTGCCGTAGATCGTCGATTGCGAATACGAGCGATCCGTGCCGCACCCTCGTTGCCGAAGAGCCGCGACAGGTCCTGGAACGTAGTCCGCCTGAGACGTATAGGCCAGCCTGAGGTCTTCCTCTCATTTCGTTCGATCCGACCGGACGCCAGCCTACGGTCGATCGAAACCGGGGCCGCTGCGGCGGATACCTGAGTTTCGGCGGACAGCCGCGCCGTTCGGCCGAATCGCCGCGACGGTCCGCTCTGCGGCTCTCCGATGAAGGAGGATGCGATGAACCCTTCGCTACCGGGGCTACTAGCAGCCGCTGGCGATCGAACCCGGATCTGGCGGATCGGCACCCTCTACATCGAACTCGGCTCGGTGCCTGGTCCAGGACCCGACGTGGAACTCAGTTGCGAACAATTCGGCGGGGGCTTTGAAGTTGGCCGGGACGACTGCATCCAACTCGAAACCGCGGCCGCCACCCATCCCTTGGCCGTCCCGACCTCGACCGGCAGCTGCTCCGAACCGACGATCGACGCCCTCTCGCGGGCGCCTTTCACGTAGGGGCGTTCATCTGGGCCTATGGCGGCTACGCCGGAACGAAAGCCACCGCGCCGGTGCAGTTCAAGCCGGAAGCCACCCTCCCGCCCGACTGCTAGCGGGAGGACCGAAACACTCGCTCGGCGCCAGCTATAGCGAGTCGCCGGCGCGTCCGGTCAGCTAAACACGCTGAAGCACCAACCCGCGGCACTTCCGTGCGGCGTCGCGACCCCGGCCGACGCCCGATAATCGGGAATTACGTCAACCTCGCCGGCCCAGGAGGAGCCCCCCATTACGAAATCCGGTAGATGAGCCCTTGGGAACGGTCAAGCCGCCAAAACGGCGGTCTCAATGGGTCGCGATTGGGTCACGAAGCTGGCCTTCTACCAGAGCGGGATCTGTCAGCTGATGGGGTCACCGTTCAGGAAGAGCCTCATATGCAGGGCCTTCTCAAGTTCGGCCGCTCCGCCATCGAATCCAAGAGACCAAGCTTTTCAGTCGTGAGCTCCCACGTTCGAGTCGCCGTTGATGATCGCCTCGATGCGCAGGCAGTCGACCTGCTCCCGACGCGCCTGCGACTCGAACCCACCTTTCAACATGCCCTCGCCTGCCGAGCCAAAGTTCGACTGTCGGCGAAGATCGGCGAGTTCACTCGAAATGAACCTCCGCAACTCCTGTTCGCTGGAGACGACTTCTGCGGCGAGCTCGACTCGACTGTCGATCAACAGGATCAGGTCCTCGAAATCCCGGCTTCCGTAGGGATCGCCCTCGCCATCTCGGTCATCTCACCTCCCTATCTGCTCGCGGTCGATCCTCGGACCACCGCATCGGGAAGCTGGTCGAGGAGAGCGGCGGCGCGCTCCAGCATCTCGATGTTCGTCGTGGTCATCCCGCGGCTTTGCTTTCGAGCAGATCCTCGAGGATCCCGGCGGCCAGGGCGCGTTCCCGGGCGCCGCCGATGCGGATCGCGTCCACCAGCGCAAGGAGGGCCCCGAGCCTTTCGTCGCGTCGGACGGCGTCCGGCACGCGCGGGTCCAGTGGGGTCAGCGCGATCCCGCGCGCGGTGCCGTGCGGATCTGGCCAGACGGGCGGAGGGGCGTCTGATCGGACCAGCCCCTGGTTGAGCGGCGATGCTGCCCAGGCGGTCGGGATACCTCGCGCTTCGCCGCCCCACTCAGGAGCGAATGCAAAGCGAACCCCGTGGATGAGGAACTCCAGGAGCAAGGCCTTTTCCACCTGCCTCTTCTCTCGGGCGAACAGGCGAGCCTTGACCGAGCGATCGACGCTGCGGTGGACCACCGAGACACTCAGGCCAAGCTCGTGCGCGACCTGGTCAAAAGTCCATTGGTTCCCGCTCCAGAGGGCAAGCTTGAGCAGAACGAAGATGTCTTGGGGTCGAAGCATTCGACCGTAGCGGCCACTCATTCCATATTCCAGAATCTGGAACAAAGCATGAGCCCTTGCACTGCGTTCCATCGATCCCGATGGCGAGACCCGGACTCGAACCGGGGACACCACGATTTTCAGTCGTGTGCTCTACCAACTGAGCTATCCCGCCGCAGCGGATAATCGTACCTGCGTCGGGGGGCTCGGCGGCGGCCGGGGGCCGCTCACGGAGCGGTGGCGCAGGGAAAGACGTGCAGAACGTGGAGGCGGGTGCCGTCGCTGAATTCGGCTTCGCCGCGGGTGCCCCAGTGCCCGGTGGGGCAGGTGGCGGTCAGGAAGCTGCGGGACTGGCCGCGGTAGGTGAACTTGCGGCCGACGTTCAGCTGGAACTTGGTGACCGAGCCCGCGCCGCCCGCGATCTTCGGGATCGTCGCGGTGATCTCGAGGCCGTAGGCACCGTTGTGGATGCGCGTGATGTCGGCCGGGACCACGATGGCCGTGGGCGCCGGAACGTCCACGTAGGCATGGAGGAGGACCTTCGTCGACCTCCCTTGGACGCCGCCGTTGAAGAGGAGGAGCGGGCCGGTCGAGGAGAACGGCGCCTGTTCCGGGAAGGTGACTTCGACTTCGGCGGAGCCGCTGCCGATCAACGCGTCGCCGCACGCCCGCTTCGCCGACTGCGAGCTGGTGGCGAGGACCTGATTCATCTTGCAGACCGGCAGGCCGACCGCGTCGACTCCGATCGTGTTCGAGACTTCCAGGTCAATCGTCTTGAGGGCCGGGGGCTGGGCGCCGTCGAGGGTGCCGATCTCCGCTTCGAGCCGGGCGGTCGCCGCGGCGCCGCCGTGCGCCGGCAGCTTGTAGGGCGAGATCCCGCCGTTGTCGGTCAGTTCGAGGTTGCCGGAGCGCACGACCTCCTTGGCGGCGAAGGCCGCACCGGAGAGGATCGAGGCGATGGCGATGGCGACGAGGCCGACGCGGATCAGGTTCCGTTTCATGCCGCCATCGTCCGTCGCCTGCCTTCCCCGCACCGCCCCGATCTGGGGAGTCGACGGACCCCGTGTGACCAAAGTGGGAAACGGCGGGGTGGGTCAATCGACGAGCCGCAGCGCGACCTCCATGTCCGCCGCCGAGCCGTTCAGCGGCCGGCCGAGCAGCTCCTCGATCGCCACCAGCCGGTTGCGCACGGTGCGACGGTCCACCCCGAGTGCCGCCGCCGTCGCCGAGACGTTGCGCTCGGCGGCGAAGTAGGTGCGCAGCGTGCGGCGGGCGAGCTCGCCGCCGTCCGGTGCCGACTCCAGCGGCTCGAGATAGCGGCTACGCAACGAGATCGCGATCAGCTCGTCGCGCACGATCGCCGCCTCGACCGCGACGTCGACGAAGCGGACGACCGGCCGGCCGCCACGGTCGGCGATCGGCAGGGCGGCCTTCGCCTGAGCGTGACTGAAGCGCCAACCCTCCAGCCCTTCGGCGGGCTCGCCGACGGTGAGGACGACGCCGTCGAGCGGCATCTCCTCGAGCGCCCGCAAGATCTCCTCGGTCGCCATCGGTCGCCGCCCGCCGAGCCAGGCGGCCCAGAGCGGCTCCTCCTCGCGGCGGACGGCGAGCAGGCGGCGATCGAGACCGGCGGCAAGCGCGCGCAGCAGCTCCTTCGCCGCGTCGCCCCTCGCCATCAAGGCGACGTGCTCCGCGTCGAGGTCGTAGCCGAGTTCGGCCTGGTCGACCAGCTCTCCCGCGAGCAGGCGCTTGACCCACTCACGCCGCCGCTCCGCGGCCGTGGTCGGTCGGTTCCGGACCTCGCGCGCGTGCTCGGCACCGGCAGCAGCGAGCATCTCGTCGAGCCGCGTCGCCTGGGTCGCGAGCAGTCGCCGCAGCGCCCCGCTCGGGACGCCGGCCCGCTCGGCCTCCTCGGCCAGAAAGTCGCCGAAGAGCGCGTTGACCGCCAGGTAGCGACGCGTCGCCGTGTCGAGCGGCACGCGGTCGCGCGCGTCCAGCCGAGCCTGCGCGAGGACCTCGACCGGCACCTCGGGCCGCCGCCCGGCGCCGGCCTCGAGACAGTCGATCGAGTACTCGACCGCCGCCGGCAGCGCCACCTCGAGGCCCTCGCGGTAGGCCGGATCGGGGACCGCGGCCGGATCGTCGAAGGCGTGGACGCGCGTCGCGACCGCCGCCCGCAGTTCGGGCGAGCGCTCCCGTAGCCGCGCGGCGAGCAAGCCGCGGCTCTCTGGACCCGCGTCCCCCATGAAGCGCACCATATATGCGGCCCGGCGGCGCTCAGCCCGGCGCGCCCGCGGCTTGCGAGGAACGCGGTGTCGAAGCGTCGGCCGGCGCTACCGACCCATGCTCTTCCTCGTCCGACTTTTCCCACACTGGTTGTGGACGCGAGGCTTGAGCGTCTCGACCTTGCCGTTCTGTCCGGTCAGCCGGATGATCGCGCGGCGCTTCGCCCGCTTCGAGCAGAGGTCTTCTGAGTTGACCAGCAGGCCCCGCTTGCCGCCCGCCATTTCGAGTACGAAACGCGAGACCGGTGCGTCAGGCACCACTTCGAAGGTATTGCGGATCCCCTTGTTCGGTCCGGAATCGACTTTGCCCCGGAGGGCGATGTCGATCTGGCCATCGAGCGCCGCGACCAGGTCGGGGAGCTTCCGTTCCCCGCCGTTGGAGCGGAGGTAGACGTTGCCTTCGAGCGGGTGGTCGAGGAGCGGGGTCCAGGCCTTGGCACGGCCGTAGATCGAGCCCTTCGGGCAGGCCGATCCGTTCCCGTCTCCCGCCGCGAACTGGACGCGCGTGCAAACCGTCCGGATATGGCTCTGTTCGAGGAACTCGGAGCGCGGCAGGTTGACCTGCGCGCGGCGTACGCCCGCTTCGCCCGGCCTGGCGGTGAGCACGGCCTTCAGTCGTGGCTTGGCATTGCGGTCGGTCTTGCCGATGACCCGGAGCTTCAACCGTGGCTTGAAAGGGAGCGCCTGACATCCGCTGACCTGAAAGCGACTCGAGGGTGACGCCACGGCGCCGTCCGGGCTGCTCACCCGCGCATCGATCGCCATCGGGTCGCAGCTGGTCGGGTTGAGGCTGAAGTCCTGACGGTCGACCTTGATCTCGACCGACCGCAGCTTCAGCGGAATCCCCCTGAGGATGCGTGGGATCTCGTCGGAGCGAGCGGTGATCTGCGCCGTTTCAGGGTTCACGAACAGCGGGGTCCGCACGACCACGTCGCCCAGGTCGAACGGGCCCGCCACCGCCGGAGTGATCACCACCGCGCTCAGTGGCGCACCGCCGTAGGGCCCGGCGAGGTACACGGCGCCGCCGACGTGGATCGGCTCCGACCCGACTCCGGCGGCAGTGTCCACGCTGCCGATCCGGGAAGCGGCCGGACAGCTCGGGTCGGCCTGCTCGGACCTGCCCGTCCTGTTCACGGCAGCCGCGATCGCCGCGTCGGGGCAGTACGGCACACCCGCGAGCTTCGCGGTCAGCCCGGGCGGCAAGGTGAAGTCGAGCCGGGTCAGTTCCTTTTCGCCGTCGCGTCGGGAGAGGTTGACCACGAGCGTTGAGTGGGTACCCGCCGCCGTCGAGGTTGTGCCCGCGTCGAAGCTCGGAGCGAACGGAAGACCCGCCTCGCTCGTCGGACAGCCGCCACCATCCGGGGCGCCGGTGATGGCGAAGCTGTCTTCGCTCTGCGCGGCCGGCCCCGATTCCGGCGCCGACCACGGCGTCAGCTCGGCTTTCGTCGTGTAGGTCCCGCAGACCGCGGGCGTGGACAGCGGCGATCGCGCACCGCCTCCACGAACGCGCAGCGTCAGGTCTTCCACCGGCAGCTGCGGGTTGTAGTCGAAGGTGGCGGTCAACTGACCGGTCCGCGGGTCCGGCCGCAATTCGCCCGGCAACTTCACCATGACCCCGTTCCTCGGGCTTTCGACGACGAGGTAGAGACCGAGCAGGCTGTCGAAGGGATTTTCTTCTTGAGCAGCCAGGTAGATCGTCCCTCCGAGGGTTTCCTCGAGCACGGGCGAGCGCGCTTCGACGATGCCGAGCTTCGAGGCGTCGGGACAGTCCGGCGTCGATCGATCGAAGCGGATCGGGTTGGGAACCGCGCCGGCCGTCGTCACCAGGCCGATCTGCGCCTCCGAACAGGCCGCCAGCCCATTCGCCGAGGACGGATTGACGTCGACCCCCGGCGGCAGCGTGACGACCGTCTTCTTGAGCTCGGGAGCGGCGAGCCCTTCCGGTTCCTCCAGGCCTTCCGGTGGAAGATGGAGCGCCGCCGTGAAAGGCGAGACGCTCGCCGCACGGTCGCTTTCGGGTCGAAACGAGAAGGTCGGGTGGAAACGCGCACCGAGCCGCTCGCAACCGATGACCGGCGGGATGGCGACGCTCATTTCGTTGTCGACCGCGCTCGGGTCCTGATCCTGCCAACTGTTGACCGCGACCGTGGTCTCCGGCGCCTGGCGGGCCTGTTCGGCACAGTCGGTCGGGTTGGTGAGGAAGGAGCGTCCGGACGACCCCGGCGGGGTGCCGAAGAGCGAGATGAAGCTGCCGTAGACGTACTGGGCCATGACGATTTCTCGGGCCTCGAGCGAGACGCCGTAGTCACTGTCGCTGCGAATCGAGGCCAGCGTGCTGACCGGCGCCAACATGAGTTCGAAGCTGAGCTCGGCCGGATAGCCGAAGGGCGGCTGGTCATTGATCAGTCCACCATGTCCGCCTTCTCCGAGTGCACCGCCGAAGACTCCGATCGGCGCCCGGACGATGCCTACGCTGGAATCCGTGGTGCACAGTTCACCGCGCCCGGGAAGCAGGGCGTTCTGCGGGCAGCGGGGGGTCACCAACGGGTTGCCGATGAAGCCGGGCGGGAGGTCGACGTTGACGGTGCGTAGATCCCCCGCGGGGATCACCGTGCCGCTGGGAGAGATCACGGTGTTGACCAAGAAGCCGGTGCCGGCCAGGCCCGGGTGGCCGCCGGCCTGAGTGGAGGGCAGGCCATCGGCGTCGAAGGCGCCCGCCCAGAACGCGGCCACTCCGGGGGCAGCAGGCCGAGAGGAGACGGTGAGCGGCAAGTGGTATCGGTAGAGCCCTTCGGCGATCCCTCCGGCACCGCCCCCGCGAATGGCCAGGGCGACCGCGGACAGAGCCGGGGCCTGCGCGCCCACTTCCAGGGGCAGCAATAGTGGAAGCGCGGTCTGCCCGCTCGGCACGACCGCCTCGGTTTCGCATTCGAGGGTCGCCTGGCCACCGCCGACCGGGACGCAGTCCCATCCTTCGCCCACTTCGCCCCCGGAGGTGGTGATTCCGGCCGGCAACGGACCCACTTCGACGATGATGTGCCCCGAGCTCGTCTCCCCGCCGACATTGGTGGCGTAGGCGGCGAGAGTCCCCTTGCCGGGCGACCCTCCCTCCGTCTTCGGCGAGATGCCCGCTGTGTGTCCGGCGCCGGCAAGCCCGCTGGAATCCGCCCCGAGCAACGGCAGGTCGGCGGCCGCGAGGGCGCCGGCGAAGCGGACGAAGTAGGGGCTGGTGGCACTCGCGTCACCCGGCCCGCCGGTGACTTCGACGTTGC
This sequence comes from uncultured Actinomycetes bacterium, assembly GCA_963782515.1. Classification (GTDB taxonomy): domain Bacteria; phylum Actinomycetota; class Thermoleophilia; order Solirubrobacterales; family 70-9; genus VAYN01. The sequence continues at coordinate 710,817 of CAWAJY010000001.1, read as the reverse complement.
CGGAGCCGATCGACGGGAGGGCTTCCAGGGCCGCCTCGATCCCACCGGGGGCGGTGTCGAAGACGATCGGGCTCGTCTCCTGGCCTTCGAATTCGAGAGTGAAGGTTCCCGATTCGGCGTCGACGAGGAGCTCCTGGACCTCACTGGTGAACGGCGGCAGGTTGGTGGGACCGGTGACGGCGATGAGACGCCAGGCAGGGGTCGCGACCGCGGCCCGCGCGTGCGCGCCGCAGGCCGCCGAGACGACGAGGACGGCAACGATGACCAAGAGCAGCTTGCGGCCTCGCGATCCCGCGGTCATCGTGCGGCCCTCCGGTGCCCGTGCCGCTTGTGCCGGGCGACGCAGCGTCGCTTTCCGCGCGACTTGACGGCCCGCCGGCCCTTGCGGCAGACGCGACGGCCCCTTTTCGGGTTGGCGGGTCCGACGAAGCCGGAGGTGGCAGGGGCCGTCGAAGCAGGCGTGCCCGTCGATGCCCCACCACACGATCCTTCGCGGAGCGGATCGCAGGATGACGGCGGTTCCGCTGCCGGGAAGCCCCCTCCCACCCGAAGGTCGTAGACGGCGCGTCGTTCGTCCTCGGCCTGCGGCGCGAGTCGTCTGGGCGTGGCGATGAAGACGTCGTCTCCGTCTTCCCCGGCCCCCACGAATTCGACTTCAGAGAACTGGACGGGCCCGCCCGCACCGCCTTCCTGAACGTTCGCCGCTCCTCCCGAGGCGAGCAGATACACCGTGCCGTCCTCCCACTCGTAGATGTTCAGGTTGCCCGCGACTGCTTCGGGGGTGAGTGGATCGAGCGACTGGAAGAAGACCCGGTCGCCATCGGCGCTGAGGTTCGACCTTCTTCCCACCGGGTTCGTCTGCGATGAGGCGGTCGCCAAGGGCAGCCGGTAGAAGGGAAGTGGGCTGCTGATCGGGGCGACCCCGTCGCTGCGACAGGAGACGCAGACCGTGGCACCGGTGGCGGCCGAGTAGAGGTATGCCTCAGAACTGCCGCCGCTGTCGTAGGAGGTCAACTGGAGTCCGGATTCGAAAACCAGGTGGGTTCCATCGGGCGTCACGCTCGCCAGATAGGTGGCGCTCGCGTTGGAGAGGCCGGCTCCGCTGACGATGTTGTGCCGAGCTTCGGTTTCCCCGAACCCACCTATGTAGGCCAGGGATCCCCCGTGAGTGAGGTAGAGGTTGTAGGAACCGGCGGTCTGGTTCTCCGAATAGGTCCGGCCCTCTCCCGGGACCAGCTGCCCTTGAGCGGCGAAGTAGACGTAGGCCCCGTCGTCGGAGCTCCCGAGCACGCCCCTGATCGCGGCCCCGGCGGAATCCGCGGGGTTCGTGTCCACACTGAGATCCGTGAGACGCGCGCCCGGCGGCTTCGAGAAGTCAAACTCGTAGAGGTCGGTTCCTCGCGTGCTGGACGAGGCCGTCAGGCCGGCGTTGGCGGTGAAGAGGACGTGCGAGCCATCCTTCCCGGCGTACCGGTAGGTGGCGCCCGTGTCCGGCGTGCTCGTCTCGGAGAGCGAGACATCGGTGGTGGTCCCGTCGCTCCGCACGAACACCGCCTTCGCCCCGATCTCGGCAGGATTCGGGCTCACCAGGCGCTTCGCCGTGAACACGACTTTCGAGGCGTCCCGGGAGACGGCGCCGAAGTAGTTGAATGCCCCGTCTCCCGCGCGAGCCCTGACGATCTCTTCGCCTGACGGCCCAGGGACCATTCCGGCCAGACGCAGATGAGGCTCCGCGGATTCAGCCCATTCGTACAGTTCCCATTCGCCGCTTGTCCCCGAGCCGGCTCCCGCATACCCGTAGGAACTCTCGAAGAGCACGCGCCCACACCCCGGCGAGGCGCCGACCACCTGGAACGGTTCGCCCCCGTCTTCCGGGTTGATCGGGGCGCGTTCGGTGATCGTCGTGTAGTTCCCGCCCCGCGCGCGGAACAGGTTCAGGCCACCGGCTTCGACCGTACGCTTCGGTGCGTTCGCGGCCAGCGGCAGCTGGGACTGGACGATCCCGCAGTCGAGGTTCGGCGAAAAGTACTTGTAGATGCTCGGGACGTTGGACTGAGGCGGTCGGTTGATCAGTGAGGTGACCGGCGGCGTCAGTTCGCGGGAGATCCACCCCGACGGTGTGCGCCTGCCTTGGTAGATGACTTCTCCGCCGGAGGTGGTTTCGGGACCTCCGAGAGCCATCTCGTATGCCACTTCCGAGCCATCGGTCGCGACCTGCCAGAAGAAGGCAAGTCCGGTGAACAGGGTGACTTCCCCCGCGATCGCAAGTGGCCCTCTCCCGGCCGGCGAGACCAGCTCGGCACCTCGGCAGTCCGGGAGACCTGAGCCGTAGGAAGGTCCGCAGGTCGCGAACCGCGCGGGTAACCCATCGGTGAGGCCGGAAGCATTGGTCACGACCGTTCGGAACACGTAGGGCGTGGATTCGGTGAGTCCCTCGATCCGCGCTTCGACCCGCCGCGACTGTCCGGGGTCGATCCTGGCGCCCTCGGCGGTACGAACCACCAAGGGGTCGGAGAAGCCGCTGGATTCGAAGCGGGACAGGGGTAGGTACTCGAAGTGGTAGCTGGTGGGCAGGCCGGTCGGGTCGACGAGCGCGGTGAGCGTCGCCCCGTGACGGTCGAGATATGCGGCACCCTGTTCGACGACACGAGGGCTGCCCAGGGTGGAGAACGTCTGGTCGCTCGACCTCGCCGACCCACTGGCATTGGCAACGACCAGGCGGACATGGATGGTCCCCCCGCCGGCAAGGCCGGTGAGCTCCGCCCTCACCGGATGGTCGGTGCTGTCGGGCGGGATCGCTTCCGCCGCCGGTTCACAGGGGACGCTGGACCCGTAGGCGGCGCTCGGCCCGTACTCGAACTCGCAGCTGGTCAAGGAACCGCCTTCCGGGTCGACCGAGCCGTGCAGGACCGCCGTCGTTTCGGTGATGCCAGAAGCTGTTTGGATCGTCGGGACCGGCGTGAACGCCTGCGGCCCGTAGGCGTCGAGGTTCGCGCTGCCGACATGGCTGACGTAGGAGCGGCCGCTTGTCGGACTGACCGTGACCCCGTCGACCGGGCTTTCCCCCGACGCCGGGGGAGCGATCGTCGACACCTGCTGTGCCCCGCCTTCCCCTGAGGCGTCGTACTCGACGATCTGGCTTCCGGTGGCGGGCGCCGTTTCCCCTGGCGCGGCATCGACGTACCCGGTGAGGGGATCCACCGCCACCGTCCGGTTGGCCCCGGGAGAGACGACGTATCTCGTTTGGCCCTCGGCCGGCCCACTCGCAGCGATCTTCCTGATCGGGCCGTTGAACTGCGTGGCGAAGACGAAGCCACTCGTGGGTCCACTCCCGGCAGCGACCTGACACGGTTCGGGAGTCGGGTATGGGCCGGCCGCCGATTCGGCGAAAGAGGCCGGGGCCGACGGGATGAGCTTGTGGACGCCATCTACGTAGTCGCCGACGAAGACGTCGCCGGACGCATCGACCGTCACCCCGCAGGGATACGAAAACGACCGCTGGCCCAGGTATTCACCGCTGCCGGCGAAGACGTCGATCACGCCGTGTAAGGCATCTGTCACGTAGATGTCCCCGGCGGTGCCTCCGGTCGCGCCCGGCGGCGCCACGGCCACCTGGCTTTCGCTGCCCCCGTTGCCTTCGTCGCTGAGGATCTCTCCCTGGGGCGTTTCGTCCGGCCCACCAGGATGCCCATCGATGACGTTGCCGCCGAGCGCGGAGAACGGATCGGGCACACCGTCGGCAGTGAAACGCCTCAGCGTCCGGTTCTGGAGATCGATCACCAGAAGGTCGCCGTCGGCCGGATCCACAGCGATCCCGGCGGGCTGACCGAAGCTCGGCTCGCAGGGTTCAACACCGAGGCCGGACGGTTCGCAGAAGCTGCCGAGGAAAGGGTGGACCGCGGCGCCGAACGCGGGCGCGACCGCGATCAGCGCGATGGCCACGACGGCCGACGCCACCACGGCTACCGAGCGATGTCCGCCCACGACTTCCCTGTTCCCTGTCCCATCTCTCATCACCAGATCGCGACGGATGGTCGTCGGTCGAGGGTGAGTTCAGCAATGGATGTTTTCCCGATCGCGAGCTTGGCCGGACAGGACGACGGCGACCGTGCCGTGCACGGTCGCCGTCGCGATTGGCAGCGGCGAGATCCTCTCGCCTACTCCCTACCTATTCGTTGTTGACGGTCACGGGAGAGCCGGTCGTGGTCTCCAGTGTGACTTCTCCGGAGAGTTTCCCGGAGGCCGGACAGGTACCGGGTCCTTCGAGCTTTTTCCCAGTGAGCGTCGACGGTTTGATCACGACTACGTCACTCCCGTTGGTCCACGTGCCGGTGAACGCCCCGCTTAGGTGACATCTCGTCACCGGACTTCCGGGAAGGTCGAATACGAATGTCGCATTCCCGGATGCGGCGCCACCTGCCGCGACACTGATGTTGAACACAATTTCTGTGATCGTCACCGGAACGGTGCCGCCGACGAAGCACCCGGTCGCCGACCCGTTGCCTGCCGCTTTTCGCCCCCGGATTTTCGGTTACTTCACCTTCCAGGGTCACTTTTTCGCAGGTGAGCGTGCCTTCTGGGGTTTCGGTTTTCAAAGTCGAGCTTGTGCCGAGAATTTTCGTCCCTTTCGCTACGACTTTGCCTCCCGACCGCAGGGTCGGCGCCGCCTGTGCCATCGCCGGCAGTGCGGTGAAGGCCAAGGCCAACAACCCGACGATGATCCCGAGCGTGATTGGCTTTCGGATGGTCATACAATCCTCCTTGGATCTGGTGGGATGTGCATCCCACCTTCATCTCGCGTCGGGACCCAGGTTCTCGAGACTTCGGGTTCCGGCGCGCTTTACGATTCCTCTCTAGCACCCCTGTCCTCGCCAGTGAGGATTTTCTGAGGAAAAGGCTCGCGGGGAGGTTCGGCGCACGCGCGCAGACGACTCCTTGCATCACCGTGCTAATCGAGGGATTTTCGACCCGAGGCCGTGTGCCGGGCACTTACCGTTCGGTCAGTCGGCAGGCGCCGGTCCCGGTCCGCACACCGCGGTTCGTAACGCGCTCAGAAGGTCCGCGCCCAAGCGACGATCGCCACCTGTGTCAAGAGTCGATTGGCGGCCTCCCGCCAGGGCCAGCCAGTCGTCGATCGTCCCGCGAATCCAGGCGTCGGGAGCCGACTGACCGGAGATGACCCTCGAGACACGCACGGTCGCGGCACGGACCTCCGCCCGTACGGCCACGCTGCGAGCGGTATGGGAGCCACTGCTTCCGGGATCGGGTTCGACCGTGAGGGAGCAGACGCCCTGCACGCCGTCCCGCGGTTCGGCAAGCGGCAGCATCGCGGCAAGAGCGATCGACGCGTCGACAGCGTGGATCTGAAGTTGACCCTCCTTTCCGCGCCGCTGCAGGTGCGCACCGAGCGCGAGGACCCCGATCCCGCAAGCGCCCCAGGGAGTGAGGCCATAGGTCGGATTCGCCTCCTGAGCGTCCCTGACGAAGACGATCCCCGCTCCCCTCAGGGCGACCAGGTCGAAGTTGAGCCGAGAGGCACCGAGGTCGGTCGCGGCGGCGAGCTCGGAGGCGGTCCGCGGCGAGCAGGCGAGATGTTTGACGACTCCCGATGCCCAGCCTTCGATCATCGTCTCGAAGGCACGCCATCCGGTCGCCTCGAGCACCCGCAGTTCGCGGTCGGGGTGGCGTCGAAGCCACCGATGGACGGCCTGCATGACCTCGAGAGCGGAGTCTCCTGTGTCGGTGAGCCGGTATTCGATCCGGCGTCGATGGAGGTGGACCCGTCGCCGCTCGATCGCACCCGCCCGATGCAGAGCCTCGAGGTGGCGCCGCAGTTTGCCGCTGCTGCGCATGACCATCCAGGCACGCAGCTCCGCTTCCGTCGACGGCTCGCGCCGTAGTGCCTGCAGAATCAGCCGATCGGTCTCCCCTCGAATCAGCTCTAGCCCACCCATGGCCTGGCGATCTCCTCCCCGGTAATCGCGTGCGTCCCGGCCCCGGCGGTCGCGCCGGGATCAGTGCAGATGCATTTAGTGAATTTTAGCTGAGTATAGATAGTCCCGCCGGCGCCGGCTCGCCTCGGTCATCCGACGACTAGTGCCCACGCCCATCGGTGCGGACTATCTCGCTCGCCCTGGCGGGACCCACGAGCGGCGCCAACACGACGAACGAGGCGAGTCCCGCGAGCGCCGGCAGACGTTGGATCTGGCGCCGGGCGACCTGGCGATGGGCCATGCTCCAAACCGATCCCGCGATCGCCTCGGCGACGAGCGGGGAGGGCCGACGCGACTCGGGCGCCCGGGCCACGAGGATCTGGGCAAAGCCGCTGATCAGATCCGAGCGGCGGCCCACACCCGCCGGCCCGGCGAGGAAGGAATCCAGGAACGCCGCCCGGGCGAAAGCCTGATCTTCGACCATCTGCTGAAACAGGGTCGCGACCGCCCGACGCACGCCCGTCGCCCAGTCCGGCGCCCCATCGGCCTCGCGTAGGGCGCGAGCGAGCGCCTTGGCGCTCAACATCTCGAGGGTGGCGAGGAAGCAGTCGTCGATCGATTCGAAGCAGTCCTCGAAGCAGGCGGACGGAAGCCCCGCGATCCCCGCGATCTCTCCCGCGGAGAGGCTGCGGTAGCCATCCGTCGAAAGGATCTCCGCGGTGGCCTGAAGGAGGGCCAGGCGCTCCTCCGAGGTGCGTGCGCGAGCCGGCGGGCCGAGGACGTCAGGCGGTCGGGCCGGCACGGGAGCGATCTCCGGATCCAACCGCGCCCCCTCCGCGCAGTAACTCAGGATCCAGCCGAACAAACCCTGACCGCACTGTGCCAACTCGTCCGCACGCCCCTCCTGCAGACGGGTGCGGGAAACGAACCAGACGCCACCGATCAGCGCTCGGACGATCGCCGGTGGGACCCCCTCCCCGCCGGCCCGCTGCGCCAGGGCGCGCCTGATCATCCAGGCGAAGGTGGATTCGGCGCGCTCGATGTGATCGAGCGCCGGCGGCCCGACCGCGAGGACATCGATCAGGGCAAGGCGCGAGGCATCCGGGCGGTCGACAAGCTCCTCGCCGAAGGCGTCGAAAGCCCGACATAGCCCCGCCGACCACTCCTCGCTCTCCGCCGCCGCGCGATAGGCGGAGGAGATGCGGCCCACCGCGCGGGAGACGATCAGCTCATATGTGGCCAGGAAGCAGCTCTCGACTCCCTCGAAGTGTCCATAGAGGGCGCGGGTGGAGACGCCGGCCAGGGCAACCAGCTCGCGCGCCGTCGTGGCCGGGTAGCCGTGCCGCCTGCAGGCCTCGATCATCGCCGCGTGCAGCCGGGCCCGCTGGTGCGCGGCCACGACCTCCCGCGGCGCGTTCCGCCGCGCCGTCAGCTTTGGAAACAGCGCTGATGGCTCCTCTGGAGCGGTCCCCGGTGCGCCATCAGGACCGACCTCCGGCATCTCTCTCCCATGGGCCTTCGCGGCCCCCCGTTCCCCCTGCATCTCGGCTCCCTCCCGGACGAGTCTCGGCTGTTCCCAGGCCATACCGAGATGTTTTGTCTGCACGCGGGAGCGTAAGGCTCACTTCGTTCTTTCCATAAGTAACTTCGCCCACCGGTGGGCACCGTTCCTCTGGTGCCGCGAGCGGACTACACGAACCCTCCAGCCGAGCTGGAGCGCCTGGGCGAAGCCGTCAGGACGTTGCGGAAGCGGCGCGATCTGAAGCAGATCGAGGTGGCGACGAACGCCGGATTGACCGAGAGCCAGATTTCCGACATCGAGAACGCCCGCAACAATCCCGGCTGGCTGTTGGTTATGCGGCTGGTCACCGATGGACTCGGCATGGAGCTCCGCGACCTCGTGGGTGCCTACGAACAAGGCGAGAGGAAGGCGCAGGAGCCCCCTCACTGATTGCATGCGGGCGTGCGAATCGTCCGCGCCGCCCTCCTCTGTGCCGCCGCACTGGCGGCCGGCGTGCTGCTCGTCTCCGGTGGCTCGAGCAGCGATCCGCGGACGCCCCCGGCGCTGCCCGGCCTGCCGCCACCGTTCCTCGGCACCGCGGTGAGCGGGGGCGGCGGACTGACGGTGGCGCTCGACGCATACGGAGACGTGGTCGACCTGCGGCCGGGCCCGGCGGGCGCGGCGCTGATCCACAACCCCTCCGACCGCCAGGCCGCCGGGACGGTGCCCGAAGGCACGGGGATCGTGCCGCGGGTGGACGGCAAACCGATGTGGGAAGCGGACGCGGTGTCGCAGCGCTACCTGCCGGGGACGAACGTGGTGCGGACCGTGGCGCGGTTCGGCACGCGGCGCGTCGTGATGACGACGGCCGCCGTGGGACGAAGCCTGGCGGTGACGATCGAGGTTCCGGCGGGCTCGATTCCAGCCCTTGATGTCGATGTCCACGGCGGGATTCGCTGCGCGCGCGAAAGACGGGCGGCACTGCTCGACCTCTATTGCAGGCTAGGTCGAGCAGTGCCGCCCGTCCCTGTCGCCGCAACGAGGGACGCGATCGGCTCCGCCTCCGCCGAGGCGCGCCAGTGGCTCGCGGCCTCCCGACAGCTCGGCGCAGGGGCACCCGCCTGGGCGCGGGCGATGTACGAGCGCTCGCTGCTGAGCGTCCACGCGCTGACCTCGCGGAAGACCGGCGCCGTCGCGGCCGGAGCGCGGGACGGCTGGGCGTACGTCTGGCCTCGCGACGCCGCAACCGCCGCGCTCGCGCTCGAGGCGTCGGGCCACCATGCCGAAGCACGCCGCGTCGCCCAGTTCCTCACCCGCCTGGACCTCGACGCCGCCGCCCGCTTCACCGAATCCGGCGCCCCCGTCCCCGGCCGTGCCGCCCAAGGCGACGCCTTCGGCTGGACCACCGCCGCCGCCCGCGCCACCGGCCTCAAGCCGCCGCGAGGACCCTTCGCGTGGCGCGACCGCGCCGACTACCAAGAGTCCTCCCCCGGCACCTACCTCGCCAACGCCCTAGCCGCGACGTCCCCCGATGTCGATGGGCCGAAAACCGGACTATTTGGCCGGTTTTCGGCCCATCAACATGGAGGTTTGGTGCGGGTGGAGGGGGAGCCGGGGTCGGGGCTCGATTCCGCCGCCGGGTGGGCGGTGCGGCCGTTCCGGATCACGGCGCTCTACCCGGCCGCCGAACGGACGCTCTTGCGGCTCGTCGACCAAGGCACCAAGTTCGGCATCACCCCCGGCGAAGGCTGGCAAGGCGGCAACGACCCTTGGACCGCCCCCACCGCCTGGAGCGCCTGGGCCCTCGCGGCGCTTTGGAGGACCGGCGCGAGGGGGCCTCGACCGAACCTCCCCGCTGCTCGTGAGGGAGAGGCCCCTTCGCGCCGGGCCGCCTTGGAGCTCCTCTCGGATCTCCGCCGCGCGGCCACGCCCGCCGGAGACCTCCCCGAGCGCGTCGGCGTCCACACCGGCATCCCCACCTCGACCACGCCGCTGCTGTGGTCGAGCGCCTTCGCCGTGCTCGCCCTACGCGAACTCTGGCCCTGACACGTAAACCCCTACGGCACGCGCCAGCGGTGCAACGAGTTGCGGTAGCGGAGCGTCCGCCCCTCCCCCTCGCCGCTGACGACGAAGCTGCGCGCCGCCTCCGGCGCTTCGCCGACCAGGCGCTCGATCAGCTCGGCGTTCGCCGGGCCGCCCGAGCCCCGCTTGCGCCACTCCTCGAAGTCGATGACGAAGGGGACCTCGCGCCGAAGGTCGGGGTCGAGCCCGGCGCGCACGGCCAGAGCCTCGATGCGGGACGGGGTGAGCAGCGCCCAGTGCGAAGGGTCCCGCAGGCGCTCGATCCCTTCCTGCCACGCCGCGGTCTCGCCGTCGTCGTCGGTGACGAAGTCGGAGACGACGACCCAGCCGCCCGGCTTCACCACCCGCCGCATCTCCTCGAACACCCGCCCCGGCGCCGGGATGTGATGGAGGCTGAAGCGGGTGATCGCGCCGTCGAAGGAATCGTCGGGGAGGTCGAGCGCGGTCGCGTCGCCGACCTCGAAGCTGACGTTCTCCACACCGGCCGCGGCGGCCTCGGCACGGGCCTTCTCGACCATCGCCGGCGTCAGGTCGAAGCCCCGCACCAAGGCGACCCGCGGCGCCATCGCCCGCGCGATCAGCCCCGGGCCACAGGCGAGCTCGACCCACCGCGCCGCCGGGTCGACGGGAGCCAGGTCGACGACCACGTCGAGCGTCTCCGCGAGGCTCATCGTCGGGCTGCGCGCGAAGGCGTCGGCCTGGTGCGCGAACTCCTCGCGTATCGACGCGCTGTGTGAATCGGCGGTCCCGCTCATCGGCTCATCGTAGGAAACGACCGTCCGCGAGGGCGGTGGCGACGGCATCCTCCGCCGTCTCGGCCGGGATGACCCCGGGCGCGCCCTCCATCCGGTCCCGCCCGACGAGCGTCCAACTGCGCAGGGCGACGACGGTCCGCCCGATCGCCCGCGCGTGGCCGATCTCCGAGAGCGTCCCCCACTCCCCGCCGATCGCGATCACGACCTCACCCGACCCGACCACCGCGAGGTTCCGCGCGTGCCCGATGCCGGTCGCGACGACGTGCGTGAGGTCCGCGTTGCCGCTCTCAAGCTCGCTCCCCGGCAGGACCCCGATGACGCGTCCCCCGACCGAGGCCGCCCCGCGCGACACCGCCGCCATCACCCCGTTGCCGCCACCACAGACGACCACCGCGCCAGCTTCCGCGAGCCGCCGCCCGACCTCCTCGGCCAGCCGCCACGCCTCGGACCCTTCCTCAGCCCCACCCGCCCCGATGACGGCGACCTGGCGCGGCCGACCTTCACCCACGGCGACGGCCCCACGGAACGGCCCGTTGGAGCGGCATGAGGTGACCCCGAACGAACGTCCCGCTGTTGTGAGAGAGGGGTCCCCTCATGCCGCTCTCCGCACAGCCCCTCATGCCGCTCTCCGCACAGCCGTCCCTTGCGCAGCCTGCATCTGCCCCATGAGCTCAAGCGCCCCGGCCTTGTGCAGCGGTTCGTTGAGATTCCCGCACTTCGGACTCTGCACGCAGCTCGGACACCCGCTCTCACAGGGACACTCCGCGATCAGCCGCTCGGCATCCCCCAGCAACCGCTCGAACTCGTCGTAGCCCCGCTTCGTGATCCCGACCCCGCCGGGGTGCCCGTCGTAGATGAAGATCGTCGAGCGCCCGGTCTGGAAGTGGACGTTGGTGGAGAGTCCGCCGATGTCCCAGCGGTCGCACATCGCGATCAGCGGCAGCACCGCGATCTGCCCGTGCTCGGTCGCGTGCAGCGCCCCCAGGAGCACGTCGGGCGGCAGCGTGCCGAAGTTGCCGTCGGGCAGCACGTACCAGAGCGCCTGGGTGACGAAACTCTGCTCCGGCAGCTCGAGGGCGACGATGTCGATCGGCTCGTTGTCGGAGATCGACACCCGCTGGAATGCGATCACCTGCTCGGTCACCGACACCTCGCCGAAGCTCAGCTGCACCCCGGCGACCTCGCGCTGCTCGTGGATCCGCTCGACATAGATCTCGGTCTCTTTTTTCGGCCGCGTGTACCAGTCGCCATCGAAGCTCGACACCAGCGCGCGCCGCTCGCGCACGTCGAGCTGCTCCACCTCATACGAGCGCCCCAGGTGCAGGTAGATCGCCCCCGGGTGGATCGTGGTGAAGGCGCGCTCCGCCTCGACCAGCCCGAGCATCTCCCCCGACCCGCGCTCGATCACGGCCACCGACTCGGCCGAGGCCGAGCGCAGCGGGATCCGCGAGGCGACGAACTCGTTGCGCCCCGGCGCCAGCCCGCCGCGCGCCTTGCGCAGCTCTCCCGCCTCCAGCAGCCGCTGCGCCCGCTCCCGCCAGCCCTCGCCGAAGAACTCGTCGTCGGCATCCGACAGCGGGAACTCGTACGCCGCCGCGATCAGGTGGCGCATCGCGATCTGCTCGTTGGCGTGGTCGAGGATCGCCGCCTCCACCGGCCGCCCGAGGAACTCGTCCGGATGGCGGCAGAAGAACTGGTCGAGCGCGTCCTGCCCGGCGACGTAGACCGCCAGCCCGCGCCGCCGCCGCCCCGCGCGTCCCCACATCTGCCGCAGGCTGGCCACGGTCCCGGGGAAGGTGACGCAGATCGCCGCGTCGAGCTCCCCCACGTCGATCCCCAGCTCCAGTGCGTCGGTCGCGACCACCGCCAGCAGCTCGCCGCGCGAGAGCCGCTCCTCGATCTCCCGCCGCTGCTGGGGCGTGTAGCCGCCGCGGTAAGGCGCGATCCGCGCGGCCAGCTCCGGCTTCCCGCGCCGCTCCAGGTTTTCGCGGGCGAAGCGCTGGATCAGCTCGATCCCGCGCCGCGATTTCAGGAAGCAGATCGTCCTCACGTCCTGGGTGACGAGCTCGGCGAGCAGGTCGGCGGCCTCGGCGAGCGCGGAGCGCCGAGCGCCCGTCTTCGCATCGATCAGCGGCGGGTTCCACATCGCCACCTCGCGCCCCGCCCGCGGTGCGCCGTCGTCGTCGATCAACTCGAACTCCGTGCCGACCAGCCGTTCCGCCAGCTCCTCCGGGTTGGCGATCGTCGCCGAGGCGAGCAGGAAGCGCGGGTCGGCCCCGTAGGCGCGCGCCGTCCGCCGCAGCCGCCGCAGCACGTTGGCCACGTGGGACCCGAAGACGCCGCGGTAGGTGTGCGCCTCGTCGACGACGACGAACTCGAGGTTCGCCAGGAAGTCGCCCCATTTGCGGTGACTGGGGAGGATCCCGACGTGCAGCATGTCGGGGTTGGTGAGGATCAGATTCGATTTGCGGCGGATCGCCGGGCGCTCCTCCTTCGGCGTGTCGCCGTCGTAGATCGCCTCGCGCAGCCCCGGCGGGCGCAGCTGGGCGAGCTTGCGCGCCTGGTCCTGGGCGAGCGCCTTGGTCGGGTAGAGGTAGAGCGCCCGGGCCTTCGGCTGGCGGGCGATACCGTCGAGCACCGGCAGGTTGAAGGCGAGGCTCTTGCCCGAGGCGGTGCCGGAGGTGACGATCAGGTCCGAGCTCGGCGCGGTCTCCCAGGCGCGCAGCTGGTGCGAGTAGAGCGACTCGATCCCGGCGGCGCGCAGGCGCTTGACCAGGTCCGGAGCGAGCTCGGCGGGTAGCGGCACCGGCTTCGCGGTGCGGTCGGGCTCGGAGGTCTCGGCGACGATCCGCCCGTCCCGCCGCGCCGGCGCGATCGCCACCCCCCACTGCGTGTCGATGATCCGACTGGCGGACCGTGAGGCCGCGCGGCCATGTCCTCGGTCGACTGCCTTCGGGTCACGCACTGGAGTGCGCTCCCCTGGTCCGTCTCCCTGCGTCCTCGCGGCGCGGCCTCACGATCTCGCCAGTTAATTTCATCGCCTGCAGCGACGAGCGGTCGTGGATGCGGAGGATGTCGGCGCCCTCACGCACCGCCAAGGTCACGGCCGCGACGGTCCCCCACTCGCGCTCACCCGCCGGCCACCGCTCCTCCCACGATCCGGCGAGCACCGCGCCGATGAAGTCCTTGCGCGAGAGCGACACGTAGAGCGGCAGGCCGAGCGCCTTCAGCTCGCCGAGGCGCCGCATGATCTCGAGGTCCTGCTCGGGCGAGAGGTCGAAGTCGAGGCCCGGGTCGATCGCGATCTGCTCGTCGCGCACCCCCAGCTCCCGCATCCGCTCCACCCTCCGCTCGAACCACTCCACCATGTAGGCGACCACATCGCCGTAATCGCGCCAGGGCCGATCGACCCGCGGCGGCCCCTCGATGTGCATCAAGACATAGCCGGCGCCCGTCTCGGCGACCAACTCGAACATCTCGTCGCACCCTCCGGAGATGTCGTTGACGCAGGCCGCGCCCGCCTCGAGCGCGCGCCGGGCCGTCTCGACCTGAAAGGTGTCCGCGGAGATCGGGACGGCCCCGGCCAGCCCCGCGATCGCCGGCACCAGTGCCGCGCACTCGTCCGCGACCCCGACCGGCGGGCCGCTGCGCGCCGCCACCGCGCCCACGTCGAGCATGTCGAAGCCCGCCTCCACGAGGGCCATCCCGTCGGCGATCGCCTGCTCGGGGGTGCCGCTCCGCGCCCCCTCGAACATCGAATCGACCGTGACGTTGACGATCCCGGCCGCCGCCGGTCGGGCCAGGTCCAGAGTCAAATCAGCAAGCCGCCACTCCACCATCGCTACGGTACCGAGCGGCCGATGTCGCTCGCCTGCGTCTACACCGACCTGGATGGGACCCTCCTCGGGAAGGGAGGCGCCCTCTTCCTCGATCGCGAGGGGAACTTCTCGATGGCGCAGGCCCGCGCGCTCGAGGCCTGCGCCCGCGCCGGCGTCGAAGTCGTGATCATGAGCGGCCGCCGCGAGCCCCAGGTCCACGAGGCCGCCCGCCTGATGGGCCAGCGGTCCTACATCTTCGAGGCGGGCTGCGCCTTCGCCATGGACGGCGAGGTGACGCTCCTCACCGGCGAACTGCAGCCCGACGAATACGAGGGCACGGTCTACGAGCAGATCGAGCGGCGCGGCGTCCCGGACCTGCTCTTCGAGCACTTCCAGGGGCGCCTCGAGTACCACTCGCCCTGGCACCACGGCCGCCAGCACTCCCACCTCTTCCGTGGCAAGGTCGACGTCGACGAGGCCAACGCCCTGCTCGGCGAGCACGGCGACTACGACCTCCGGTTCCTCGACAACGGCGCCATCGGCACGCCGATGAAGACGGTCGACGGCCAGACCCACGCCTACCACCTGGTCCCGCACACGGTCTCCAAGGCGGCTGCGGTCGCCGCCCACGCCCGCGCCCGCGGCTTCGCCACCGAGGACTGCATCGCGGTCGGCGACTCGGTCGAGGACCTCGAGGTCGCCGCCGCGGTCGGGCGCTTCTTCGTCGTCGCCAACGGGCCGGAGGGCGACCCCGGCCTGCGCGCCTACCTCCCCCAGTTCGGCAACGTCACCGTCACCGAGAGCACCAACGGGGACGGCTTCTACGAGGCGGTCGTCGCGTCCTTGATGGAACGCTGAGGCGGGGCGGACATCGCTTCCGCCTTGCGCCGCGGCCGCTTGATCCGCCAGTACTCCGCGCCGAAGTAGGACCCGAGCACGAGCGCCGCCGCGAGCACCTGCGCGACCAGCCCCTCCACGGTCGGGAAGACCGCGAACCAGAGGCCGACCCAGCCCGGGATCGAGAGCGCCACCGTCGTTTCCGGCAGCCAGCCCGCGAGCTGCATCTCCTGCACCGACTCGCCGACCATCACGATCAGGACGATGCCGAGCATGACGCCGGTCAGCACCAGCATCCGCTTGTAGGGCATGTGCTTGTGGGCGAGGAAGGTGATGACCCCCACCACCGCGGTCAGGCTCAGGCCGAGCGCGACGCCCTCGAGCACCGTCCCGGCGCCGTAGGAGAGCCGCAGGTTCTGCAGGAAGAGGACGACCTCGAAGCCCTCGCGGTAGACCGAGGTGACGCCGAGGAGGATCAGTCCCCACATCGCGGCGCGGCGGCCGTCGACACCGCCGGACTCGGCGCCGAGAGGATCTTCTTCTTCTGCCGGTTGCGGTTCTGGATCCAGCCGGTCCAATAGACCTTGTGGAAGAACCAGTTCATGACCACGAGCAGGACGATCACGGCGAGCAGGCCGGTCGCCGCCTGCACCGCGAGGCCGCTGCCGCCGAGCTGTCCCAGGACCCAGGCGGCGAGGAACCAGGTCGCGACGCTGGCGAGGAACCCGGTCGCCGCGCCGAGCGCGATCGGCCGCCGGTAGACCTGCGCGGCGCCGACCATGCTGGCGGTCACCGCGGCGAGGACGAGGATCGTCTCCAGACCCTCGCGGAAGACGAGCAGGGCACTGTCGAGGACGACCGCGCCGTGGCTCAGGTGCTGGTTCGCGCTCGGTTCGGGCGTGCCGCCGTGGGCGCTGAACGCGCTCCACGCAAGTAGCGCGACCACCAGGCCACCCAGGTAAAGTGGCCAGTGGCGCCGCAGCGATTGTCCGGTCGCCGTCAAGACACAGATCTTAGGGGACCCTGATCAGGGACGCCTAAAAGGAGGATAAGTTGGCAGCCGACACGGCGACCGTCGCGGAGCAGGAGTACCTCGAGTCGATGTTCTGGATCGACGAGGCCGGGCTGCCGATGACCGGAGCCAATATCGCCCGCGCGATGCAGCTGTCCGCCCCCACCGTGCACGAAATGGTCGGCCGCCTGGTCAAAGACGGCTACGTCGAACGGAACCCCGACAAATCGCTCGCCTTCACCGAGGAAGGCCGCGAGAAAGCGTCCTACATCGTCCGCCGCCACCGGATGATCGAGCGCTTCCTCACCGACGTGCTGAAGATCCCCTGGGACGAGGTGCACGAGGAGGCGGAGCGGATCGAGCACGCGATGTCGCCGGTGCTGGAGGAGCGGATGCGCGCCGCGATCGGCGACGCGACGACCTGCCCGCACGGGCACCCGATCGTCGAGGGCATCCGCGAGCGCGGCTCGCTGCTGGCCGACGTCGAGGTCGGCGCCGACGTGGTGGTGCTGCGCTTCGAGAACGAGGCCGAGGAGCTACTCCACTACCTGATGGACGCCGGCTACCGCCCCGGGCTCGAGGGCAAGGTCTCGCAGTCCGACGACGCCCACGTCACGATCACCTCCACCGACGGCGACCACGTCGTCACCCACAGCGTCGCCGAGACGGTCTCGGTGCGCGCCGATCCCGCCCCGCCCCCGCGCGCCGCGATCCCCGAGCAGCTCGTGCTGTCGAGCGATCGCTACGGGCGCTAGGCGAGCCGGAGGCGCTTTTCGCCGGAGACGACCTCGGTCGGCAGCGGGCGGGCCGTCAGGTCGACCGGGATCCAGCCGCGACCGATCGGGGCGACGATGATGACCGCGTGCTCGTCGCCGACCGCGGTGAGCTCGGGATCGCTCCAGCGGACCGGCTCGTCGAAGGCCTCCTGCACCGCTGTGCTGGTGGCATCGACGTCGGCGGCGGCGATGCCGATCTCCGCGAGCTCGATCAGCGACTGTGCTCCGAAGTCGCCGCCGTCGCCCTCGACGTGCGGGCTCGCGATCAGCTCGACCACGTTGCCGCCGGCGTCGAGGAAGTAGACGCAGCCTTCGCCGACGTCGTCCCGCACCGGGTCGCCGTCGAAGCTGAGCGGCTCGGCGCGCTCGCGCAGCCACGCCACCGCGTCATGGATCGCGTCGCCGGGGACGTTGATCGCGAAGTGGTAGCGGGCGTCCAGGCCCGGCTCGGCGCGCTCGAAGCGGATCGTCGAGTCCCGCAGGCCCACCTCGATCGCGTCCTCCCCACGCTCCACCGGCAGCCCGAGCCCCTCGCCCCAGAACGCGGCCTGGCCGTCGAGCTCCCCGCTCGCGATCGTCAGCTGACGGATGCGCATGCGCGCATCCTCGCACTCAGGTTTCGATCGGGACGACGACGACCGGTTCCGTCGTCGGCTTCTTCGAGCCGCCCGCGGGCTCGCGCGTCACCATCACTGCGCTGACGCCCTTCATGCTCTCGATCGTGGTCGAGGCACGCCCCGCCTGGTCGGGCGCAAACAGCGCCGGGACCGGTTCGACGATGCCGTCGCGTTCCACCCAGGCCTCGAGGACCTTGTCCTTCGGCAGCGGTCCGACGCCGGTGAGGTGGAGCTCGCCGCGGTCGTCTTCGGTGACCACCTTGGCGCCGATCCCGTTGGCGGCCACCGGGACTTCGGTCGTGTGGGCGCCGCCGGAGCCGCCGCCCGTGCCGACCGCGTAGCCGATCCCGCCGGCGATCACGAGGATCGCCAGAGCGAGGCCCGTCAGCGGTTTCCAGGTCAGGCCGCCGACGTTCAGGCCGCGCAGCCACTCGCCGATGCCAGGGCGCGACTCGGCCCGCTCGCGGCGCTCCTCGGTCCGCGTGCGGCGCTCCTCGGCAGCCACGTCGGCGCGCACCTCGGCCATCAGCCGCTGCTTCAGCTCCGGCGGCGGTGCGTGGCGCTCGACCGCTTCCGGCAACCCTTGCACCGCGGGCGAGAGCCAGCGCAGCTCCTGCTGACAGCGCTTGCAGCCCGCCAGGTGCTTCTCCAGCTCCTCGACCCGATCGGGATCGAGTCCGCCGATCGCGTAGGCGGCGACTTCCTCGAGGCGATTGTCGTGGTCGTTCGCGTTCATGCCATCCCTCCGCCAGCTCACCGCGGATCTTCTCCAATCCGAGTCGCATACGTCCCTTCACCGTGCCCAGCGGCACGTTCAGCATCGCCGCGATCTCCGACTGGCTGAAGCCGCCGAAGTAGGCGAGCTGGATCACCTTCGACTGGTCGCCGGGAAGCTGGGACAGGGCACCGCGGACCTCGGTCGCCGTCTCGTTGCGCATCGCCTCCTCCTCGGTCAGCTCATCCGAGGGGCGCGACTCGAGGATCTCGTCGTCGTCGAAGGTCATCTTCGGCGCTTTGCCGGCCTTGCTGCGGAGCACGTCGATCGCCCGGTTGCGGACGATGCTGAGCGTCCAGGAGCGGACGCTGCCCCGGGTCGGGTCGAACTTGCCGCCGCTGCGCCAGATCGAGATGAACGCCTCCTGGATGCAGTCCTCCGCGGCGCCCCGTTCACCGAGGATCCGGTAGGCGAGCGAGAAGGCGGCCCCCCCGTGTCGGTCGTAGAAGACTTCGAATGCCTCCGGGTCCTTACGGCCGATCCACGGCATCAGCTCCTCGTCGGCAAGGCGCTCGGCTTTCTCTCGTCTCACGGGCATCTCTGTACCCGAACCTACGCGTGTCTGCGCATGGCGGATCACCCGAAACCGGATCGGGTACCCCGCGTGGTCGCGGACGAACCTAGGCGGGGGTGCCGGCGCGGAGCTTCTCGAGCGCTGAGGCGATGCGGGCCACGCCCTCGGCGGCGTCGGCGGCGGGCACCGGCGCGAAGGAGAGCCGCAGGCTGTTCTCGCCGCCGCTCATCATGAAGTCCGGGCCGGCGACGAAGGAGACTCCCTCGCCTTTGGCCTCCGCCAGGAGCGCCTTGGTGTCGGTGCCGCGGGCGAGGTCGAGCCAGAGGAAGTAGCCGCCTTGGGGGACGACGAAGACCGCCTCGGGGATCTTCTCGCGCAGCGCCTCGACCAGCGCGTCGCAGCGTGCCTTCAGCTCGCCTTTCACGAAGGTGATGTTCTCGTCGAGGGCGCCGGACTTGCAGAGCTCCAGGACGATCGACTCGGCCAGCATGTTCGGCGAGATGTACTGCTCGTTGGCGTGCTTGGAGAGCTTCGCGATCACCTCGGTGGGGCCGGCCAGGTAGCCGACGCGGACGCCGGGGCTGACCGTCTTCGAGAACGACGACGCGTGGATCACCTTGTCGCCGGCATCCATCGAGAGCATCGTCTCCAGCGGCTCGCCCTCGAAGGGGAGCTCGCGGTAGGGGTCGTCCTCGAAGATGTAGAAGTCGTGCTCGGACGCAAGCTCGACCAGCCGCCGCCGCTTCTCCACCGAGAGCGTGCAGCCGGCCGGGTTGTGCGCGTTCGGGATGACGTGGACGAACTCGATCGGCCCGTCCGCCAGCGCGCCCTCCAGCGCCCCCACGTCGAGCCCGTCGGCCTCCAGCGGGACCGGCACCAGCTCGGCGCCCAGCTGCTTCAGGAGCAGCAGCGTCCGGTCGTAGGTCGGCTGCTCGACCGCCACCCGCGTGCCCGGCTTCACCAGCTGCGCGAAGAGCATCGCGCCCGCCTCGAGCGAGCCGTTGGTGACCATCACCTGCGCCGGGTCAAGCCCCCCGTGCCGCTCCGCCACCCACTTGCAAAGCCCCGGGTGCCCGATCCCGACCCCGTAGGAGAGCGCCGTCTCCCAATCGTCGGTGAGCGCCCGCTGCGCGGCCTCGCGCACCTGCTCGTGAGGAAGGATGTCAGCGCTCGGCGCCCCGCGGGCAAAAGAGATCGTGTCAGGCATGAATCTGACCCTAGCAACGCCGATTCCCCCGCGAGCTCCGCCAATTTCATCCCCCCCGGGGGGCGAACCGAGGGTGCTTCCGAGCTTAGGGGCCACATATGGCCTCGAAGCTCGGAAGCACCTCCAGGGAGTGGGAGATCGTTGACCTGGTGCGGCGGCAACTGGGTGTCGTGACCCACGCGCAGCTCACGTCCCTTGGCGTGGGACGCCGGACCATCAATCGATGGCTCTCCTCAGGCCGGCTGCGCGGAGTGCACCGAGACATCTACGCATTCGGACCGCGACCGCTGACCAAGCGGGGAAAGTGGTTGGCGGCAGTTCTGGCGATGGGGCCGGAGGCTTTCCTCAGCCATCGGAGCGCGGCGGCGCTCTGGGGACTGGCGGCGGACCGGCCCAAAGTCGACGTCAATGCGCAGCGCGGGAGGCAGGTTCGTCCCGGACGAACTTCGGGAATCAAGGTGCACCGGTGCAAGTTCGACCCAGCCGAAGTCACGATGCGCGACGGGATCCCGGTCTCGACCGTCGCCCGCACGCTCTTCGATCTGGCCGAACGCTCCCAGCCTTACGAACTGAAGAATGCCTGGGACGAAGCATCGCGGCTACGTCTGCTGCGCGTCCCCGAGGTGGCGGCCGTCTACGAGCGCGGGCGGGGTCGTCGCGCCCGCACCCGCATTCGACCCTTTCTCCTTGCCGAGCAGCGACACGTCGAAGATTCCGCCTCGCCGCTCGAGGACCGCTTCGCCCAATTCGTGCTCGCGCATCGCCTACCCCCTCCCCAGACCAACGTGCTCGTCGACGGTGACGAGGTCGACGCGCTCTGGCCCGACGCCCGCCTCATCGTCGAGCTCGACAGCTGGGAATTCCACGCCCATCGGGCTGCCTTCGAGAAGGACCGGGACCGCGACACCGAGCACCTGCTCGCCGGCTACCGCACCATCCGCGTCACCCACCGCAAACTCAGCGAGGAGCCGGAGCGCCTTGCCGGGCAGATCCGGGCGCTGCTCGACGCCTCCGCCGAGCGATGAGCCGCGAGCTAGCCGCGCAGCGTCTCGACCGCGATCGCCGCGGTCTCGGTCGGGCTTTCGCCGACCCGCACGCCCTTGGCTTCGAGCGCGTCTTTCTTCGCCTGGGCGGTGCCCGAGGAGCCGGAGATGATCGCGCCGGCGTGGCCCATCTGCTTGCCGGGAGGCGCGGTGAAGCCGGCGATGTAGGCGACCACCGGCTTGGTGATCTCGGCGGCGATGTACTCGGCCGCCCGCTCCTCGGCGTCGCCGCCGATCTCACCGACCATCACGATCAGCTCGGTGTCCGGGTCAGCCTCATACAGCTTGAGGATGTCGATGAAGTCGGAGCCGACGATCGGGTCGCCGCCGATGCCGACGATCGAGGAGTTGCCGGTCCCGGCCTGTTTCAGCTCGTTGCCGATCTGGTAGGTCAGCGTCCCCGACTTGGAGACGACGCCGATCGGACCCGGGTCGAAGAAGGAGTCGGGGATGATCCCCACGTTCGCCTTGCCGGGCGAGAGCACGCCCGGGCAGTTCGGCCCGATCAGCCGGACGCCGGCCTCCTTGGCCTTCCAGTAGGTCTCGAGCATGTCGAGGACCGGGATGCCCTCGGTGATCGCGATGACGGTCTCGACGCCGGAGTCGATCGCCTCGTTGATCGCGGGCGCCGCGAAGCGCGCGGGCACGAAGATCATCGAGGTGTTGGCGCCGGCCTCGGTGACGGCCTCCTTGATCGTGTCGAAGACCGGGGTCCCCTCGACGTCCTGGCCGCCCTTGCCGGGCGTGACGCCGGCGACGAGGTCGGTCCCGTAAGCCTTGTTGCGCAGCCCGTGGAAGGAGCCCTCGCGTCCGGTCAGCCCGGAGACGGCGAGCTTCGTGTTCCCGTCGACGATGATGCTCATGACGCGCCTCCGGCAAGCTCCACGACGCGGCGCGCGGCGTCCAGCATCGTCTTCTCCTGGTGCAGGTTCGGCAGGTTGGCCTCGGCGAGGATCGCCAGCCCCTCTTCGAAGTTCGTGCCGTCGAGGCGGACGACCAGCGGCATGCCGAGGTCGATCTGCTGCGAGGCGGTGACGATGCCCTTGGCGATCTCGTCGCAGCGGGTGATGCCGCCGAAGATGTTGAAGAGGATCGCCGTCACCTTGGAGTCGGACTTGATGACTTCGAGCGCGTTCACGATCGCGTCGGCTTTCGAGCCGCCGCCCGCGTCGAGGAAGTTGGCCGGGGCGCCGCCCGCCTGGGCGACGACGTCCAGCGTCGACATGCAGAGCCCGGCGCCGTTGGCCAGGATCCCCACGTTGCCGTCGAGTTTCACGTAGGTGAGGCCCTTTTCCTTCGCCATCTGCTCCTGCGGATCCTCGACCGTGTCGGCGATCTCGGCGAGGTCCTCGTGGCGGAAGAGCGAGTTGCCGTCGATCGTGACCTTGGCGTCGAGCGCGACGACGTTGCGATCGGCGGTGACGATCAGCGGGTTGACCTCGATCAGCGTCGCGTCCTCCTCGCGCGCCACCTCGACCAGCTTCGCCAGCACGTCGGCGGCCTCGTCGAGAGCGTCCTCGGCGAGCCCGGCGGACTCGACGATCGAGCGCGCGGCGGCGGCGTCGAACGGCTTGGTCGGCTCGATGTGGACTTTGGTCAGGTCCGCGGGGTTCGCGGCGGCGACCGCCTCCACGTCCATCCCGCCCTTGGCGGAGACCATTGCCAGCAGCTTCTTCTCACCGCGGTCGAGGATGATCGACGCGTAGTACTCCTCGGCGATGTCGGAGCCGCCCTCGACCCAGACCGAGTCGACGCGGAAGGGACCCTCGCCGTGCGGGCCGGTGATGTCCATGCCGATGATGTCGGAGGCGTACTGGCGGGCCTCGCCGACGTCCTTGGCGATCTTCACGCCGCCCGCCTTGCCACGTCCTCCGATCAGCACCTGAGCCTTGATCGCGCAGGGGTAGCCGATGCGCTCGGCGGCCGCGACGGCATCGTCGACGTTGTCGGCGACCTCGCCGCTCGGCACGGCGATCCCGTGCTTGGCGAAGAGCTGCTTGCCCTGATATTCGAGGAGGTCCATGAGAGGTGAGGGGGGCGCGGCCGAGGACGGCGCGGCGTGGACCCTATCCGAATGCCATAATCCCGCGCTCTCAGATGGCACTCCCCTCTCTCAAAAACATCAATTGGGTCACCACCGACTGCTACGGCACTCTCATCGACTGGGAGAAAGGCATTGTCGAGGCGGTGAAAAAAGAGGCTGCAAAAGACGGATTTTCCTTTGAGGAGCAGCCGTTTCTCGACCGTTTCTTCGAGGTCCAGGCAGAAGTCATGGCGGGCTCGTATGAGCTCTACGCAGAGGTCCTGCGCCGGACGATCGTGAAAGTCGCCGGGGAGCTCGGGTGGGAGATCGAGCCCTCGCGGGCCCAGTTCCTGCCGAACAGCGTCGCCTACTGGCTGCCCTTCCGTGAGGCCAACGCGGCGATGGACCGACTCGGCAAAAAGTACGAGATCGGGATCATCTCCAACATCGACGACAAACTGCTCGGGATCTCGCGGCGCCACCTGCGCACCGAACTCGATCTCGTCGTCACCGCCCAGCAGGTCCGCAGCTACAAGCCGGACCCGGTCCACTTCAAAGAGTGCGCCCGCCGCATCGGCGGCAAAAAAGGCTGGCTCCACATCGGCTGCAACTACACCACCGACATCGCGCCGGTGCTCAAAATGAACGTCCCGGTCATCTGGGTGAATCGCCACGGCGAGAAACTCGAAGGCCGCAAAGCACCCTCGGCGACGGTCAAAAACTTCCGCGAAGCCGCCGCCAAGCTCGGCGCGTCCTGAGCGACTTTTAAATTTCGCAGCGCAACTCCCGTCTCCGACGGAGGTTTTTCCTCGCGTGGGGCGTAATGCCCTGGAGCTCGATGAATATGTCCGATCTCAGAACCCAGTCCTGGCGCGGAGGCGCACTGGCGCGCGTCTCCGCGGCGATCGTGCTCCTGGCGCTCCTCTTCGGCCTCGTCATCGCGACGACCGAGGAAGCGCGCGCGGCCCGCGCCAAAGCCTCGGAATTGCAGAAACCGAGCTTCGTCGTGATCCAGACCGACGACGAGACGCTGGAAGAGCTCTACGACGGGGTTCGCATGCTGAACGGCAGCGAAGAATTCGCGATGCCGAACACGCTGCAGATGCTCGGCGAACAGGGCGTGACGTTCACCCGCTACTACACGCCCTACAGCCTCTGCGCGCCGTCCCGGATCAGCCTCCTCACCGGCCGTTACGCCCACAACAACCACGTCCAGGGCAACGTCCCGCCGAACGGCGGCTGGACCGGCTTCCAGAGCCGCCTCGCCTACTCGCACAACCTCGCGACCTGGCTGCAGGGCGCGGGCTATCGCACGATCCACATCGGCAAGATCCTCAACGGCTACGGCGACGCGCCCTACAGCCCCGGGACCGAAGTACCCCCCGGCTGGAGCTCCTGGCACACGATCCTCAACTCGGACACGAACCACTTCGCCTATGGCTACCTGCTGAACAACAACGGCGTGGTCGAAGGCCCCTACGGCAACTCCGGCTCCTGGGAAACGCGTGAATACGGCGCGATCGACGACGCCGGCTGCCCCTACGCGCCGCTGAACGGCCAGCCCTGTTACTACGAGACCGACAAGTTCAACGCGCTGGCGACCGAAGAATTGGCGGCGACCTCGCCGGAACAGCCGTTCTACATGCAGGTCGACTACACCGCGCCGCACGGGGACTTCCGCAAACCGGCCGGACCGCAGCCCGCCACGCGCGACATCGGCCGGTTCTCCGGCGCCCCGCTGCCGGTCGGTCGCGCCGAAGGCTTCAACGAGGGCGACGTCAACGACAAGCCCCGCTTCATCCGCGAAGCGCCCTACCTCAGCGCGCAGGAAATCCACACCTACCGCGTCTACTACCAGAACTGCCTCAATGCACTGATCTCGGTAGACGAAGGCGTGAAGCAGATCCTCGACCAGCTCACCGCGCTGGGACGGATCAACAACACCTACGTCATCTTCACCTCCGACAACGGCTTCTTCTTCGGCCAGCACCGCCTGGTCGGCGGCAAGTTCCTCGCCTACGAGCCATCGACCCACCTGCCGCTGATCATCCGCGGCCCGGGAATCGAACCGAACACCAAGAGCGGCCAGCTCGTCAATACCCCCGACATCGCACCGACGATCCTCGAACTGGCCGGCGTCAAAGCCGACAAAAGCATCGACGGACACCTCGATGGTTCCGTTCATGAAAGATCCGAGCCTGCGAACCCGCCGCCCACTCCTCTTCGAGTCCTTCGTCCAGACGAATGACGTCGAACAGGACGGCACCGCCGCCACCGGTGAATCGACCGCGGCCGGGGGCGCGCGCGGCAAGCTCGGCGTCAAAGGCGGCGGCAAGGGCGCGAGCGCCAAAGGGGCGACCGCCCACGCCTCCGTCGTCGCGCCGCCGAAAAATTATTACGGGATCCGCCTCGGTCCCTACAAGTACATCGAGTGGCCGGACGGCGAGAAGGAGCTCTACGACATCAACACCGACCCCTACGAGCTCACCAACATCGTCCGGAACAAGAACTTCGCGCCGATCCGCGGCTTCCTGCACAAAGAACTGGTCCGCCTCGAGGAATGCTCCGGGCGCACCTGCCAGGAAGTCGCCGAAAAGCTCCCGCTGACCAAGCAGGACCAGCTGAAGGTCAAGCGGGAAAAGGAAAAGGAACAGCGTGAACGGGAACGCGAACGCGAACAGCGGGAACGCGAAAAGCGCGAACGCGAACGGGGCAAACCGAAAAAACCCTGAGGCGCCCGTCTTCGTAGGCGGTTCGGGAGGAGGGAGATCTGACGCCCTCGCCCGAAGTCTGAGAGCAGAAAAAAAGCGGGCTGTTGCACCGCCCGTCGCGTCTGGAGCCGGTCGGGGCCAGTAGCGCAAGGAGTAGCGAGGGAGCCTGCTTTAGCAGGTGACCGACGCCACGACGCCGCGATGCGCTCCCCGAACCCGCCAGACGTGACGCGTTACTGAATTACCGCTATTACGTCGCCGGAGCCGATCGCGGCACCCTCGGCCACGTTCAGCGAAGTCACTTTGCCCGAGCGGTGGGCGGTGATCTCGTTCTCCATCTTCATCGCCTCGATCACGCAGATCAGGTCGCCCTCGTTCACCTCGGCGCCCTCGGCGACCGCGACTTTGAGGATCGTGCCCTGAAGCGGCGACGGGAGTGCCTCGCTCGAGGAGGCGGCGCCACCGGCGGCGGCACGGTCGCGCTTCGGCGGTTTGCGCCCGGCCGCGGCAGGAGCCGCGGAACCGGCGACGGCCTCGCCGATGACCTTGACGTCGAAGAGCTTGCCCGCGACCTCGACCTTGTAGTCACGGGTGACGATCTCGGCGCCCTCCTCCGAGGGCTCCGGCGCGGCGACCGCCTCGGGCGCCGTCGACTTCAGCCAGTCCGTGTCCTCCATCAGGTCACGGCAGGTCTCGCCCTTGGCCCACTGCTCGGTCCGCAGGATGGCCTTATGGAAGGGGATCAGCGTGGTCAGGCCGCCCGAGTCGTATTCGTCGAGCGCCCGCAGCATCCGTCGGGTCGCTTTCTCCCGGTCGACGTCCCAGACCACGAGCTTGGCGACCATCGGGTCGTACATCGGGGTCACCTCGCCACCGCCCTCGACGCCGGAGTCGACGCGCACGCCGGGACCCGAGGGCTCGCGGTAGGACTTGCCGATCGGTCCCGGTGCGGGAGCGAATTTCTTCGCCGCGTTCTCGGCGTTGATCCGGCACTCGATCGACCAGCCGCGCAGGTCCACTTCGTCCTGGCTGATCGAGAGCGGCTCGCCCGCCGCGACGAGGATCTGCTCGCGCACGATGTCGAGCCCGCTGATCATCTCGGTCACGCAGTGCTCGACCTGGACGCGGGTGTTCATCTCGAGGAAGAAGTACTCGTCGCCGACCTGCATGCCCTCGATCGTGCCCGCGCCGCGGTAGCCGACGGCGGCGGCCGCGTCGGTGGCAATTTTCCCGATCCGCGCGCGCATCTCCTCGTCGACGTGGGGGCCGGGGGCCTCCTCGATGACCTTCTGGTGACGGCGCTGGATCGAGCAGTCGCGCTCGCCGACATGGATCACGTTGCCGTGCGAGTCGGCCAGCACCTGGACCTCGACGTGGCGCGGGTCCTCCAGGTAGCGCTCGATGTACACGCGCGGGTCGCCGAAGAATTTCTCGCCTTCGCGGGCGGAGCCTTCGAAGGCCTCGGCCAGGTCGTCGGGCGTCATCGCGACGCGGAAGCCCTTGCCGCCACCGCCGCCCGCGGCCTTGCAGGCCACCGGGTAGCCGGCTTCGTCGGCCTGCTTGCGCGCCGCCTCGATATCGGGTGCGACCTCGGTCGAGCCGGGGACGATCGGCACGCCGGCCGCCTCCATGATCTCGCGGGCCCGAGTCTTCGAGCCCATCATTTCGATCGCCTCCGGCGGCGGGCCGATCCAGGTGATCCCGGCGTCGGCGCAGGCGCGCGCCATGTCGGCGTTCTCGGCGAGGAAGCCGTAGCCGGGGTGGATCCCTTCGGCGCCGGCCTCCTTGGCGACCTCGATGATCTTCGGGATGTTCAGGTAGCTCTCCGCGGGGACCGCCGGACCGAGCAGGAATGCCTCATCGGCCTCGCGCACGTGCGGCGCGTCCCGGTCGATCTCCGAATACACGGCGACCGAGCCGATACCCATCTCACGGAGGGTGCGCGCGACGCGGATCGCGATCTCCCCGCGGTTGGCGATCAGGACTTTCTGGAACATCGGCGCGGAATCCTATTTGGGTTCGCGTGAGGGCGTCGGGCGGACCCTCGCGGGACCGCTCGCTGCGCTCGCGTGAGTGTCCCGAGAAGGTCCGCCCGACGCCCTCCAATCTGCCGCTACGCTGCGCCGATGCCACTCATCGAGCTGCAGAGTCACTCCACCCATTCGGACGGTCAGCTGGCGCCGGCGGCCGTCGTCGCCGAAGCCGCCAAGGCGGGCGTCACGACCCTCGCCCTCTCCGACCACGACTCCGTCGCCGGGGTCCCGGAGGCCGAAGAGGCGGGGCGGGAGCATGGGGTCGAGATCGTCCCGGCGGTGGAGATGTCCTGTGTCCACGAGTACGCCGAAGACCTCCACATCTGCGGCTACTGGGTCGACCTGCAGAAGATCGAGCCGGCCTGCGAGCGCGCCCAGGGCGAGCGCCGCGCCCGCGCCGGGGAGATCGTCGAGAACCTGCGCGGCTTCGGCTTCGAGCTCACCCTCGACGACGCGATCCGCGAGGCCGGCGGCGCCGACTCGATCGGCCGCCCCCACATCGCCAAGGCGGCCGGCGCGACCGGGGACCTCGGCCCCTTCTTCGAGGAGTACCTCGTCCCCGGCGCCAAGGCCTTCGTCCCCCGCCGCTGGCCCGACGCCGCCCAGGCGATCTCCCTCATCCACGAGGCCGGCGGCGTCGCCGTCATCGCCCACCCCTACTGGGACATCTCCGAGCCCGGCGAGGTCGACGACCTCATCCGCTCCCTCGGCGCCGACGGGGTCGAGACCTTCTACCCGACCCACTCCGAGGCGCAGACCAAACACCTCCTCGAACTCTGCGCCGAGCTCGACCTCGTCCCGACGGCATCGTCGGACTACCACGGCCCGACCCACAAGACCTTCGCCAAGTTCGGGGCGTACGAGACCTACGGCCTCGGCGAGCCCCGGGTCCCGCCGCGACCGTAGCCGGCGACGCCGGGATTACGCAAGGGTTGGTGGCAGACGCGGCCGTCTCGGCCACGGCCCTGGCTGGCTGTGGCCGTGGCCGAGACGGCCGGGAGTGCGGGGGGAGTGTCGGGGAGCCTCCGGAAGTGCGCCGCGGGCGCGTCACGGCAGGAGCACGGATCGCTCGCCGGTGTCGCACGAGGACGTGACGGGACTCGCATCTCGTGACGGAGAGCGTGGGAAGTCCACGCTTCCGTGCGTGTTGGGCAACAGTCACGACCGCGCTGCAAGCATTTCCGGTGCTATAGCCCCTGTAATGCTTGCAGCGCGTTTTCGGGCCTCTGATTCGGGCCCGGAAAGCGCTCGAAAGTGCCTGAAGGCATGAGGAAGTGTGGAGTTCCCGGCATCTTCGTCACGGGATGGGCCGAGGTGTGGCTTCTCTCGCGCGGGACCTCGACGTAAGTCCGACCCCCACCCGGACCTGTGCCGGCAATCACCCGGACCCCTCACGTCCTGGGCGTCTCATCGCGGTCACAGCCGGCCAGGACCGCGATGAGACGCTCAGGACTCCCCTCGGACGGCCGCAACCGCCAGCACAACGGGCGCCGCTAAGGCAGCAGCGCCAAAACCTGCCGGACGGCCTCCTCGAGGTCCGGCGAGGTGACGAGGTCCGGGCTCTCGGGGGCCTCGTAGGGGGAGCCGACGCCGGTGAGGTCCTTGATCTCGCCCGCCCGGGCCTTGGCGTAGAGGCCCTTGGGGTCGCGTCGTTCGCACTCCTCGAGGGGGGTGTCGACGAAGACCTCGTAGAAGGGGATGCCTGCCTCTTCGTGGAGGGCCCGCACGCGGTCGCGCTCCGCCTTGTAGGGGCTGACCAGGGAGACGATCGAGACGGCGCCCGACTCGGCGAGGATCTTCGCCACCTCGCCGACCCGGCGGACGTTCTCGTCGCGATCCTCCGGCGAGAAGCCGAGGTTGGAGTTGAGGCCGTGGCGCAGGTTGTCGCCGTCGAGCATGAAGGCGTGGCGCCCGGAGGAGACGAGCGTGTGCTCGATCGCGGTCGCGATCGTCGACTTGCCCGACCCCGAGAGGCCGGTCATCCAGATCGTCGCGCCGCCCGTTTCAAGCGCTCCCCAACGCTCCTCGCGCGAGAGCTTCGACGGGTGGAAGGTGATGTTCTCGGCGACGATCGAGGCGGCGTCGCTGGAAGTGCTCGGGTCCCCGCCGGCGCTGATGATCATCCCCGCCGCGACCGTCAGGTCGGTGGCCGGGTCGACCAGGATGAAGCTGCCGGTGGTGCGGTTGATCCGGTACTCGTCGAAGAAGAGTGGCGAGGTGGTGTGGATCGCGACGCGGCCGATGTCGTTGACCTCGAGCGTCTCGGCGGCGAGATCGCGGTGCAGGGTGTCGACGTCGAGCTGGTAGCGCAGCTCCTCCACCTCGGCGGCGACCCACCGGGTCGTGTGCTTCAGCTGGTACGGCATCCCCGTGCGCAGGTGCGAGGTCTCGTCGAACCAGCAGATCATCGCCTCGAAGCGGCGGCCCGCGGTCGGCTGGTTGGTCGGGCGGCAGATCATGTCGCCGCGGGAGACGTCGACGTCATCCTCCAGCCGCAGCGTCACGGCCATCGGCGGGAAGGCGGTGGCGACCTCGCCGTCGGGCGTATCGATCGCGGCGATCTTCGACGCTTTGCGCGACGGCATCACCATCACCTCGTCGCCCTGCTTGAAGATCCCGCCGACCACGGACCCGGCGAAGCCGCGGTAGTCGCGATACTCGGCCGACTGCGGGCGGATCACGTACTGGACCGGGAAGCGGTTGTCGACCAGATTGCGGTCGGAGGCGATATGGACATCCTCCAGGTGGCCGAGCAACGGCTGGCCGTGGAACCAGGGCATGTTAGGCGACGGTTCGACGACGTTGTCGCCGACCAGCGCCGAGATCGGCACGAAGCCGAGGTCGGTGATGTCGAGCTTGGCGGCGAAGGCGGTGAACTCCTCGCGGATCTCGTCGTAGATCCGCTGGTCGTACTCGACCAGGTCCATTTTGTTGACGCAGAGGACCAGGTGCGGCACGCCGAGCAGCGAGGACAGCAGCGCGTGGCGGCGGGTCTGTTCGAGCACGCCTTTGCGCGCGTCGATCAGCAGCAGCGCCAGGTTCGCGGTGGAGGCTCCGGTGACCATGTTGCGCGTGTACTGGATGTGGCCCGGCGTGTCGGCGATGACGAACTTGCGTTTCGGCGTCGCGAAGTACCGGTAGGCGACGTCGATCGTGATCCCCTGCTCGCGCTCGGCGCGCAGGCCATCGGTGAGCAGCGCCAGGTCGGTCTGCTCGTCGCCGCGCTTCTCCGAGGTCCGCTCGATCGACTCGAGCTGGTCTTCGAAGATCGATTTCGTGTCGTGCAGCAGCCGCCCGATCAGGGTCGACTTGCCGTCGTCCACCGAACCGGCGGTCGCGATCCGGAGGATCTCCGTGGCCGGCACTAGAAGTACCCCTCCCGCTTGCGATCCTCCATCGCCGCTTCCGAGAAGCGGTCGTCGCCGCGGGTCGCGCCGCGCTCGGTGATCCGCGAGACCGCGGTCTCCTCGATCACCAGCTGGTAGTCGGTGGCCTGCGAGGGCACGGCGCCGGTCAGCGTCGCGTCGCCGACGGTCCGGTAGCGCACCATCGCGGTGTGGGACTCGGCGCCCTCGGGCAGTGGGAAGAACTCGTTGACGGCCATCAGCAGGCCTTCGTTGTCGACGACCTCGCGCTCGTGGGCGAAGTAGATCGGTGGCAGCTCGATTTCTTCGCGCGCCAGGTAGCGCCAGACGTCGAGCTCGGTCCAGTCGGAGATCGGGAAGACGCGGATGTGCTCGCCCTTGCGGTGGCGCCCGTTGTAGAGGTGCCACAGCTCGGGCCGCTGGTTCTTCGGGTCCCACTGGCCGAATTTGTCGCGGAAGGAGAGGATCCGCTCCTTCGCGCGGGCCTTGTCCTCGTCGCGCCGGCCACCGCCGAAGACGGCGTCGAAGCCACCGTCCTTGATCGCGTCGAGCAGCGCCCGGGTCTGGTGACGGTTGCGGGATTCCAGTTCGTGGCCGACCTTGATGATGCCCTGATCGATCAGCTCCTGGACCGAGGCGACCTCCAGCCGCAGCCCGTACTCCTCGACGACCTTGTCGCGGAACTCGATCACCTCGTGGAAGTTGTGCCCGGTGTCCACGTGCATGATCGGGAACGGCACCGGCGCGGGCGCGAACGCCTTGCGGGCCAGCTGCAGCATCAGCACCGAGTCCTTGCCGCCGGAGAAGAGCATCACCGGGTGTTCGAACTCGGCGACGACCTCGCGGATGATGAACATCGACTCCGCCTCGAGCGTGTCGAGGTCATCCAGCTCTACGGCCGCAGGGCGCACTTTCGTCGTCTCGTCCATCTAGTTGCCCCTCACGGGAGCGCTAGTTGATTCCGCACTCGGTCTTTTCGACGCCGGCCCAGCGGCCGTCGCGAAGGTCGCCGCCAGGGCCCACCGGCTGCGTGCAGTGCGTGCAGCCGATCGAGGGGTAGCCGCGATCGTGAAGCGGGTTGTACGGAAGACGGTGCTCATGGATGTAGTTCCAGACGTCGCGCTCGGACCAATCGGCGAGCGGGTTCAGCTTCCAGAGGCCGAATTTCTTGTCCCAGGTGAACTTGGGAGCCCCGGCCCGGGAGCTGGAATCCGCCCGGCGGACGCCGGCGACCCAGCAGTCTACGGATGAAAGGGCGCGACGCATCGGCTCGACCTTGCGCACCCCGCAGCAGGCGTCCGGCTCACGCTTCCAGAGCTCGTCGCCGTACTCCGCGGCCTGCTCCTCGATGGTCATGTTGTGGTACCGATCGAACTCGATCCCGAGCGCCTCGGCGAGCCGGTCCCGGGTCTCGTACGTCTCCGGGAAGAGCACGTCGGTGTCGAGGTAGAAGAACCGCGCGTTCGGGTTGACCTGGGACGCCAGGTGGGCCGTCACCGAGCTCGTTTTCTGGAACGAGCAGGCGATGTAGTGGTCCTGCCCGAACTGGTCGAACATCCACTCGATCGTTTCCGACGCGGTGAGGCTCTCGAGCTCGTCCGCGATCGCCCCGTGATCGAGGTCGGTGATTGTCGGCACATTGCCGGACAGCGTGATTGGCGGCGGCTTCATCGTTCCGTCAGTTCCCTCGCTCCAGCGTGAGCTAGATCGCGCACTCCCCTTCGCCCCGCTCCACTTTATATGGAGTGGCGCGCTGCCAGTCGATGAACTGCTGCATGGTCTCGAGAGAGAACTCGGCCGGCAGGGTCAGATCCTTGACCTCTGCTTCGAAGCGCTCGGCGCCGGCCCGCTCGGCGAAGGCGTTGAACTCCTCGCCCTCGGCGCGCTCGGCCTCGTAGAGACGTATCCAGCGCTCGACCGCCTCGGGCGCCCGTTTGGCCGGGAGCCGCGATTTGAGCCGCTTGCCGTAGATGACCTCGCCGCCCTCGTAGTTGCCGCCGATGTGCGGGATGTAGGCGGGCATCTGGCGGTCGCCGACCTTCAACGAGGCGCCGTAGAAGCCGATGTTGGCGATGTGATGCTGGCTGCAGCCGTTCGGGCAGCCGCTCATTTTGATGTGGATCTGCCGGGTCAGCTCGTCGTCGAGCTGCATCGAGTCGACGCGCTCCTTGACCGCCCGGTTGAGGCCCATCGAGGAGGTGATCCCGAGTTTGCAGCTGTCGGTGCCGGGGCAGGAGACGACGTCGGAGATCTCACGCGCGCCGGGGTCGCCGAGGCCGAGCTCGGTGAGCTTGGTCCAGACGTCGTAGACCGACTCGTCGCGGACCCAGCGCAGGACCAGGTTCTGCTGCACGGTCGAGCGGGCGTTGCCGCCGCTGTGGTCGCGCATGATCTGCCCGAGCCCGCGGAACTGCTCCGGGGTCAGGTCGCCGCGGGTGATCTTCACCTCGACGGTGGAGAAGCCCTCCTGGCGCTGCGCCTGGACGTTGGATTCGACGAAGCGGTCGAAGGCCTGGCGGTCGCCGTTCGGGGACGCGGCCGTCGGCGGAGCCTTCGGCGCCCGCGCCTCCTCGTTGTCGTCGAAGCGAAGGCGCTCGACCAGCTCGGGACCGAATTCCCGCTCCTCGACCCAGTCGCCCTGGAGCTCCTCGTCGAGCAGGTCACGGAAGGCGTCGGCGCCGATCTTGTCGACCAGCACCTTGAT
Organism: uncultured Actinomycetes bacterium; assembly: GCA_963782515.1. Classification (GTDB taxonomy): domain Bacteria; phylum Actinomycetota; class Thermoleophilia; order Solirubrobacterales; family 70-9; genus VAYN01. The sequence continues at coordinate 677,111 of CAWAJY010000001.1, read as the reverse complement.
CCGGGCCCGGGCGCGGTTGACGCGCAGCCAGTCCTGCCGGTCGAAGATGCGGAAGACCGCCTCGGCGACCTTCAGGTAGTCGCCGTTGTCGGCCTCGACAAAGTCGTAGATCGTCGGCGCGACGCGGGCCATGATCGAGGTGCCGCCGCCGACCCGGACCTCGAAGCCCTTCACCCCGTCCCGTTCGCGGGCGAGGAAGGCGATGTCGTGGATGCCGGTGATCGCGCGGTCCTCGTCGGAGCCGGAGAACGCGGTCTTGATCTTCCGCGGCATCAGCTGCGTCGTCGGGTGGCGGACGAAGTAGCGGACGTAGGCGATCGCGTGCGCGGTCGGGTCGAAGATCTCATCGGGGGCGACGCCCGCCCAGGGGTCCCCGGTGACGTTGCGGACCGTGTTGCCGCAGCCCTCGCGCGAGGAGAGCCCGGACTCGGAGATGACCTTCAGCAGCTCCTCCATGTCGCGCAGCGGCACGTGGTGGATCTGCACGTTCTGGCGGGTCGTGATGTGGCCCTTGTTCAGCGGCGCCCATTTTTCGACGACCTCGGCGAAGGAGTCCATCTGGTCCGGGGTGACGCCGCCGAAGGGAAGCTTGACGCGAACCATCTGGACGTCGGACTGGCGCTGTCCATACACGCCCTGTTTCAGGCGGAACCCGATGAACTCGTTCTCCGGCAGCTCGTCGGCGAGGAACTTCTCCGCTTCGTTGTCGAAGTCGTCGAACTCGCGCTCGATGATCGGGATGATGTGGCCCGGGACGTTCGTATAGGCCTCTGGGTTCTCCAGGGTGCCTACGCGGCCCTTGCCCTCTTGCGTCTTGTTCTCGGCGACTATGACCTCCATACGGAGGAAATTAGCAAAACCCTGACCGGGATTAGGGTATTTATCCGAGAAAGTCTTAGATTTGGCTCAGGAACTACGTTTGCGGGCCTCTAAAATTGCCGCCGCCTCGCCCGACTCGGCCACGTATCCGCCCTCGGGCTCGAACTCCAGACCCTCTTCCTCCCAGCCGACGGCGCCCTCGGCGAGCTTCGACGCGTCGTATCCGGCCTCGGCCAGCGCGATGGTCGCCATCGAGGAGCGGTTGCCGCCGCGGCAGTAGAGGATCACCGGCCGGTCCCTGTCGATCTCCTCGACCCGTGCGGGCAGCTCGTCCAGGGTGATGTGGACGGCGCCGGGAAGATGGCCTGCCTCCCACTCGTGGTCGGCGCGCACGTCGATCAGCTGGGCGCCCTGGTCGAGCATCTCCCGCGCCTCGGCGCGGGAGATCTCGTTCGGCACCGAATTGGCGCCATCGGCCATCAACTGACCTCCGATCCCTCGATCAGGAATGCGACGCGGACGTGAGCCCGGTACTCGTCCAGGTTCTCGCCGCGGATCCCGGTCGAGACGATGTCGACGGCGCGGATGTTGCGCAGCGATCCCTGCGCCTGCGCCAGCGCTTGTTTGGCCGCATCGTCGGTCGATGTCTTGGAGCTGCCGACGAGCTCGATGATTTTCACGACTGCCATCTCGCTCCTCCTCGTGCTTGTGGGTCTTGGATGTCCTGCTTGGCGCCCACTCCCTCGAGCAGCGCGGCGCGCTGCCACGGTCCGATCGCATCCTTGGGCTCCGTCGCCGGAGCGGCGGCGAATTCCGACTCGAAGCGTGCGATCGCCGCTGCGACCGCCGCTGCCTCGTCTCCGGATGCGCTCTTCTCGGCCACGGCCTCACTTTATGCGAGCGCGCCGCGCGAGGTGCCGCCGGACCGAGTCCACGACCGCCCCCGGTTCGCGAGAGCCCCATGCCCAACCCTCTGTCCTTTGTCACCCACAGGGTGACAAAGGACAGAGGGATCCCTTTTGGACCCCCTCCCGGGGAAGGATTTAGCCGTGAAGTCCGGGGACGGGGGTGCCGAACTTGCGCTTCGCGCAGTTGAAGGGGGCGGGATCGTCCTTGTCCATGAGGGCTCGGCCTTCGGGGCGGCCCGTGGCCGGCTTCGAGGGCACGGCGGGGTGGTTCTTCGTTTTCGGCTTGCCGGGGACGGCGGGCCGGCCGCGGCCGCACTGGATCGAGTAGTCGGCGACGCCGTCGCGGGCGTCGATCACGTCGTCGCCGCCGTTGCCGATGAAGACGTCCTTGCCGGGCTGGCCGAGCATCGCGTTGGGACGGCCGTTGCCGATCAGGATGTCGGGGCCGAACGAGCCCTCCATGTCCTCGTCGGTCGGCGAGAGGTGGACGTGGTGGCAGCCGGGGATCGCGGTGATCCAGGCGGAGTGCCGGGGGAAGGAGACGATGAGCAGGCCGGGGTGGGATCCGGTCTCGGCGAACGAGGCGTCGTCGCGGCCACCGCCGCCGACCAACGCGCCGCCGGCGCAGCCGCCGCCCGCCGCGAGCAGGTCGCCGTCCGGGCCGCCGTAGAGGAAGGTCGGGCCGGGGGTGCCGCCGACCAGCCCGTCCGCGCCGGGCCCGCCGTAGAGCTTGTCGGCGCCGGGGCCCGCCTGGAGGAGGTCGTCCTCGGGGCCGCCGCGCAGCACGTCGTCGCCCTCGCCGCCGTTGATCCGGATGAACCCGACGGAGACCAGCGAGCCCTTGACCGTGAAGTGGTCGTTGCCCGGCCCCATGTCGGCCATCAGCCAGCGCGCCGGGCCGTCGAGCGGGCAGAGGACTTCACGCGCCGCGTTCGGCGCGCCCGCGCGGTGTTCGCAACCCGGTCCGGCGGCGAGGCCCGCGGCCGCGTCGACGTCGAGCGTGTTGGTCGCGCCTTCGTAGGCGACGGTGATGTCATCGCGGCCGCGGCCGCCGACGATCTGAACGCCACCGCCCCCACCGGGAGCCGCGTCGACCTGCACGTAGGCGCTCCCCGGCAGCCGCTTTTCGGGACCGCAGGAGGTGGTCCGCCCGGGCGCGCCGCGGCAGCCGTCGGTCCCGGCGCCGCCGTCGAGCGAGTCCTGCCCGCCGCCGCCGATCAGCGTGTCGTTGCCCGGCCCACCCTTGATCTCGTTCGGACCGCCGTTGCCGATCAGCGTGTCGCGGAAGGCCGAGCCTTCGAGGTCCTCGAATTCGTAGAGCTCGTCGTGGCCGTCGCCGCGGGCGACGTGGGCGCGCAGCGAGGCCCAGACGCCCGAGGTGCCGTTCAGCGACACCGAGGTCGCGAAGGAGGCGATGTCGTGCTTCCCCGGCCCGCCCGACATGCGGTCGTAGCCGTAGTCCCCGTGGACGAGGTCGTAGTCGCCGGGCCCGCCGTTGACGGTGTCGATGCCGAGGCCGCCGGAGACGTCGTCGTAGGAGCCGGGACCGCCGACCACCTTGTCGTCGCCGAGGTCGCCGAAGACGCGGTCCGCGCCCTGCCCGCCGAAGACTTCGTCGTTGCCGCGGCCGCCGTGGACCACGTCGTCGCCACCGCCGCCGCAGATCAGGTCGTTGCCGAGCTGTCCGTAGATCGTGTCGTTCCCGGGGCCGCCCCAGATCACGTCACGACCCGGCGTCCCCTGCAGGATGTCGTCGCCCGCGGTGCCGACGATCGTCGCCTGCCGCCCGTGGCAGCGATGCACTTCTTCGCCGCCACCCGCCGCGATCGCCTGCGCCACGCTCACCGCGAGCAGAGTGCAGACAAGCAGCGCGACAACCTTGGTGGACCCCCCGACCCGTCCCATTCCGGCGGAAAGCTAGCTGAGTCCGAGCGCCCGCTCGACCGGCACGTACTCCATGCCGACGCCCTCGGCGACGGCCGCGTGCGTCACCTGCCCCGCCGCGACGTTGACGCCCGGACGCAGCCCCGGGATCCGCTTCATCGCCCCCGCCAGCCCCTCGTCGGCGATCGCGATCGCGTATGGCAGGGTCGCGTTGGTCAGCGCCTGGGTCGAGGTGATCGGCACCGCGCCGGGCATGTTGGCGACGCAGTAGTGGGTGATGCCGTCGACCTCGAAGGTCGGCTCGTGGTGGGTGGTCGGGTGGGAGGTCTCGAAGCAGCCGCCCTGGTCGATGGCGACATCCACAAGGACCGCCCCTGGCTTCATGAGCTTTAGATCGGCGCGGGTGACGACGTATGGCGCGCGGGCACCGTGGACCAGCACCGCGCCGATGATCAGGTCGGCGCGCGGCAGCATCTCCTCGACCGCGAGCGTGGTCGAGTACACGGTCGAGCAGCGCCCGTTGAAGATCACGTCGAGCTCCCGCAGCCGGTCGATCGAGCGGTCGAAGACGAAGACGTCGGCCTCCATCCCGATCGCGATGAAGGCGGCGTTCATGCCGACCACGCCGCCGCCGATCACCATCACGTTGGCCGCCGCGACGCCGGGCACGCCGCCGAGCAGGATCCCCCGGCCGCCCTCCGGCTTCTGCAGCATGTAGGCGCCCGCCTGGGTGGCGATCTTGCCCGCCACCTCGCTCATCGGCGCCAGCAGTGGCAGGTGGCCGGCGGCGTCCTCGACCGTCTCGTAGGCCACCGCGGTGACGCCGGACTCGACCAGGCCGCGAGTCTGCTCCGGGTCGGGCGCCAGGTGCAGGTAGGTGAAGAGGAGCTGCTCGGGACGGAGCATCGCGATCTCACTCGCCTGCAGCTCCTTGACGTGGAGGATCATCTCCACCTCGCCGAAGACCGTGGCGGCGTCGGGGACGATCCGCGCACCCTGCGACGCGTAGCGCTCGTCCGTGATCGCCGAGCCCTCCCCGGCTCCGGCCTGGATCAGCACCTCGTGGCCGTGCTCGGTCATTTCCCGCACCCCGGCGGGAGTGATCGCGACGCGGTACTCGTCCGACTTGATCTCCGTGGGGACGCCGATCTTCATCTGGTGCCTTTCTCGGTGACGGTTGCCCGGTTCTGGCGCGGCGAGGGCAAGCCAGAGAGGGCGAGCGTTGCCGAGAAAGGCACTAGCTCACCAACTCCCTTGCTCGCAGTGCCAGCCAGAACTCGATGCGGTCGTGGGCGCGCGACAGGTCACGCCCGGTCAACTCTTCCACCTTGCGCATCCGATAGCGCAGGGTGTGGCGGTGGCAGTAGACCTCGCGCGCGGCGCGCTCCCACTGGCCGTTCTGCTCGATGAACGCCTCCAGCGAGCGCAGCAGCTCGCCGCCGTACTCCTCGTCGCCTTCCTCGATCGGGCCGAGCACCGAGTCGCAGTAGAGGCCGAGCGCGTCGTCGTCCTGGATCGAGAGCAGCAAGGTGAAGGCGCCGAGGTCCCGCCAGGAGGCGACCTCGGGGGCGGAGCCATTGGCGAAGGCCGTCGCCTCGAGCGCGCAACGGGCCTCGTGGAAGGAGTGGCGCAGGGCCTCCGGCGCGGCGGCGCGGCTGGCGGCCGCGCGGACCGGGCCGAACGCGGCCAGCAGCTTCTTGCGCGCCTCCCCGGCCACCGTGACGGGGTCGTGCTCGGTCGCGTCGACGACGGCGCAGAGGAACTCCCGGCCGCCGACCTCGTGCGGGGCGACGACCGCCGGACAGCCGGCCGCGGTGAGCGCGGCTTCCAGCGTCGACGCGCCGGCCGCGGGATGCTCGAGGTCGAAGACGATGACCGCGGCCTCGCCGGCGATGCCGAACGGCTCCATGCGACGACGCAGCTCGATCGGATCCATCAGCCCGCCGAGCGCCCCGGCGAGGACGTCGCCGGCCAGCCGCCGCTCGGTCTCCCGCGCGACCCGCCTGCGCATCAGCTCGAGCGCGACGATCGCGACCGCCTGCTGCAGGATCAGCCGCTCGAAATCCCCGAGGCCGCCGGAGTCGCGGACGATCACGACCCACGCCTGCGGCGGCCCGCCGCCGGGCGAGACGACCGGGTGGGCGAGCGCCCGTCCGGCCAGCGAGGGATGCGAGGGGACGAAGGGGTGCCCGTCGCCGGCATGACCGACGACCTCGCGACGGATGCCGCCGACCGCCTCGGCGGAGAGCTGGCGACGGAAGCCGCGCCCGGCCAGCCGCTCGCCGCGACCGTCGAGGATCGCCACCGTCCCGCCCACCGCCGAAGCGACGGTGGCGGCGATTTCCTCCAGCCCGCGCTCCTCCAGCACCAGCCGCTCGAGCCGCCGCTGGATCGCGAGGCCGCGTTGCAGCACCTCGTACTGCTCGTTGACCAGCCGCGTGAAGGCCTTCTCGGTGATCGCGATGAACGGCGTCGAGTAGGGCACCTCGAACAGCGGGAAGTCGCGCTTCCCGGCCTCGTCGACCAGCGCTTTCGGCAGCCGTTTGTGGCTGAACCCGGTGCCGAAGCCGAGCCCCGCGAGGTTGCGCTCGGCGAGGTCGGCGACGAAGGCGCGCTGCTTCTTCTCGGTGTCGAGCGGGATGCCGGTGGTCAGCATCAGCTCCCCGCCCGACAACCAGGGCGTCGGATCCTGCAGCTCGGAGATGTGCACCCAGCGGACCGGCGCGTCGGCGCCCTCGGCGCCGGTCGCCAGCTTCAGATCGAGCTCGTCTAGAAGGCTCTGGACCGTGAGCACATGGGCTCCTACCCGGACTTGACCACCTGGTCCCACGCCTCGGTGAGGACGCCGGACAAGACATCGTGGATTTCGTCGAATTGCTCGGTGTCGCAGATCAGCGGCGGCGCGAGCTGGATCACCGGATCGCCGCGATCGTCGGCGCGACAGATCAGCCCGCGCTTGTAGAGCTCGGCGGAGAGGAAGCCGCGCAGCAGCTTCTCCGACTCCTCGTCGTTGAAGCTCTCTTTGGTCTCCTTGTCTTTGACCAGCTCGATCGCCTGGAAGTAGCCGGCGCCGCGCACGTCGCCGACGATCGGCAGGTCGCTGAGGCTCTCCAGCATGCCCCGGAACTCGCCCTCTTTGGCGCGCACGTGGCCGCACAGGTCCTCGCGCTCGAAGACGTCGATGTTGGCGAGCGCGATCGCCGCCGCCACCGGATGGCCGGCGAAGGTGAACCCGTGGGCGAAGGAGGCATCGCCCTCGCTGAACGGCTCGAAGACGCGGTCGGAGGCGATCAACGCTCCCATCGGCGCGTAGGCCGAGGTGATCCCCTTCGCCGTGGTGATCATGTCCGGCTGGTAACCGAACCGTTCGCAGCCGAAGTAGTGGCCGAGCCGGCCCCAGGCGCAGATCACCTCGTCCGAGATCAGCAGCACGTCGTATTCGTCGCAGATCTCCCGCACGCGCTGGAAGTAGCCGTCCGGCGGGACGAAGCAGCCGCCCGCGTTCTGGACCGGCTCGACGATCACCGCGGCGACCGTCTCCGGCCCCTCGAAGAGGATCCGCTCCTCGATCGCGTCGGCGGCCCAGAGCGGGTCGCGGTCCTCCGGCCAGCGGTAGATGTTCGTGTTCGGGACGTGACAGGCGCCGGCGACCAGCGGTTCGAACTGGTTGCGCAGGTTCGTGATGCCGGTCGCCGAGAGGGCGCCGAGGGAGGTGCCGTGGTAGGCGACCTCGCGGGCGATGAATTTGTGCTTCTGGCCTTTGCCGTGGGCGCGGTGGAAGTTGCGCGCCAGCTTCAGCGCCGACTCGACCGCCTCGGAGCCGCCATCGGTGAAGAAGACGCGGTTGAGTTCGCCCGGCGCGAGGCCGGCGATCCGCCCCGCCAGTTCGATCGCCCGCGGGTGGGCATAGCTCCACAGGGTGAAGAAGTCGAGCTCTTCGATCTGCCGCGCCGCCGCCTCGCCGTACTCGGCGCGACCGTGGCCGGCGTTGACGCAGAAGAGCGCCGAAAGGCCGTCCAGGTAGCGGTTGCCGTGCTCGTCGTAGACGTAGGCACCGTCCGCCTTGGTGATCAGCGGGATCTCGTGCTCGGGGCTGTAGGCCCCCATCCGCGAGAAGTGCATCCAGAGATGCTCGCGGGCCATTTTCTGCAGTTTTGAGTCCACTACCTGCGGTGCGGTCGCCATGCCGCTCTCCTTCCAAATGCTTGCGACGTTATGGACAAAGCTAGAGGCCGTCCAGCACGCGCGCAAGTGGCCTACGGGTCAAGCAAGCCCCTTCGATTTATACACCAGGTATAAGTCCAACCTGTCCTTTTGGGACATTCGCCACTTGCGACAGGGTCCAGCGGGGCATACGGTCGACCCGTGGAGAGTGCATCGGTACCGACCCCGAGTTCGTCGATCCCGACGGCTGGGAACGGGGTCGAAGACAAGGGTCTGAAGAAAAACGCGATCGGCTTCGTGTCGAGCGTGGTGATCGGCGTCGCCTCGACCGCGCCGGGTTACAGCCTGGCCGCGACGCTCGGGTTCGTCGCCGCCGTGGTGGGGACGAAGGCGCCGGCGATCCTGCTGATCAGCTTCGTCCCGATGTTCCTGGTCGCGGCCGGCTATTACTACATGAACAAAGCCGATCCGGACTGCGGCACCAGCTTCTCCTGGGTCACCAAGGCGATGGGTCCGCAGCTCGGCTGGATGGCGGGCTGGGCGATCGTCGTCGCCGACGTGATCGTGATGGCCAACCTGGCGCAGATCGCCGGGCTCTATTCGTTCGAGCTCTTCGGCTGGACCGCGGCGGCGGAATCGACCGTCGCCGTGACCCTGGTCGGAGTGGCGTGGATCGTGGTGATGACCTGGATCGTGGTGATCGGGATCGAGCTCTCCGCCCGCACCCAGGTGGGCCTCCTGGCGGCGGAGATCTTCACCCTGGCGCTGTTCTCGATCGTCGCCCTGGTCAAGGTGTTCGCGGGCAGCGCCCCGTCGGGCTCGATCGACCCGTCGCTCTCCTGGATCAACCCGTTCTCACTCGGCCTCAGCGAAATCTCCGCCGGGATGCTGCTCGCGGTCTTCATCTATTGGGGTTGGGACTCGACCGCGACCGTGAACGAGGAGACCGAGGACCCGAGCGAGGCGCCCGGCCGGGCGACCGTGATCTCGACCCTGATCCTGCTGGCGATCTACGTCGTCGTCGCCGTCGCCGCGCAGTCCTACTCGGGCATCGAGCCGCTGATCAAGAACCAGGAAGACGTGCTCTCGAGCCTCGGCACCGCGGTCTTCGGCTCGCCCCTGGACAAGCTGCTGATCATCGCCGTGCTCACCTCGGCCGCCGCCTCGACCCAGACGACGATCCTGCCGACCGCGCGGACGACGCTCTCGATGGCGCGGGCGAAAGCAATGCCGGGCAGCCTCGGCAAGGTCCACCCCCGGTACCTCACCCCACACGTCTCGACGATCCTGATGGGGACGCTCTCGATCGTCTGGTACGTGGGACTCACGATCGTCAGCGAAGACATCCTCTTCGACAGCCTCGCGGCGCTCGGCCTGATGATCGCCTTCTACCTCGGCCTGACCGGCTTCGCGACCTCGATCTACTACCGGCGCGAGCTGCTCCGCAGCGTCAAGAACTTCTTCTTCATCGGCGTCGGGCCGACCCTCGGCGGGGCAATCCTCTTCTACCTCCTGATCAAGAACGGGATCGAACTGGCCGACCCGGCGAACTCCGAATCCGGCAACTCGTGGCTGGGGATCGGGCCGCCGCTGGTGATCGCGGTCGCCTTCGGCATCCTCGGCTTCCTGCTGATGGGGCTGCAGTGGCGCAAGGTGCCGGACTTCTTCCGGCGCAAGCCGTCGGTCGTCCCGGCCGGCTTTCTCGAGGGGGAAGCGCCACCCCCCGGCCCGACCGGAGTGGCCGACTGATGGGCTCGATCGTGGTCGGGTACGACGGCTCGGCCTGCGGCGAAGCGGCACTCGAGGAAGCGCTGCGGCTCGCCGGGCCACTGGCCGACGAGGTGACCGTGGTCTTCGGCTACGCGCCGCCCGGCATCTGGGGCGGTGAGATCGCCGAACACGAGGAGGCGATCGAGGAGCTCGGGTCGAAGGTGATGTCCAGGGCGCGCGAGCAGGCGTCGAAGGTCGGCACCGAGGTCCACCAGCTGCTCGTCCCGAAACGCGCGGTCGAGGCCCTGGTCGACGTCGCCGAGGAACGCGACGCGAGGATGATCGTCGTCGGGAGCTTCGGGGAGACGCCGTTGAAAGGCTTCCTCCTCGGCGCCAACACCAACAAGCTTCTACACGTGACCGACAGACCGGTGCTCGTCGTACCGGCGGAGGAGAGATGAACCGATGACCGGATCAGACACGACCATCACCGTCGAGCCCCCGGCCTCCGTCGAGGAGTCCTACAGCGTCGCCCTGCGCAACGTGACCAAACGGTTCGACACCTTCACCGCGGTCGACGACCTGTCGCTGGAGCTGGGGCAGGGCGAATTCTTCACCTTCCTCGGGCCGAGCGGCTGCGGCAAGACGACGACGCTGCGGATGATCGCGGGCTTCGAGCAGCCGACCGCGGGCGAAGTCCTGATCGAGGGCGAGAACGTCGCCGGGACCCCGCCGCACAAGCGGCCGACCAACACCGTCTTCCAGAGCTACGCGCTCTTCCCCCACATGAACGTCGAGAAGAACGTCGCCTTCGGCCTCAAGCGCAAGGGCGTCGACAAGGACGAGATCGCCGAGCGGGTGGCGGCCGAGCTCCAGCGGGTCGGGTTGGCGCGCGAGGCGAACCGGCGGCCCTCGCAGCTCTCCGGCGGCATGCAGCAGCGGGTCGCGCTGGCGCGGGCGCTGGTCAACCTGCCGAAGGTGCTGCTGCTCGACGAGCCGCTCGGCGCGCTCGACCTGAAACTGCGCAAGGGCCTGCAGATCGAGCTGAAGCAGATCCAGCGCGAGGTCGGGATCACCTTCGTCTACGTCACCCACGACCAGGAGGAGGCGCTGACGATGTCGGACCGGATCGCGGTGATGAACCGCGGCAAGGTGGAGCAGGTCAGCAACCCCGAGGAGGTCTACGACCGGCCGACGACCAGCTTCGTCGCCGGCTTCATCGGGGTGTCGAACCTGATGCCCGCCTCGGTGTCCGGGCCCGGCCGGGTAAAACTCGACTCCGGCCCCGAGGTGCCCGCCGATACCGGCGACCTCAAGCCCGGCGAAGGTTGCGCCGCGGTGGTGCGGCCGGAGAAGCTGCGGGTCACCCTGCCGGCCGAGGCGCCGCCGGCGGCCGACGCGCCCGCGGTCGAAGGCGTGATCGAGAGCTCCGTGTACCTGGGAACCGCGACCCAGCTCGTCGTCGGCGTCGGCGAGGGAGTGCGGATGACCGTCCTCGTCCCCAACGCCGACGAGTCCGAACGCCAGGCGCTGCCGGGGGGCGGCGCCCGCGTCGTGCTCAGCTGGGAGCCCCAGCACATGCACGTGGTGATCGACAAGGACGAGGAGGAGGGCGACGGTGAAAGCGATGAAGACGAGTAAGAAGGGGGGCGCCCTCACCCGGGTCGTCCTGGCGCTGATGGCGCTGGCGGCGACCGTCGTCCTGGCGGCCTGCGGCGGCGGGATCGAAGAACTGCCGGAAAACTACGGCGGCAGTGGCGGCGGCAACGAGGTGAAGATCGAAGGCAAGCCGTCGGGGGAGATGACGATCTCCAACTGGCCGCTCTACATCGACAAAAAGACGGTCGGCGATTTCGAAAAGGCAACCGGCGTCTCGGTCAAGTACGTCGAAGACGTCAACTCCAACGAAGAGTTCTTCGCCAAGATGCAACCGCTGCTGGCGCAGGGTGAATCCGGCAAGCGCAGCCTCTTCGTCGTCACCGACTGGATGGCGAAGAAGATGCACGAACTCGGTTACCTGCAGGAATTCGAACCGGCGGCGATCCCGAACTTCGAGAAAAACCTCGCCGACAACCTGCGTGGCGCCTCCTACGACCCCGGCCGGCAGTTCGCCGCCCCCTGGCAGTCGGGGATGACCGGCGTCATCGTCAACAAGGAAAAGGCGCCGAACATCCACTCGGTGTGCGACCTGTTCGAACCCCAGTACAAGGGCAAGGTCGACATGCTGAACGAACTTCGCGACACCGTGCCACTGGTGATGAAGTGCGAAGGCGTCGATGTCGAACACGCCACCGAAGCCGACTGGCTGAAAGCGATCGAAAAACTGAAGGGGGCCGCCGAATCGGGGCAGATCCGGCGCTTCACCGGCAACGACTACTCGACCGACCTGGCGAACGGCAACGCGATCGCGGCGATCGGTTGGTCCGGCGATGCGGTGCAGCTGCAGGCCGACAACCCGGACATCGAATGGCGGATGCCGGAAGAAGGCTGCATCCTCTGGTCGGACAACATGGTGATCCCGGTCGGCTCGCCGAATCCGACCGCCGCCGAGGCCTGGATCAACTACGTCTACGACCCGGTGCACCAGGCGCAGATCGAGGCGTACGTGAACTACGTCAGCCCGGTCGAAGGGACGAAAGAAGTCCTGCTCAAGAAGGAACCGGAAATCGCCAACAACAAGCTGATCTTCCCGCCGGCGTCGTTCACGAAGAAGTGTTCGATCCAACCCTCGCCGGGTACCGCGAAGGAAGAACAGACCATCAACAAAGCCTTCAACGCGGTACTCAACGGCTGAGCCGATGGTCGAGACGCTGAAGAAGCGGGCGGGCGCCTACGGCCTCCTGGCCCCGGGGACGATCTGGCTGGTCGTCTTCTTCCTGATCCCGCTGTATTTCCTCGGTCGCCTCTCGCTGAACGTCAATGTGAGCGGTGTCTACTACCCGTTCGACTGGCACTGGCAGAACTACTCGGACGCGCTCAGCCTCTACGACACGCAATTCGTCCGCAGCTTCGTCTACTCCGGGCTGGCGACGCTGATCTGCCTCCTGCTCGCCTACCCCTTGGCGTACGCGATCGCCTTCAAGGCGGGCAAATGGCGACACGCGATGCTGCTTGCGGTGGTGGCACCTTTCTTCACCACCTATTTGATCCGGACCATCTCCTGGGTGACGATCCTCTCCGACGAAAGCCCTGTGGTGTCGGTCCTGAAGTTCCTTCACATCGCGCCGAGCGGTCATGTTCTCTTCACCGCGCCGGCGGTGATCGCGGGCCTCGTCTACAACTACCTACCGTTCATGGTGCTGCCGATCTACGCCAGTCTCGAGCGCCTGGACACGCGGTTGATGGAGGCGGCGAAGGACCTCTACGCGAACGCCCGCACGACGTTCTTCAAAGTGACGCTGCCGCTCTCGGCCCCGGGCGTGGTGGCAGGGACGCTGCTCACCTTCATCCCGGCGACCGGTGACTACGTCAACGCCGAATTCCTCGGCGCGCCGAACAACCAGATGATCGGCAACGTGATCCAGTCGCTCTACCTGAAACAACGCGAATACCCGGCGGCGGCGGCGCTGTCGTTCGTGCTGATGGCGATCATCCTGGTCATCGTCCTGATCTACATCCGCTTCGCCGGATCGGAGGCGCTGATGGGAGAGGAGGGGGCGGCCATATGAGCACCCGGTCGACCCCGCGGATGGGCTTCGGCAAATGGCTGCGCGAGCACGCGGTACTGATCATCGGGGTGCTCGTGATCGCCTACATGCTGATCCCGATCGCGGTGATTTTCGTCTTCTCCTTCAACAACCCGGCGGGGCGCTACAACTTCACCTGGGTCGGTTTCACCCTCAAGCACTGGGGAAACGTCTTCGGCATCCCGGAATTGAACGAAGCTCTCTTGACCTCGATCAAACTCGCCCTGTTGGCGACGGTGATCTCGACGGTTATCGGCACGATGATGGCGCTCGCCTTGGTGCGGCACCAGTTCTTCGGCCGGCGGGCGGCGAACTTCCTGATCGTGATCCCGATGGCGACGCCGGAGATCGTGATGGGCTCCTCGCTCCTCTCCTTCTTCCTCATCCTCGGGACGGGGCTGGGATTCAAAACGCTGCTGATCGCCCACGTCATGTTCTGCATCAGCTTCGTCGTGGTCGTCGTGCGCTCCCGACTGATCGGCTTCGACCGCCGGCTGGAGGAGGCGGCGAAGGACCTCGGCGCGACCCCCTGGCAGACGTTCCGCCTGGTGACCCTGCCGTTGATCCTGCCCGGCGTCTTCGGCGGCGCGATGCTCGCCTTCGCCCTCTCGATCGACGACTTCGTCATCTCCAACTTCAACTCGGGGACGACCGTCACCTTCCCCCTCTACATCTTCGGCGCCTTCCAGCGCGGCGTCCCGGTCGAGGTCAACTGCATCGCGATGATCCTCTTCGGCATCACCGTCACCGCGATGGTCTTCACGACGTGGCAACAGCGGCGGGCGGAACGGATGGCGAGCATCAGGCCCGAGCAGGAGGAGTTGCCGCCCGCGGCCGTGACCGAGATCGCGGCGACCTACTAACGGCCGATGTGGAAGCCGATCAGCTCGGGCACCCGGGCGACGGCTGAGGCGACGCGTCCCGGCTTCCGCCCTTCCATCTCCGCCTGCTCCTTCCGATCGATTCCCACCCTGATCGCTTCGCCGCCGATCCAGTGGAATGGCTCGGGGGGGACGCGGGGGACCTTCGCATCGACGAAGGCGAGGCGGGTGGGGTCGTCGGTGCGATCGAGGGCCAGGGAGGCGAGCGAGAGGCCGACCATGTTGGTCGGGCCGACGCCGTTGCCGGTGTAGCCGGCCGCCACCCAGGCGCGCGAGTGAGGCAGCGAGGTGACCTCGGCGAGGTGGGTCGGTGAGGCGTCGATCGGGCCGCCCCAGGCGTGGGTGATGCGACGGCCGGCGAGGTCCGGGAAGTAGTCGAGCAGGTGCCGGCGGTCGGCCTCGACCACGTCGGGGTCGACCTCGGAGCGACCGTGGAGCCGGGTGCCCATCGCGATCCGGCCGCCGCCCCAGCCGAAGGCGATCCGCCCGTCGGGCGTGGTGCGGAAGTAGTGGACGAGGGCGCGGCGGTCGGTGATCGCCTCGCCGCCGGTCCAGCCGAGCTTCTCGAGCACGTCGGGGACCGGCTCGGTGATGACGATGTGGGAGGAGGCGACGGTGACCCGGCCGCGGAGCGGGCCGCTTTTGGCGGCGGCACCGATCGCGAGGACGCCACGTGGGGCGCGGACGCGGGCCCCGCTCGCGACCGTGGCCTCCACCCCGTCGGGGGCTTCGCGGAAGCGGCGGACCGGCGAGGACTCGTAGATGTCGACGCCCTGCTCGAGCAGGCGGCGTCGGATCGCGAGGGCGAGGCGGGCGGGCTGGACGGTCGCCGCGCACGGTTCCATCACCCCGGCGCGGAACGCGGGCGAGGCACACCGGCTCTGCACCTCGTCGGCGTCGAGGTCGCGCAGTTTGTCGGGGACGCCGAGCTCCCGGCAGGCCGCGAGCGCGGCGCGGCCGACGTCGTCGTGGGCGGGGGCCGTCGACACCCGGAGGTAACCGCCGCGACGGAACCAGGCGTCGACGTCGTCCTCGGCGCAGAAGGCGGCGATCCGTTCGACCGCTTCCTCGGCGGCGTGGCCGACGGCGAGCGCCGGAGCATCGCCCCAGCGCGCCCGCATCGAGGCGAGTGCCGACCAGAGCCCCTCGCAGAAGCCGCCGTTGCGGCCGCTCGGCCCGCGGCCGCAGACCGGTTCGGACTCGAGCAGGACGATGCGCGCGTCGGGGGCCAGTCGACGGGCGTGCATGGCGGTCCACATCCCGGTGTAGCCACCGCCGACGATCAGCAGGTCGGCAGCGCGATCCTCGTCCAGGGGCGGGCGAGATGTTACGTCTCCCGCCTCCTCTATCCAGTAACCGAGGCGCGTGTGTTCCATCTCCCGGAAGTCTGACCAAGACGGGATGTCGCCGTGTTTAGACTCGGCCCATGGCTGACTCCAAACAGGCTAAGACTCCTTACGTCGACGCTGTCCTCGAGTACTCGGCCCGTCAGACCGGACGTTTCCAGGTTCCCGGCCACAAGGGTGGGCTCGCCGCCGACCCCTCGATGGTCGAGCTGGTCGGGATGACCGGGCTGATCAACGACGTCCCCTCGGTGACGGAGGGCGTCGACATCGGACCCGAACCGACCCCGTTCCAGCAGGCGCAGCTCCTCGCCGCCGAAGCGTGGGGGGCGAAGCGCAGCTGGTTTCTCATCAACGGCGCCTCGCAGGGCAACCACGCCACCTCGATGGCGCTCGCCCACCTGGGCGACCGCATGGTGGTGCAGCGCAACGTCCACTCCTCGATCATCGACGGGCTGGTGCTGAACGGGATGCGGCCGACCTTCGTCGCGCCGGAGCTCGACCCGGAGCTCGGCATCGCCCACGGGCTGACGCCGGAGTCGCTGGCGGCGGCGCTCGACGCGACCCCCGACGCGGTCGCCGCGCTGGTCGTGTCCCCCACCTACTTCGGCGCCTGTGCCGACGTGGCGGCGCTGGTCGAGGTCGCCCACTCGCGCGGCAAGCCGCTGGTCGTCGACGAGGCCTGGGGCGCCCACCTCCACTTCCACCCGAGCCTGCCGCCGGACGCGCTGTCGGTCGGCGCCGATCTGGTCACCTCCTCGACCCACAAGATCGTCGGCAGCCTCACCCAGGCGGCGATGCTGCACCTCGGCCACGGCGACCTGATCGACCCGGCGATCGTCGACCGTTGCGTCAGCCTGGTCGAAACGACGAGCCCCAGCGGGCTCCTGACCGGGTCGCTCGACGCGGCGCGCCGGCAGGCGGCGGTGCACGGCGAGGAGCTGCTCGGCGAGACGCTCGAGGCGATCTACCGCACCCGGGAGCAGATTGTCCGGATCCCCGGGCTGGCGGTGCTCGACGAGTCGATGGTCGGCAATCCCGGGGTCGCCGGCTGGGACCCGATGCGGCTCTCGATCGACGTCCGCGGCACCGGTTCGACCGGCTACCGGCTCTCGAAGAAATTGTTCTACTCGCATGGGATCGACCTCGAGCTCTACTCGGAGAACGTCGTGGTCGGGCTCTTCGGCCTCGGCGAGCCCGCCGCGACCACCGGCGAACGGCTGGTCGCCGCGCTGCGGATCGCAGTGAGCGAACTGGAAGCCGAGCCGGGCGAGCCGCAGGAGAAACTCGCGCCGCCCCCACCCTGGGGCGAACTCGTGATGACGCCGCGCGAGGCCTACCTCGGCCCGCAGGAGGTGGTCCCGTTCGAGGAGGCCGCCGGCCGGATCGCCGCCGAGGGCCTGGCCGCCTACCCACCCGGAATCCCCAACGTCCTGCCCGGCGAGCGCCTGACCGCCGAGACGCTCTCCTACATCCGCGAGTCGATCGCCCACGGCGGCTACGTGCGCGGCGGCTCCGACCGCGAGCTGAAGACCCTGCGGGTCGCGCTGGAGCGGTAGGAGTTCGGGGCCGGGCAAGCTGGCGCCCGACGTAAGGGACGCAAGGGCTTGCGGCGAGCGCGGCCGGGGTGCGTTGCGTGTCGCACAACACCACGGCGACGCTTGGTGAGTTGAGCCCCCTATAGCGCCCCTAACTCACCAAGCGCGTATCGGGCCGCGACGGAACCCTCGCGAAAGGCCACGGAATCAGGCCGAAGGCGTGAGGAAGCGTGGAGTTCCGGACGTCTTCGTCACGTAATCGGCCGAGGTGTGGCCTCTCACGCACGGACCTCGGAGAAACACCGCACTCCCTCCCGTCACAATCTCGGGCGGCCGCCACGGCGATAGGCTCGGCCGCATGGCTTCCTACGACGCGATCAAGGACCTGCCGCTCGAGGTGGAGGAGTGCTCGTTCGAGGGGCTCGAGCTCAGCCTCGACGAATTCGAACGGCTGACCACGGTGATCAAGCTGCGCGGCCGCGGCCAGGAGGGGATCGGCGAAGACGTCGTCTACGACGCCGTCGACCACGTCGGCCAGCAGAGTCACGGGCCGCCCGAGGGTCTCGCCCACTCCGGCACCTTCGACGAGTTCTCGCAGAAGCTCGACGGGATCGACCTCTTCCCGGCAGGCGCCCCGGAGCGCGGGGACGTGTCGCAGGACTACCGTCGCTGGGCATATGAGTCGGCGGCGCTCGACCTGGCGCTTCGCCAGGCGGGGACCAACCTCTCCGCCGCCCTCGGGCGGGAGCCGCGGCCGCTGAACTTCGTCAGCTCCTTGCGACTCGGGGGCTTCTCCCCCGACGGGAAGTCGACGATCGCGCCGGTCCTCGACCGGCTCGCGGTCTACCCCACCCTGCGCTTCAAGCTCGACCCGTTCAACGACTGGGACGACGAGCTGATCGCGGCGCTGGCGGCGACCGGCGCGGTCGACTCGCTCGACCTCAAGGGCTTCTACAAAGGCACGCCGGTCGACGTGATCACCGACCCCGAGCTCTACTCGAAGCTGATCGAGACCTTCCCCGACGCCTGGCTCGAGGACCCCGACGTCACCGATGAGACGCGGCCGCTGCTCGACCCGGTGCACGAGCGGGTCACCTGGGACGCGCCGATCCACTCGATCGCCGACATCGAGGCGATGCCCTGGTCGCCGCCGCGCACGGTCAACGTGAAGCCGTCCCGCTTCGGGCCGATCTCCCGCCTCTTCGCCGCCTACGACTACTGCGAGGAGCGCGGCATCGGTGCCTACGGCGGCGGCCAGACCGAGCTCGGTCCGGGACGCGGACAGATCCAGTACCTGGCCTCGATCTTCCACCCGGACACGCCGAACGACACCGCTCCGATCGGCTACAACAACCCGGCCGAAGCGACCGCTCCGGGCCTGCCGACGAGCCCGCTCGAGCCTTCGATCGACGCGCTCGGCTTCCGCTGGAGCGGCCCGCAAACCGCTTAGGTAAGCCGAATCCGACTTAGGTCGGCCGAACCGACACGTAGGGAAGCCGAAGTTGAGCCATCGGCTACGTTGAGGACAGATCGTCTCAGCCGAACAGAATCAAGGGAGCACAAACCGATGCCCAAAGTGAAACCGAAACCTGCGCCGAAAGCCAAGAAAAAGTCCTTCGCCGCCGCCCTCAACGAGCAGATCTCGAACGAGTTCGCCGCCTCGCAGCAGTACGTCGCCGCCGCCGTCTACTACGACGCCGAAACGCTGCCCCGCCTCGCCGCCTTCTTCTACCGCCAGGCGCTGGAGGAGCGCGAGCACGCGATGATGATGATCCGCTATCTCCTCGACACCGGCGAGGAGGTGAAGATCCCCGACATCAAGTCCCACCCGACCACCTACGCCGACGGCTCCGAGCCGGTGAAGATGTCGCTCGAGCAGGAGAAACGGGTCAGCAACGAGATCTTCTCCCTCTTCGAGCTCGCCCGCGAGCTGAAGGACTACCGGGCCGAGCAGTTCCTGCAGTGGTTCGTGAAGGAGCAGGTCGAGGAGGTCTCGCTGATGGGGGACCTGCTGAACGTGGTCGAGCGCTCGCGCGACAACCTGCTGCTCGCCGAGGACTTCATCGCGCGGGAGAATCTGGGCGCGGAGAGCAGCGACCCGACCGCTCCCCCGGCGGCCGACGAGGGTTAGCCGAGCCAGCCGGCTCTCCGCCGCATCGTCTTGATGCGGCGGAACTCGGCGATGTCCTCGCGCAATGCCGCCGGCGCCGGCGCCGGCAGGAACCTCGCCGGCAGCGGGCTCTCGACCGCCCCCTCGTCGCTCTTGCTCACCCGGTAGGCGCGGGCGCCGCGGCGGGCGGTCACGGCGGACGGGGTGTCCTCGCCCTCCCAGAGGAGGCCCGCGTAGTCGTCGAGGCCGTAGCCGGGTGGCATCCCGTCCTCGACCGCCTCGAGGTAGGCGGCGCGGCGCTCGGGCTCGTTGTTGTAGTGGACGCAGAGGGAGCCGTGGAGGAGGCCGAGGCCGGCCGCCTCGAGGGGCTTGCCCGATGACTTGGTGATGCCCGCCTCGAACCAGCACATCGCTCCCGCGGATTGGCCGGCGAGGACGATGCCCTGCCGCCAGGCGAGGCTGAGGATCGAGGCGATGTCGTGGGCCTCCCAGACGGCGAGGAGGTTGACCATGCTGCCGCCGCCGACGTAGATCAGGTCCTGGGAGAGGAGGTGGTCGCGGAGGGCCATCGGGCGGCGGCCGAGGCGGAAGAGGGAGACGTCGGAGGGCTCGCAGGGACGGTCGCCGAAGGCCTGGTAGAAGCTCTGGATC
Source organism: uncultured Actinomycetes bacterium (assembly GCA_963782515.1). GTDB lineage: Bacteria > Actinomycetota > Thermoleophilia > Solirubrobacterales > 70-9 > VAYN01. The sequence goes on along the minus strand of CAWAJY010000001.1, from coordinate 657,417 downwards.
AGGTCCGAGGTGTCGCCGCTGGCGGTCGGCAGGATGCAGATGCGCGGCCGGTCGCCGCCACGCTCGGTCGCCAGGCGCAGGAGGAACTCGCAGACCGCGCGATCCGGTGGCCGCGAGGTGAATTCGTGGCCGCCCAGGGTGAGGATGCGGCGGACCATCAACCGGGGGCGACGGCGGTGGACAGCGCCTCGGGCAGCGCCGCCTCCGGCACGACACCACGTTCGCCGAGGTAGGTGGTGGCGATCCGCATCTCCATCACCCGCTGCCCGGAAACGTCGAGTCGGTAGCCGCGCGCCTCCGGCCGGGAGGCGACGACGCGGCTCAGCTCCTCGCCGACGAAGTGCAGGGCGGCGCCGTCCTCGGCCGCGTACCCCGGGCACATCCCTTCGCGCAGGAAGCGGTGGTAGGACTCGCGCCGGTCCGACTTGGGGTCGTAGTGAACGCAGTTGGAGAACGGCAGGAGGCCGAGGCCCTCGAGCCGTTTGGGCGCCCCGTGGAACCCGGTCACCGCCTCGGCGAACCAGCAGAGCGAGCCGGCGGAGAGGCCGCAGAGGATGACTCCCGCTTCCCAGGCTTCCCGCAGGATCATGTCGATGCCGTGGGCTTTCCAGACGCCGAGCAGGCTCACGACGCTGCCGCCGCCGACGTAGATCAGGTCCTGGGAGAGGAGGTGGCGACGGATGTCTTCGGGACCCTGCTCGCGACGGAAGAGCGAGATGTGGCTGGCCTCGCAGCGGGTCGCGGCGAAGGCCCGGTAGAAGCGGACGATGTAGTGGTCGGCGTCGCCGGAGGCCTGCGGCAGGAAGCAGACCCGCGGCCGCTCCGCCCCGGTCAGGCCAAGCACGTAGTCGTCCAGCAGGGGGTTTCCCGACTCCATCGAGAACCCACCTCCGCCGAACGCGACGATCTGTCGGGGTGCCGTCTTCACGTACTCAATAGTCGCTCGCGGGCGGGGCCGCGTCCTTATCCAGCGGTCCGAACTTATGGGCGCCGCGCTCGCCCCCGTGTACAGGCGGATCTAGGCAGCGTAGGCGCGGCGCAGCTTGACCCGCGCGCGGTGCAGCTGCACTTTGACGGTGCCCTCCGGGATCCCCAGCCGAGCGGCGATCGCGGGCTGGGTCAGGTCCTCCTCGTAGCGCATCGCGATCAGCATCCGCTCGCGCTCCGACAGGACCTCCAGCGCCGCCTGCAGGTCGAATCGCTCCACGGTCGAGACGACCAGCGCGTCCTCCGAGCCCTCGTAGAACTCGAGCAGGTCGGTCGGGTCGGGACGCGGCCGCGAGTAGTAGCGGTAGGCCTCGTTGCGCAGGATCGCCGCCAGCCATGACTTGCGGCTCCCCGCGTCGCGCAGGGTCGAGCGGCGACGCCAGGCGCGGAGCAAGGCCTCCTGCGCGATGTCTTCCGCCTCGCTCGGGTTCTTCGCGTAGCGGTAGGCCAATCGCAGACAGATCCTCTGTGCCTCACCCCACTCCCAGCCATCCTCACTCTTGTGTGAATGGTCCCTCTGAGAGCTGATGATTCGAACTTACATAAACGTCCCAGACCGGCAAGGGACAATGACCGGAATACGCGGATAGAACATTTGAATGTTGGGGACGCGGGGCCTAATCTCCGCGATTGCAATGAATTATTCAGTGCAATCGGCGGGTGGGGCGGATCGGCACGCCGAGGTCGCCTACGAGCAGTTCGCGCCGGTCTACGACGAATTCACCGCGCACCACAACTACCCCGAGTGGATCGGAGCCCTGCTGGGGCTGGGGGCGGCCCACGGGCTGCGCGGCGACACCGTCCTCGACGTCGGCTGCGGCACCGGCAAGGGCTTCATGCCGCTGCTCGACCTGGGCTGGAAGGTGACGGCCGCCGACATCTCGCCGTCGATGGCCGAGCTGGCGCGGGCCAAGGCGGGGCCGGACGTCAGGGTCGAGGTCGCCGACATGCGCGAGCTGCCGCGCTTCGGCAGCTTCGACCTCGTCGTCTGCCTCGACGACGCGATCAACTACCTGCACTCGGAGGCGGAGGTCGAGCGGGCGCTGCGCGGGATGGCCGCGAACCTCGCCCCCGACGGCCTGCTGATCTTCGACTCCAACACGCTGACCACCTACCGCACGTTCTTCGGCGAACGGGTCGTGGTCGAGGCGGAGGGTCGCCGACTGATCTGGAGCGGGCGCACCGGCGGTCACGCCGAGCCCGGCCAGATCTCCGAGGCGGCTTTCGAAGTCGAGCCCGTGACGCCGGGGTCGGGGCCCCGGATCCCACCCGAGGTCCATCGTCAGCGCCACCATCCCGAAGCCGAGCTGCGAGCGGCGATCGCCGCGGCGGGCCTGGAGGTCCTGGGCCTCTATGGCTGCACAACGGATGGCATCCCCCGCCAACCCGTCAACGAGGACACCCAAACCAAGGCCATCTACGTAGCCCGCCTCCAGCGAACCCCGCAACGCCCGGTGGAGGACCGACCGGGTGGCCCCTGAACGAACCTTCCGCAGTTCGTGAGAGAAGGGGCCAACCGGTCGGTCCCGCGCGATGCCCCTCTAGAGGGCCTCGCTGCTGAACGCTGGATGCGTCTCGGCCTCTTCGACCGCCGCCACCTCGTCGGCGGCGGGCTCGGAGCGGAGCACCGCGAGGGCGACCCCGAGGGCGGCGAGCAGGAGCCCGGCGCCGATCAGGAAGGCGAGCCGGTAGCCGCTGGTCAGCGCCGACGCGGTGGAGTCACCGCTGCTCACGAGGTTGGCCGTGCGGCTGGTCGACAGCGTCGCCAGTACGGCGAGCCCGAGGGCGCCGCCGACCTGCATGGTCGTGTTGACCAGACCGGAGGCGAGCCCGGCCTCCTCCGGCTTCACGCCGGTCATCGCCAGGGTCATGAGCGACGGGAACGAGAGCCCCGCGCCGATCCCGATCAGGACCATCGCCGGCAGCACTTCGGTCCAGTAGTTGCCGTCGGCGGAGATCTGCGAGATGTAGAGCAGACCCGCGCCGACCGCGGCCAGGCCCGGCAGCAGCGTCGCCCGCGCCCCGAAGCGCATGTTCAGTTTCGCCGAGAAGCCGAGCGAGAGGACCCCGATGATCGCGGTCATCGGGATGAAGGCGAGGCCGACCTCGAGCGAGTCGAAGCCGAGCACCTGCTGCAGGTACAGGGCGCCGAGGAAGAACATCCCGTAGATCCCGGCGACCATCAACGCCTGGATCGTGTTGGCGCCCGAGAGGTTCCGCGAGCGGAAGATCCGCAGCGGGACCAGCGGGTTCGCGGCGCGCGACTCGCGGACCACGAAGGCGGTCAGGAGCGCCACCGCGCCGGCCCCGAAGCCGAGCGTGTGGGCCGAGCCCCAGCCGTAGTTGGTGGCCTCGACGATCGCGTAGACGCCCATCATCACCGCGGCGACGATGAACGTGGCGCCGGGCAGGTCGGCCCCTTTGGAGAAGCCGAGGCCGCGGTCGCGCGAGAGGTAGCGCAGCGAGAAGACGCCGGTCACGAGCGCGATCGGCAGGTTGACGATGAAGATCCAGTGCCAGTTGATGGCCTGGGTGATCGCGCCGCCCGCGAGCAGCCCGATCGAGCCGCCGGCGGAGGCGACGAACGAGTAGACGCCGATCGCCCTCGCCTGCTCCCCGCGCTCGGGGAACATGGTGACGATCATGCCGAGGATGACGGCCGAGGTGAGCGCGCCGCCGATGCCCTGGACGAAGCGGGCGACGACGAGCACCGACTGGCTGTCGGCCACCCCGCAGGCGAGCGAGGCGGCGGTGAAGAGGGCGAGTCCGGTGAGGAAGACGTCACGACGGCCGAGCAGGTCGCCGAGCCGTCCGGCCAGCAGCAGTAGGCCGCCGAAGGAGATCAGGTAGGCGTTGACGACCCAGGCGAGGCTCGACTGCGAGAAGCCGAGGTCGGTCTGGATCTTGGGCAGCGCGACGTTCACGATCGTCGCGTCGAGGACGATCATGAGCATGCCCGCGCAGAGGACCACGAGGGCGATCCAGCGCGAGCGGTCGGAAGTGGAGGGTGACTGGGCTATATTCTGATTCGTAACTGACATGGGATCGTCACTGTAGCAAGGACTATCCATGATGGAAGTACGGTCGCGCTAAAATTCCGGGAGAACGATGAATCCGGCGACGAAAACCCCCCAGACGACGGGCACGATGGGACTGCTGTCCCAGCTCAATCGCGTCGTCTACCGCCGTGCCACCGAGGACGTGATCGGCATGAAGCTGAAGCAGCTCATCACGCTCGAACTCCTGGTCAGGAACGAAGGCTGCCTGCAGCAGGAGCTGGGCGCGACGCTGATGGTCGACCCGAACAACTGCGTGCTGCTGCTGAACGAACTCGACGAGCGCGGCTACCTCGAGCGGCAGCGCGATCCCAAGGACCGACGCCGGCACATAGTCGTGATCACGGCTGCCGGGCAGAAGGCACTGGCAAAGGCCGAGGCAAAGCTCGAGGCGCTGGAGGGCGAAGTGCTCGCCAACCTCGACCCGGGCGAACGCGAGCAACTCCGCGGCCTGCTCGCCCGAGCGATGGACGGCCAAGACGGCGCCCCCGACGTGAGCTGCTTGGACTAGGTAGGGCTCGGGGGCGGCTGAAGCTGGCGCCCGAGGAAAGGGACGCTGCCCTCGGGTCTGCGGGGAGTGACGGATCCGTGGAGGTCCAGCGACGCCGGCCGCGCGCGAGTCCCACGGAAGTGTCACGGGACTCGCATCTCGTGACGGAGAGCGTGGGAAGTCCACGCTTTCGTGCATGTTGTCCAACAGTCACGGCCACGCTGCAGCTCTTGTGGGCGCTATAGCGCCGGTAAGGACTGCAGCGCTGAATCCGGCCGTATCTCCGAGCCCGGCCAGCGCCCGGATGTGCCCGAAGGCCGCGGGAAGTGTGGAGTTCCCGACGTCTTCGTCACGAACCGGGCCCGATGTCTCACGAACCCCTCACGTCCGGAACGCCAGCCGTCCGTCCTACCCCTTCGGCGCGTAGCGGTGGTGCAGGATCAGGACGTTGCCGTCCGGGTCCTTGAAGTGGGCCTGCAGGCAGACACCGGAGTCGATCGTCTCGCCGAGGAAATCGACGCCTTGGCCTTCCAGCTCGGTGCGCGCCGCTTCGACGTCGTCGACGCGCAGCGCGATCGGGCTGCCGTTGGGCGTGAATTCGCGGCCGACCGAAGCGGAGTCGAGGATCTGCAGCGTCAGGTTGCCGGTCTCGAACTCGCCGCCGGGGATCCGGCCGTAGTCCTGGGAGTGCTCGAGGCCGAGGGTGTCGCGGTAGAACTCGACCGCGCGCGGATAGTCGGTGACGAAGAGGGCGGCGAAGTCGACGCCTTCGACCTTCATCGCCGGCAGTCCCGTGACCTAATCGACCGAGCCGAAGCCGACCCGGTGGTCGCCGCCGGCGACGCGCAGGAAGGCGACCTTGCCGAGGTAGAGCGAGACCACGCCGTCCTCGGTGTGGAGATCGTGCCAGCCGCCCTTCTCGAGCTGCGCCCGCAGGTCCTTGAGGTCCTCGTCGGCGAGGCGGGCCTGGATCACCTGGCCGCCTTCGAAGCCGATCTCGACTCGCTGTGCGTCTGCCATCAGTGCCCTCCTGCGGGTTCGACGATCTCGGTCAGGACCCCGCCGGTCGAGCGGGGGTGAAGAAATGCGACGCGGCTCTCGCGGATGCCGACGCGGGGTTGCTCGTCGATCAGCTGGATGCCGGCAGCGCTGAGGCGCGGCAGGGTCGCGTCGATGTCGTCGACCGCGTAGGCGACGTGGTGCAGGCCGGTGCCGTTCTTGGCGAGGAACTTGCCGACGGCGGTGTCGGGGCCGAGCGGGCGCAGCAGCTCCACGTGCCCGTCGCCGACGTCCAGCAGCACTGCCTCGACGCCCTGCGAATCGACCGTCTCCCGGTGGACCAGCTCCATCTCGAAGCTCGTCTCGTACAGGGCGATCGCGGCGTCGAGATCCTCGACGGCCACGCCGATGTGGTCGATCCTTCCGAACATGCGCCGGAGTTTATGGGGCCGGCTCGGCGCGGAGGATCTCGGCCATCGCGGCGAGGCTGACCTCGAGCTGCTCGGGGCTCGGCTCCTTGGTCGCCAGCAGGCGCTGGATCTCGCGGCCGGGGGTGTGGAACGCCTCGGCGAGCGGCTCGCCGTGATGGCGGTCCGACCAGGCGAAGGCCTCGACCGCGAGCGAGGCGCCGGCCAGGCTGACCACCGCGCGGGTCGCCTGCGAGGGCTTCTCGACGAGGCGCTCGAGCAGGATCGTCCCGGCGGCGGAGAGCAGCATCATCGGGACGATCAGGTTGGAGCCGCAGCGGTCGTGCTCTTTCGGCACCGAGGCGACGTCCTCGACGCCCTGCTCGTAGGCGGCGATCGCCTTGTGCTCGGCGCCGTGGTAGGCGGCGAGGTCGCGATCGGTGAGGGCGACGACGGCGGGGATCGCGCCGATCGCCTGGATCAGGCCCTCGCGGCTCGCGGTGGCCGGACCGCGGCGACGCATCAGGCTGGAGATCGCCAGGGTCGAGGCGGTCGCGACGAGGACGCGAGGGTCCTCGAAGGGCAGGCGGGCGGAGCGCATCCGCTTGCGCACCAGCGGCAGGACCAGCATCGCCTCGGCGAGTTTCACCGGACCGCGCAGGCCGGGGACCTTCGTGACCAGTGCCGGGACCAGCTCCGGCTTGCGTTCGGAGGCGATTTCGATCGAGCCGTCGGAGCGGCGGACCGCGGCCGCCCAGTGGGTCGGTCCGTGGACCAGCAGGCCGTTGCGCAGCGCCATCCCGCCGAGCCGCAGCTTCTTGGCTTTCGGTTTCTCGCCCTCCGCCATGGACTGAAGATACGAGATCCGGACGGGCGGCCGGAAAATAGAGAGGGCGTCGAGTCAAGGTCTCGACGCCCTCTCCCCCCTGTTCAAACCGACCGGAAGCCCCCAGTCCGAGCCTCCGGCCGGCCTTGCGGCTCTCCCTGGCTTAGCTTGGTGAGCCGCAATTAGAAAACCCAGTGGATGAAGGAAGTTGCGCTCTGAAAGTACGTATTTCGGAGGAGGCTCAGGGCTTGCCGAGGCGCTTGCGGAGCTCGGCGAGACGCTCCCCGAACGCCTTCTCCCGGCCGTTGCCGGTCGGCTCGTAGAAGACCCGGTCGGCGAGGGCGTCGGGGAGGTACTGCTGGGTGGCGACGCCGCCGGGGTGGTCGTGCGCGTACTTGTAGCCGGTGCCGCGGCCGAGCGCCTCGGCGCCCGGGTAGTGGGCGTCGCGCAGATAATCGGGCGGCGTCTGGGCCCCGTGTCGGCGCACCTCGGCGCGGGCGGCGCCGATCGCCGTCGTCGCCGCGTTCGACTTCGGGGCGAGTGCCAGGTAGATCGCCGCCTGGCTCAGGTTGAGCGCGCACTCGGGGAGGCCGACCCGGTCGACCGCGCGGGCGGCGGCGTCGGCGACCAGCAGCGCCATCGGGTCGGCGTTGCCGATGTCCTCGGAGGCGAGGATGACCATCCGGCGGGCGAGGAAGCGGGGGTCCTCGCCGCCCTCCAGCATCACTCCCAGGTAGTAGAGCGAGGCGTCGACGTCGGAGCCGCGGGTGGACTTGATCCAGGCGGAGATGAAGTCGTAGTGGCGGTCGCCCTGGCGGTCGTAGGCGATCGCGCGACGCTGCAGCGCGTCCTCGACGGCGGCGACGTCGATCTCGGAGCCGCCGGCACGCTCGGCCGCCCGTTCCAGCGCCGAGAGGGCCGCGCGGGCGTCGCCGCCGCTCCGCTCGGCGAGCATCGCCAGGGCCTCGTCGGCGACCGGCGGCGGGTCGGCGATCCCGCGCTCGGGATCGCCCAGCGCGCGGCGCAGGATGACCTCGACCTGCTCCGGGGACAGCGGCGCGAGCTCGTACACCTGGCTGCGCGAGATCAGGGCGCCGTTCACCTCGAAGTAGGGGTTCTCGGTGGTCGCCCCGATCAGGGTCAGGAGCCCTTCCTCGACCGCGGGCAGCAGCGCGTCCTGCTGGGCCTTGTTGAAGCGGTGGATCTCGTCGAGGAAGAGGATCGTCGGGCGCCCCGAGGACCGCCGCCGCTCCCGCGCCCGCTCGATCACTCCGCGGATCTCGGCTTTGCCGGCGTTCACCGCCGACTCCTCCTCGAAGGCCCCGTCGGCCATCCGCGCCGCGATCCGCGCCAGCGTCGTCTTCCCCGCCCCAGGCGGCCCGTAGAGGATCGCCGAGTGCGGGCGCCCGGATTCGATCGCCGCCCGCAGCGCCGACCCCTCCCCCACGATGTGCTCCTGCCCGACCATCTCGTCGAGCGTCCGCGGCCGCATCCGCACCGCCAGCGGCGCGTTCGGCGGAATCTCCTCCGCCGGTTCCCTCCCCGCCGCTTCGCCGGTGTCGAAGAGCTGATCGCTCATCGCCCCAGTATGAGCAGGTCGGCGGCCGCGGGCGGCGGTCGTACACTCGTCGGATGGAGAGCGCCGCGCAGGTCGCACCGTCCGTGAAGATGCTCGAGTCGCGGAGCCCGACCACGGGCGCGGTGATCGGGAGCGTCGCGACGATCACGCCGGAGGAGGTGCAGGGGGTCGTCGACGAAGTCGCGCGGATCCAGCCTGCCTGGGCGCAGCTGACGCTGAAGGACCGGGGACGCTACATGCTGCGGGCGGCCGACGCGCTGCTCGACGAGATCGACGAGATCGCCGAGCTCCTGGTGCGCGAGCAGGGCAAGCCGCGGGTCGAGGCCTACACGATGGAGCTGCTGCCGACCGTGGACGCGCTGCACTGGGTGGCGAAGGCGGGGCCGAGGATCCTGGCCGACGAGAAGGTGCCGATGCGCCAGGCGTTCACCGCCTCAAAGAGCGGGCACTTCTCCTACGAGCCGATCGGGACCGTCGGCGTGATCGCGCCCTGGAACTACCCCTGGTCGATCCCCTTCGGCGAGGCGGCGATCGCGCTGATGGCGGGCAACGGCGTGGTGCTGAAGCCGGCCTCGCTGACGCCGCTGCTGGGGGAGAAGATCCGCGCGGTGTTCGAGCGCGGCGGCGTGCCGGAGGGGCTGCTGCGGGTGGTGCACGGCGGCGGGCAGGTCGGCGAGGCGCTCTGCCGCTCCAGCGTCGGCAAGGTCTTCTTCACCGGCTCGGTCGAGGTCGGGCGCCACGTCGGCGGCATCTGCGCGCTGGAGCTGAAGGGCAGCGTGCTGGAGCTGGGCGGCAAGGACCCGATGATCGTCTGCGCCGACGCCGACCTCGGCAACGCCGTCAGCGGCGCCGTCTGGGGCGGCTTCGCGAACGCCGGCCAGACCTGCTCGGGGATCGAGCGCGTGTATGTGGAGCGCGAGGTCGCCGACCGCTTCGTCGCCGGGGTGGCGCGCGAGGCGGCGCGGCTGCGGGTCGGCGACCCGCTCGCCTGGGAGACCGAGATCGGGCCGATGACCTCCGAGGACCAGTACGCGACCGTGCTGGAGCTGATCGACGACGCGGTCGCCGCCGGCGCCACCAAGCTCTGCGGCGGGCCGGTCGAGGTCCCCGGCCTCCCCGGGAAGTTCATCGCCCCCACGGTCCTCACCGACGTGACGCACGACATGCGGATCATGCGCGAGGAGATCTTCGGGCCGGTGCTGCCGATCGTCGTCGTCGACTCCGAGCAGGAGGCGATCGACCGCGCCAACGACTCCGAGTTCGGCCTCGGCGCCTCGGTCTGGACCCGCGACCGGGCGCGCGGCGAACGCATCGCCCGGGTGCTCGAGTCCGGGATGGTCTGGATCAACGACCACTCGTTCAGCCACGGTGCCTGCCAGTGCTCCTGGGGCGGGGTGAAGAACTCCGGCCTCGGCCGCTCCCACTCCAAGTTCGGCTTCTACGAGTGCGTCGACATCAAGATGAACGCCTGGGAGCCGGGGCTGACCCGCGACTTCTGGTGGCACCCCTACGACCGCACGCTGGGCGAGGCGGTGCGCAACTCGGCGCGCATCCTCTACGGCCGCGGCGAGGTGCGAGCGAAAGCGCTGCGGGACGGTGCGCGGCCGCTGCTGCGGGTCGGCCGGCGCACCATCCGCCGCGGCTGAGCGGCGCCCCGCTCGCGTCGAACCGACAGAATCACCGCGTGGCCGACGAGCAGACAGGCGCGGAGGCGGCGATCAAGCTGGTCGGGCTGCGCCGCGTCTACGGCGACCGGGCGGCGCTCGAGGACGTCACCCTGGAGACCGCGGTCGGCGACTCCCTGGTCGTCCTCGGCCCCAACGGCGCGGGCAAGACGACGCTGCTGCGGATCCTCGCGACGCTCTTGCGGCCGACCGGCGGCGAGGTCAGGGTGCTCGGCTGCGAGCTCCCCGGCGAGGCGTGGAAGCTGCGCGGCAAGATCGGTTACCTCGGCCACGAACCGCTGCTCTACCGCGACCTCTCGGGCCGCGAGAACCTCCGCTTCCACGCCAAGATGCACGGGATCACGGGCAAGCGCGCCGAGGAGCGGATCGAGGAGCTGCTCGACGCGGTGAAGCTGTCGCACCGGGGGGACGAGCGGACGTTCGAGTTCTCCGCCGGGATGCGCCAGCGCCTCGCGATCTGTCGCTGCGTCCTGCACGAACCGGAGCTGCTGCTGCTCGACGAGCCCGACTCGAACCTCGACATCGAGGGGCGGGAGATCGCCAAAACGCTGATCGGCCCCGGCGCCGGGCACACCCGGGTCGTCGTCACCCACGACCCCGAGCGCTTCCTGCCCGAGGCCGACCAGGTTCTGCGCCTCGACGTCAATGAGCCGGCGGCGATCTCCCGATGACCCCCTCCCGCACCGCCTTCGCGGCGATCCTCGGCAAGGACCTCCGCGCCGAGCTCCGCACCCTGCAGTCGCTCCCGGCGATGGCCCTCTTCGCGGTCACCTCGTTCGTGATCTTCCGCTTCGGCCTCAACCGCACCAGCCTGTCCGGCGGCCTCGCCTCCGGGGTGCTCTGGGCGACGCTCCTCTTCGCCGCCGTCCTCGGCATCAACCGCCTCTTCGTCGCCGAGCGCGAGGAGGGCGGCTTCGACGCGATCCGCCTCGCCCCGATCGACCGTAGCGTCCTCTTCACCGCCAAGGTCGCGGCGCTGATCATCTACCTGGTGGCGCTGGAGATCATCGCCGTCCCGATCTTCGCCGTCTTCTTCCTCAACTCCGCCGCGTCGCTCCCCCCGCTGGCGATCGTGCTGCTGCTCGCCGACATCGGGCTCGCCTCGGCGGGCACGCTGATCTCCTCGATGGCGGTCAACTCCCGGGCCCGGGACCTGCTCGTACCGCTCGTCCTGCTGCCGCTCGTGGTGCCGCTGATGATCGCCGCCACGGCCGCCACGGAACCCCTGATGTTGCTGGGCGGAGTCTCTTATCACCGGTTCGGGACCTGGCTGATGGTGCTGGGTCTATACGATCTGATCTTCGCCCTGCTGGGCTACGCGGTATTCGACTTCCTGCTCGAGGATTGATCCGCCGCGGCCAGTGCTATGGGCGTCCCATCGGCATGTACGGCAAAGGACTCAGACCCCTCTCGATCGCGACCCCCGTGGCGTTCGCGATCACCCTCGCGCTGGTCTTCTTCTATGCGCCGATCGAAGCCGACCAGGGCTTCCTGCAGAAGATCTTCTACCTGCACGTGCCGCTGGCGATCGTCTCGCTCTGCGGCTTCATCGTCGGCGGGATCTTCGCGATCCTCCACCTGCGCCGCGACGACCCGCGCTACGACGCCTACTCCTACGTCTCGATCCATATCTCGGTGATCTTCGCCGTCGGCGCCCTGATCACCGGCTCGATCTGGGCGAAGGGCTCGTGGGGTCACTGGTGGGTCTGGAACGAACCGACGCTGGTCAGCTTCCTGATCGTCTTCCTGCTCTACGCCACCTACTACCCCTTCCGGTACGCGATCGAGGACCGCCAGCGCCAGGCCCGCTATGCCTCGGTGTTCGCGATCACCGCGGGCGCCTTCGTGCCGCTCAACTTCATGGCCGTGCGACTGTCGGCCTCGCTGGTCCACCCGCGCGTCTTCGCCACCGCCGAAGGCGGCCTGCCCGGCTCGATGATGCTCACCTTCCTCTGCTCGATCGCCTCGATGGCGCTGCTCTGGACGACGCTGGTCAAGTTCGAGCTCTCGGCGAAGAGCGCCCAGGGCCAGCTGAAGCGCCTGCGCCGCGCCCTCGACGCGCCGACCGGCCCGCCCTCTTCCCGAATCGCCCCGGAGGTCCACTGATGCCCGACGCCCTGGTCAACTGGCTCTTCGCGGCGCCGTCGATCCCCAACGACGTCGGCGGCAAGTACGTCGCCGGCGCCTACATCGTCTTTGTCGTGTTGCTGCTGATCTACGTCGCGATCATGGGGATGAAACTGGCGCGCATCGAGCGCGGGCTGCGTGACGTCGCCGAGATCGCCGAGCAGCGCAAGGACGGCGCCGCGGCGACGGAGACGGTGCGCACGGAGGTCAAGTCTTGAGCGAGATCCTCGCGCTCGGGGTGTCGCACAAGACGGCACCGTTGGAGCTCCGCGAGCGCCTCTCGCTGACCGAGGGTCGCGCGGTCGCGGCATTGCGCGAGCTGACCGAGGGGTCGACGATCGAGGAGGCCGCGGCGATCTCGACTTGCAACCGGACCGAGCTCTACCTCGTCGTCTCCGACCCGGTCGAGGCCGAGTCCGAGGCGCTCGGCGTCCTCACCCGCAAGGCCGGGACGCGGCCGACCGAGCTGCTCGGCCACCTCTACAGCCTGCGCGGGGTCGACGCCTCGCGCCACCTGCTGCGGGTGACCGCCGGGCTCGACTCCATGATCGTCGGCGAGGCCGAGATCCAGGGCCAGGTGAAACGCGCCTACGAGCTGGCGCTGGTCGAGGGCGCCACCGGGCCGATCCTGAATCGCCTCTTCCGCGGCGCGCTGGCGGCCGGTGGGCGCGCCCGCAACGAGACCGCGATCGGCGAGCGCGGCGTCTCCATCCCCTCGGTGGCGGTCGAGGTGGCGCAGCGCGCGCTCGGCGACCTGGCCGAGCGCACCGTGCTGATGATCGGCGCCGGCGCCACCGCCGAACTCGTCGCCCAGGCGCTGGTCGCCCGCGGCGTCGACACCGTCTTCGTCGCCAACCGCCACCACGACCGCGCGCTCGGCCTCGCCCAACGCTTCGACGGCGAGGCGATCCGCTTCGAGAACCTGCCCGAGCAGCTGGCCCAGGTCGACGTCGTCGTCTCCACCACCAACTCGCCGCATCACATCATCGAGCGCGACGGGCTGGAGCAGGTGATGGCCGAACGCGAAGCGCGCCCGCTGCTCCTGATCGACATCGCCGTGCCGCGCGACATCGAGCCCGAGTGCCGCGAGGTCACCGGGGTGAGCCTCTACGACATCGACGACGTCCAGCAGATCGTCGAACGGAACGCCGGGGTGCGCGAAGCCGAGGCGACGCGAGCCGAGCGGATCATCGAGACCGAGCTCGACCGCTTCCAGAAGTGGGTCGCCTCGCTGGAGGTCGTGCCGACGATCACGGCGCTGCGCGAGCATGGCGACGAGGTCGTGCGCCGGGTGCTGGCCGAGAACGAGAACCGCTGGGAGGGCCTCAGCGAGGCCGACCGCGAGCGGGTGGACCTGATGGCGAAGGCCATCGCCTCGCGGATCCTGCACGAGCCGACCCGGCGCATCCGCCGCGCGGCCGGCTCCGACGACGCATACCAGTACGTGAGCGCCCTGCGCGAACTGTTCGGTCTCGACGTCGAGACCGAGGTCGAGTCCGAAGGGGACGCGGCGGGCAGGGTCACCGAGCTGCGGCGTCCCGGGCATCAGGGCTGAGGTGCTTGGCCCTGCGCATCGCCACGCGAGGTAGTCAGCTCGCGCTCACCCAGGCCGGGATGGTCGCCGACCTGCTCGGCGGCGCGGAGCTGATCGAGGTCTCCTCCGACGGCGAGCCGGCCGACAAATCGCGCTTCGTGCGGGCGGTCGAGACGGCGGTGCTCGACGGCCGCGCCGACATCGGCGTGCACTCGGCGAAGGACCTGCCGGGCGAGGAGGTCGAGGGGCTGGAGATCGCCGCCGTGCCGCGGCGCGAGGACCCCGCCGACGCCTGGATCGGCGCCGGGACCTCGCTCGAGGACGCGCCGGAGGGCGCCCGGGTCGGCACCGTCAGCCTGCGGCGCAAGGCCCAGCTCCTGGCGGCGCGGCCGGATCTGCGTGTCCTCGACCTGAACGGCAACGTCGACACCCGCCTGCGCAAGCTCGCCGAGGGCGACTACGACGCGATCATCCTCGCCGCGGCGGGCCTGCGGCGGCTCGGGCGCGAGGCCGAGATCGGCTTCCGCGTGTCCGAGGACCGGATGGTCCCGGCGGCGGGCCAAGGCGCACTGGCACTGCAGGTGCGGAGCGGCGACGAGGAGAGCGCGGCGGCGGTGCGAGCGATCGGCGACGACCTGGCGTTCGCCGAGCTGCGGGCCGAGCGCGCCTGCTTCATCCGCCTGGAGGCCGACTGCTCGACCCCGATCGGCGTGCACGGGCGCTGCGACGGCACGGTGCTGCGGCTCGGCGCCTTCGTCGGCCTCCCCGACGGCGGCGAGTGGGTCCGCGACGAGGTCCTTGCCGACCCCGCCGCCCCCGAGGCGGCGGGCGACGAGCTCGCCGAGCGCCTCCTCGGCGCCGGCGCCGCCGACCTGCTCACCCGAGCGGCGGAGGCCCAAGGTTGATGGGCCGAAAAACGGACTATCTGACGGGTTTTCGGCCCGTCAACATGGTGGGCTCGTGAGCGCGCGGGGCGGGGTCGTCTATCTCGTCGGGGCGGGGCCCGGGGATCCGGGGCTGATGACGCGGCGCTCGCTGGAGCTGATCGCGGACGCTGACGCGATCTATTACGACCGGCTGATCCCGCCGGGGGCGCTCGACGGGGCGCGCGAGGACGCCGAGCTGATCTACGTCGGCAAGCAGCCGGGGGTGCCCTCGGTGCCGCAGGCGGAGATCGGCGAGCGGCTGGTCGAGGCGGGGAAGGCCGGGAAGAGCGTGGTGCGGCTGAAGGGCGGCGACCCGTTCGTCTTCGGCCGCGGCGGCGAGGAGGGCGAAGCGCTGCGTGAGGCCGGGGTCGAGTTCGAGGTCGTGCCCGGCGTCACCGCCGGGGTCGCGGCGACCGCCTACGCCGGCATCCCGGTGACCCACCGCGACGACGCCTCCGCGGTCGCCTTCGTCACCGGCCACGAGGACCCGGAGAAGGCCGAGACTGCGCTCGACTGGGACGCCCTCGCCGCCTTCCCCGGCACGCTCGTCTTCTACATGGGGGTCAAACGGCTGGGCGAGAACGCGGCGGCGCTGATCGCCGGCGGGCGCGACGCGGCGGAGCCCGCGGCGGCGATCGAACGCGGCACCTGGCCGGGACAGCGGACCGTGACCGCGACCCTCGGGACGATCGCCGAGGCGGTCGAGCGCGAGGCGATCAAGGCGCCGGCGCTGATCGTCGTCGGCGCGGTCGCGGCGCGGCGCGAGGCGCTCCACTGGCTGGAGCGGCGCCCGCTGCACGGACGCACCGTCGTCGTCACCCGGGCACGCGCCCAGGCGAGCGGCCTGGCGAAGACGCTGCGTGGCCTCGGCGCGAACGCGATCGAGCTGCCCGCGATCCGGATCGAGTCCCGGATCGGAGATGACGCGGTGCGCTCCGCGGCGGACGCGATCGCGGACTTCGACCTCGTCTGCCTCACCAGCCCGAACGGGGTCAAGCTCCTCTTCGAGGCGCTCGCCGCCGCCGGGCGCGACGCCCGGGCGCTGGCCGGCGCCACGGTCGCGGCGATCGGTCCCGGAACGGCCCGCGCGCTTGCCGCCCACGGGATCGGCGCCGACGTCGTCCCGGAGCGCTTCGTCGCCGAGGCGCTGGTCGAAGCGCTCGCCGATGTCGACGTCGAGGGCAGACGCGTCCTGGTCGCCCGCGCCGCCGAGGCCCGCGACGTCCTCCCCGACGCGCTGCGCGAGCGCGGCGGCATCGTCGACGTCGTCCCCCTGTACGAGACCGTGCGCGAGGCGCCCGAGGACGCCGCGGTCGCCGCCGCGCAGGACGCCGACTACGTCACCTTCACCTCCTCCTCGACCGTGACGAACCTGGCCGAGGCGCTCGGCGACCGCTTCCCGGCGCGCGCGCGGATCGTCTCGATCGGCCCGATCACCAGCGAGACCGCGCGCGAGGCCGGCCTGGAGGTCGCGGTCGAGGCCGAGCGCCACGATGTCGACGGCCTCCTCACCGCGCTGCTTGCCGACGCGGCCACGTATTGAGCTTCGGCACCCCCCACCGACACTTCCGCCAGGTCGGGTCGACGAACACGGTCGCGCGGGAGCTCGCCGCGGCGGGGGCGCCGCACGGGACCGTGGTCACCGCCGCCGAGCAGACGGCCGGGCGGGGACGACAGGGCCGGACCTGGACCGCGCCGCCGGATTCAGCGCTCCTCTATTCCGCCGTGCTGCGCCCGGTCGAGGCGCGCCACTCGGTGCTGCCGCTCGCCGTCGCGCTGGCCGTCTGCGAGACCGCCGAGGTGCTGCGGCCGGGAATCGAGTGCCAGGTCAAGTGGCCGAACGACATCCACCTCGAGGGCCGCAAGCTGGCCGGGATCCTGATCGAGGCGCGTCCCCAGGACGGCTGGGCAGTGGTCGGCGTCGGCCTGAACCTGAGCGTCGCCAAGTTCCCCGAGGAGCTTCGCGACCGCGCCATCTCCCTCTTCGGCTCCCCGCCAGCTGTTCCTTATGGCGCTGTGGGCGCCATAAGGAACAGCTGGGCGGGGGTGGCGGCGGGGACGCTGAGCTCGCGGCTCGGGGTGTGGCTCGAGGCCGACGCGGAGGCGGTACTCGGGGTTTGGCGGGCGCGGGACGCGCTCTTCGGGCGCGAGGTCAGCTGGGAGAAGGGAAGCGGAGTCGCCGACGGGGTCGACGGGCGCGGCTACCTACTCGTCCGACTCGCCGACGGCGACCGCGTCGCCCTCGGTGCCGGGGATGTTCATCTGACCAGCTTCTGAGCCGTCGGCGGAACCGGCTTTTGCCGCTTTCGCTTTGGCTTTCGTTTTCCGTTTGGGTTTCGCCGCGGCTTTGGGTTTGGCGGCTTTCTCTTTCGGAGCTTTTTTCGCCGCTTTCTCTTTTTTCGCCGCTTTGGGCTTATCGGCTTTCGCCGTTTTGGCTTTCGCGGTTTTCGCTTTGGCTTTTTTCGGTTTCGCCGCTTTGGCCTTGGCTGCTTTCGGCCTCTCCTCGGCGACCGGCTCGGGGTCGCTTGCCGGCTCATCCTTCGGCTCGACGTCCGCCTGCGGGTCGCCACCGTTCTCGCGCTCGGCCGCCTTCTCCTTGCGGCGCCGCCCGCGGCGCTTCGGCTTCTCGCCCTCCGGGGCACCTCCGTTGCCGGTGACCTCGGTCTCCACCGCCTCCGGTGCCTTGCCGTTCTCGTTCCCGCTCCCGTTGTCACCGTTGCCGCCGCGCTTGCGCTTACGGCGGCGCTTGCCGCCTTTCGGGAAGTTCCGCAGCAGCTCGCGGGCGACGGCCGACGGTTTCCGGGCCATCCGCATCCGCGCTCCGCGCAGGACCTCCTCGCCCTCCGGCGTGTGGGAGACGGCGGCGGCGAGCAGTGCGACCGCCAGGCGGCGGTCCTGTTTGCGCGCCGCGTGGACGAGCCGGCGGGCATTGCGCCCGTGCGCCCGGCCGCTCGAGTTGACCAGCAGGCCGAGCAGGCGCTTCGTCTCCGGCCAGCGCTGGACCGCGTACTCCTCGTGCAGTTCCCGCGTGTAGCCGGCGAGGCGCCAGACCCAGGCCTGCGCCTGGTCGCGACGGCCGATCCGCTTGTCGATCAGCGCCTGCAGCATCGTCTTCGTCCCCGCCCGTTTGTCCTCGCGGCTCCAGGTGCCGACGATGTCGATCGCGTCGTCGAAGGCGTCCGGGTCGCCGAGGTCGGCGATCTCCCCCAGCGCTTTCAGCCGCAACTGCGCGTTGCGGTTGCGCTGCACGCAGGTCAGCAAGAAGCGGCGACGGAGCTCTTTGGTGCGGTCGTTCTGCAGCATCGCGCGGGCGCGCCGCCAGCCCTGCGTGTTGACCCGGGCGCCGGCCAGCGCCGCCCAGGCGTGCTGCTCGGGGTAGTCGAGGTTCTCCACCGCGATCCGCCAGATCTCCCGTTCCAGGACCTCCATCCGCTTCTCCTCGACGTCGGAGACCGGGACGATCCGCCGCTCCACCCGCACCTTGCGGCCGCGGCCGCGGCGCACCGGGCCGACGACGATCGCGCCGCCGCGGTAGACGTCGCGGTCGAGCAGGCTGTGCAGGGTGACGATCGTCTCGTCGTGGGTCGTCGCCGGGTGGACGAAGTCGATGACCAGGCCCGCCTCCTTGCCCGGCGCGCGCCGGGTGACGCGGCCGACCCGCTGCTGGTAGATCCGCCGCGAGGCGGTCGGGGCGAGGTGCATGCAGATCGTCGCCCGCGGGCTGTTCCAACCCTCGGCGAGGAGCTGCGCGTTGCAGAGGACGTCGACCTCGCCGCGTTCGAAGCCGGCGAGGATCTCGGCCAGTTCGCGCTTCGGCGTCTGCCCGGAGACCGCCTGCGCGTTGATCCCGACCGCACGGAACGCTTCGGCGACGTTGTGGGCGTGCTGGACGCCCGCGGTGTAGAGGACGCCCGGCGTTTTGCGGAAGCGCGACTTGTAGAGGTCGGCGATCGCGAAGTTGAACGGGCCCTGGTCGAGGAGCGCAGCCAGCTCCTCCTGGTCGAAGTCCTGGTCGACCTCGCCTTTGCGCAGTGGCACCTTGGCGATCGTCCGCACCCCCGGGCCGGGCGGGATGCGCAGGCAGCGCAGCGGCGAGATGACGCCGCGGCGGGCCGCCTGGGCGAGGTCGAAGCGCGAGGTCTGAGTCGGGAAGAGGTCGGCGACGTGACGGGCGATCAGCGCGCCGGTCGCGGTCATGCCGATGAAGACGGGGCCGGGCCAGGCGCGGATGCAGGCGCTGGTTTTCTCGCCCAGCGCGGTGTGCGCCTCGTCGCAGATCACGACCGAGTAGGCGTCGGAGACTTTCTTGTGGTTGCGGACGAACCACTGGTAGGTCTCGACCGTGACCGGACCTTCGGCGTCGTCGCGGTTGCCGAGCAGCGGCGGGCGCAGGCGCTCTTTGTAGCCGCGGTCGGAGATCTCGCCGATGAACTGGTCGACCAGGTTGCGGCGGTGGGTGAGGATCAGGACGCCGCCGGTGCGGGTCGCCTCGATGAAGCCGACCGCGGCGACCGTCTTGCCGGCGCCGGTCGCGTGCTCGAACCAGAAGCGGCGCGCCGCGCCCGGGTCGTCGGGGGCCTCCTCGACGACCTCGTCTTCGTCCTCGGGACCCGGTTCCGACCAGTCCTGCGGCTCCTCGTCCTCCGGCTCGTCGACTTCTTCGGGCGCTTCGTCTTCCTCGTCGTCTTCGGGCGCGTCGTCGGCGATCGAGGCTTCGGCAGTGTCCGGCTCGTCGATGCCGACTTCGCCGTCATCCAGCTCGACCTCAGCCGCGGCGGAGCCAACCTGGGCCTGAGCCATCAGCTCGGCCAGGGTGCCGGAGAGCGCGTCGACCTGATGCGGGGAGAGCTCGGCCCCGTCGCGCAAGGTCGGCGGTTCGACCGCCAGGAAGCGCTCCAGCCCGAGCAGCAGGGAGAAATTGCGGCGCCACTCGATCGAGGGCTCCTCGGCGCCGGCCGCTATCTCGGTGAGGGCGGCGTCGAGCGCCTGCCTGCGGGCGGTGCCGGGGGCAAGCGCCTCGGGCCCCTCGCCGTCGAGCAGGAAGGGCTCGCGGGCGAACGACGACGCACGCTCGATATCGGCGCTACTTGGGACTGCCGCGCCAGCGGCAACATCGGTGGTGTTGGCCATAGAAGGCTTTGTGTGTCCGCCCGGACCGCAACTGGGAGGTCTGGGGCAAGGATGAACGAGGGCTACGGGAAGCCGGGTTTCCTTCTCCCCGAGAACTCAAAGAGGTCCGCTGACCGCGAACCGAACGTACCCGTATTGTAATCACGCAGCGGATGCGATGGCGATTCAAACTCGCGCTCGCCCTGTCGGCGGCCCTCGCGCTGGCCGTCACGGCGGTCGGTTGCGGCTCCTCGTCCTCCTCGGGAGGGGACTCGACGCATCCGGATTACAAGACGGCGCTGGCGGGCGCGCCGGCCCCGCTGGCGAAGCTCTACGACGAAGCGAACGAGATCCTCCCCGGCGGCAAGGACGCGTTCGAGAAGCGGGTCGCCTCGCTCGGCTACCCGGTCGTCGCCAACGTCTGGGCGAGCTGGTGCGGGCCCTGCCGCTTCGAGTTCCCGATGTTCCAGGAAGCCGCCGCGAAGTGGGGCAAGAAGGTCGGCTTCATCGGGATCGACTCCGAAGACTCCGAAAAGGAAGCCGAAAACTGGCTCGCCGACCACCCGGTCCCCTACCCGAGCTACTACGACCCCGATTTCGAAGTCGCCCAGTCCTACAAGGCGCCCGGGCCGCCCGACACGGCCTTCTACGACCGCAGCGGGAAACTCGTCCACGTGAAGCTCGGCCAGTACGCGAACGACTCCGAACTCGAAGAAGACATCAAGCGTTACGCGCTGGGAGGCGCATAATCAAGTAATGGAAGCCTTCGTCATCATCGCCCTGATCGGGTTCGGGCTGTTGGCGGCGGAGCTGTTGCTGCCGACCGGCGGGATCCTGGCGGCGTTCGGGATCGCCGGGCTGGTGGCCGGCGGCATCCTCGCGCTCAGCTCCAATTCGGGTTCGGCCGACTGGGCCGGCGGCGCCCTGATCACCTTCGCGATCCTCTCCGGGATCACCTTTCTCTACATCACCCGCAAGGTCGTCCACACCACTCGCGACCTGCCCAAACTGGCCGGGACCGAGGAAATGGTCGGCGGCGAGGCGGAGGCCCGCTCGGCGATCGACCCGACCGGATCGGTCTTCATGCGCGGCACGCTGTGGTCGGCGCGGCTGGCCGCGGGTGTAGAGCCGGCCCGATTCGGGGATAGAGTCATCGTGGAGGCGGTCGACGGCCTCACGCTTGTCGTGAGACCGGTCGCCACCCCTGCCCAGCATTCCCAGGGCGCCAACGAGATCGAAGGAGCCAGCTGAATGGCAGTAGTCGGGGTTGTCGTAGTCGTCGTCCTGCTGTTCGCGCTGATCGGCGTCGGACTGTCGGTCCGGGTGTTGCGCGAGTACGAGCGCGGCGTCATCTTCCGACTCGGACGCCTGATCGCGACCAAGGGCCCCGGCCTGATCCTGCTGATCCCGCTGATCGACCGGATGGTCAAGGTCGAGCTGCGTACGGTCACCCTGAGCATTCCGCCGCAGGAGGTGATCACCCGCGACAACGTGCCCTGCCGCGTCAACGCGGTGGCGTACTTCCGGGTGGTCGACCAGAACCGGGCGGTGGTCGAGGTCGAGAACTACCTCGTCGCGACCTCGCAGATCTCGCAGACGGCGCTGCGCTCGGTGCTCGGCAAGGCGGAGCTCGACCAGCTGCTCGCCGATCGCGAGCGCCTCAACGAAGAGCTGCAGAAGATCATCGACGAGTCGACCGAGCCGTGGGGCGTGAAGGTGACCGCGGTCGAGATCAAGGACGTCGAGATCCCCGAGCAGATGCAGCGGGCGATGGCGCGCCAGGCGGAGGCCGAGCGCGAGCGCCGCGCCAAGATCATCAACTCCGAGGGCGAGTTCCAGGCCGCGCAGAAGCTCACCGACGCGGCCGACATCATCAGCACCAATCCGGCCTCGCTGCAGCTGCGCTACCTGCAGACGCTGCTTGAAATCGGCTCCAACCAGAACACGACGGTGGTCTTCCCGCTGCCGATGGACGTGCTCGAGCCGTTCATCGGGCGCGCCGACCACAACCGCGGCGGCAGCAAGGCGAAGCCCGACGGGCCGAAGCCGCCGCGCGGCGGCGAGCCGGTACCGGGAGTCGAAGGGTCGGGGCTGCCGCCCGAGTCCGACCCGGGTCCCGCAGCCGCCGCGCCCCCTGAGCCGATCGTGCCCCCTGAGGCCGACGCGCCGGCACCCGGCGGCAGCTCGCGGCCGACCCCCGGGGTCACCGAGCCGGACGACGACTCCCCGCCCGATCCGGATCTGCCACCCTCACGCTCCTGAGCGCGAGCCCCGTAACTCCCGAGATCCGCATCGATCAGCTGAGTGGGCTGAGGACCATCCTCGCCCCGGGCCGCGCCGCGCGGCCGGACAACTTCACCACGCGCCGGTCCGAGCCGAAGGGGCCGGACGGGTGCCCGTTCTGCGAAGGCAGCGAGGACAAGACGCCGCCGGAGCTGTTCGCGCTGGCGAGGGAGGACGGGCGCGCTCCGGACACGCCCGGCTGGCGGACCCGCGTGGTGCCGAACCTCTACCCCGCGCTCGGCGCGCCAGAGGGGGCCGGGTCCGGCGGGAGCCCGGAGGCCGAAGCGGGCTCGTTCTCCTCGAGCGGCGATCCGCTGCTGACCTCGCGGCGCTCCGGCGAACCGGACCTCTTCAGCACCCGTCCCGCGACCGGCGCCCACGAGGTGCTGATCAACTCGCCCCGCCACGTCACCGCGATGGCCGAACTGGACGACACCGAGTTCGCCGACGCGGTCGCGACCTGGCGCGAGCGGATGCGCGCCCACCACGACTCCTCCTACCTGCAGCTGATCGTCAACGAGGGCGGCGGAGCGGGTGCCTCGCTCGAGCACACCCACGCGCAGCTCTACGCCCTGGACTTCGTCCCGGCGGCCCTCGCGCGCGAGCGCGAGCGAGCCGGCTCCTACGCCGAACGGACCGCCGGGGCCGGACTTCTCGCCGACGTCCTGATCGAGGAGGTGCGCCGCAAAGACCGGCTGGTGGCGATCGACGACGAGGCGGCGCTGATCTGCCCCTGGGCCTCCCGGGGACCGTTCGAGCTCCGGGTGGTCCCGCGGCGCGAGGTCGGCAAGTTCGAGGACGACACGGTCGGTGCGGGGATGATCGCGACCGCGATGCGACTCCTGGCGAAGCGCTTCGGCGCCCCGCCGGAGCTGAACCTCTGGGTCCGCACCGCCCCGCGCGGCGCCGAGCAGTTCCACTGGCACGTGGACATCGCGCCACGACTGACGATCAAGGCCGGCTTCGAGCTCGGCACCGGCGTCGACATCAACATCTACCCGCCCGAGCTAGCGGCCGCGGACCTGCGCGAAGCGCTCTGAGGGACCACTCGGCGCCGAGGGTTGGTGCCGGGGCTTCGGGGGCGGCCTGAAGCCGGCGCCCGAGGCAACGGACGCAAGGGCCTGCGGCGAGCGCGGCCGTCTCGGCCACGGCCCTGGCCGGCTGTGGCCGAGACGGCCGGGGATGTGAGGAGTGGCGGGATCGCCCACGTGAGCGCCTCGGGTTCGTCACGGGATGCACACGGATGCGTCGCGGAAGGCGCATCTCGTCACGGAGACCGTGGGAACTCCACGCTTCCGTGCGTGTTGTCCAACGGTCACGACCGCGATGCAAGCTTTGGTGTCGCCATGACGACGTCAATGCTTGCATCGAGGCCTCGGGCCCTCTTTCGAGGCCCGGAAACAGACCGAAGGCTCACGCGGGTGTGACGTTCCCGGCATCTTCGTCACCGATCCGGGCGAGGTGTGCCGGGTGTTTCACGAACCCCTCACGTCCTGGGCGGACCGACCTCGGACGGGTGCTTCGGCCGGAAGCACCCGTCCCGCCCTACCGCCAGCCCTACGCCGCAGGCACGGACCCCAGCACCGAATCGAGCAGCCCGGGGAACTTCGCGTCGATCTCGTCGCGGCGCAGGCGGCTCATCTTGCTGGTCCCCTCTTTCCACTGTTCCACCAGCCCCGCCTCGCGTAGGACCCGGAAGTGGTGGGTACGGGTGGATTTGGTGATCGTCGGAGCGAAGCTGCCGCAGGGGCGCGGGACTTCGCTCGCCGCCAGTTCGGCGACGATGCCACGCCGCTGCGGGTCGCTCAACGCGTGGAGGACGGCGGAGAGGTCGAGGTCGGTGCGGTCGGGATGCTCGACGGTCATGTGCACATGATACGACGGTCATCGTACTTTGTGGTACGGTGATCATCGAACTATGGAACGACTTCGCAAGAACGCCCTCCTCCTCACCGTCTGCCTCGCGCAGTTCATGGTGATCCTTGACATCTCGATCGTGAACGTGGCGCTGCCGAAGATCCACGAGTCGCTCGGCTTCTCCGACACCGGGCTGCAGTGGGTCGTCAACGCCTACACGCTCTCCTTCGCCGGCTTCCTGATGCTCGCCGGCCGCGCCACCGACCTCCTCCCCCGCCGCCAGGTCTTCCTGGTCGGCGTCGGACTCTTCGCCGCGGCCTCGCTCGGCTGCGCGCTGGCCGACGGCCAGGAGGTCCTGGTCGGCGCCCGCGCGATCCAGGGCCTCGGCGCCGCGGTGATCTCCGCCGCCAGCCTCTCGATCGTCACCGGCTCCTTCGCCGAAGGCAGCGAGCGCAACCGCGCGCTCGGCCTCTGGGCCGCGATGGGCGGCGTCGGTGGCGCCGCCGGGGTGCTGCTCGGCGGCGCGCTGACCCAGGCCTTCAGCTGGCCCGCCGTCTTCATCATCAACGTCCCGGTCGGCATCGCCGTGGTGCTCGCCGGCCGCCGCCTCATCCCCCGCGCGGCCGCGGTCGCGAACGAGCGCAAGCTAGACGTTCCCGGCGCGGTGCTGATCAGCGGCGGCCTCACCGCGATCGTCTACGGCATCGTCCGCACCGACTCGCTCGGCTGGGGCTCGCTCGGCGTGCTGGTGCCGCTGGCGCTCGGCATCGTCCTGCTCGGCCTCTTCGCCCTGGTCGAGGGCAAGCTGGCGAAGGACCCCCTGATCCCGCTGGACGTCTTCAGGATGCCCGCCCTGCGGGCCGCCAACCTGGTTGTCGCGCTGCTCTTTGCCGCGATGTTCGGCATGTGGTACTTCATCAGCCTCTTCCTCCAGGAAGTCCAAGGCGACAACGCGCTCCTCGCCGGCATCTCCTTCCTGCCGATGACGCTGCTGGTCTTCGCCGGCTCGGCGACCGCGCCGAAGCTGGTCGCGCGGCTGGGGGTGCGGACGACGCTCGGGATCGGCATGTCGCTGGCGACGGTCGGCTTCCTGGTCCTGGCGACGGTGGAAACCACGAGCGCGTACGAGGTCGCGATCCTCCCCGGCGGCATGCTCGCCGCGCTCGGCACCGGCTGGTCGCTCGTCCCGGCGACGATCGTCGCCGTCAAAGGCGTGCCGGCCGAGCAGAACGGGCTCGCCTCCGGCGTCGTCAACACCTCGCGCCTGGTCGGCGGCACGCTCGGCCTGGCGGTGCTGACGACCCTCGCCACCTCGCGCACCAGCGCGCTCATCGGCGGCGGGACGGCGCATCTCGACGCGCTGACCAGCGGCTACCGCCTCGCCTTCCTCATCGGTGCCGGGCTCTGCCTGATCGGCGCGGCCGCCGGGGTCACGCTGCTGCGCGGCCAGGCCGAGGCGGTCCCGGCGGCGGCGTAGCTGTAGGGTCGGCCCGTGGCACCGAACCCCCGGCCGATCCCCCGCTTCATCGCCGACACGAGCCAGGAAGGCATCGCCGGCGGCCGCTTCGCCGCGCGCCTGCGCGAGGCCTTCGCCGCCGCGGTCGACGAGATCGCCGACCTGCCCGCCGGGGCGGCGGTGCCGGAGGAGGTCGACTGGTTCCCGGAGCGCACCTGGGGCGGCCGCGTCTGGATCCCCTGCTCGGCGCGGACCGAGAGCGACGAGGGCACCCTCGAGCTCTTCGGCCACGTCTCCTACGCCCTCCCCGTCGGCGAGGGCGATGCCACCGACTTCCGCGCCACCGCCGACTTCACCGACGTCCTCGCCGAGGACAACCCGGACTGGAAAATTGACCTGAATGACGACGTGATCGGCCGCTGGCGCGGTGAGAACGGTCGCGCCGGCGCCGTCACCCTGGTCTGGGGCCGCCCCCTCGTCCGCGGCGCCGTCGCCGCCACCGCCCAGCTCTTCGACGAGACCGTCGACCAGGAAGAGATCAACCGCGATCGCTTCACCCTGATCGCCCTCGACGCCCTCGAGGCCTACGGCGACGACGTCTTCATGGAGGTCAAGCTCTGGAGCCGCCGCGCGATGGAGCTGGCCTCCGAGAGCCTTTACGCCGAGCCGGAGACGGACGAGCCGGCCGACGTCGCACCCGAGGCGTAGGCCACAATCCCGGCCGGGCCCCGATAGCTCAGCTGGATAGAGCGGTCCCCTCCTAAGGGACAGGCCGGTGGTTCGAATCCACCTCGGGGCACTTCGCAGAGCCAGTTGCTGAGTCAGATTCGTCGAACTCGGAGGTCAGGCGGCTGAACTCGACCGGACCGACGAAGGGCTCGATGATGTAACGGCCTGTTTCATGCAGGAGCTGTGGCATCCCGGGTGCGCAGGAGTCGAGCAGGCACCTTTGCAAGAGGAAGGCGATGCCGTCGACGACCATGCGCTCAAAGCCGGTTGGTAGGTCGGCTGCCGTCGGATATTGCCGGCGACCCCGACACAACCAGGCGACGGCTGCCTCCCCCAGCCTTTCGTGCAGGGCCAGCGCCGCAGCACCCGCGCCTGGCGCCTCGACCAGGACGATCCGCGCGTCGGGCGACCCGGCAACGACTCGCTCGAGCATTGCCCTGAGCGCCGTGTAGGTCTGCCGACCCCACCCCTTCTGACCGCGGATCGCGGCAGCCATCCGTGCTTGGCCCTCGACCGCGGCGCGGTCAAGGGCGGCGAGGAAGCAGGCCTCTTTATCGGCAAAGTATGGATAGAGCGTGTCGCGCGGAATCTCGGCAGCGGCGAGGATGTCCTCGGAATTGGTCTGCCAGTATCCGAGTTCCGCGAAGACATCGGGGGCCGCCTCCAAGATGAGTTCCCGTCGGGAGAGATCGAGGGTCGTCATCGTCGACAGGGAGGTTCTTCTCGAGGCCAAGCGTGTTCCACGGCGAGGGCAGGGCGCCGAGAGCAGGGTGGCTCCCGACGCCCCTGAGCCGCTCGCTGGGTTGTGGCCGCCGGGCCAGGGAGATCCGACGACAGCTCGGCGGAGCGTTCAAGGACAACGCCCCCGCCAGCCTCCTGACCGCCAGGGAAAGTCGGCCAGAAGCCTTGTGTCTGGGTGGACACGCACGCAGCAAATCAGAAAGTTCACCTGAGGGCAAGTAAACTTTCCTGAAGATAAGTCATATTGCCTATGATGCAGAAGGCAGGCGGTAGCAGAACCCGAAGGTAGACTCCTGCGTTGGGGGAGGCGCTCGGGACTAAAGGGAGCGAGTGGCGTTTGATCGAACGTGAGGATGCGTACGCCACGGTGGTCACACCGTGGGGACAGGCCTCCGAATTGCGCCAGCGACGGCTCTATCCCGGCGGCGGGGCGACACCCGACCAGGTCGCGCGCAACCAGCGCGAGCGATTGTTCGGCGCGATCGTCGCCGTGGTCGCACAGAAGGGATACGAGGCAACCACCGTCGCCGACGTCCTGGCGCTGAGCGGGGTCTCGCGGAGCGCCTTCTACAGGCACTTCTCGGACAGGTCCGACTGTCTGGCGAGCGCCGTCGCGGAACTCCTCGGACCGGCCGTGCGGGCGCTGGATCCGCTTCAAGGGGACGGACGTCAGCGGGAGCCTGCTGACGTCTTTGGGGGCTTCTTCCGGCTGATCTCCTCGGAGCCGGCGGCCGCGCGCGTCTGCTTCGTGGAGCTCCACGCGGCGGGCGAGGAAGGCGAGGCGGTCGGCGACCGCGCCTTCGACGCGATTGTCGAGGCGGTCGAAGGATTGGAAGGGGACACCGGGGACCCGGACCTTCGCCGCGCGCTCGTCGGAGGGATCCGCAAGCTCGTCCACACGCGTCTCGGTCGCGGCGAGGAAGCCAGGCTGGTCGACCTCGCGCCGGAACTCTGGCGCTGGCTGAAGAGCGTTGCGCCTCCCCCCCATGCGCTCGATCGACCTCGACGTCAACGGCCGGCCGGGGGACCGCGCTTCGAGGGCTATACCCCCGCCGAACGGATCGCCCGCGCGGTCGCGTCAGTGGTCGCCGAGAAGGGCTATCAGGAGATGACCACGGATGACATCGCCGCCAAGGCCGCGATCTCGCTCAGCACCTTCTACGCGCACTTCAAGGACAAGCGCGACGCGACGCTCGCCGCGCTCGAGATGAGCGGGGCACAGATCACCGCGCTCGCCACCCCGGCAGCGCGGCGAGCCGCGGGCTGGGAGGAGGGGGTGCGGGCTCTCTATGAGGCGATCTGTGCCTACTTCGTCGCCG
The DNA here is from genome assembly GCA_963782515.1 of uncultured Actinomycetes bacterium. Classification (GTDB taxonomy): domain Bacteria; phylum Actinomycetota; class Thermoleophilia; order Solirubrobacterales; family 70-9; genus VAYN01. The sequence goes on along the minus strand of CAWAJY010000001.1, from coordinate 629,307 downwards.
AGCCCGCGATGGCCCAACTGGCGCTGGTCGGCGTCTACGCCGCGGGACCACGGGCGTGCGCTCGACGAGATCGGGTGATCGACTCGCTCACGGCGATGTTGGCCCCAGGGTTCGCCAGGAATCCGGCGGCACCCAAGGTCGCCGCGGAGGCGATCGGCGCCACCGTCTACGCGCTGATGCGAGAGCGGGTCCGCCGCGAGGGCGCGGAGACCCTCGGCGCCGTGGTGCCGCTCGCCACCTACCTGACGTTGGTCTCGTTCATCGGCCCTGAGCAGGCCGTGGCCGTCGCGAACGGCGAGGGAAGACGTCGCTGAGGCCGGACGGGCCTCAGGCCGACGGCCCGGGGGGAGGCGGGATGCGGAGCTCCTCCTCCGCAGCCTCTGCACCGAAGTAAGGGAAGACCGCCGCATACATCAGCTGCGGGATCTCCTCCTCGCCCAGCCCGAGTTCCCCTTCGGCGACCGCCTCCTGGATGCGGGCGAAGACGACGCCGCCGATGCCGATCGCCGTAGCGCGGCTCGGTGAATCGGGACCGCCTGCCTCGGCGCTCCCCTCGTCGATCAGGTCGACGAGCCGATTGAAGGTCTGGACGAAGAGATGCAGCGCCCGTTCCCCTCCGTGCCGTGCCTCGACGGCGGCCAGGCGGGCGACCCGTTCGTCGGCGCGCAGGAAGCGGAGCAGCGCGTAGGCCGTCGCGCGCATCCGGTCGCGCCAGCCGCTCTCGCCCGCGACCGCAGCCTGGGCGAGCTCGAAGAATTCGCCGTAGGCCCGGCCGAGGACCGCGGCGAAGCAGACGTCGAGATCCCTGTAAAGCCGGTGGAAGGAGGACGAGTCGACCCCGGACCGCTCGAGGACATCCTCGAGCCCGAGATCGGCGTAGCCACGCTCCGCGCACAGGTCGAGCAGGGCCTCGCGCAGGCGGCGCTCGTCTTCTGAGGTCGGGTCCGTCATCCGTCTATACGCGAATCTATTTCAACAACGACCGCGCGTGTGGCGGAGGGCGGCGAGGACCGCACGACCGCCGTGCCTCGGGCGGCGCATCAGGTGGACCGCCAGCGAGGGTCGCGCGAGTGGCCCGAGCGCGCCGTAGACGGCGAGGGAGATCGGCTCGCGCCCCGGCTGCCACGCCTCTTCGCGAATCAGGTACAGCGCCCCCATCGCCGCGAGGATCGCCTCATGGAGGCGTCCGTCGGGGAGTTGGGCAACCCGGTTCCGAGCACCGGCGGCGATCGTCCGCAGCCGTTCGGCGGCATGGTCCTGCGACTCGTACCGACGCAGATGGCTGGCCTCGACGGGGTCCTCGTCGAGGTCGACCAGGGAATCGAGCAGTGCGTTCAGCCCGCTGGCCCAGGGAAAGTAGGCGGACTCGACCTGCCTGGCTTCCTCCTCGACCGCACCGGGCGTCGCCGCCAGGGCCAGCAGGGCCCCGACGCAGAGGGAGGACGCCGCGGCGGCGGCGATCAGCTCCCACCACTCGAAGTCCGGGTCGAGCCCGGCCTCCGCCGCCGTGCGCTCCGCCCAGTCCCCGAGCTCCTCCTGCACGGACGTGTACCGCAGAGCGTGATTCAGGGCCTGGGATTCCCGGCAAAGCCGGGCCTGGCGCAGCAGCGCCTCGCGGGTGGCCGGATAGGACGGCAGATCCCGTAATGGGGCGCGGCAGATCTCGATCAGCTCATGCAGGTAGCCACCGTCGTCGCGGGTCGAGGTGTGCGCGTAGTACTCCTCGTGCGGAGCATCGGGGTCGAGCGCGACGTCGAAGGCCCGGTGCAGGGCCAGGCCGTTGCCGAGCGGATCGTCGTTGCGGCGCTCCGAGACGCCGTCGAGGTAATCGAGCATCAACTGGTAGGCGACGAGGCTGCGGACGACCTGGGCGCGGCGCCCGGAGGGGGCGAGGACCGCCAGCGCTGCCAGCCCCTCGGAGTTCGACCCCTTGTCGTGGTGGGAGGCAAGCGCGTCGGCCCGCAGCTTCGGGTCGGGGATCGCCTCGGCGCGAGCGAGGAGGCGGCGCTGGGTGGATCGGGCGACCGGGAACACCCCGGTCCAGTAGCGGCCGGCGGCGGTGGCAAATATCCCCAGGCTGCCGCCCCTCACCGAGGAACGACGATGCGGGGCGACGAGGGCTGTTGGCGTGGTCATTCGCTCACCCGACAGCCGCGCAGGATCGTCGTTGACAGATTCGGTCGCGGAGCGAACCGGTAGGTCGCCCGCGCCAGCGGGAAGAGAGCGATGTGGAAGCGCGGCGGCAGCGGGCAGCTCGCGCTGAGGTAGCTGTGGGCGATGCCGCGGCTCGACCAGCGGCGCCCGAGGGTGATGTCGAAGGCGCGCAGCCGCGGCCAACGACCCAGCGCGCTCCTCACCGGTGCGCTGAGCAGAAGCCCGTAGGTGCCGTCGTCGACGGTCCTCAGGTGGAAGGGAAGGACGAAGGAAACAGGTGGCGAGGCCGAGTAGGCCTGGACCCAGACGGCCGGGTGCCCGTGCGAGCGACCGTTGAAGGCGAGGACCGCAGCGTGGGCTTCGAGCGGTTCCGCGGGGTTCAGGGGGATCTCGGCATCGATGGTTCCCCGGCCGACCAACGCGCCACGACAACGGGCGAGCGCCTGGCTCTGGGTGGCGTTGCGAAGCCGCGAGCGCGGGCACACCGGCAGGCCCGCGGTGTCGAGACCGCCACGGGCGCCGAAGGCGACTTCGATGCGATTCAGCTGAGGCAGGGCGCCGCCGTGGTCGGCCGCGATCGTCCCGCGCAGGGTCAATGACACCGGCGCGGCGCGGTCGCGGGGAAGGCGATCCGGATGAATCGCGCCATCGAGCGAGACGACGATCCCGGCGCGGCCGGTGCGCTCGGCGCCCGCCGGCGCGACGGCGAGGAGGGCGAGCACGAGCAATAGGACCGAGGAGCCCGCAACCGCCCGGCGCATCCGCGGGGCCCTCATTGGAACCTCGTCGGCTTGAAGGAGCAGTAGTTGAAGCCGAAGGAGACGACGGCGTTGTTGGCCCGGTTCCCCTCGTGGATGAAGCGGGCCGAGACGCGCTCGAAGCCGGCGACGTCGTCGGCGCGCAGGACCTTGACCATCTGCCCGAGGTAGACCTCCTCGCGACCGAGGGCCGCGAACCAGCGGCTGAGCGTGGCGCGATCCGCCGGCGGACGCGGCACGACCGAGATCGAGCGCACGGTGTTCTTGAAGATGCGTTCGGCGCGGGCGAATTTGCCGCCCGCGACCGCGAGCCGTTCGGCGCGCACGTCGGCGCGGACCCCGTGGACGGCGCGTTCGGTCGCGTTCGATCCCGGCTTGCAGATCTGCTCCAGGGCGGTGACGTAGTCGGTGCGGGTCGGTTCCCCGTCGGCGCTTGCGACCGTGGCGCCCATCGAAATTGCCACCACCACGATTGCCGCTACCGCCGTCCACCAGATTCGTCCCGTCCGACCGCTCATCTCGTCGCCTCCACTGCTCTCGGCTCTGGCCCACCCAGGGCCGGCAGCAGGCGGTCGAGCCAGGGCGGTGTGTTCCAGACGCGGTCGCCGATCAGCAGCATCAGCGCCGGCAGCAGGACGATCCGCACGACCGTCGCGTCGAGGAGGACGGCGATCGTCAGACCCAGCCCCATCTGGCTCACGGTCGCGACCGGGGCGATCGCGAACGAGGCGAAGACGGCGGCCATGATCGCGGCGGCACCGGTGATCACGCCGGCGGTCCGATCGAGCCCGAAGCGGATCGCGGCGGCGTTGTCGTCGGTCTCGCGATAGTTCTCGCGCATCCGGACGAGCAGGAAGACGGCGTAGTCGATCGAGAGGCCGAAGGTGACGCCGAAGATCGCCGCGGCACCGACCGTGTCGATGTAGGAGTGCCCGCCGAGCGGATAGCCGGCGGGAATCCGGCAGGCCAGCGTCACGACGCCGACCGCGGCACCGACCGAGAGCAGGTTCAAGGCCACCGCGAGCGCCGCGAGCAACGGCGTCCGCAGCAGCGCCACCAGCATCAGGAAGGTGATCAGGACGATCGATCCGATCACCAGTGGCAGCCGCGACTTGGTCGCGCTGCCATAGTCGTTGAGGACCGCCGCCCCGCCGCTGACCCCGGCGACGTAGCCGGGCCGGGATTCGATCGACTCGGCAAGCGCGTTCAGTTCGGAGCCGAGGCGGCGCGAGCCGGGTGAGTTGAAGCCCGAGCCAGGGACGACGAGGTAGCGGGCCGCGGTGCCGCCGCGATCGAGGTCGATCACCTCGGCGGCGAGCGCGCGGCGGGCGGGGTCGGCGCCGTCGAGCGCCGCCATCGCCAGGAAGCCGGAATCGAAGAGTCGCGGCGAGACCGCGTGCAGGTGGGCGGCTTGCCCCGCAGCTTCGCCGAGGCGCTCGAGACGCGACGGTCCGCGTGGGCCAGCCCCTGTTCGAGCGGGACCGTCCGCGCCGAGCCTTCGGCCAGACCGCCGCTGAGGGCCTCGATGCCGCCGGTCAATTCACCGAGGCCGGCGGTGAGCCGTTCCGAGGCGGCGTGCAGCGTTTCGAGCCCGCCACTGAGGCGCTGCCCTTCGTCGGCCAGACGCTGCGAGCCCCCATGGAGTCGCTTGCCGCCTGAGTACAGCTTCCCCAGGCCGGCATTGAGCGTCGCCGCCTGTTCGCGCAGCCGGGCCAGTTCTTCCCGATCGGTTTCGAGCACCGAGGCGAGGATGGCGGCCTCGCGCGCCGCGGCCGCATCGCCGGGGTCGCCCTGGCCTTCCAGGCGGGCAGCGAGCTTCTTGGCGCGGCCGAGGCCCTGGGCGGTCAGGTTCGGCAGCAGCGTGCCGAGGCCGAGCGAGAGGTTGTAGGCGCCGGCGGAGGCGACGCGCTGGCCGTCGGAGAGTTCCTTCGAGCCGGAGGCGAGCCGGCCGAGTGCTTTCGACGCTTCCCGACCCCCGTCGTTGGCGCTGCCGAGGCCGCCGGTGATGAGTTCGGCGCCTTCCCCGGCGCGGGACGAGCCCTCGCTCAGCAGTTCGCTGCCCGCGGACGCTTCGGCGAGGCCGCTGCGCAGCTCGGCGACCGCTTCCGAGACCTCGTGCAGTCGGGGGCCGAGCCGGGCGAGCTGCTTGGAGGTTTCCGATCCGCCGGGTTCGAGGTCCGCGGCCAGGGACCGCAGCGGTCGCGCGGCGGTCGCGATCGCCGCCGGCCCAACTACCGCCTTGACCCCCGGCAGCGTCCCGATCCGCCGCTGGGTCGCGGCGAGGAAGGCGAGGCTCCAGTCGGTCGTGATCGGCCCCCGGCGAGAGACCGCGGTGAGGATGAACGGGGCCTGCCAGCCGGCGCCGACAGCGGCGGTGATCGCTTCCGAGTCCTTCCGCGCGGTGCTCGACGACGGGAGCTCGTCGACGCCGGGTGAGCCGGTGTCGAAGGTAAGCGCCGGGGTCGACAGCAGGAGCAGCGGGACGACGATCGCGATCGAGGCGAATGCGGGACGCCGCAGCACCGAGGACGCGGCGGCGGCGACCCGGGAACGAGCGCCCGGACGGAAGCGACCGATCCTCCCCGCGTTGATCCGCGTACCGAGCAGCGTCAGCAGCGCCGGCAGCGCCACCCAGGCGATCAGCACCGCGATCGCGGTGACCACGGCCAGCGCGGTGGCGAGCGACACCAGGAGGCTCCCCGGCTGGAAGAACGCGGAGAGGAAGATCGAGAGGAAGAGGGTGCCGCCCGCGATCGCGGTGGTGCGCCCGGCGCTTCGCCGGGTCAACGCGGCGGCGCGGGCGGGGGCGTGGCCGGCCTCGAGCTCCTCACGGAAGCGCGAGACGATCAGCAGCGAATAATCGACGCCGAGGGCGAGGCCCATCATCGTGCAGACGACGAGCGAGAGCGCGTCGATCGGCATGAATGAGGAGAGGATCAGAAGGATGCCCCGGCCGGTAAGCACCGTCGCCGCGCCGAAGGCGAGTGGGATCAGTGCGGCTAGCACGGAGCGGAATACCAGCAGGAGGACGATCAGGAGGAGCGGCGCGGCGAGCAGCTCGGCCCGCTCGGAGGCGGAGAGCGATTCGTGCTGCAGGGCGCGCGAGATCGTCGCGTAGCCGGACTGGACCGCTTCCACTGGCGCGTGCACGTGAGCGTCGAGGGTCGCTTCGAGCTGCGGCACCGTGTCCCGCATCGCGTCGGCGACGGACTGGTGGAAGTCGAGCAGGAGCAGCGCCTGCGACCGCGCCGGCGGCGACGTGCCCGCCGGCGGCGCGGGAAGCTTCCGCGCCGCCGGCGAGTTGTCCCAGGGGGAGATCACCGTGACCCTCGGCTCCCGACGAAGCACCGCGGCGAGCCTCGGCCCCTGGCGTTCGATCGCCCCGGCCGGTCCGCGGAACAGGACCGCGAAGGGAGATGACTCACCAAAGTGCCCACGGGCGAGCTCTTCCCCCGCGCCGAGGAGGTGCCGCCGATCGCCAGCGAGGTCGGCCGCAAGTGGCCGTCGACGCCGAGGCCGACGACCCCGAGGACGGCGACCAGCGCCAGCGTCACGCCAAGGGTGACCGCGGCGCGCCTTCGCGCCGGGCGTGACTCGGTCGGCGGCTCGGCGTTCAAGCCACCCACCGCCGCGCTCGTGGTCTTTTCGGCGAGGGCGTCTCCTCATCTCTCCCTGCTTCCTCCGTGCCGAAGCGATGAAAGCACACGGTGCTACCGAAGGCAAGGGAAGTTTTCTGAGGGATACCAGCCTATCCCGACTCCACGAGGTCACCGGCCTACCGGATCGGCCGCTACCTGAGCAGACAGGCGATGCCGGCTGCGTCGGGTGTTACGTGCGGGAGGTCGGCCACCCCGGCGAAGGCGCCGTCGGCGGATACCAGAGCGGCGGCGCCGACATCGAGTGCAGCGGCAGCCAGCACCGCATCGAAAGCGCCGAGGCGCGCGTTGCGCTCGAATAGGGCGAGTCCACGTTCGAGGTGCTCGCCTCCGACGGGCAGCAGCGGGGAGAGGAGCTCGGCGTAGTCGCGGCCCATCGCTGCGGCGTCCGTACGCTCGCGGCGGCGCGCCCGGACATGGACGAACTCTTGGATCACCTCAACGGTGGTCGTCGCCGTGACGTCGCCTGCGGCGATCGTCGCAATCAGGGCACGACACGGATCCGCAAAGGGTGCTCGCTTCCCTTGGCGTAGACGAGGACGGTCGTGTCGAGGACGATCACGCTCGACGGCCACGTAGCTCATCAAGCTCCGCCTTCAGTTCGGCGACGCCTGGAACCTCCATGTCGGGCGCTTCGAGGAGTCGGTGGCCGGCGGCCTCACGACGGCCCGCCGCGGGGCCAAGACCGCGGTCGATCGCCTCCCGAACCACGGTCCCCACGGAAACCCCCCGCTCCCTGGCCGCCTCGGTTAGGCGAGCATGACGCTCATCGTCAATCAGAACCTGAAGGCGACGCCCTAACATGAGCATATATTAGCAGGTACTCTGGAGTCTGACCCTGCGAGCGGCCGAGGCGCCGAGGCTGTCGACAGCGACGGTTACTTTCGAGGAGCCGAGCAACAGCCGGGTGACGTGGGCGGATGTGCAGGTACCGGTGCCGGCCGTTGTGGGCACCGAGGTGCGCGGTGACGGTGCCTATCCCCTCGCAGAGCGACCGACTGTTCACGAGGATGCCGCGGCGGTCGCCGGCCAGGTTGAGGATCGCCCGGGAGAGCGGGATGTCGGGCAGAGATTCGAGGGCGACTCCGACGCGTCCCTTGGCCAGCGTGGTGCGCCCACCAAGGAGGAAGTGAAGTTCTCCGGAACGCAGGTCGCCGACCAGATCGGGAAGACGATGGCTGGGCACGCGAAGGTAGACCGGGCCTTCGACCGGAGCTTCCAGCGAAGGGCTGTAGAGGCGCACCGAACCGAGCCGCGAGGCCGGGGGACAGTCGCCGGCCGCGACCATGCGCGGGCAGAGGCGGCGGAAGTGCCGGAGGTCGAGCAGCTCGCCTGCCGGGAGCGAGAAGCGGGCGCTCTTCAGCGCGGCGCCTTCGGATCGGTGCCGAGGACGGCGCGGGGAGCCGGGTGGCCGTTCCTCCCGAGCGCCCCCGAGAATCGCAGGGAGAGCTTTCGCCGAACGTCAGCGCCGCGCAGTCGGATGCCTGGAAGCGCGTCGCCAGCTCGGCGGTCCTGCCGTCGGCGGCCGTGGCGGTGCCCGTGAGCGCCATCGGTTCGCAGCTGGTCGGGTTGTGGATGAAGCCCGAACGGTCGAGGACGACGCGGAGGGCGGGGTACTGCAACGGCACGCCGGCGAGAGTCTGGGCAGTCCTTCGACGCTGAGGGAGGCTTGGGCGGTGCTCGGGTCGACGGTGACCGGGGCACGGAGGATGACGATGCCGAGATCGAACGGGCCCCCCGGGCCGGCACGACGATCAGAAGGCTGTACGGGGCACCCTTATATGGACCGGCGAGGTATACGGCGGAATCGGGTTCTTGGCCGGGGGGAATCCAGAGCGGTTCGGGTCCAGACCCAGAGCGACACGCGCGAAGCCGAGCTTCGACGCGACTGGGCAGTCCCCGCTCGCCACCTGGCCCTCCGGACAGGGCGGGACAGCCGCGAAGGAGGCGGAGAGGCCGGGCGGCAATGTGAGGCTCACCCCCGACAGGTCAGGGGCGGCCGCGCCCTGGCTGAGTTCGAAGACGAAGGCGGAGATCGCCCGGCGGCGGTCGAGACCGAGCCGGCCTGAAATCCGGGGCGAGGCCCGGGCTGCATTCGGGCGAGGCGGTGGTGAAGGTCCGGGAGCCAGACGATGGGGGTTGCCGGATGAAGCACGAGCGAGTAGCCGATCGAGTGCGATCCGCAGGTCCCAGGGGTCGTGAGCGGCGCACGGGGGCCGGAATTGAGGTGCAGTTCCAGGTTGGAGATCGGCAGCCTGGGGATTTCTTCGAGAGAGGCGGTGAGGTGGCCGCTCCCGGTATCGACGTCGACACTGAGGGGCAGGGCGAGCAGGACACCGCGCTCGGCGTCGCTGAAGACGAGATCGAGGGTGAGGCGGGATCTGGAGGCGTCGGTGACGATCGCCGACCGCTCCTTCGGGCCGAGCCAGGTACATGGCGCCCTTGATCGCTTCCGAGAAGAGGGGAGTCGTGACGGCCGCGGTGCCGAGCTTGGAGGACTGCGGGCACCCCTTCCCGGGTTCCGCGTCCGGTTCTTCGGCCGCCAGCTCAGCCGGAGTGCAGGCGCCGAGGCCGGCGGCCACGGCCGGGTTGATCGTCATCCCAGGAGGCAGGGTGAGGGTCGCCAGCGGTTGTCGGCCGAAGCGCGACCCGTAGCTTCCGAGATCCCCGGGTCGAGAGCATCGAAGCTGCATCGAGACCGCTTGGTGATGCGATGTCGGTCGTCGTCGGCGCGACCTCGAGCGACGGCGAGTAGGCGAGAGAGCCACAGTCGACGAGCGATTGGGGGCCAGGAGAGACCCCCGAGAGCGGGGGCGCCGGGGTTCTGCCACGAGGTCGCGGTGAAGCCGGCCTGCATCGGAGCCGTACAGCCGCGCGGCAGGACGAGGAAGGTTTTACCGCCGGGAGTTCCATCCAGTCGAAGGGACGCACCGGAGAGCTCGGTCACCTGAGGGACGTTGGTGGTGCTGGCGACCAGACGATACGGAGGCCGGCGAAGAGATCGAGATATCGATGGTCGCGGGGATCAAAAAAGCGTGCAACCCCAGTTGAGTGGCCTCGCCCGCGGTTGGTTCGAGCAAATAGAGAGTCGAGGGCGGCAGCGGTTCGCCGCTGACGAATTCGACCGAGCCGACCGCGGTCGAGGAGGGACAGGCTTCTTCGAGAAACTCGACGTGTGAGCAGTGCGGAAAGAGCGCCGGGACGGCGACGAGCCCCACGGGGAGTTCTACGCGTAGGTCCTTGAGGTCACCCTCGGGATGTCGTTCGCCGGGTGGGCCGACGGAGTTGAACGCAAGGGCCGTGGTCCAGGATTCCGGATGGGAACCGGCAGGTAAGGCACCCGCGGTTCCGCCCGCGACGCTGATGGTGCTGCTCAGCGATTCGAAGCCGAAGGCGGCGAGGGCAGGGGAGGGGAGCGCGAGGACGACCATGCCCAGCATCGCGGCCAGAAGCCCCTTGCACCCGAGCGATGTCCACTTCCAGTACACCATGCGGCGTCGGCTCGCTGGCCGACCTCCCTGTTTCGAAGACGAACGATGCCGGACCGTTGTGTCGGTCGCGCCGGCCCTTCAGACGATCGTAGCCGTGATGGACCTTCGCTGCGCCTAGTTCCTCCCCTTGCTCTTTGTGTGCCTCTTACTCTTCTTCTTGCCGCAGTCATTGGCGATCAGCGGGTTGTACTGATCCACCTTGCCGTTCTGTCCGGTGAAGCGCGCGATTGCTCGCTGCGGTTTGGCGCAGAGGTTTTCCGAGTTTTCGAGCAGGCTGTACTTCTTGCCGCCCTTCATCGAAAGTTCGAACTTTTCGACCGGGGCGTCTGGAACTGCTTCGAAGGTGTTGCGGATCCCGTTGTTCGGGCCGGTATCGACTTTGCCTTTCAACACCACGCGGATCTCGCCGTTCAGTTCGGCGACCAGGGCCGGCAGCTTGTAGCCATAGCCGCCCACCAGATAGACCGGGCCTTGGAGTGGTTCGTCGAGCAGTGGGGTCCATGCCTTGGCCCTGCCGTAGATCGACGTTGCCGGACACTTGCCTTCGAGCAGAACCGGCCGGGTGCAGGTCTTGTTGAGGTTGCCCTGGTCGATGAACTCAGAGTGGGGCAAATTGACCTGGGCGCGGGCGATGTTGGCGTAAGCGCCCTGCTTCGGATAGGTCGAGCACGGCCCTCAGGGCCGGATGCCCGGCGCGCTTGGTGGACCCCTTCAGACTCAACTGCAGCTTCGGTTTGAACAGCAGCGAGGCGCAGCTTGCAGCCTGGTAGCGATCCGAGCGCGCAACCGGGACATCGTCGGCGGGATTGAACACATCGAGGTAACTGCCGAAGAGCGTTGCCGTGGCCATCTCTCTTTCGCAGCTGGTCGCATTGAGGGAGAAGTTGGGGCGATCGGCGTAGACACGCAGATCCCTGACCTTCAGGGGAATGCCCTTGAGGATGTGGGGGATAGGTTCGGAGTGGACGCCATCGACTTCAGCCACCCCGGTTTCGGGATTGACCGTAAGCGCCACCTGGGTGACCACGGTGCCTATGTCGAAGGGGCCCGCCACCGCCGGGACAATCGATACGACGCTCAACGGATCGCCTCCGAAGGGGCCCGCCAAGTAGAGACTGCCGGATACATAGGTGAGGGCGCTGCCGACCCCAGCGCCAGCGACGACACGGCCGACCTGGGAGCTGGCAGGACAGCTGGGAGCGGCGATCTCGGCGCGGCCACTCTTCGACCTGGCCGCGGCGATCGAGCCATCGGAGCATTTACCGACGCCGGCGAGCTTCGCCAGTACCCCGGGCGGCAGGACGGCTGAGAAGCGAGTTATGTCCTGTTCACCGTCAGCGCGGGACAGGAGCATGTTGAGCGGCGAATAGGCGCCGGCACTGTTGTTCAGCGTCCCAGCGCTGAATCCCGGCTTGAACGGCGGTGCTCCACCCGACGGACAGGGACTGCCCCCCATTCCTGTATTGATGTCGAAGGTGGCGGTGGGGCTGGGGGTGACTGGTTCTTCCGGATGGGCCCACGGACTCAGCTGAGCCGTGGTCGTGTACGTCCCACACGCTGAAGGAGTGACCAGCGGTGCGCGGGGACCTTCCTTGAAGTGAAAGGTGAAGCGGGACACGGGCAACTGTGGTGCGTCATCGACAGTCGCCACCAGCCGTCCGGCATTCGGGCCGCGTTCTTCGCTCGCGTCGATTTTGATCGGCAGCTTGACGAAAACGCCCAGTCGCGGTTCTCGGAGCACCATATAGAGGGCGATCAATGACCCGAAGGGGTTGTCGTCCTGGCTGGCGACGAAGACCGAGCCTTTGACCACCGCGCCTTCCGCTGCCGGCGATTCAGCTTCCACCTCTCCGACCTTAGAAGCCTGCGGACACCCTCCGCCAGGCTGGGAGGCGAAGCGATTCCGCTTCGTACTGCACCTTCGTACATGCGGCAAGGCCCGCGGCGGAGGAGGGGTTGACAGTCATCCCCGCGGGCAGCGTCACCACCGCCTTTTTGAGGTCCGATTGGGCCCGACCGGTCGGGCTGGCAAAACCTTCATCATTGAAGTCAAGGCTGAAGTCAAGACCCGACGGCGACTCCGCCGAGCTGGTCGAGGGCTGAACGTGCACCTCCGAGGAGAGGCCGAGGGCCGAACAGTCGGTCATCGCCGGCGCCTGGAAGCTCCCTCTATCCGGCGGCGCGTCGGCTTCCTGCCAGGAGAGAGCTTCATAGCTGGAGGTCAGCGGGCCTGTGCAGGAGCGCGGCAGGGTGAGGAAGGGGACTTCGGCGTTGCCCGTGTGGCATATGCCCTGGGATGCCGGTTTACCTTCGACCAGATTATGAGCGAGGCAGCGACCGCGGAGGGGGTCATGGGACGGCGCCGCGGGGACCCCCCAGATCTGCACGTTGGCGCCATAGAACTGGATCACCTGTGGCACATTGAGCTGGGTGGCGACGATGTTGTTGGGGGGTTCGCCGTTGATCCCCAGTTCCACCGTCACCGGGTCGTTGAAGACGACAAAGCCTATCATCGCCGGCCACCCCCGGCGGCGGCACGAGGTTATATACGGGTTCGACGAAGGCGGGGGGTTCGGAAAGTTCTACTTCGCTTGGGGTCCAAACCTGGCGAACCTGGACTTCAGCAATCCCTATCGCCGTCGCATTGGAGCAAGCCGGAAACCCATCCTGGCCGAGCGTCGCGAAGTCGGCCGTCGGACAGCGCGGGACCGCAGTAGTGGAGCCGATGAACCCCGCTGGAAGCTGGAACCTCAACGACTTCACGTCGCCGGTGGGGATGATGTTCCCGGTTTCTGGATCGATCTCGGTGGCAACCTGGAGGGAGGTATTGACCGCGTAGGGATGGGATCCGGCTTCCCTCGCAACGGAGCCGTCTTCATTGATGAAGTCGACACTGAATTCTTTCAAGCCGAATTTCGCCTGGGCAGGGGCAGCTGCGAGAAGAACCACCGTCAGCACAGCTCCCATGACCTTTGCCGAGAGCTTCATCGCCGTCCCCCCTTCTTCTGGTTTTGCTTCTTGTGGTGGTGCTTGTGAAGTTTGTGGTGAGACTTCCTTTTTTGTTTCTTCTTGTGGTGCGGCTTCTTCTTCGACCCTTCGTTTCCGGGGCCCGCGTAGGACGAGCTGGACGGTGTCGGGTCGTTGGGACCGGACACCGTAGGCTGACATGCTTCACCCCGGCAGGCCGCAGGCGGCGGTGGCGGTTCCGCGAATCCGCCCCCCACCCGGGCGTCATAGACATCGATGAGCCCGGGATCGCGAGGTAGCAAACTGGCATTGGTGGTGAAGAAGACGTCTTCACCGTTCCCGCTCGCGTCGAGCAATTCCGAGTCCTGAGGGCTTTCTCCCGACGAAATGAGGCTGAGGCAGCCCGCCGCCGCGGCCACGTAGAGTTCGGCGCCCTGTTCTTCGCAGGCAGCCTGGCTCGAGGCGCTCTCCCACTCATAGATGTCCTGCTTCCCGTTGCTGTCGCGTGGCAGGAGCGCATCGAAGCTGTTGAAGAAGAGGCGGTGACCGTTGTCGGTGAGGATATGGGGGGAGTAGAGGGCGGTATCGGGCATCGCAAGCGAACCTGCCGTGGCCAGCCCGCCATGGACGCCAACGAGTCCTTCCACCGTCACCATCCTGCCCAGGGGCCTTGCGCCGCTCGGGTTACAGGAGACGCACACCGGTCCGGGTGCGCCCACTTCATAGAGGTAGACCTCCGAATCGGGTTCACCATCCGTCAGGTCGGTGTTGTCATAGCCGGTCAGACGTTCGGTCGAGATGAAAGTCAGGACGCGCCCGTCGGGAGTGGTCCTGGCAGCGTGGAAGATCGGTTCGAGTTTGGCGTTTGCCCATAGACCCGCGACCGCGTCGGCTTCCGAGATCGTCGCGATGAAGGTCTTGGTGCCTCCATCATCGAGGTAGAGGTTCGCCTTGTCGGCGATGGGTTCGCCACCGCTGCCATTCTCGCTTCCGGCGATCGCTTCTTCAGAGACAAAGTAGACGCGCGATAGGTCCTCACTCGCGCCCGCCACGCCCAGGACCCTGCCCGCAATTTCGGTCGAGCCAGAGCCCAGCACGAACTTGTAGAGCTTTCCGGCCAAGGCTCCTTTGGTCACCTGGAACAGGGCGCTTTCACCCCCAGGACTGGCGCCGAGAAAGCGTGATGGCTGGGTCGTCTTCGAACCTGAGACTTCGATCGTGCAGGCCCTTTCGGCTTCCGGGATGCAGTTCCCTTTGCCGTCTTTGTCGGCGCTTTCGGGCTGATCCGGATTTTCCCGGACGAAGATCTGGCCCGGACCGGATTCTTCGGTCCCGGATTCGGTCCAGTAGACCTTGCTACCGTCGTCGGAGATCGCGTGGTCGAGCGTGGAGTAACGCTCGAGCCCCGGCCCTCCGGGCTGGGGGGTCCCTCCCCCGGCACTGGCGGTGCTGGTCCCTCCCGAGCAATTGCCAGCACTCGTAGACCCGTTCGGCCTTACGCAGAGGAGATGCAACTCCCCGTCGCTAGCGTAGTAGGCTTGCCAGCGTTCGCTCGCCGCATCGGGGGTGAGCTTGTCCAGAGCCAGGACAATCGCCTGCTTTCCGTCGCCGCTCGTCCCCTGCAAGACCGGGTAATAACTGGGACTGGTGCTGTTCACCTTGATCAGCGCTTCATAGCTTTCCCCGTCACAACCGGTACGCCGATAGATCTCGCGAAAACCATCGGCCACTCCGGGCACGAGCGCCGGATCGGCCTCCGCCATCAGCCAGCCTTCGCAGAGATCGTCCGAAAAGGCTTTGTAGCGATTCGCGTAAGTTGGTGCTGAAGTGGGTGGACTCGAGCGGGTTGATCGCTTCGCTCGACCAGCCAGTGCCGGGGTCGCGGGTGGCGAGGTACTGGTTCATACGGCGCCCCCCGGGTGCCCCGAAGCTTCGCAAGGAGGAGTAGGTGAATCTGCTACCGCCGATGGCACTCTGGCTCAGCCAGGTATTGAAGTCTTGGATATCAAGAAGAGCTTTGATGACACCATTGTTTTTGTCCACCGGGCTCACCATCTCGTACGCCCGACAATCTGGGAGCTGGCTCGAGAAGCCGGAGCGGAGGGACTGGTTCGGGCAATCGCTTCTCGGCGGGTGGGCTGGCGGGTAGGTGGTGACGGGCGTTTTTCCTCTTCCGTCCACTCTGACTTCCCCGTCGATGCCACGTACCGGACCGCCCCCCGTGTTTTTGGGCTACGAATCGGTAGTGGTAGGTCGTACCTGGTTGAAGATCTTCGAGAACGACGCCCGCGCTTTGCAGTGGGGCACTTACCGCCTTCGAGCCGAGAAGCGCTCCCGGTTCCCCGTGGTTGTCTTACCGCATCCGCCTTCAGAGCATTTGCCCGTTCCATATTCGACGTAGTAGCGGGTATCGCTCCAAAAGTGAGGGTTGATCTCGGACTTCAGCACGGCGTCGTTGCGACCCACCGAGCTGGCGAACTGGCCGATGATCGTCGGAGGCACCTTTGGTGCGGCTTCGAACGCCACAGGGCCTGACCCGAAAAGGCGTATGAAGGAAGTGCAGCTCCTGACTGCTGTGCTTGGAAGGAATAGTTGACATACAGACTGCCCGCCGCATTGGTCGCCAGGCCTGCCAACCTGGAGGGTGACGCTCCGCAGCAGGCCGACGGCGAAAGGGGATTACCTTGGGAGTCGAACTCCAAGATCTGCCTGCCATCCTGCGAGAAGACGTTACCGGCAGGATCGGTGGCGACCAACTCAGCCCCCCCTCCCAATCCTTTGAGCTGCACGATTTCAGCGCCGGTGGCAGCGTCCAGCTTTTGGATGTTTTGGCGGCCTTGGACTGCGGCGTAGAAGTCGCCGCTGCCAGGAGCGATCGCAAGTTGGTTCAAGGTCTTGGCGGCTACGGTGACCGAACCTTCGTATTCGCCTTCCGCGTCGAAACGTTGGATGCGTTCGATGTCGGGGACGAAGAGCTTTCCGGTCGCGCCCAGGGCAATGCCTTCACTGAAACTGGCGCCGAACTGTCCCTGTCCGCTGCCTTCGGTCCCGACCCCGCATTCATCACCGCCGTCGAGCTGCACGCTGGTGCATCGGTTGCGTTCGGCTTCCGTGCTGGCGACTTCGGCACTGACAGTCTTGTTTACTTCACCGCCGAACATCAACTGGAAGCGACCGGCGGAGTCGAACTTCTGAACCCTGGCGTTGCCGCCGAGGCTGATGCCTCCTGGCCCGATGCCGGTGATGGACCTTTCCCTGACGAAAATGTCACCGTCCACGTTCACGACCATCCCGCCGGGCACGCTGAACTCACCGGCCCCGGCGCCCCTGAGCCCGGCTCTGCAGCCCGATTCCGTGGTGCAGGACTGAGGCCGACACCGCCGGCAGTGCCATCGGCACGGGTCCGCACTTCCAGCGCGGTCGAGGGGACACCACCGGTCAAGGCCGTAGTGCCGTTGGCGATCGTCAGCTGGGCCACATTGGTGGCGGCCAAGGAACCCTTGAAGGCGACCACGTAGACATAGGAGGTACGGCCGTCGGGAGTGCCGGAAACTGCACTGACACTGACATTGGCGCCTGCTCCGCCAATCGAGGGCAGGGCGTTGAGAGCGGTCTTCGCTATCTTCCCGGACCTTCGCTTTCAGAGCCCGCCGCGTCGAAGGACAGGTCAGGGGTAGTGAAGGCGCCGAAGGTCAGCTGGAACTGCCCGGACGCTGCCCTGACCCTGACTTTCCTGCTGCTCGTTGACCGCTCCCGGTGCGACATCCCAGCCGAAGGCCTTGACGAAGTTGCCCCAGGGGGTGAACCCCGCGATCCTATTGTTGGTGGGGTCAGCGACATAGAGATGCCCAGTCGTGGGTCGGTGGCGATCCCGGCGGGGTATTGGCCCAGTTGGCCGGCGCCGGAGCCGAGGCTGCCGAACTGGGACAGTTCTTCGGAGTCACTGATGGCGTGGGCCGGCGGTGCCGTCAATGCTGGGAGTAGTGCGCAGACAAAGAAGCGCAATCGTGGCAACGAAAAGCTGGCCCCGACTGACTGCCAGTGTTCCGTCAGGCGCGCGCCGCAAGAGGCCAGGACGGTTCATCAGTGTGCTCCTCCCCGTGACGTCCGTGGATGGTCTCTGAGTGTCGGTCTGCGTCTGAACATAAAGCTGTGCGCTCAGCTGGTCAGCCGGATGTCGCCGGCATAGCTCCCACCCCGAAGCGCCACAGTCATCCGGGGTGGGTAGCAGCTGACGATCTATTCTTCTTCAAGTCACCGCCCAGATCCGTAGGCGCTTCCTTCACTGCTTTCTATGTCGGCCACGATCATCGCGCCGGCAGTCGATGCCCCTGGATCTTCAGTGGTCACATTGACAATCAATGCGCTTTCGAGTTCCTACTTCGGTCTTTCTTGCCCGCGTAAACGCATAGGTTGCCCGGGTCGGCTTTGGGAACTGCAGCCGTTCCCCCGGTGCAGCCGCTGGGTGCGGCGGCGTTCGGCGCGATGAAGTGAACATGACTCGCGCCAAGTCCCGCCGCAAGTGGCAGGGTGAAGGAGATGGGGACGAGCTGACTCCCCCCCGGTCCTACGCCGACAGCCCAGGTGCCAGTCTCGGTTTTCCCGGCAGGCAGGGTTCCGCCCGCGGTCCAGGGAGAGCCTTCCGTACCCTTTTTGCCGTTGCAGACAAGGTTGGTGGAGGCACCTTTGTATTCGACGCCACCTTCGGTACACGGAGCTTTGGCACCGCTGAAATTGGTGCCCGTCGGGCTGACACCTGTTCGAGCTGGGGAAACCGCTGCCTCCAGGAGCTCCGGTGTCGCCCTTCGCGCCCGGGGCTCCAGCGGGGCCAGTGGCGCCGTCCTTGCCCGCGGCGCCCGCGGCCCCCGGCTTCCCGGCGTACTTCTTGGCGATCTTTTCGACTTCCTTCTTCTGCTTGCCGTTGAGGCCGCCGGAGGCGGCGTAGGCGCCGCCTCCGAGCGCTGCCACCAACGCGACGATCGAGATGATGAAGCCAGCGGTGCCGAGCTTCTGGTGGATGCTAGTGAACATCAGATGTTCTCTCCTTGATGATCGCCGATTTGACCCGATCCCCGGCGGCGGTGGCTCAGCCCCAGTCTGTCACTCCCTGCCGGTTCCCCCTGACCTGGCGGCAACAGCGAACCACAATCGGCGAAGGAGTGCAAGAGCAATTTTCTGAAGGAAAGAACACTTCCCTACTGCGTCTGGTGCAGCAGGAGGCAGGCGCGCCTTGGCAAGCCGAGCCACTGCGGACAGCGAGCTACGGACATGTATTCAGGCGGCGTGCGGCTCTTGGGCGATCTCGGCCGTGCGCTCGACCCCGACGTAGGGCCGAGCGAGAATTCGACCAGATCGGAAGGAGTGCCGAGAGGCCACCGCATCCCGGAGACGATCGATCGGGTGGCCAGCGAGACGATGCCGCCGAGGATCGCGTCCTCGGTCCCGGGAGGAGCGCATCGGGGTCGGCAAGTTCGGCGCGGCCTTGAGCGAGCGGTGGCTCGCAGGCGAGGACCACCTCGCGGAAGTGGATCGCGATCGCGGGGGTGGCGGCAACCGGCCTCGACCAGGCAAAGGCGGCCGAGGTCGGGCTCGCGGCGAAGAAGCCGAGGGCGACGCGTAGGGCGAGGACCAGCTGATGGGGCCAGTCGTCGACCTGGGAGGCGGCCTGGCGATCGCCCCTCGAGGTGATCGTGGACAACGTCGAAGGCGGCGAGGAAGCACTCCTCCTTGCTCTTGAAGAGCTCGTAGAAGTCGCGGGTCGAAACGGAGGCCACCTTGACGACGTCGGTGATCGTGGTGGCGCGGTATCCCTTGGCAGCCACCTCCTGGGCGATCGCGGCGAGGAGGCGCTCGCGCTGGGAGTCGGCGATCTGCTCTCGGGTCAGACCATGGTGGCCGCCCGGAAGAGGACCGAGCTCGGCCGGCGAGTCCTCAGACAAGCGCGGGCCGGCGATCGTCGACCTCGGCGCGAGCGATCCGGCTCGCCTCCTCTTGGCCGAGGTAGGTGCGGAGCACGAGCTCCAGCAGCACAGGCAGGGAGTCGCGCAGCCGGTCGGCCTCTCCGACCATCAGCCGCTGGTATGCCGACCAGAAGATCGAGCCCGAGAGCGTCTCCTCGATCGTCTCCGGCAGCTCGGCGCCGCGGGGGTTGAGTGGACGCCCGGCGCGGAAGAGGGGAACCAGGGCTCGGGTCGCCTGCTCGTAGCGCCGGTGATCGCCGGGCCGACGGTGGGCGACTCGACGATCACGGCACGGGCAAGTACCGGCTGAGCGACGATCAGATCGATCAACGTCCGCAGGACAAGCACCACCTGGTCGGGCCAGGTAGCGCCTCGGCGGCGAGGCGCTCGCGGATCGTCCCCTCGGTTCTGTCGAAGGCGCTTTCGCAGAGGTCCAGCAGACACTCTTCCTTCCCGGGGTAATGCTTGTAGAAGGTCTTGAGGCTGACGTGGGCGCGCTTGACGATCAGCTCCACGGTGAGGTCGCCGTACCCGCGCTCGCCCACCAGCTCGGCGATCGCCCGGAGGATGCGGCGGCGCTGATCGGCGCGCGCACCGGCCCGGGTGACAGGGGCCGGCGGGGCGTCGGAGCTGGAGCGTGACTGCCGTCCCGGGAGTGGCCGCATGGACATGAGGATACTGAGAGGAGGGCAGAATTACACGTGGTGCCCCACGAGTTCGGGCTGACATCGGAGTTCCCAGGCGGCAAGGCGATCCAGGCTCCTGCAGATGCGTAAGAACGCCTGTCTACTGAACCGGTTCTCGTCCATCCCATCATCAGATTGGATGCTCATCTTTTCTTGAGGCGGTAGTAGTTTTCTCGACCTTGGCAGCGGGGAGCCTCGACGAGGAAATATTGCGGGTGATGGATCAGCTCTGCGCCGAATTGCCGGCTGGGAAGGCACAGAAGGTCACCAAGATCGAAGCGGCGCTCGAGGACGAAGGCGTAGTGAAGGGAGTGCTCGGTCCCGAAGACGAAGCGTTGGTTAGCGGACTCAGAAAGGCCTTGGTGGGGATCGCCGCGGCGCTGGATGCCGATCCCGAGGATGCTCATCTCCACCGTGTGCGCGTGGCGATCGACAGCGCAGAGATGGCGACCCGTGGCGAGCTCCTGGCCGGTAACGCCTCGCACCTGCCTCGGCTCTTACCCAGTTTCGCCTTCATGGTGGCTTTGCCGATCGTCGGGCAGGACCTGGCCCTCAAACTCTCCCAGCGGGCGGCAGAGCTGGTGGGCAGTGAGATGGGACCAGGAGAGTCACCCTAGCCTCGCCCCGTGGTTCGAATCCACCTCGGGGCACTGCCGCTGGTGCGGGCCGAAGGCGCGGAGAATCGGCCGCAAACCCCTTCCCACTGGGAATTTATACCAAGAACGAAGGTCTCATGAGGGCCTGATCCGTGACCCATAATCGCCCGCCGGACGCACCGGAGGCGAGAACCGGGGTGCCTTGCGGGCACCCCGAGCGAGGAGATCACATGGGTCCATTTACGTTGAATTTCGAGGACGTCGACCGGACGATGACGGCGATCGTCGGCGGTAAGGGAGCGGGGCTGGGCGAGCTTTCGCGGATCGCGGAGGTCCGCGTGCCGGCGGGCTTCTGCGTGACCACCGATGCGTTCAGGCTGATGCTCGCCGGCGGCGTGGACCTCGACGCAGGGCGCGGCCGCCGCCGAGGTCCGCCGGGCGATCGAGGCGGTCCCGATCCCCGACGAGGTCGCCGCGGCGATCGTCGACTCGCTCGCCCGCGCTCGGCGAGGAGACGCTCCTGCGCGGTCCGCTCCAGCGCGACGGCAGAGGACCTGCCGACGGCGTCCTTCGCGGGCCAGCAGGACAGCTACCTGGACGTGCGCGGGCCGGCGGCGATCCTCGACCCACGTGCGGCGCTGCTGGGCCTCGCTCTTCACCGAGCGGGCCGTCGCCTACCGCCGGCACAACGGCTTCGACGATCGTGCGGTGGAGATGGCGGTGGTCGTGCAGCGGATGGTCTTCCCGACCGCCGCCGGGATCCTGTTCACCGCCGATCCACTGACGGGCGATCGCAAGGTCGCCTCGATCGAGGCCGTCCGCGGACTCGGTGAGGCGCTCGTCTCAGGACAGGTGAACGCTGACGTCTACAAGGTCCGGGACGACCGCGTCGCCGAGACGGCGGCGGTCGAGGAGCCCGTCCTCGACCGCAGCGCGGGCCGTCGAGCTGGCGCGGCTTGGCCGCCGGATCGAGGCCCACTTCGGCCGACCCCAGGACATCGAGTGGTGCCTGGACGAGGACGGCTTCCAGATCGTCCAGAGCCGGCCGATCACCACGCTGTTCCCGATCCCCGTGGCCGACGACGACGGCAACCACGTGTACGTCTCCGTCGGCCACCAGCAGATGATGACCGACCCGATGAAGCCACTCGGGCTCTCCTTCTGGCAGATGAACACGCCGCGACCGATGGCCGAGGCCGGCGGCCGCCTCTTCGTCGACGTGACCCGGGAGCTCGGGTCGAGCGCCCGCCGCACGGGCAACCTCGCGATGCTGGGGAAATCCGATCCGCTGATCCTCGACGCCCTGGAGACCGTGCTGGAGCGCGGCGACTTCGTCCCCGAGATCACCGACGAGGACCCGGCCCCGACGCGGGCCGCGGGCGGCCCGCCGGCCCCGATCGAGACCGACCCCGCCATCCCCGCCGAGTTGATCGAGAGCAATCAGGCCTCGATCGCCGCCCTGAAGCACCAGATCGAGGGGAAGTCCGGAGCGGCGCTCTTCGACTTCATCCGGGACGACATCGAGGTCGGCAAGCAACGCCTCTTCGATCCCCGCGGCCTGCAGGTGATCATGGCGGGGATGCAGGCAGGCTGGTGGCTGAACGAGCAGCTCGAGGCCTGGCTGGACGAGCCGAACGCCGCCGACGCGCTGGCCCAGTCGGCCCCCGGCAACGTCACCGCCGAGATGGGCCTGGCGCTCCTCGACGTCGCCGACCGGGTCCGGCCATACCCGGAGGTGGTGGCGTTCCTGCAGCGGATCGAGGACGAGGGCACCGACGAGCCGGGCTTCCTCGACGAGCTGTCGGCGCTGGCCGGCGGCTGCGAGGCGCGGGCGGCGATCGAGGACTTCCTCGCGACCTACGGCATGCGCTGCGTCGGTGAGATCGACATCACCCGGCCGCGGTGGGTCGAGCGCCCGACGGCGCTCGTGCCGATGATCCTCGGCAACGTGAGGAACTTCGAGCCCGGCGCCGGGCCGCGACGCTTCGAGCAAGGCCGGGAGGAGGCCGCGCGGAAGGGGCGGGACCTGGTGGCGCGGCTGCGCGCCCTGCCCGACGGGGAGCAGAAGGCCGAGGAGACCGAACGGATGATCGAGCGACTCCGCGCCTTCGCCGGCTACCGGGAGTATCCGAAGTACGGCAAGGTCAGTCGCGACCTCGTCTACAAGCGGGCGGTGATGCGGGAGGCCGAGCGCCTCGCCCGGAACGGGGTGCTCGAGGAGACGGAGGACGCCTTCTACCTCCGGTTCGCCGAGCTCCAGGAGGCGGTGCGCGACGAGCGCGTGGACACCGATCTGATCCGCCGGCGCAAGGAGGAGTTCAGGTCCTACGAGGCGCTGACGCCGCCCCGGGTGCTCACCTCCGACGGCGAGACGCTCTTCGGCGCCTACCGTCGCGACGGCGCTCCCGCCGGAGCGCTGATCGGACACCCGGTCTCCGCCGGGACGATCGAGGGTCGGGCACGCGTGGTCCTCGACATCGCGCACGCCGACCTCGAGCCGGGCGACATCCTGATCACCCCCTTCACCGACCCGAGCTGGACGCCGGTGTTCGTCGCGATCGCCGGCCTGGTCACCGAGGTCGGGGGACTGATGACGCACGGCGCCGTGATCGCCCGCGAGTACGGCCTGCCGGCCATCGTCGGGATGCGGGACGCGACGAGGTTGATCGAGGACGGCCGGCGGATCCGCCTGGACGGGACGAACGGCTACGTGGAGATCCTCGACTGACCGCCCCGGTGGGTCGGGGCAGCTCGCCGAGCCGGCCGAGTCACCTCAGACGGCGTAGCGCATCTCCACCATGCCGTTCTCGAAGGCGCGGGTCCCGGTCAGCCGGGCGGCGCCGCCGGGCAGTGGACGCTCGAAGAGCCGCTTGCCGGCGCCCAGCACGACGGGGACGACGGTCAGGTGGATCTCGTCCAGGCGACCCTTCTCCGCGAACTGCGAGGCGACGCTGCCGCCGCCGACCACCCAGAGGACGCCGTCGCCGGCAGCGGCCGCCATCTCCTCGTAGAGCTCGCCCACCGACCCCTCGACGATTCGTACGTCGACCCCGTCTCCCTCAGGTTGGCGCAGCTCGCGGGAGCTCAGCACCCAGCAGGGCTTGCCCGCGTACGGCCACTGGCCCTCGCCCGTGTGGTCGAGGATCCACTCGTAGGTGGCGGAGCCCATGACCAGCGCCCGGACGCCCCCGTAGAAGCCCTCGTAGGCGCCGCCTTCGCTCATCGGACCGGGCTCGGCCGCCTCGCTCTCGAAGCTGCCCTCGTACCCGAGCAGCCAATCGAGATTGTCGTCCGGTCCGGCGATAAAGCCGTCCAGAGAACTCGCGCAGTAGTAGACCGTCGTGGCCACGGCGCGAGATTACAAGGCGGGTTCGGGCCGGACCGCGAGGGTGCCCTCGAGAATCGCCTCCTCGAGGCTGCGCGGGGAGCGGCAGTCGCCGGCGGTCGCGTGGGGGGCGCCGGCGGCGTGGAGGGAGCGGGCGAGGGCGTCGTCGGGAACGCGGCCCATGGAGAGGACGACGGCATCGGCGGCGAGGGTGGTCGTGCGCTCGGGGGCGAAGATGCTGCGGCAGCGGACCTCGCCGGGTGAGGCCGAGTCGGGCTCCAGGCCGGAGACGATCGTGACTCCCGCCCGCTCGAGACGGGCCAGGTACTGGTGGCGGGCGTACTGGTGGACGGAGAAGCCGGGCATCGGGGCGGCGGTGACGAGGGTGACCTCGTGGCCCGCGGCGGCGAGGAGCTCGGCGGTGTCGAGGCCGGTCGGCTCGCCGCCCCAGTCGGCGACCAGGACGCGGCCCTCGGGACGGGCGCCGGCGAGGACGTCCCAGGCCGCGAAGGTGGGGACGTCGCCGAGGGCGGGGGCCTCCACGTAGGGGCGGGCGCCGGTGGCCACGACCACGAGGTCCGGGGACAGGGCGGCGATCGCCGCCGGGTCGGCCTCGGTGCCGAGGCGCACCTCGACGTTCTCGCGGCCCAGCAGCATCTCGTAGTTGGCGATCAGCGTCCGCGCCGTCTCCTCGTGGCCTGGCGCGGCGACGAAGAGGCGGGCCTGGCCGCCGATGCGGTCGGCCCGCTCGAGGAGGATCACCTCGTCGCCGGCGGCACCCGCCTCGGCCGCGGCGGCCAACCCGGCGGGACCGGCGCCGACCACAACGACGCGGCGGACCGCTCCCTCCGGGTCCGGCGTCCCGGGCGTCGACTTCCGGCCGATCGGCTCGCCCGGCGCCGGCAGGGTCAGCTCTCGCCCCACGCGAGGGTTCATCGAGCAGCGGATCGGCGTCCCGGCGTGGTAGTGGGCGATGCAGGCGTTGCAGCCGATGCAGCGGACCACCGAATCGGCCTTGCCGGCGCGGACCTTGCGGGGCAGGTCGGGGTCGGTGATCAGCGCGCGGGTCATCCCCACGGCGTCGGCGGCGCCGCCGGCGATCAGGTCGTCGGCTTCCACCGGGTCGACGATCCGGGTCGTCGCCAGCACCGGCACGCCGAGCCGGAAGTCCCCGGTCAGCCCGGCGACCGCATTGCGCGACGTCGGCGGCGGCGGCGCGATGCCGGTGCTCCTCCGGAAGGTCGCGGAGTGGCCGATCGCGAGGTGAAGGAAGTCGACGAGGCCGACCGCGCGCGGGGCGATCGCCCGCGCCGCCTCCGAGTCCGCGCTGAGCCTAAGGCCGAGCGCCAGCCCCGGCGCCGCCGCCCGCACCGCGCCGAGCACCTCGCTCACGAACGCGGCCGGGTCGCCGTAGCGATCGTCGCGATCGTTCAGCTCCGGGTCGAAGAACTGCTCGAGCAGATAACCGTGGGCGCCGGTCACCTCGATCCCGTCGAGGCCCGCCGCGGCCGCGATCGCGGCGCAGCGCCCGTAGGAGGCCACCAGCTCCTCCACCTCATCGGTGCGCAGTGCTCGCGGCTCGGTCTGGAAGCGCCGGCTGGGCCGGGCGCTCGCCGAGATCACCTCCGCTCGCGGTGCCGAGGAGATCACCTCGCGCCCGCCGTGGAACAGCTGGACGAAGAGCTTGGTCCCGTGTGGCTGAACCGCCGCGGCGACCCGCCGGTAACCGTCGGCGGTCGAGTCGAAGTAGCCGGCCAGGGTGTGGGCCGTGAGGAGCCCGGACGGGGCCACCGCGACCGCCTCCATCACGATCAGCCCGGCCCCGCCCGCCGCGCGCGCCCCCTGGTAGGCGACGAAGTCATCGGTCGGCAGGTGGTCCTCCACCAGCGTCGTCTGGTGGGAGGTGGAGACGATCCGGCAGGGCAGCGTCACCGGGCCGAGCTCGAGCGGCGCGCGCAGGTGATTGAGCGGACCCGTTCCCACTTACCCGTATATATCGCGGAAACGTGCGAACGCGATCGGGATCTAGGCCACGGCCGGCGCCGGGGTGCGGGCCCGCAACCGCACGCGGAGGTTCTTCGGGCTCATCGTGAAGCCGAGCAGCTCGGTGACCGGCTCGGCGGTCGGGTCGAGGGAGACCTCGAAGTTGCGGGCGATCATCGCCAGGGCGGTCTTCGCCTCGAGGAAGGCGAGGTTGCGTCCGGGACAGAAGCGGGGGCCGGCGCCGAAGGTGAGGAAGGACTTCTGGTCGGGCGCGGCGACGTCGGAATCCTCGAGCCAGCGCTCGGGGCGGAACTCGGGGGCGCGGTCGACGTCGCGCATGCCGGCCTTGCGGGTGAGCAGCAGGATGCGGGTGCCGGCGGGCATCGCGATCCCGGCGACCTCGGTATCGGCGAGCGGCTCGGCGGAGCCGATCGGGGCGACCGACTTGAGCCGCATCGCCTCGCGCAGGACGCCGTCGCCGTAGGGGAAGCGGTCGACCGTCTCGTACGTCGTCGGGTAGAGGTCCTCGCCGAGGACCTCGCGCGCCTCCTCGGCCCAGCGCGCCTGCACCTCGGGCCGCGTCGCCAGCGCGTCGATCGTCCAGGCCATCGTGTGCGAGGTCGTGTCCTCGCCGGCCAATAGCAGGGTGAAGACGTTGGCGAGAATCTCCTCGTCGTCGAGGGCGCCGTCGGTTTCCTGCGCGGCGATCATGCCCTCGAGGAAGTTCTCCGGCGCCTCGCGTAGCTGCGGCCGGGCGGCGATCCGCTCGCGCGCCTCCTCCATGAACGAGATGACGGCGGGGCGCAGCGCGGCCAATGAGCGCTCCAGCGCGCGGTCGGCGGGCAGCTTCACGTAGCGCCAGTACGGGAACGGCGCGAGCAGCCGGCGGTTGACCTCGTGGAAGACCCGGTGGAGGTGCTCCTGCAGCTCGCCGTCGCCGCGCTCCAGCGTGTTGAGATCGCGACCGAAGGCGAGCGCCGAGGTGACGTCGACAGTGAAGGAGGAGAGCGCGGCGCCGATCTCGATCGGCCGCCCGTCCCGCGCCGCCGGCTCGAGCCGCGCGTGCAGCCGCCGCGTGCAGGTGGCGACGATCTCGAAGTAACGCTGCAGGTGGTTGCTGTTCAGCGCCGTCACCGCGAGGCGGCGGGAGCGGCGCCAGTCGTCGCCCTCGGCGGCGAAGACGCCCGGGGTCCCCCACAGCTCCCGGGTGATCGTCTCGATCTCGCTCCAGCGGCGGAAGCCGTCCGGGCGCTCGCGCAGCAGCCCGTTGACGATGTCCGGATCGGAGACCACGACGATGCGTCGCGGGCCGAGGTCGAAGCGGTAGATCGGGCCGTACTGATCGCTCCAGCGCTCGGCGACGAGGTGCATGCCGCTCGCCCGGAGCTGGTGGGCGTTCCCGATCAGGGGGAGGCGCCGCGGCCCGGGCAGGTCCTCGATCGTCCTGGGCGGCCTCGATGCCATCGAGGCCGGAGTCTCCCAGATATCAGCAAGGACCTTTAAGTAGTCGGCCGTTTACCGAACGGCCGGACCTCGCTCAGGCGGACTTCGGCGCCAGCTCGACGACCGGGATCGTCCGGTCCGTTTTCGCCTCGTACTCGGCGAACTGCGGCTGCTGGGCCTTCTGGACCTCGTAGATCCGGTCGCGCTCCTCGCCGGTCAGCTCGACCGCGACGACCTCGACCGTGTCGCTGCCGATCTCGATCGAGGTCTCGGGGTTGGCCTTCAGGTTGTGGAACCAGCCGGGATGGTTGTCCGCGCCGGCTTTGGACGCGAAGACGAAGGTCCGTCCGTCCTCGCCCAGGTAGACCAGCGGCGTCACGTACTCCTTGCCGGACTTGGCGCCGACGTTGTGCACGAGTACCAACGGCATGCCCTCGAACATGCCCCCGGCCGTGCCGCCGTTGGCCCGGAATTCCTCGATCACGTTCGCGTTGAAGTCGTTCATCTCGCTCATGGGGCGGGACTTTAGCCGGCCGGACCCATCGGTCGGCAAAATATCGTGATCCGATACTTTTTCTCACCATGCCCTCCGACCTCCGTCACCTCGGCGACTTCGACGTCAGCCCGCGCCTCCTCCTGATCACCGCCTTCGCGCTGCCGATCGGGGCGCTCGTCGCCGGGGTCGCCTGGTGCCTGCTGCGCCTCATCGGGCTGATCACCAACCTCGTCTTCTACCAACGGTTCGGCACCGCGCTGGTCGCTCCCGGCGAAATCCACCACTCGCCGCTGCTGATCCTCGGCGCGCCGATCGCGGGTGGCCTCGTGGTCGGCCTGATCGCCCGCTTCGGCTCGGAGAAGATCCGCGGCCACGGCATCCCCGAGGCGATGGACTCGGTCCTCACCTCCGGCAGCAAGGTGCAGCCGCGGGTGGCGCTGCTGAAGCCGGTCGCCTCGGCGATCGCGATCGGCACCGGCGGCCCGTTCGGCGCCGAGGGCCCGATCATCATGACCGGCGGCGCCTTCGGCTCGATCTGCGCGCAGCTCCTCCACCTGAGCGCCGACGAGCGCAAGACCCTCCTGGTCGCCGGCGCCGCCGCGGGCATGGCCGCGGTCTTCGACGCGCCCCTGGCCGCCGTCCTGCTGGCGATCGAGCTGCTGCTCTTCGAGTGGCGGCCGCGTAGCTTCGTCCCCCTCGCGGCGGCGGTCGCGGTGGCGGCGATCGTCCGCGTCCCGCTGCTCGGCGGCGGCCCGGTCTTCCCCGTCCCGGCCGGCGCCCTCCACCTCGACGCCGGCGTCTACGCGCTCTGCATCGTCGCCGGCGCGCTCGCCGCGCTCCTCGCCCTGATCGCGACCACCCTCGTCTACGCCTCCGAGGACTGCTTCGCCCGCCTGCCGATCCACTGGATGTGGTGGCCCGCGATCGGCGGAGTGATCATCGGCCTCGGCGGGCTGATCGTCCCCCAGGCGCTCGGCGTCGGCTACAACGTGATCGAAGCGGAGCTGAACGGTCAGATCGCGCTCAACCTCGTCGTCGGCATCCTGATCGTGAAGACGCTGATCTGGTCGCTCTCGCTCGGCTCCGGCACCTCCGGCGGCGTGCTCGCCCCACTGCTGATGATCGGCGCCGCCCTCGGCGCGCTCGAGGCGCACTTCTTCCCCGCCGTCGGCGCGGGCTTCTGGCCGCTGGTCGGGCTCGCCGCGATCCTCGCCGCGGCGATGCGCTCGCCGCTGACCGGCGTCGTCTTCGCGGTCGAGCTGACCCACCGCTACGAAGCCCTGCTGCCGCTCTTGATCGGCGCCGCTGCCGCCTACGCGATCTCGGTCCTCGTCCTGCGACGCTCGATCCTCACCGAGAAGATCGCCCGCCGCGGCGTCCACGTGAACCACGAATACAGCGTCGACCCACTGGAGGTGCTATTCGTCGGCGACGTGATCGGGGACGCCGGACCAGCCGGGGCCGAGGGCCCGACCGTCTTCGTCGACGACACGCTCCGTCACGTCGCCTACGCGATGGCAGATTCGGGACGGACCGAGCTGCCGGTCGCCGAGCGCTCCCTCCCCGCCGTGCCGATCGGGACGGTGCGCCTCGAGCAACTGCTGGAGGGACGGCTGCGCGACCTCGACGAG
Source organism: uncultured Actinomycetes bacterium (assembly GCA_963782515.1). Classification (GTDB taxonomy): domain Bacteria; phylum Actinomycetota; class Thermoleophilia; order Solirubrobacterales; family 70-9; genus VAYN01. Next base: position 600,161 of record CAWAJY010000001.1, on the reverse strand, counting down.
GACCGCCACCGCACGCGCGTCCTGCGGCCGTTCGAGATGCTGCGACCCGGCCGCGAGCCGGAGCCCGTGGGGAAGCCATGACCTCCGCCCCGCGCCCGACGCAGCGGGACTACGAAGAACTGCTCGGCTTCCGCACGGCACTGCGTCGCTTCCTCGCCTGGAGCGAGGAACAGGCCCGCGGCGCCGGCCTCACCCCCGCCCAGCATCAGCTGCTCCTGGCGATCAAGGGCCATCCCGGCGAGAGCGCCCCGACCGTCGGCGAGCTCGCCGACTACCTCGTCACCAAGCACCACAGCGTGGTCGAACTGATCGACCGCGCGGTCGACGCCGGCGTGGTCGAACGGCGACGTGACGAGGACGACGGCCGCGTCGTCCACCTGGTCCTGACGCCGCTCGGCGAGGAGCGGATCGAGAAGCTCTCGCGGCTCGCGCTCGAGGAGCTGCGCGATCTGCCGCGGTTCTTGCCGAGGTTCCCCGAGACGCCCTAGGGTGGACCGGTGCCCGACGCCGAGCCCGCCCAGTCCCAGGACATCCTGACCCCGATCACCGAGGCGGCCCTCTTCCTCACCGCCTGCGTCGACCCCGACGGGGAGGCGACGATCGGCGGCCTCCTGCCGGACCTCGCCGGCCTGCGCCGCTCGGTCGGCTTCCGTGCGCCGGACGCACGGCTGAGCCTGGTGGTCGGGATCGGCGCCGCGCTCTGGGACCGCCTCTTCGACGCGCCGCGCCCGGCCGGGCTCCACCCCTTCCGCGAGCTGCGGGGCCCGGTCCACGCCGCGCCCGCCACGCCCGGTGACCTCTTCTTCCACATCCGCGCCGACCGCATGGACATGTGCTTCGAGCTGGCACGGCTGCTCGTCGACCGCCTCGGCCCGGGCGTGCGGGTCGTCGAGGAGATCCACGGCTTCAAGTCCTTCGACGAGCGCGACCTGCTCGGCTTCGTCGACGGCACCGAGAACCCGGAGGGCCGGGCCGCGGCGGCGGCGGTCCTGATCGGCGACGAGGACCCCGACTTCGCCGGCGGCAGCTACCTGATCGTGCAGAAGTACCTCCACGATCTCGAGGGGTGGAACGAGCTGACGGTCGAGCAGCAGGAGGCGGCGGTCGGCCGCACCAAGCTCGACGACGTCGAGTTCGCCGATGAGGACAAGGCGCCCGACGCCCACCTGACCCTCAACGTGATCGAGGACGACGACGGCGAGCAGCTCCAGATCATGCGCTTCAACATGCCCTTCGGCCGTGCGGGCGCGGGTGAGTTCGGCACCTACTACGTCGCCTACGCGGCGACCCCGGCGGTGACCGAGCAGATGCTCGACAACATGTTCCTCGGCAACGGCGAGGCCACCCACGACCGCCTCCTCGACTTCTCCACCGCGATCACCGGCAACCTCTACTTCGTGCCGAGCGCGGACTTCCTCGACGATCCGCCGGTGGCCGGGGATGCCGCTCCCGAAGCCGCGGATGAGCCCGAGGCCTCCCCCGCCGAGAACGACTCGCTCGGCATCGGCGGACTCCGAGACAACCCCTGAATCGGCAACTCAGCTTGCCGATCGCCCCCAGGGAGCAACTTCTGCGGGTGAAGCCCGTTTAATCCCCTGAGGCCAGTGATCTCCGGACCCGGCAAACGTCTTCCTGCCCTGCTGCTCGTCGCCCTCGCGGCGATCGTTTCGGCCTGGGCGCTCGCGCCCGCGGCCGGGGCGCGGACCGTCCATTACGCGGGACAGGCCGTCAAAGTCCCGGCCGGCTATGAGGTGGTCCGGGTCGCACCGCACTCGCGCACCTGCGTGCGGCTCGACCGCCGCGTCGTCTATCTCGGCGGCCCCTCGAAGGAACAGCGCTGCCCCGCCGGCCCGCTCCTCGGCAGGCACCGGGCGATCTTCATCACGCCGGACGGGGGGCGCGCGACCGCCCAGTCGTTGCAGCGCGCACGGCCCTTCGGCGCGGTCCGCGCCCGTCCCGGTGCCGCCCGCGCCAGCAGGGCTCCCGCCACCGCGTCGGTCGGCGGCTCGGTCTTCACCGGCCTCGGCTTCGACGCCTGCAGCGCCCCCTCGACCAAGGCGATGGCAGCCTGGGCCGAATCGCCCTTCCGCGGTGTCGGCATCTACATCGGCGGCGAAAACAGCGCCTGCTCCCAGCCCAACCTGAGCGCCAGCTGGGTCAGCGCCCAGACGACCGCCGGTTGGCACCTGATCCCCACCTACGTCGGCCTGCAGGCTCCCACCTCGGCCTGCAGCAGCTGCGCCAAGCTGACCTCCGCCGGGGCGACCACGCAGGGGATGGCGGCGGCCGAAGACGCGGTCTCCGCCGCGGTCACCCTCGGGATCGGCACGGGCAGCCCGATCTACTTCGACATGGAGGCCTACACGCCGACCACGAGCGCCACCGCCGCCGTCCTCGCCTTCCTCGGGGCGTGGACCGAAAAGCTCCACCAGCTCGGCTACCTGTCGGGCGTCTACTCGTCGAGCAGCTCCGGGATCGCCGACCTCGCCAAAGCCTACGGCACCACCTACCCCTCGCCCGACAACATCTGGACCGCCAACTGGAACGGACGGGAAGACACCCTGGACCCGGTCATCCCCTCCACCGCCTGGCCGAACCACCAGCGCATCCACCAGTTCCGCGGCGGGCACAACGAGACCTGGGGCGGCACCACGATCAACATCGACAGCAACTATGTCGACGGTGCCACGGTCGGCGTCGGCACGCCGCCGGTCGGCGAAAGCGACCCGATCGGCTCATTCGAACTGGCCACCTCGCCGGCCCCCGGCCAGGTGCAGGTCAAGGGCTGGGCGCTCGACCCTGACGCGCCGACCGAAACCCTCTCGGTCAACGTCGTCGTCGGCGGCCGCGCGGGCCAGAAGGGCGTCGAAACCTTCGAACTGGGCCAGGTCGCCAACCTGGAACGGCCCGACGTCGGCGCCTCGCGCAAGCTGGCGGGACCTAACCACGGCTTCGAATCTACGATCACCACGATCAAGTCGGGACCGGAGCCGATCTGCGTCTACGCCCTGAACGTCGCGCTCGGCGGCAACCGCCTGCTCGGCTGCAAGACGACGTACATCCCGGTCGCGATCGCCTTCACCCGCCTGAAGGCGCTGCCGCACGGGGTCAAGGTGACGCTCGCCTGCCAGTGGCCGATCGGCACCGCCTGCCCCGGCCACCTCGGCCTCCGCACCACCTTCAAGGTCAGGACCCCGCGCCGGCGAAAGCCGCCGCTTATCCGCACCGTGACCCGCTCGCTCGGCTCGCGCACCTTCCGCCTGAGCGGCGGCGAATGGCACACCTTCTACCTCCCGTTCACCGCGGGCGGGCGCAAACTGCTGGCCGAACGCGGCAAGCTGGGGACCCAGGTGATCGCCTCGATCCCCGGCGGGAAACGCGGCGCCGGGTTGCCGCTCAAGGCACCGGCTCCCCGGCGCTAGGCAGTTGATTCCACGCGGGACGGGCGTGCTCCCGGCCGCGCCATCCGTCCGAGGTGCGGGGTTCGTGAACAAGTCCAAGGGTTCGTCACGCTTCCGCCCGGAACTCCACACCTCCATCAAGCACCCCCAGGTTGACGGGCCGAAAACCTGACATATAGGCGGGTTTTCGGCCCGTCAACATTTCGGGTCAGACGGATTGCGCACGAAGCATGAGCAACTTGGGAGGAAGTGTGGAGTTCTCACGCTCTTCGTGACGGCGTCGCAGTTTTGCCGCCTCGAGCGCTTTCCCCACCGCGGGATCGTGGAATCAACCACCTAGCGGCGCCCGGCGTCAGTCGCCGAGCGCCTCGCGCAGGCGGGCGATCTCGCCTTTGAGGTCCAGCAGTTCGCTCTCGAGCCGATCCAGCCGCGCCACTTCGTCGGCGGCCTCCGACGGCGTGGGCGCCTCCGCGACGGACAGGAACTCCTCATCGCCGTCGCTGTCGTCCTTTCCGACCGTATTCGCCGGATAGGTCGACCGCGCCTCCGCGGGCTCGGCTACCTCGGCGCCGCCGCCGAGCACCTGCTCGTAGCGGTCCTCCTTCTGCCCCGGTCGGCGGGGATGGCGGACGACGTAATCGCGCTCGATCAGCCGCTCGAGCACCTCCTGCACGGCGGCGAGGTCGGCGAAGCCCTGCATCCGCTCGGTTCGCCCCTTCAGCTCGCCCGGCGTCTGGGCGCCGCGCAGCATCAGCACCGCGAGCACGGCCGACTCGCCGTCGTCGACCCCGAGCGCCTCCGGCAACAGGTGGCGGTACTTGCGCGCCCGCGAGCCGGCCCCGCTCGTCAGCCGCGTCCAACCGCGCAGCGCGGTCCGCCGCAGGGCGTCGGAGACGGTCTGCTCGTCGTAATCGACGACCGGGTCGCGGTTCGTCGACTGATTGCAGGCCAGCCGCAGCGCGTTCAGCGACAGCGGGTAGACGTCCGGCGTCGTCCGCTGCTTCTCGACCAGGCAGGCGACGACGCGGATCTCGACGGCGTCGGGCTCGGCAGGCATCGCTCGCTCCCCGACCCCGCCTCAGGCGCGGTCGGGTCGGTCGGGGTAGATCTCGTCGATCGTGCAGAGCGCCGTGTAGGGGGCGTCGGCGGCGGCTTCGATCCGCGCCGCGCCGCCCGCCAGGCGGTCGACGACCGCGACCACGCCGACGATCTCGAGGCCCTCCTCGCGGCAGCGCCCGATCGCTTCCGCGGTCGAGCCGCCAGTCGTCACCGTGTCCTCGACGACCAGGCACTTCACGCCCGGCTCGACCGGGCCCTCGACCCAGCGCTGCAGCCCGTGCTGCTTCTTCTCGCCGCGGACGAAGAAGGCGACCAGGTCCTCGCCGCCGTCCACCGCCAGCGGCGCACAGGCGGGCGGGATCGCCGCCGTCGCCGGCCCACCGACCGCTTCCGCGCCAAGCTCATGCGCCCGCGCCGCGATCAGCTCGCCCGCCGCCCGGAAACCCCCCGGCCGCATCAGCGTGCGCCGCGCGTCGACGTAGTACTGGGCGACCGCCCCGCTCGACAGCGTCACCTCGCCGATCACCAGCGAGTGCTCCCGCAGTTCGGCGAGCAACGTCTCCTTGGCTGCGACGAGATCAGCCACAAGCGCCCTGACGATGTGTGACCAAGCAGATCAAGGACGCAGGGAGCGCCGTGTGCTCCGCACACAAGCGACCGAGGACGCCGATATGCGCCGCGTCACACACCGTCAGAAGACGAAAATCGACTCGCCGAAGTGCAGTTGTTCGTAGATCCGCGGCTGGTCGGCGATGAAGGTCCGCACGCAGCCGTGGCTCGCGGCGTAGTTCGGCACTTCGGGGTAGCCGTGGACCGCGTATCCGTTGTGCCAATAGAAGGAGTAGACCATGCCCTCGGAGTTCGTCCCCGGTTCCTGCCGGTAGAACTCGTAGTGGCCGGTGATCGTCGGGGTCGAGGGCTTCCCGGTGGAGACGGGGTAGATCGCGAACGGCTTGCCGTTCTTCACCAGCACCAGGACCTGCTTGTCGAGCGGCACCTCGGCGTGTTCGCCCGCCGTCGGGTACTTGACGTGGTAGCCGCCCTTGCCTTCGAAGGCGGCCTTGACCAGCCCCGGGCCGGCCTTTTTGGTGCGATCCATGCCGTTGACTTTGCGGTAGGCGAGCACCTCGCGACCGAGCCGCGCGGTGAAGCAATCGCCGGCGCCGCTGACGTAGCCCATCTTCGCCAGGTGCGACTTGAAGGCGCCGACCACGGATGAGCATTCGCCCGGGTTCAACTTCGGGAAGCTGACCGTCCAGCTCTTGCGCACGGTCGAGTCGGAACCGAGCGCGGCGGTCGCCTCGTGATGGGCGGAGACCGCGTACTTGCCGCCTTCCTTGACGATCACGCTCGCTTCGAAGGTCCCGGTTTCGTTCGGGCCCTGCTGGACCGCGACCTGGCGCTTCACGACTTCCTTGCCGTTGCGGAAGAAGTTGACTTCGACGTGCTGGCCGGGGGCGAACGGCTGCACCGTCCCGGTGACCGGCACCGTGTCGAGGATCTGCGCCTTGCCCCCGTGCAGGTTCCCGACGTCGATCTTGACCGTCGCCTTCGGCGGCGCTTCCTGCTTCTGGGGCGCCTGTTCCTTCGGCGCGCCGGCCGCGGTGGCGGGCACCGCCAGGAGCGCGGCGGCTCCGACGGTGAGGGCGAGGCGGCGGATCACGCCAGAAATCCGACCGGCCCAGCAGGGCTATGGAGTTGTTGATCATGTGCAGCAAGATCCCCGGCACGATCGAGCCGGTCCGCTCGTAGAGCAGCGCCAGGAGGAAGCCGAAGACGATCAGCGGCGGCACCGCCGTCACCCCGGTCAGCGCGTGGAGGGCACCGAAGATCAGCCCGCAGACCAGCGCCGCCGCGAGCCGCGGCAGCTTCTCCCGCAGCCCGCCGAACAGCATCCCGCGGAAGCACGTCTCCTCGGCGATCGGGGCCGCGATCACGATCAACAAGACCTGGATACCCATCGGCCCGAAGCTTTCGGCGATGTCCTTCTGCTTCGGTTCGGTGATCACCAGCGAGTAGAAGATCGTGAAGGCCAGGTAGAGGACGAAGGTCAGCGCCATCCAGCCGAACGCCGAACCCTTGAAGCGGCGGAACCCGAGCCGACGGAGCGATTCCTGGATGCTCGACGAGCCGCGCATCGAGGCGAGGGCGAAGGGCACCAGCAGGAAGCCGAGCTCGGTCCCGAGCTGGGAGATGATCGACCCGATCGTGGTCAGCGTGCCGTCGAGTTCGCGGGCGACGAAGACGTGCCCGGAGCCGGCGAATTCGATCGAGCCCACCGAGTTGCCCGCCTCGATCTTGCCGCCGGTGCGTTGTGGGCCTTCCGACCCCGAGGCGCGCCCGTATTCGTAGGTGTCGCCGTTCGGTTCGGCGATCCAGAGGTTGCCCTTCGAGTCGACCGCGAGCGCGGCGAATTCGTCGCCGGAGTCGGGCTTCAGTTCCCAGAGGAAGCGACCGCCGGGCGCGAACGCCCAGACCTTGCCGTCGCCCTTGCCGGAGAGCACGTAGACGTCGCCACGGCCTGGCCCGGGGACCGTGTCCACGGCGATGTCGTTGTCGTCGGTGCCGAAATCGAAGGAGCCTGCAGGGGACCCGGCGACGTCGAGGCGGCCGATGCCGCCGCCCTTCGCGTTCAGCTCGACGACCCGGTCGCCACCCGCGTCGATCACGTAGAGCGAGCCCTTCGCCGGCGCGTAGGCCATCCGTTCCGGTTCGAATCCGGCACCACGGACCGTCAGGGACGCTAGCCGGCGCGGCTTGCCTTTCCCCGCCACCGAGTAGGTGAGGATCCGCCCGGAGCTCTTCTCCGAGATCGCGAGCACCCCGCGCCGCGGGTCAAGCGCCAGCCCGTGCGAGTCTTCGAGGCCGCCGATCCGAGCGCCGGCCACTTCCTCGCCGAGCGCGCCGAAGGCCCGCACTTCGTCTTCGTGGTCGGCGAAGAGGAGGTCGCTCCGCGGGTCGACCGCCAGCGCGGTCGCGTCGCCCTTGTCGAAGCTCGCCCCGCTCGAGTAGGCCGGCGGGAAGAGCGCTTCGATCTTGCCGTCCTGGCTGCCGACGATCAGCGCCGGGACGGAGAGGAAGAGCCCGACCGCGAGCGCTCCGAAGAGGGCGAGGATCGCCGCCCACGGCCCCCAGTTCGAATATGGGAATTCCCGCTTCTGTTTCGCGACTTCGCCGTCGACAAGGTTCGCCTCCATGGCCCCGGCAGTCTCACACAGGTCGCGACGCGCCAGCGAGCCGTAGGCTCTTTGGGATGACGCAGCGGGGACGGCGTCGGCAGCGGCGCCGTGGCAGCGTGGGCACCAAGGTGGCGATCGCCATCGGGGTCGTCCTCGCCGTGATCGCGGTCGCCGTGATCGGGGTGACGAGCTGGGTCCTGAACGTGGCCGCCGACGCGCCCACGCTGGCGAGCTGCAAGCGCGCCGAACGCCACGGGAACTCGGTGATCTACGCGGCGGACGGGGCGCGCCTCGGCGCGATCGTCTCCCCGGAAGCAAGCGCCCCGGTCGCGCAGAAGCGGATCCCGCGCAAGCTGGAGCTGGCGACGGTGGCGATCGAGGACCAGCGCTTCTTCCAGCACGGCGGGCTCGACACGCAGGGCATCCTGCGCGCCGCGGTGACCGACATCGAAGCGGGCGAAGCGGTCGAGGGCGGCTCGACGATCACCCAGCAGCTGGTCCGCAACCTCTGCATCCAGCACCCGAAGAAGACCCTCGAACGCAAGATCGAAGAAGCGAAGCTGGCGCTCGAGTACTCCGAACACCACTCCAAGCGCCAGATCCTCGGCCAGTATCTGAACACCGCGACCTACGGGACCGTGGAAGGCTCGACCGCGGTCGGCGTCGGCGCCGCCTCGCGGATCTACTTCTCGCGCCCGGTGTGGAAGCTGGACACGGCCCAGATGGCGCTGCTCGCGGGACTCCCGCAGGCACCGTCCCAGTACAACCCGATCCTCTATCCCAGGGCGGCGAAAGCGCGCCGCAACGAGGTCCTGCAGCGGATGGCGAAGGTCGGATACCTGGCGCCGCAGCGGGCGCGGGCGCTCGAAAAGAGCGATCTGGGACTGAGCCCGTCCCACGACTACTTCGCCCACGAGGAGCCCTACTTCTTCGACTACGTCGAACACCTGCTGATCGCCCACTACGGCGCCGACAAGGTGCGCCGCGGTGGCCTCCAGGTCCACACCACGCTGTCGCCGGAGCTGCAGCGGGTCGGCCGCGCGGCGATCGCCGAAGCGCTCTACGAACCGACCGACCCGGCCTCGGCCTTCGTCTCGATCGACCCCCGCAACGGCGACATCCGGGCGATGGTCAACAGCACCGACTACGCCGAGGACCAGTTCAACCTGGCCGCACAGGGTCATCGCCAGCCTGGCTCGACGTTCAAGGCCTTCGTCCTCACCACCGCGATCAAGCAGGGGATCGACCCCTACTCGACCTACTACGAATCGAAGCCCCTCGACCTGAACCTGCCGGAATACGGCCACTGGGAAGTCCACACCGCCGACGAGGGATACCAGGGGACGATCAACCTGCGGCAGGCGACGGTCACCTCCGACAACACCGTGTTCGCGCAGCTCGACCTCGACGTCGGGCCGGAGAACGTCGCCGCCACGGCCAAGTCGATGGGGATCACGACCCACCTGCAGGGCCTGCCCGCGGAAGGGATCGGCGGCCTGAAGTATGGGGTCAGTCCGCTCGAACTCGCCGACGCCTACGCCACCCTCGCCGCCGGCGGCATCCGTCACCGCCCCGTCGCGATCGACAGGGTGATCCTCCCCGACGGGAAGGTCGACCACCCGCAGGGCCCGCAGCCCAAGCGCGTGCTCAGCCCGGCGGTCGCCTGGCAGGTGACGCGCCTCCTGCGCGACAACATCACCGAAGGGACCGGCACCGCCGCCTACACCGGCTGCGTCGGCCAGGCGGGCAAGACCGGGACGACCGACAACGAGACCGACGCCTGGTTCTCCGGCTACCAGCCGAACCTGGCGACCGCGGTCTGGGTCGGCTACCCCGAATCGAACGCGATCTCGATGACCTCCGTCCACGGCATCACCGTCTTCGGCGGCACCTTCCCGGCCGAAATCTGGCACTCCGTCTACGCGAACGCGGGCGTGAAGTGCGAGGAATTCGACGAACCCGAAGAACAGATCGAATGGTCCCCGGGCTTCGGCCAGTTCACCGCCGCGGCGCCGGGGACCGAGGGCGCGAAGCTGAAAAAAGGCGGTGCGAACGCGGCGGCTGAAGGCGAAGCTGAACTCCCCGGCCAGGAATCGGTCGGCGGCTATGACCCGAACGCCTACGCCCCCGGCGTCGGCCAAGAACCAGCCCCCCTCCCCCCACCGCTCCCACCGAAGTACGGCGGCCCCGAACCCGGCGTAGGCGGCGGCCAACAAGCCGGCCAGTGACCCGATGTTGATGGGCCGAAAACCCGTCAGATAGTCCGGTTTTCGGCCCATCAACCGCGAGGGCGGTAGCTTCGGCGGATCGACGCGGGGCTTGCCTATGGGCTCATGTGGGCGGGGTTCCTCGCCTACCTTCACGTGCTCGCGAGGGCGCCGCGCCTTGGCGCGCGCGTCGTCGGCGTGCTGATCGTCGTCTTCGTCGTCGCCTTCGCCTGCGCGCCGGTCCTGCTCTCCCACGACGCCTTCAGCTACGTCGACTACGCCCGCCTCGGCGTACGGCACGGCCTCGATCCCTACGTCTATGCCCCGGATGCGGCCCCCAACGACCCCGCCTTCGCCCACGTCACCTGGACCGAGACGCCGAGCGCCTACGGCCCCCTCTTCACGCTCGCGACCTACCCCCTGGCCTGGCTGCCGATCTGGCTTGCCGTCGCGATCCTCAAGGCGGTGGCGGCGATCTCGGTCCTCGGCATCGCCTGGATCGCCTCGCGCCTCGCCGCCTGGCGCGGCGCCGACCCGGCCCGCGCCGCCGCCTTCGTCGCCCTCAACCCCCTGGTCCTCGTCCACGTCGTCGGCGGCGCCCACAACGACGGCCTGGCGGTGCTCCTCGCCACCGTCGCCGTGGCGGCGCTCGTGGTCCGGCGCGAGGCCTCGGCCGGCGCGTCCCTCGTCGCGAGCGCCGCGATCAAGTCCTCGAGCCTCTTCGTCGCCCCCTTCGCCCTCGCAGCCACCGCCCGGGACTCAATGTTGATGGGCCGAAAACCCGTCTATATGTCCGGTTTTCGGCCCATCAACCGTTTGGCCGCCGGGGCTCTCGCCGCGGTCGGGGTCATCGGCGCGGCCGGGTACCTCGCGTTCGGCTGGGACTGGCTGCACGCCTTCGGGCTCGCCGGGAAGAACCAGGGGCGGACGAGCCACCTCTCGATCCCGACCACCTTCGCCCGGATCACCGGCGTCGACGAGAAAGCCGCGCGGGTGGCGGCGCTCGCGCTCCTCGGCATCGCCGTCGTCTGGCTCCTCGTCTGGACCTGGCGCGGCGCCGACTGGATCCGCACCGCCGCCTGGGCCGGGACCGGCCTCCTGCTCGCCACCTCGTGGCTTCTCCCCTGGTACCTGCTCTGGCCGCTGCCGCTCGCCGCCGTCGCCCGCGACCGCCTCCTCGTCCTCGTCCTCCTCGCCCTCACCGCCTACCAGCTGGGCGCCCGCATCCCGCTCTAGCTCGGGGGTGGCCTCAGAGGATTTCCGGCGCGTGGGCGGCGGTGCCCTCGGTCGAGGCTTCCTGCTCCTCCGGGGACGGGTGAAGAATGCCGGTGTGGATCGACCAGCCCTTGCGGCGGCCGACCGCGGTGACCAGCGCGACGTAGATCAATTCGGCGACAGTCATCACCCCGCGCACCGCGATCGAGATCAGCGAGCCGACCGCGAAGCTCCCTCCCGGCAGCGCTGCCTTGACCGCCCAGGCGAACGCCGCGTCGCGAACGCCGAGTCCGGCCGGGGCGACCAGCGTCACCAGCGCGGCGAAATAGCCGATCGCCTGCGCCGAGCCGACCAGCAGGATGTCGCTGTAGGGGATGTAGGTGACCGAGCGGGCCACGGCGTAGATGCCGAACGCGACCGCCAGCCAGACCAGCGAGTAGTAGACGATCAGCGAGATCACGTCGCGCTGCGACATCACCACCGGCAGCGGGTCCCGGCCGAACGCGGCCAACGCCTTGGTGGAGAGCGGCCGGAAGACGCGCGGCGAGAGGATCGCGATCGCCGCCGGGATCAGCAGCAGCACCGCCCAGCGCTCCGGATATCCCTGGAGGTCGGGGTGCCTGACGATGAAGTAGGCGGCGACGACGATCGCCGAGGTGGCCGAGATCGCCTGCTCGTAGACGATCGAGGCGAGCGAGATGCGCCGTGGCACACCGGCCCGCTCCGACAGAAGCACCCGCCCGAGCACGTAGAGGATGCTGCCCGGCACGTAGCGCGCCAGCAGCGGCTGACCCCAGGCGACCTGCGCCCGCCCGAAGCCGATCCGGTAGCCGAGGCTGCGCAGGACCAGGTCCCAGCCGAAGGCGGCAAGCACGTAGTAGAGGACGAGGATGATCAGCGCAGGGATCAGCCAAAGGACGTGGAAATGCACGCCTTCCTTCTGGATCTCCGACCACTGGTTGATGACGGTGAGGACCAAGAAGCCGAAGACCACGACCGCGAGGCCGACCTGCAAAGCAAGGCGCACGCCCTTGCTTCGAGGTGGCTTGGTCCCGATCTTGGACCCTGCGTCACCGAGCCGGTGGAGGAGTGGTTGCTTTCGCTCCACTCCCCCTCACCATAAAGACCCGACCAGAGCGCGCGCGGTGCCCGTTCTGGGATAGTCGCCCGATGGGCGAGTTCGAGCTGCTGGCGCTGCTTCGCGAGCGACTGCCGGCGGCGGGCCCGCGGGTGCACCTCGGCAGCGGCGACGACGCGGCCGTGACCGTGCCCGGCGGCGCGGTCGCGACCTCGGTCGACGCGCTCGTCGAGGGCGTCCACTTCCGCCGCGAGACCGCGTCCCCGCGCCAGATCGGCCGCAAGGCGATCTCCACCGCGCTCTCCGACCTGGCGGCGATGGGTGCTGCCGCCGGCGAGGCCTACGTCTGGCTCGGCGTGCCGGAGGCGATGGACGAAGCCGAGCTGCTCGAGGTCGGGGCGGGCCTCGCGGCGGTGGCGGAGGAGACCGGGACGACGGTCGCGGGCGGCGACCTCACCCGGGCGCCGGTCCTCGGCCTCGCCGTGACGGTGACCGGGCACGCGCCGAGCGCCGGCGACTTCGTCACGAGAGGCGGCGCCCGGCCCGGCGACACCCTGGTGGTGACCGGCGAGCTCGGCGGAGCCGCCGCGGGCCTGCTCCTCCTCGAGGACCCCACGCTCGAGCGGGAGGACGCCCTCCTCGCCCGCCAGCTCGACCCGACGCCGCGCCTCGCCGCGGGCCAGGCGCTCGCCGCGGCCGGCGCCACGGCGATGATCGACATCTCCGACGGGATCGCCGGCGACGCCGGCCACATCGCCGCGGCGAGCGGCGCTCTCCTCGTCCTCGATGCCGAGGCCCTGCCGATCGCCCCCGGCGTCGTCGCCGTGGCCGCGGCCTGCGGCCGCGATCCGCTCGAGCTGGCCGCCTCAGGCGGTGAGGACTACGAGCTGCTCGCGGCGCTGCCGCCCGCGGCAGTCGGCCCCGCGCGGGACGCGCTCGCCGCCCTGGGCACGCCGCTCACCGCGGTCGGGAGGGTCGAGGCCGCCGTCGGCGGCAGTCCGCGCGCCGAGCTCAGGCGGCGCGGTGGTGAAACTGTGCCGGGCCGCGGCTTTGATCAGCTCCGCCCGCGTAGGCCCCGGTAAGGAGCTCGCGCACGCCCCGGCGCCGCAGCATCGCGTTCGCCACGCGGGACGGGTCCGGCTTGTAGCTACCGGCTTCGACGAGGTTCTTCAGTTCCGTTGCCTTCATCGATTTTGTTATCGGCTCGCCCATCGAGATCCTTAGTTTCAGGTACTACTACATGCGTCCATTAGGTAGTCCAGACACTCGTCCGCCACGTTCAAGTCGCTCTGGGTACGTTCGCGGAAAGGCACTCATTACCCTTCAAGGCGTGGCAAATGGGTCTGCCCGCATTCTTCTCGTCGACGACGAGCAGTCGATACAGACGCTGCTCAGCTATCCCCTGCGCAAGGAGGGCTACCACGTCACGTCCGCGCTGGACGGCTCCGAGGCCCTGCAGCGCTTCGACGAAGGGCGCTTCGACCTCGTCGTCCTCGACCTGATGCTGCCGCGCCGCGACGGCGTCGAAGTCTGCCGTGAGCTACGGGCCCGCAGCCAGGTCCCGATCATCATGCTGACCGCGAAAGGCTCGGAGTCCGACAAGGTCGCCGGGCTCGAGGTCGGCGCCGACGACTACATCACCAAGCCCTTCTCGATGCGCGAGTTCCGCAGTCGGGTGAAAGCGGCGCTGCGCCGCTCGCGCATGGCCGGGGCCGCCGCCGAGCGCGGCGACGGCGCGCCGATCACCCACGGCGAACTGACGATCGACTTCGACCGCCGTCTCGTCACCCTCGCCGAGGAGGAGGTCAAGGTCACCTTCGTCGAGTTCGAGATCCTCGGCGCGCTGGCCCGCTCCCCCGGCCGGGTGCTCACCCGCGAGACGCTGCTCGAGCACGTCTGGGGGGACTCCGAGTACCGCGACCCCCGCACCGTCGACGTCCACATCCGGCACCTGCGCGAGAAGATCGAGCGCGACCCCAAGGAGCCCGAGTTCCTCTTCACGGTGCGCGGCGTCGGCTACCGCTTCGTCGAGTAGATGCGCCGGCGCCTGCGACCCAGCCGCTTCGGCGGGCGCATCGCCCTCACCACGGTCGGCATCGCCCTCACCACCGCCGTCGTCATCTACGTCTACGTGGTCGCGATCGGCGGCGCCGGCTCCGGCAACGGCGGCGTCAAAGGCGAGATCGTCGCCGGCGGGCTGATCGCCGCGGCGCTCGCCCTCGCCGCGGGCATCTACTACGCCAACGTCGCCGCGACCAACGTGCGCCGCCTCCAGGACGCCGCCCGCAAAGTCGCCGACGGGAACTTCGAGACGACGATCCCGGTCGCCTCGGTCGGCCAGCTCGCCCCCCTCGCCCGCACCTTCAACGAGATGCAGCGGCGCCTGGCCGAGCTCGACATCGCCCGCAAAGTCTTCATCGCCAACGCCAGCCACGAGCTGCGCACGCCGATCTTCAGCCTCGGCGGCTTCGTCGAGCTGCTCGAAGACGAGGATCCGAGCCCGGCCGAGCGCGAAGAGTTCGTGCGCACGATGCGCCAGCAGATCGAGCGCCTGACCAAGCTGACGACCGACCTGCTCGACCTCTCCCAGCTCGATGCCGGGGCGATGATCATGGCGGCGGGGAGCGTCGACCTCGGCGAGCTCGCCCGCGAGGCGGCCCGCGAGTTCGGCCCGCGCGCCGAAGCCCACGGGTCGCGCCTGCAGCTGCGCACGGCGCAGCACCCGGTGATCGCGCTGGCCGACCGCGATCGGGTGAGGCAGATCATTCGTATCCTGCTTGACAACGCCCTCACCCACACCCCCGAGGGCACCGAGGTATCCGTGACCGCCAACTCCTCCAGCCGACGCCGCGCCGAGCTGATCGTCTCCGATCAGGGTCCAGGCATCCCCCAGCGGGTACAGGGACGCATCTTCGAGCGCTTCTACACCGGCGATTCCTCCGGCGGCTCCGGGCTCGGCCTGGCGATCGCCTCCGAGCTGGCGCAGCGGATGGACGGGCGGATCACGATCAGCTCGAGCCGCCGCTTCACCGCCTTCACCCTGGAGCTGCCGCAGACCCGTCTCGGGGACGCGGCCGCCCCCGGACGCCCGTTGGTCAAGGTCGGCCAGTGAGGTCCCGCCGAGCCGCGACCGCGGCGCTCCTGGCCCTGGCGGCGACGCTTGCCCTCGCCCTGCTCGCCGGCTGCGGCAGCGGCACCTCGACCGTGATCTTCAAGGACAAGACCGGGGAATCGACCACGGCCGAAGTGGCGGAAGCGCCGCCCCAGGTCCCACGCGAACTGGCGATCGAGACCGGCTCGCCGGGCTTCAACGCGGCCGCGATCTACCGCGAGGTCTCCCCCGGCGTGGTCACGATCCGCTCCGTGTTCGGCGGCGCGCGCCGGTGGCGCCGAGGGCTCCGGCTTCGTCCTCGACTCGAACGGCGAAATCGTCACCAACGCCCACGTGGTGACCGAAGAAGGATCGGACGGCGGCCGCACCCCGGCGAAGGAAGTCTTCGTCGAATTCTCCAACCGCAACGTGCTGGAAGCGCAGATCGTCGGCTTCGACCCGTTCGCCGACGTCGCCCTGCTCAAGGTCGAACCGGAAGGCTTCCCACTGCACGCGCTGCAGCTCGGCGACGACGCCGCGCTCGAAGTCGGCGAGCCGGTCGCGGCGATCGGCAGCCCTTTCGGCGAGCAGCGCTCGCTCTCGGTCGGCGTCGTCTCCGCCACCGACCGTGCGGTCAAATCGCTGACCCAGTTCATGATCGAGGGCGCGATCCAGACCGACGCCTCGATCAATCCCGGCAACTCCGGCGGCCCGCTGCTCGAAGGCGAGGGCAAGGTGGTCGGGATCAACCAGCAGATCGAGACCAACTCGGGCGCCAACGACGGCGTCGGCTTCGCGGTGCCGACCACGGCGATCGAACGCTCGGTCGAGCAGCTGCGCGAAAACGGCCACGCCGAATACGCCTACATCGGCGTCTCCAGCCAGGCGCTCTACCCGCAGCTCTCCCACAAGCTCGGCATCGACACCGACTTCGGCGCGCTGATCGCCCAGGTCGTCCCCGGTGGGCCGGCCGACAAGGCGGGGCTGCGCGGAGCCGACGGCACGATCCGGTTCCAGGCCGCCGAATACGAAACCGGCGGCGACGTGATCGTCGAAGTCGAAGGCCAGAAAGTGGTCCAGCCCGACGCGCTGATCCGGGCGGTGGGACAGAAGGAGCCGGGGGAAAAGCTCAAGCTGACGATCCTGCGCGACAACAAGCGGGAAACCGTCGACGTGACGCTGGGCAAGCGGCCCGACCGGGTCGAATAAAGACGCGTTCATCCATTCGACCGCTCAACGCTTTTTGCGTTGATTCGTCACATAGCGGCGCTCAGGAATACATCGCGGCCGCTCTGGTTAGTAGAACTCCCGGCCTTGCTTCAGGAAGTCGCCATCGGACAGAAGTCGCTCGCCGACTACGCGAGCATCGTCGGCAGGGAGACCACCGACCGGATCCTTGAGCTCGCCGAGCCGCTGAAGGGCAAACGCGTCCTTCACGTCTCGGCGACCGCGTTCGGCGGCGGCGTGTCGGAGATCCTCTACACGATCGTGCCGCTGATGCGCGACGTCGGCGTCGACGCGCACTGGCACGTGATCTTCGGCAAGGAGGAGTTCTTCGAAGCGACCAAGCTCCTCCACAACTCGTTGCAGGGCGCGCCCGAGACGCTGTCGGACGAGCAGTGGGCGGTCTTCGACGAGATCAACCAGATCAACGCCGAGGGCCTCCAAGGCGAATGGGACGCGGTGATCGTCCATGACCCGCAGCCGATCGGCCTGCGCCGCGGCGCCGAGCACAAGGGCGGCAAGTGGATCTGGCGCTGCCACATCGACCTCTCGACCCCGAACCCGGCGCCGATCGCCCGCCTGCTGCCGCTGATCGAAGAGTACGACGCGTCGGTCTGGCACATGGAGCAGTACGTGCCCAAGGAAATGGGCGCCCACCGCGACGCGGTCAACATCATCCCGCCGGCGATCGACCCGCTCTCGCCGAAGAACATGGCCTTCTCCCGCGAGGACGCCGCCTTCATCTGCCAGCAGTTCGGGATCGACCCGGCGCGGCCGCTGATCACCCAGGTCAGCCGCTTCGACCCGTGGAAGGACCCGATCGGCGTCATCGACGCCTACCGCCAGGTCGCCGCGCAGGTGCCGGAGACGCAGCTGGCGATGGTCGGCTCGATGGCTACCGACGACCCCGAGGGCCGCGAGTACTTCCAGAAAACCTACGAATACGCCGACAACGACCCGGACATCAAGATCCTGTCGAACCTGAACAACGTCGGCGCGATCGAGGTCAACGCCTTCCAGTCGCAGTCCGACATCTGCCTGCAGAAGTCGATCCGCGAGGGGTTCGGTCTGACCGTCACCGAGGCGCTCTGGAAGGGGCGGCCGACGATCGGTGGCAACGTCGGCGGCATCCCGCTGCAGATCGAAGACGGCGTCTCCGGCTTCCTCGTCAACTCCGCCGAGGAGTGCGCCGTGCGCAGCCTCGAGATCCTGAAGGACCCGGGCCTCGGCAAGACCCTCGGCCGCGAGGGCAAGGAGCACGCCCGCCGCGAGTTCCTCTCACCGCGCCTGCTGCGCGACTGGCTCGACCTGCTGAACCGCCTCGGCACCTGAGTTCGCGAGCTCCGAACCGGAGCGCTTCCTTCCTCCCGTAACCTTCGCGGCGTGTCCGATCAGCCGCTGATCATCGTCTCGAACCGGGGTCCGGCCCAGTTCGAGCGGGACGAGCAGGGCAACCGCACGGTGCGCCGCGGCGGCGGCGGCCTGGTCACCGCGCTCTCCGGCCTCGTCTCCCACCGCGACGCCCTCTGGATCGCCTCGGCGATGACCGAAGAGGACATCATCGTCTCCGAAGAGGAAGGCGGCCCGGTCGCCCTCGACATCGACGGGATCGACTACCGGGTGATGCTGGTCGAGTCCGACCCGCGCGCCTACGACCGCTTCTACAACGTCATCGCGAACCCGATCCTCTGGTTCATCCAACACTACCTCTGGGACCTCTCCAACGCCCCTGACATCCGCCAGGAGGAGCTCGACGCCTGGGACGAGGGCTACCAGCAGGTGAACTCCGACATCGCCACGGCGGTCGTCAAGCAGATCGAGGGGCAGGACAAGCCGCTGGTGATGCTCCACGACTACCACCTCTACACCGCCCCGGGGATGATCCGCGATGGGCGCCCGGACGTCTTCCTGCACTTCTTCGTCCACATCCCCTGGTCCCAGCCCGACAGCTGGCGGGTCCTGCCGAAACGGATCCGCGAAGCGATCTACGAGGGGATGTTGGCCAACGACATCATCGGCTTCCACACCCACCAGTACTGCATCAACTTCCTGCGCTGCTGCGACGAACTGCTGGAGGGCACGGACGTCGACTACGTCGGCGCCCAGGTGACCTACAAGGGCCATACGACGCTGGCTCGCGCCTATCCGCTGGGGATCGACGCCGAGCGCCTGCGGCGGGCGGCGGAGTCCAAGGAGGTCGCGGAGGCCGAGCGCGAGGTGCTGGAGCGCCGGCGCCGCTACCTGATCATCCGCGTCGACCGGGCGGACCTCTCGAAGAACGTGCTGCGCGGCTTCACCGCCTTCGACACCTTCCTCACCCAGCATCCGGAGTTCCGCGAACAGGTCACCTTCATCGCCCACCTCCAGCCCTCCCGCCAGGATGTGCCGGAGTACGCCGAGTACCGCGAGCGGATCGAAGCCCTGGTCGCCGTCGTCAACCACCGCCACGGCACCACCGACTGGATGCCGATCGACCTCCGCATCTACGAGAACTTCGCCGACGCGGTCGCCCGCTACAAGCACTACGACCTGCTGATGGTCAACGCGATCTTCGACGGGATGAACCTCGTCGCCAAGGAGGCGCCCGCGGTCAACACCCGCGACGGCGTCCTGATGCTCTCCGAGAACACCGGCTCCCACCACGAGCTCGAGGACTGGGTGATCTCGGTGAACCCCTTCGACATCCAGGAGCAGTCCGACGCGATCTACCGGGCGCTGACCATGGAGGCGGAGAGCAAGGCGGAGCTCGCCCAGGGCCTGCGCGAGATCATCTTCAGCCGCAACCCCGGCGACTGGGTGGACGACCAGCTCGCCGACATCGAAAAAGCCCGCGCCGCGCGGACTTCCTCCTAGCGCTTTCAGGGGGCCGGGGGGAGAGATCGCGGCCGCCGCGCCCTTGGCCGCGGTGGCGGGCGTGCGGATCAGATGGCGCGGGGTCGCGCGGGTCGCGGCGATCGTCCTCGTGGCGACTGATCGCGCTGCGCCTCGTGCCGACCCTGCTGCGCGCACCCGAGCCGCCGCCGCTGGGCAGGGACGTCGGGCTGCCGAAGGCGAGGCCGGGCCGGCGAGCCGGCGCGTCCGATCAACCGCCGAAGCCACCGGACCCACCGCCGGCCCGTCCCCGATGCCCCCGCCGCGACCGCCAAGATCGGCACCCGGACCCGCCGTCACCGCCGGCACCCTCGCCGACCTCCACCCCGCTCGCGAGCACCGCTCGCCGCGGCCGAAGCAGCCCCGCGACCGACCAAGGCCGCCACCGAACCGGTCGAATCCGCCCCTCCGCCGGCTCACCGAAACCCCGCCCCGCCGTCCCGCCCGCCCGAACCGGCTCCGGCACCCCTTCCGGAACCCCCGCCGACACCCCCATCCGTGCCTGGCGACGGTAGCCAGGAGTTCGCGCCGCACTAACACCGCTATAGTGCGCCGTCGCTTTGGCCGCACCACGTGAATATGAGCTGGTCCTGATGCTGGACCCCCAGCAAGACGCCCCCGCCAGGGATGCCCTGGCGCAGCAGGCGCGCGGCCAGATCGAGGCGGCCGGCAGCCTCAAAGGCGAGAACTCTTGGGGCCTCCGCAAGATGGCCTACGAAATCAACCGCCGCACCGAGGCCGACTACCGCTGGTTCCGCTTCGAGGCGTCGAACGACCTGCTCGACACGCTGGATCACGAACTGAAGATCGCCGACGGCGTCCTGCGCTTCCGCATCTTCAAAGTCGACGCCAACACGCCGACGCTCGTCCCGCCTGCCGTCGCCGCTCCCGGCCCGCGCGAGCGCACCGGTGGTCCCGGCGATCGTGGTGACCGCGGCGACCGTGACCCGGCCCGCGTGACGACTCCCCGCGTGACGACGCTCCGGTCGAGTCCGCGCCCGAGCCCGCCGCCGCCGCTGAGCCGGCCGGCGAGTAGTCCCTCCCCCGCGCCTCGGTTCCGCCCGCTCTTTCCGTCTTTCCTCTCCCGCGAGGGGGGAGAGTCGCGCCGTGCCCGGGCCTAGACTGGAAGTCAACAACGAATTCAGAGGAGTGAAGACTCTTGGCAGCTTCGAACGTGAACGTGGTGGTCATCACCGGGAACCTCACCAAGGATCCGGAACTCCGCAGCACCAACGGGGGGATGTCCGTTTGCGAGATGCGGGTGGCGGTCAACAGCAGGCGCAAAGACCAGAGCGGCCAGTGGGTCGACAAGCCCAACTATTTCGACGTGGTCGTCTTCGGCGCCCAGGGCGAGAACTGCGCCAACTACCTGTCGCGCGGCCGGCCGCTGGCGGTCGAAGGTCGCCTCGACTGGCGTGAGTGGGAGGCCAAAGACGGCAGCAAACGCCAGGCGGTCCAGATCGTCGCCAACTCGGTCCAGTTCCTCGGCTCCCGCGACGGTGGCGGCGGCGCCCCGAACGGCAACGGCGGTGGCGGTGGCGGTCAGCCGCAACAACAACAACAGCAGCAGCAGCCCTACAGCCCCCAGCAGAGCGACGTCCCCGCCGACGAATCGGACTTCGGACCGGTGTCCACGGGCAGCCAGGAAGACGACATTCCTTTTTGAGCTGAACGCCGACAAACGCGTAGCAAGTCGACCGGTCGGCGCGAAGGCGCCGACCGTCGCATTTCTGTAGGCTCCCTCGTCGCTTATGCCTAGAGCCCGTGAGACTTCATCGACCGGAGGCGCCCGTCGGGGCCGCCGTGGCGCCGAGCGCGCCCGTCCCCGCAAATACACGCGGGTCAACTCCGAAGTAGTCGACTACAAGGACCTGAACCTTCTGCGCCGTTTCCTCTCCGACAAGGGGAAGACGCGCGGCCGTCGAGTGACCGGCCTTTCCCGCGCCCACCAGCGTCAGCTTTCGGTGGCCGTGAAGAGGGCGCGCGAGATCGCGCTCCTGCCGTACGTCGGAGAGCGCTGATGGCCCAGGCGATCCTGCTGGCCGACGTCGAGAACCTCGGCGAGCGCGGCACCGCCGTCGACGTCGCGCCCGGTTACCTGCGCAACTACCTGATGCCGCGCAAGCTCGCGCAGCCCGCCACCCCGGGCGCGCTCGAGGAAGCGCAGCGCCGCATGGAGGCCGCCGAACGCGCCGCCGAAGCCCGCGCCGCCCGCGAAGCCGAAGCCGCCGGCCTGCTTTCCAAAACCGTGCTCACGATCCACGAGCGCGCGGGCGAGGACGGCCACCTCTTCGGCTCCGTCGGCCCCCAGCAGATCGTCGACGCCCTGCGCGACGCCCGTGACCTCCGGATCGACAAACGCAAAGTCCTCCTCGACCAGCCGCTGCGCCAAATCGGCACCTTCATGGTCGAGATCGACCTCGGCGACGGCAACATCGCCGCGGTCAAGACCATCATCTCCGAGGAGAAATAGCCGCCGCGCCCGAGGGGCGCCTCCGCGGCTCGGTTCTGGCGGTTCTTCGATCGCTGGTGGGCTGGCGCCCGAGGAGGGACGGGGCCGTCTGAAGCTGGCGCCCGGGGAAAGGGACGCAAGGGCTAGCGGCGAGCGCGGCCGTCTCGGCCACGGCCCTGGCTGGCTGTGGCCGTGGCCGAGACGGCCGGGTATGTGGGAAGTGACGAGGGATCCTCGCGTGTCGGGTCACGCGAGAGCGCACGAAGGGACACGGATCCGTGACCGAAGCCGTACCTTGTCACGGAGACGCATGAGAACTCCACGCTTCCGTGCGTGTTGTCCAACGGTCACGACCGCGATGCAAGCTTTGGTGTCGCTATGACGACGTCAATGCTTGCATCGAGGCCTCGGGCCCTCTTTCGAGGCCCGGAGACAGACCGAAGGCGCACGCGGGTGTGACGTTCCCGGCATCTTCGTCACCGATCGGGGCGAGGTGTGCCGGATGTTTCACGAGACCCCGCAACTCGGACGGCCGCGCGCCCCGCCGGCACAACGCCCGTCCGCCGCCCCAACCCGCCCCACCTGTGTCGCAACCGCCGCAGTTCGTAACGGAAGCGTGAACTTCTTTTCCAACGTATTTGCGCTCTCGCCCGCTCGGCCGAGGGCGCGCCTCTGGTTTTATCGAGGGCCCGACCTGGCTTCCCCCCGTTCCGCCGCTCCACCCTCTATCCCTAATCCCTGCATGCCTCCGTCCCCGGCAACCCACGTACCCCCCCAGAACATCGAGGCCGAGGAATCGGTCCTCGGCGCGATGCTGGTCGCGGAGCCGACCCTGACCCGCGTCATCGACGAGGTCAAGCTCAACGCCGCCGACTTCTACCTCGACCGCCACCGGGCGATCTTCGAAGCGATCCACGACCTCTACGCCGCCTCGAAGCCGGTCGACGAGCTCTCCGTCGCCGAGGCCCTGACGCAGACGAACAAGATCGACGAGGCGGGCGGCAAACACTACGTCTCCGAGCTCGCCGCGAAAGTCCCCGCCGCCGGCAACGCGAAACACTACGCCGAGATCGTCCAGCAGAACTCGCTGCTCCGCCGTCTCCTCGGCGCCGGCCAGGAAATCCAGGGCTGGGTCAACGAGCGCGACGGCGAACCGCGCGAACTCTCAGAGCGGGCCGAGAAGCTCCTCTTCGAAGTCGCCCATAAAGAGCAGGCCTCCGACTTCCGCGTCATCGGCGACATCCTCCACGACGAGGTCGATCGCCTGGAGAAGCTCTCGACCGGCGAGAACGAGCTCACCGGCACCCCGTCGGGCTTCCGTGACATCGACGCGGTCACCGGCGGCTTCCAGCCCGGCAACCTGATCATCGTCGCCGCCCGCCCGGCGATGGGAAAGTGCGAGAGCGCACAAAGTCTGATCTACGACCCGACCACTGGATCGCGACGGCGCCTGGACTCACTCTTCGAGGCGCACGAGAGAGGCGAGGAGATCTGGGTGGCATCCCTCGGCCCGAACCTGAAGATGGTCCCAGCGAAGGTCGCGGCGATTGCAAGCAACGGACGCAAACCCATCTACCGCCTGACGACGCGCCTTGGCCGCTGGAACGAGGCGACCGCAAACCATCCAGTCCTGACCAGTTCCGGCTGGCAGGAGCTGGGTGAGGTCAAGTCCGGGACCCGAATCGCGGTTCCTCGGCATTTGCCGCGGCCGATCCACAGGCGGGAGCTTCCCGACCACGAGGTCGTTCTCCTGGCGGCTCTCATTGCCGATGGAGCGATCGGAGGAGCGACCCCGGCCTACTGCTACGGCTCGGATTCGGGAGTCGCGGATACGGTCGAGACCGCCGCGCTCGAAAGCGGGGTTCGGTTCCAGCCACCACGCGAGCGCGCACGCAGCAGCTCGTATCTCAGCGCCGGTCCGGGCTCTCGTCACAATCCCGTCACGGCGATGCTCACCCGGCACGGCCTGATGGGACTGCGCTCAGCTGAGAAGTTCGTGCCCGACGCGATCTTCGGGCTCGCCGACGAGCAGCTGGCTCGCTTCCTCGGCGTGATGTACGCGTGCGACGGGCACGTGCATTGCAGCGACCGCCTGGCGCAGATCGGCTACACGACGATCAGCGAGCGGCTCGCGCGGGATGTCCAGCATCTTTTGCTGCGGCTCGGGATCGTCGCCACGATCCGCACCCTGAAGCGACCGGTCTACGACGGCACCGGCAAGGTCGCGCGCGAGGTACGGATCACCGGGCAGGACGGGCTGCGGCGCTTCTGCGAGCTGATCCGCGTCCCGGGCAAGGAGGACTCGCAAGCCCAGGTGCTGGCGCGGCTGGACGAGGTGCCCCGCTCGACCAACACCGACACGCTGCCGGTCGAGATCTGGGACGACGTCCTGCTGGCCAAGGGCGACCGGATCTGGGCGGCAGTGAGCGAGCTGGCGGGACGGTCGCGAACCCACAACTGGCACGTCGGCACGCGCGCGCCGTCGCGCGGCCTCGTCGCCGAGCTAGCGACGGCGACCGCGTCCCCCACGTTGGAGGAGCTCTGCGACTCCGACATCTGGTGGGACGAAGTCGTCTCCGTCGAGCCCGTCGGCGAAGAAGAGACCTACGACCTCGACGTGCCCGGCCTGCGCAACTTCATCGCCGACGACGTGATCGTCCACAACAGCGCGCTGGTCGCCAACATCGCCGAAAACGTGGCGGTCAAGCGCGACAAGCCGGTCGCCTTCTTCTCGCTCGAGATGTCGGAGGTCGAGCTCGCCCAGCGCTTCATCGCCTGCCGCGCGCGCATCCCCGGCGACAAGCTGCGCAAAGGCCAGGTGTCCCCGCGCGACTGGCCGAAGGTGCTGCGCGCCGCCAACGAACTCGAGAACGCGCCGCTCTGGTTCGACGACTCCTCCGACCTCGGCATCCTCGACCTGCGGGCGAAGGCGCGCCGCCTCCACGCCCAGGAACAGGACCGCGGCGGCCTCGGCCTGATCATCCTCGACTACATGCAGCTGATGCGCTCCGACGACGCGCGCGCCAACCGCGTCGAGCAGGTCGGCCAGATCTCCCGTGGGCTGAAGATCCTCGCGCGCGAGCTCGAGGTCCCGGTGATGGCGATCTCGCAGCTCTCCCGCGCGCCCGAGCAGCGCTCCCCGCCGAAGCCGCAGCTCTCCGACCTGCGCGAGTCGGGCCAGATCGAGCAGGACGCCGACCTGGTCGCCTTCCTCTACCGGGCGGACTACTACCGCGACCCCGACGAAGAGCCCGACGGCCTCGCCCAGCTGATCATCGCCAAGCATAGGAACGGCCCGATCGCGACCAAAGACCTGGTCTTCCTCGACCGCTATCCGAAGTTCGCCGACTACAGCGGCCAGGAGGCACCGATCGAACAGCCGGTCGGCGAAGACCCGCCGCCCTACGACGAGGCCGCCGCCGCGGGCCCGGAGTTCTGATGACGCCCGCGATCGCCCGCTCCGAACCGTTCCGCGACCAGGTCTGCACCCTGGGGATCTGCGACGGCTCCGGCTGGATCCTCGGCCCCGAAGACGTCGCCCGCCCCTGCGACTGCCGCGAACAGCGCCTAAAAAAGAACCGCAGCCGTGGAGTTGCATCGTCGCTCCCCGGAAAGTTTCGAGGAGTCTCCTTCGATCGTCCTCCGGTCGCGGATATGGCGCGAGACCCTAACTCGAAAGAAGCAGTGGCTGCAGCTAAGTCGTACGTCCGCAATCTGGACCGAAATCTCGCATCAGGAAGGGGGATCTGGTTCCTTGGAAATGTCGGAACCGGCAAGACGACGCTCGGAATGCTCATCGCGAAGCTGGCCCTTGAGCAGCGTTATTCGGTTGCGATCTACTCGACGGCGAAACTTCTAAACCGGATCCGCAGCACCTACGGGTCAGATCGCCTTGGTGCCTATGACGCGTTCTTCGAGGAACTGACCTCGGTCGACCTTCTCTTTATGGATGACTTGGGCGCGGAGCGAAGCACGGACTGGGTGACCGAGCAGCTCTACCTCATCGTCAACGAGCGCTACGAGACGGAACGGGCGATCATGTTCACTGCAAATCTCCACCAAGTCGAGGTGGAAGAGGACGATGCACCAAAGTCGACTCGGCGAAAACGCGAGAAACGCCTAGAACTTCGCGTTGAGGAAGAAATTGGCCAGCGCACCTTCTCGCGACTGACGGAGATCTGCGGCGATCCCGTCATGGTTCACGGCGAGGACCATCGCTCGCAGGGCGGACCGTCGGCGACGGTCATTGACTTCGCCCCCTAAATCGTCCCCGCAGGGGCGACCCAGGCGCTCTCGAAGCTGAGGCTGGTCAGCTCGAGGATGCGGTCGTAGTCGCGGTCGTAGTGAAGGATCCCCATCCCCGCCTCGTGGGCGCACGCGGCGATCATCAGGTCTATCGGGGGCAGGCGGTGGTGGCCTCGAGTGGCGAGCTCGTCCTGCGCCCGCACGGCGAGTTCTTCGGTGGCGACGGTGAGTTCGACCCGGGGGTAAAGCCTGTCGAAGTCTTCCATCATCGCTCGGTGGTCCGCGGCCGCGTGGCCGAGTAGCCGGCCTCCAACAGAAAGGGAAGGCAGGTGGCGAGTTCGCGAGCCTCCAGCCAACCGGCAACCGCATCGGCTGCCTCGCGCGGCAGCGTGCCGGCGACCACCCGCGACCAGGCGGAGTTGTCAAGCAGCAGCACGCTACTCGTCGTCGTAGTTGGCGATCAGGCCGAGGTGCTTCACCTCGTCTGCCGCCTCGAGGTCGACGCTGTAGCGGAACCTTCCGCTACGGATTTCCTCGGCGAGCCTCCGGCGGCCATCGGCCGCGACGTCATCGTCCGCCGCGAGCTTGCGAGCCTTGGCTTCGGCGCCGAGCGTGACGAGTTCGGCAAAGTCGATCCGCTCGGCCTCCCCAAGCCGCGCACGCAATTTGTCCAGTGCGGCCTGCACGGACGGCGTCTCGGTGATCGTGTGGCGGGGCCTGGTGGTCGGCATCTCAGCGAGTGTAACACCGTGCTGCACCTCCTCCGGACCGACCGGTCGGCGGGCGTAGCCGCACCGGGCGCTCACAACCGTCAGAATCCAGCCAGTGCCAGGCGTGGTCATAGTCGGCGCCCAGTGGGGCGACGAGGGCAAGGGCAAGATCACCGATCTGCTCGCCGAGCGGGCTACCACGATCGTCCGCTACCAGGGAGGCAACAACGCGGGCCACACGATCGTCCGTGACGGCGAGACGTTCGCCTTCCACTTGATCCCGTCGGGGATCCTCCACTCCGAGAAGACGTGCGTGATCGGCAACGGGGTCGTCGTCGACCCGCGGGTGCTGCTGAGTGAGATCGACGGCCTGAAGCGCGCCGGGATCAGCGTCGCGAACCTGAAGCTGTCGGCCAACGCGCACCTGATCATGCCCTACCACGTGCTCCTCGACACCGCGAGTGAGACGAAACTGGGGAAGAACTCGATCGGGACGACGCGCCGCGGGATCGGCCTCGCCTACGCCGACAAGGCGCTGCGGCTCGGCATCCGCGTGCAGGATCTGCTCGACGAGAAGATCCTGCGGACGAAGATCCGCGCCGCGCTGGAGCCCAAGCAGCAGGCGCTGCGCGAACTGTCGGTGCAGCGGCGCAAACTGCGCAAGGAAGCGGGCGACGAGGCGAAGGCCGCGGCCGAGGGGTCGATGGGCGGCGTGGTCGATCCGCGTCCCGACCTCCACGCGATGGTCGAGGAGCACATCAACTACGGCCACCGGCTCGAGCCCCACATCGCCGACACCGCGAAGCTCTGCTGGGACGCGCTCGATCGCAAGGAGACGGTGATCTTCGAGGGCGCCCAGGCGACCCTCCTCGACCTCGACCACGGCACCTATCCCTTCGTCACCTCCTCGAACCCGATCGCGGGGCGGCGACCGTGGGCGCCGGCGTCGGACCGACCGACATCGACGAAGTGTGGGGGATCGCCAAGGCCTACTCGACCCGGGTCGGCGCCGGGCCCTTCCCGACCGAGCTCCACGACGAGATCGGCGACCAGATCATCGAGCAGGGCCACGAGTACGGCACCACCACCGGCCGGCGTCGCCGGGCGGGATGGATGGACCTCGTCGGCCTCCGCTATGCGGTCCGCCTCAACCGGATGGACGCGCTGGCGATCACCAAGCTCGACGTCCTCAGCGGCGTCGGCCCCCTCCGCGTCGCGGTCCGTTACCGGTCCAAGGAAGGCGCGACCCTCAACGAGTTTCCCTACCACCAGTCGATCCTCCACTCGGCCACCGCCGAGTACGAGGATCTCCCCGGCTTCGACGCCGACATCACCGGCGCCACCTCCATCGGCGACCTCCCGACGGCCGCCCGCGACTACCTCGGATTCATCGCCGAGTTCGTCGGCGTGCCGGTGAAGATCGCCGGTGTCGGCCCCGCGCGCGACCAGGTCATCTGGGTCGACTAGCGGCGTCCGTCCGGGTCGCTCGGCGGGCACCCGGTCTCAAACACGGAGGTTTGCTGCAAGGTTCTTGAGCAATGGCCTGGCGGGTGTTACTCTCCGGGTCGCACAAGAGTTTCTGATTGGTACCCATGAGTGCTTCGCTCAGTTTTGAAGGGGTCCAGCGGGAGGAGCCAAATTGAACGTCCGGACGCCGGTGGCAGGTCCACCAGCCGAGAATTCACCCAGCCTTCGTGAGTCCCATCGCCTGAAACCGGGCCGCAGCCAGTCCCAGCTCGACGTGATCGCGAGCCAACGCTTTCGCCTGCAGCGGGCGATGATCGGGCTCACCGCCCGCGACGGCTTCGACGCGGTGACCGTCCGCAGGTTGACCAAGGCGGCCGGCGTCTCCAGCCGGGCCTTCTACCTGCGCTTCTCGGGTGTGGACGACTGCCTCTTGAGCGCCTATGCCGAGGTGATGGCGGGGGTCGCCGACCGGGTCAGGGCCACGCGCGCGGCCGGGCTCGGACCGAGCGACCAGGTCGACCTGGCGCTCCGCGCGCTTCTCGACCACCTGGTGGCCGACCGCGACGTCGCGCGCTTCGCCCTGATCGAGGTGTACGCGGGTGGTCCCGCCGCGCTGGCGGCGATCGCCGCCGAGGAGCGGCGGCTGGAGGCGGCCCTGCGCGGGTGCCTCGACCGGCGCGCCCGGCGGATCCCGAAGGCGACCGCGGCCGCGCTCCTCGCCGCCACCTTGCGCTGCGCGCGGATCCAGTTGATCGAGGCGTCGCCGGCGGAGTCGGCGCGGACGATCGACCTGCTGGTCGAGTGGGCGCGCGACCTCGTCGACGACAAGGAGGACCTCGGCGTTCCGGCGATCGCGATGACGACGAGCCCGCCGTCGAGCTCGGCGGCCGATCGCGAAAGGACGGCCCCAGGTGAGCGCGACGACGAAGATCTCCTGCTGGCGGCGCTCCTCCGCCTCGCCCTCCCCGATGGCTTCCAAGGGCTCACCTCGAGCAAGGTGAGCTCGGCGGCGGGGCTGCCGACGGCACGTTTTCGTCGCCATTTCGCGAACCTGGCCGACGGCTACCTGACCGCGATCAGCCGAACATGCAGGTGGTTCTTCACCGAGCTGACAGCGGGCGAGGGCCCCGCCGCGACCGCGCAGGTGTCGATCCGCGTCGCGCTTCGCAAGGCCTCGCGCCGAGCCGCCTCCGACCCGGCCGCCGCCCGCCTCACCTTCAGGCAGGTGGTCGACGCCGGCGTCGCCGGGCTCACATGCAGGGAATCGCTGATCTCGGAGCTGGCGCTGGCCTGCAGCGCGACCACACCGCCGGCCGTCCGACTGCGGCCGATCCGGGCGGAGGCGAGCATCGCCGCCCTCTGGGCGACGCTGGCGCTGAGCGCATCCGGCTCCATCCCAGGCTAGGTCCGCGACGATCGCGATCGCTCCGATCGACGGATAGCTCGCGTACCGAAAGCGGCCGTCGAACCGCTTCTTTCGGCGCTCCGCCGGGTTTATAGAGTGCGCACGGGTGGTATAGGTTGACGCGCGCACAAACCGTTTCACGGTTTGACGCAACGTTTCGACGGCCGTGGCCCCCGATGGGTCGGCCGCACAAAGGAGAGATATAGGGATATGCGCAAACACGTGCTGATAGTCCTCGCCTTGGGGGCCCTGATTGCCGTCTCGGCGGTCGGGATCGCGACTGCTGCTGGGGGCGAAACCCCGGTCACGGTCAAAGTTGGCAACCTCGAATTGACGGCAAACGGCGGCTTCAGCCCGAAGGCGCTGTCGAAGACCAAGCAGACGCCGATCGAACTCAAGGCGTCGGGCGAAATCAAAGAGGCTGACGGGTCCCACCCGCCGGCGATCCGCGAAGTGATCTTGGAAGCCGACAAAGCCGGCGAAGTTCACCTCAAGGGCATTCCGACCTGTAAATCGGGCCAGCTGCAGGCGACCGATACCGGGGCCGCCGAAAAGGCGTGCAAGTCGGCGATCATCGGCAGCGGTCAAGCGACCGCCGAGGTGGCCTTCGCCGAACAGAAGCCGATCGACGTGAACTCGAAGATCCTGGTGTTCAACGGCGGCGAAAAGGGCGGTAAGGCGACCATGTTCATCCACGCCTACTTCTCGAACCCGATCTCCGGGGCGATCGTCACCACGGTGACCATCAAGAAGCACAAGAACGGCCGCTTCGGCACCCAGGCGATTGCCAAGATCCCGCAGATCACGGGCGGCAGCGGCTCGATCGTCAAGTTCAACCTGAACATCAAAAAGAACGTGGCGGGCCACAACCCGATCAGCTCGACCTGTCAGGACGGCAAGCTGAAAGTCCACGTCGAAGGAAAGTTCGAAGACGGCACCAAGGCGACGACGGAAATCGTCCGCGCCTGCACGCCGAAGGGCTGAGCCTTCAAGGCAGAGCTCTCCAGAACGAGAGCGCAGGATCGAAAGGGCGGCCTTCGGGCCGCCCTTTCTCGTGCTTGCACCCGGGCGTACCGAAAAGCCCTTCGGGCCTTCGGCCAATACTCAAAAGGCGCCTTGATGCGCAAGTTCCTTCTTCCTATAGTGCTGGGACGGGCAAAGGGGAAGGACGCCAGGTGGGAGACACCTGCAGCTACGACGGGGCCGCGATAGCCGCAGCCGAGCTCCGCTTCAGAGAGGACCTGTGGCGATCCGCGCCAAAGGACGCCGTCGAGGAGGCGCAGATCCGCCATCGCCGTTTCGGCCCGATCCTCGCCACCGTCTTCGGCGACCTGCCCGATGACTCCCTGATGAACCTCGTCCAAGGCGCGGCCGAGCCGGACGCCTCCGAAGTCCACATGGCCGCCGCCCTCGAATGGGTGCGCTCCTACGAGGTCGACTATCTCGTCTCGGTCTCCTCCGACCGTCCCGGCACCAAAGCCGCCGAGGAATGGCTCAAGTCCCGCGGCTACGAACGCGGCCCGACGGTCCGGCGCTTCGTCCATCCGGGGGCCGACGAGAGGCCCGCCGCCCCCAGCCCTCTGGAGATCGCCCAGCTGGGCCCGCTCGAGACCGAAGGCATGAGCCACATCTTCGGCGAGGTCCTCGGCCTCTCGAGCCTCGCCACCATCCTCATGCTCGGACTGCCGAGCCGCCCCGGCTGGCACTGCTACCGGGCCAGCCTCGGCGGCCAGGAGGTGGCGTGCGGCGCGATGCTCGTCCTCGGCAAGGTCGCGCTCCTCGGCCTCGAAGCGACCCTCCCCGAAGCAAGGCACCACGGCTGCCACACCGCCCTCCTCGAGAGGCGTCTCATCGATGCGAGGAAGGCAGGCTGCGAGGTCGCGGTGGCGGAGGTCTGCGACACCCATCTCGTCACGCCGGATGCGGTCGGGAACCTCCGGCACCTCGGCTTCGAGGAGATCGCGGGCACCGCCACCTGGCGGCGGCCGAGCGGCATCGCCTAGGGAGCGACTGGTTCATCCGGTCGTATCCCCAGCGGGAGAGCGCCCTCTCCCCTACCCTTTCCTGCATCTTGATCCGCCGTAAAGCCTCGCTCCTCGCCACCGCCGCAGTTGCGGCGGCCCTCTCCATCCCCGCGGCGGCCAGTGCCGGACCCTCGGCCTACCCTGCCTCGGCCCCCGAAGTCCCATGGGGAGCGGGCTGCGAACCGGCCCCCAGCCCGGCCCGACGCACGGCCGCCAGCTGCGGAGCAACCCTGGTCGAAGGCGAAGCGGTCCCGCCGCCCAACGCCCCGCCCGTGGTCAAGCGGGTCATCGCCGCCGCCAACGAAATCGACCACACCCCCTACATATGGGGAGGCGGCCACGCCAGCTTCCTCGCCAAGGGCTACGACTGCTCAGGAGCCGTCTCCTACGCCCTCCACGGCGCGAACCTCCTCGGCTACACCCAGGTGAGCGGCCAGCTCGCCCATTACGGCGATCCCGGCCCCGGCAGATGGATCACCATCTACGCCAATGCCGAGCACGTCTTCATGGTCGTCGCCGGCCTCCGCTTCGACACCCGCAACAACCTCGAAGGCGTGAGCGGTCCTCGGTGGAAGATGGCCGCGCCGGAAGCGAGCGTCCTGCCGAAGTTCGCGGTGCGGCACCCGGCGGGGTTATGACCTTTGGGTCCTGGACAAAATAGGCGCCCGCCGCATGTCCGCGACGGGCGCCTAGGTGCACCTACAGATAGCCGATGAGCTATTCGCTAGCTTTTACAGCTTCGGCCTGAGCGTCCTGAAGCACGCCTTCCAGGGTCGCGCTGTTTTTCCCGGAACCTGAAGGCGTGCCGAGAACAGAATCAACCAGCGGATCGACGAGGAAGGAGAAGATTCCTCCGCATCCGTTCACGCCAGGCGCCGAGTACGTGCCATTGACCAGCTTCCCGCCTTTGATGGTGATGATCGTGAATTCTTCATTGAACGAGAGGGCGCCAACGGCCCCTTCAAGAGCACCGCTTTTACCGGTCGTGAAGTTGATCTGGACCGGTTCTTTTTCGGATCCGAGGTAGCAACTGTTCCCCAGGATCGGATTCGACAACTTGATTTTCGCCGGCAGGCCGAGCGCCGTACCGGTGCGATTGAGCAGGTTTTCCGTGCTCAGCTGAACGTTGGTGAGACCTTTAGTCGGCCCGGTGAGTTCAACCGTCGCGGTGACGCCGGTGAGACCTTCGTTGATCTGTTTGTTGAACCATTCCTGGATGAATTTCGGCCACCAGCTCGGTGCAACGACTCCAAGGAGTCCGCCCGGGACCGGTTGAGGGGTCTTCGAGAGCGTTTCACCATTCTCCGCCCCGTAGAATTTGACTTCTGAGCCCGCGCCTTCGATACCCCCCTGAAGGGTGACCGGATTCACCAGCGGAACGGTTTTTTTGCCGATCGTGAACGCACCGCCGTTTGATACCGAGAGGATGCAATCGGTAATGGTCACCCGGTTGAGAGGGCACTCAGCGAACCCGGCGTATTCACCGGTCGGATGATGTGAGGAGGCGAGGGCGCTCGAGGAGAACGCCAGAACACTGATCGCCGTCACCAATCCTCCCGCAACGAACTTCTTCCCGCGCAACTTCAAGAACCTCATGGTGGTCCTTCCGTTTGTCTTGGTGTGCTTATCGGTACCGGTGAGGAACAGCCGACTGGTGCACGGAGTGGCGGGGCGGCCGGTCACTCCGGGGACTGCGCGACGCGTGCGACGCGGGGCCCCGTCTACCGATTACTCCCGCCAACTCCCCAAGCAGTCCCCATCCGTCCTTCTCCTGCATGTGTGACTCATTGCGTCCCTGATGCAGAATGCAGACGTACCGAAACTAGGACGATCCCATCAAGTCCTGAGTTGCATGTCAATAGGCAGATATGTCCGGATAGTGGAGGTGGCCCGCCATGGCTCTTCTAGAGCCAAATAATCAGGTTCTAAATCTTTCGAACGTTCAGGAACCTGCTCGTAAATTTTAGGTACGCGCACAGGAGACCGCTACTTCTTTGGGCCTCTCGCCTTCGAGGTCTTCTTCTTGGAGGCACCGCAGCTCGCCTTGATCGGCGACTCGAAGCTGGCGACCTTGCCATTCTGGGCCGTGAACCTCACTTCTGCCTTGTGCGAGCCTCGGCAGATATTGGTCGAATTTTCGAGCAGGCCCTTCTTGCCACCTTGCATTTCCAGCACGAACTTGCTGACCGGCGCGTCCGGCACTGCTTCAAACGTGTTGCGGATTCCCTGCCGTTTGTCGGTGTCCACTTTGCCTTTCAAGAGGATCCGGACCTGGCCATTCAGGTCAGCGACCAAGGCGGGCAGCTTGTAGCCAAACCCGCCGGCAAGGTAGACCGGCCCCTTCAGTGGCTTTTCAAGAAGCGGCGAATAGGCAGTCGCCTTGCCGTAGATCGAGGCTTTTGGGCAGGTCGCGGATTTCAACGCTGCCTGCGTGCAGACCGTCCCTATGTTGCCCTGATCGAGGAACTCCGAATGGGGAAGACCGACCTGGGCCCGGGCGATGTTCGCGTATCCAGAGCCTTTCGGGTAAGTGACCACGGCCTTCAATGCAGGATGGCCGGCCCGCTTCGTCGCGCCTTTCAACGAGAGCTGCAGTTTTGGCTTGAATTCGAGGCCGTTGCAACCGCCAACCTGGAAGCGATTCTGAATGCCCGCAAGTTGACCTACCGTCGAGGTCGTCGATCCGAGCAAGGTCTTTGGATTGCAATTGGTCGGATTTAGGGTGAACTCCGGCCGGTTCATGTTCAAGGCGATCGACCGAATGTCGAGCGGAATGCCGTCGAGGATCGACGGCAACGGATCGCTGACAGCGTGGATCTGGGCAGTGAATTCGTTGACGTATAGCGCGATCCTGACGACGACGACGCCGAGGTCGAAGGGCCCTGCCACCGCGGGCGTGATTATCACCAAGCTGATTGGGGCGCCTTTGTAGGGCCCCCCTAGGTAGGCACGGCCTTGTGCGTAGAGAAGGCTCCCGGAACCAGCGCCGACCGTGGCGACTCCTACTTCGCTTCCGGCGGGGCAGCTTGGATCAGCTTGCTCAACTGCCCCTTCGCCCGCGCCTCGGCGGGCTTGCGCACGCGCGATCTGCGCATCGGAGCATTCGGTGACGCCGGCCAGCCTACCGATCAGACCTTCAGGCAGAAGAGTATCCACGGCGGCTATGCGCTGCGACCCGTTTTCGCGAGTTAGCTTCAGCACGAAGGGCGAATAGGTCCCCGCGAGCGGAATAACCGTGCCCGCTTCGAAGGCCGGAGCATTGACCATCTGCGCTTCGCTGGTCGGACATGGTCCACCACCGGGCGCCGAACTGATGGTGAAGGAGTCCGACGGGAACGCGGTAGGCCCGTCGGGAGCGGTCCAAGGCACCAGTTCAGTGCTCGTCGTATACCTGCCGCAGGTGGGAGGCGTGGTAAACGCCGCCCGCGAACCACCAACGAACTGGAAGGAGATGTTTTCGAACGGCAGCTGCGGATTTCGCTGCACGATCGTGGTCAGCTGTCCGGTGACAGGGTCTCGGTCGACCCTACCGGCGAGCTTGACGATTACGCCAGACAGCGGGTCGTCGATGACGATATAGATCGCAACCAACGATCCGAACGGGTTTTCGCCCTGTCGAGCTATGTAGGCGGCGCCAGGCAGCGGATGATCGAGTAACGGCGTCGTGACTTCGACCGTCCCCACCTGAGAAGACGGTGGACAGTTCTCGGGAGCGCCGGAGAACACCGGACGACCTTCTTCGTCTCTTTCATAGCCGATCTCCGCAAGTGAGCATGCGGAAAGACCGACGGCCGTAGATGGATTGATCGCAAGGCCCCCGGGGAGCTTTACCACCGCATCCTTGAGGTAGGCGCTAGAAGTTGCCACACCGAGCGGATCTCCGTTTTCAGGCAACTTGACCTGTGGCACTGCGAGCTGGAACTGAAGCCCAGTCGGAGAGTCCGCGGTACTAGTTCCCGGCTGGGCGGAAACCCTAGGGTTAAAAGCGGGTCGTCCGCAGCCACTCAGGCCTTGTGGCGCACCACCCGCCCCGAGCGATTCAAGCGTCTTGCTTACGAAGACGCCCGGTTCCTGCACGGAGTCGACACTGACGGTCGTCTTCATCGCCTCACCGCATGAAGTCGGGAGGGTGAGGAAGGCTTCGGGTCGCGCCTCGCTCGCGCAACCGAGGACCTGAGAGCCGGTACAAGTCCGGAGCGGATCATGACTTGCTTCCATCGGCACTCCCCAGATCGTCTCCGTGACCGACTGGATTTCTTTGTCGGTGGGAATCGAGATGTCAGACACACTGATGCCGTAATCCGCCGGCCTTAGTGAGGCTTCTTGCAAACTGTTGGTGTTGATCAGACTGAACCCGACGCTCGCCGGAACTCCGAACGGTGGGGTCAGGTTAAAGACCGGGAGATTCCTAAAGGCTTGGCCTTCGAAGCCGCGTACGGTTATGTCGGCGACCCCTACCTGAGTTATCGCCGGGCAGTGAGGGAACTGGCCCTCGAAATCGTTGGCGCTACAGCGTGGGACGGCAAGTGGGTTACCCGCGAAACCGGCAGGAAGATCCACGACAAGATCGCGCAAGGTTCCTTCGGGACGCCCGAGCGCATCCTGGTTCATCGTGAAGCTGACCGCGAATTCGTAGGGATGCGAGCCAGCAGATAGGTCCGGCGTTCCATTCTGGTTCCGCGCCGTGGCGCTCGCGGTCGCAATCCCAAATGCGGCCTTGGCATTGCCCGGACCGCCAACCGATGCGGCCAGGACGCAGACGAGGCAGATTCCAGCCACCAGTCTTCCTCGGGTGATCATTTCCTGCCTCCCTGGCCATGGCGATGAGTTGCGTTGCGATGGGCTCCTCGGCGGTGATGCTTCTTCTTCTTCTTCTTCTGCTGCTTCCGGTGGGAGTTCTTCTTCTTCACCGGAAGCTTGGGGTTGCCGGGGCCACTGAAGCTGGAACTTCCGGCGCTGGGCTGACTGGGAGATGGAGGAACCGATTCGCGGCACCCTTCCGTCCCGCACTTCGTGGCCGCCCGTTCTTCAAAGCCGCCGCCGACACGAGCGTCATAGAGATCAAGCTGCTGGTCTCCGTCACGCGGGACGAGCTGCTGGCGGGTTACGAAGAAGGCATCGTTTCCGGAAGGGGTCGAGTCCAGGAACTTCGAGTCGGTCGCACCGTTCCCTGAGGTGATCAGGAAGAGACATCCCTGGACTTTGGCGCAACTGCCTATCCCATAGGGCTCCCACTCGTAGATGTCGATCACAGCGCCGTTCGTATCTTGCGGAAGGAGTGCATCGCCACTTTCGAAGAACAGCCGCCCACCGCCTGAGCGACTTAGATTCCCAGGCTGGCTATACGACGGGCGCCCTTCTCCTCCGGCTGGAACAAGCAGGCTGAGGCTGGATCGACCAAGCGGCTGCCCCCCGGTCGGATTGCACGAGGCGCACACAAGGCCCCCCGTTGCCGCCGAATAGTCGAATACCTCAAAACACGCCGGTCCCGATCCGCCCGAACAGTTACCACCGCCTCGCACGGCGTTGTCGTATCCGGTCAGCGACGCCCGCGACATGAAGGCGAGATGGCTTCCGTCCGCGGTGACCTGCGCGGCACGATTTGACGCAGCTGCCCTCCAGACGCCGAAGCGACCGTTCGTACCGAAATCATCGTCCGATGCCAGCAAGGTGCCGATAAAGCGTGACCCGTCCGGTTGCCAAAGGTAGAGGTTCGCTTCTCCGGCGACCGCGTGGTCTCCGTTGGTGTTCGTTTCACCAGCCTCGGTAAGCGCCGCAGTATCGACGAAATAGACTCGCGACAGGTCATCCGCGGCACCGAGGATCCCTTGGAAGCCGCCCTGGCTCGTGGTCACATCCGCGACCGGCTGGTATGCGGTGCCAGTCGCGTTCAGTTTGTCGATCTGACCATCGGACAGCAAGACCTGAGTCCCGTCGGAGGAAGCGGTCAAGAAGCACGCCCGGGCACTCTCGGCCACCGCACCCGTACAGGTCGCTGGCCCGGGGACTTCCAGCGTCTCGAGTCCTCCGATGCGTGCATAGACGTGTCCAGTTTCTTCGCTGGTCCAAAAGATGGTTTCGCCGTCCGCGGAAATTGCATTGCTGACGTTGGCCGATTCAGTCTCCGGATGAGGTCCCCCCAGCAGGCGTCCTGAGCCAAACACCGAGTGTTGAGCGGCGCTGAGATTGCCAGGGAGAACGCTTACGAGACGGAGGCGGCCCGCGTCCCACTCGTACAGGTCACAGTTCCCTTGTGCACCTTCGCCGACACATGCGCCACTGCTGATTGCCGGGGCCTCGGGCGCGATGCCGGGGACCGCGCCCGTCAGCCTATCGTTGGCTTCGAAGATGATATGAGCAAATGCGCCGGTCGTGGCCGTGCCTGAGTTCGCCGACGAGTAGCTGACATGGAACTGCGACGATCCCGAACCCGATTCGCGGGTTGGCGGTTCCTGCGTGACAAGAGGACGGAGTCCTTCATCGCTCATCAGGTAGAGCTCTTGGAATGAGCGGCCACCCCTCGTCGGAACTTCCGGCGAGAGCGGCGGTTCCGTCTGCTGGAGAATCCCGCGGGACAAGTCGGCCGCGAACGCTTCCCAGCGACCCGTGATGGCCGGCGTACTGATGCTTCGCCAGTTCCATCCGGAGGTCTCTCGGGCCGAGATGTACTCATTTGGACCCGAAGCCAGCCCGGCTGAGAAGGGCTGCCCCTCGTAGAGCACCGACGCGCCGTCCGCGGCACTCTGCATGGGCATCGGCGCCACATTGATCCCCGGAAGGCATTCTTCGCACCCGCCATTGAGATCCGAGCCCCCTGGGGTTGGCGGAATCACCTCTCCCGTCTTGTGAGTGGGGCTGATCATCTCGTAGCCGCGGCCATCGGGGAGGCCGGGAATTGGCCTGAAGGTGTCGAACGTGAAGGTCGTCCCGGCTTTCGCTCCAGCTTCGTTGATAGCGACGAGTCGGAAGCGATAGGCACCTTCGGCCAATCCACCAATCGTTGCGCTCACAGCCACCTTGGAGGTGCCCGTGAACGGGCCCGACGGCGTGCAGGGGACGGTGCTGGCCCCTTCGAAGCCCTTAGCGTTGATCTGGACGTATTCGAACACGCAGGTGGCGGGCGGCCCTTGATCCGCACTAACGGTTCCGTGGAGGGTGGCGACGCCGCCGACCACGCTCGCTGGTTCGGTGGTGGCTTCGGCAAACTGGGCCAGTGGGCCCCAGACTTCGATCGTCGGACTGCCTTTGCGTGAGATATATACGTCGCCGGTATTTGCGTTCACCGCAACGCCCGCCACTCCTTCGCCTCCCGGAGCAATCGTGCTCAGTAGCGTTGGCGCACTCGATCCCCCTGCATCGAATTCCTTGACTTCGCTCAGTACCGTGGCCAAGACATGGCCGTTTGCTGGGTTGACCGAGACCGTTACCGTCGGACCTGGATCCAAAGCAAAGTCTTCTAGTCCCGTGGCACCGTCAAGCTTCGCCAGCGATCCATGCAGATGGGCGGCGAAGAGAGCCCCGGCGGTCGTCCCAGCCCCGGCTGCCAAGGTGCAATTTTCTGCAAACCCGAAGTCCGTGGTCGTGCCGTTGACTGGGGGGTCGCCGTATTTGTGAATATGGCCGGAGAAGTCGCCCACGAAGACATTGCCAGTTGAATCGACTCCTACCCCGCACGGTTCATGTAATGGCCCTTCGCTCGAGTTCGTCAGCTGTCCGAGGGAGCTGCCGTCGGGAGCGTAGATCCTGATCGAAGCGGGTTCGACCTGGGTGACGTAGATATCGCCCTCGGTAGGTCCGCCGGAGTTATCGACGGCGACCTGGACTTCTTCGGGGAAGTTGAAACGTAACCCCCCGATCACGTTGGTACCGAGCGAGGAGAACGGCGCTGGCGTGCCGTCCGGGTGCCATCGGCTCAACGTACCTTCACCGGCATGTCTGTGACCAGCGTCGATTACGAGCAGGTCGCCCGTC
Source organism: uncultured Actinomycetes bacterium (assembly GCA_963782515.1). Classification (GTDB taxonomy): domain Bacteria; phylum Actinomycetota; class Thermoleophilia; order Solirubrobacterales; family 70-9; genus VAYN01. Next base: position 560,562 of record CAWAJY010000001.1, on the reverse strand, counting down.
GACTGATCCACGGCCAGTCCCTCAGCTTCGGTGAAGGTCGGCTGACTGGCGACTCCGAAGCTTCCCAAAAAAGGATGTTCCAACGCGGCGGCGAATGCTGCCTCAGGGCGTAGGAGCCCCGGCCCAAGAAGCAAGCACACAAGTGCCACAAGCCAAGGCAGGATTCTTGCCCAATGGCGATTCAACTGGCCCCCTCTCCCCCTTGTCGTACCCACCAAGTAGTTCCTGGCCGATACGCGGATCGTACTTACTGCGTTCCCAATTCTGACCTCAGCGAATCATGGATCGGCATTCCCGTCAAGTCGTTCGTTCCGACGCCTTCTAAGAAGTCAGTAGCAATCGCTCGGCCGCGGCAGGCTGAAATGAGAGCAACTAGCATTGAGGGCCAGCTGGGTAGCCCGTATGGTTCTCCCTTGGGCAGGCAAGGTAGATCACCTGGTCTCCAGCTCCTCGAGAGGCCGAGGAGGACCTGCTGGCCTTCTACCGCTTCCCGCCCTCACACTGGCCGTAGCTGCGCTCGACCAACAACCCTCGAGCGGGTCAACAAGGAGATCGCACGGCGCTCCGACATCGTCGGCATCTTCCCGAACGACCACTCGGTGATCCGCCTGGTCGGATCACTCCTTGATCACCAAAGAGACGAGTGGCTGCTCACCCGGGGATACCTTTCGAAGGAGTCAATCGCCCTGGACCTCGAGGACCAGGGCGACGGGGCCGGAAGCGGGGTGGCGGCCCTGGAGCGATGACGAAGTGCCGACGGATCTCGTTACACCACAACTCCCGACTTGACTACGGCGAGCTCCAGCGTGGCTTTTCTGTTGAGATCGCAAGCGGGCGGCCTCGCGGAGCGTGTTTGATGGGAGCGGACGTCGGCTCGTAGCGTTGCATCGATCGAACTACCCACCGCACGACATTCCCGGCGGTTCCCGAGACAGAGGCAGTTGCGCACGTCACGACCGCCCGACGCCGACGGCGGAGCCCACGAACTTCCGGCGCGATCTCCTTCTCGGGGTGGACTTCCATGTCCCTGGATAGGAAGCGCACCCAGCGGCTCTGACGTCCTGCCCTGACGGCCTGGTCGCCCGCCTCCGCACGGCAGTCGGAGGTCGTTCCGCCCCGAGCCGGTCGACTCGTGCGACGCCCGACGCCGCAACCCGGCGCTGGGAATGCTTGCGGCGGCGCACCGGGGCGGGAGGATGGCAGCGGCGCCGACACGAACCCGCCACTCTCACTCGGGTGGACTGAGAGTTAGGGGCTCCAAGCCCCTCATCGTCTGTGTCTGCGCTTTAGAGTCAATCGGGCCGGGCGAATGCCCGGCCCGATTGACTCTCTCCCGAGATCCGGCTGAACTCCTCGTCGCCAGCTTATGTAACTGTTGTCAGCGAGATCGGGTTCCCGCCTTTCATCTTGGTTGTCGTGGTCGACGTGAATTTGGCTTCTACGGTACCAATTTTCAGTTTCTCGTCGGCGGGTTTGAACACCGTTGTCGCACCGCTGCTACGACCCGTGCCATTGCCTGTGCCAACGGCCGTTCCGGTGACTTTGATCGTGGAGCCCGCGAGCGCACAACTCGGGTTGTTTTCGAATGGCCCTATTGCTACGAACGTGGTGCCTTCTTTGGGCTTGAATTCCATACCCATGGTTCCGCCTTCTTCTTCGACGCCTTCGAAGAGGGCCGTAAACGTGATCGGTTCTTTGACTTTGCAGCCCGTCGGATTGTTGACCGTGACTCCGGTATAACTCACGGTCACTTCGCCTGTCACCTTGTGGACTTTAGCTTCCGGTTCGACATTGTGGATGAAGCCGGTGCCGGTCACCGTCGTTGCGGTGAGCTTCGTGGTGATCCCGCCGACCGTCGATTCAAGGACGGTAGGTTCGGCTTCTTTTGTTTCGTTTTTGGTAGCTGCGTTGGTGATTTCGATTTCTGTTGTTTCGTTCAGTGGGATGGCCACATGGTGGAAGTTGCCCGTGTTCGCGGATTTTGGTTTGTCGCAGTGGGCGTCTTCGAATCCGACAGTTCCATCAGTTGGTGCTCCTGCCACACATGTGAACGCTGTTGTGTTTTTCGCCGGCACGAATGCTGCCGACGCGCTCTGTGCCAAGAAGGCACATACGAGCAGCGCGCCGAGCAGCGAGAGGCCGACGACGGATCTGCGTCCGATCATTCTCTGTCACTCCTTAGTTCGATTTGCGCTTGACCTGGTCGTGCCGCGACTGGGTTCCACGGTCCGCCCGGTCGGATGCCGCGCGGTCGGTACCCCGCGGTGCCAGCAGGTTCCCAGTCCTCGGGCGACGAGGGCAAGATTGTGCGTGCGATGTTTTCCAAACCGTCGATTCGTGAGCCAGCAAGGGCGCTGCTGCCTGCTGAGGGAGCGCCTCTGAACTCTTGACTTGAGGAAGCGAGCGTGATGCACTGCGCTCTGCTGGAACTACGCGATGCATTATTGGGAACTGCGAGGGTGTCCAGCCCGAACCCCTGCCGAAGGTTGCAGGGAATGGCGGTAATTGACGGAGAATCGCTGGGAAGGGGACGATCAATATGTCGACGACAACTCGGGGCCGCATGGAGCTTTGCCTGACTCTCGCCGCTCTCTTCTTCTTCGCTCTGGCTGCCCACGCCGCAGCCCACGGCACGATCACGATCGAAGCCGCCCCGGGCAGCACCGGCGAAGGCACGATCACGGCCGCGGGCGGGGACCCGCTCAACTGCCAGATCTCGGGCGGGACCGCCAGCGGCGACTGCACGACCTTCGCCCAGGCCGCGTTCTTCGAAGAGATCGACTTCACGGCGACGCCGGGCTCGGGCAGCAGCTTTCTCGAATGGGAACTGTCGGGTGAATTCCTCGGTGCCGGCTGCGAACCGGCGGCGGACCCGACCGAAAATCCGTGCATCACCGAATTCAACGAAAGCCAGTCGGCGACGCTGAAGGCGAAGTTCTCCGGGCCGCCACCCGCCCACGGCACGATCACGATCGAAGCCGCCCCGGGCAGCACCGGCGAAGGCACGATCACGGCCGCGGGCGGGGACCCGCTCAACTGCCAGATCTCGGGCGGGACCGCCAGCGGCGACTGCACGACCTTCGCCCAGGCCGCGTTCTTCGAAGAGATCGACTTCACGGCGACGCCGGGCTCGGGCAGCAGCTTTCTCGAATGGGAACTGTCGGGTGAATTCCTCGGTGCCGGCTGCGAACCGGCGGCGGACCCGACCGAAAATCCGTGCATCACCGAATTCAACGAAAGCCAGTCGGCGACGCTGAAGGCGAAGTTCTCCGGGCCGCCACCACCGCCCGCGCCGACGGTAGCTAGCATCGCCCCGAACCACGGTTCCGTCATCGGCGGGGAAGTCGTGACGATCGCGGGGACCAACTTGACGGGTGCCAGCAAGGTCGCATTCGGCGCGACCGAAATTGCCTGTGCCGGCACCGTAGCCACCTGCAAAGTCGAAAGCGCGACGGAAATCAAGGCGACGACGCCTGCTCACGCCGCCGGTTCTGTCGACGTGCGAGTGACGACTTCCGGCGGAACGTCAGCGGTCAACCCGCCGACTGACCAGTTCCTCTACGAAGCGGCGCAGGCGCCTACCGTCTTCAGCGTGAGCCCGACCATAGGCTCCACGGCGGGCGGGGAGGCGGTGACGATAAGGGGAACGAACCTGACGAACGCGATAAAGATCACGTTTGGGACGGCCGAAGTCACGTGTGCCGGCACCGTCGCCACTTGCAAAGTCGAAAGCTCGACGGAAATCAAGGCGACGACGCCTGCTCACGCCGCCGGTTCTGTCGACGTGCGGGTGGTCACCGCGGGCGGCACTTCTCCCGCCTCCGCTACCGATCAGTTCTCCTTCGTCGCGCCACCCGCGGTCACCAGTGTCAGCCCGGCGCGAGGATCGATGGCGGGTGGCGACCTGGTAGTGATCGGTGGTATACGGCTCGGTGAACCGACGAAAGTCGAGTTCGGGACCTCGGAAGCGACCATCGTAGAAGCCAAAGGGGCAACGATCACGGCCATCGCGCCCCCCCACGAACCGGGTGTCGTCGACGTGCGGGTCACGACCGTCGGCGGTACGTCGGGCACGTTCGCCCAAGACCAGTACACCTACATGGGCCCGGTCAGCTTAGCGATCACCAAGTCCGGCGGCGGCTCAGGCTCGGTCAGTTGCAATGGGGGTATCTGCGCACCGTCCTATCCCTTCGGCACCAAGGTAACGCTGGCCGCGAGCGCTGACGCGAGCTCGGCCTTCGCCGGTTTCGCGGGCGCGAACTGCTCGGGCTCGGCGGCCTGCACCGTCACGCTCGATGGGCCTACTACGGTGACCGCAACGTTCGACAAGAATCCGGCACCGGCCTCGGCTGAATCGCCGAAGAAGGGGACGCCGAAGATTGCCGCCACGGCCTCGACCCAAGGCAACGTGGCAACGCTGAAGATCAGCTGCGGTGGCGTTGGCTCCTGCTCAGGCACGGTCAGCCTGAAGTCGGCGGTCAAACAGGGCAAGAAGATGAAGAACGTGACGATCGGCAAGAGTCACTTCGAAGTCAGCCCCACCTCGACGGCGAACGTGAAGGTGAAGATCACCAACGCTCAAGTGAAGAAGCTACTGAAGAAAGGTAAGACCGTTAAGGCAACTGTCGCCGGGGGTGGGCTGAGCGGGACGGTCAAGCTCGTTCCGGACAAGGGCCGATAAAAGGCGGGCATCAGGGAGCCTTCGACCGTGCGGTCCTGCACTGCCGCCGTCCCCGACGTTTCGACTTCGACGCCGGCGTAGTTCGGGACCACGGTCAGCGGTGCATCGGGGTCGACCTGCGCACCGGAGAAGGTGGCGATCTGCGCCCCGGGCACCGGCGCGAACGGAACGCACCCGGCGGCCGGTTCGGCTTTGCTCGCTTTGCAGCCCGACAGCGTCGCGGTCAGTTCGCCGGTCCCGTCGGGCTTGACGAGGAGGGTCGGGTTCTCGATCGAGAGCGGCGCGGAGCCGCTGTAGAAGTTGACGCTGAAGCCGGCGTTCCAGCTGATCGCCGCCGAGCCGTCGGGCTCGATGCGTCCCGTCCCGCCGAGCAGCCGCACCTTCTGGTGGTGCCCCGCTTCGGCGCTGAAGTTCGTGTGGGTGGCCCAGGTGGCCACCGCTTCGGGCCCTTCGGCTTCCAGCAGGACCTGCGCGTTGCCCTCGGCACCCTTGTAGGTGGCTTCGGTGCCCTCGGAGACTCCGGCGGAGAAGTAGTGGAAGAATTTCATCGGACCGGCGGCGAACGGCGACTGCATCACGCTGCTGCCCGTCCAATCGAGGCTCGCGCCTTGGACCGCCAGGCCGCCGGCGGGGATCGTGGCCGCCGAGGCCGGCGCGGCGGTGACGGCGATCGCTGCCGCGGCCACCGCTCCGAGAGCGGCGAGGCGCCGCGCGGAGCGACTCAAGATCGGGAACGACTTCAACTGCTTCCTCCTTGTTAGGGTGACCTAATAAGGAGAGATTGCCCAGTCGAGCCTTCCGTCGAGAACGTAGGGACTCGACCTCCACGGGAGATCAGTCACTGAGGGGATTCGTGGAGGCGCTCGTGATTGAGCCACGAGACGTAATCCCCGACGGCTAGCTCGAGCTGCGAGCGGGACCGCCGGGAACGGTCGGCCACCACCAGCTCCGTCTTGAACGTATCGACGAGGCTCCCGGCCATCGCGTTGTCGTAGGCGTCGCCGACCAAACCGACCGAGGAGAGGACGCCATGGTCGTCGAGTTCCTGGGTGTAGTCGGCGGAGGCATTGGGAGCCGCGGCCGGTGTGGGCGACCAGCTCGACGTCGGCGCCGTGGGTCACGTTGGCCGAGGCCCGTATCGAGGACGAGGACGGTGCGCATGTGGGAGGCCCAGCTGCCAGCCGACAACGCGACGACTGAAGGCGTCGAGCACGAAGGTACGGTAGCTGATCCCCTCCCAAGCGCGCAGGTAGGTGAAGTCGCCGACCAGGAGACGGTTCGGCGCCGGGGCGCTGAAGTCACGCTCGACCAGGTCGGGGCGGCGGGCAGCCTTCGGATCAGGGCTTCGTAGTGCGCCAGGGCTTTCCGCGCCGTTCGGACCCTGAACCACCCCCTGGAGCATCGGCCACCGCACCCGGCCCCAGCCGACCTCCTCGCCTTCATGCTTCAGGGCGATCCAGGTGCGCCCGGCTTCCTCGACGCTGTAGTAGGCGGAGGCCGACATCCCAGGACCCGACAGATCGGCTCGACTCCGCAACGACCCTGGTACTCCTCGATGAAGGCGCTCGCTTCGGTCGCGTGTGGGTCGAGCTCGGCGGCGAAAAACGCCGAGGCGGCCTTCCGGATCTCGTTGGCCCGGCGGAGTTCGCCGCGCTGCGCCTTCAGCTCTTCGCGCTCCTGGCCGCTCAGCGGCTCAGAGCGCTTGACCCACGTATGGGGAGGCGGTCACGCCAGCTTCGTCGCCAAGGGCTACGACTGCTCAGGAGCCGTCTCCTACGCCCTCCACGGCGCGACCTTGATCGGCTACACCCAGGTGAGCGGCCAACTCGCCCACTACGGCGATCCCGGCCCCGGAGATCGATCACCATCTCTTTGCCAACGCCGAGGACGCCGTCACGTTCGTCGCCGGGCTCCGCCTCGACACCCGCAACAACCTCGAGGGCGTGAGCGGCCCCCGCTGGGGGATGGCCGTCCCCTAAGTGAGCGTCCTGCCGAAGTTCGCGGTGCGGCACCCAAATGCCCGTAGAGGCCCCGCGGGGACACTGGCCAACACCAGACGGTGCCTGGCGGCCAGGCTGGTTGCCGATCGCCCCAAAGGCTTCGCGAGGAGCGGCTGAGCTACCGGGCATTTCGATCGACTCCCACGTGCCTTCCGGAGTGACAATCTGCCGGCTGCCGCCCAGAACTCGAGTTTCACGCCCAGCAATACGCGCCCGGGCCAGAGACAAGGTCCAGCCCGGGCGGTGCGTCATTAACTGCGTACTTCCCCAATCACATCGCGCAGACCTATTCGACGTAGACGGTCGGGATGTGGACGGCTCCCACATACTTGGATATGCCGTTGTTCACACCGTTGTTGGTGCAGCCGGTGTTGCCGGTGTATTCGACTTCGAGCGGCGAGGCGGTTGACGGGTTGATCTCCGTGCCCGCAGGCGGCGTGCCGGTGTCGTTAATGCCTTCGCCCATGACCGTCTGTTCTGGCACGGTGATCGTGCAGCCGACGGCAGGCACAGAAATGGTGATTGGACCTGTAAGCGTCACGTGAAATGTCCACTTTCTGGTCGCCGAGAAATACAGTGTTGCTGTAAAATGCCATTCTTTAGGCGTCGATACCGTTGCTGATACCAGACTGCCCCCAATGTTTGAGAAGCAATTGCTGTAATGCGGCGTAGCTGTCGTTTCGTTGGTTGTACCGGCCTGCGTCGTGCCGGTGAACGTCGTCGTTTCGCATTTAGCGTACGGACCCGAGCCGCCGTTCGTGGTGAAGGTCGAGGTCCAGTTGTGGGTCACGCCACCGATTTTTTCGCTTTTGACCAGTGTGCCGGTGCCTTCGAAGGCGGTCGACGAGGGGTGGAGTTTTGGTTCGGTTTCTGACGCCGACGCCGAGACGACGCCGACGAGCGCCGCCAAAGCCATCGCCAACATAATGGCGAAGCCGAACCTCCGGAATTGATTCATCTCTTGACTCTCCTGGTGTGTATGTGTCGCCGACAGGACCGCCCGAATCCGTTAGGCGTGGTGCTCCGACTTAAGCTTCCTGTCGATCCCGATCAGCTCCGACGCCCCCTGGGCGCCTAAGCCTTAGGCCAGATATACACCCGACTGCTCAAGAAACAAAGAAGTATTTGAGGAATTCTGTGTCGATATCCATTCATGTAGAGAGGAGGCCTGCGGTGGATCCGAGGGCCTTCGCCGGGTGCGGTGGCGATTGGGGGGATGGACCAGTTGGTGACGCGCCGGTCGTGGAGGGGCCTACAACCCACAGCCGCGAGCGCAGTCACGAACACGGGCCCCGGCATGGCCGGGGCCCGTGCACGCATTTCCCTATGCGACTACGGCTATTCGACGATCGAGCGGCCGCCGATGAAGGCGGTGCCGGTGAGGATCGCGGTATTCTTGCCCGCGGCGGCCGGCAGGCCCTCCTTGAGATTCACGATCGGGTTGACCACGAAGGAGAAGATGCCGCCGCATCCCGACGCTTCGGGCGCCGAGAAGCTGTTGTCGACCAGTTTGTAGCCTTTGGCTTCCAACAGTTCGCCACCTTCGGAGAAGGTGATTTTGCCCTGCGTGCCCGAGATCGGTTTGTTGGGCAGGGGCGGGGCGGTCGTGCCGCTGGTCAGTTTCAGGGTGACCGGCGATTTGCTGTTGCCGATGTAGCATTCCGAGCCGAGGAACGGGTTCGAGAGCTTGACCCGGACCGGCAGCTGCAGCGCCGTACCTTCGCGCCGCGAGAAGGCGCCGAAGTTATAGCCCACCGGGCCCACCAGTTCGGCCGTGGCGGTGACGCCGGTGGTCCCGTTTTCGAAGACCACTTCGCACGCGACCCGGATGAATCCGATGCTGATTTCTTTGCAGTTCACCAACCCTGCCAGCCCGCCGGGCACGTTCAGAGCGGTCTTCGAGAGGGTTTCCCCGTTCTTGGCGTTGACGAATGCCGAGGCGCCGGTTTCGGGGTTCGTCACGTAGGTACCGCCCTGCAGGATCACTTTTTTCGTGATCGGCACGGTCGAGGTCCCGATCACGAATTCTCCCCCGGTGGTTTCGGAGTAGAAGCAGCTTTCCACGTTTTCGTTTTCCAACGGACACTGGCTGAAGTCCGGGGCCGCCGAGGCGCTCCCGGCCCCGAACACCCCGAACGCACCGAGAGCCGCGAGCGCCACCAGGGCGATCGGCAGGCGGCGCCTGATCTTGTCGGTCATCTTGATTCTTTCCCCCTACTCGTCGTTTTGACTGCGTCTTTTCCGATGATCCGTGAGAGGTGAAGTTCAGTCCCGACGCGCGTACGCCCGGGCCGGAGGCATGGACTACTTCTTCTTAAGCGAGCACTTAACCGCCAGTTTTGGCGACGTAATACTGACCCTCGCACTTTGCGCTTCGGCAATGACTTCGGCGTAGTGCTTCCCTTTGCAGAGATTGGTGCTGTTCTGAAGCAGTCCCTTCTTCCCACCTTTCAGGCTCAATACGAATCGGGACACCGCCGCATCGGGCACCGTCGCAAACCTCGTCCTGATCTGTGAGCCTTCGGAGCCTCTTATGTGTTTCGAGTCGATGAAGCCGACCAAGTTGAGATTGATCTGGCCATGCAGTGCTAGCACCAAGTCGGGCAATTGCCGTTCGCCACCGTTTGAACGGAAGATCACTGGGCCTTCCAAGGGCCTGTCGAGAAGGGGGGTATAGGCAACCGCGCGTCCGAGTATCGACTTTGCCGGACATTCGGCTCCGTTTCCGGAGCCTGCATTGAACTGGACCCGGGTGCACGGATTGTTGACATGGCGCTGATCGATGAACACGGACCTCGGAAGGAGCACGGATACGGAGGAGATATTCCCCTGACCCTGGGGCCGAGTGAGCACCGCCTTCAACGCCGGATCCTTGCCGCGCGTGTGACCGCCGGAAAGACTCAGCGAGAGCTTAGGCGAGAAGCTCAGCGAGGCGCAGCTCCCGAATTGGAACGGCACCGACGACATGAAAGTGGATGGCGATCCTGCTCCCGCGCCGGTAATGGACGGCTGGCCTGAGAGTTCTCCCGTCTCGTGCTGTTGACGGCAGCTGGTCGGATTCTGCATGAAATTCGGCCTGTCGATAGCAACCCGGATATCGCGAAGGCGCAGGGGGACGCCGCCGAGGATCTGCGGGAGCGGATCGCTCGTGACGTGGATCTGCGCAGTCGTCGGGTCCACGTAAACCGCGGCTCGCACGCTGACTACGCCGAGGTCATAGGGACCGGCAACTGCCGGCGTGATCGTGACAATCGAGAGCGGAGCACCTCTATACGGTCCCGCGAGGTAGACCGAGCCATTGACGTAGTACGGAGCGGACCCGGGACCCGCACCAACTGAGACAGAACCAATCCTCGAGGCAGCGGGGCAGCTAGGAGATGCGATCTCCTGCGCGCCACTACGGTTGCCGGCGGCCGCGATTGCTGCGTCCGAGCAGTAGGGGACTCCGCGGAGCACGCCGGTCAGCCCTTGGGGAAGGGTGAGGGAGATCCCGCTCGGATCGAGTTCACCATCAGCCCGTTTGAGCCGGAACACGAAAGGCGAAGACGCCCCAGCTCGGGCACTGTCCGTCGTAGATTCGAGAGCAGGGGACCAGCGCCCTTGAGTGGAGCAACCGGCGCCGACCGAGTACGGGCTCGGCGAAGTCATCTGCTGACCCGACCACGATGAAATCGTCGCACCGATCTCATAGCTGTTACAGCTGGGAGGGCTGGCCAGCGAGGAGGTTGCTCCTCCAAAGAGATTCAGCTTCAGTTCTTCGACGGGTAATTGCGGATTTTCGCGGAAGGTCACGCTGAGCTGTCCGCTCTGAGGATCCGCACTTACGTTCCCGCGAAGTTTCACGTTGACGCCGTACCCCTGGAAAGCAAGGAACAGCCGAAACATTTCTCCGGAAGCGGGATCGTGAGAGAGCGGAGTGCCGATGTAAGCCGCTCCCGTGAGTGGCTTTTCAAGGAGCGGGGTCTTTACGGCCACCGTTCCCACTTCGGACCCTCCCGGGCAGGCGGCCGGGGCGGTGGTGCCATAGCCGAGTTGCGCATCGGTGCATGCCGCCAGTCCGTTCGCCGCCGACGGGGACAACGTCAGGCCCCTTGGTAGCGTGACGGTGACGTCCTTGACCGCTGGCGTCGCGTAGCCGCCGGGATTCTGGTTTTGAGGAACTTTCAAGGTCGTTGCGATCGAACTAGGGGAATCGATCGCGCTGGACCCAGGGCTAAGAGTCAAGGTAGGAAGGAAGGTCAATTGGTCACATCCGGTCAAGGGCGGAGTGGCCGCTTGCACCGCTTGTACCGCTCCCGGTTCCTGCCACGCTTCGAACGTCATCGCGGTAACGAGGGACGCCCCACAGTCAAATGGCATCGTCAAGAACGGGAGCTCGGGAGCCTGACTCGCCAACGGAGGCCCGAGTATGGGAGGGCCGCTCTGCAGAATATTGCGCTGACCATCGTGCGAAGAAGCCGCCGGTACCCCCCAGATGGCGACTCTGGCGGATACGGTCGAAAGAGTCTGGGGCACTTCCGTGACGTTCACTGAGAGTCCGTAGTCCCCGTTACTCCGGACGGTCGGCCTCAAGTAGACCGGTACTGCCTGATTGGCCTTAAACCCCAGTAGCGCCGGTTCGTCAGCCGCCGCCGTGATGTTGTAGACGGGCAGCAGTTCCGCACCGAATTCGTTTCCGAAGTCGACAAGTGCAGTCCCTACTTGAGAGTCAACCGGACACTGAACGGAGCCCTCGAATACCGCCCTCGGGCACGAGGGTACAGCCGTAGGGTTTCCGACAAGACCGACCGGAAGATCAACCGTGTCTCGACGAAGGCTCCCGCCAGGAACGCGGCTTGGAACTCCACCCGGAATCACCGGAGGCCCTTCGTGCGTTTCGAACTCGAAGGCTACGGTCTCAACAAAGGGATGAGAACCGGCCTGAAGATCCAGATCGTCTCGATCACCCACCAGTTCTTCGCCAGGATCCATCGAGTTCGAGGCATAGGCTTCGAACGAGCCGGGTACTAGCTCTAGTTGCGCCGATGCTGGCGCCGCGCCTAGACTGACGAGCACCGCGCCCACGCAACACACCGTGAGCATGATCTTGGTCGACCGGATCATCTGGCACCTCCCGCTCTCGTGCATGCCTTGGCTTCTCGTTGCAGTTGTCTCGACCTCTTCTGGAGCCGGTTCGCCCGCTTCTTTGCGCCGTGCTTACGGGCTCGCCTCGACTGGCCTCTGACCTTCTTCGCCTGCCGGTTGAGCTTCAAACAGGGAGGGCCGTCGAATCCGGAGCCAGCAAACCGATTGCCGGTGCCATCCGTACCGCTTTCCATCGATCCCCCTTCACTTCGGCAGCTACCCAAGGTACATTCGATCGGCCGCGCAGCTCCCTCAAATCCACCGTCCACGCGGGCGTCATATACATCTAGCGCATTGTCGTGGTCTGCTGGAAGGAGCTGCTGATAGGTGCGGAAGAAGATATCGCCGGTACCTGAACTCTCACCGAGCACTTCGTCTTCACCTTCCGACGCACCACCAGAAATCTTCCAACGCTTGCCGTTACGCCAGGCGTAGGCCTTCACATGCCCATTGTTGGCGCCCGCCACAAGCCCTTCCTCTGATTCGAACATGACAGTGCCGTCATCAGTCATGAGTCCGCGTTTGGACACTGGTTCGACGAGCAGCCCCGGACCGTTCTGGCTGGGGAGGGTGCCGGAGACGATGGGGCTTCCGCCTGGACACGAAGCGCAGTCAAGCCTCTTGCTGGCCAGTGAGTAGACGTACACCTCTTGCTTGGACACTCCGCTCGTCGATGCGTTGTCGTACCCGGTCAATCGCGAGCCGCTCTGGATTGCCAGGTAGTCGCCGCTAGGGCTGGCGCTGTATTTCCCGAATTCCGCAGGTACCCCATTAGCAACGAAGTCGACATGGCCATCGTGGTAGACGTACAGGTTCGTACCGCCCGAACTGCCGTGACCTGGATCCAGCACACCGGATGCCAGGAAGTAGATGACCGAGCCATCAGTGGAGGCTGCCACTACTTCGTCTACCGCTGCGCCTGCGGCTTCATTCTGCGGACCTGACGCCACAGTGAGGTCCGTCAATCTCCCAGTAGACACCTCATACCGATAGAGATTTGCGCGCCCGCTGCCGCCGCCCACGATCGGATCGGTCCCGGTGTTCGCATCAGTCGTCAGACTTCCGGCACTGGTAAAGATCACGGAACCGCCACCTGGTGAGGCGAACTGGAACACGGCGGGGAACGGTCCGCCGTGAGGATCTGGCTGCGAGGCCTGGGACTTGGATATTTCCACCGTTTCAACGCCGTTCACCCTCAGATACAACTGACCTTTGGGTTCGCCCTGGGCTAGGCCGACTGGTGCGTTGAAGTAGACCCGGGAGGTGTTATCTCCGAAAGAGACGGCATTCAGAACTTCGTTGCCATAGTGAGCGGCCCCAGCGAAATCTGACTCAGCGCTGGCTCCGACACCCGACCCTTGGGCTGGTGCTCCGCCGGGCAAGATGCCGAGGGCGCTAATCGTCCCTTCATGCCATTCGTACACGTTACTTCCCGCGGTTGCGACGCTTGCTCCCCCGGGCGCAAGCGTGCCTGGGGCATCGAACACGATCCGACTTAAGTCTGCTGATGCGCCGAGAACCCTGGGTATGAAGGATCGGCCCTGGCTGACTAGTTCGTTGAGTTCGGTGTCAGTAGGCCGAGTTTGAATAACATTCAGCGGTAGACCTTCGTGCCACACATAGTTGGTTCGGAATTTGACCGGCGGGAGGCTCGACGGTTCCGGGGAGGGACCGTTGGGAGTAAGACGAGCATTGGCGCCCAATGAGATAACTGCCGCATCCTGCGTCGGCGTTAAGAGGATTTCGGGAGCAGCAGGGCCGAACACTGCTTCCGAGGCCGGCGGAAGCAGATCCGCCGAATGGAACCAGCCGGCTTCGGATCGCTCCACTTTGTATCCGCCGAGGCCGGAAAGGGAGTTTGGAAGGGGAGGGTTGCCACCCAGGACCGCCGAATTGCCACTTACCGAACTGGATGCGTTCTTAACGACTGCAGATCCCTTCTCGGTGGGCGTCACCAGCTCATAGGCGCGACATTCGGGAAGGTACGTGGCGTGTTGGGCTTCGCGAATTGCTTCGTTCGGACAAGCAGGTTCCGGCGGAGAGTGGGGAAAGGTCGCGAAGGTGCGGTCGGGTCCTTCGACTGCGCCAACTGCATTTACTGCGACTAGACGCCAGTGATAAGTCGTCTCGGATTCAAGCCCGGTCAGCGATGCGATGCCGGTGCGGGGGGAAAAGCCACTACCCACCGGAACGAGGTCGCTGGAGCGCCCGTACGCTTCGGTGGGTCCATAGTCGATCCGGATGGAGGTCTGCGCGCCTTCGGGTATGACGATGCCTTCGATGGTCGCTTCATTGACATCAACCGTGCGAGTTGATTCGCGGGTGACGACGGGTTCGGCTGCCAGTTTCGGGCCAAAGAGGCGAACCTGACGACTACCTTCGGAGTCCGCCACCAGGACGTTTCCAGTCGCGGAATCGGCGGCGAGCCCACCCGAGCCACTCAGTTCGCCTCCTTCTCCTCCGAGGGGAAAGGTCCCAATCCTTCTGCCGCTCGGTTCGTACGCCACCACGTGATCGCCGAAGTCGGCGAAGACTTCATTGCTTGCTTGGTTGACGGACACGCTCCGAACTTCGCCCGAATCCACCGTAGTCGGCCCCGAATAGATGGTCGCCGCCGTGACGGGGAAGCTAGAAGGGACGAGTTTCACGAACGGCGAGGAGACATAGCTGGCATATACGTTGCCTTTTCCGTCAACCGCGATGTTGCAGTTAAAGCCGCCGGAGATTCTGGTCAGCAATTCGCCGTTCGGGGCGTATACGTCGATTTGCCCCGCCGCGTAGTCACCAGCATAGATATCTCCGTTCGGATCGACGGCCACTCCGCACAGTTCACTGAAGCCAGTGATTTCGGATGAACCGAGGGCCGGAAATTCGGCGGGTTCCCCATCCGCTTTATAGGCGACTACCGCGTTCGCCGAGGTCACGTAGATAGCATGGCTCGTGGGGCTGACCGCAATCTGACTTTCCCCAGGGGCTGGAAGCGAGGCTGGGAGTTCGTTCGTTCCGAGCGCGGAGAAGTCTTCCGGCTGATGATGTGCGTTGAACTTCTTTATCGCCCCTGCTTCCGTGTCGCCGACGTAGATTGCGCCGCTCTGCGAGTCGATGCCGACCGGACCTGGAATTTGGAACGTGCTCGACTGGGTGCCATCCGGGCCGAACGATTCTCCGTGGTACGTGTAAGTCGGTGCGGCCGCCGCGCCGCTCACGGAGATGCCGAGGAAGAGCAGCGCCGCGGCTGCTCCGCCAATGACTACACGGCTTCGAACGCATGCCATCAGGTTTCTCACCCCTGCCCCCTTGCTGTATCTCAGATGCCTTGCCAGGATTCCCACATCCCTAGGCTGGGTTGGCAGCGTACCAGATGCAGGGCCAAGGGGATACCCAGTGTTGGCCGTGGTCTATCCGAATTACCCCCCGCTCGCCCGGACCGCCGGTTGAAGGGTCAGCAGGCGAGCCGTTGGTCTTCCCCAGAGTCAGCCAACTGGCGGAGATCGGCCCGGGCAATTCTCCGGCCCGGACTGAGGTGCCGCAGTGTCTCGTAGAATCGCCTTGAGCGGCTACCCACGTCGAGGACTCACAGATTGGACGAGACCTCCGTAAGGTGCCCATGTTGTTGCGGGGTGCCCTCGATGCCGGGAAGCCCAGCTCCGTCGATGCCTTTGGAGTCACCAGACCTTTGATCAGCTCACCAGGGGACCGCTCCCTTCGTGGCTACGGATGTCGCCACGGGGTTGAGGGCTGCGCCACCGATTTCTGCGTTCGGAATCTGGGTCAGGGCTGCCGCGCGACGGCATCCTGAGGTGGTTCGTCTATTGCCGGCGTCGGCTGGCAAGAACACCTGAGATTCACGGTCAGATTGACGACGAAGGAGAAGATGCCGCCACATCCCGACGCTTCGGGCGCCGTGATCTCGCTTTCGACCACCGCTTCGCATGCGACCCAGATAGATCTGATGCGAGTTCTCCAGCATTTTAGGAACCCTGCACGACCGCCGGGCACGTTCAGCACTCCACCTTGTCGTTGTCCCACAGGCACTGGCTGAAGTCCGCGGTCGCCGAGGCGCTCCCGGCCTCGAACACCCCGAACGCGTCCCGAGCCGCGAGCGCCAACAGGGCGATCGGCGAACGGCCCGGTCTCTTCCCGACGCGCGCCGAGATCCGTCGCGTCATGTGCTGCGTGATTCGCCACGCAGACGGGACTGTCTATTCCACGTAGATCGTGGGGATGTGGACCGCTCCCACGTACTTGGCCTTCCCGTTGTTCACGCCGTTGTTGGTGCAACCGGTGTTGCCGGTGTATGCGACTTCGATCGGCGTGGCCGAGGCCGGGTTGACCTCGGTGCCTGCCGGTGGGGTCCCGGTGTCGTTGATGCCTTCGCCGGAGACTTCCTGTTCCCCAACGGTGATCGTGCATGCCACCGCGGGTACGTCGATCGTCACGGGACCTGTGACTTTGATTTTGCCGGTGTAAACACGGGTCGCCGTGTTGTAGGTAGCGACGCTGATATGCCAGACTTTCGGCGTCGAAACGGTCGCCGTCACCAGGGTGCCGAAGATGGTAGATAGGCAGTTGGTGTAGGACGGCGTCACTGTGACTTCAGCGGTTGTACCGGCCTGGGTCGTGCCCGTGAATTTGGTGGTTTCGCATTTTATGGACGGACCCGACCCTTCGTTCATGGTGAAGGTCGAGGTCCAGTTGTGGGTCACGCCACCGATTTATTCACTTCTGACGAGTGTGCCGTTTCCGGTGAAGGCGGTCGACGACGGGTGGATCCCGATCGCCGAGGCCGACGCGACGCCGACGAATGCGGCCAGTGCCATCGCCATCATCGCGGCGAGGCCGATCATGCGGAGATGCTTCATCTCTTGACTCTCCTGGTTCTTGATGTGTCGCCGGCGAGGCACGCCCGAATCCCGTCAGACGCCACGGCTCCTGGTGGAGCTCCCCGCCGACCTTAGCTGCCCGGAGTACCACCGTTCCTGCTCATCCGGAGGACGAACACGGGCCCCGGCATGGCCGGGGCCCGTGCACGCATTTCCCTATGCGACTACGGCTATTCGACGATCGAGCGGCCGCCGATGAAGGCGGTGCCGGTGAGGATCGCGGTATTCTTGCCCGCGGCGGCCGGCAGGCCCTCCTTGAGATTCACGATCGGGTTGACCACGAAGGAGAAGATGCCGCCGCATCCCGACGCTTCGGGCGCCGAGAAGCTGTTGTCGACCAGTTTGTAGCCTTTGGCTTCCAACAGTTCGCCACCTTCGGAGAAGGTGATTTTGCCCTGCGTGCCCGAGATCGGTTTGTTGGGCAGGGGCGGGGCGGTCGTGCCGCTGGTCAGTTTCAGGGTGACCGGCGATTTGCTGTTGCCGATGTAGCATTCCGAGCCGAGGAACGGGTTCGAGAGCTTGACCCGGACCGGCAGCTGCAGCGCCGTACCTTCGCGCCGCGAGAAGGCGCCGAAGTTATAGCCCACCGGGCCCACCAGTTCGGCCGTGGCGGTGACGCCGGTGGTCCCGTTTTCGAAGACCACTTCGCACGCGACCCGGATGAATCCGATGCTGATTTCTTTGCAGTTCACCAACCCTGCCAGCCCGCCGGGCACGTTCAGAGCGGTCTTCGAGAGGGTTTCCCCGTTCTTGGCGTTGACGAATGCCGAGGCGCCGGTTTCGGGGTTCGTCACGTAGGTACCGCCCTGCAGGATCACTTTTTTCGTGATCGGCACGGTCGAGGTCCCGATCACGAATTCTCCCCCGGTGGTTTCGGAGTAGAAGCAGCTTTCCACGTTTTCGTTTTCCAACGGACACTGGCTGAAGTCCGGGGCCGCCGAGGCGCTCCCGGCCCCGAACACCCCGAACGCACCGAGAGCCGCGAGCGCCACCAGGGCGATCGGCAGGCGGCGCCTGATCTTGTCGGTCATCTTGATTCTTTCCCCCTACTCGTCGTTTTGACTGCGTCTTTTCCGATGATCCGTGAGAGGTGAAGTTCAGTCCCGACGCGCGTACGCCCGGGCCGGAGGCATGCTCCGACCCGGGCGTCGCGTCAGGTGCTGCGTGCTTCGCAACGCAGACGGGTTGGTCTATTCCACATAGATCGTGGGAATGTGGACCGGTCCCACGTACTTGGACGTGCCGTTGTTCACGCCGTTGTTGGTGCAACCGGTGTTGCCGGTGTATGCGACTTCGATCGGCGTGGCCGAGGCCGGGTTGACCTCGGTGCCTGCCGGTGGGGTCCCGGTGTCGTTGATGCCTTCGCCGGAGACTTCCTGTTCCCCAACGGTGATCGTGCATGCCACCGCGGGTACTTCGATCGTCACGGGACCTGTGACTTTGATTTTGCCGGTGTAAACACGGGTCGTCGTGTTGTAGGTAGCGACGCTGATATGCCAGACTTTCGGCGTCGACACGGTCGCCGTCACCAGGCTGCCCCCGATGTTCGAGAAGCAGTTGGTGTAGGACGGCGTCACTGTGACTTCAGCGGTTGTACCGGCCTGGGTCGTGCCCGTGAACTTCGTCGTTTCGCATTTCGCGTACGGACCCGAGCCGCCGTTCGTGGTGAAGGTCGAGGTCCAGTTGTGGGTCACGCCACCGATTTTTTCGCTTTTGACGAGTGTGCCGGTGCCTTCGAAGGCGGTCGACGACGGGTGGATCCCGATCGCCGAGGCCGACGCGACGCCGACGAATGCGGCCAGTGCCATCGCCATCATCGCGGCGAGGCCGATCATGCGGAGATGCTTCATCTCTTGACTCTCCTGGTTCTTGATGTGTCGCCGGCGAGGCACGCCCGAATCCCGTCAGACGCCACGGCTCCTGGTGGAGCTCCCCGCCAGCCCTGTTAACCGCGCAATCCCTAGCGCGGTGGATAAACACTCTCGTATGTGATGCGGAAAGTCAAGTGATCAGGAAATTCTGGCTGATCAGATCGACCTTCGCGGGTAGTCTGACGTTGTCCACTTGGCCGCCTGGGCCGTGTGGACGATGTGTCCGCCGGCGCCGGGGTGCCGAATCCAGAAGTACCGTCAGCCCCCGGCGCCGGTGCCTCCCGAGGAAGCTTTTGCGCCGTCGTCGCCTCGACGCTGCAACGAGAAGTCGCCTGAGTCAACCAATTGCCGTGACGGTCAAGGAGTCAACCAGCCACTGCCCGTCTTCCTGCTTCATGGCAACGGCCCATTCATTCCCTTCGGCGTCTTTCCAGAAGGCGTAACCAGTCTTCCCTTTTACGCGCAGTCCTTCGATCTGGCCGTTCAGGGTGTCTTCCCGAATCGCCTTCGTCGAGGCAAGGGGCTTGGCTATTGCTTCCAAAGACTCGGCACAGGGCGCAGATTTCTTCGCTTTGGCCAGTTCGGTGATTTCTTCCTGGGTTGCCACGGTCAACGAGTCGCACTGCACCTGCCACTGTCCCGCTTCGCGCGCCTTCAGGCTTTCATTGAGCACGGCCGATGCTGCTTCGGTTTCTTCCGGTGGCGCTGGGCTCCCGAACTTCTTGACCTCTTCCCCGTCGGCTGCCTTGAATACGGGCGGCTTTTCTTTTTTTGGGTTGCCCTTGTCGGCGGCCCCTTTTTCTTCCGGGGTCGCGCTCTTGCCTCCGCCGGGATCCGCTTCCCCGGCCTTGTCGCCCGAGGCGCTTAAGGTTTCGGTTCCCCCGGATGACGCACTTCCCCCTCCGCCGCATCCCACGAGGGCCAAACCGACAACAATGAGGATCAGCAACGCAAAGGCCTTATTGGTTCTCAACATTTTGCGGAATGTATCAGATCGCTCTGGGAGCGTAAACTGGTGCGAAAGTTGTTGAGCGAGCAGTAGGTCTGCGCCCGGAAAGCTGCGGGCGGAAGGGGTGGTTCAGGGTTGCCTCGCCCTGAGGACCAGGTTCACGGTCGCCTTTCACACGCTCTTCGCGTCGGTGGACCGGATGGCTGGCCTGCTGCCTCCGCCCCGCTCGAGTCCGGCCGAGCGCGCGGGGCCGACGGCGAACTTCAGGCGATCTCGACCTGACAACCAGCAGGCTCTCCATTGCAGTGCACGGCACGCTTGAGACGGCCCCTGGGATGCACACTTCCGCTCTCGGGCAAATCCCACCCGGCTTCAGATCTCGGTTCTTCGTTTGCTCGACACCTATAAGGGCGAGCGGCCCCGCCGGTGCCGCCTCGTTCACGGCACCATGAACGAGGCCGAGACGCAGCCGAAGCCGTTGTTCGTCGGGGCGGTGTAGAAGCCGGCGAAGACCTTTTCTCCGTTGGGGGTGAGGGTGCCGCGGAGGAGGTTGTAGGTGTAGGTGTTGCCTTCGACGGTCGGCTGGCCGGTGGTATTGAGGTTGAGGAGGGCGACTCTTTGGTTGGGGTAGGGGGTGCCTTCGGCTCCGGAGAAGCGGAGGATGGCTTGGGAGTTGGTGGGAGTGAGTTGGATTTCCGGGTCGGAGCCGGTGAGGTCTATGCCGTGGCCTTTGAAGCGGAAGGAGGCGCTGCCGGTGGCGTTGATGGAGGCGGTGTTGGTGGCGGGGTCGAACCAGGATTCGGTGGGGGTGAAGTCGATTTGGTAGGGGAGGTTGACTCCTGAGTTGGAGCCGCCGCCTTCGTTGGAACCGGGTTGGGCGGGGCAGGGGGCGATGGTGGAGAAGGCGGAGGAGGCGCCGTTTGCGGTGGTGGTGCCTTCGCCGGTCGCCACGTAGGCCAGCCAGGAGGCTCGGGGGAACCACTTGAGGCTGACGTTTTCGACGGTCTTGGCGGTGAGGGGTCGGGGGAGGGGTGCGGTTTCGCCGCTGATCGGTTCCGAGTGGGCGCCTTCGCCGGGGGCTCCGTTGCCCGAGGAGGCCGGGGAGCCGGGGCTCGGTTTGGTCGGCTTCGTGGGCGGGGCGGGACGCTTCAGGGTCGCCTTGAAGAGGTGGGAGGACTTTTCGCCCGAGCCGATGAGGAGGACCCGAGCTTGGAAGGTGGCCGAGCTGCCGGCCAGGCGTTCGAGCGCGCCGCTGCCGAAGCGGAGCTTGACCGCGGCCTTGCCGCCGGGGCCGAGGAAGGAGGGCACCACGACCCTCGCCTTGACCTTCTTGCCGCCGGCCTTGGCCACGATTCGCTTCGGCTGCGGCTTCACCACGCAGGCTTCGGTGGCGGTGCAGCGGACGGTGCCCAGCTTGAGGACGCCGCCGGGCGGGACCGTCCGGGTCTTGGCCTCCGCCGCCGGGCCGGTGATCAGGGCGCCGGCCAAGGCCAGCACCCCGATCACCATCGCGTAGCGCGCGCTCGACACTTAGTGCCTGCCCGCGATCTTGACCTTGACCAGCTGCTTGGTCGTCCGGCCGTTCGCGTGGAGGGCGACCGTCAGCTTCACCAGGTGCTTCTTGGCGCCGAGCGCCTCCTGGGCAGCCTTCGGGACGTGGACCCGCACGGTGGCCGACTTGCCGGCGCCGATCTTCTTCGGGGCCATCACCCCGAGCATGTAGCGCTTGCCGGCGATCTTGGCGCCGAGGCGCTTCGGCACCGTGGTGGTGCAGGTGGCGCCGCCGGTCGGGCAGGTCAGGGTCGCCACCTTGGCGACGCCGTTGGTGCCGAACGTCTGGACGCCCTTCGACGCGGCGAGCTTGCCGGGGGCCGGGGTCGGAGCCGGGGTCGGCTTCTCCTCGGGCTTGCCCGGATCCGCGGGCGCCGGCTTCGGCGGCGTCGGGGTCGGGCCCTTGAAGTCGACGACGAACGGCAGCGGCGCCTTCTTCGGATCCTCACCGCTGCCCGACGAGTAGAAGAAGGACGAGAGGCCGGTCTGGTCCTGGAAGCTGACCATCGACTGCGGCCAGGCGCCCCAGCCTTCGACCGTGCGATCCTGCGCGGCCGCCGTCCCCGACGTTTCGACTTCGACACCGGCGTAGTTCGGGACCACGGTCAGCGGGGCGTCGGGGTCGACCTGCGCGCCGGAGAAGGTGGCGATCTGCGCCCCGGGCACCGGCGCGAAGGGAACGCATCCGGCGGCCGGTTCGGCTTTGCTCGCTTTGCAGCCCGACAGGGTCGCGGTCAGTTCGCCGGTCCCGTCGGGCTTGACGAGGAGGGTCGGGTTCTCGACCGAGAACGGCGCGGAGCCGCTGTAGAAGTTGACGCTGAAGCTGGCGTTCCAACTGATCGCCACCGAGCCGTCGGGCTCGATCCGCCCCGTCCCGCCGAGCAGCCGCACCTTCTGGTGGTGCCCCGCTTCGGCGCTGAAGTTCGTGTGGGTGGCCCAGGTGGCCACCGCTTCGGGCCCTTCGGCTTCCAGCAGGACCTGGGCGTTGCCGTCGGCACCCTTATAAGTGGCTTCGGTGCCCTCGGAGACTCCCGCGGAGAAGTAGTGGAAGAATTTCATCGGACCGGCGGCGAACGGCGACTGCATCACGTTGCTGCCCGTCCAGTCGAGGCTCGCGCCTTGGACCGCCAGGCCGCCGGCGGGGATCGTGGCCGCCGAGGCCGGCGCCGCGGTGACGGCGATCGCTGCCGCGGCCACCGCTCCGAGAGCGGCGAGGCGCCGCGCGGAGCGACTCAAGATCGGGAACGACTTCAACTGCTTCCTCCTTGTTAGGGTGACCTAATAAGGCGACCCTAACAAACTCTCGCTAAGTTGTTAGGCGTCCCTAAGTTTGAACTCGAGCAAAGGAGCAGGCCCCTTGGTTGCAGCGCGTACACGTCGTCCAGGTCGAATGGCCGTCGGGATCTCCCTCCTCGCGGTCGCGCTCTGCCTCTGGGTCGCCGGGACCGCCGCGGCCGCGGCGCCGAAGCGGATCGTCGCGCTCACCCCCTTCGCCGCCAACACCCTGGTGAAGCTCGGCGTCCAGCCGGTGGGGATCGGCCAGACGGTCGGCGGCAACGAACGCTTCTCCCCGCAGCTGAAGGGCGTGACCGCCCTGCCGCTCGCCCATCCCAACGGCCCCAACCTCGAGCAGCTCGTGTCCCTGCGACCCGACCTCGTCCTCTCGACGAAGACCTGGGTGAAGGGCAACGAAGCGATGGCGAACCTCGGCATCCGCGTCGTCACCCGCGAGCCGGTGCGGGTCAACGGGGTGATCTCGAAGACCCTGGCGATCGGGTCCCTCGTCGGCAAGCTGCCCGAGGCGAAGAAGCTCGTGGTGAAGATGAAGGCGGAACTCGGCAAGGCACGGAAGGCGATCACGAAGCGGCCGTCGGTGATGCTGATCCTCGGCGTCGGCCAGTCCCCCTTCACCTTCCTGCCGAATAGCTGGGGCGGGGACCTCGTCCGCAAGGCGGGCGGGGAAGTGCTCGCGGGCGGGCTCACCGCCGGCTCCGGCTTCCAGCGGATCTCCGACGAAGTCGTGGTCGCCGAAGACCCCGAAATCCTGATCGTGGTGCCCCACGGCGAGCCCGAGGACATCCCGGCGATCACCAGGTACTTCGCGAACGATCCCGCCTGGGGCTCGACCAAGGCCGCCAAGGAAGGCCACATCTACATCTCCACGAACAACTCGCTCCTGCAGGCCGGGACCGACGTCGGCAAGACGATCGAAGAAGTCCGCAAGCGCTACCTGCACAACTGGCCCGGCTGAGCCTTGACGCGGCGGCTGCTCGTCCTGGCGATCCTGGTCGCCCTGCTGATCGCCGCCGCGATCGCCGAGCTGGCGCTGGGCGCGGTGAAGGTGCCGCCCGGGGAAGTGCTCGACATCCTCTTCGGCAGCGGCAAGGCGGGGCCGAACCACCAGATCGTCGAGTCCCTGCGACTGCCGCGCACGGTCGAAGCGCTGGTCGTCGGCGCCGCGCTCGGGGTGGCCGGGGCGATCCTCCAGGGCGCCCTCGCCAATCCGCTGGCCTCCCCCGACGTGATCGGCGTCACCGGGGGCGCCGGCTTCGGCGCGATCCTGATCATCGTCCTCTTCCCCGAGAAGATCGCGCTGCTCCCCGTCGGCGCCCTCCTCTTCGGCCTGCTGGCGGCGGCGCTCGTCTTCGTCTTCGCCTGGACCGGACGCAACCGCGGCTCGGTCGCGAAGGTCGTCCTCGCCGGCATCGCGATGCTCTCGCTGTTCACCGCCGGGACCACCGGCCTGCTCGCCGCCTTCCCCGAAAAAGCCCCGTCGGCGATCTTCTTCCTCGCCGGCGGCCTGACCTCCTCGGGTTGGGAAGGCCTCGAAACCACCTGGCCCTACTTCCTCGCCGGCGCCGTCCTCGTCTTCTTCCTGATCCGGCCGCTCGACCGCCTCGCGCTCGGGGACGACGTCGCCGCCTCGCTCGGCTCGCGGCCGCAGCTGATCCGCCTCGGGGCCGCGGTGGCGGCGGCGTTCCTGGCGGCGGCGTCGGCCGCGATCGCCGGCCTGCTCGCCTTCCTCGGCCTGGTCGTGCCGCACGTGGTGCGGATGGCGGGACGGACCTCCAGCCAGACCTTCGTCGTCCCCGCCTCGGCCATCGGCGGCGGCGCGCTGCTGGCGGCCGGGGACACGCTGGCGCGCACGGTGCGGGCGCCGATCGAACTCCCGGTCGGCCCGTTCATGGTGCTCCTCGGCGTCCCGGTCTTCCTCTGGCTCCTGCGGAAAGCGCTCTGATGGAGGTGGCGACCCAGGCCACCGATGCGCTGCCGCTCGAGGCCTACGACGTCGAGGTCGAGATCGGCGGCACCCCGATCGTGCGCGGGGCGACCCTCCAGGTCCACAGCGGCGAGCTCGTCGTCGTGGTCGGTCCCAACGGGGCCGGGAAGTCGACGCTGATCCGCGCCGTCTGCGGACTGCAGCGCCGGAGCGGCGGGGTCGTCGCCTGGTGGGGACGCGAGGCCGGTTCGCTGCGCGGCCGCGAGCTCGCCCGCCTGCGCGCCTTCGTCCCCCAGCGGATGCCGGTGCCCGCCGGGGTCACGGTGCGCGAAGCGGTGACGATCGGCCGCTCCTCGCAGCTGCGCGTGCTGGGCCGGATGACGCGCGCCGACCACGACGCGGTCGAGGGGGCGATGGCGCGGGCCGAGGTCGGCCGCTTCGCCGAGCGGGCGCTCACCACCCTCTCCGGCGGCGAGCTCCAGCGGGTGCAGATCGCGATCGGGCTGGCGCAGGAGGCGCCCGTACTGATCGCCGACGAGCCGACCTCCCAGCTCGACCTCGGCGCCACGGTCGAAGTCGCCGGCCTGCTGCGCGGCCTGACCGGCGAAGGGCTGACCGTGCTGCTGGTCGTCCACGACCTCGCGCTCGCCGCGGCGATCGCCGACCGTGTCGTCGTCGTCTCCCAGGGGCGGACCGTCGCCGCCGGCACCCCGCGGGAGGTCCTCACGCCGGAGCGACTGGCCGAGGTCTGGCACGCCGACGCCCGCCTCTCCGAGCACGACGGCCGCACCGCCCTCCACGTCGCCTGGCTGGAGGAGCGATGAGACGCGCCCTCCTTCTGCTCGTCGCTCTGGCGATGGCGATCGGGCCGAGCGACGTTGCTCGTGCCGACGCCCCGCAGGTCACGATCGTCACCCCGGGCGGCACCCAGCACACGCTTTCGCTGGAAGCGCTCGCGGGCAGTAAGGACATCGTCAACGCTGCGTATCCGCTTCGCGCGAAGGAGGGGGAAATGAGCGCGACGGTGACCGGCTTCTCGATCGCCGCCCTGCTGCGGGCGGCCGACGTGGATCCCTACGGCTTCTCCTATCTCGAAGTGCAGCGTCCGGGCGGTGGCTCGGTGCAGCTGTCGAAGGCCCAAGCGCGCGGCGAACCCGCGCCGGTCGTCTACTCGACCGGGACCGGGACCGGCTTCCTGCGGCCGAGCGCGGGGAGCAGGTGACTACAACTCCGCCGACAGCTTCCAGTCCCCGGCTGGCCTGACCATCGTGATGCGCAAGGGAGCGTCGCTGCAGGTGCGGGTCGAGGCGACGCCGCGCCGCGCCAAGGTCGGCGAGAAGGTCGACTTCCGCGCCGTGGTCGAACGGGCCGGCTCGGGCGAGGCGCTCAGCTACTCCTGGTACTTCGACGACGGCAACTCGGGCGCGGGCGAGACGGCGACGCACGCCTTCGCCAAGCCGGGCAGCTACTCGGTCGTCGTCGGCGTCACCGCGGCGGGCGAAGACACCGGCACCTCGGCGGTGGTGCGGATCCAGGTCGGCGAGGCGCCGGCGGGCGGGCCGGACCGCCAGGGAGGCGGCAAGAACAGGTCGAAGGGCGCGCCCGACCACGGCGTCGCCGACGGCCCGTCCGGTCCCTCCTCGCCGGGCGCGTCCTCCTCGCCCGGCTCCTCCGCGCCGGCAGCGGCCGCGCCGGCGATCGTCCCTTCCCCCGTCCCGACGCCGACGCCGGAAGCCACCCCGACCCCCGCGGCCAAGCGGCAGCAGGCGAAGCCTGAGAAGAAGTCGCGGGCGAAGAGGGAGCCCGAGCCGACGCCCGAGCGCAGCGGTGAGGTCGTCACCGGCGAACTGCTCGCCGCGAACGCCGAACCCCTGCCGCCCGCCGCGGACCGGCCGCGGCAGGCGGCCGCGCGGACCGGCACGCCCCGCGCGGCGCCGACGGCGGCGGATCCGGCGGCCTGCCCGGCGCGGCCTGGGGACTCGGCGCCGTGGTCGCGCTGCTCGGGCTCGGCGCCCTGGCCGAGGCCGGGCGCTTCGTCGACCTGATCCCGCGTATCCAAGAAAGGCTGCGATGACCATCGAGAACCTCCTCTACGACGTCTCCGACGCGCTGCGGATCCCGGTCCTGCTGCTGGCGCTGATCGCGCTGGTCGTGGTGATCGTCGAAGCCGGCTCGCTCCTGGTCGAGCTGCGCCGGCGGCGCTACCGCAGTCTGGCCCGGCTCGAGTCGGCGGTCGAGCGCTGCCGCGCCGAGGTCGCCGCGGGGCAGACGACGGACGCGCTGCGGACGCTGCGGCCCTTCGCCTGGAACATGCTGATGGAGGACGCCCTCGCGGGCATCGTCGAGCAGATCGGGCGGCCCGACGCGGAGGCGCGGATCGCCAAGCGCCTCGCCGAGTACGACTACCGCAGCCTGCGCCGCCTGGAGCGAACCCGCATCCTCGTGCGGATGGGGCCGGCGCTGGGGCTGATGGGAACGCTGATCCCGCTCTCCCCCGCGCTCGCCGGCCTTGCCGACGGCGACGTCACCACGCTGACCGACAACCTCCGCGTCGCCTTCAGCGTCACCGTCGCGGGCCTCCTCGTCGGCGCCATCGCCTTCGGCATCTCGCTGGTGCGCGACCGGCTCTACGCCCAGGACTTCTCTGACGTCGAGTACGTCGCCGCCTGCCTCACCGCCCCTTATCCGGACGGCGGCCTGCCGGCCGAGCCCGCCGCGACCTGGGTGGGCGCGCGATGAAGGTGACGGCGCGGGCGCGCAGTCGCGAGGACCGGGCCGGCGATCCGCTGGACGGGCTCGTCAACCTCTTCGACCTCGGCATCGTCCTCTCGGTCGCCTTCCTCCTCGCCGCCCTCTCCTCGCTGAACCTGACCTCGGCGATCACCGGCAACGGGAAAGCGGCGACGAAGACGCGGCCCGCCGACGCCGTCACCGCGAAACAGGGCCAGAAGGTGGACCGGGTGAAGCTGAAGCCGGGGGAGAAGGTGGTCGGCCGCGGCGAAGCGATCGGCACGATCTACCGCCTCGCCGACGGGCGGACCGTGATCGTCCGCAAGGGCGGCGCGAAGAAATCGGGCGCCGCCGGATCGGGCGCGGAGCCCTCGCGCGCGGCCGACCGCTGAACGACGCGGGCCGGCGCGCCGGACTACTCCCACCGGTCCCCACCCCGCCCGCAGGCGCCGCGCAGCGGCAGCGCCCGGAGGAGTTCGTCGACCTGCGGGTGCCAGACGGGCGGGCCGACGGCGCGCAGGTCTTCCAACACCGTCCCCGCGACCTCGTGCGCGCAGCGGGCTCGGACGGTGCCGGCCCTCGCCTCTGCGTCGAGGAGCTCGCAGCCGGCCAGGGTCGCGACGATCGCGAGCTGCGCCCGGTCGTGCTGCAGGGCGGCCGAGCCCAGCAGCTCGCGTGCCTCCTCCGTCACGGCCGGGCGCCGGCTCATCGCGGGACCCCGTCCCCTACCGGGTCCCCCACCTCAACCCCGTCCCACGATCGTCACCGTCGCGATCTGCTTGGACGGACCGGCGCCGGAGTCGACGACGATCGGCAGGCGCAGGGTCAGCTTCTTCGCGCCGAGGGCCGCACGGGCGCCCTTCGCCAGCCGCACCCGCACGTTCGCGCTCTTGCCGGGCTTGATCCGCTCGGGCGCGAGGACCGTGAGGAGGTAGCGCTTGCCGGCGATCCGGGCGGCGGCCCGCTCCGGGACCACGAGCTTGCATGCCTCGGCACCGGCCGGGCAGGCGACCCGGGCGAGCGAGGCGGTGCCCGAGGCGTCGAGCTTGCGCGGGTTCTGCGGCTGCCAGACCCGGGGGCCCTTCACCACGGGACCGACAAGAGCCTCGGTCGGGGTCGGGTCGGGCCTCCGGCCTTGGAGTCCTCGCCCCCACCGTTCGACCCGCCCTCGTTCGGCCCGAGATCCTCGGACTTCGGGGTTTCCCCGCCCGGCGTCCCGGGATCGGGCGTCCCCGGATCGGGCACCTCGGCCCCACCGAAGTCCACGGTCAGCGGCAGCGGCGGCTTCTTCGGATCGGCGGAGCCGCCCGAGGAGTACCAGTAGGACGAGAGCCCGGTCTGCAGTTGGAAGTCGACGAATCCCTGCGGCCACGCTCCCCAGCCGGCGGCTTCTCGGTTCTGCGGGCTACCGCCTTCGGGGATCGTCACCTCGACGCCCGCGTAGTCGGGCTGGATCGTCAGCACCCCGGCGGGATCGACGGTGACGTTCCGGAAGGTCGCGATGATCGGCTTCCGGGGACGGCGCGAGCGACACGCATTCGTTCGGGTTGGCCATGCTCGAGGAGCAGCCTTCGAGGTCACCGGAGAGATAGCCGGTGCCGTCGCCGCCGAAGTAGATCTCCGGGTCGGCGATCGTGAACGGAACGAGGCCGCCGTAGAAGTTGACCGAGAAGGAGCCCTGCCAGGCGACCGCCCCGGAGCCGTCGGGGTTGAGGTGGCCGTGGCCGGCGGAGAGGCGGGCGAGCTGGTCGCCACCGCCGGAGACGTGGGCGGCCCGGGTGGCCCAGGTGGCGAGCGTCTCCTGGCCGCTGCTCGCAACCTGGTAGATCGAGACATCGCCTTCGGTCGCGCGGTAGGTCGCTTCGTTGCCGCTGGAGAGGCCGGCCGAGAGGTAGTTGGAGCCGCCGAACGGCGGTGCCGACTGCACCTCTTCGTTGCCGAGCCAGTCCAGCGAGGCCGCGGTGATGTCGACCCCTTGCGCCGGGATCGGATCCGCGGCGCCCGCGTTTGCGACCCCGCTGAATGCCGCGAGCAGAAGGCTCGCCATCGTAGCCACCGAGGCCCTCGCGCCTCGTCTCTGAACCGCCTTGAACATGCTTCTCCTTCCGTTGGTCTGAGACGAGCGCGGCGGACCCTAGCATGTATTAGGGTGCCCTAATTAGGCATTCCTAACTCTCCGCTGCTAGCCTGGCGCCATGAGCTCTTCAGACGCGGCGCCGCACGACACGCAGACCATCAACATGGGTGGCCACGGGGTCCCCGTGGAGGTGGGATCGGCCGCCGCCGAGCTGATGGCGCAGCTGCCGCCGCTGGTCGAGATGCCGGCCGCGCGGACGCGATCGGCGGCGGAGGAGGCGCGGACGATCCTCGCGGCGAACGTGACCGGCGCGCTGGCGACGCTCAGCGCCGACGGCGACCCGTGGGCGTCGATCGTCAACTACGGCGTCCTCGCCGACGGCAGCCCGGTCTTCTCCCTCTCCACCCTCGCCCAGCACGGCCGCAACCTGAAGCGGGACCAGCGGGCGAGCCTGGCGGTCTCGGAGTCGGTCCCGCCGGCCCGCGATCCCGCCGACACCGGCCGCGTCACGGTCGCGGGCGTCACCGAAGAACCGACCGGCGAGCGGCTCGAGGAAGCTCGCCAGGTCTACGAGGCGGCGATCGCCTCGGCCGCGATCTTCGGCGACTTCGTCGACTTCACCTGGTGGGTGCTGCGGGTGGAGCGCGTCCGTTGGGTCGGCGGCTTCGGCCGGATGGACTCGGTCGGGCCGGACTCCTTCGCCGCCGCCGAGGCAGACCCGGTCGCGCCCGGCGCACCGGGAGCCATAGCCCACCTGAACGCCGACCACGCCGACGCGCTCCTGCTGATCGCCCAGACCCTCAGCGGCCACACCGACGCGGAGAGCGCTACCTGCGTCGCCGCCGACCGCTACGGACTGGACCTCGAGCTCGCGACCGCGCGCGGCAAGACCGGCGCGCGGGTCGGCTTCGAGGAGCCCATCGGCGAGCCGGACGGCCTGCGCGCCGCCACGGTCGCGATGGTCGGGCGCGCCCGCGAGCTCGCCGGCTAGCCGCTCGCGCCGCGGCACCCACGCGGATATCGCTCGACCCCCCGCTCGGGCCAAGGGCATACGATCGGGTACGGCGAAGCGCTGAAAACGCTGTCGTTCCGCTAAACCACCACGGCTCTACAACCGATAGACGGACATGCCCTGGTCGCCCTCACATCTGAACGGATTCGACTTCGTCGGGACGGCCGCGTGACGATCGAAGCGGACACGCTGCGGAGGATGTGGGAGATCTGCTTCAAGCAGACCAGTCGCGGGATCGCCGTGATCGACGCCGAGACGGGGGCGATCGCCTCGTTGAACCCGGCGCTGGCCGAGATGCACGGCGGCACGGTCGAGGATTTCGTCGGCAGGCCGCTGCGCTCGCTCTTCACCGCCGAGTCGGCGGGGCGGATCCCCGACGTCTCCGCGCCTGCCGGCGAGGAGACATCCGTCTCCTATGAATCGGAGCACGTGCGACTCGACGGCAGCGTCTTCCCGGTCCTCACCGAGGTGATCGCCGTCGGCGACGACGAGGGCGCCGTCCGCTATCGCATCGCCTGGTACGACGACCTCACCGAGCGGCGCGCCGCCGACCGCCGGGCCGGCCTGGCGCAGCGCGACTTCGAGGCCGCCTTCAGGGCCGCTCCCCACGGGGTCGCGATCGTCGGCCTCGACGGCAGCTTCCTCCACGTCAACCACAAGCTGACCGAGATCGTCGGCTACGCGGCCGAGGAGCTGGTCGCCATCACCTTCCAGGAGATCACCCACCCCGACGACCTCGATGCCGACCTCGCCCAGGTCGGCGCGCTGCTGGCCGGGGAGATCGACAGCTACGAGATGGAGAAGCGCTACTTCACCAGGCGCGGGCACCTGATCTGGGTGCTGCTCGCGGTCGCGATCGTCCGCGACGAGGACGGCTCGCCGCGCCACTTCATCTCCCAGATCCAGGACATCTCCGAGCGCAAGCGGCTCGAGGTGCACACCTACGAACTGGCCAACCGCGATCCGATCACCTCGCTCTACAACCGGCGGCGCTTCGAGGAGGAGCTGCGCCGGGCGATCGGCCGTTGCCGCGAGGAAGGCGAGAGCGCGGCGCTGCTGCTGCTCGACCTCGATCGCTTCAAGGCGGTCAACGACTCCGACGGCCACGTGGCAGGCGACCGGCTGATCCGGATGGTCGGGCAGACGCTCGACGAGCGGATCTCACCGCCCGACATCGCGGCGCGGATCGGCGGCGACGAGTTCGCGGTGATCCTCGGCAACATCGACCTCGCCCAGGCGCGCGCCGTCGCCGAAGAGCTGCGGGTGGCGATCGCCGCCGCCGACACCGAACGCTCCTGTACCGCCAGCCTCGGAGTCTGTCGCCTGCACGGGGACGTGCCGGACGCCGAGACCTGCTTCCGCGCCGTCGACCGGGCGATGTACCGGGCGAAGGGCCAGGGCCGCGACCGGGTGGTCGTCGGCTCGATCTCCGAGCGGCGGGCTTAGCGGGGAGGGGTCCGGGGGACCCCTTCTCTCACGAACTGCGGGAGGTTCGTTCAGGGGTCCCCCGGACCCCTCCACTCAGGCGGATGCTCGGCTTCGTGCAAACTTGCGGGCGTACAGAGCCGCATCGGCGACTTCGTACAGCTGCTCGAAAGCGGTGCCGTCGCCGGGAGCGCTCGCGGTGCCGAGGGAGTGCGGTACCTGCCGTCCGAGCCGTCCGTCGATCTCCGCGATCAGCGCTGCCGCCGCCTCGGCGTCGGTCTCCGGCAGCAGCACCGCGAACTCGTCCCCGCCGATCCGCGCGACCGAGTCGCGCGACCGCACCGTCGCCTTCAGCTCCTCGCCGACCCGGCGCAGCAGCTCGTCGCCGGCCAGGTGGCCGTGGGCGTCGTTGTAGTCCTTGAAGAGGTCGAGGTCGAGGATCACCAGCGTGACCCGAGAGCGGCCGGGACGCAGGCCTTCGAAGGCACCGGCCGCGGCGCTCGCCAGGCCGCGGCGGTTGAGCAGGCCGGTGAGGGGGTCGGTCTGCGAGTCGTATGCGAGCCGATGGCGCCATTCGTGGTGGAACTCGGCCTGCCGGGTGCCGATCGTGACGATGCCGCCAAGGACGACTGCGCCGACCAGCACCGTGCCGGTACCGGGCGAGCCGATCGCGACGAGGCCACCGAGCACCGCCTCGGCGGCGAGACCGACGGCGACGACGCGGAAGCGCGAGTAGGCGAGCGAGGCGAAGCAGGCGGGCAGAACGAGCGCCATCGCCATCGGGCTGCGGGCGCCGCCGTCGAGCGCCGCGACCAGGCCGATCACCCCGACGGTGAAGAGCGACCACCCGAGCAGAACCGCCTCCCGCCGGCGCGAGCGCACGAGACGGTCCCACGGCACGGCCCACAGGCTGACCGCGCCGAGCGCCATCACCACCGCGATCACCGCCCCGATCGCGAGACGGTGCGACGATTCCGCGTAGAAGCAGACGTAGGCGAGGCCTACGGCGCAGGTGCCGAAGGTCGCGCGGCCGCCCGACGCGACCGTCCGCAACCAGAAGCGGGTCTCCAGATCATCGAGGTCGGGGCTCTTGGCAGGCATCGGTACGAAGGCGGTATCGGCGCCCAGTGTACGAATCCCCACCGAACGGCGCCTGGGATCGTCAGATGTCGTAGTGCGCGCGACACGCGAGCCAGGCCGCGGCGGGTGCCGACATAGACAACACGGCACCCAACTTCTTGACCAGGGACAAGCGACCTTGAGAGGTTGCCGGGGTGGGTTGATGTGCCGGCGCCGCACTCACGGCTAGATCATGCGGTGATATCGAGGAGAGGGGTCTGATGACTCGCTTAAAGGCACTTGCGGGGGTCGCGGTGCTGTGCGCGCTGGCTATGTGTGCGATCGGGGTGGGAAGCGCCTCCGCCACAACATGGCACGTCTGCACCACTGAACACCTTACGGAACCGACAACTCCGAGATTTGAAGATTCGGAATGCACGAAATCCAACGAAAGCAAAGGGACGTTCCACCTGACACAACTCAAAGCTGGCGTACCGACAAACGTCGTACAGCGCTCTAAATCGTCACAGACATTCTCCGTGACGATCGGCGGAGTCAAATTCGCATATGTATGCGAAGTGCTGTCAAGTAGCGGCTCGTTCACCAACGTCGAAGGCCCCCCGATGAAGATCGTCGGGAGCCTCACTCAGTCCGAATACACGAAATGCAAAGTCGAGGAACCCGTCGGTGGAGGCTGCACGCTGCCAGAAACGATCTCCACCAAAGCACTGAAAGCGGCCTCGCAGCCGATGACGGAAGCCGAAACCACGAAGGTCAGGATCGAACCCGAATCCGGTGAAACCTTCATGGCGTTCACGGTGAAAGGTTGCACGAACACTGCTCTCAATGGCGAAAAAGTGGTCAAAGGATTCGCCCAGGCAGTGGTCCCGGAAGCCAACGAAGGCACGCTCGAATTCAGCGGTTCCTCCGGGTCCGGTCTCACGGTAGGCGGAGCCTCCATCGTCTACACCGGCAAAATCGGAACCTTCATGGAAGGAACCAACGAACCGATGGTCGTGAGAGCCCCCTGAGGGGAGAGGGGCTGCTGGTCGCCACGGCGTGAGCAGGTGCGATCAGAAGTCGCTTAGGTCGTCTCTGACGCCAGGTCGATGCCGAGCGCCGCGGGGTCGACCTCGGGGGCCGAGACGGGCAGGGTGAGCGGCGCGGAGTCGAGATCGCTCGGCGCTCCCGGGTTATCGCGGGGGCGGCGGCGGCGGTCGGCGTGGCCGAGGTAGAGGACCAGCTCCCAATTGGCGGTGCCTTCGGGAGTCGGCTCCAGCGCGGCGGGCGCGCGGGCGGCCATCTTTTTCGGTCCCTGGGGCTTGTAGAGCCAGGAGGTGACGTTGACCCAGATGTCGACGAGGGAGTTGCGGACGCCGATGAAGGCGACGATCGCGTAGGTGCCGAGCACGGCGTTGATCGTCGCGAAGACGGCGTTCGACCACTGGTCGTGTCCGTAGGCGACCTTGAAGGTGTAGACCGACCAACCCACCAGAAGGTAGGGCAGGGTGACGTAGAGGAAGGCCGGCACGGTGCGGTTGCGGACCTTCGGGGTGCGCATGAATTTGCCCTTGGCGCCGGTCAGCGCCTGCACGATCGAGCTGATGCTGCCCGCCAGGTTGACCGGCAGGAGCAGCAGGTTGAAGCCGTAGATACGCAGGGCGTCGGAGTATTTGTAGCCGCAGTACTTGAGGTCGACCGCCATCACCACGAAGTAGGGGACCGCGACCGCGTAGGTGAGCGGTGAGACCAGATGCCCGTTGAAGGGGATGATCATCAGGCAGAGGACGAAGAGCGAGGCCCAGAAGGTGGAGGCCATGTAGTTGAGCCGCAGTAGGAGCTCGCCGATCGAGGTCCGTTCGCCGCGCTTGCGCCGCTCGCGCACCGCCCGCCACATCTTCGGCAGGATCAGCAGGCCGCCGTTGGCCCAGCGGTTGCGCTGGATCGCCAGCGAGCCGAAGTCCGGCGGCGTCGCGCTGAAGGCGAGGCGCTCGTTGTAGTTGTGGAGCGTCCAGCCGCCCGCCGCGAGGTCGATCGTCGACTCGGTGTCCTCGATCACCGTGCGGTCGGAGATGTAGCGGTAGATCTTGAACGGGCCCTTGTATTCGACCTCCTCGATGTCGGCGAGAGCACTTTTGCGGAGGATCGCGTTGGCGCCGACCCAGAAGGTCGCGTTGTTGTAGGTCATCCCCTGGTGGATGATGTGCTGGAGGTCGGTGGTCGCGCCGGCGATCCGCTCGAGCCGCGTCGCCGCGCCGGGGAAGGCGCTGTACGGCGACTGGGCGACGGCGACTTTCTGGTGCTCCTCGCCCTCCATCAGGTGGACCAGGCGCAGGCAGTACTCGGGCATGATCACGCTGTCGGCGTCGATCGTCAGCACGTAGTCGGATTCCGGCACGACGAGGTCGGCTTCGTGCTCCTCGCAGGGGGTGAGAAAGAGGCCGGCGGGGGTCTCTTCTTCGCGATAGGCGGCGCCCATCAGGCCGATGTAGCTGTTGAGGTTCATCGCCTTGTTCGGCTCGGCCGAGAGCGAGGCGTAGGTCTTGCGCTGGAAGCTCGACACCTCGCAGGTGAAGGTCCAGGCGAGGCGGCGGTAGAGCTGCGCCATGCGGGCAGCGCTGATCCTGTCGGGCTCGTCGTCGGCGGCGTTGCGCAGGGCGCCGCCGATCACCGCCAGGTCGGCGGCGAGTTTGCCGAGCACGTGGTTGGCGAAGAAGGCCTCGTTGTGGTCGGACACGTGGTAGCGGTCCGAGAGCGAGCGGATCCAGGCGCCCGCGAACTCGTACTCGGCGGCGACGGCGTGGACTTCCCCGGCGGTAGTCGGCTGGGTCGGGTCGACGGAGGTCTCGTATGCCTCGAGCGCGCGGTCGAAGCGGCGGCGCGGCTCCGAGAGCAGGCGCTCGACCTCGGCGGGGAGCGCGACGGCGCTGTCGAGCAGCTTGCGCGGGCCGGCGTAGCGCGGGTTCGGCGGGTCGTCGACGAGGAGGACGACGCGCAGGTCGGGGTACTCCTGCAGCGCGGTCGAGAGCAGCGTCATCAGGATCACGCCGGGCTCCTCCTGGTAGGAGGGGATCAGCGCGGTGACCGACGGGCGGCGCTCGGCGTAGAACTCGTCGAGCATCGCGCGCGGCGTGCGGCGGCCGGTTTTCGTCCGGTAGTAGAAGCCGAGCCGGCCGAAGAGGTAGGCGGTCGCCGAGGCGGCGAGCAGGGTGACGGCGGTGAGGAAGCCGACCGTCTCGACCAGGCTCGCGTGTCCCACGACCCCTTCGATCACCTGCCCGTTGATGACGCTGAAGAAGAGCGCCGCCCAGGCGGCGACGGTGAGGACGACCGCGGCGCGGCCCATGGTCATGGTCCAGTCGCCGGCGATCCGCGGGACCTGCGGCATCGGGTCTTTATGGGTGTCGGCGCCCCACTGGCGGCGGGGTCCGTCGTGCTTGCGTCGGCGCAGTCTCATTCGGTTTCAACCCCTTCGGAGTCGGGCTCGCCCGGGTACTTGAAGAGCGGCTCCCAGGGGGCGCTCGGATCGGGCGGGAGGTCGGCCAGCGGCTGTTCGCCCTGCGTGTACCAACGGGCCTCGTACGGCAGCTTTTCGAAGCTCACCCGGTCGCCTTCGTGGTAGACGGCGGTCGGGGACCACTTCGGGTGGGCGCCTTTGTCGAGCTTCACCAGATTCGGCGCGTGGCTGCCGGCCGGCACCGGGCCGATCGGCTGCCAGGGCCCGCTGGGCGAGTCGGCGGCGGCGGTCCCGGGCGGCGTGCCCTGGTTCCACCAGCCTGCCTGGTAGATCTGCCCCTGCCAGACGACCTTGTAGCCGGCGGTGTAGGCGGCGGCCGGGCGCCAGATCGGGTACGGGCTGGTCGCCGGGTCGTCGGCCTTCGGGGACGCGTGGGTCTGCGGCGCGACGGAGGCTTCGGCCGCGGCGCGCTCGGCGGTCTTGGTGCCCTTCAGCCCGGCGAAGATGTTGGTGAACTCGAGCGGCTTCTGTTCGACGCCGCTGCAGGTGTTGGAGAGTTCGCCGACCTTGGCGAAGGCGCCGCCGCACTGCGAATCGCGGTTCAGCGACCAGATCGAGACGCGCGGGATGCCGCGCTGCTTCACGAACTTCGCGAGTTCGTGCGCATCCTTGGTGGTGAAGCGCTGCGAGGTGACGTCGTTCACGCCGATCATCGGGGTGACGCCGACGTGGCCCCAGGCCGCGGCGGCGCTGCTCGGCAGGCCGGCGCCGCGCCACAGGGTCTGCACCTGCGCCTGGGTGGCGACGAGCGCGCGCTCGATCGTCCCGATCATGTCCTGCGCGGCCCCTTCGCCGGGGCCGAAGTCCATCGTCATCGCGTTGACGCCTTCGAGCTTCACGCCCGCCTTCAACATCGCCCCCACGGCGGCGATCCCTTCGGCGGTCAGCCCGCTCGCGGCGACCGGCAGCGTCATCCAAACCTTCAGCGGCTTCCCTTCGGCGGCAAGTTGCTTCTGCACGGCGGCGATGGCCTTGCCCCGGCGCGCGTTGGCCGCGGTATCGGCGAGGCTCGCGCCCTCGATGTCGAGGTCGATCGCCTTCGCGTGGTAGCGCTGGATCGGTTCGAGGTAGGCCTGCTGCAGCTTCGCCGGGTCGGTGCAGTCGACGGCCAGCTCGGTATTCGCCTGGCCTCCGTAGGAGATCATCACGCTGCCGCCCTGGCTGCGAAGTTGCGCGGTGCGCGCGTCGAGGTCGAGGCCCTGCTCGGCGCCATCCAGCGTGTAGAACGTCCCCCAGGAGGGCGTGCAAGGTTCGCCGCTGTCGCTGACGATGAACGACAGGTAGACGCTCGACACCGGGTTCGACGACGGCAGCTGGAACGGATAGGTAGGCGTGTTCGTCACGTCTACATAAGGGGAGTAGACCGGCACCGCGTCCGATTTGGCGCTCGCGGCCGGCGTTTCCTTGCTCGCCAGCTGCCACGCCCCGACCCCGATCGCGCAGAGCACGACCAGCAGCACCACCACCCGCACGGCGGACAGTTCCCGCGGCGGCGGCTCGAGCGGATCCTTCGGTTTTTCTTTGACGATGACCATTCGACTATTCGTTGGAGGACGCATACGAGATGCGTCCTCCCGGTCTTCGGCAGGTGGGAGCAAGGACTTGAGCCCTGGGTAACCCGGTGTCAGCGGCAATCCGCCCCGGAAGGGGGGGTAAGAAGCCCAACCCTTAGCCCTTAGTAGCCCTGTGGGCGACCAACGTCTAAAGGTTCGGCACGGAGGGCTGGCGGAGCTGGCGACCCAGCAGCATGGAGTGGTCGCGACGAGGCAGCTCGACGCGCTCGGCTACACGAAGAGCTCCGTCGCGAAGGCCGCGAAGATGGGACGGCTGCATCGGATTCATCGCGGCGTGTACGTCGTCGGGCAACGCCGACTGACTTGGCACGGGTGGTGCATGGCGGCGGTCCTGGCCTCGTATCCGTCCGTCGCCAGCCACCTCTCGGCCGCCTGGCTCTGGGGACTGCTGCGCTCGAGGCCAGAAAGCGTCCACGTCACCTGTCGGAGTCCGCGTCCTCGCAAACGATCATTCGTCGTTCACACGGCCAACTTGGCGCGGGCCGACCTTGCCCGGCGCGAAGACATCCCGGTCACCTCCCTCTCGCGGACGATCCTCGACGTGGCGGTGACCAGCCGCCCACGCACCGTCAGGCGGCACCTCCAGCTCTCCGAAGACCTGCAGCTCTTCGATCTGCGGGAGATGGACGACCTGCTCGAGCGGACCAAGGGACACCGGGGGCAGGCCAAGGTGCGCGCTGCCTTGGAGCTTTATGACGAGAAGCCGGTCTTCACCCGCTCGGGACTCGAGCGGCGGTTTCTCGAAGTCGTGCGTGACGCGGGGCTACCCGAACCGGCCATGAACCTCTTCGTCGAGGGCTACGAGATCGACGCATGGTGGGACGACCATCGATTCGGGGTCGAACTCGACGTCTACGAGACCCACGGGTCGCGGCTCTCCTTCGAGGAGGACCGGGAACGCGACGACGCGCTGCTCCTCGCCGGGATCGAGACGACCAGGGTGACCGGGCCGCGGCTCGATCGCGAACCGGGGGCGGTGGTGGACTCGGTCCGGCGGCACCTCGCGCGCAGAAGCGCGCGCCTGAGCTAACCGTCGCCGAGGCCGCCGAGCCAGAAGAACGGGCTCGGGGGGCGCTCGCGCCAGGCCACGGCGAGGGAGCCCTCGGCGGTGACCTTGCTGTCGGCGGGCGCCTCGGCGCGGATGCGGTCGGCCAGCTCGTCGGCCGCGTCCTCATCGGCGGCACCGACGACCATGTAGCGCCAGCGGCGCACCGGCTGGAGGCCCTCGTCCTCGAGCTTCTTGGCGAACTCCTTCGCCTCGCGGTGCGAGGGGAACTCGACCCGCACCTCGAACTCGGCGAGCCCGCCGCGTTCCTCGGTCTCTTCGTCCTCGGTCTTCATCAGCCGCTCGCGCTCGGCCTCTTTCTCCGCCTCGGTCGTCGGCTCGCGAGCGTCCGGGTCCTCCCAGTCCTCGGCGACCTCGTGCCAGTGCCGCAGCTCGAACTTCGCGTCCCAGCCCTTCTGGTCGAGCTGCCCCTGCACCACCCGCTGCGCGCGATCGAGCTGCTCCCGATCCCCCGCGTACAGATAGATCGTCTCGCCTTCGTGGCTGACGATCACGCGCTGGTCGAAGGCCGTCTCGAGATCGTGCTCGAGCTCCGCCGCCCGCAGGTGGTCGGAGATCTGGCCGGAGACACCGGCGTCGTCAAGGTCGATCTGCAGGCGCCAGTCGTCGTTCATGCGGCAAGCCTAGACGGGCGACCTCGAACGCGCGAGGCAGTCGATGAAACCCGTTGTTTTTGCAATTTCAATTGGAGTGTGATCAGCTGTGTAAACAGCGAGCCTTGATCATGAAGATTGCACTCGACACCCTCATCCGTGCAGTTGCCCTTGCCGCAGTGGCAGGCCTGCTGTTGGTCGGCTGCGGAGCCGGAGGAAGCAGCAGCGCTTCGGAGGGCAGCACCGGCGCACCAAGCAAGCAGTTTCAAGACCCCGAAGGTCCAAACGGGAAAGAACCGATCGCGACCTTCGGCAAGGAATCCGAAGGCGCCGAACGCGAAGAAGCCTCGGCCGTCCTCGAGAAGAACCTGACGGCGCGGGAAAAGGCGAACTTCGCGACGCAGTGCAACACGCTCGGGAAGCGCGGCTTGGAATCGCTCCTCGGAAAAGGTGAAGGAACCAAACGATCCAAATGCCAGAAAGAACTGAAAAAACTGGCTGAACCGCTTTCCGAAACCAAGAAAATCAGGGCGGACACGCTCAGCGGAGAAATCGCGGCGCTGCGCGTCAAGGGCAATCAGGCCTACGCGCTCTACCACGGCAACGATGGCAAGGACTACGCCATGCCGATGGAAATGGAAGGCGGGAGCTGGAAGGTCGGGGCCATCATCACGATCGAACTTCCCCAGGCGGAACCGAAGTCGAAGAAGCCAAAGTCCCCCGCGCCGGAAAAGAAGAAGGAAGGCTGACGCCGGAGGCTCAGGGACCGAGGTCGTCGATCAGGTCGGCGACGGAGTCGACGATGCGGCTCGGGCGGTAGGGGAAGCGTTCGGCCTCCTCGCGGGTGGTGGTGACGCCGGAGAGGACGAGGATCGTCTCCATGCCCGCCTCGAGGCCGGCGACGATGTCGGTGTCCATGCGGTCGCCGATCATCGCGGTCGTCTCGGAGTGGGCGTTCAGGGCGTTGAGGGCGCTGCGCATCATCAGGGGGTTCGGCTTGCCGACGAAGTAGGGCTCGACGCCGGTGGCGCGGGTGATCAGGGCGGCGACGGAGCCGGTGGCGGGAAGGGGGCCGCTCGGGGAGGGGCCGGTCGGGTCCGGGTTGGTGGCGATGAAGCGGGCGCCGCCGGCGATCAGGCGGATCGCCTGGGTGATGCGCTCGAAGGAGTAGGTGCGGGTCTCGCCGAGGACGACGTAGTCGGGTTCGTTGTCGGTGAGGGTGTAGCCGGCCTGGTAGAGCTGGGTCGAGATCCCCGACTCGCCGACGACGAAGGCGGTGCCGTTG
Organism: uncultured Actinomycetes bacterium; assembly: GCA_963782515.1. Classification (GTDB taxonomy): domain Bacteria; phylum Actinomycetota; class Thermoleophilia; order Solirubrobacterales; family 70-9; genus VAYN01. Next base: position 519,945 of record CAWAJY010000001.1, on the reverse strand, counting down.
GGCCGCTGCGTTTCGAGGAAGCGGGCGGTCGCCGAGGCCGAGGTCCAGATCGACTCCTCCGGCACGTCGAGGCCGCTCGCGCGGAGCCGTGCCGCCAGGTCACGACGGGTGAAGATCGAGTTGTTGGTGAGCAGCAGGAAGGGGAGCTCCAGCTCCTTCAGCCGCGCCAGGAACCGGTCGGCCCCGGGCAGCGCTTCGGCCTCGTGGACCAGCACCCCGTCCATATCCATCAGCCATGACTCGATCGCCATGGGTCCAAGCTACCTGTGGTCGGGTCAGTCGACCCAGTCGAAGGTCCGTTCGACGGCCTTCTTCCACTGGGCGTACTGCTTCTCGCGCTCGCCCTCCTCCATCTGCGGCTCCCAGCGCTTGTCCTCGGCCCAGCGCTCGCGCAGCTCGTCGGTGCCGGACCAGAACTCGGTCGCGAGGCCGGCGGCGAAGGCGGCGCCGAGGGCGGTCGTCTCGGTGACCGCGGGGCGGATCACAGGGACGCCGAGGACGTCGGCCTGGAACTGCATTAGGAACTCGTCGGCGGTCATGCCGCCGTCGACTTTCAGCTCCGAGAAGGGCACGTCGGCGACGTCGTTGGCGGCGTCGACCACCTCGCGGCTCTGCCAGGCGGTCGCCTCCAGGGTGGCGCGGGCGATGTGGCCCTTGTTGGCGTAGCCGGTGAGGCCGACGATCACACCGCGGGCGTTTTCGCGCCAGTAGGGGGCGAAGAGGCCGGAGAAGGCGGGGACGAAGTAGACGCCGCCGTTGTCGTCGACCGACTTCGCCAGCTCTTCGACTTCCGGGGCCTCCTTGATGATGCCGAGCCGGTCGCGCAGCCACTGGACCGCGGCGCCGGTGACGGCGATCGAGCCCTCGAGCATGTAGACGGGCGGGCCGTCGGGACCGAGCTTCGCCCCCACCGTGGTCAGGAGCTTGTCGGTGTGGACGATCTCCTCGCCGGTGTTGACGAGGAGGAACGAGCCGGTGCCGTAGGTGTTCTTCGCGTCGCCCGGGTCGAAGCAGGTCTGGCCGAACATCGCCGCCTGCTGGTCGCCGAGGATGCCCGCCACCGGAACGCCCGCCGAGCGCCGTCCCCTTCGCCTCGCCGTAGGTCTCGCGAGGAGCTCTTGATCTCCGGCAGCATCGACTTCGGGATGCCCATCAGGTCGAGGCTCGGCTCGTGCCAGTCGAGCGTCTCCAGATTCATCAGCATCGTGCGCGAGCGCGTTGGTGACGTCGGTCGCGTGGACGCCGCCGTTCCTGCCGCCGGTGAGGTTCCAGAGCACCCAGGTGTCCATGTTGCCGAAGGCCAGTTCGCCGGCTTCGGCGCGCTTGCGCGCCCCGTCGACGTTGTCGAGGATCCACTTGATCTTGGGACCGGAGAAGTAGGTCGAGAGCGGCAGGCCGACGTCCTTGCGCAGGCGGTCGGGTCCCTCGTCCCCGGCGAGCTCCCGGACGATGTCTTCGGTCCGCGTGTCCTGCCAGACGATCGCGTTGTAGATCGGCTCGCCGGTCTCGCGGTCCCAGACCACGGTCGTCTCGCGCTGGTTGGTGATGCCGATCGCGGCGACATCGCCGGCCTCGGCGCCGGAGCTCGCCATCGCCCCGCCGATCACCTCGCGCGTACGGCGCCAGATTTCGGTCGCGTCGTGCTCGACCCAGCCCGCTTTCGGCGTGATCTGCTCGTGCTCGCGCTGGTCGACGCACTCGATCTTGCCGTCCTTGTCGAACAGGATCAGTCGGCTCGACGTGGTCCCCTGGTCGATCGCCGCGACGTACTCGGGCATAGGTCCTCAGTCCTCCTCGATCGTGGTTTGTGCCTCTTCGGTCATCTCCGGGTCGGGCTTCACCCCGCGCGCGATCAGCACACCGCGGATCAAGAGGTCGTAGACGTAGGCCCCGATCGCGCCGCCGACAAGCGGCCCGACGATCGGGATCCAGAAGTAGGTGTTGACGTTTCCGTAGTCACCCGGCATCGCGATCTTCCCCCACCCTTGCGTCCAGGCAAAGAGCCGGGGCCCGAGATCGCGTGCCGGGTTGATCGCGTACCCCGCGTTGACGCCGAAGGAGATGCCGATCGCGACGACGATCAGGCCGATGATGAACGGCGCCATGTTCGCCTTCGTCGGCGCGTTGTACTCGTCGATCACGGCGAAGATGCAGGCGACGAGCAGCGCGGTGCCGATCACCTGGTCCATGAACGGGCCGAACCAGGAGGTGAAGTACGCGGCCGGGAAGGTGGCGAAGATCGAATAGGTCCCGACCGAGTCGGAGCTGCCGCGGGTGATCTTTTCGACGTGTTCGAAGCTGCCGATCGCGAAGCGGTAGTTGAAGTAGACGACCGCCGCGGCGACGAACGCGCCGAACACCTGCGCCACCACATAAGTGGGGACCTTCTTCCAGGGGAAGCCGCGCCGCAGCGCCTGGGCGAGGGTGACCGCCGGGTTCAGGTGCGCGCCCGACACGCCGCCGGCGACGTAGACGCCGAAGGTGACGGCGAGGCCCCAGCCGAAGCTGATCAGGATCCAGTCGGCGGTGCCGAAGGCGAGCGCGGCGCGGCCCGACTGGCTGAGGCCGGCGACGCAGGTGGCGACGACGGCGTCCCCGAACATGATCAGGACGAAGGTGCCGAGGAACTCGGCCCCGGCCTCGCCCCAGGTCGATTGCTGCCACCTCCAGCGTCGCGTTCCCTCACCACCGCGGTAGCTCTCCCGCGAGCTCGCGGCCGACGAATCCTGGGCCATGCTCACTCCTTGTTACGTTGGTTCCCGGCCCTTCCCGGGTAGTCCCTGCGCGAGATATGCCCGCCAAGACGAAAAGCCAATCAGGAACCTCATCCCAGACCCCCCGCCTGGGCCCCGACGACCGGCTCAGCCCCGAGTCGCGCCGCGCCGCGATCGAGCGCTTCGGCGCCGAGGAATTCGACGTCGTCGTGATCGGCGGGGGCGCCACGGGCGCCGGCTCGGCGCTCGACGCCGCCACCCGCGGCCTCTCGGTGGCGCTGCTGGAGGCGCGCGACTACGCGGCGGGGACCTCGTCGCGGTCGAGCAAGCTGATCCACGGTGGGCTTCGTTACCTGGAGCAGAAAGACTTCGGCCTGGTCCGCGAGGCGCTGCGCGAGCGCGGCCTCCTGCTCAGCCGCCTGGCCCCGCACCTGGTCCGCCCCGTCCCCTTCCTCTTCCCGCTGGAGAAGCAGTGGGAATGGCCCTACATCGGCGCCGGGATGGTCCTCTACGACACCCTCGGAGGCGGACACCAAGGGGTCCCCGGGCACCGGCGCCTGTCGAAGCGCAAGGCGAGGCGGATCGCCCCGGCGCTGCGCGACGACGCGATGATCGGCGGCTTCCAGTACTACGACGCGCAGGTCGACGACGCCCGCCACACGATGACCGTCGCCCGCACCGCCGCCCATTACGGCGCCCAGGTCGCCAACAACATCGCCGTCGTCGGCTTCCTCCGCGAGGGCGAGCGGGTGACCGGCGTGGTCGCCCGCGACGCGCACACCGGCGAGGAGATCAAGATCCGCGCCCGCCAGGTCATCAACGCCACCGGGGTCTGGACCGACGACATCCAGAACATGGTCGGCGAGCGCGGCAAGTTCCACGTGCGGGCCTCGAAGGGCATCCACCTGCTGATCCCGCGCGACCGTCTGCAGCTCGACACCGGCCTGATCCTGCGCACCGAGAAGAGCGTCCTCTTCGTCATCCCCTGGGGACGCCACTGGATCGTCGGCACCACCGACACCGACTGGACGCTCGACCGCGCCCACCCGGCCGCCAGCCGCTCCGACATCGAGTACGTCTTCGAGCGGGTGAACAAGGTGCTGCGCGAGCCGCTCACCCACGCCGACGTCGAGGGCGTCTACGCGGGCCTGCGCCCGCTGCTCTCGCACGAGTCGGAGAGCACCTCCAAGCTCAGCCGCGAGCACACCGTCGCGGTGCCGGTCCCCGGCCTGGTCGCGGTCGCCGGCGGCAAGTACACGACCTACCGGGTGATGGCGAAGGACGCCGTCGATGCCGCCGTGCGCTCGATGGAAAAGCGGGTGCCGCCGTCGGTCACCCACGAGACGCCGCTGGTCGGCGCCGAGGGCTTCCAGGCGCTGCGCAACAGCACCGAGAGCCTCGCCGCCGAGACCGGCCTGCACCCGGCGCGGATCCAGCACCTGCTCGGGCGCTTCGGCTCCCGGATCTTCGAGCTGACCGCGGAGATCGCCCGCGATCCCAAGTTGGCGGAGCCGCTGCCCGGCGCCGATGACTACCTCGCGGCCGAGGTCCTCCACGCGGTGACCCACGAGGGCGCCCAGCACCTCGAGGACGTGCTCACCCGCCGCACCCGGATCTCGATCGAGGCCTGGGACCGCGGCCTGGCCGCGGCGGAGCCGGCGGCGCGGCTGATGGCGGACCCGCTCGGCTGGGACGACGAGACGATCGCGCGGGAGGTCGACATCTACCGCCGCCGCGTCGCCGCCGAGCGCGAGTCGCAGGAGATGCCTGACGACCATGCCGCCGACGTGGCGCGGACGAGCGCCCCGGACGTGCTTCCCGGCTCGCCGCCCGAAGCGCCATCGCCGCGCGAGCCTGCCTCCGGCTGAGCCCGGCTCTCCCCCGGCCTGGACGCGGCGTTAGGTTGGGACGGTGAACACGAACCTCCGCAAAGACGCGGTCCGCAGCCGGCGGGCGATCCTCGCCGGGGCGCGGGTGCTCTACGAGGACGACACCGAGGCCTCCTTCGCCGAGATCGCCCGCCAGGCGGGGGTCGGACAGGCGACCGTGTACCGGCACTTCGCCGACCGGCGGGCGCTCCTCGCGGCGCTCGCGGACGAGGACATGGCGGCGCTCGAGGAGCGGATCGCCGCCGACGAGGCGATCGGGCCCGACTCGCTGGAAGAGCTGCTGCGTGAGTTCCTTGCCGCCCAGGTCCGCTCGCAGGGGTTGATCGGCGCGATCCGGGCGGGCGAGGTCGAGGAGAGCCGGGTGCGGGGACTGACCGAGCGCATCCTCGACCTTTTCGCGCCGCGCCTGGAGCTGGCCCGAGCGGCCGGCATCGTGCGTCCCGACCTCTCCGCCGACGACCTGCTCGTGGTGCTGACGATGGTGGAGGGGGCGGTGACCCCGGTCCGCGACCGCGCCGAGCGCGAACGAACCTCGGCGCGGGCTTTTGAGATCGCGCTCGACGGGCTACGGTTGAGGGCATGAGATCGCGCCTCCTCCTCGCCCCGTGCCTGGCCGCCCTGCTGCTGGCGGCGCTCACCCCCATTGCCCCGGCCGCCCCGGCGGCGACCGCGACCAAGGCCTGCTCGGCCGCCGGCCTGGTCGTCTGGGCCGGCGAAGAACCGGGCGGTGGCACGGCGGGCAGCGTCTACTACCGGATCGAGCTCACCAACCTCTCGACCGCCACCTGCACCGTCACCGGTTACCCGAAGGTGAACGCGGTCGACCTCAAGGGCCATCGCGTCGGCGCCTTCGCCCGCCACGAAACGGGCAAGGCGGCGAAGGTCGTGACGCTCGCCCCGGGCCAGAGCGCGACCGCGCAGCTGCGCATCGTCGACGCGCTGAACTTCCCCGCCGACAAGTGCAAGGCGACGACCGCGGCCGGGCTGCGGGTCGCGATCCCCGGCGGCTCCGGCAACAAGATCGCCCCGCTGGCCTTCGAAACCTGCGTGCGCGCGACGACGAAGACCCTCTCCGTCGCCCCCGTGACCGCCAACTGAGGTTGACGGGCCGAAAACCCGTCAGATAGTCAGGTTTTCGGCCCACCGACACGGGGGGTGGGGCGCAACTGGGGTGGTGGGGGGTTGTTGTTTGGGGACCTTGAGACGTAATGCGCTTCTATCCCTTGTCCTGACCCTCTTCGCGTTGGCGCTGGCGCCGGCGGCCGCCACGGCGGCGCTACCCGCCGACTTCTGGGGGGTCGTCGCCAACGAGGCTCCCGACCCCGGGCAGGCGCAGACCCTGAGGCAGGGCGGCGTCGAAAGCCTGCGGGTGCCGATCAACTGGGCGGCCGTGCAGTCCTCGCCCGGCGCCGAACCCGACTGGGGCTCGGTCGACCCGTACGTGCGCTCCGCCGCCGAAGCGGGGATCTCCATCCTCCCGTTCTTCGTCGGCGCGCCGACCTGGGCGATCGCCGACGAAGGAATCGGCGGCGCCCGCGCGCCGGTCAGCCTGCCGGTGCAGACCACGGCACAGCGGTCGGCCTGGCGCGAACTCCTGCGCCTGGCCGTCTTCCGCTACGGCCCCGGCGGCAGCTTCTGGGCCGCGAACCCGCTGCTGCCCGCGAAGCCGATCCGCATCTGGCAGATCTGGAACGAGGAGAACTACAAGTACTTCGCGGCGCGGCCGAGCCCGAGCCAGTACGGCAAGCTCGTGGTGGAATCGTTCCGTAACCTGCGCAGCGCCGACTCCGGTGCCCGGATGGTCCTCGGCGGCCTCTTCCTGCAGCCCAAGGGCGGCAACGTGAAGCAGGCCCCGGGCCGGATCAAGCGCGCCTACTTCGCCGCCGACTTCCTCGAACGGATGTACCGCTCGACCCCCGCGGTGCGGGGCAAGTTCATCGCCATCGCCCTCCATCCGTACTCCAAGTACTACGGCCGGCTGACCGGCGAAATCGAAGAAGTGCGCGCCGCGTTGAAGAAGTCCCACGATCCGGCTCGGGCGCTGTGGCTGACGGAGCTCGGCTGGAGCAGCGGCAGGCCCACCGCCGCCAACGGCCACAACCAGTTCGAGAAGGGGGTGCAGGGTCAGGTCCGCGAACTGACCGGCGCCTTCAAGCTGCTGACCGCGAAAGCGGCGGAGTGGCGGATCAAGCGGGTCTACTGGTTCTCCTTCAGCGACGACCCGGGGAGCTGCAACTTCTGCGACGGCTCCGGCCTGTTCGAGAAGGGCTTCGTGCCGAAGCCGTCCTGGTCGGCGTACAAGCGCTTCGCCAGCTGACCCGCCGCGGGCACCCGCCCGCCAGTTTCGTTGCAAGGCCGTCACCGGTGCCCCTGGCCCCCATCGGTCAGGGGTACTTTCGTGTGGAGCACCATGAAAGGCCCGCGCGACGATGACCGTCTGTACACCGCCGTAGTCTTGGCGTCCTTGAGCGGGCTGGTGGCACTCGGACTCCTGGGCGTGCCGGCGTTGCTGGTGGCGGCGATCGGCGTGGCCGTCGCGGCGCTCGCGATCGCCCTCCTCCACGGCGCGATGTCCGGCCGCGGATCCTCGACGCGCTCGTCCGCGAGCCGCCAACGGGTGCCCGACAGGTACGTCCCGCGAGTGCTCGAGAGCGGCTCGATGAGGCGTCGGCGAGGGGTCCATCTGAGGCGCCGGGGCGCATCTCCGCCCCTACGCTTCCGGTAGTTGAACGGCGGCTCGCGGCGGGGACCGGTCAGGCGGGGTCGGGCTGGAGGTCTGCGGCGCCTGCGTCGCGGTCCGAGGAATCTTGGCGATCCGCCGGTTCGTCGTCCTCCCCACCCCACCCGCGGGCGAGCAGGCGCAGGGCGGCGCCGAGCAGGAAGCAGGCGAGCGCGGCGGCGGCGAAGAGCCACCAGATGCGGTGCGAGGAGCCTTTGATCGCGCCGGGATCGCCGGCGCTGAGGGTGGTGCCGGCCGACGCCGAGGCAAGCGGCCCGAGTGGGGTCGTGTCGATCCTCCCCAGGCGGAGCTCGGCCGGGTAGGGGACCGCCAGGACGCCGGTCTCCGAGCCCGCGCCTTCGGAGGTCAGCGCGTACCGGTATTCCCCCGCCGGCAGGGCCGGGAGCGCCGCGATCCAGCGCCCCGGCGCGGTCTCCTCGAAGCGCAGCGGGGTCGACTTGCCCGCGGACGAGGTGAGCGTGCCCGCGAGCGTCGCCAGCACGATCGAGCGGCCGCGCGCGGTGGTCGGGGCGACTTCGAGCTCGCGCTGGTTCCCCGGCACGAGGCTCGGCGTGAGCGGCGGCGAGGCGACGCCGCGCTCGACCCAGCGACCGGCGTCCTGGAAGAGGCTCTCGTGCGACAGCCATTCGCCCGCCCATTCGGGGGCCAGCCCGGGCGTCCAGACGGCGACGCGACCGGACCCGTACTGCCACTGGGCGAGCACCGGATCGGGCGGGTGGTTCTTGTCCTGGCCGAGCAGCGCCGCCTCGGCGCCTGGCTTCAATTCGGTCACGACGTTGCCGCCGAGCGGCGGCAGGTCCTGGCCGACGAGGGTGCCGGTGATCGGGCTGGGATCGCCGGCGGAGACGCCGATTTCACCGCGCAGCCGCACCGTGCGGGTGTTCAGGCGCGTCTCTTTGTCGAAGATCTTCGGCAGTTCGCGCGCGTTTTCGGTGCGGTAGTAGTTGCCGCCGGTGTCCGCGGCGATCTGCTTGAGCAGCTTGAAGTCCGCTTCGGCGCCGAGCGCCACGGTGGCGACGCTGATCTTGCCCTTCTTCAGCCCCGGCAGCAGTTGCGCGTAGGTCCCCGGTTCGCTGATCCCGTCGGTGAGCAGGATGATGTGGCGCTCTTTGGCGGTCGAGCGTTCGATTTCCTTGGCCCCTTCGGCGAGGCCTTTGTAGACGTTCGTGCCGCCGTTGGCCGGGATGTTGTTGATCTTCCTTTCGATTTCCCCGACGTTGCCGGGTTCGACCCGGGTCAACGGCACGACCGCCTTCGCTTTCACTTCGAAGGCGACGATGCCGATCTGGTCGCGGTGCTCGAGCAGGAAGTCGAGCGCGCCGCGCGCCGCCGCCTGCGCCATCGCGATCTTCGGCACCCCGCCGACCTCGTTGATCATGCTGCCCGAGCGATCGAGGACGAGCTCCACGGCGACGTTTTTGCGCTGCAGCTTCCCCGGCACCAGGGACTTGACCGGGAGCGCGTCCTGGAGCGGGGACTTGTAGTACTTGCCGAGCGAGAACGAGCGGTTGCCGCCGAAGGCCAGCAGGCCGAGCGCCTGGGTACGGACCGCGGCGTCGATCGCCTTCGCCCGCGCTTTCCCGAGTTCCTCGCCGGAGACGTCTTCGAGGACGACGGCGTCGTAGCCCTTGTAGCCGGCCGCGCTCGCCGGCAGGGCGCCCGCCGGGACCGTGGTGACGGCGAAGCCGTCGGCGCCGAGCAGTTCGGCCGCGCTCGAGCCGTCGGCGCCCGCGACCAGGACCTTCGGTGGCGCCTGCACCCGGACCGTCGTCCCCAGCGGCGTCGTTCCGCGGGCGCGAGTCCCCTTCGGTCGCGACCTGGACTTCGTAGCCGTAGGAGCCGGCCCGCCGCGGCGCCCGCACCGAGAAGAGGAAGGGGTTGTCGCCGCGACCGAGCGCCACCTTCTGCCGGCCGACCACGGTCCCGTCGCGGCGCACGGTGAGGAGGCCGGGACCTTCGACGGTGCTGCGCACCGTCACCTCCAGCGAGAGCGGGTCGCCGGCGTGAAGGGCGCCGGGCGCCTGCAGGCGGGTGACGGCGGCGTCGTCGGGTTGGCGGGTGAGGGCGACGGTGTCGACGGTGACGCCGCGCTCGCGCGCCGTCGCGGCGAGGTCGGTCGGTTCGCCGGCGGTCTGGCGGCCGTCGCTCAGCAGGACGACGCGGCCGCCGCGCGGGGTGCGGGCCAGCGCCAGTTCCAGCGCCGCCTGGAGGTTCGATTCGCGGCTTTCGACCCCACCGCCCGTCGCCTGCGGCAGGAGGTCGGCGCCCTCGCCGGTGAGTTCGGCGCCGCCGCCGAACTGGACGACGTGGCAGTCCTCGCCGCAGCCGCGGTCGGCGGCGAGCCATTCGCTCTCCGCTTCGCTCGACGCCGACCCGATGCTGAGCGAGCGGTCGAGCACGAGCGTGGTCGGCGGCGGCTTCGAGCCGACGGTCGGGTCGAAGAGGGCGACCGCGACGAGGACGATGCTCGCCACCTGCAGGCCGACCGCGATCCGCCGGCGGGTCCCTCCGGTGCCGCGATCCGGTTCGCGCCACCAGGCGTAGAGCGCCTCGCCGATCAGGAGGAGGAGCGCCGCCGCCAGCAGCCACGGCCAGAGGTCGGCGTGGCCCGCGTCCGCGGCCGGCGCCGGGGCGCCGAGATCGACCGGGGCGCCGGCGGCCGGCGGCCGCCCCGGGGTTCACCGAGAGCGCCAGCTCGCGCGTCCCCCACGGCCCTTCGAGGCTGATCACGTAGTTGCCGGGCGCGGCGATCGCGACCGGGACTTCGCCGCCCGCCGTCACCTCGAGCTTCCGCGCCGCGCCGCCCGCCGCCGGCGCCAGCGTCGCGGCGGTCGTGCCGGGGGGCTCGGCCAACGCGAACGGCGCTCCGGCCGCCACGGACGGCGGCGCCAGGCGCTGGGACCAGGCGACGATGTTGTCGATCAGGGCGGGGAAGGCGGCGAGCTGGGGCAGGTTCGATTCGGAGGGCTCGAACGCCATCACCGCGACCCGGCTCCCACCCTCGGTGCCGGAGGCGATAAGCGGGCCTTCGGCGCTCCACGCGGCGGCGGTCATCGTCGCGGGCAGGGCGAGCCGCCGGGCGGCGCCGGCGCCGATCGTCAGCGAGGAGATGTCGGCCCCTTCGAGCAGCGGGCTCGCCGCTTCGGTGCCGCTCAGGCGGCTGTCGCGCATCGTGCCCCGATCCTGTCCCTGACCACTGCCGGCGGGGAAGCTGGGCGGGTTGACGAGCAGGAGCGCGGGCGCCTTCGGCGGGCCGCCCTTCGGCACGAAGTCGTCGAGCACCAGCAGGTCGCTCGTCCCCGGATCGGTCGGCCGGTAGGTCCGCGGGGTGCGCAGGCGGAGCTTCACCCCCGGCACCGAGGCGAGCGGGCGGGCCAGCGGCAGGGCGCGGGTGCGCTCGCCGACCAGGGTGATGTTCTCACCGCCCGGGCGGGGCACCGAGACGAAGGCGGAGTCGTCCGCGGCGAGGCCGTCCCCGGGCGGCAGGCTCATCTGGACGGTGGCCCCGGGAGGAGCGGTGAAGACGAGCGGCGCCGCCCCGCCGGCGGGGACTTCGACCGGCACGGTGTGGAGCGGTTCGCCGCTGATCGCGACGCGCACCGGCAGCGTCCGCCCGGCGCCGCCGGTGTCGGCGACGCGGACGAAGACTTCGCAGGCTTCTTCGCCGAGGCGGTCGCAGTGGGCGCTCGCGCCGGAGAGCGAAGCGTCCTCCACCGGTTCGCCGACTTCGAGGTCTTCGTAGAGGAGCCGCCGCCGCGCACTCGCGGAGCCGCGTCCTCGGGCGCCCGCAGCAGGGCGATCCGGTCCTCGTCGCCCGCCCGCAGGCCCGCCGCGAGCCGCAGCGCCGCGGTGAGGTTGGCGGCGCCCGGGCCGGCGCGCAGGCGCGCGAGCGCGGGGCCCGCGTCGGCCGCGTCGCCTTCGAAGACGAATGGTCGGGGTCGTCCCGGCGCCGACGATCCGCACCGCTTCGTCGCCGGGCAGTTCGGCGATCCGTTCGCGCAGCACCGCCTCGGCGGCGTCGATCCGCGGCGTCCCCCCTGCTCGGCGCCCATCCACATCGACTGGTCGACGACGTAGACGTGGGAGGAAGTCGTGGCGCTTTCGTTGCTCGCCGGGCGGGCCAGGGCGACGACGAGCACGACCAGGGCGAGCACCTGGAGGAGGAGCAGGAGCGGCAGCGGGGGGCGGCCGATCCGCCGGGCGCCCCCGCCGCCAGCGGCGGGCAGGTCGCGCCAGGCGAGCAGGCTGCCGACCGCGCGGCGCGGCGGCTTGCGGCGGCGCAGGTGCAGCGCCACCAGGGGGACGAGGAAGACGAGGGCGGCGAGCGCCGCGCCGCTCAGGAGCGTCAACGCGCCCTCATCCCCACGGCAATCGTTCGACCCACTTGAGCGATTCGAGGTAGTTCAGCTGCAGGCCGGCGCTCGGGCCGGGAACGGCGCCGCCGGTGACCGGCACGAAGGAGAAGCGGTCGCCGACCTGGGTCGCGCCGGTCACCTGCCCGGTGCGCGCCTTGCCGCCCGCCCCCTCTTCGCGGCCGGCCTTCCGTTCTTCCTTTTCGGCCTTCTTGGAGCGCGAGGGCGCGTAGGCGGGCTGGATCCGCACCGCCTGGGACGCCTGCCCGGTGATCGGCTTCACCTGGCCGGCCTGGTCGCTCCCCCGTTCGCCGCCCGCGTGGTTGGCGCCCCCGGTGGGGGTGCCGCCGGGTTTTTCGCTTTCGCTCGCGCCCGCGGTGGTCTGGTCGCCGGCGCCGTTGGGGGCGGCTTTCTTCCCGGCCGCTCCCGTCACTTTGGAGGTCCCGCGGCGGGCGTGGTCGCCGTTACCGCCGGTGCTTTTGACGTTGAAGCCGAGCGTCGGGTGTTCTCTTTCCTGCGGCAGCCTGGACCCTGATTTGGCAGCCGGATTCTTCACCGCCCTTGGCTTTGGAATTGGCGCCGCGCTTCAGCTTTTCGCCGGATCGCGATCTGCTCCCACCGCCGCCGCCCTTGCCCGCCTGGCCATTGACGCGCTGCCCGGTCCGTTCTGCCTGAGGGATCTTCCGGTAGCCGGAGTTGGCCGATTTCTCGGCGCTCGCGGGCAGCCCTTTCTTCGCCCCGAGCTTGTGGGGCTTCCCGGTCGGCGCGGTGGTCGGGCTGTGCTTTTCGGCGTGCTTGACGTATTCGTTTTCCAGCCCGCTGTCCCCACCGCGGCCGCCCTGGCGCAGGCCGAGAGCCTCCGGCCGGCCCGAGGAGGACGAGTTGCCCGCGCTAAGGACGCCGATCGCGACGACGACCCCGATCGCCGCCGCCGGGCCGAGAAGGGCCCACCACTCGCGCCCGGCCGGGGTCGCCCTCGCGTGCCAGTCCTCGCGGCCCGCCGCGAGGAGCGCCGCCGCGTCGGCGACCGTACGGCGCTCGAGCGGTGAGCGGCCGCCCCGCGCCTCGATCTCCAGCGCCGTCGCCAGCCGGTCGTTCAGGCCGAGCTTGCCGTCGAGCAGCCGCGCCAATTCGAACGGCGAGGGGCCGCGCAGGGCGAAGGCCGTGACCGAGACGAGGAAGAGCGCGAGCGGCACCGCGACCACCACCCACTGCGGCAACGCGCCGAGCTGCGCCACGATCTCCAGCAGCGCCGCGAGCGCCAGCGCCACCGCGGCGTGGCGCCGCGCGAGCACGACCAGGCGGCGGCGGGCGACGATCCGGCGCCAGCGCCGCAGCTCCTCGCCGAGAGCCGCCGCCCGCCGCGGGTTCGCCAAGCTCCCTGGCCCCGGCCAGGTCGACCACGTCGCGGGGATCAGCGGCCAGCCATCGCCACACCGATCGACGGTACCAAGCCGGTTGCGCGGCCAACGATCCCGACCGAATAGGGTTCGCCCGGTGATGAGAAGGGCCCTCGTAAGTTTCAGCACCGTCGTCCTCCTGCTGTCTTTGGTCACCGCCTCGCTCGCCGTCGCCGGCGGTGCCAAGGAAGGCTGGGGCAGCAACGGCGGCTTCATCGGTCGCTACCACGTGAAGGTGCTCTCCGGCGGCAGCGCAGGGGTCCGCGGCGGCGAACTGACGATGTTCATCCAGGAAGAATTTCCCGGCTCGGAAGAGCCCGCCGGGATCCTGAAGTTCACGACCAAGAAGAACAACGACGTCGTCTACCTGAAGGAACTGAAGCGCAGCGGCAGTGCCCGCACCGCGATCGTCAAGGGCGGCTCGTTCCTCGGCCCGACGATCGGCAACTTCAAGGGCACGATGTTGGCGGCCGGCAAGATCAAGGCGACCGTCTCCACCCGCGGCCTCGGCAAGGTCAAGGTCGTCTTCACCCGGTACTCGAAGAAGCCCACCCCATGAAGCTGAAGGCCTTCCTACTCGCCCTCGCGGTGCTGGTCGTCGCGATCGCCGTCGCCGCCTGTGGTGGTGGCTCCTCCTCGTCCTCCTCGTCCTCGTCAGCCTCGGGGGGCGGCAACGGACCCGAAGCCGCCTCGGCGCCGGACATCGAAGACTGGCCCGTCTTCGGCCGCGACCGCGACAACACCCGCTTCGCGACCCAGGACGAAATCAACACCGACAACGTCGGCGAACTGGGGGAAGCCTGGAGCACCGGCCTCGGGCCCGACCAGTACCTGATGGAGAGCTATCCCTTGGTGATCGGCGAAAACGTCTACGTCACCACCTCGACCGACGAGGTGATGCAGATCAACGGCAAGACGGGACACATCAACTGGACCTACACGCCGGAAGTGGACTTCTCCCAGTCGACCGGGGTCGGCGGCTACGGGATCACGGTCAACCGCGGCGTCGCCGCCGAAGACGGCAAGCTCTTCGTCCTCACCTTCGACAACAAGCTGCAGGCGATCAGCCAGAAGACCGGCGAGCGCCTCTGGTCCTCGCAGGTCGAAGACCCGGCCACCGGGGCGTATGAGTCGATGGCCCCGACCGCCTACGACGGCAAGGTCTACGTCGGCGTCTCCGGCTCCGAGGACGGAGTGCGCGGCAAGCTCTCCGCCTACGACGCGAAGACCGGCAAGAAGATCTGGACCTTCTACACCGTCCCCAAGCAGGGCGAAAAGTGGGTGCCGAAGGGCGGTGGTGGCGGCACCATCTACATGCCGCCGACGGTCGACCCGTCCACCAACACCGTCTACGTAGGTACCGGCAACCCGGCGCCGGTGCTGGTCGGCGACAAACGCCCGGGCAAGAACCTCTACACCGACTCGATCCTCGCCCTCGACGCCGACACCGGCAAGCTCAAGTGGTACCACCAGGAGCAGGCCCACGACCTCTGGGACTACGACGCCGAGAGCCCCGTCGTCCTCTTCAACGTCGAAATCAACGGTGAAAAGAAGCGCGGGCTGGCCGAGGCGGGCAAGAACGGCCTGCTCTTCCTCCTCGATGCGGAAACCGGCGAAGACCTCTTCCCGCCGGTCGGCTTCGTCAAGCGCGACCACACGCCGCCGACCACCAAGCCCACCCTCGAGTGCCCCGGCCCGGTCGGCGGGTCGCAGTACTCGCCGCTCGCCTACAGCCCGGAAACCCAGGCGGTGTACGTCTCCGGGATCAACCTCTGCATGTACCTCAAAGTCGAATACGAAACGACCAAGAACGGTGAGAAAGCCTTCGCCGGCGACCGCGTGGTGCCGAAGGACACGAAGAAGACCGGGACCTTCACCGCCGTCGGCGTCAACACCGGCAAGGTGATCTGGAAGCACAACATGCCGACGCCGATGGACGGCGGCGCCACCGCCGGCGCGGGCGGCCTCGTCCTCACCGGCGACCAGCAGGGCATCCTCTACGCCTTCGACGCCGCCAACGGCGACGACCTCTGGCAGGCCGACCTCAAACTCGCCTTCGGCACCGCGCCGGTGATCTACTCGATCGACGGCACCGAGTACGTCCTGGCGACGGTCGGCGGCGCCGCCCTCACCGCCTCCGAAGAACTGGGCGAAATCGGCGCCCGCGTCATCGCCTTCAAGCTCGGCGGCAAGAAGCTGCCGCCCGGGCCCGAGCTCGAAGGCTGATCAGAGGCTGACGAGCCGCGCCTCGCGGGCGGCGCCGAAGAGGAGGTCGAGCGGGGGAATGTCGGTGGGCGCGCGCAGGTAGGTGACGCCGCGGTCGCCGCAGTGGTCCTTCAGCGCGGTGGAAGCGGACTCGAGCCGCTCTTCATAGGTGGCGCGGACGCGGGGGGTCACCTCGACCACGAGGCGCTCGCCGCTCTCGCGGTCCTCCAGCTCGTAGGCGCCCTCCAACATGGCCAGGGCGGCCGGGCCCTCGACCAGGTGGACGAAGGCGGCGGCGCGGGCCGAGCCGGCCAGCTCGTCGACCGCCTCGGCGAGCGCGTCGGGCTCGCTGAGGCCGTCGGAGAGGAGCACCGCCAGGTCGGCGGGCTCGGCGGCGCGCCGGTACTCGCGCAGGCTCGCGGCCAGGTCGGTCCTCGCCCCGCGCGGCAGCTCGCCGACCTCTTCGATCAGCTCGCCGACCAGGTGGGGCGCGGCCAGTCGGGCACCGGTGAAGGAGGTGCCGTCGGCGAGCATATGGACGGCGACCACATCGGAGCCGAGCAGGGCGACGGTGCCGAGCATCGCGCCGAGCTCCTGCGCATAACGGAAGCGCGTGGGCGCGCCGTCGTCCATCGAGCGACTGCCGTCGAGCAGGAGCGCCAGATCGACGTGGCCCTCGGCCGGCGCCGCTTTGACGACGACCTCGCGCAGCCGCGCGTAGACGTTCCAGTCGATCGAGCGCAGGTCGTCGCCCGGCGTGTAGCGGCGGTAGTCGACGAATTCGAGGCCGCGGGTGCGCTGGGCGCCCGCACGTTGGCCGCCGAAGCCGGCGACGACCGCCTCGACCCCGGCCAGGGACAGCGTTTCCAGCTGGCGCAGCGCGGCGGCGTCGATCAGCGACGCGCCCGCGGACGCCGGGTCCGGCGTCGCGGCTACGACGCCTCCCGCGGCAGCGCCTCGATCGCGCCACGGACGATGTCGTCGGGCGAGACGCTCTGGCGCTCGGCGTCGATCGAGAGCACCAGGCGGTGGCGCAGGGCCGGCAAGGCGATCGCCTGGACGTCGTCGATCGAGAGGTTGTGGCGGCCCTCCATCAGCGCCGCCACCCGGCCCGCCAGGGCCAGCGCCTGGGCGCCGCGCGGGCTCGGGCCGAGGCGGACGAAGCGCTTCACCGCGTCGGTGGCTCCCTCCTTCTCCGGGTGCAGCGAGACCACCAGGCGGCTGGCGTAGTCGATCACGTGGTCGGCGGCGGGGACGGAGCGGACCAGCGCGTTCATCCGCAGCACAGTGGTCGCGTCGGCGACCGGCGCCGGCGATTCCTGGGCCCGGTCATGCTCGGAGGTGGTGGTCAGCCGGACCATCTCGTTCAGCTCCGCCACGGGCGGGAACTCGAAGCGGAGTTTGAGGAAGAAGCGGTCGAGCTCGGCCTCGGGCAGCGGGTAGGTCCCGTACATCTCCACCGGGTTCTGGGTGGCGAGGACGAAGAACGGCGCGGGCAGCTCACGGGTCAGGTTGGCGGTGGTGACGGTGTGCTCCTGCATCGCCTCGAGCAGGGCGCTCTGGGTGCGCGGCGCGGCGCGGTTGATCTCGTCGGCGATCACCACGTTGGCGAAGATCGGCCCCGGTTCGAAGCGCAGCTGGGTCTCCTGCGTGTCCGCGCCCTGGATCAGGACGGTGGTGCCGGTGATGTCGGCGGGCATCAGGTCGGGGGTGAACTGGATCCGCTTCGGGTCCAGGTCGAGCGCCCCGGCGAGCGCGCGCGCCAAGGTCGTCTTGCCCAGGCCGGGGACGCCCTCGAGCAGCGCGTGGCCGCCGGCGATCAGGCAGATCAGCGCGCCGCGGACCGCCTCCTGCTGGCCGACCACGATCTTGCCCACCGCCGCCTCGATCGCGGCGGCGACACGCTGGAACTCCTCCGGCTCGAGCGGCGCGAGATCGGCAGTGCCGGCGAGTGCGGCGGTATCCGCGGTCATTGCGTGATGACTTTATTGAAGTGACCTCGGCTGCTCATTTCTTGTGCCTGACCGTGCCTATCTGGACGAACGTTCGATCCCTCACTTCGACTTTTCGCTTAAGCGGCTCAAGCCGTGGACCGATGGGCGTCCACACATTCCGCAGGATTTTTCACACCAAGAGAGGACTGAACATGGGATTCATCACCAGACGCAGGGCGCTGTTCACGCTGACCGCCGCCCTGCTGGTCGTCGCCGCGAGCGGCGCCTACGCGTACTTCACCACCACCGGTAGCGGCACCGGCACCGCCTCGGTCGGCTCCGGCTCCACCGTGACCTTGCACGCCACCGTCACCGGCAGCCTGTACCCGGGAACCTCCTCGCCGGTCACCTTCACCGTCGACAACCCCTCCTCGGGTAAACAAAAAGTCGGCACGATCACGCTCGCGAGCATCACCCCCGACGCCTCGCACAGCGAATGCAGCACCGCGCTCACCGGCACCACCCCGGACTTCAAAATGCCGGCGGTGGCGGTCGAAGCGACCTTCGGCCCCGGCAACGGCCAGGCCGTGACGCCGACCGGGACGCTGACGATGAACGACACCGGGCAGAGTCAGAACAAATGCCAGGGCGCGACCCTGACGCTGAACCTGACCAACAACTAGTCGCGGTCCACCGGGCAAGGCCGACCAGGAACCGTGCGCGGTCCGTACCTCAGAACGCGCCCGGCGGCGAAGCTCGCCATCGGGCTGGTGGTGGCACTCCTGGTCGCCGCGGCTGCCTCCTACGCGGCGGTCCGCCCGGGGAGCGGCGGGGGGTCGATGCGCCACGCCCCGCCGACGGCGCCGGTCACGGTGCACGCCCCGCTCGTGGCGGAAGGCTCGGCGACGCTGAGCATCGCCGACCACCCGCCGGCCGTCTCGACCCGCTCGACCGCGCGCTTCCGCATCGTCGCCGCGGGCGAACCGGAGCTGCGCTGCCGGCTCGACGGACAGCAGCCGCGGCCGTGCGAAGCGAACGTCGTCTACCGCGGCCTCGACGCCGGGGACCACAGCTTCCTCGTCGCCGCCCAGCGGTCGGGACGACGCGCGGTCCGCGCCGACTTCGGCTGGCGGGTGATCGAACCGGAGCCGTTCGAGGTCGAGCCGAAGCCCGCCTCGGTCGGGCCGCTCTACCCCGGCGCCGCACCGACGCCGATCCAGGTCGTCATCTCCAACCCCAATTCGAGGCCGATCACCCTCAACACGCTGCGGGTCACCGCGAGCGGCGACGCGCCGGGCTGTGATCCGGCGAGGAACCTGGCACTGACCGCGCCCGACCTCGGCGACGCGCCGCCGCGCATCCCCGCGCACGGCACCCTCGCACTGCCGAGCGCCGACATCCCAGCGCCGACGATCGCGCTGCGCGAGCTGGGCGTCAACCAGGACGCCTGCCAGGACGCGAGCTTCGCCCTTTCCTTCTCCGGGAGCGCCGGCGCGTGAGGCGCGGCCGAGCCCTGATCGTCGCGCTCGCGGTCGGCATGGCGGCGCTGGTGCTCTGCGCCGGTGCGCTCGCCTTCTACACCGCCAAAGGCAGTGGGACGGCATCGGTCACGCTCGGCAAGCTGAACGTCCCGACGCTCGCCGCGCCGGTGGTTGCCTCAGGCGGCACCGTGAGCCTCAGCTGGGCATCGGCGGGTGGACCGTCCGGCGAAGTCGCCTACTCGGTGACCCGCAACGGCGGTGCCCCGTCGGGCACCTGCCCGACCGCCGCCGAACCCGAAAACTCGGTCACCTCCTGCACCGACGAAGGGCTCGAACCCGGCACCTACACCTACAAGGTCACCGCGATGTATCGCAGCTGGGTGGCCAGCAGTGAAACCGCCTCCGCCAAAGTCCTCGTCGGCCCGGCCCATCACTTCGTCCTGACGGCCGCCTCCTCGACGCCCTCGGCCGGCACCGCCGACAACCTGACGATCACCGCGAAGGACAAAGCCGGCTCGACGGTCACCACCTACGCCAGCGAACACGAACTGACCTTCAGCGGGGCCGAAGCGATCGGCACCAACAAACCGACGGTGGTGAGCAACGGCAACGTCGCGGTGCCATTCGGCAGCCCGACCGCGATCAGATTCACCGGTGGCGTCGCCACCGTCGCCTCCTCCAAGAACGGGGTGATGAAGCTCTACAAGGCCGGCGCCGCGACGATCTCGGTCAGCGACGGGACGATCGAAAGCGAACCCGACCCGACCGTGACGGTCGCGCCCTTGGCGATGTCGAAGCTGGTGCTGAGCGCGGCGACCTTGACCCCGACGGTCGGCGCCGAAGACGCGCTGACGACCACCGCGCAGGACACCTACGGCAACGTCGCGACCGCCTACACCGGCTCGCACAGCCTGGTCTACTCGGGCGCCTCGGCCGGTCCGTCCGGAACCACGCCGACGGTCACCAACAGCTCGGGGACCGCCACCGCCTTCGGATCCGCCACCGCGACCACCTTCACCGCCGGCGTCGCCTCGACCTCGGGCTCGAAAAACGGCGCGATGGTGCTCTACAAGGCGGCGCTCGCCAACATCAAGGTCACCGAAGGCAGTGTCTCCAGCGCGACGATCTCGGTGACCGCGAGCCCTGGGACGGCGGCCTCGCTGAAGCTGGCCGCCGCGACGACCACCCCGGTCGCGGGCGCCGCCGACAACCTGACCATCACCGCTCTCGACGCCTACGGCAACACTTCCACCTCCTATCCGGCCACCCGCAACATCACCTTCTCCGGCCCCGAAGCGAGCCCGAGCGGCACCTCCGCCACGGTTTCGAGCAGCTCCGGGACCGCGACGAACGTCGGTGCGGCCACGGCGCTCGCCTTCACCAGCGGAGTGGCGACCGTGAGCTCGACCACGAACGGCGCCTTCAAGGCGGCGAAGGCCGGCGCGACCACGCTGTCGGCGACCGACGGCACCGTCTCCACGGCGAGCGCGCTCTCCCTCACCGTCAGCGCGGGCACCGCGGCCAACTTCGCCTGGAGCGCGCCGACGATCAGCGCCGGGAGCCTCAGCTCACCCTGCCTGTTCACCTGCACGGTCACCGCGCTCGGCAACAGCGGCACCTTCAAAGCAAAGGTCGCGGTCACGGACTCCCTCGGCAACGTGGTCTCCAACGTTGGCAACAGCCGGACCGTCTCGGTCACCGCCACCGCCGGGTCGACCGTGACCGGCGGTTCGCTGACGATCGCCGCCACCGGCCTCGCCGAATCGACCGCGACCTTCACCTACACCGCGCCCGCGAGCGGCAGCTACACCAACACGATCACGGCGACGAAGACGGGGAGCTCCACCTACGCGGAAGCCAAGGCGACGACCACCAAATAGGCGCGCGGGACGGGCGCCCGCCTCAGTCGCCGAGGCGGAAGACGAAGAGGCGCGCGGGCGCGTCGGGGACGGTCCCCTGCGCCTCGACCAGCGAGCCGCCCGCGGCGATCGCGATGTACTCGACGCCGTCGACCGTGTAGGCGATCGGGGCGGAGCCGACGCGGCGGTGCAGGTCATAGCGCCAGAGGACCTTGCCGGTGCGCTGGTCGAAGGCGCGCAGGTAGCCGTCGTCGTCGCCGACGAAGACGAGCCCGCCGCTCGTGGCGAGGGCGCCGCCGTTGGAGGTGCTCGGCAGCTTCACCTTCCAGCGGACCTTGCCGGTCGCCGGGTCGAGCGCGGCGAGGACGCCGGTCGCGGGACCGACCTGTTCGACCGTGCCGCCGAGGTCGTTCTCGCCCGGCGCGCGGGTTTCCAGCTCCGCCCGCGAGGCGAGCTTGTAGCGCTGGCACATCTGGTTGCCGGCGATGAAGATCGATTCGCCTTCGGGGGTCGGAGCGAGCGCTGCCGGCCCGTACTCGATGCCGCCGAAGATCCCCGGGCAGACGACGACCCCCTTCCGCGTCGGGCGCAGGTGCGGGCGGGAGAACCTGGTGATGAAGGGCGAGCGGGAGATCGGCCTGCCGCTCTTCGCGTCGAGCACCGCGTAGTAGCCGGCCTTGCTGCCGCTGCCGACCGCACGGGTCGTCTCCCCTCCCCGCTTCACGTCGAGGACCATCGGCGCCTGCACCGTGTCGTAGTCCCAGCTGTCGTCGCAGAGCATCGTGTGGCTCCACTCGATCGCGCCGGTCCTCGCGTCGAGCGCGACGACCGCGTCGGCCAGCTGGTTGCAGCCGGGACGCGCGGCGTTGGTGAAGCCGGGGGTCGGGTTGCCGGTGGCGACGTAGGCGGTGCCGCTCCGCGGATCCACGGTGGGCGGCATCCAGACGTCCCCGCCGCCGTGCTTCCCGCGGGCCCGGTTCCAGCCCTTGCCGGGCGGCGGGACCATGTGGGTGCGCCAGAGCTGCTTGCCGGTGGCGGCGTCGTAGGCGGCGACGAAGCCGCGCAGGCCGGCGTCGCCGGCGGGCCCGCCGACCAGGATCTCGCCCTTCCAGAAGGTCCCCGGCGAGTTCATCGTGTTCCCCAGTTCGGGGTCGACCACCCGCGTCTTCCACTGCACCTTGCCGGTGCCGGCGTCGAGCGCGATCAGCTGGTCGTCGGCGGTGGTGAGGAAGACGCGGCCGGCGCCGTAGGTGACGCCGCGGCTGACTGGCTCCGACAGCTCGAGCCCCGGGCCGGCGAGGAAGTCGACCGGCGGCGCGTAGGTCCAGCGGACCTTCCCGGTGGCGGCGTCGACGGCGAACACCTGGTCGAGGCCGGTGTCGTAGTACATGGTGCGACCGACCACGATCGGGAAGGTCTCCCAGGCGATCTGCCCCTGGCCGCCGGGCCGGGTCCAGGCGACTCGCAGCTGCTCGACGTTGCTCCGGTCGACCTGGTGGAGCGTGGCGAAGTGCGTGTTCTCGGCGACGTTGCCCCAGTTCGGCCAGCCGATGTCCTCGGGCGAGTGGTCGTTCCCGCCCCCACAGCCGACGAGGAGGAGAGCCGCCGCCGAAAGTGCGAGCAGGTAGCGCACCGGGCGCCGCCGTCAGGGCTCGACGACGCGCACCGGGGAGCCGTCGAGGTAGGCCAGCACGTCCTCGACCGCGTCGCTGAAGTAGGTCGCGTAGGAGTCCTCGGTGACGTAGCCGAGGTGCGGGGTCAGCACCGTGCGGGGGGCGCGGCGCAGCGGATGGTCGGCGGGCAGCGGCTCGGTGTCGAAGACGTCGATGCCGGCGCCCGCGATGGCCCCGTCTCGCAGCGCGGCGAGCAGCGCGTCGGTGTCGACGAGCGGCCCGCGCGAGGTGTTGATCAGGTAGGCGCTCGGCTTCATCGCGCCGATCTCGGCGGCACCGACGAGGCCGCGGCTGCGCTCGCTCAGCTTGTAGTGGACGGAGACGATGTCGGCGCGTTCGAAGAGGGCGAGCTTCTCGACCGGCTCGGCACCGGCCTCGAGCGCCGCCTCGGCGTTCAGGTTCTCGCTCCAGGCGAGGACCTCCATGCCGAAGGCCTTGCCGATCCTCGCCATCTTCCGCCCCAGCCGGCCGAGGCCGACCAGCCCCAGCGTCGCGCCGTCGAGGTCGCCGCCGATCGTCGACTGCCAACCGCCCTCGCGCATCGCGGCGCTCTCGGCGGGGATCGAGCGCAGCAGCGACAGGATCAGACCCCAGCTGAGCTCGGCGGTCGGCGGGACCTTGGAGGCGGTGCCGCAGACCACGATGCCGTTCGCCCGCGCCGCGGCGACGTCGATCGCGGCGTTCGCCATCCCGGTGGTGACCAGGAGCCTCAGGTCCGGAAGGCGGTCGAGGATCGCGGCGGGCAGCGGCGTGCGCTCGCGCATCGCGACGACGATCTCGGCGTCCGACAGCGCTTCCACCAGCTCGTCGGCGTCGTCGATGTGCTGCTCCAGGGCCACCAACTGCCACTCGTCCGGGACGCGGTCCCAGCCGCCGTAGTCGAGGGCGACTCCCTGGTAGTCGTCGAGCAGGACGATCCGCTTCACCCCCCGAGCCTTGCACACCGCTACATTCACCGGCGTGATCGGGGCCAAGCTCATCGCGTTGCTCGCCACGGCCGCGCTCACCGGCCCGCACACCCCGGCGCCCGACGCCGTCCGGCCGACCGAGCCCCTGGCAGGCATGGTCGTCGGCATCGACCCTGGCCACAACGGCGGCAACTTCGCCGACCCGGGCTTCATCAACCAGCCGGTGTGGAACGGCCGCGAACGCGAGGCCTGCGACACCACCGGGACGTCGACGAACGCCGGCTACACCGAGGCACGCTTCAACTTCGACGTCGCGATGTACCTCCGCGCCTACCTCCTCCGCGTGGGCGCCAAGGTCGTCATGACCCGCAGGACCAACCACGGCGTCGGCCCCTGCATCGACCGTCGTGCCCAGATCCTCAACCGGGCGGGCGCCGACGTGGCGATCGACATCCACGCCGACGGTGGGCCCGCGGGCGGCCGCGGCGTCGCCATCCTCACCCCGGTCGCCGACGGGCCCAACGACAAGGTGATCGCCTCCTCCAAGCGCTTCGGCCGCATCCTGCTGCGCCGCTACACGGCGCTGACCGGCATCCCGATCTCCAACTACGACGGCAGCGGCGGCTTCGCCCCGCGCAAGGACCTCGCGGGCCTCAACCTCACCACCGTCCCCAAGGTTCTGATCGAGTGCGTGAACATGCGCAACGCCGCCGATGCCGCCCGCCTGGTGAAGCCAGGCTTCCAGCGCCTGGCGGCGAAGTCGATGGCGCAGGCGATCACCGGATTTCTCAAGTCTCGCTGACGCGCTGCCGATCCAGTATCCGAAAGATACGTGCCCGTACCACCGTTTAGGTAGCGGAGATGGGCGATCGGACGCGGGAGTGACGATCCATGTACTTCGAGAATCAACCGAGTTGGCTGCGGCGGGCAAGTCTCTGGGACCAGGACGGGCGCCCCGGCGCCTGCGGGCTCGACCAGGTCGGCAAGGCGCGGGGCTTCCCCTGGTTCGAGCTGGTCTGCGGTGCCGGTGAGACGGCCGAGGTCTTCGCCGCCCTGCGACCCCACTGCGCGGGCCTGACCGAGGTGATGCTGGAGGACCTGCTGACGCCCGACGACCTTCCCGACGGCAAGCACTACGGCGGCGGCCGGGTGCAGCTCGCCTCCACCTTCAGCGTCGTCGCCGAGCGAGACGACGCCGAGCCCGCCGAACGGGGCACGCCGCGGAAGGTCGGCCGGTTGGTCTTCCAGCCGGTCGAGATCGTCGCCGGCGACGACTGGCTGATCAGCTGCTGGCACCCGACCCGGATCTTCGCCGGCGCCAAGAAGGCCGCCGAAGGTCCCCCCGGGTCCTCGGAGGCGCTCTTCCGCGGCGTGGCCGAGCGCTGGTCCCGTGGCCGGCAAGGGTCGCCCGCCGACCTCGGCGTGACCGTCATGCACGAGCTCGCCCTCACCTACGTGCCGACCCAACGGGAGCTGGCGCTGTGGATGGAGGACTGGGAGATGACCCTCTACAAAAGGGACGAGGAGGCCGACGAGGACGAGCTGACCGCCCTCTGGGGACTGATGACGATGGAGCGCAAATGGCTGACGCCGCTCAACCGTCCCGGCCTCCGCAAGGACATCGCGAAGGCCTGGCTGCCGGCGACCGACCACGGGGCCGTGGTCGAGGTCGACGAGCGGATCGACAACGCGCTCGCGGGCCTCGCCAAGCTGAGCGAGGCGCTGCGCCAGGCCTTCGGCCTGCTCCACGCCAAGCAGGCCGAAGCCCAGCGACAGCGCGAAGAGCGGTCGGCGCGGCAGCTCGAACGGAACGCGGCGCTGCTCCTCGTCCCGACCCTGGTGGTCGGCTTCTACGGTGCCAACACCTGGGTCCCGGGCCAGGGCCGGCACTGGGGCTTCTACGTGATGCTGGGTGTGCTCATCCTGGGGACCAGCCTGGCGATGATCGCGCTGCGGGCGCGACGCGACCGCAGGCTCGACAGGCTGCTCCCCTTCGGGCCGAGGAACGACGTTCCATAAGCTCTCGACGCCCTTCCTTTCACCTCCATCGGATCGGAGCCCCCATGTCCCAGACCAGTGCCTTCGGCGCCCACGCGCCGGATCGGCCCCTTGCCTCGCTCGCGATCGAGCGCCGCGAGCCCGGCCCTCGCGACGTCGCGATCGACATCCTCTACTGCGGCGTCTGCCACTCCGACCTTCACTTCGTGCGCGGCGAGTGGGGGGAGCAGAGCTGGCCGGTCGTCCCCGGGCACGAGATCGTCGGCCGCGTCACCGCCGTCGGCGCGGAGGTCGAGGGGTTCAAGGTCGGCGACCTCGCCGGGGTCGGCTGCATGGTCGACTCCTGCCGCACCTGCTCGGCCTGCGCCGAAGACCTCGAGCAGTTCTGCGAGAACGGCAACACGCTGACCTACGGCAGCGTGGAGAAGCAGACCGGTCGGACCACCCAGGGCGGCTACTCGAACGACATCGTCGTCGACCAGGACTTCTGCCTCCACGTCTCCGAGGACGTCGACCTGGCCGCCACCGCGCCACTTCTCTGCGCCGGGATCACCACCTACTCGCCGCTGCGCCACTGGAACGTCGGCGAGGGCACCCGGGTCGGCGTCGTCGGGCTCGGCGGCCTCGGCCACATGGCGGTGAAGCTGGCCAAGGCGATGGGTGCCGAGGTAACGCTCTTCACCACCTCGCCGGAGAAGGCCGACGACGCCCGCGCGCTCGGCGCCGACCACGTCGTCGTCTCCAAGGACGCCGGCCAGATGTCCGGCGCGGCCAACAGCCTCGACCTGATCATCGACTCGGTCGCCGCGCCGCACGACCTCGACGCCTACCTCCAGACGCTCGCCCGCGGCGGGGCGCTGGTCTTGCTCGGCGTGCCGCCGGAGGCGCACCCGATGCCGGGGGTCTTCAACTTCATCCGCGGCCGCCGCTCGCTCAGCGGCTCGCTGATCGGCGGCATCGCCGAGACCCAGGAGATGCTCGACTTCTGCGCCGAGCACGGGGTCGTCTCCGACGTCGAGATGATCCGGATGGACCAGATCGACGCGGCCTACGACCGCATGCTGGCGGGCGACGTCAAGTTCCGGTTCGTGATCGACATGGAGTCGATGCCCGCGGCGGTGTAGGGGAGCGCGCACGCCTTCCCGTCGGAGAAGCCCTCGGCGCCCAAGTCGAGGGCGACGTTCATCCGCGCGCGGGCGTTCTCCCAGGCGATCAGCTGGGTCAGCTCCAGCGCCCCCTTGGCACCGAAGCGCGCCTGCACCCGCTCCATCAGCTCGTCGTCGACCTGGCCCGGCGTGCTCGACATCCCGGTCGCCAGGTCGATGACCATGAGCTGGTCGGCGGCGAAGAGGCCGGAGGCGTGGGCGTCGTGGAGGCTCAGCAGCTGCTCATCGGTGAGGCCGCCGCGGCGCGCGAACTCGGATCCGATGTCGATGCAGAACTCGCAGCCGACCATCGAGGCGGCGCGCAGCACTCCCAGCTCGGCGAGCAGCTTCGGGACGTGTGGAGTGTGCTCGGCGGCGCGGTTGTAGCGCAGGTAGCCGAAGGTCAAGCGCGGGTGGCGGGCGAAGACCCGCGCCGACTCAAGTTCGCGGCCGTAGCTCTTGCGGGCGGCAAAGGCGAAGACGTTGGCGAGCAGCCCCTCGCGCGGCTCGATTCTCGACATGGTGGTGCCTCCTCGGTCGATTGCCCGGCGAGCGTAGCGCCGCTGTGGTGTGGCGTTAAGGTCCAATGCGATGGCTGAATCGGGTACCACTTCGCCGAGCGTGGCGTCTCCCGAGCTCCTCCTTCCCGGCTGGGACCCGGCGGCGCCGCGACGCGCCCAGCTCGAAGCGGGCCTGCGCGACTCGATCCGCTCCGGGCGGCTGCGGCCGGGCGTGCGCCTGCCGTCCACGCGGACGCTCGGTGCCGAGCTCGGCGTCTCCCGGCGGCTGGTGGTCGAGGCCTACGAACAGCTCACCGCCGAGGGCTACCTCGTCTCGGCACGGGGCTCGGGGACGCGGGTGGCTCCGGCGACAGCGGGAGGGCCGTCGTCGCCTGGGTCGCGGCCGTCGGGCGCGGCGACCGAGTTGGCGGGCGCACCGGCGGCAGCAGCCGCCGGTGCGATTGATTTGTTCCCCGGCGCGCCGGACCTCTCGCTGTTCCCCCGCCGCGCCTGGGGACGGGCCCAGCGGCGGGCGCTCGCCGCGCTGCCGGACGCGCGGCTCGGCTACGGCGAGTTCGCCGGGGCCGCGGAGCTGCGCGACGCGCTCGCCGAGCACCTCGGCCGGGTGCGGGCGGCGGCGGTCGAGCCGGGCAACGTCCTCGTCACCGCGGGCTACCAGCAGGGGCTGCGGATCTTCTGCCAACTGCTGAAGGTCCGGGGGGCGCGACGGGTCGCGATCGAGGATCCCGGCTATCCGGTGGCCGCCTGGACGATCGAGTCGGAGGGCCTCGAGCTGGTGCCGCTCCCGGTCGACGACGACGGCCTCGACGTCGGGGCGCTCGGCGCGGCCGACCCCGACGCGGTCATCGTCACTCCCGCCCACTCGCTGCCCGCGGGCGCGGTGCTCGCCGCCGAGCGGCGCCTCGCCCTGGTCGAGTGGGCGCGCGGGCGCGGCGCCCTGGTGCTGGAGGACGACTACGACGCCGAGCTGCGCTACGACCGCCGCGGTCCGGCGGGGACGCTGCAGGGCCTCGCCCCCGACGTCGTCGTCCTCGCCGGCAGCACCTCCAAGACCCTCGCCCCCGCCCTGCGCCTCGGCTGGCTCTGCCTGCCGGGTGAGATGGTCGCGGCGGCGGCGGTCGCCCGCGGCATGCTCGACGGCGGCGGGCCGCGGCTGGAGGAGCTGGCGCTTGCCGACCTGATCGCGAGCGGCGCCTTCGACCGCCACGTGCGGGCGGCGCGCGCCCGCTACCGGGAGAAGCGCGCGGCGCTGCTGGAGGCGATCCGGGCCGAGCTGCCCGGGGCGCGGGTGCGCGGGATCGCCGCCGGCCTGCACGTCCTGCTCGAGCTTCCGGCCGGGGTCGAGGAGGGCGCGGCGGTCGGGCGGGCGGGCGCGGCGGGTGTCCGCGTCCAGGGCCTGCGCGACTTCACCCGCGCCCATCCGGGGCCTCCGGCGCTCGTCCTCGGCTACGGCCTCCCCACGGTTCGGGAGCTGCGCGAGGCGGTCGCGATCATCGCCGACGCTTGCGCCGCCGCCCGGGCGGCATAGGATCGTGGTCGTGCCTGGGAAGCACGCGGACAAGGCGACGCGAGCGCGGTCGTTCGGAGCGGCCGCCGATACCTATGAGCGGGCGCGGCCCGGCTACCCCGACGCGGCCGTCGACTGGCTGGTGCCGGAGGGCGCGCGGACGGTCCTCGACCTCGGCGCCGGGACCGGCAAGCTGAGCCGCTCGCTGGTCGACCGCGGGCTGGACGTCGTCGCGATCGAGCCCCTCGCCGAGATGCGGGCGGCCCTCGCCGCGGCGGTGCCGGAGGCCCGGGCACTGGAGGGAACGGCGGAAGACATCCCGCTGCCCGACGCGAGCGTCGACGCGATCACCGTCGCCCAGGCCTGGCACTGGGTCGACCCCGAGCGGGCGACGGCCGAGGCGGCCCGGGTGCTGCGGCCGGGCGGCACCCTGGGGCTCATCTGGAACCGCCGCGACGACCGTGTCGACTGGATCGTGCAGCTCACCAAGGCGATGGGCAGCGCCGAGGTGGAGCTCATGGACATGGACGCGGTCGAGATCGGCCCGCCCTTCGGACCGACCGAGCTCTTCGTCACCGATTGGGCCCGGCCGATGGACGTCGACCTGCTGGTCGACATGGCGGCCTCCCGCAGCTACGTGATCACGGCGACCCCGCGGCGGCGAAACGAGATCCTCGACAACGTGCGGCGGGTTGTCGAAGCCGACCCGCACCTGGGCACCGAGTTCGACCTCCCCTACCGGACCTACTGCTACAAAGCCGCCCTGCCCGCGTGAAGAGTTGATCCCGCGGACACGGATCCGTGACCGATCTCCGAACTCGTCACGGAGACGGTGGGAACTCCACGCTTCCGCGCGTGTTCTCCAACAGTCACGACCGCGCTGCAAGCTTTGGTGTCGCCATGACGACGTCAATGCTTGCATCGAGGCCTCGGGCCCTTGTCCCGGGCCCGGAAACAGACCGAAGGCTCACGCGGGTGTGACGTTCCCGGCATCTTCGTCACCGATCGGGGCGATGTCGGGGCAAGGTGTGGGCTCTCCCCGGCTTCTCTCGCGCGGGAGGATCACGGAAGTCCGACCTCCGCCCGACCTGTGTCCTCATCCCTGAAAGACCCTCACGTCCTGGGCGTCGAATCAATCATCTAGCGACGAGCTTCTGAGATTCACCCGGCCAAACGGGTACAACCCCATCGATGAGACGCGCGGCCACCGCACTCCTCGGCTTCCGTATCGCCTACGGCGCCGCCCTGCTGATCGCCCCCGGCAAGATCGCGGGCAACCGCTGGCTCGGCCCCGGCGCCCACCAACCGGCCGCCACCGTCGCCCTCCGCGGCCTCGGCGCCCGCGAGGTCGCCGTCCACGGCATCGCCCTGGCCGAGCTCGCCCGCGGCAACCCCATCCGCCCCTACCTGGCGGCCAGCATCGCCGGCGACCTGGCCGACATCGCCGCCGCCTTCATCTCCCGCGACGGACTCCCCGAGGGAAGCGCCACCGCAACCGCCGCCGTGGCGGGAGGTTCCGCCGCCCTCACCGCCGCCATAGCCGCCTCGCTCGACAAGTAACACTCTCTCCACAGAGAGCCCACACACATTTCACCTCCTGCGCGCCACGTGTGCGTGTTTGCGACCTAGCGTCGCGGCCATGCCTTGGCCACCCCGAAAAGGTGAGCTGCTCCCCGGGTGCGGCGAACCTCTCGGCATCGAGATAAAGCTGCGCGAATACTCGCTTGCTCCCGACCGAGAGGGCGGTGGGAAGGCCAGCGATTTCTTCGTCTGCCTAGGCTTGGACTTGTCGGGGCTCCACTACCTCGAAGGAGAGATCGAAAAGGGCATCTCGTGGACGCCCGTCCGGTCTGTCCGGGAGACCTCATTCGGTTTTCACTGCGCGGTTCAATTTCCGATAGCTGTGACGGGTAGCTACAGTCATCGCACGGCGGAGTTGAGGACCGCGTGGGAGTTGACCCATGCTGGGGCTCGGCCTCGAATGATCACGGCCTTTCCGATCTGGAAGAAGAAATGACCATCACCCAAGTTCAGATCGACGAATACGACTCTGTCGCGCTGGTCGAGCCGCTCGACGGCTGGCATGCAGGCACCCGTGCCGTGGTGCAAGGAATGAGGGGGTCCAAGAGAACCGTCGAGATCACCGAGTACGACGAGTCCCGGGATTTTCTCGACCACATCTTGGTCGTCGATGTGGGTCAACTCCGCCTGCTACGCAACCACCGCCGGCGGATATTCCCGTCTCGGAGATCGGCGCCGGCATCCAGCTGCTGACCTACATCCGAGTTTGATGCCCGAGTAACGCGCGGTCGCACGCGCCCGCGCACCTTTTGCGCGGGCCTGGACGACTCCTCCGGCAGTCCTCGCCGCCGCTCTCCACGAGTAACACTCTCTCCACAGAGAGCACACACATTTCATCTTGTGCGCGCCACCCGCGATCGCTCGACTATCTGGCCCAGCAGATTCGAGACGGAATCGGCCCGCACCCCGATCTCACTGATCAAGGTTCACCCATCGGGCGCGGTGGGCTGCACGGTTCAATTCCACATAGCCGGACTTGGGCGCTACAGTCATCGAACGGCATCGCTGCGGACGGTATGGGTCATGGACACTCCGTCCTCGCCTCCGCGGCTGGTCACGGCATTTCTAAGAGGGAGAAGCACCGATGAGTACTACGCGGACGGTCAACCACGAACGCGACGTCGCTGCGATCGGTGAGCTCGACGAGGTGGTGCTACTGGAGGATGTCGACGGCTGGAGGCTGGGGACCACCGGAACCGTCGTCGAGGTCTTCCCGACCGCGGTGACGATCGAGATCGTCGACCACTTCGGAGAGTCGCTTGATTTCCTTGAGGTGCCTGCCGAGCGGCTGCGACTCGTTGAGAAATGCGCGCATCCTGACATCGATTTCGCCAGGGGACGAGCAAGGGAGGGCGCCGAGAAGAAACGGGTGCCTCTGCCGATCGGCGAACACGACGTCGTCGCCCTGCTCGTCGCCATCGATGGCTGGCCGGTGGGAACGACCGGAACCGTGGTGCATCAGAGCAGGGGTCACATGATGATCGAGATCTCCAACCATCTAGGAGAAGATCTTGCCTTCCTCGACGTGCCTCCAGACCAGCTGAAGGTCGTTTGGAGGACGCCCCGCAGAAGCGACTGCGATTAGTTTTCGAGCCCTTCGTCGTCTAGGTATCAACTCGACGGGAAGGCCCGTCCACAGGACTTAGAGGAGGAAGCATCATGGGGAAGATCGTTGCCACCGAGTTCATCTCGCTGGACGGTGTGATCGAGGATCCGGGCGGGTCGGAGGACTACGCCCACGGCGCCTGGACTTTCGAGTTCGACCGCGGTGCGGAGGGAAACACGTTCAAGCTCGACGAGCTGATGGAAGCCGACGCCCAGCTGCTCGGCCGCATCACCTACGAAGGCTTCGCGGACGCCTGGTCGGAACGGGAAGGCGACGAGGGCCTCGGTGACTTCGCCAGGAAGATGAACTCGATGCCGAAGTACGTCTACTCGACCGCCCTCGAGTCGGCCGACTGGCAGAACTCCACCATCCTCTCCGGCAACTTCGCCGACGCGATCCGCGAGGTCAAGGACGAGGTCGACGGCGTCATCCTCGTCGCCGGCTCCGCCACCCTGGTCCAGGGCCTGATCGCAAACGACCTCCTCGACGAGCTCCGCCTGATGGTCTTCCCGGTGACCCTGGGCGGCGGCAAGCGCCTCTTTACCGACGACGGCCGCAAAGTTCCGCTGACCCTCACCGACGCCCGCACGATCGGCGCGGGCATCCAGCTGCTGACCTACGGGCGGAGCTGAGCCAGAGGGAGCGAGCTCTCCTGGACGGCCCTTTCAGGCACCCCGGCTATCGGAGTCCGCGGAGGTCTGCCCGAAGCTCGGCGGCTCCGCTACTTCGTCCTCGTGGCCAAGAGCAAACGAATTGGGAACTGGCGACCCGATGGTCAGTCGGAGCGGGCTATCGCGCGCCGCTAGTTTCGGGAGTTCTCGGGCGCGCAAAGAGTCGAACAGTCAGTGAGTTATCCCGCTTCATGTCCCAGGTGGCGGAGGCCGGCCGGCGGCGGCGCCTTGGCTGATCTCGACATCACGGGGCTTCTCCGCGAGCTGACCGAAGCAGGAGTCGACTTCATTCTGATCGGCTGAGTCGCGGTCGGCTACCACGGCTACGTGAGGGCCACGAAGGACCTCGACGTGGTTCCGTCTCCCGAGGCGACGAACCTGGAGCGGCTCGCCGCAGCGCTTTCCCGGCTTGAAGCGACGATCGATGGAGCTGATGAACTCTCGCCAGACGAGCTGCCCGATCCTCTTGATCCGCAGCGCTTGAGACTGGGGGCAACTGGGTGCTCACGACCCGTCTTGGGCGACTCGACATCATGCAGTGGGTCGACGGCGTCATCCTCGTCGCAGAGTGCCACTGAACCTCACCGACGCCCGCGGGGTAGGTGCCGGCATCCAGCTTGCTGACCTACGAGCGCCGCCTAACGACCCGTCTGTTCGAAGGTGTGCTGGTACTGCGTCTTTTCGCCGTTGCCGTAGATTGATTCGATCTTCTGCTGCTGGCGGCATGGCGGGGTCGGGGCGGCGGCGGTGCTCGACTGTTCGCCGAGGGCGAATTTCTTGAGCCGGCCGAGAAGTTCTTCGGCCTTCACGGCACGTTCGGCGGCCGTGAATTCTTCGCCGCTTTCTTTGAACCGGCGGGCCCGTTCGAGGAACGCCGGGTTGGTCACCGTGTTCGCTTCGATTTCGGCGACGAGGCCGGAGGTGCAGTTGGCGGTATTGAAGCTGGGCAGTCCGTTGAGGATTTCTTCGGCCCAGCCGGGATCGCTGTAGGCGCTGTTCCGGTTGATCGCGAGGCGCGACGGATAGCTGGCGAGAGATTCGGGGTTGATCGGTCCCATCGCGCGGAGGGTGTGGATCTTCTGCCCGGCCGCGTTCGTTTCGGTGAGTTGGGCATTGGTCGCAACGGCAAGATTGGCGAAGAACCCGGTTACCTCACGCTTGTAGAGGCCGAGTCCGGTGACGATCGGGTTGAGGTTCCGAACGAACGGATCGGCCGCCCGCAGCAACGGCGGGAAGTCATCGCGGAAGAACTTCCGCAGAGCCTGGAAGCCGGTCGGGGCCTCGCGCTCCACGGCGGGCAAGGCTTCGAAGAGCTTCTTTGCTTCCGGCGCCAGTTCGCCGAACTTGATCAGGGTCGGGGACAGCTCTTCGGCCACCGGCACCAGTTGCTTCGACAGCGGGTCGGCGTTGGTGGCGAAGCCTTGGAGACGGTCGACGGTCAGGCGGGACTCGTCGAGGAAGGTCGGGAAGGCGCGGAACAGAGCTTCGATGTCTTCGTTGCGGCCCGCGGTCGTCTTGAAGAGTTCGTTCGAGCTACGGATCAGGTTCGCGAGTTCCCCTTCCCGACCCCGTAGCGCTTCGAACGTCTTGGTGCCGTTGCTGAAGAGCTTCGAGACCGCCAGCTTCTGGCTGTTGAGGACGCGGAAGAGGCCTTCGAATTCCTTGAAGGTCGGTTCGAAGTTGCCGATCGCGTAGGAGAGATTCTGCCCTTGGCCTTCGATCGCCACCGCCGCGTCCTGCATCCAGGTCCGGAAGGCGCGGCGGGTTTCCGGGTCGAAGGCTTGGAAGATCTCGTCGAGCTGGACCGATTCGGCGACCTGCGCGGCGGGTAGCTTGCCGCCGTCCGGCAGGGCCGGTTCGGCGTTCGAGCCCGGGGACAGTTCGACGTACGTCTCGCCCAACAGGGTCTTCGTGCGCAGGATCGCCCGCGTCCGTTGCGGCAGCGGCGCGTACTTGGCGTCGATGTTCAGCAACGCCACCGATTCATGCCCGTTCGGGCCGAGTTCGATGCTTTCGACTTTGCCGACGTCGACGCCGGAGATCCGCACGTCGGACTGTTCGGCCAGCTGGGAGGCCTCGGTGAACGGCACCGTGATCTGGTAGCTCCTGGCTTTGAACGGGGTCGGGCCGCCGAAGGTGACCCAGAGGAAGAGCAGGATCCCGAAACAGGACAGCGCGAAGGCGGTGATGACGAGGAGCTGCGTGGTGCTGGGCGCGCGCTTGCTCATTTGATTTCTTTCGCGGCGGATTCCGAAACCGCGCAGTGGCCCGCTCCACCGAAGGGATTCGGAAGTTCGGGCGGACGCGGGGATCCGAGCAGGTCGAGCTGCGCCAGCAACTGTTCGTTTTTGTTGTATTCGAGGGTGCCACCGGCCAGGGTCGCGCCCGTGCAGCTGAGGTTCACCAGGCTGCGAAGCAGGGCACCGCCGCCATCTTCGAGGCTGAAAGCCGAGTTGATGTCGTGGTTTACCCAGGGCACATAGAAGAGGTAGCTCTGCTTGTCGCCCTTCGGCTTGTAGGCGAGTTCGTTGAAGAAGGAGTTGAGGCCTTTAAGACTTTCGCCGAAGCCGCGCACCGTCTTTTCGAGAGGCTTCGATCCTTCGTTGGCGGCTACCAGCAGCGGGCGAATTTCGCGTGAGAACGGTCGGATCCCGTCGCGGATCGGCGCGGTCGTCTGGCTGAACAGCTTCTCGGTCGCCTTGAAGGCCGGCGTCGAGGCCTGCGCCTGCGGGATAAGCTTGGTCAGCGTCGGCAGCGCGACAGTGGAGAATTCGTTCGAGCTCGACAGGCCTTCGTTCGCGACCTTCAGCGTTTCCGGGAACTCTTCGAAGGCTTCTTCGAGCGCCGCCTGCTGGTTGGCGAAGTTGCCGAGCGCTTCTTCGGAGGAGCCGACGAAGCGGCGGATCTGGGCGTCGTGCGTGCCGAGTTCGGTGGTCAGTTCGCCGAAGAGGTGGATGACCTTCGCCAGCTCGGTGCGCCTGCCGGCGATCGCCTTGTTCAATTTCGCGGTGTACTCGACGAACGGCTCAAAGCGCCGCAACGCGTTGCCGAGCTGCACCCCTCGCCCACCGATTCCTTGGGCCCCACCCGCGACCAGCAGCTGGATGTACTGACGGGTGTCGGCATCGAGGCTGTTCCAGAGCGCTTCCAGCTGGATGTTCGCTTCGGTCTGCGCGAGCGGGAACCGGTGCCCGTCCTGCACCGATTCGGAGCCGGTGCCCGGTTCGACCTCGACGGTCATGTCGTTGAGCCCCGTCTTGGGGCGCAGCAGGAAGTGGGCGTTCGGGTGGAGCAACTGCATGTACTTCGGCTCGATCGACATGCCGACGACGGCGTGCCCGTTTTCGAGGTTGACCGAGGAGACCTTGCCGATCTGCAGGCCGGCCACGTTGACCGCCTGGCCCTGACCGGGGGTGACCGCCTGCGCGGTCGTGAATTCGGCCGAGATGCTTTCGAATTCTTCGCCCACCAGCGGCAGCCACGACGGCAGCGAGGCTTTCTGCTGGGTGAAGATCCCGAGCATCATCACGATCCCCACGAAGGCGAGGACGAAGATCGCGATCGTGTCGGTGCGGTGCCCGCGCGCCTGTCGGCCGAGCCAGGCGCGGAAGTGACCGATCCGGCTGCGCCGTTCGGTGACCGGGGTGGTTTTCGGGGTCTGCTCGGCCATCAGCGAGGAGGGATCACTTTCACTCCGGTCGGGCCGACCTGGCCCGGCCCGCCGTTGATGTCGGGGACGGGGTTGGTTTCACAGCGCACCTCCGGCTGCGATTCCGGCTGACCCTGGAGCTGCGGCTGGGTTCCGAGGGGCACTTCCACCGAGCGCGAGAACTGATGCCGTAGCGGCTCGTTTTCTTTTGGGAACGTCGGATTGAATTCTTCGAGCAGGACCGACCCGCCGCCGGCCTGGGTGCGGACGTAGGGGCCGTTGCCGTCGAAGTTCTGGCTCGCGCTGGCGAAGTCGGAGAGCAGGCGCCAGAAGTCGCGGTAGTTCGGTCCGTCGTCGCTGAACCGGTCGTTGATCGGGATTTCGGACGTCGGCACCAGCACCTTGGTCGTGCACTGGCTCAGCTGATTGAACTGCGGCAGCGCCGAGACCTTGCCGTAGTGCGCCGCGCCGGCAAGGCCTGGCGTCGATTCGGCCAGTAGCTTCACCGCGCCACCCGCCTCCTTGTCGGAGAGCAGCGGTCGCACCTGCGCGAGCCACGGTTTCGAGGCGCTGATCAGACCCGGCAGCTCGGCGACGGCCGGGGTCAGCTCGATCGCGTAGGTACGCAGCGGCGGCAGCGAACGGTCGAGGCTGATCAGCGAGGTGTGGGCGGTCTGCAGCGTCGGCGCCAGTTCGCGGATCGTGGCCTGGAGGTTTTCGGACTGGTTGGCGAGCGCCCCGGTGAAGACGTCGAAGTTGTCGATCAGCCCCTGCAGGGCCGCCTGGTCGGCGCTGAAGGCGTTGAAGGCGCGGGCCGAGCCGGAGACGAGCTTCGCCAGGTCGTGCGGCTGGGTGCCGGTCAGCGCCTGGGTCACCTGGGCGCTGTATTTGCCCGCTTCGCCGCCGTACCGGAAGGCCTTGTTCAGCGCTTCCCCGCCGCTGAGGCCCTTCACCTGCGGCAGCTGGTCTTCGTCTTCGGCCGCGGTCGGCCGGTGGGTGAGCGCCTTGCCGTAGCTCTCCAGCAGCCGGCCGAGGTTGGCGCGGACCGGCGACTGCAGCGCGGTCAGCACTTCGTCGATCTGCACCGCGGTCGAGGTGTGGCTGATCGGGATCGTCCCGTCGCTGGCCAGTTCGGGCGAGCCCGGGCTGCCCGGATCGAGGTCGATGAAGAAGTTGCCCTCGAGGAAGATCCGCGGCTTGACCGTGGCGAACGCGTCCTTGTGGATCGGGCGCCCGGAGTCATCGACGGTGAAGGTGACGCTGGTCGCGTCGCCGTCCCGTTCGGTCTTGATCACCTTGCCGACTTCCACCCCGGCGATCCGCACCGGAGACTTCAGCGAGATGTTCGCCGAGTTGGTGAAGGTCGCTTTCAGCTCGTAGCCGTAGCTGGTGAACGGAATGTGTTTCGTGAACGCCAGGTAGGGCCCAATCGTGAAGATCAGGATGAAGATCACCGCGATCAGCCAGTTCGGCACGCGATTGCCGCGCCGCCGCTTCGCCACGGCCCCGCCTGATTTTCTCGGTTTGGCGTCGGGGCTCATTCCTGTTCCACCGGTTCTTCTTCATTCGTCTTCGTGGTGCTCTTCGTCGCGAATTCGCGGGTGTCGGTGCCGAGGAGTTTCGTTTCACCGACCACCGTCCTGCCGGGCACGTATGCCGCGTTGCCCGCTTCGCAAACGCCTTCCTGGCCCGGCGCGGCGGTGCGCGGCAAGGGGTTGTAGTGAAGGTGGTTGGCCTTGGGTCCGTTCGCCGGCGCCGAGGCCTGACCGGCCTCGCTGTTCGGTCCGGCAGCTGGCTCGAACGGGATCACGTTCAGCCACTTCCCGTAGTCGTTCCCCTGGCTGTTGGAGCTGGAGAGGTTCGAAAACAGCAGGGTCCCGTAGAAGCACTTGGTCTGCGCCGGGACGATGAATTCGAGCGGCTCCTTGAGGTTCTTGTTCAGGTCGGTCAGCAGGCCCAACCCGGTGAAGACACCTTCCGACTGCTGGAACGCGAGCAGTGCTTCGGCGGTCGGCAGAAGCTGGTTGTTGAGGACCGGCGAGGCGTTCAACGCCGGGACGCCGGCCTGCAGCGATTCGGCGATGATCGGCGAGGTTTCCCGCAGCGCCTTCGCGCCCGGCCGCAGGGCGGTGAAGAAGCGCGCGGTGTCGTGGAGGAAGGGGTTGATCTTCGGCAGCCCCGCGTTCACCGTTTCCAGCGTCGGCGGGCTTTTCTCGATCGTTTCCTGGATGTAGGGGCGGGAGACGTTGGCGAAGGCTTCGAAGGTCTGGTCGAGGAAGACGAACATGCTTGCCTGCTCCTGGGCGACCGGGGCGACCGTCGCCGAGAGCGCCTCGAGCGCCTTGAAGAAGCCGCTGAAGTTCGTGCTCGGCGCCGCCAGGTTGGCGGCCGCGGGCTCGCCCTCTTCGAGCAGCCCGCGCAGCGATCCGATCGCTTCGTTCAGCTGCGGTCCGCGACCGGCGAGCGCGTTGCCGAAGCCCGCCAGGTTGCGCTGGATCGCTTTGCGGGTCGGCGCGTTGAACATGTCGAAGAATTTGTCGATGTCCCCCGGTTCAGGCGTTGCGTAGCGCACCGGGATCGTTTCGCCGGCCTTCAGCGGTTCGTTGCCGGTGCCAGGGGTGATCTGCAGGTACTTCAGGCCGAGCGGCGATTTCGGCCGGATCAAGAGGGTCGAGCCCTTCGGGATCGGTTCGGCGCTCTTGTCGAGGCTCAGCGTCAGTTCCGCCTCGACCGCGCCGTTCTTCAGCTGCACCGGCACCACCGACTTCACCACGCCGACCCGGGCGCCGCCGATCCGCACCTCGTTCGCCTTCACCAGCGCGTCGGCGTTCGGCACCCTCGCCTTCAGGTCGTAGGTCGAGACGAACGGCAGCCCGTTGTTCGCGTTGTAGGCCAGGAAGACGGCGACGATGATCACGAGCACGGTCACCGCACCGACCAGCACCGGGCTCACCGCGAATCCTCCGTTCCGGTTCCTCATTCGCCCTGCCCCAGGAGGTAGTTGAGAAGGGGTTGGGTGCCGCCTTCGGTTTCTTCAGCTTCGCCCAGGCCGGCTTCTTCTTCGGCTTGACGTTCGGCCCTGAGGCGTTCGGCAGGCGCCGACGGTTCGGTCGATTCCCCCTGTCCCAGGCCGCTCGTCGAACCTTCTCCGGTGGCGCGATCGGCGACCGTCCCGCCGCTCTTTTCGGCGCGGGATCCTTCGAGCAGCTTCAGCAGTTCGGCGACCGACGCCTGCGAGTCCTGGGCGATGCTGGCGTTTTCCCCGTTGAAGTTGGCGTCGCAGCCCGACGTCCCTTCGGAAGTCGGGACGTAATTGAGGCAGTTGCTGAGCGTCACGAGAGCTCGCCCGTAGTGGCCGTATTGATCGAAGCCGTTGAACGCGCCGGTCGAGTTGTAGATCAGTTCGTTCAGGCGCTGCCAGCCTTTGGTTTCTTCCAGACTGCCGAACAAGGCGGCAAGTTCCCTGGCCGGGACGACACCCGTCTTCGCCAGCTTGCTCGCCTTCTTGACCACCGGGGTGGCCTGGGCGAACACCGGCCCGGAGGCTTCGCCCGCGCTGGCGAGGCTCTTCAGCGCGACCGTCGTCGCTTCCGAGAACGGGGTCAGGGTCCGCGTCGCGGTCGTCAGCGAGGGAGCCGCTTCGCCGAGGTCTTCCAGCAGCGGGGTGCCGGCGTCGGAGAACTCCTTCAGGTTCTTCATCGTTTCGCGGAACTCGACCAGGAAGGTCGGGAACTTTTCCAGCGCCGATTCCAGTTCGGCGCCGTGTTCGGCGCTCGCTTCGGCGGCTTCGCCGGAGTGGGCGAGGAAGCCGACCACGTGTTCTTTTTCGCGGGTCAGCGGTTCGAGGATTTCCTGCGAATCGGCGGCGAGCTGGGCGAGCTGGTCCTTCTGTTCGGTGAGCTGGCCGAAGAGCTTGTCGACCGAACGCAGGGTCGGGTTCGCTTTCTTGATCGCCACCTCGAGGTCCTGCCCGCGGCCGGCCAGGCCCGCCCCGAGTTCGTTGAAGATCAGCCGGAAGCGCTGCGCGTAGGGCAGCGAGTTGATGTTGTTGATCAGGTCCGGGTCGACGGTGGTCTGGTTGCGGCCGAGCGGCAGCAGGTACTGGCCCGCGCCCGGCTTCCCGTCCGGGACCTGCCTGAGCGGCGGCGGCGGCGGCTCGCCCGGGGCCCGGGGCTCGGTCGGGTGGCAGTTGACGTACTTCTCCCCGATCAGCGACTGCGGGCGGATTTCGCAGCCGGCGTCCTGGCGGAAGTCCTGGAAGCTCGGGTCGGCGATTTCGAGCTCGATGATCGCCTTGCCGGGAACGTCGACGAACTTGCCGTCTTCTTCGGCGGTCGGTTCGCCCGGCAAGGACACGCTGACCGCCTTGATCGTGCCGACGTTGGCGCCGGCGACCCGCACCTGCTCGCCGGCGACCATGAACGAGCCGTTGTCGAAGACCGCCCGGACGACGTAGCCGTTGCCGGACGCGCCGCCCGAGATCAGGACGATCGCGGCCACGACGGCCGCCACGACGACGATGCCGGTGATCAATTTCCTCATCCGCCCGACCCCTGGCCCACGTTGCATTCGGCCGGATTGACGGAGCTGCCGCCGTGCGGCGGGTTGACGTAGGGGTTCGACCCGTCGGCGGCGGGCTGGGTGGCCCCGCCGGGGCAGCGGCGCGGGGTCGAGGTCGAGGTGAAGCCGTTGAACTGTTCGGCACGCGTGATCGGGGTCAGCTTGCCGCTGTCGTACTTGAACAGGTTGGCGCCGGAGATCGACGCGCGCACGTAGTTACCGTTGCCGTCGTAGGCGCCCGCCGCGGCGCCGAGGTGGCCGAGCGCGTTGAAGAGGTCGGGCGTGTAGGAGCGGGCGAAGGTGAGCTGCGGCTGGAACGCGGCGATCGCGGCTTCCGCGTGCGGGAAGGTGCGGGAGGCGCGCTGCTGGACGACCGGGAGTTCCTTCAGCAACGAGGTCGTGTCGTTGTGCGGGCCGGGCCGATCGAGCGCCAGCGTGAGGTTCTGGGTGAAGGGGATGAACTTGTTCAGGACCGGGCGCAGTTCGGCGAGGAACGGGGCGAGGTTCTTGGTCGCCGGCTTGGCCGTGTTGATCAGCGGTTCGACGTCGTCGAGCGCGGCGCGCAGGTTGACGAAGGTCGTGTTCGACTGGCGCATCACCGGCGGCAGCTCTTCAAGGGTCTGTTCCAGCGCCACGTTCTGGCTGCTGATCGCCTGGAAGGCCTGGTTCGCGTTGGAGATCGCGCTAGAGAGCTGGTCACCGCGGCCCGCCACGGCGCTGGTGAGGTTGCTGGAGCTGACCAGGAACTTGGAGAACAGGTCTTCGTCCGCGTTCAATTCGGAGGCGAAGTTGGTCGCCCGGTTCAGCGCCACCCCGAAGTACTTGTAGCTTTCGTTCGCTTCCGGTCCGCGGCCGGCGTAGATCTGCCCGTTGCCCTTGATGAAGTTCTGCAGGCCTTCGCGCACCTGCTTGGGGAAGCTGTTGAAGAGCTGGTCGACGTCGACCGGCGTGGTCGTCGAGGCGAGGCCGAGGGTGGCGCCTTCTTCGAGGGCCGGATCGCTGTTCGGACCCGGGCTGATCGAGAGGTAGTGGTTGGCGACACCCGAGAGCGAGGTGGCGCGGATGACCGCGGTCGTCCCTTCGTGCAGCTCCTGTTCCACTTCGACGTGGACTTCGGCCAGGTTGTTCGGGCTCAGGTCGATGCCGGAGACGCTGCCGACCGGGGAGCCGCCGACCATCACCTGGTTGTCGTTCACCAATTGGCCCGCGTTCTGGAACAGGAACGTGTACTTGTGGCCGCTGCTGCCACTGAAGAGCACGACGGCAAGGACGATCACCACCACCGCAAGGGCCGCTATCGCCGCGATGCGCGCTGGGGTGGTCCCTCGGCTCGGAGCCGAGTGTTTCTCCTCGCCTACTTGGGGTTTCGCAGCCACAGGTCGTCGCCTGCCCCTCCCTCGGCCCCCTCGACCCTGCGGAACGGGCGCGCGAATCGTATCCGAGCCGATCCCCGCCAAAAGCCGCCGCAGCGGGGACTTAATGGGAAATCAACGCGCTGCACCGCCGCCAGACGGCAATTCCTCAGTCCTCTTCGAGCCGAGGATGACTTCGGCGCAGGTACTCGCCGAAGACCGGGGCGGTGTAGGCGTAGACCCCATGGTCGTCCCGGTAGAGGAGGTTGTCGATGACGAGGCGGCGAAGGCTCTGATCGACCGCCCCGGTGCTTCTGCTGTCGGCGCCCCCGACGGCCGCGGTCGTGAAGGACTCACCGCCGAGGGACGCGGCGATGCGGAGGGTCTTCTGCTCGGCCGGTCTGGCGTCCTTGTAGCGGGGCTCGAAGAACTCCGAATCCAGCGCGTCTTGGATCGCACCGTGGTTGCGGTCGTACAGGTCGCGGTCGATCACCGTCGCACCCTGGAGTTCAGCGGCCTCCCAAAGCGCCTCCCCGAACCACTGGAGGAAATATGGGTAGCCATCGACGTCATGGGCGATCCCTTCGGCCAGCCCTGGCTCGAAGCCGAGCGTTTCGGCCTCTTCGGCGGGCTTCACCAGGGCCAGCGCGGCATCGCTCAGTTCCTCGTCCGGCCCTGGATCGAGAGGCAGGTTGCCGACCTCCACCCCACGGAAGAACCGCTCGGCGTTGCTTCGTGCGGCGTGGATGTTTCCGATCAGCGGCGGAAGGCCGCAGAGCACGAGCATCACCGGCAGAGCCTCGTCGTCATCGTCATGGGCGGCCACGAAAGCGGCGAGCAGGGCCCCCAGCGGAAATTGCTTGTTCTTCTTGTCGTCGTGGACGGTGTGGGCCTCGTCGAAGAGGAAGACAACCCCCTTGCCCTGGCTCTTCGCGACCCGGCCGATCTGCTTGAGCGCCTTCGCGAACCTGTCCTCCAGAACGGAGGTCGGCGCTTGATCCTTCAGCTTCACCGAGGCGCCGAAAGGCAATCCGATCTCGGCGATCGCCTTCGCCGCATTGCCGACCAGAGCCTTGACCCTCTCGGCACCGGAGAGCTGGTCGAGCGCCTCCCGGAAGTACTCGGTGAGGGCCATGGCGAAATCTGACTCGGCTTGCAGTCGGGGGCCGAAATCCCGCCGGACGACCACCCATTCACGATCCATCGCGATCTGCTGGTACTCCTTCAGCAGCACCGTCTTGCCGACACCGCGCAAGCCGGTGATCCGGAGGTTGCGACGCTTCTCCGGGAAATCCTCGAGCAGCCTCGTAAAGAGGCGCACCTCCTGCTCGCGGCCCGCGAGATATGGCGGTCTGGTGCCGACGCCCGGGCTGTAGGGGTTCCGCGCGATCGCTGAATCTTACTGATACTTACCGAAACTTACAGATTCTTGTAAGTCGCTGTAAGTTTTAGTAGACGTCCCGGCGGTCGACTCTTACACGTCCAGCCGCGGCAGAATCCGCTCCAGCGGGCGCGGCAGCCACCAGACGCGGTCGCCCAGGAGGAGCATCAGGGCGGGCAGGAGGACGATCCGCACGACGGTGGCGTCGAGCACGACCGCGACGGTGAGGCCGATCCCGAGCTGGCTCACGTTCGCGATCGGCTCACCGGCGAAGACGACGAAGACCCCCAGCATGATCGCTGCCGCACCGGTGATCACCCGCGCCGTCTTCTCCAGCCCGTAGCGGACCGAGGCCGCGTTGTCGTTGCCCGCGTCGTAGTGCTCCCGCATGCGACTCAGCAGGAAGACCGCGTAGTCGATCGAGAGCCCGAAGACGATCGCGAAGATCATGCAGGCGCCGACCGCGTCGACGTAGGTGTGGCCGCCCAGCGGCCAGTCCTCCGGGACGTTGAAGAGCAGGGTCAGGATGCCGAAGGCGACCCCGACCGTGAGCAGGTTGAGCCCGACCGCGATCGCCGCCAGCAGCAGCGCCCGCAGCACCACGACGAGCACCAGGAAGGTGACAAGGGTGATGATCGCGATGATCAAGGGGATCCGGTCGCGGGTGATCTTGCTGTAGTCGTTCAGCTGCGCCGCGCCGCCCGCCACGCCGGTTTCAAGCGTCGCGTTCTCCCCCAGTTCGCTCGCCGCGGCCGCCAGTTCCTGGTTCAGCCGTATCGATCCCGGCGAATTGAATTCGTACTTCGAGATCACCAGCATCGAGGCGGCCTGCCCGCCTTTGTCGAGGTCGATCGTCGTCCCCGCCTTCGCGCGCGCGGCGGGCGGCGCCCCGTCCAGCACCGAGAGCACGAAGTACCCCGAGTTGAAGAGGCCCGGCGTCTGCTCCTGCACTTCGCCCGCCTGCTTGCGGATTTTCGCCTTGCCTTCCAGCACCTGCGTGCTCGCTTCGGCGAGCCCGGTTTCCAGCGGTTCGACTTCGGCCGCTCCCGCGGCGAGGTTCGCTTCCAGCGCTTCTGCCCCGCCGGTGAGCCGGCCGAGCCCGCTGACCAGCGACGCCGCCCCGTCGCTCAGCTCTTCGACCCCGCCGCCGAGCCGGGCGGCTTCCTTCGCCAGCCGGTTGGCGCCGTGCGACAGCGTGTTCGCCCCCTTGTGGAGTTCGTAGAGGCCTTCGATCAATTGGCCGGTCCCGCGACTGACCCGGTGCAATTCATGGACCGAGGAGTAGATGAAGGAAGAAGTCCGTTGATTGAGTTCGGCGTCCTGACCCAACCGTTCCTGCAGCCCTTCCAGTTCGGCAAGAAGGCCCGCGTAGCGTTCCGCATAGGGCTGTCCGGTCGAGGGGTCGGTCCCGGTGATCGCGGCCAGCGCGCCCTCGACCGATTCGAGCGCCGCCGCCGCGGTCGGATCGACCGGAGCCGCTTCCTTCAACTTCGCCTCCGCCGCCTGCAGCTTTTCGATCGCGACCTGAGTGGGGCCGATCAGGCGAGGCAGCGTTTCGTTCTGATCGGCACG
This sequence comes from uncultured Actinomycetes bacterium, assembly GCA_963782515.1. Classification (GTDB taxonomy): domain Bacteria; phylum Actinomycetota; class Thermoleophilia; order Solirubrobacterales; family 70-9; genus VAYN01. The sequence continues at coordinate 475,247 of CAWAJY010000001.1, read as the reverse complement.
AAGCGCCCTGAGTTGTTCACGTTGTGACTTACGGCCGTTGTAGTTGAGGGTGCTGGTGATCGAGTTGATCCCGCTCACCCGGATCGTCTGGGCCCCGATCGCCGCTTCCAGCAGCCCTTCGGTGAGCTGTTCGGTGCCTTTCGCGAAGCGTTCGAGGGCGTCGATCGCCCGCTGGCTCCCGCCCGCCGCGCGTGCCAGCCCGTGCGCGATCAGCTGGGCGCCTTCGGTCGCGTGGTCGGAGCCCAGCGCCAGCAGGCCGGCGCCATTGCTCGCTTCGGTGATCCCGCCGCGCAGTTCCCCCACCCCGCCCGCGGCGACGTCGAGTTCCTTGCCGAGTTTGCCCAGTTCCTTGACCGGGCCGAGGTTGCCTTTCGAGGCGAGGGCCGAGTTGCCCAATTCCTGCAGCGGCTTCACCCGCTTCGTCGCCGCCTGCGGGCCGATCACCACTTTCACGCCCTTGAACTTCGCGATCTTGTGCTGGAAGTGTTCCAGCGCCGCCATGCTGGCCGCGTCGGTGATCGGACCGTCGGGGTTGGTGGCGACGATCTGGAACGGCGCGTCCCAGCCTGGGCCGATCGAGTTGTCGATCAGTTCGGCGTTCTGCCGGGCGGGCGCGTCCTGGGGGAGCTGTTCGGGGCTCGGCGGCCCGAGCTTCAGCCCGACCGCCGGCCCGGCGAGGGCGAGCAGGATCCCGCCGATGACCAGCGCCGCGAGCAGGGGCCGCCGCAGCGCCCCGTTCACGAACCGCATCACCGCCGAGCGATCGGCGCTCGCTTTCGATCCGACCCGCCAGCGATCGACGTTCCGGCCGACCAGGGTGAGGATCGCCGGGCCGACCACGGTGGCCACGGTGACGCTGAGGAGGACGACCATCGCCACCGTCCCGGCGAGCGACACCAGCAGCGACCCAGGCAGGACCAGCAGCGAGACGAGCATCGAGAGCAGCAGGGTCGAGCCCGCGAAGGCGACGGTCCGCCCGGCGTGGCGCCGGGTCAGCCGCGCCGCCTCGAGTGGCTCGGCCCCACCTTCGAGCTCCTCGCGGAAGCGCGACACCATGAGGAGCGCGTAGTCCACCCCCAAGGCCAGCCCGATCATCGTGCAGACGGTCAGCGCAAACGCGTCGATCGAGAACCAGCCGGTGAGGAAGTAGAGGATCCCGCGCGAGGCGAGGACGGTGATCGCGCCGAAGCCGAGCGGGATGATCGCCGCGATCGGCGAGCGGAACACCAACAGCAGGACGATCAACAGGATCGGCAGGGCGATCAGCTCGCCGCGCTCAGCGGAGTCGATCGATTCCTGCTGCAGCGCCCGCGAGAGAGTCGCGTAGCCGGTCTGGTTCGCCCGCACAGGCGCGGTCACGTTTTCTTCGAGGATCTGTTCCAGGCGCGGCACGACCTCGTTCACCGAGGTTTTCGTGTCGACGTGGAAGTCGGCGAGGATCAGCGCCCGTTCGGGCGACGGGCGCAGGCCTTCCACCGTGCCCTTGTCCCAGGGCGAGAGCGTCGAGACGTTCGGTTCCGCGCGCAGCGCGCGGACCAGGCGCGGCCCCTGTTCTTCGAGCGCGTCGGCCGGGCCGCGCAGGAGGATCGCGAACGGCGCCGAGGGCCCGAAGTGCTCTTCCAGCATCGCGTTGGCCTTCGCCGAGGAGCTACCCGGGACGTCGAGCGTGGTCGGGTCGAGCCGCGAGTCGACGCCGGTGCCGATCACCGCCAGCGCCGCCAGGACGATCGCCGCGATCAGCAGGATCTCGCGCGGATGGCGCAGCAGCCAGGGCATGCTCTCGCGCGACCCTGAGCCGCGGGGCCGCTTCCTTCCCCTCCTGCTGCTGCTTCCCACCCGTGGTAGTTTGCCGCGCAGGGGCTACGGGAGGAGCGAACCTATGCGGAAGAATGTGTTAAGGACGGCAATCGTGACCGTCATCGCACTGCTGTTGATGGGCGGAGTGGCGCTGGCGGCGATCGTGCTGCGAGCAGGTCCGGTCGAAGTTGTCGCCGAAGGCGGCTTCACGCCGACGACCCTGCCCAAACACGAAACGGCGCCGATCACGCTGCATGGCGAAGGCCGCATCGGCAACACCGAAGGTGGGCTGCCGCCGATCCTGGAAACGCTGACCGTCTGGTACGACAAGCACGGCGCGGTCGTCACGAAAGGCCTGCCGTACTGCACGAAAGGCAAGCTGATGGCGACCACCTCTGCCACCGCACGCAAAGTCTGCGCGGGGTCGATCATCGGCGAGGGCCGCGGCACCGCCCTGATCGCCTTCCCCGAACAGAGGCCGTTCAAGGCCAGCTCGCCGATCACGCTCTTCAACGCCGCGCCGCACAACGGCAACCCGACGGTGCTTGCCCACGCCTACCTGAGCGTGCCCGCGCCGACCACCTACATCGTGCCGGTGGAAATCCAGAAGGTGAACGCCGGGCCCTACGGTTTCCGCACCGAAGCGAAGATCCCGAAGATCGCGGGCGGCGCCGGGATTCCGCTCGAAGGCAGCCTGACGATCGGCAAACGCTGGACCTTCAAGGGCCAGAAGCTGAGCTACGCCAACGCGAGCTGCCCGAGTGGCAAGCTGCAGGCGAAAGTCGAAACGGGCTTCAAGGAAGGCACCAAAATCAACGGCATCATCATCAAACGCTGCAAGGGAGCCTGACCTGAGGCGGCGGCGCGCAACGGCGCTCGCGGTCGCGGCCGTCGCGGCGCTCCTCGCCTGCGCCGCCGTCGCCGCGGCGATCACCACCCAGGTCGGCAACCTGAAGGTCTCGGCGACCGCCGAATTCCAGCCCCGCGCCTTCCCGGAACACGGGACTGTCCCGGCCGGCTTCGGCAGCATCCTGCGGATCAAGACGCTGAACGGCGACCTGCCGCCCGCGCTGAAGACGGTGATCTTCGAATTCGACAAACACGGCAAGCTGAACTTCAAGGGCGTGCCGACCTGCACCGAGGCGAAGCTGGAAGGGACCACCCCGAGCGAGGCGCGCCAGCGCTGTGCCGGGGCGCTGCTCGGCACCGGCACCGGCAAGGCCCTCGTCGAGATGCCGGGCAAAGAGCCCTTCACGATCACCTCGCCGATCTCGATCTTCAACGCGCCGCCGGAAGGCGGCCGCCCCGCGCTGATCGCCCACGCTTATGAGACGGTGCCGACGCCGCAGGCGCTGTTGGTCCCGTTCACGATCGAAAAGGTGAACCACGGGCGCTACGGCTACCGCACGGAAATCGAACTGCCGCAGATCGCCGGGGGCGACGGGGCGGCGACCCTTGCCGAAGCCCAGTTCGGCCGCACCTACGTGCGCCATGGGAAGAAGGTCGGCTACGCCGAAGCCGAATGCGCCGGGGGCCGCCTGCAGGTCTACGGCAAACTGATCTTCGCCGACGGCAGCCTGCTGCAGTCGCTGCTGACCTCGCCATGCCACAACGAATGAGGCGGGCGAGGCGCGTGCGGCGGGGCCTCGCCTTCTTCCTCGCGATCCTCGCCTGCGCGTTGCCTGCCGAGGCGGCGCTCGGCGCGGCGATGGTGGAAACGCGCGAAATCCGGCTGCGGCTGAACGCCGACTTCCAGCCGCTGAACCTGCCGAAGAAGAGTTTCGCCCCGGTCGAGTTCGAGGGGTACATCGACGTCGCCAGGCCCGGCGGCGGCGTGCCCCCCGCCCTGACCCAGGTGGTCATGGACTTCGACCGCGACGGGCGCCTCGACGTCGCGGGCCTGCCGACCTGCGCCGCCGAACAGGTCGCCCAGGTCAGCACCGAAGAAGCGCGCGGCATCTGCAAGAGCGCGATCGTCGGCACCGGCAAGCTCGAAGCGCTGGTGTCCCTGCCGGGTGGCCCCGTGCCGACGAGCTCCGCCCTCACCCTCTTCAACGGCCCGCGCCAGGAAGGCCACCCGACCGTGGTCGTCCACGCCCGTATCACGGTGCCCGCGACCCAGACCTACGCCTTCGTCGTGCCGATCGAAAAGCGGCCCGGTGAATTCCGCTATCGCGCCACCGTCAACCTGCCGGAACTGGCCGGGGGCCTCGGCGCGATCACCCACCTCAGCGTCAAGATCGGCCGCCGCTACACCGCCGGCGGGGTCAAGCGCAGCTACGTCGCCGCCCGCTGCAGCGACCACATCCTCCGCAGCCACGGCATCTTCACCTTCGCCAACGGCCTGGTGATCGAAGGCGTCGGCCTCGAAAAGTACTGCGCCCAACGCTGAGACGTCCATCCGCCGCGGCCCACGGATTCCTATAATCCGCTGCCCGGGGCCGTTAGCTCAGTTGGTAGAGCAGGAGACTCTTAATCTCAAGGTCGATGGTTCGAGCCCATCACGGCCCACTTCAAGCCAGGTTTTGACGACGCGTCAATGAACCGTCAGGTCGAAGCGCCTCGCGACCGACAGCAGAGAGCGGTCCTGCCGGCGAATCGGCTCGCGGGCGATCTCGATGATGCCGGCGAACGACGCGCCCTCGGCCCCATGCTGCTCATAGGCCCATTTGCTGATCCAGCGAGTGATCCGTCGATCGCCCCCGCGGACGGTCGAGACATCCAGATCCGAGTAGCCGTAGACCGTAAGGATTCCAGCCAGATCCCTGCGAAGCTGTTCGCGCCGAAACAAGCCGCGGGGTCGGTGGCGAAGTAGCAGGTGCGGAAATCTTCGGTGGGGCTGTCGAATCGGTTGCCGGCCGACTTGTACTCCAGCTCACCGCCGGCGGGTGGCCGAAGATCCGTCCCGCCCGCCGCCGATAGCTATTCGCCGAGGGTGGCGCCGCCGAGACCCTGGATCGGGTTTTCGAGCGATTCCTTGCCGCCGTTGCCCTGCGCGGCTTTGGAGGCCTTTTCGAGCTTCAGGCGTTTGCCGAATTCTTTGGCGTTCTTTTCGACTTCGTCGTATTTGTTTTCGAACGATTCGCGTTCGAACTTCGTGTTCGCCAGCTTGCTCGATTTTGCTTTGGCTTCTTCGGCCAGTTTGTAGTTCTGGGCGAAGAGCGCGTAGAAGGCGAGCGTGCTCCAGCTGTTCAGGTCGTTGCGCTTGTCGGCGACGATCTGCTCCGCTTCGGTCGCCGCCTTCACGTTTTCCAGGGCCGCCGCGCCGCCGGAGGACAATTCGGCCAGCTGGAACATCGCGGGCGCGACCTGGATCGCCAGGCCGGCGCTCGGTTCGCTCGTCGCGCCGACGTAGTTCGTCCAGGCTTCGCTGGCGAGGGCCAGCTGGTGCTTGATTTCTTCGATCCCCCCGGAAGATTCGCCCTTGCCGTTGGTGATCATCGCGTTGGCGGTGTTGATCCGCGTGCGCGTCAGGTTCGCCATCAGGGCTTCGTCACCCGGCGTTTTCGCCAGCTTCGCTTCGATGTTTTCAGCCTGCTGTTCGAAGCTCTTGGCGGCGCTTTCGCTGTTCGAGCTGCTCCCGAGGAACGTGCTGGGACTCAGCACCCCGGTGACCAGGAAGAGGCTGGCCGCCATCAGGATCGCGAGAATCGCGTACACGAATTTGACCACGTGCCGCCTGCGGCCGCGGATGTCAAAAACCATTCGATGCTCGTCCTGCGCCATCTGCCCCTTCTCACTCCTGCGTGGTCGGTTCGGCCGAGCCTTCCCCGCGCGGGCGGCCGAACCAGCGTGCCAGGAGGATACTCAACTCAAAGAGAACCAATAGGGGAACCATCTCGATCAGCATCGAGATGGGGTCCACGCCCGGCAGCGCCGCAGCGATGATCGCGATGACCAGGTAGGCGTAGCGGCGGTTCTTGGTCAGCTGGTCGATCTTCACGATCCCGAGGCGCGTCACCGCCAGGATCACCATCGGCATCTGGAAGACCAGCCCGCCGGCGAGCATCGTCATCGAGAAGAAGCTGTAGTAATCGCGCGCCCGGACCTGGATGTTGAACTGGTTGTCGTTGAAGCCGAGGAGGAAGTTCAGGGCCGCGGGCATCACGGCGAAGTAGGCAAAGGCGATGCCGCCGACGAAGAGGATCGGGAAGAGCAGCAGGATCGGCAGCGCCACCCGCTTCTCCGACGGGCTGAAGGCCGGGAGGACGTAGGCGTAGAGCTGCCAGAGGATGAACGGCGCGGCCAGGATCGCGGCCCCGTAGGCGCTCACGGTCAAGGTCGTGGTGAACGGCTCGGTCACCCCGAAGGTGATCAGCTTCTTGTGCCCGCTCGGCAACGGGCTCTGGGCGATTTCCAGCAGCAGGTGGTTCTGCCAGAAGCAGAGCGCCAAGGCGACGGCGAAGACGACCAGGCAGACGATCAGCCGGTGACGCAGCTCGTCGAGGTGCTCGACGAGGCTGAGCTGATCCTCATGGGAGACCGCCCGGACGCGGCGCGGCATCCCTCAGGCCTCAGCTGTTTTTGTCGGGGGCGACCTTGACCTCGTCCTCTTCGACCCGGTAGGTCGTCGAGGGCTCGACCGGCGGTGCGGTCGCTTTCGACTCGCTGATCGCCTTCACGTCGTCGTCGTCGGCATCGTCGTCCTTGTTCTCGCCGGTGACCGACTCTTTGAACTCGCGGATGCCTTTACCGAGGCTGTTGCCGAGCTCGGGCAGGCGTTTCGGGCCGAACACGATCAAGGCGATGATCAGGACGATGATGATCTCGAGGGGGCCGATATTTCCAAGCATCCTCACGATGGTACTCCGGTTCGACCTCCGCCGATCAGCTGTAGCGCTGCACCACCCCGTCGGCGACCAACTCGAGCAGCCGGCGCTGTTCGGGATCGAAGCTCGTACGGCCCAGCGCGCGCTTGCCGTCGGCGACCAGCTCGAGCGCCCGCGCCCGCACCTCGGCCAGGGCTCCGGTCGCCTCGATCCGATCGCAGACCGCCTCGGCGCCCGCCGCGTCGAGCCCCGGCAGGTCGATCCGGCGCAGGCCCGGATCGCGCTCGGCGGCCACGATCAACGGCAGCGTGACGGTGCCGTCGAGCAGGTCGGTGCCGCGCGCCTTGCCGGTGCGCGACGGCGGGCCGGTCACGTCGAGCACGTCGTCGAGCAACTGGAAGGCGAGCCCGACCCGGGTGCCGAAGACCCGGAGCTCGGGATCGTCGTGGCCGAGCGAGACGGCGCATTCGAAGAGCGCCGCGGTCTTCAGCCGGCAGCGGTCGAGGTAGCGCTCTTCGGTGATCGCGAGGTCGAAGGCGTCCTGGCGCTGGGCGAGCTCGCCGCGGGCGAGCGCCACCGCCGCGTCGGCGAGCAGCAGGACCGAGCGGGCGTCCCCGGCCTCGCTGAGCAGGGCGAAGGCGCGCGAGAGCAGCAGGTCCCCGGTGGCCAGCGCCCGCGCCCGGCCCGAGGTCGCGGCGACGGTCGGCAGCCCGCGGCGCAGCGGCGCCTCGTCGAGGACGTCGTCGTGGACCAGGGTCGCCATGTGGACGAGCTCGATCGCGGTCGCCGCGCGCACCGCTTCGGCCTCGCCCGCTTCGCCCGCGCAGAGGAGGACGAGCATCGGCCGCAGGCGCTTGCCGCCCGCCGCCAGGGTCGCGCCCGCGTCTTCGCCGAGCGGGCCGCCCCAGCCGTCGATCGCGGCGCGCAGCCGGTCCTCGACTTCGCCCAACCGCACCGGCAGCCAACGCTGGGAGGCGTCCAGGACCGCCGTCACCGGAGGCGGCACGGCCGACCCGGGTGCCATCGGGGGCTCAGGCCGCCTGCGGACGCTTGGCGCCGCTGTGGATCGCGATGATGCCGCCGGCCAGGACCGTGTAGCGGATGCCGGTGAAGCCGGCCCGGTCCATCTTCTCGGCCAGGCCACGGGGCGAGGGGAAGCTGCGCACCGACTCAGGCAGGTAGCTGTAGGCCTCCGGCTCGTCGGAGAGCGACCCGAGCAGCGGCACGAGGCGGTCGAACCAGAGTGAGAAGAAGGTGGAGAGCGGCGGCCGGGTCGGCTGGGTGATCTCGAGGATGACCAGCCGCCCGCCCGGCTTCAGCACCCTCGCCATCTCGCGCAGGCCGCGGTCGAGGTCGGCCAGGTTGCGAACGCCGAAGCCGACCGTCACCGCGTCGAAGCGCTCGCCGTCGTAGGGCAGCTCCAACGCGTCGGCCCACTCGAAGCGGACCCCCTCTGCGCCCCGCGAGGACGCCTTGTCGCGCGCCAGGTCGAGCATCGGCTCGGAGAAGTCACAGCCGACCACGTGGCCCCCTGGCGCGACTCTCCCGGCCAGCTCGAAGGCGAGGTCACCGGTGCCACAGCAGACGTCGAGCGCCGACTCGCCCGGTCCGAGGCCCGTCCGCTCGGCCGCCTGCTCGCGCCAGCGATGGTGCAGCCCCGCCGTCATCACGCCGTTCAGCGTGTCGTAGTGACCGGCCACCCGGTCGAACATGCGGTTTACCTGCCCGGCGAAGTCGGGCGAGGAGCGGTTGTCGTTGATCGTGTCCAAAGCAACTAGGCGAGCGAAAACCAAGCAGGTCGGCGGACGCAGGCGGAAAGCGGTGTAGCGAGCGTAGCGGAGCTACGTGAGCGAGCCGCGGCGCCGAGGGTGCCGAGATGCGCCGGTTTGCAGCCGCCTAGTTCAGCGAGGAGAGGAAGTCCGCCAGCTCGTTGAGCTTTTCTTTCGGGAGTTCGCGGAAGGAGGGCATGATGCTCGGGCCGATTTCGACCGAGCGAAGGATCGCGGCGCGCGGGATGCGGGCACCGATGTGGGTCAGTTCCGGACCCGGCCCGTTGTTGCCGTTCGCCCCGAGTTTGTGGCAGGCCAGACAGCCGGAACCGGCCACGATCTCCGACCCTGCCTTGTATTGGGGCGCGACCTTCATGTCGATCACGGTCGGCGAGCCCGCCTCGGCACCGGCGTAGGTCAGGTAGCCCATCGCGAGGATCGTCAGGATCCCGGCGGTGGTCGCCAGCGGCCGGCGGGTCGGCATGCGCTCCGGGCCTTTGTCGTAGAAGGGCAGCAGCAGCAGCAGGACCATGCAGATGGTCGGGATCCCGATCGTCGCCAACGGCACGAGCTCCGGCGGTTTGATGATGCGCAGGACCTCGAAGAGGAAGAAGAAGTACCACTCGGGACGCGGCACGTAGGTGGTCGTCGTCGGATCCGCCTTCGGGCCCTGCTCGGCACCCAGCAGCAGCGACATCACGATGATCACGCCGACGACGATCAGCGCCATCGCCGAGTCCTTCAGGACGGCGTAGGGGAAGAACGGCTTCCCCTTCTTCTTGAGGACCTCGTACTCCTCGAGGTATGCCTGCTTGTCGCTCGCCTTCATCAGGCAGTCGCCTCTCCGCCGTTGGGGCCGTGGCCGTCGACTTGGACGCCCGCGATGGTCGCGCCGGCGCCGTTCGGGTGGTAGCCGTTGCCGGAGACGCCGGCGTCAAGGTCGACGGTCGGCTCGGCGACCCGCGGTTTGTCGGCCCGGACCCAGGGCGGGGCGGTCGTGCCGAGCTTGACCACCAGGTACATGTGGGCGCCGATCAGGGCGATGAGCGCGCCCGGCACCAGCAGCATGTGGATCGCGTAGAAGCGCGACAGCGTCGTCGCCCCCAGCTCGGGCCCGGCCCGCAGGAAGTCGCTCAGGTACGGACCGACGATCGGGCCGGTGCCGTTGATGTTGATGCCGACGATCGAGGCCCAGTAGGAACGCTGGTCGAACGGCAGCAGGTAGCCGGTGAAGGCCATCGTCATCGTCAGGATCAAGATCACGACGCCGATCACCCAGTTGAGCTCACGCGGGTACTTGTAGGCGCCGAAGAAGAAGGTCCGGCCCATGTGGAGGAAGACCAGGATCACCATCACGCTGGCGCCCCACTTGTGCATGCCGTGCACGAACTGGCCGAGGAAGACGTCGTTGTTGATGTGCGTGATCGAGCTGTAGGCCTGGGTGGTCGACGGCGTGTAGAACATCGCCAGGAACACCCCGGTCACCGCCTGCACGATGAAGGCGAAGAGCGCCGCCGAGCCGAGCGTGTAGAACCAGTTGGTCCCTTTCGGCACCTTGCGGAAGAGCATCCCCGTGAGGAAGCCGCTCGTCGCCATCCGCTGATCGATCCAGGCGACCGCCTCGACCGGCGCTTCCAGGGCTTTTTCGCCCGTGCGGCCGAGTTCGGACGGACGCTCCGGCGGCGAGGACTTGAGGTCCTGCGGCGCCGGAGTCTTGGGCACGCCTGCTTCGCCGGGCTTCGGCGTTTTGCGCAGCGGCGCGGGCACGAGTAGGTCGGAAAGCTTCGGCATCTATCTAGATCAAGGGGGCGGGAAGGTCGAGGGCCGCGGCGGGTAAAGGTATTCCCAGACGCCGCCGGTGAACTCTCCGGGGTCGCGGGCGCGGACCGGCTTCAGCTGCGAGGTGACGCTGTAGCGCGGGCCGACTTCGACCTCGCCCTTGGTGATGCGGGTCTGAAAGCGGTCGAGCGGGCGCACCGGCGGGCCGCCGATCCGCTTGCCCTGGAAGTCGTAGACGCCACCGTGGCACGGGCAGATGAAGTTGCCGGCGGCCTGGACGAAGCGCACCGGGCACCCCAGGTGGGCGCAGCGGTTGGAGATCGCGACGATGATGCCCTCTTCTTCACCGAGTTCCTTGGAGCTCATGCGCACGTAGGCAAGCGTCTTGCCCGCGTCGCCGATGCCCGGCGTTTCGGTGAAGACGACCTGGCGGTAGGTGTCTTCGGTGAAGTCGCCGGTCTTGCCGATCTTCTCCCAGCGCTCCTTGCCGCGATGGAAGATCGGGGCGACGGCGAAACCGACAGCGGGCAGGATGATCGCCGCGCCGGCCAGGCCGCCGAGGGCCTGGGACGCGATCGTGAAGACCTTGCGGCGGGTCATCGACTCGCCCTCGAAGTAGCCGGGGGGAGGCGGTTCCGTCCGCACGTTCTCGGGAGCCCGGTAGGGCTGGTTGATCTTGTCCGCTTCGTCTGCCACGTTCGGTTGCCGCTCGGTCGCGGAGTCTATTCAAAAGGGGGATGGCCGAGGATGCCGCTTGGGAGACGATTTGTGACGTTCGGGACGACCTGTGCGTTTGCCCTGCTCGCAGGGCTGTGCTGCCGGGCCGCGGTGCTCGTCCCCGGAGCCGCCGGCGAGACCGTCCGGCAAGGAAGCTTGCAGGTGTCCTTCGGCGGCTCGGTCGCCCCGACCCTCCTCCCGCGGGTCGGGACGGCCCCGGTCGCGGTGACGATCCGCGGCCACGTCCTCGACCTCACCGGCGCGCCGCCACCGTCCCTGCGGCGGATCGCGATCGAAGTCAACCGCCTCGGCGTGCTCGATCGGCGGGGGCTCCCCGCCTGCCCCTTGAGTCGCCTGCGCGCCTCGAGCACCGCGGCGGCGCTCGCCGGATGCCGCGGTGCCCTGGTCGGCGAAGGGAAGGTGGGCGGCGTCCTCGTCCTGCCCGAACAGGTCCCGACGCCCTTCGGCGGCCGGGTGGTCGCCTTCAACGGCACGCTGCCCGACGGACGCCCCGGGATCCTCGCCCACCTCTATACGTCGCGGCCCGCGCCGCTCACCTTCGTCCTCGCCTTCTCGATCGGGCGGGCCCACGGGACCTTCGGCACCCGGCTCGTCGCCACCGTGCCGGAGAAGACCCGCCGCACCGCCCACATCACGTCCTTCACCCTGCGCCTGGGCCGCACCTACACGGCCGAGGGCGAGCGGCACAGCTACCTCAGTGCCGGCTGTCCCGCCCCCGAAGGCTTCCCCAGCGCCACCTTCCCGCTGGTCCGCACCTCCTACGGCTTCGAAGGCGAGAAGACCGTCTCCGACACCCTGGTTCGTACCTGCAGGGTGGGAGCGGTGACCGAAAAACCTAATAACGGTTAAAGGTTTCCTTTCAGGCCGGCGAAGTAGCGGCCATGACGAATGTCCCCGCGGTTCCTCGATCCCTGCCAACGCGCCGCCTCGTCGGCCTGATCGCCGTTGCCGCCGCGCTTTCCGCGCTGGCGCTCCCGGCGCTCGCCGGCGCTCGACCCCACTTCACGGTGCCGAAGCCCGCGGTCCTCACCTTCAAAGTCGCGAAGGTCGGCAAGCCGAACAACCCGTCGGTCGGGATCGTCCCCTTCACCCCGGCGCTCTACGCCAACTGCGCGGCCGCCCCGGCGGAACCGACGGTCCCCGGGACGAAGCTGCCCGACCCCTGCCAGGAAGTCGGCAGCGTCCCCTACGAATACGGGATCGGCGAAGTCGAAGTGACGGTCGAACAGTACGTCGCCTTCCTCAACACGGTCGATCCGTTCGGCCGCAACCAGATGGACCTCTACTCGCCGGATGAGAGCGGCGCCGCCTGGCCGCGCTTCGGTCAGATCGACTACTCGGCGCCGGCGCGGCCGGGCAAGCACTACGCCGCCGCCGCGCCGGAATGGAACGACAAGCCCTACGGCTTCGCCGACTTCCTCCGCGCCGCCCGCTTCGACAACGCGGTCGCCAACGGCAAGGTGCTCTCGAAGACGGAAACGACCACCGGCTCCGGCAACGAAGAATTCAGCTACGTCACCTACAAGGTGCGGCTGTCCCGCCGGACCGGCACCGGCATGTACGACATGCATAAGCGCGCCCCGGTGCGCACCAAGGCAGCGGGCTTCGTGATCCCGAGCCAGAACGAGTGGATCAAGGCCGCCTACTACAACCGGGCCGGCTTCGGCACCAACTCGTACTGGTGGTACCCGACCGGTCCCAGCGTCCCCAGCGCCAACCCCGAAGAAGGCGCACCCAGCCCGGTGACGCTCGACCCGACCACCGGCGACGTCACCAACGCGAACGGCCAGGCGCTGGCCAACTTCCATGCCGAAGGGAAGCCCGCCGCATCCTGGTGCCCGTCGAACCAGACCCAGGAAGACTGCGAAACGGTCAACCCGCTCCACATGCCGGCGAAGGCCTACAAGAAGGCCTACCAGGGCAGCCTCAGCACGGTCGGCCAGGCGGCGACCTACGGACCTTGGGGCACGCTCGAACAGGGCGGCAACGCGGTCGAGTGGACCGACACGATCACCAAGCCCCCGTTCGGGGCGAAAGGCCACCGGGTCTGGCGACGCCTCCACGGCGGCGTCCCCAACGCCCCCGTCTACCAGCTGTGGCTCTCGGCGATCGGCCCGCAGCCGCAGAACAACACCTTCTTCCGCGAAACCTACCCGTGGCTCGGCTTCCGGATCGGTGTGATCGGTGAAGGGTCCGGCGGCAAGTGAAGACTGCACGCATGATGCGATCACGTCACCGGTCAATCTCGATCGTCGGTTCACTGGTGGCGATCCTGGCGCTCGTCCTCGTGGCGAGCGCCGGGGCGGCGCCGTCGAAACCGTCCAAGAAAGGCGGCAAAACGGGCACCGAACACGTGCAGCCGCCGGTCGAAACCAGCGAAGGCGCGCTTGAACAGCTGCCGGGCCGGCTCGGCTGCCTCGCCGAAGGCAAGGCGTCGGCGAAGCTCTGCGGCAAGGCGCGGGCGCTGAAAGGCGCCGGTCCCGGGGTCGGCTCGCGAGCGATCGCGATCAGCCCCGACGGGCGCAACGTCTACGTCGCCGCCTCCGGCAGCAACGCGATCGCCGTCTTCGACCGCAGCCGGTCCACCGGCGCCCTGACCCAGCCGAAAGGCAAAGCGGGTTGTGTCGCCTCGGTCGTCGGCAAGGCGAAAGGCGCGCACGGTTGCGGCCTCGCGATCGGCCTCGACGCGCCGAACTCGGTCGCCGTCAGCCCCGACGGGCGGAACGTCTACGCGACCTCGCGCGACGGCGCGTCGGTCATCACCTTCCATCGCAACCGGGTCACCGGGGAGCTGCGCCAGCTGCCGCCGGGCGCCTCCGGATGCATCTCCGGGCTACCGATCGCGGGCTGCACCGCGGGCCGGGCGCTGAAGTGGCCCGACGTGGTCGTCGTCTCCCCCGACGGGAAGAACGTCTACGTCGGCGACTTCGCGGGCTCCGGCGTCATCTCGTTCTCCCGCGCCGGCAAAGCGGGCGCGCTCACCCAGCTCTCCGGCACCGCCGGCTGCATCACCGAAGCGGGCGCCGAAGGCTGCGCGACGGGCACCCAGATGAATCACGTCGAGGGCATGGCGATCGACCCGAACGGCTCCGCGGTCTACACCGCGGGCGCCTTCTCCAGCGCGATCGCCTTCCTCACCCGCGATTCCTCCACCGGCGCTCTCACCCAGAGCGGCTGCGTCACCAACTCCCAGGTCACCGGCTGCTCGCTGGGATACGAGTTCGGCGGCGTCAACGCGCTGTCGTTCGCGCCGACGGGCAGCGAGGTCTACGCGACCTCGCTCACCAGCAACAGCCTCACGACCTTCCGCTCGCTGCTCGGCGGAGTCGGCATCAGCCAGCCGCCCGGCCCCGAACGGCAGGTGGCCAAAGAAAAAGGCCCGGGCAAGGAAACGGTCCCGGCCGCGGAAGGCACGCCGAGCCCGAACGGCTGCACCGTATTCCTGCGCTCGCCCGGCTGTGGCTTCGGCCGCGCGATGCAGGCGCCGGAGGGACTCGATGTCTCGCCCGACGGCCAGAACGTCTACGTCGCCGCCTTCCAGACCGGTGCGATCGACGTCTTCGACCGCGACGCCGAAACCGGGGTCGTCACCCAGAAGCCAGGCGAACGCGGCTGCGTCGCCCCGGAAAAGGTCCACGGTTGCTCGCTGGGCCGCGCGCTCGGCGGAGCCGGTTCGCTGGTCGTCAGCCCCGACGGCAGAAACGTCTACTCGACCTCGCAGTTCAGCAGTGCTGTCGATGTCTTCAGGAGGATCAAATGACCGATGAGGAGCGCCGCGAGGGCGGCTTGACCCGTAAACAGCTGCTCGGCACCGGGGCGGGTGCCGCGGCCGCGGCGATGCTCTCCCCGACCCTGGGCCTGGACAAGGCCTTCGGCGCGGGCAAAGGCGGCAGCAAGGGGCTCGGCGGGAAGAACGTCATCCTCTTCCTTACCGATCAGGAGCGGGAGATCCAGCACTTCCCGCCCAACTGGATGCGGGAGAACCTGCCCGGGATGCGGCGGCTGAAGCGCCACGGCCTCAGCTTCGAATCGGCCTGCACCGCAGCCTGCATGTGCTCCCCTTCGCGCTCCAGCCTGATGACCGGCTACTTCCCGGCGCAGCACGGCGTGAAATACACGCTCGAGTCGAACATGGAAGCGACCGAATATCCGCAGGTGAACCTGCCGACCGACCTGCCGAACCTCGGCACGGTGATGAAGGCGGCGGGCTACAACGTCGTCTACAAGGGCAAGTGGCACTGCTCGAAACCGGCCGGTGAAACGGCGGAGCCCTCGGATCTCGAAAAGTACGGCTTCAACCGTTGGGATCCGCCGGACGCGGGCGCCAACCAGAGCGTCTCCGAGGCGGGCGGCGGCGTCACCAACAACGACGGCCGGATCATGGAATCGGAGGGCAACGCGCAGCAGGCCACCGAAGGCGCGCTGCAGTACATCGACTCGCTGGCGGGCAACCAGGAGCCGTTCTTCCTCGTCATCTCATTGGTCAACCCGCACGACGTCCTCTTCTACCCGAGCCGGACCTTCGAAGAATCCGGCTACGACGATTCGTGGCTGAGCGGCGACATCGAACTGCCGCAGACCAACGAAGAAGACCTCAGCACCAAGCCGAGCGTGCAGGAACAGTTCCTCCGCATCTTCAACCTCACCGGCAAGCCGGAAAGCGACACCGAAAAGCGCGCCTACCTGAATTTCTACGGCAACCTCATGCGCTCCTCGGACAACTACGTGGTCGAAGTCCTCGACAAGCTCGAAAAACACGACCTGATCGATGACACCTTGATCATCCGCACCTCCGACCACGGGGAGATGGGCCTCGCGCACGGCGGCCTCCGACAGAAGAACTTCAACTTCTACGAGGAGACCCTGAAAGTCCCGCTGATCTACTCGAACCCGAAGATGTTCCCGCGGCCGGTCACCTCCGACGCCCTCATCTCCCACGTCGACCTCCTCCCCACCCTGGCTTCCCTGTCCGGCGCGCCGAAATCGGCCCGTCGCAACTGGCAGGGCGTCGACTACTCGGACATCGTCCTCAACCCCCATCGGGGCAGGTCGGCCCAGGACTACGTCGCCTTCACCTACGACGACTTCCAGTCCGGCCAGGCCTCGGGTCCCTACCCCAAAGAGCCGAACCACGTGACCAGCATCCGCGAGAAGCGCTGGAAGCTCGCCAAGTACTCAGACGTCAAGACCACGGTGAACAAGTCGACCGGCGCGGTCACCGAGGAACCGGGTCCCAAACCGCCCCAGTGGGAGATGTACGACCTGAAGACGGACCCCTACGAGGAAGTCAACCTCGCCTTCGAAGGCTACGAACGCACCGCGGTCCAAGAGCGCGAGTTCCGCCGGCTCAAAAAGAAGCTGGCGAGGGTCGAAAAGACCCGCCTCCGCCCCCTGGCGAAGTCCGCATAACCCGCGTTCCCCCCGCGCCAAGGGGGGAGAGAATCCCACGCTGTCGACTTACACCTTGCCATGGCAGGGTCAAAGTCGACAGCGCGGAGCAGGGCGGCCTGGGGACTGGCGCGGGCGCAGCATGGAGTGCTCACGCGCCGCGATCTTGAGCGACTCGGGTTCTCGAAGATCGCGATCGAGCATCGGCTGGAGACCGGGCGCCTGCACCTGATCTCGCGAGGCGTCTACGCAGTCGGCCGGCGCGAGCTGACGCCGAACGGGCGGTGGATGGCCGCCGTCCTGGTGTGCGGGGACGAGGCGATGCTCAGCCATCGAAGCGCGGCCCAGCTCTGGGGCATCGGTTACGAGGAGGGGAAGCGGATCGATGTGACCGTGCGTCGTCGGCGGGAGATCCACCGGGCGGGGCTCAAAGTCCGAATGCGTCCCTCCCTCGATGCCCAATCTGTTGTCGTCCGCTTCGGCATTCCGGTCACTCACCCGGTCCAGACGCTGATCGACGTCGCGACGGAATTGAAGCCTCTGCGGCTGGAGCGGGCGGTGAACGAGGCGGACAAGCTCGATCTGATCGACCCGGAGGCGCTGCGCCGGGCGCTTGACGGTTACGTCGGCGTGCCGGGGGTGAAGACGCTGCGGACGATGCTCGACCGGCACACGTTCCGGCTCTCCGATTCGGGCCTCGAGATTCTCTTTCGGCCGCTCGCCTTGGCGGCAGGCTTCGCCCTCCCCCTCTCGAAACACTGGGTGCTCGGCTACGAAGTCGACTTCTTCTTCCCTGACCACGGTCTCATCGTCGAGACCGACGGGCTCCGCTATCACCGCACCCCCTCGCAGCAGGCTCGCATGGTCAAACGCGACCAGAAGCACGTGGCCGCCGGTTTCCGGGTCCTCCGCTTCACGCACTGGCAGATCGCCCATGCGACGAACGAAGTCACCGAAGTCCTCCGTCAGGTCAGGACCAGGTGACCCCGAGCCGGCGCGCGGCATCGACCCAGAGGGGGTCGACCTCGTCCCCCCGTCCCTCGGCGTGCAACTGCGCGCAGCGGGCGATGAGCTCCGAGAGCACCGCCACCGCGTCCGTGTCCCCCAGCGCGGCGAGCTTGCACAATCCGAGCGCGTACAGGTAGTCGCCGGCCAGCAGCGCGAGATCGGGGTCGTGGTCGGCGAGCAGCCGGGACTCGCCGTAGTGGAGGAGGTAGCCCTCGCGGACCGCCTCCATCACCAGGGCGTACTCGCCCGAGGGTCCGCCCTCCGCGGCATCGACGACGTGCGGGGCGATCGGGGTGTCCTCCTCGCGCAGCTGCCGGGCGAGCTCGGCGAGCGCGCTCACCCGAGGACCTCGTCCAGCGCCTCGCCCGCCGCTTCCAGGGTGCGGTCGACGCTCGCCTCGTTGTGGGCGAGGGACACGAACCAGGCCTCGAACTGGGCCGGCGGCGGGTAGACGCCGCGGTCGAGCAGTGCGCGGCAGAAGTGCGCATGGGCCTCGGTGTCGCAGGCGGTGGCGTCGGCGAAGTTCCGCACCGGCATCTCGCTGAAGAACAGGGTCACGAGCCCGGGCGCCTTCGCGACCTGGAGCGGGCGGTCGGCGGCCAGCGCCTCGAACCCGTCGGCGAGGCGGTCGGTCAGCACGCCGAGCCGCTCGTAGGCGGCGTCGTCGAGCCCGTCCAGCGTCGCCAGCCCAGCGGCCGCCGCGAGCGGGTTCCCCGACAGCGTCCCCGCCTGGTAGACGTCCCCCGCGGGCGCGATCCGTTCCATCGACTCCGCCGGACCGGCGAACGCCGCCGCGGGCAGCCCGCCGCCGATGATCTTGCCCATCACGGTCAGGTCCGGTTCCACGCCGAAGAGCTCCTGGGCGCCGCCGCGCGCCACCCGGAAGCCGGTGATCACCTCGTCGAAGATCAGCTGCGTCCCCGCCTCGCGGGTCTTCTCGCGGAGGAACTCGAGGTAGCCCTCCTCGGCCGGGACGACGCCCATGTTCGCCGCGACCGGCTCGACCAGGAGCGCCGCGACCTCGTGCTCGGCGAGCGCCGTATGTACCGCGGCACGGTCGTTCCACGGCACCACCACGGTCAGCGCCGCCATCGCCGGCGGCACGCCGGGGCTGCCGGGCACCGAGAGCGTCGCCATCCCCGAGCCGCCCTCGGCGAGCAGCCCGTCGGAGTGCCCGTGGTAGGCGCCCGCGAACTTGACCACGACCTCGCGGCCGGTGATCGCCCGCGCCAGGCGCACCGCGCTCATCGCCGCCTCGGTGCCGGAGCTGGTCATCCGCACCATCTCCACCGAGGGGAAGCGCCCGGCGACCTCTTCGGCCAGCCGCACCTCGATCGCCGTCGCGGCGCCGTAGCTCGTGCCCCGCTTGGCCGCCTCGATCACGGCCGAGACCACGGCCGGGTCGGCGTGTCCCAGGATCAGCGGGCCCCAGGAGCAGACCCAGTCGATATAGCGGTTGCCCTCGACGTCGACGAGTTCGGAGCCTTCGCCGCGCTCGATGAAGATCGGCTCGCGGCCGATCTGGCGCATGGCCCGGACCGGGGAGTTCACCCCGCCCGGCAACACGTGCAGGGCGCGGTCGTAGACGCTCATGCGTGGGTCACGGGGGCGGGCACTCCTAGGAGTGCGCCGCCTCCCATTCGGCGTAGTCCGGGGTGAAGTAGTGGAGGCGGATCTTCTTGTACTCGGTCGAGGAGTAGAGCGTGGAGCGGTCGTCGGGCCCCATTTCGCATTTCTCCGCGATCGAGTCGAGCACCGCGTCGCACTCCTCCTTGGAGCGGCCGTGGGCCATGGTGAAGACGCTGTAGGGCCAGTCGTCGTAAGTCGGCCGCTGGTAGCAGTGGCTGATCCCGCGGGTGGCGGCCATGATCCCGCCGACCTCGAGGATCTGGTCCTCGGGGACCTTCCAGACGCCCATCCCGTTCGCCGAGAAGCCGGCGCGACGGTGGTAGAGGATCGCGGCGACGCGGCGGAGGATCTTGCGGTCGACCATGCCGCCGAGGTGATCGAGCAGCTCCTCGGTGGTCATCCCGACCTCGGCCGCAGCCTCGTCGTAGGGACGCTCGACCGCTTTCATCGGGCCCTGGAGGGCCTTGATGATCGCGATGTCGGTCTCGTCGTAGGGCTGCCGTTCCAGCTCGCGCGGCGGCGCCGCCTCGACCGCGGCGGCGAGCGCGTCGGTGTCGCCCTCCATCTCCAGGTTCATGTTGATCTTGAAGAGGACGAGGGTCGGCAGTTCGCGCATCGACTCGGCGCCGGTCTCCTCCATCAGCGCGTCGATCTGCCCTTTCAGCCCCATCTTCGAGTCCGGCGGCGTGGCGATCGTGAACCAGAGGTTGAAGTCGTGCGTGCGCAGGTAGTTGTGCGAGACGCCGGGGTGGGCGTTGACCATCCGCGCCGCCCGCTGCGGGTTCTCGGAGTCGACTTTGGCGGCGACCAGCATCGATTCGTAGCCGAGCGCGCGGGTGTCGAAGATCGGCGTGATCTCGCGGATGATCCGGCCGTCGAGCAGGCGCTGGGTGCGGCCGAGCACGTCGCTCAGCTCCAGGTCCGCGTCGCCGGCGACGAGCGCGAACGGTTCCGGGTCGAGCGGGAAGTTCGACTGCAGGAGGTTCATCAGGCGCTTGTCGGTCTCGTCGAGCGGGATCGCCGAGCCGTCCTTGCGCGAGCGCGCCTTCGACTTAGGTGCCTTCACTGAAGCCAACCTGCGGCCTCCTTCGCGTAGTAGGTGATGATCGCGTCGGCGCCGGCCCGGCGCAGCCCGGTCAGCGTCTCGAGCACGGCCTCTCGCTCGTCGAGCCAGCCGTTCAACGCGGCGGCTTTCAGCGCCGAGTACTCGCCCGACACATGGTAGGTGGCAATCGGCGCTCCGGTCGCCTCCTTCACCCGCCGGATGATGTCCATGTACGGCGTGGCGGGCTTGATCATCAGCATGTCGGCGCCCTCTTCCAGGTCGAGTTCGGCCTCGCGCACCCCTTCGGTGCCGTTGGACGGGTCCATCTGGTACCCGCGCCGGTCGCCGAAGCCGGGGGTCGACTCGGCGGCATCGCGGAACGGCCCGTAGAACGCCGAGGCGTACTTGGCGCTGTAGGCGATGATCGGGACGTCGGAGTGGCCCTCCTCGTCGAGCTGGAAGCGCACCGCGCCGATCCGGCCGTCCATCATGTCGCTCGGCGCGACCACGTCGGCGCCCGCGTCGGCATGCGAGATCGCGGTTTTGGCGATCAGCTCGACGCTCAGGTCGTTCTGGACCTTGCCGTCGGCGTCGGGGATGCCGCAGTGGCCGTGGTCGGTGTACTCGCAGAGGCAGACGTCGGTGATCACGGTGAGGTCCGGGTGGGCGTCCTTCAGCGCGCGGACCGCCATCTGCACGATCCCCTCATCGTCGTAGGCGCCGGAGCCGACCTCGTCCTTGGCGGCCGGGATGCCGAAGATGAGCATCGAGCCGATCCCCGCCTCGACGACCTCGGCGGCGTGCTCGACCAGGTTGTTGATCGAGTAGCGCGAGACGCCCGGCATCGAGGGGATCTCCTCGTTGATGCTCTCCCCGGCGACGACGAAGGCGGGCTGGATCAGGTGGGCCGCGGTGAGCTCGGTCTCTCTGACCAGGGAGCGGAGGGTGTCGGTGCCGCGCAGGCGGCGCAGGCGGGTGGCGGGAAAGGGCATCGGCTCTCAGTCTAGGGAAGGTGCGGGGTGTCCCAGCCGTTACGTTTCTCCCGTGCTGGCCAGGGGCTTGGTGAAGAGGTTTGGGGACCGGGAAGCGCTGCGGGGGGTCAGCTTCGGAGCCGAACCCGGGGAGCTTGTCGCGGTCATCGGGCCCAACGGGGCCGGGAAGACGACGTTGCTGTCGATCCTGGCGGGGATCCAGGCGCCGGACGGGGGTGAGATCGAGACCGGGGACGGCGCCGTGGGGTGGGTACCGCAGCAGGCGGCGCTCTACCGGCGGCTGACCGTGGAGGAGAACCTGCTCCTGTTCGCGCGCCTGGAGAAGCACGGGGACCCCCACGCCTCGGTCGATGAGATGCTGGAGCTGACCGGCCTCGGCGAGCGGCGGGGGGAGATCGTCGCCCGCCTCTCCGGCGGCAACCAGCAGCGCATCAACATCGCCATCGGCCTGCTTTCCCGCCCGAGCGTGCTGCTGCTGGACGAGCCGAGCGTCGGCCTCGACCCGCGCCAGCGGGCGCGCCTCTGGGAGTTCGTCTCCGCCCTCGCCGGGCGGGGCACGAGCGTGATCTTCTCCACCCACGACATCCAGGAGGCCGAGCGCTACGGCAACCGGATGCTGGTGCTGGCCGACGGCGAGGCGCTCTTCGACGGCCCGGCCACGTCGCTCCGCGAGGCGGTCCGCGCCGAGGCGCCCGAGGCCGCCGATCGCGATTTCGAGACCGCCTTCGTCGCCTACCTCCACCACCGGGGTCACTGAGATGCGCTGGCTCCTGCTGAAGGACCTGCAGATCCTCCGCCGCTCGCCGCTCCAGGCGGCGCTGCTGATCGTCTACCCGGTGCTGATCGCGATCCTGGTCGGCCTCGCCGTCTCCCGCGGGCCGAGTGAGCCGCGGGTCGCGCTGCTGAACGAAGTCCCGACCAACGCGCGGGTCAGCCTCAGCGGCACGAAGCTCCCCTCGGCCAACGTCCAGCGGCGGATCTGCGCGAAAGTCGAATGCGTCCACGTCGCATCGCGAGAGGAGGCGATGAGCAAGGTCGAATCGGGCGACGTGCTGGCGGCGCTGATCCTTCCCGAAAACCTCGTCAACAAGATCAACTCGCTCTCCACCCTCTCCCCCGGCACGCCGAAGGTCGAAGTGCTGGTGAACGAATCCGACCCGCTGAAGGCGAGCGTCGTCGACGACAAGATCGAAGCGCTGCTCGCCCAGGCGAACCTGACGCTGGCGAAACGGATCGCGGTCGAAGGCGGGCGCTACCTGGACCTGGTGATCAAGGGCGGCGACCTGCCGGTGCTCGGCGGCGGGGTCCACATCCTCGGCCTGCAGGCGAGCGCCCACATCCTCGAAGCGATCGAACCGGCGCTGCCCGACGGGCCGCTGAAGGTGGCGCTCTCGCAGGTGACCGAATTCGCCCTCCAGGCGGGTGAAAACCTCGACATCGCCGGGCCGCTGATCGACCGCCTTGCCCAGCCGATCACGGTGAGGAAGGTCCCGGTCGGCGGCTCTTCGCCGCCGCTGGAAACGTTCGCGATCGCCGTCGCCGCCACCTTCACCCTGGCCTTCATCGCGGTGCTGCTGGTCGCCGGGTCGCTCGCCCTGGAGCGCGAGGAGAACGCGTTCCCCCGCCTCACCCGCGGCCTCGTCTCGACCGCGACGCTGCTCGGCGAGAAGGTGCTGCTGGGGATCGTCGTCGGCCTCCTGGTCACGCTCCTGATGCTCGCCGGCCTGACGATCTTCGTGCCGCTCGAATGGGGACGGTTCGGCCTCTGGCTGGCGGCGATCGTGGTCGGCGGCGCGTCCCTGGCGGCGGCGGGCGCGGCGCTCGGGGCGGCGGCCCGCGAGGTGCGTGCGGTATCCCTGCTCGCCTTCATGGTGACCCTGCCGGTCGCCTTCCTCTCGCTCGTTCCCTCGGGCACGGTCGGCAAGGGCCTCTACGACGTGATCAAGGTGGTCACCGCGCTCTTCCCGTTCAAGCCGACGCTGGACGCGATGACCTCGGCGCTCGAAGCCGGCAACGGCGGGATCGTCGGACCCTTGCTGCACCTGGCGATCCTCACGGTCGCCTACGCCGTGATCGCGCGCTTCGCCCTGCGCCGCTTCGCCCGCGTCTAGCCTCAGGCGGACAGCGGCGGCAACGGGCGCAGCCCGCCGCGTTCCACGTGGTGGAGGACGAACTCGCGCACGCTCAGGTCCGGGGTCAGGGCGGCGCGGACGCGGTCGATCATCGCCGGCGTCGTCGCCTCGGGGAACGCGCGGCCGACGGCGGGGATCGCGGCAAGGGCGACCGGCGAGCCGTCGACCAGCAGCGGCCCGTGGACACCGATGAAGGCGTCGACCTCCCGCGGCCCCTCTCCCCCGATCTCGTACTCGGCGCTGAAGTCGGCAAGCCGCTCGAGCCGGTAGTTCTCCCCCTCGGTCGCCGTGATCGCCTCCATCTGCGCGTCGCTCGGGAAGACGAGGTGGACGCTCGCCACCGTGCCCGGGCTGAGGACGACCGCGGCCGGGATCGACCCGTACCGCGTCACGTGGGCGGAGTAGACGACGTCCCAGCCGCGCAGCGCGACCCGCAGCACCGCGATCGGCTCCGGCGGCAGGTGCGCGAGCTTGCGGGTCAGCGCCTCCGGCGAGGCGTTCGCCCCGTAGGCGAGCAGCGCCCGCCGCCCGTCGATGTCGACCTCCCCGGGCGGCACCGGCAGCGTCCGGTCCCCCAGCTGGACGAAGGACCCCGCGGGCGGGTCGTACGGATAGGCGAGCGCCCGCCGGACCAGCTCGTCGTCGTCGGGCCTCAGCGGCATCCTTCCGACTTTAAGGGCCATATATGGCGGCTAAGGTCGGAAGGACAGCAAGCACTAGGGTCCGCGCATGCGGCTGCTCTTCATCGGTGACGTGGTCGGCGGGCCAGGGCGGCGCGGGCTGCGCGAGACGATGCCCGGCCTCCGCGAGCGCTACTCGCCGGACCTGATCGTCGTCAACGGGGAGAACTCGGCGGGCGGCATGGGGATCACCGAGCGGACCGCCAACGACATCTTCGACACCGGCGCCGCCGTCATCACCACCGGCAACCACGTCTACCGCCACCGCGACGCCTACCCGTTCCTCGAACGGACCGACCGGGTGATCCGCCCGGCCAACTACCCGAGCGGCAACCCCGGCCGCGGCTACACCGTGGTGGAAGCCGGCGACGGCACCGACGCCTTGAAGGTCGGCGTGATCAACCTCAGCGGCGGCGTCGGGCTGAAGGTAGCGCGCTCGCCCTTCGACGCGGTCGACGCGATCCTCGACCGGATCGAGGCCGACGCCGTGATCGTCGACTTCCACGCGGAGGTGACCAGCGAGAAGGTCGCGATGGGCTGGCACCTCGACGGCCGCGTCGCCGCGGTGCTCGGCACCCACACCCACGTGCCGACCGCCGACGGCCGCGTCCTCCCCAAAGGCACCGCGTTCATCTCCGACGTCGGCATGACCGGCGCGCGCCAGAGCATCCTCGGGGTGCGGATCGAGGACGCGCTCGGCGCCCTGGTCACCCAGATGCCGACCCGCTTCGAGACCGCCGACGAGGACGTCTGGGTGATGGGCGCCGTGGTCGACGTCAACCGGTCGGGACTGGCGGATTCGATCGAGCCGGTGATGGTTCCCGCCGCTTCGCCCGGCGCTCCCTGACCCGCCGCACGACGCCCGGGACCTCGTCGGGACCGGGCTCCTCGGTCCGCTCCAGCAGCGCCAGCGCGACCAGCATCAGCGGGAAGAACCAGACGATGTAGAGGTAGAACCAGTGGTGGAGGGTGATCTGCACGCCCAGCAGGAGTGCCGCCGAGAGGGCCGCGACCTGCAGCAGGGACTTCTTGCGGGGGACGAAGGCGAGCGCGATCGACAGGATGCCGGTCGCGGCGAGGATCGCGACCCGCAACGGCTCCAGCCATTCGGCCTGGCCCCAGACGCTGAACGGCGAGGAGCGGCCGGCCTGGGCGGCGATGGTGCGTTCGTAGAAGACCTTGAGGCCGGGGTCGATCGCGGGCCAGAGCATGAAGATGACCGTGATCGCGGCGAAGCTGCCCGCGTAGAGCGCGAGCTTGCGCGGCTTCCAGCCGTCGAGGGTGAGCAGCATCGGCGCCAGGACCAGCGGCGAGAACTTCGCCCAGACGGCCAGGGACGAGGTCACCCCGCGCCATAAGGGCTTGGCGAGGACGACGAGCGTCGCCACCAGGAGCGCCGAGACCAGCGCGTCGTTGGAGTCCGACTCGAGCACGTAGGCGGTGTAGGGGAAGGCGGCCCAGCCGAAGGCGAGGATCGCGCCGAGGCGACGCCCGGTGGGCCCCGGTCGGATCCGGATCCCCAGCACCAGGAGCAGGATGAAGGTGGCGACGTCGAAGGTGATCGAGGCGCCGTGCGCGGCGGGCAGGTCGTCCCATTCCCCGGTGTAGGGCCAGATCACCTCGAACGGCACGTAGGCGGCGTAGTTGACCGGGCCGTAGGTGTCGCCCGAATGGATGTCTTCGGGCCAGTCGCCGTAGAGCGGTTCGCCGTGGACGATCTTGTGGGCGCCGGTGACCCCCGCGTAGCCGACGTCGATCGCGCCCGCGTCGGCCATGTTCAGGCCGACGCGGAAGCCCATCAGGAAGAGCGCCGCGACCAGGAGCCAGAGCGTCGGCCAGACCGGCCGCAGCCCGGCGCCGCGGCCGCGGAACCCGATCCACAGGCAGCGCGCCAGGAGATAGACCAGCACCGGATAGGCGAGCGGCACCGAGACGCCGATGTCGCCGAGGTTGAAGAAGAAGTGGGAGACGCCGAAGCCGAGCAGGACCAGCAGGTCGAGGTTCGCGATCCGCCGCCAACGTCGCCAGTCGAACAGGCCGACGAAGAAGATCAGGCAGAGCGGGATCCAGATGAAGGGCGAGTTCAGCGAGTGGGCGAACTCGCCGGAGTAACCGCGGGCCATTTCCCAGGCGACCTGGTAGCCGGTCCAGGACTCGGTCACTTCACCGGTCTTCGGGTCGACCATCGCCAGCGCGTACTCGTGTTTGTCTTCGAACCAGCCGACTTCCCAGCGTTCGTGGTTGAAGGTCGGGCTGGGGACCAGGTCCGGGTGGACGTGCGTCTCGGCGGCGACCTTCGGGTCGCGCGCCGCCGCCTGCGTCGCTTCGGCCGAGGTGATGTCCCCGGGCGCGGGTTGTTCCTTATCGGCCGCCGACCCCAGGGCGGGCGCGAGGAGCGCCAGGGCAAGGAGCAACCCGAGGAGCGCCGCCGCGCGCCGCGCCATCACTCGCCGCCCAGGCCGAAGTGGTCGAGGATCGCCGGGGTCACGTCGCGCAGGGTCCATTGCTCGCGCTCGTCCGCCGACTCGGGGCCGCAGCCGACGAAGAGCAGCGGCCCGAGGCTGTCGCCGGCGTGGAGGGCGCCGTGGCTGCCGCCGCCCGCGTGGCTCTCACCGCCCCAGTCGACCGCCTCGAAGCCCTCCTCCAGCGAGAGCACCCAATCGCCCGAGTGCGGCGCGGTCAGTGCCGACCACACCCGCTGCAGCGGGTGTGGGTATTCGTCGCTGCGCAGCTTGCCGTCCTCGATCCGCGCCTCGAGGACCGACAGCTCGCCCTCGACCTGCCAGCGCCCGCCGCGCAGGTCCTCGACCTCGTCCCCGGGCCGGAAGCGCAGCCGCTCGCCGCGGCGCTCGACCCTCGCCCACTCCCCGCCCGACGCCGGCATCCCCGGCTCGGGCCGGTAGAGCGGCGCGCCCTCGGCGTCGAGCAGACGACAGACCAGGTCGACCCCCTCGATCTGGGTCAGCCTCTCCCCCACCGCGGCCGGGTCGGCGCGCACCCCCTCGCCCGGCAACAGGTAGACGTGGGCCGCGCGGCTGGTCGGGCTGACCGCGAGCTGGGCCAGCTCCGGGCGCTCCTCGGAGGGCTGCAGGACGCGCCACTGCGCGCCGAGGATCTCGGCCAGGGGCAGGCCACGCTCGACCGCGGTGTGGGCGTGGTCGGCGACCAGGATCACCGCGTGCTCGGCGAGGAAGGGGTCGATCCCACCGGCCTGCTCGACCAGCTGCCCGAAGCACTCGTCGGCCTTGGCGATCGACTCGATCGACTCGTCGGGCCCGTGGCGGTGCGAGTAGTTGTCGTTGTCGGGCAGCGAGAGGAGGAGGAAGTCGAAGCCGTCCTCCTTCATCAGCTCGACCGCACAACAGGCGGCGTAGGGATCGCGGACGCCGGGGATCGAGGTCGACTTGCACGGGGTCTGGCGGCTCGCGTAGAGGTCTCCGTAGAACAGCTCGGCCGGACCCCAGGTGTGGTGGCGAAACTTCAATTTCGTCGCGTCGACCGCCCGGCGCAGCAACCCGTCGAGCGAGACCTCGTGCCGGTGGCGCCCACGGTAGATCAGGAACGGCGTGCAGGCGGTGCGCTCGCCGGCGTCGTCAAGGCTCTCGAAGAGGGTGTCGATCTCCGGGCTCAGGTGGGCCAGGTTCATGTTGTAGACAAGGTCGTAGAGGGCGCGGAAGACGCCGAAGGCGCGCGTCGCCTCCAGCGAGGTCCCGTACTCGACATAACGCCGCTCCAGCCGGTGATACCAGTTCATGCCGCTGATCCAGTGGCGGTCGGCGCCGACCCCGGTGACCATCTCCGCGCAGGCGACCGGCGTCACCGAGGGGAAGCTGGAGACGCAGTCGTCGATCAGCACGCCCCGCTCCACCAGGGCGCCGAAGTTCGGTGCCCGGCCCTCGTCGATCGCGCGCCGCAGCATGTCGGTGCGCAGCGAGTCGACGTAGGTGAGGATCAGCTTCTTGTGCCCGCGGGCAGTCATTCGCTGGGTCGGATCATCCTCGACGGCCATCCTCGGCCGCCGTCGTTCCGGTTAACGGAGGACGCGCAGGCCGGCGTGTTTGCGCTGGTTGCGGCGGTGGCGGCTGATGCCGAGCCAGATCAGGGCGATCGCGACGACGATGATCACGATCGGGACCAGCAGGGCTATCGCCAGCACCACGAGCGCCGCCAGGGCGACGATGAAGCCGAGCGCGCCGGCCCCGCTGCCCTCGCGCCGCCGGGCGCCGAAGACGAGGTCTGAGATCACCAGGCAGGCGCCGGCCGCGCCGACCCCCGCGAGGATCCCGCCGACGATGCCGTCGATCAGGATCCCGGCGACCACGGCGACGATCGCCGCCAGCAGGACCATCCGTCCGCGGGCGGAGCCAGTGGTGCCGGTGGTGCCGGCGAGCATGCCGATCGCGATGCCGATGCCGAGGTCTTTGAGCAAATCCACGGTCGTGAAACCTAACGGTGTGGGCACCTCGGTGGCAATCCGCCACACTTCACCGATGACCGAGGTACCCCAGCCGCCACACAAACGCCGCGCCCACACCTCCACCCGCGACCTCGAGCGCTACGCCGGGCTCTTCGCCGAGCGGACCACGGTGATGCGCTCCTCGGCGATGCGCGACCTGATGGCGGTGACCGCCCGCCCGGAAGTGATCTCGCTCGCCGGCGGACTGCCGGACACCTCGACCTTCCCGCCCGAGAGGCTCGCCGCGCAGATGAGCAAGATCGCCGCCGAGTCCGCGGCCGCGGCGCTCCAGTACGGGCCGACCGAGGGCTTCGACGAGACCAAGGACTGCATCGTCGAGGTGATGGCGGCCGAGGGGATGCTGCCGGACCCCGACGACATCGTCATCACCACCGGTGGCCAGCAGGCGATCGACCTCGTCACCAAGACCCTCGTCGACCCCGGCGACGTGGTGATCTGCGAGGCGCCGACCTATCCCGGCGCGGTGCCGGTCTTCTGCAGCTACCAGGCCGACGTCCGCCAGATCGAGATGGACGGCGACGGGATGCGGATCGACCTGCTGGAAGAGCTGCTCGCCGAGCTACGGGCGGACGGGCGTCGGCCGAAGTTCATCTACACGGTGCCGAGCTTCCAGAACCCCGGCGGGGTCACACTCTCGCTCGAGCGCCGGGCACGGCTGGTCGAGCTCGCCCGCCTGCACGAGATCCTCGTGATCGAGGACAGCCCCTACGGCCTGCTCCGCTACAGCGGCGAGGCGCTGCCGCCGCTCTACCAGCTCGACGGCGGGGACTTCGTCATCTACCTGGGGACGTTCTCCAAGATCCTCTCCCCCGGCATCCGCCTCGGCTGGGTCGTGGCGCCGCCGCCGGTGCTGGAGAAAGTCGTCCTCGGCAAGGGCGCGGCCGACCTCTGCACCTCCACCCTCACCCAGTTCTTCGTCCGCCAGTACTTCGCCGAAGGCGGCTGGAAGAGCTACGTCGAAGACCTGGTCGACCTCTACCGCGGGCGGCGCGACACGATGCTCGAGGCGCTCGCCGAGCACTTCCCGGCGGAGGCGACCTGGACCGAGCCCGAGGGCGGCCTTTTCATCTGGGCGACGCTGCCCGAGTACATCGACACCGGCGACCTGCTGGCCAAGGCGCTGCGCTCGAACGTCGCCTTCGTGCCGGGGCAGGCGGCCTACGTCGACGGCCGCGGGAAGAACTCGATGCGGCTGAACTTCAGCGGCGTGGACGACGACGAAATCCGCGAGGGGATCAAGCGGATCGGCCGCGTGATCGGTGAACAGGTGGCGCTGTATGAGTCCCTGTCGCCAGGAGCTTCCGAGACTCCCGCCGCGGCCTCGGCCTCGCCCGGCACGTCCGGACGCGAAGCGGAGGACGTGCCGGTTGAGCGGGACAACGTGGTCCCGCTGCGCAAGGAAGCCAACGGGTGAAGGTCGCGGTCCTCAAGGGCGGGCGATCCCTCGAGCGCGGCGTCTCGCTCCGCTCCGCCGCCCGCGTCGAGGACGCGCTCGAACGGCTCGGCCACGAGGTGGTGCCGATCGACGTCGGCGCCGACCTCGTGAAACGCCTGCGGGCCGAGAAGCCCGACGTCGCCTTCGTGGCCATGCACGGGGTCGGCGGCGAGGACGGGACCGCGCAGGAGCTCCTCGAAATCCTCGGCATCCCCTTCACCGGGCCCGCAGCTGCCGCCTGCGCCCGCTGATCGACAAGGTCATGGCGAAGGCGACGATGCGCGAGCGCCGGCATCCCCACCCCCGAGTTCTTCGCCTTCACCCAGACCGCCTTCCGCGATCTCGGCGCCGCCGACGCGCTCGCCGACCTCGAGGGCACCCTCGGCTTCCCGCTCGTGGTCAAGCCGAGCCGCGGCGGCTCCTCGCTCGGGGTCAAGTTCGCCGCCGCCGCCGCTCGAGGTTCCCGGCGCCCTCGTCGCCGCCTTCTCCTACGACGACCGCGTGATGCTCGAGCGCTTCGTCGAGGGTCGCGAGGTCGCGGTCAGCGTCCTCGGCGACGAGCCACTGCCGATCGTCGAGGCGATCCCGGCCGAAGGCGACCCCTACGACTTCGAGGCCCGCTACGAGATCGGCCGCACCCACTTCGTCTGCCCCGCCGACCTCTCCCCCACCGAGCGTCGCGGCGATCAGCGACGCCGCCCTCGCCACCTGCCGCGCGCTCGGCTGCGAGGGCTTCGCCCGCGTCGACCTGATCCTCGGCGACGACGGCCCCTAGGTCCTCGAGGTCAACGCGATCCCCGGCCTCACCGACACCAGCCTCCTCCCCCAGGCCGCCGAGGCGGCGGGGATGTGCTTCGAGGATCTAGTGGAGCAGATACTCCACTTAGCGCAGTCCCCCGCCGGCGTTTCCTAGGAATCGCCTGAAGCGAAGTCCTCGGGCGAGACTTCGTCCAAGAAATCTTTGAACTTGTCGACTACCTCCTCGGTGTCCTCGACCTCATGCTCGAACTCGATCGCCGACTCCTCGATGACCTCCTCGGCGGCGAAGATCGGGGCGGCGACGCGGACGGCGAGGGCGAGGGCATCGGAGGGGCGAGAGTCGATCTCGATCTCCGACCCGCCGACGCTGACCGTGATCGAGGCGTAGAAGGTGTTGTCGCGCAGTTCGGTGACCGAGACCCGCTCGCATTTCGCGTCGAGGTTCTCGAGCATGTCGGAGAGCAGATCGTGGGTCATCGGCCGCGGCGTCGAGGCGCCCTGCAGCTTCATCAGGATCGCGGCCGCCTCAGGGTGGCCGATCCAGATCGGCAGGAAACGGTTCCCGTCGACCGTCTTCAACAAGACGATCGGCTGCTTGCCGACCATGTCGAAGCTCACGCCATAGATCTGCATCTGCTGCAAGAGGGTGCTCCCGCCGTACGTGGTCTGAACCGAAAAGTGTACGGGGCCGAGTGGGCGATCCTGGATTCGAACCAGGGACCTCGTCCTTATCAGAGACGCGCTCTAACCAACTGAGCTAATCGCCCGGGGACGGCGATGATAGCGACGCTGCCGCCGAGCGGATCACTTGGCGCGGCGGCGTAGCTCCCGGGCCAGGTGGTGGGCCTCGTCGACGTTGTCGAAGCGGAGCTCGGCGACGATCGCGTTGCCGCGGGGCTTGACCGTGACCTCATGGCCGAGGGCAGCCTCCAGCGCGTCCGTGGCGTCGTCGAGCGCCGCCCGCTGGTCGGGATCGATCGGCGCTTTCCGTGGACGCGCTTTTGGCTGGCCGGCCAGCCGAACCCTTTGCTCGGTCTCGCGGACCGACCACCCTCCCTGCCACCGCCTCGCGGGCGAGCCGGCGGCGGACGTCGTTGCCGGGAGCGCCGAGGATGGCGCGGCCGTGGCCCTCGCTCAGGTCGCCCTTCTCGAGCATCTCGAGCGCCTCGTCGGGGAGCTCGAGCAGGCGGATCAGGTTGGAGACGGCGGGGCGACTGCGGCCGACGCGGCGGGCCAGGTCCTCTTTGGTCAGGCCGAGGTCCTCGACCAGGGCGGCGCAGGCCTTGGCCTCCTCGACCGGGTTCAGGTCCTCGCGGACCATGTTCTCGATCAACGCCGCCTGCAGGCGCTCCGGCTCGGCCTGGTCGCGGGCGACGACCGGGATCTTGGCGAGCCCGGCTTGCCGGGCGGCCCGCCAGCGGCGCTCGCCGGCGACCAGTTCGTAGCTGCCGTCGGCAAGGGGACGGACGAGCAGCGGCTGGACGATCCCGGAGGCCTCGATCGACGCGGCGAGGGCGGCGAGGGCGTCGGGGTCGAAGTGGGTGCGGGGCTGGTTCGGGTTCGGCTTGATCAGGTCGACGGGCAGCTCGAGCAGCTCGCCGTTGGCGGCGTCGGCGGGCGTCTCGGGGAGGATCGCGGCAGAGGCCGCGGCCGATCCCGGGACGACGTTTTTTCGTCGAGCTAGCCACGCGCGGCCAGCTCCTTGGCGAGGGCGCGGTAGGCGACGGCGCCGCGCGAGGAGGGGGCGTGCTCGGTCACGGGCAGACCATAGCTCGGGGACTCGGCGACGCGGACGCTGCGGGGGATCACCGTCGTCGAAGACCATGCCGGGAAAGTGCTCGCGCAGCTCCGCCTCGACGTCCTGCGCCAGGCGGAGGCGGTCGTCGTACATCGTCAGGAGCAGCCCCGAGACCTCCAGCCGCGGGTTCAGTTGGCGCCGGATCAGGCCCAAGGTGTCGAGGAACTGGACGAGCCCCTCGAGGGCCAGGTACTCGGCCTGCACCGGGACGATCACGCGATCGGCCGCCACCAGGGCGTTGACGGAGACCGGGCCGAGCGACGGCGGGCAGTCGAGGAAGGTGCGGGCGAAGCGCTCGCGCACCGGGCCGAGCCGTTCGCGCAGGCGCGTCTCGGAGTTCTCGATCCGCGGGAGCTCGACCGCGGCGCCCGCCAGGTCGACGTTGGCGGGGACGATCCAGAGGTTGTCGGGCCCCGCGGGACGGGCCGCGGCGGCGACCTCGGTGTCACCGGTGAGGCAGTCGTAGGACGACGGGTGCAGATCGCGGTCGCCGCCGAGCGCGACGGTCGCGTTGCACTGGGGGTCGAGGTCGACGAGCAGGGTCTGCTCGCCTTCGGCGGCGGTGCAGGAGGCCAGGTTGACCGCGGTCGTGGTCTTGCCGACGCCTCCCTTCTGGTTCGCGATCGCGTAGACGGTGCCCATCGCGGCCCAGACTAGATGAGCGTCACTCCGACCGGTTTGCGCGCGCGATGCGGAGCGGTCGGATAGCCTGGGCGCGTGTCCGACCTGGCCGACTGGCCCGACGATCCCGCCGAGCGCGCCCGCGAGCTGGTCGAGGGGGTCCTCGATGAGCTCGACCTCGACGGTGACGTGGAGATCGAGGAGGACGACGACCGCATCGTCGTCAACGTCGTCGGCGGGGACGACTACGGCCTGCTGATCGGCAAAAGGGGCCAGACGATCGACGCTCTTCAGCTGCTCTGCTATCAGGCCGCCTTCCGCGGGCTGCGGGAGCGCAAGCGGGTCGTCGTCGACGCCGCGGGCTACCGTGGCCGCCGCCGCGAGACGCTCGAGAGCCGCGCCGACCGCGCCGCCGAGCAGGCGCTGACCAACAATCGGGTCGTCGAGATGGATCCGATGAGCGCCCAGGAGCGTCGCGTCGTCCACGAACGGCTGAAAGGCCGCTCCGGGGTCGAGACCTACAGCGAGGGCGACGAGCCCCACCGCTGCGTGATCGTCGCGCCGCTCGTCCACCAGTAGTGGCCGAGCACCCCACGGCGTCCCTTTCTCCGGCGCAGCGCCGGTCCCTCGAGACCGTCCTCGCCCTCCTCGCCGAGGAGCGCGCCTCGGTCAGCTCCGTCGTCGACGAGCGCGCCTGGAAAGTCCACGTCGAGGACAGCCTCACCGGGCTCGACGTCCCCGAGCTGCGCAGCGCCCGCCGAATCGCCGATGTCGGCGCCGGAGCGGGCTTCCCGGGCCTCGTCCTGGCCGTGGCCCTTCCCGACGCCCAGATCGACCTGATCGAGTCCGTGGGCCGCAAGACGGCCTTCATCACCAGAGCGGCCGAGGCGGCCGAGATCCCCAACGCCGCCGCGGTCACCGCCCGGGCCGAGGACGTGGCCCGAGGCGAGGCCCGCGAGACCTACGACGTGGTCACCTCCCGAGCCGTGGGCCGCCTTTCGACCCTCGCCGAGCTGGCAAGCCCTCTCCTACGCGAAGGCGGCGTCCTGGTCGCCTGGAAGGGCAAGCGCGACGAAGAGGAAGAGGACCAGCTTCAGCGAGCCTCAGAGGCCCTCGCAATGGCTCCCGAGCAGATCCTCGACGTCGGCCACCGAGCCGGCTCCGAGCACCGCCACCTCCACGTCATCCGCAAATCCGGCCCGACCCCCAGCAACCTCCCCCGCAAGTCCGGCCTGGCCAAGAAGCGCCCCCAAGGCTGATCCCTTTCCTGCTTTTCCGCTTCCGTCAGGAAGGGCTCTCCTAGCGCCTTCCGCAGGACGCCCGCGGAGAGGGATCTGACCCTCTCCGAACGGCTTGTAACGAGGGCCCGACCGAATCTCGGACGGCCGGATCACGATCCTGCCCGAGTTTGAGAGAGGAGAGGGTCAGATCCCTCTCCCTCTGGACCCCCCAACGAAAAAGGGCCCCCACCTCGGGAGCCCTTACCGTCGCCGCTTCTTCTTTTTCGGCGATTTAGGAGGCGGTTTGGCCGCCTGTACCTCCTCCTTCGTCGCCACCACCGGCGCCGGGATCACCTTGTTGATCACCAGCCCCTGCCCGATCGTCCAGATGTTCGTGGTGATCCAGTAGACGATCAGCCCGGCCGGGAAGTTGATGATGAAGGGGACGAAGACCAGCGGCAGGACGAACATCATCATCCGCTGCGATTTGTCGGCCGTCACCGACATGAAGAACCCGGACGCGAGCTGGGTGCCGACGTAGAGCACGATCAGCGCGATGAGTTCGGCCCCATGTGCCGACGCCGTCAGGTCGTTGACGAAGAGGAACGAGGCGTGGCCCGCGGTGTCGCACCCGGAAGGAAGCCCGAGGTTGGAGCAGATGTCGTCCGGGAGCTCGTGGCGGAGCGTGTAGAAGAGCGTGATGAAGACCGGGAGCTGCGCCAGGAGGGGGATGCAAGAGGCAAAGGGGTTGACTTTGTTCTCTTTGTAGAAGCGCATCATTTCCTGCTGCATGCGCTGTTTGTCGTTTTTGTATTTCTCCTGGATCTCTTTCATCTGCGGCTGGAGTGCCTGCAGAGCCCGCATGCCTTTGAGCTGTTTGTAGGTCAGCGGGATCAGGAGCGCCCGGGTACAGACCGTGATGGCGACGATCGACATGCCCCAGGAGAGGCCGACGTTGTCGTGGAAAAACTTGAGGACCGCGTTCGCGACGTCGATCAGCGGCTGCAGGATGTTCGCGTCCGGGATCATCACGAGTGGGCCTCACCGTGATAATCGGCCGGGTGGATGTGGCCGAGGCCGCGCAGGGTGAAGCGGTCGGGAACCGGATCGAACCCGCCGTGGCTGAACGGGTTGCAGCGGACCAGACGGTAGGAAGCGAGGATGAAGCCGCGGATCACGCCGAAGCGTTCGACCGACTCGACGGCGTAGGCCGAGCAGGTCGGCTCGTAACGGCAGCGGCGGGGGCGAGCTGGGGAAATCCAGCGCTGGTACGCCCGCACCGGGGCGAGGACGACGCGTTTCACGTGGAACGGGGAGGACGGGACACCGCTGGAGCGTTTCACGTGGAACGCCCTCCGCCAAAGCTGGCGTCCATCGCCTCTTCCAGCGATTTCGTGACTCCGGCGGTCCCTTCCTTCTCGATCAACCCGGCGATATCGGCTCGGGCCACGATTACGAAGTCGTGCTTGTCCGGAAGTCGATCGGAGAGCGACCAGAAGGCTTCGCGCAGGGTCCGCTTGACCTTGTTGCGGTCGACCGCTCCACCCACCTTGCGGGACACCGACACGCCGAGCCTCACCTCTTCACGCTCCTCATCGCGACGCGGAAACGTGTAAAGGACGAGGTAACGGGTCGCATGCGACGAGCCATCGCGATAGACGCGGTCGAACTCGCCGCTGCGCGAGAGCCGACGGCGCTTCGACGGCGGCATCTAGGGGGTGAGGCGCTTCCGACCTTTGCGCCGGCGACGCTGCAGGACGGCACGGCCGCCGCGGGTGCTCATGCGGGCGCGGAAACCGTGGGTCTTTGCCCGCTTCCGCTTCTTGGGCTGATAAGTGCGCTTCATTGCCGGCGGGAGTATAGGGACCCGGGAGAAATCTTTTCCCCGCCAATTGCGGGTGGTCGGGTTCCCCCAGCAAATGACGGCGCTATCGTCGCCGCCCCCCGTGCCTGACGACTCCCACACAACCGACATCGAAAGCCTCTGGCGAGCAACCCAGGAACGGCTGGAGAATTCGGTCCCAGAGTCGACTTACAGGCTCTGGCTGGAGCCTCTCGAAGCGGTCGGGGCCGACTCCGACACGATCTACCTGAAGGCCCCCGAGGGGATCAGAGCGTGGGTCGAGCGACGCTACTCGGCGCTGATCGTCGCCGCCCTCTCCGAGATGGGCACGAACTTGCAGAGGGTGAGCTTCGCCGCCCCCCGGGAGATGGCCGAGGCCGCCACGCCCGGTCCCGAGCTGAACCCGAGCTACACGTTCGAGCGCTTCGTTATCGGCCCGGGCAACCGCCTCGCCCACGGCGCCGCGCTCGCGGTCGCCGAGGCCCCCTCGGAGGCCTACAACCCGCTCTTCCTCCACGGGCCACCTGGACTCGGCAAGACCCACCTGCTCGCGGCGGTCGCCAACTACCTCCACGACAACGCGCCCGGACTGAGCGTCAGGTACACGACCGCCGAGTCCTTCACCAACGAGTTCGTCGGAGCGCTCCGCACCACCGGGGCCGAGGGCTTCAAGGCCCGCTACCGGGACATCGACGTGCTGCTCATCGACGACGTCCAGTTCCTCGAGGGCAAGCCGGCCACCGAAGAGGAGTTCTTCCACACCTTCAACGCCCTGTACGAGTCCGGTAGCCAGCTCGTCCTCAGCGCCGACCGCATCCCGAGCGAGCTGTCGACGCTCGCCTCGAGGTTGCGCGACCGCTTCGAGTGGGGCCTGACCGTCCCCGTGGAACCGCCGAACCTCGCGACCCGCGTCACCGTCCTACGCCGCCTGGTGGAGGAGTCCGGGATCGAGATCGCCGACTCCGGCGCCCTGGCCGAGCTGGCCAACCGGATCGACGCCAACGTCCGCCAGCTGCACGGCGCCCTGACCCGGGTGATCGCCCACGCCTCGCTCCTGGCCAAGCCGCTCAGCTCCGAGCTGATCGCCGAGGTCATCCCGAAATCGGGCACGCGGACCGCCCAGGCCACCTCGGTCGAGGAGATCCAGCAGCAGGTCGCCGAACGCTTCGGCATCTCCCGCGCGGAGCTGATCGGGTCCAGCCGCGCCGCCACTCCGCTGCGCGCCCGGCAGGTCGCGATGTTCCTCACCCGCGAGCTCACCGAGCTCTCCCTGCCGCAGATCGGCCGGCTCTACGGCGGCCGCGATCACACCACCGTGATGAACAGCCTGCGGCGCATCGAAGCGAGCCTCGGCGAGGACGAGGCGCTGACCGAGAAGGTCGCCGAGTTACGCACAGCAAT
The DNA here is from genome assembly GCA_963782515.1 of uncultured Actinomycetes bacterium. Lineage (GTDB taxonomy): Bacteria > Actinomycetota > Thermoleophilia > Solirubrobacterales > 70-9 > VAYN01. The sequence continues at coordinate 437,967 of CAWAJY010000001.1, read as the reverse complement.
CCACAACCCGGCCGCCGGCTGAGATGGCAATAGGTTCTGGGCGCCGCGGTCACTGCAAGACTCCACACCCGCCCACAGGCTCGTCCACAGGCCGTTTCTCGCACCGCGCCGCCGAATAGTCTCCGTCCCACCGCTTTTCAACAGCCTCTAAACCAACTCAACAAGGCAATCTTTTGAAGCTCACGACCAAACGCGAAGAACTCGTCTCCAAGCTTTCGACCGTCTCGCGCGCCGTCTCGACCCGCGCCGCGACCCAGGCCCTGTCCGGTGTCCTGATCGAGGCTGGTGAGGGCTCGGTGACTCTTTCCGCCACCGACCTCGATCTCGGCCTGCGCACCGCGGTGGAGGCGACCGTCGAGGGTGGCGGCTCGGTCCTGTTGCCCGGGCGCCTGCTCGCCGAAGTCGCTCGCTCGCTCGCCGACGACACGGTGGAAATCGAGACGCGTGAGGCAGAGCGCGACGTGGAGATCCGCAGCGGCAGCTCGAGCTTCCACCTGCGGGTGCTGCCGGTGGAGGACTTCCCGAAGCTGCCGTCGAGCGACGGCGAGCCGATCAAGATCCCGGCCACGGCACTGGCCGAGAGCATCGACCTCGTCGCCCGCGCCGCCTCGCGTGACGACATGCGCCCGGTGCTCACCGGCGTCTTCGTCACCGCCTCGGGGAACGAGATGACGATGGTCGCCACCGACTCCTACCGGCTGGCGGTGAAGCGGACCGAGCTCGAGTCGCCGCTCAGTGGCGAGATCGAGGCGAACATCCCGGCCCGGGCGCTGCGGGAGCTCGCGCGGATCCTTTCCGGGGAGGGCGTCGAGGAGGCGGCGATCACGCTGCAGGCCAACCAGGCGATCTTCGAGGCCGGCTCGATCACGCTGACGACGCGGCTGATCGAGGGCCAGTTCCCGAACTTCCGCCAGCTTCTGCCCGAGTCCTACGAGCACGACGTGCGGCTGCCACGGTCGGAGTTCCTCGACGTGGCGCGGCGGATCAGCCAGCTGGCGCAGCGCAACGCGCCGCTACGGTTCTCCTTCGAGCCGGGCGAGCTGACCGTCTCCGCCGAGACCCCCGACGTCGGCGACGCGCGCGAGACGATGCCCGCCGTCTTCGAGGGCGAGCCGATGGAGATCGGCTTCAACCCGGAGTACCTGCGCGAGGGCATCGAAAGCGTGGCGGGCGACGAGGTGCTGCTGCGACTGATCTCGCCGCTGCGGCCGGGACTGATGCAGCCGGTCGAGAACGAAGACTTTCGCTATCTCGTGATGCCCATCCGCCTCAACGTGTAGGGAGCGCGGGCCGGTGCTCGTCACCGTGATCGAAGCCCGCCCGCTGCGCAGCCTCGAGCGCGTCCGCGTGCCGCTCGGGCCGGGGATCACCAGCGTCGTCGGGCCCAACGGCGTCGGCAAGACGAACCTCGTCGAGGCTCTCTACTTCGCCCTTACGGGGCGCTCGTTTCGGACCTCGGACCGGCGCGACCTGATCCCGTTCGGCGAGAGCCTGGCGCGGGCGGAGGCGACGGTTCGCGACGACGACGGGATCGAGCGGCGGCTGCTGGCCTCGGTGAGCCGGACCGACGGACGCCGCCACCTGCTCGACGGCTCGAGCGTGGACCCGGCGACGATCGCGCGCTCGCGGCCGCCGGTGGCGGTCTTCGCGCCGGATCGCCTCAGCCTGGTCAAGGGCCCGCCGGCCGAGCGCCGCGCCCACCTCGACGGCTTCCTCGCCGCTCGCTGGCCCGCGCGGAGTGAGCTGCGCAAAAAATTCGGCCAGGCGCTGGCGCAACGCAACGCGATGATCTCCCGGGTCGGCGCCGGCTACGGGTCGCTGGACGGGCTCGATGTCTGGGACGCTGGACTCGCCGACGCGGCCGCGCCGCTGATCGAGGCGCGGGGGGAGGCCGTGGCGGAGCTGGCGTCCGCCTTCGCGGAGGCGCTGGCGGAGCTGGGGCTCGAGGGTGGTGAGCTCGCCTACGCGCCGCGGGCCGTGGGCGACGCGCCGGAGATCCAGTCCGGCCTGCGCGAGCGCCGCGACGCCGATCTCAAGCTCGGCCGCAGTTCCTGGGGCCCCCACCTCGACGAGATGAAGCTGAGCGTCGACGGGCGGGCGCTGCGCAAATACGGCTCCCAGGGCCAGCAGCGCGCCGCCCTCCTGGCGCTGCTCTTCGCCGAGCGTGAGGCGCTGCTGGCGGCCCGGCGGGTCACCCCGCTGCTGCTGCTCGACGACGTGATGAGCGAGCTCGACCCCGGCCGACGCGAACGGCTCGTCGCCCGCCTGGCAACGGGCGGGCAGACCCTGATCACCGCCGCCGACGAAGAGTCGCTGCCGCCGGTCGCCCGTGAGTCGATGGTCCGGATGCCCAGTCCCGGGGTCGTCGAGGGCCTGGACGGCTCCGGCGCGGAGGCGGCGTGACCCGACGGCGCGCACCCCGTCCCGCCGGCGAGGCGTTTCGCGTGGTGCGGGACCGGGCGGCGCCGAAAACCGGGCTCGCCGCGGTGCAGGCGGCGTGGACGGCGGCGCTCGGCGAGCGCCTCGCGGAGGTCGCGACCCCGGTGTCGGAGCGGGCCGGGACGCTCACCGTCGAGTGCGTCGACGGGGTCTGGGCGCAGGAGCTCGACCTGATGCAGGAGCAGCTTTTGGGACGCCTTCGCGAGGAGCTGGGGGAGAGGGCTCCGGAGGCTCTCCGCTTCCGTGTCGCAAGAGGTGTCTGATCAGACACACTTAATGCACGATTTGCAGGCAATTTGACACTCTGCGAGGGTTGATCCGGCTCCCCGAACTGGTATTCTTATGACTACTCGCCTTTGCCCCGACCCGCTGTGGAGGGAGTCTCCCTGCGTCGGGGCTTTTTGTGTCAACCGGAAGGATCTCTTTGCCTGAGAAAAAAGCCAAAGCCGACGCCTCCTACGGCGCCGCGGACATCACGGTGCTCGAGGGTCTCGAAGCCGTCCGCAAGCGCCCCGGGATGTACATCGGCTCGACCGGTCCTCGCGGGTTGCACCATCTCGTCTACGAGATCGTCGACAACTCGGTCGACGAGGCGCTGGCCGGCTACTGCGACGCGGTCACGATCGTCATCCACCCGGACAACAGCGTCACGGTGTCGGACAATGGTCGCGGGATCCCGGTCGGGATCATGGAGAAAGAGAATCGTCCGGCGGCGGAAGTCGTGCTCACCGTCCTGCACGCGGGCGGCAAGTTCGGGGACGGCGGCGGCTACAAGGTCTCCGGTGGCCTCCACGGCGTCGGCTCCTCGGTGGTCAACGCGCTCTCCGAGCGCCTGCACCTGAAGATCGAAACCGACGGCTCGGTCTGGGAGCAGGACTACGAGCGCGGCAAACCGCAGAACAAACTGGAGAAGGGCGCCTCGACCGACGGGCACGGCACCGAGATCACCTTCCTGCCGGACCTCGAAATCTTCGAAGAGATCGAGTACGACTTCGCGACGCTCGCCGAGCGGATGCGCGAGACGGCGTTCCTCACCCGCGGGTTGAAGATCTCGCTGACCGACGAGCGCGGCGAGGGTCAGAGCGTCGAGTTCCAGTACGACGGCGGCATCGAGGACTTCGTGACTCACCTCAACGAGAACAAGGAGGTGATCAACAAAAAGCCGATCTTCTTCGAAGGCGAGAAAGGTGACGGTGAAGTCGAGGTCGCGATGCAGTGGAACAACTCCTACCAGGAGTCGATCTTCAGCTTCGCCAACAACATCAACACCCACGAGGGCGGCACGCACCTGTCAGGTTTCCGCGGTGCGCTGACCCGTACCCTCAACGCCTACGCGCGCGCCAAAGGGCTGCTGAAAGAGAAGGACGACAACCTCGCCGGCGAGGACGTCCGCGAGGGTCTGACCGCGGTCATCTCGGTGAAGCTCCACGACCCGCAGTTCGAGGGGCAGACCAAGACCAAACTCGGCAACCCGCCGATCAAAAGCCTGGTCGAGGAGACCGTCAACCGCAAACTGGCCGAGTTCCTCGACGAGAACCCGCCGGAGGCGCGACGGATCATCTCCAAGGCGATCGACGCGGCCCGTGCCCGTTCGGCGGCGCGCAAAGCGCGCGACCTGACCCGCAAGTCGGCGCTCGAGAACTCGACTCTGCCGGGCAAGCTCGCCGACTGCTCGGTGAAGGACCCGAGCCTGGCCGAGATCTTCGTGGTCGAGGGTGACTCCGCCGGCGGCTCGGCGAAGCAGGCCCGCGATCGCTCGACCCAGGCGGTGCTGCCGCTGCGCGGCAAGATCATCAACGTCGAGAAGAGCCGGATCGACAAGGTGCTCGCCAACACCGAGGTGCAGGCGCTGATCACCGCGATCGGCACTGGCGTCCACGACGAGTTCAACATCGAGGACGCCCGGTACCACAAGATCGTGATGGCGACCGACGCCGACGTCGATGGCGCGCACATCCGCACCCTGGTGCTCACCTTCCTCTACCGGCAGATGCCGGAGCTGATCGAGAACGGCTTCGTCTACATCGCGAAACCGCCGCTCTACCGCGTGAAACAGGGCAATCAGGAGACCTACCTGGAGCGCGAGTCCGAACTCGAAGAGCTGCTGCTGCGCGACAAGCTCGAGCAGTTCGAGCTTGTCGACGCGACGGGGGAGACCCGCAAACTCACCCCGACCCGCTGGCAGGCCTACATCCGACGCTCGAAAGAGTACGAGGGCTGGGGCTCGTCGCTGCAGGCCGACTACGGCCACGAAGTCGTCCGGTTCCTCGAGGAGTCGGCGCTGCTCGACGAGGGCGTCGCGTCGATCGGGGCGGCGAAGGACCTGCTCGAACGGGAGGCGCCCGAGGGCGAGCCGTTCGACACCGAGGTGATCAGCGCGACCGACGACCTCGTCGTGGTCAAGGCGATCGAGCGGCAGTCCGGCCTCGCCAGGACCCATCGACTGCCGCGCGAGCTGTTCGAGGACCACGAGTACCGCAAATTCGCCGAGGTCCACGCGGCGCTGTTGAAACAGGTCGGTCGACCGGCGTTCAAGGTGCGGCGCGGTGAGAAAGAAACGGTCGCGCTGTCCTTCCAGACGCTGCGCGCCGCGGTCCTCGACCTCGCCCGCGCCGGTGCCCACATCACCCGGTTCAAGGGACTGGGCGAGATGAACCCGAAACAGCTCCGCGAGACGACGATGGATCCGGCCACGAGGACGTTGGCCCGGGTGACGCTCGAAGACGCGACCGCCGCCGACCGGATCTTCTCGATGCTGATGGGCGACCAGGTCGCGCCGCGTCGGGACTTCATCGAGACCCACGCGAAAGAGGTTAAGTTTTTAGATGTCTAGGCGCGGGCGCTGCAAACCGGCGCATCTCGGAGTCCTCGGTCGTTCGGGTCGGATCACGCACTGTAAGTGCGCTCACCTCCCCTCACTCCCTGCGTCCACCGACCTGCTTGGTTTTCGCACCCGTGCGTGGGGTTCGACCGACAAGGCTTCGACAGTTACTGATTCTGGTGTGAATGCGAACAGTGTGAAAGTAGAGGTGTACTAGTGGCACTGGAGGCACTCACGGGCAACGTCGAAGACCGCGGCCTCGAGCAGGAGATGCGGTCGTCGTACCTCGATTACGCGATGAGCGTGATCGTCGGCCGGGCACTGCCAGACGTCCGCGACGGGTTGAAGCCGGTCCATCGTCGGGTTCTCTACTCGATGCACGACCTCGGCCTGCAGCCGACCCGCCCGTACCGCAAGTGCGCCTTCATCGTCGGCGAGGTGATGGGTAAGTACCACCCGCACGGCGACTCGGCGATCTACGACACGCTGGTCCGGATGGCGCAGGACTTCTCCCTGCGCTACACGCTGGTCGACGGCCAGGGCAACTTCGGCTCGATCGACGAAGACCCGGCGGCGGCGATGCGGTACACGGAGGCGCGCATGGCGCGCATCGCCACCGAGATGCTGCGCGACATCGACGCCGACACCGTCGACTTCGGGCCCAACTACGACGAAGAGAACCAGGAACCGCTGGTCCTGCCCGCGCGTTTCCCGAACCTGCTGGTCAACGGCACCTCGGGCATCGCGGTCGGCATGGCGACCAACATCCCGCCGCACAACCTGCGCGAGGTCTCGGCCGCGGTGATGGCCTACATCGACGACCCGGAGATCGACCTCGACCGGCTGATGACCCACATCAAGGGCCCCGACTTCCCGGGTGGCGGGCTGATGAGCCGCGAGGGGATCCGCACCGCTTATGAGACCGGTCGCGGCAGCATCAAAGTCCGCGCCCGCGCCCACGTCGAGCCGCTGAAGGGGGGCAAGGAGGCGATCGTCGTCACCGAGCTGCCGTTCACGGTGAAGAAGCTCGGCGAAAACGGCCTGGTCGCGAAGATCGCCGACCTCGTCCGTAACAAAAAACTCGACGGCATCTCCGACCTCCGCGACGAGACCGACGAACGCGGGATGCGGCTCGTGATCGAGCTCAAACGCGGCGGTCCGCCGGCCAAAGTCGTCCTCAACAACCTCTACAAAAAAACCGCGATGCAGTCGACCTTCGGCGCCAACATGGTGGCGCTGGTCGACGGGGTGCCCAAAACCCTGAAACTGCGCGAGCTGATCAAGTACTACGTCGAGCATCAGCGCGAGGTCGTCACCCGTCGGACCCAGTACGAACTGCGTCGCGCCGAGGCCCGGGCCCACATCCTCGAGGGTCTGCTGGTCGCCCTCGACAACCTCGACGCGGTGATCAAACTCATCCGGTCCTCGAACGACCCCGACGCCGCGCGTCAGGGCCTGATGGACCAGTTCGAGCTCTCGCGCGAGCAGTCGCAGGCGATCCTCGACATGCGGCTCCAGCGCCTCACCGCGCTCGAGGCCGACAAAGTCCGGGCCGAGCACGCCGACCTGATGGAGCGGATCGGCGAACTACGCGAGATCCTCGGCGACGAGGCCCGCGTGATGGGTCTGGTCAAAGACGAGCTCGCCGAAATCGTCGAGGCCTACGGCGACGAACGCCGCACCGAGCTGGCCGCCTTCGAGGGCGAGGTCGGGATCGAGGACATGATCGCCGACCAGCAGATGGTGATCTCACTGACCGCCTCCGGCTACGTCAAGCGGCTCGCGCTGGGGACCTACCGCCAGCAGAACCGCGGCGGCGTCGGCGTGATGGGGATGAACATGAAAGATGACGATTACATCGCTCATCTCCACATCTCCTCGACCCACGACTACCTGCTGTTCTTCACCAACCGGGGCAAGGTGTACCGGACGAAAGTGTACGAACTGCCGGAGGGCTCACGGACCTCGAAAGGCTCGAGCCTGCGCAACGTCCTGCCGCTGGTCGAGGACGAGAAGGTGATGACGGTGATCCCCACCCGGGACTTCAAAGAGAACCGTTATCTCGTCTTCGCGACCGCCGACGGCCTGGTGAAGAAGACGGAATTCATCCAATACAACACGCCGCTGCGCGCCGACGGGATCATCGCGATCAAGGTGCGGCCGGGCGACGAGCTGGTGCAGGTGCGCCTCACCTCGGGTGAAGACGACATCCTGATGGTGTCCCACTCCGGCCACGCGTCCCGCTTCTCCGAGGAGCTGCTGCGACCGATGGGCCGCGACACCAGCGGCATCAAAGGCATGAACGTCAGCGGCAAAGACAACCGCGTCCTCGCGATGGACATCGCCCGCAACGACACCGAACTGTTCGTCGTCACCGAGAACGGTTACGGCAAGCGCACCCCGGTGTCCGACTATCCGGTGAAGGGCCGCGGCACCAAAGGCGTCCTGACGATCCGGATGACCGAGAAAAAGGGCGGCCTGGCCGGAGCCCTGATCGTCAACTCCCACCAGGACCTCCTCTTCATCTCCCAGAACGGGATGGTCCAGCGCACGAGCGTCGACGGCATCTCCCAAACGGGCCGCGCCACCCAGGGCGTGAAGGTCATGAACATCAAGGACGACGACCGAGTCAGCGCCGTCGCCCTGGTGGTCGAGTCCGAAGACAACAGCGCCCCGACCGACGACCCGTCGGAGCAGATCGAGCTGGACGGCGAGGCCCCGACCACCGAAGCCGACGCACCAAGCGCCGAAGGCAACGGCGCCAGCCCCGACGTCCCCGAGGACGACGAGTAATCGAAGTCTCGGCCCCGCTCCGTCTCTCCCCGCTTTAACGAGCCTCGGGACGGAGCGGCGCCCGCACCGGCCCATTTCCCCGGCGCACCAAAAAGAGCGCCGCTAAGCGGCCTGGGGGAGGTACTGCTGCCAGTTCGCCGGAATCTTCGGACTGGCGACCTGGATGAAGACCGTCGGGGCCGGCGGCTTCGGAGCGTTCTTCGGATGCATATGGATCTCCCGCGGCAGGCGGTTGCCCTTCTTGCGGTTGCAGGTGGCGCAGGCGGCGACGATGTTGTCCCAGGTGGAGGCGCCGCCGCGGGAGCGGGGGATGACGTGGTCGACGGTGAGGCCGGATTTGGTCGAGCCGCAGTACTGGCAGGTCCAGGAGTCGCGGGCGAGGACGGCGCGGCGGGTGATCTTGCGGCGGTGGGCCTCGCGGGGGATGCGGACGTAGTTGACGAGGCGGATGACGTCGGGGCGCTCCAGGGTCATGTGCTCGGAGTGGAGGGCGTCGCCGTTCCGTTGCTCGAGCAGCTCCGCCTTTTCCTTCAGGAGCAGCACGGCGGCGCGTCGCAAAGTGCAGACGTTGATCGGCTCATACGTCGCATTGAGCACCAGCACCCTGGCCATGGAGCGAAATTGTAAGCGGGCGGGGAAGCGGCGCCTTAAATAAGCGGATAACTGCCGAGGATCCGGACCGATTCGGCCTTGGTCCGGAGGGCCTCGATCGCCGCGGCGACCGGCTCGTCGTCGAGCTTGCCGTCGATGTCGAGGAAGAAGAAATAGCGGCCCAGTTCGGAGCGCTGGGGGCGGCTCTCGATGCGGGAGAGGTTGATCCCGCGGGAGGAGAACTCGGCGAGGGCATCGACCAGGGCGCCGGGTCGGTCGTCGCCCAGCTCGTCGAAGATCAGCGAGGTCTTCCAGCGCTCTCCGGCGGGCGGCTCGGCGCCTTCCGGCGCCAGCCAGACGAAGCGGGTGACGTTGTTCTGCTCGTCCTGGATCCCCTCGCGCAGGATCTGGCAGCCGTAGAGCGCCGCCGCCGCGCGGGAGCCGACCGCCGCCCAGGGACGGGGCGACTCGGAGACCATCCGCACCGCCGCCGCGGTGCTGCTGACGCTGCGGAGTTCCACCCCCGGCAGGTTCTCGCGCAGGAAACGTGCCGTCTGCGCCAGGCCCTGCTGGTGGGAGAGGACCGCCTCGATCTGATCCAGACCGATGCCCTCGCGGGTGATCAGGTGCTGGCGCACCGGATAGTCGTGCTCGCCGACGATCGCCACGTTCGGCGCGTCGAAGGCGAGGATGTCGAGGGTGCCGCGGACCGACCCCTCGATCGAGTTCTCGTACGGCGCCAGCGCCCGGTCGGCGCGCCCCTCGACCACCGCCTGGATCGCGTCGAAGACGGTGTCGGTGCGCAGCGGCTCGAACTCGGCGTCGCCGAGCGCTTCACCGAGGGCGTCTTCGGTGAACGTCCCTGCGGGTCCCAGATAGGCGATGCGCATCGCCGGTCAAACTATTCGAAGTTGACGGAGTAGGTCGCTTCGTTGTTTTCGGTGAACTGCTCGCCGGGCACCGGTTCGACCTTGACTTCGAGTTCGGTGAGGCCTTTGGGCGCCGGCGTCAGCGGGATCACGGCGGTTTCTTCGGCGGCAGCTTCGAGGGCGGCGATTTCCTGCGTGGTTTCTTTGCCGTTCGCAGTGACTACCACGGTGACGCCGTTCTCGGTTGATTCGCCCTGGTTCTGGACCGTCACTTCGACTTCCGGCGTGCCTTCGGTGAGCACCGAGGTGGTCGATTCCGCCACCAGTTCGGTTTCGCCGATGCTGGTCCCGACCAGGCCGAGGCCGTGGACGCCGGGGGCCGGTTCCCCGCCGGTCGAGCCGCTCACCGAGCCCAGCGCTTTCGCGACTTCGGCTTCGTCCAGCCACTTGGTCCCGTCGGGGACGAAGGTGCTTTTCGGCACGTCTGAGCCGGTGATCCCTTCGGCATCGAGCTTGGCGTTGATTTCCGGCCGGGTCACCGATTCGTAGATGACGTCGGCGGCGAGGAGCGTCTGCATCTGCTTGGCGATCGCCGCGGTCGCCCGCGCCGCGCCCGCTTCGCCCAGCGCGGTCGGCATCTTCGCGGCGATCTTTTCCATCGCCGCTGCGCGCAGGGTGTAGACGAGTTCCAGCGACTTCTGCGCGTTGCCCAGCCCACCCGGCGCGCTCAGCCCTTCGATCCGGGTCTTGTAGTTCGTCATCGCGCTGCGGTCCGCGTCGACCTGCCCGGTGAATTCGGTGACCGAGAGCCCGCCCGGTTCTTCGAGCTTGCCGAAGAAGTCTTTGCTGGTCTGCCCGGTCTCGATCAGGATCTGCTTGACGTCGCGCGAGTAGTTGGTGAGCGCTCCGCGTGCCCGCGCGTCCAGGCACCCCTTCACGCCGAGGACGATCAGGATCAGGATGACCAGGGCCCCACCCAGGGCAAGCAGGCGCCGCAGCATGATCTGCTGCTGGCGTTCGGGACGGCGGCTGGGTCGACGTGGTGGTCGGCCCTCGCCGCGTGAAGACGAGTACTCCAAGGGGCGGCTCTCCAGGGACGAATCTTTGCTGGCGGGAGAGTATGGCGGCTACGTTCGCGGCAGGAGGAAGGAATCGCCCGGCGAAGAGAAACTTGCTTTGGTCGGTTCTCTCGTACTTGACCGCTTCCTGATCGAGCGCCGCATCGGCAGCGGCGGCTTCGGCGTGGTCTACGAGGCCTGGGACGGCCGCCTCGAGCGCCCCGTCGCGGTGAAGGCGATCGAGCAGCGGGGGGAGGCGGGAAAGCGCGTCATGCGCGAGGCCCAGGCTGCCGCCCGCCTGAACCACCCGGGGATCGTGACCTTGTACGAGATGGGGGAGGAGGACGGCAACGCGCTGCTCGTCTCCGAGCTGGTCGAGGGCGACACGCTCGCCCACCTGGCCGCCGAGGACGCCCTGTCTGACCGCGAGATCGGCGAGATCGGCGCCGACCTCTGCGAAGCGCTCGACCACGCCCACTCGCGCGGCGTCATCCACCGCGACATCAAGCCGCAGAACGTCCAGATCGTCGACGGGCAGCCGCGGGCGAAGCTGATGGACTTCGGCATCGCCCTGGTCGCCGACGCGGCCGGGCTGACCCAGACCGGCGACGTGGTCGGCACCCTCGCCTACATGTCGCCCGAGCAGGCCGAGGGCCTCGAGGCCGGCCCGGAGGCCGACATCTACTCGCTCGCCCTCACCCTGTACGAGTGCTGGAGCGGCGAGAACCCGCACCGGCAGGGGAACGCGCTCGCCACCGCGCGCTCGATCGGCCGTCGCGCCCGCCCGTTGCGCCGCCTGCGCCCCGACCTGCCGCGGGAGCTCGCCGAGGAGATCGACGCCTGCCTCGATCCCAGCCCCCAACACCGTCCCTCGCTGGAGGAGCTGGGCGTGGCGATCGAGGATTCGCTCGACGAACTCGCCGAGGGCTCGGCGGGCAGCCCCCGCCACGTCGGCCTGCGACTCGGCGTGCTCGGGCTCGCCGCCGCGGTCGGCGCGTTCCTCGTGCTCGGCCATGGGCTGGTACTCCCCTAAACTTTCCGAGTTCTTCCGCAGACGCGGAGGCTTGACCCTGCCATGACAAAGGAACCGTTCCTATAGCCCTTCTGCGCAAACTGGAGTCCGGGATCGAAGGCCTCGTCGAGGGCGTGTTCTCGCGCGCCTTCAGCTCCGAGGTGCAGCCGGTCGAACTGGCGCGCAAACTGGCCAAGGAAATGGACGCGCACAAGACCGCCTCGGTGCAGCGCGTCTACGTCCCTAACGAGTACACGGTCTTCCTCTCCAAGCAGGACCGCTCGAAGCTCGAAGGCTACGAGCGCTCGCTGGAGCAGGAGCTGTCCGGTTACCTGCTCGAGCACGCCCGCAAGCGCGGCTACGACCTGCTGACCCGGCCGGCGGTCGAATTCCAGACCGACGAGCGCCTGCGCCTGGGCGAGTTCGGGATCCAGCCGCGGATGGTGAAGGCGCCGATCCGCGAGGGCGAGGCCCCGCGCCAGGGAGAAGAGGGCCACACGATGGTCTACTCGGCGGTCCGCGAGCGCGACCGGCAGCGGCCCAAAGAACCGGAGCAGGACGTCCGTGCCCTGGTCTCCACCCGCGCCGTCGTCTCGCTCGACGACCGTCGTTACGTCTTCGACGGCCCGCGCGCCACGATCGGCCGCTCGAAGTCGGCCGAGTGCGTGCTCGCCGACCCCAACGTGTCCCGTCGTCATGCCGAGCTGCGTCGTTCCGACTCGGGGGACTGGCAGATCGTCGACCTCGGCTCGACCAACGGGATCAAGGTGAACGGCCGCCGCGTCTCCTCCACCCGCCTCGACCCGGGCGACCAGGTGACGATCGGCACCACCACCTTCCTGTTCGACATCGAGCAGTAGACCGACCCCGATGCGGCCTGTCTAGCTTCAGGCCCGGACCGTAAGGTGCTGAACGAGTGGCCTACGACCCCCTTTCAACCGCGCTGAAATTCGGCTTCCTGGCCGTCCTCTTCCTGTTCCTGCTGGTGATCGCGCGGAGCGCGTTCCGGGACCTGCGACGGACGGCGGCGCCTGCGCCCGACGCGACCGGCTTCCACGCCGCGGTCGGCGGCCCGGAGGTGCAGCGGGGCAACGACGCCTGGCTGGTCGCCGAACGCGGCGGGGGGCTCACCCGCGACGAGCGCTTCGACCTGATCGGTGGGCTCTCGATCGGCCGCTCCAAGGACGCCGACGTGCAGATCGAGGATCGTTATGCCTCCGGCATCCACGCCCGATTGTTCTCGCGCGAGGGGCGCCACTGGGTCGAGGACATGAACTCGACCAACGGGACCCAGCTGAACGGCGCGGCGCTGAACGGCGAAGCGGAGCTGGTCGACGGCGACAAGATCCAGATCGGCGACACGGTCTTCCGTTTCGAGGCATCTTGATGCCGGCCGGGTTGGGGAGATAGATGGCGCTGCGGATCACCGACCAGGCATACGCGACCGACACCGGGCGCCAGCGCAGCGCCAACGAGGACTCGGTCTTCGTCCGCGCGCCGCTCTTCGTCATCGCCGACGGGATGGGCGGGGCGCGGGCCGGCGAGGTCGCCTCGAAGACCGTCGTCGACGCCTTCGACCGTCCGCTCCCCGAGGCGCCGCCGGAGCGGGTGCTGAAGGAGACGATCGAAGGCGCCAACCGGACCGTCTACTCGCGCGCCCGCGAAGACTCGAACCTGTCCGGGATGGGGACGACCACCACCGCGGCGATCCTCGACGAGACCGCCGACGAGGTGGCGATCGGCCACGTCGGCGACAGCCGCGCCTACCGGCTGCGGCGGGGCCGGCTGGAACGACTGACCCGGGATCACTCGCTGGTCGAGGAGATGCGGCGCAAAGGCCAGCTGACCGAGGCGCAGGCCGAGGACCACCCGCAGCGCTCGATCATCACCCGCTCGGTCGGCCCCGAACCGGAGGTCGAGGTCGACCTGCAGACGGTTCCCGCGCAGGCGGGCGACATCTTCCTGCTCTGCTCCGACGGGCTGACCACGATGCTCGACGACGAGCACATCGAGCGCCTGCTGACCCGCGCCACCTCGATGCCGAACGCGGTGCGGGCGCTGGTCGACGAAGCCAACCGGGCGGGCGGGCGCGACAACATCAGCGTGATCGCCTTCAAGGTCGTCGACGCGGCCGAACCGGCACTCGACGCCGAGGGCGCGACGTTGATCGGCTCGAGTGCCGAGGAGGCCGGGCTGACCGCGACCGAGGTGCGCCGCCGCGCCGCCGCCGACGCCTCCCGGCAACGTCGCGAGGAGGCCGCCGCGGCCCGCCGCCCGGGGCGCCGCCGCAAGGTCGTGAAACGAGTCGCCGGGCTCCTCGCCCTGCTGGTCGTGCTCGGGGCGATCGTCTTCGGCGCCACTTATGGGCTGCGCCACGTCTGGTTCCTCGGCACCGACTCGGCCGGGCGCGTCACCCTCTACCGCGGCGTCCCCTACGAACTGCCGTTCGGGGTCAAGCTCTACACCGAACGCTATTCGGCGCCCGTGCAGACCGAAGCGCTGCCGGAAAAACGCAAGGACGCGGTGACCGGCCACAGCCTGCGCTCGCACGCCGACGCGCAGAAGCTGCTGGAAGAAATCGAACGTGGCCAGGGGGTCACGGAACCGCGACCGGGGGCCGGGGGATGACCCGCGCGCGCAACCGCGAGATGCTCGCGCTGATCCCGGTGGCGCTGCTGCTGACCGCCGGCTTCGCCGCGGTCTTCGCCCAGGAGAACTCGAAACTCGGCAACCTCAGCCTCACCTACGGCGCCTACTTCTTCGCGCTCTGCCTGGCGACCCACATCTACCTGCGGATCCGCCTGCCGCACGCCGACCCCTACCTCTTCCCGCTGATGGCGGTGCTGACCGCGTTCGGGCTGGTGATGATCTACCGGATCGACGAAAGCCTCGCCCGGGACCAGGCGAACTGGTTCGTCTTCGGCCTCATCCTCTTCGCCCTTACGATCCAGTTCCTGCGCGACTACGAGGTGCTCGAGCGTTACCGGTACATCATCGCCACGGTCGGCATCCTGCTGCTGCTGGCGCCGCGTCTGCCGGGGATCGGCGAACAGGTCAACGGGGCCTATCTCGGGGTCAAGGTGGGCCCGATCTCCTTCCAGCCGGCCGAGTTCGCGAAGATCGCGATCGTCATTTTCCTCGCCTCCTACCTGCGGGAGAACCGCGAGGTGCTGATCGTCGGCGCGCGGCGGGTGCTCGGCGTGACCCTGCCGCCGATCAAACACTTCGGCCCGATGCTGGTGGTCTGGGGCGCGACGATGCTGCTGCTCGTCTTCATCCGTGACCTCGGCAGCTCGCTCATGTTCTTCGCCGCCTTCCTCGCCCTGCTCTACGTCGCGACCGGCCGCTTCAGCTTCGTCGTGATCGGGATGGCCCTCTTCCTGCTGGGCTCCTGGTTCATCGTCGCGACCGTGCCGCACGTCCACGACCGGGTCGAGATCTGGCTGCATCCGTACAGCGATCCGACCGAAAAGGGGTACCAGATCCTCCAGTCGATCTTCGCCCAGGCCGACGGCGGGCTCTTCGGCAAAGGCTTCGGGCAGGGACTGATCTCGATCCCCGGCCATCCCAACTCGGCGCTCTTGCCCGCGGCGCAGACCGACACGATCTACTCGCTGATCGTCAATGAGCTCGGCCTCTTCGGCGCCTGTGGCTTGATCGCCACCTACCTGCTGATCACCGCGCGCGGCTTCAAGGTGGCGCTGCTCGCCAACGACGGCTTCTCGAAGCTGCTGGCGACCGGCCTTACCGCGGTCTTCGCGATCCAGGCCTTCGTGATCATCGGCGGCGTCACCCGGGTGATCCCGCTCACCGGCGTCACCCTGCCGTTCGTCTCCTACGGCGGCAGCTCGATCGTCGCCAACTTCGTCCTCCTGGCGCTGCTCCTGCTGATCTCCGACCGTGCCCGCCGCGAAGCCGAAGAAGGGGCCTCGCGTGAGGAACGGGACGAACCGCTGGGGGCGCTCGCGTGAACCGACAGATCATCAAGCTGTTCGGCTTCATCGTCGTCCTCTTCGCGATCCTGGTCGGCTTCACGTCCTGGTGGTCGGTCTTCGACGCGAAGGCGCTGAAGGAACAGAACGCGAACAAGCGGCCGCTGTTCGAGCAGCAGCAGATCCCCCGTGGGCGAATCCTCGCCGCCGACGGCTCGGTGATCGCCAAGTCGGTGCCGGAAGGCAAGGGGACCGACAAACGGTACGTGCGCCACTACCCGCAGGGCTCTCTCTTCGGCCACCCGATCGGCTACAGCTTCATGGAACAGGGGCAGTCGGAGTTCGAGAAGTTCCACAACGTCGAACTGACCGGCGAAGAATCGGAATTCGGCTCGATCCTCGATCAGCTGACCGGGCAGAAGCAGGAAGGCGAACAGGTCGTCACCAACCTCGACCCGCAGGCGCAGGAAGTCGCGACCAACGCGCTCGCCGCCGCGGGTTACGGCGCCGTGGTGGCGATCGAACCGAGCACCGGGGCGGTGAAGGTGCTCGCCTCCAACCCTTCCTACAACCCGAACGCGATCCCCGAAAAGCTCGAACAGTGGAATCTCGCCGAAGTCAAGGCGCCGCTCGTCAACCGGGCGACCTTCGCCCGCTATCCACCGGGGTCCACCTTCAAGGTGGTGACCGCCGCCGCCGGCCTCGAATCCGGCGTGATCACACCGGAAACGACGATCAACGCACCCGGCGTGATCGAAGACGAAGGCCACGAACTCGCCAACGACTACAACCAGGACTGGGGCTCGATCTCCCTCGACACCGCGTTGACCAACTCGGTCAACACCTGGTTCGCCCAGCTGGGTCAGAAAGTCGGCCAGGACAAGCTCTTCAAGACGATGGAAAAGTTCGGCTTCAACTCGACGCCCCCGATCGACCTTCCCGAAGACGAAGTTCTACCGAGCGGTGTCTACGACTACGAAACGGAAGAAATGCTGACCCGCAAGGACCCGGTCGACCTGGGCCGCCTCTCGATCGGGCAGGAGCGACTGCTGGTGACGCCACTGCAGGACGCGATGGTCGCCGCCGCGGTCGCAAACGGCGGCAAGCTGATGAAACCGCAGATCTGGAAGCGGGTGGTGAACGTCGACGGCAGCGTCACCAAGACCATGGACCCGACCGTCTACAGCGAACCGCTGTCCTCGAAGACCGCGGAAGAGCTGACCACGGCGATGGAAGGCGTGGTCGACGAAGGGACCGGTACCAACGCGGCGATCCCCGGCGTCCCGGTGGCGGGCAAGACCGGTACCGCGGAAACGCCGGGGAACAAGGCCTGCGGCGGCGGGTCGGAAGAGAACCAGGCGTGGTTCATGGGCTTCGCGCCCGCCGACCACCCGAAGGTGGCGATCGCGGCCTCGGTCGAGTGCACGACCGCCTTCGGCAACGACGCCGCCGCGCCGATCTTCCGCGAAGTCGCCGAAGCGTTGCTGAACGGCGAATGAGGATGGCTGACGACAAAGTGATCACGGGAGGGGAGAGGCGTGGCTGAGGTGGAGATCGGATCGGTCGTCGACGGGCGTTACTCGGTGCTGGCGAAGCTTGGCGGCGGCGGGATGGCCGACGTCTGGCTCGCCGAGGACACCCACCTTCAGCGGCGGATCGCGCTGAAGATCCTGCACGCGCGCCTGGCCCAGGACCGCGAGTTCGTGATGCGCTTCCAGCGCGAGGCGGAGTCGGCGGCGGGGCTGCAGCACCCGAACGTTGTCGCCGTCTTCGACCGTGGCGAATGGCAGGGCACCTACTACATCGCCATGCAGTACGTGGAGGGGCCGACCCTGAAGCAGCTGATCGACTCCGGGATCACGGTCGAGCAGGGTGTCGCGGTGATCCGCCAGGTCCTCCAGGCGGCGGGCTACGCGCACCGGCAGGGGATCATCCACCGCGATCTGAAGCCGCAGAACGTGATCGTCGACCCGGAGGGCAAGGCGGTCGTCACCGACTTCGGCATCGCCCGCGCGGGAGTCTCGGAGATCACCCAGACCGGCTCGGTGATGGGGACGCCGCACTACCTCTCGCCCGAGCAGGCGCAGGGCTTCGACGTCACCGCCGTCTCCGACCTCTACTCGATCGGCGTGATGCTCTATGAGGCGCTCACCGGGCGGGTGCCGTTCGAGGGCGAATCGGCCGTCGCGGTGGCGATGAAACAGGTGTCGCAGATGCCGCAGCGGCCGAGCTCGATCCAGCCGCGGGTCAGCCCGGCGCTCGACGCGGTCGTGATGAGGGCGCTGGAGAAGGACCCCGGTCAGCGCTTCCAGAGCGCCGACGCGTTCATCGCCGCCCTCGACCAGGCGATGCGCGAACCGGGCGGGGCCGGGCGCGGGACGACCTCCTTCGCGGCGCTGCCGCCGGTCGTCGCGGTGCCCGGCGAGGAGGGTGAGGAGGACCCCGAGGCGAAGCGCAAGCGGCGGCGCAACTGGTGGATCCTCGCCGCGCTGGTGGCGATCCTGATCGGCGCGTTGGTCGGCATCTTCGCCAGCCGTGGCAACCCGACCACCGAGGTGCCGAGCGTCGAAGGCCGCAGTCTGCAGCGGGCCGAAGAAATCCTCGAACAGCGCGGGTTCACGGTGAACCAGCCGCCGAAGCAGGTGCATCGCCAGGTCGAGGCCGGGACCGTGCTCGAGCAGGACCCCTCGCCCTCGCCGCCCGGCAAGGAGGCCGAAGAAGACTGCTCGTTCCTCACCCTCTTCTGCTCGAAGCCGGGGGTGACGCTGACGATCAGCGTCGGGCCGGGAGAAGCGGTGGTGCCGAAGGTGAACGGGCTGAACCGCGCCGAAGCGACGAAGAAACTGGAAGCCGCGACCTTCGAAGTGGGGACCGAAAACGTCAACTCGTCGTCGGTCGAAGAAGGGGACGTCGTCTACTCCGAACCGCATGCCGGGAGTACGGCCACGGAAGGCTCGACCGTGACGATCTTCGTCTCCGCCGGGCCGAAACTGGTCAAGGTGCCGGTGTTGGTCGACAAGCAACGGCGGCTCGCGGTCCAGGAAATCCGGGCCCGGGGGCTGACCCCCGAAGTCGGCGAAGAGGAATCGAACGCCGCGGTCGGCCGTGTGCTGCGCCAGTCGCCGAGCGCCGGCCAGGAACTGGAACCGGGCTCGACCGTGCAGATCGTCGTCTCCTCCGGGCGCGAAACGAGGAAGATGCCCGGTGTCGTCGGCCTCGAACGTCGCCAGGCGGTGGAAGAAGTGCGCGCCGCCGGCCTCACCCCGGTGGTCGAAGAAGAAGAAACGGCAAACGAAGCGAAGATCGGCCTGGTGACGCGCCAGTCGCCGCACGGCGGCACCGAACTGACGCCGGGCGCCGAAGTGACGCTGATCGTCGGCAGGCGCGCCGCCGCCCCGCCGCCGGAAGAAGAAGCCGGCGAAATCGAAGGGGCCGGAGAAGGGAACAAACCGTGAGGGTGGCGGTGCTGAGCGGCGGTCGCTCCTCCGAGCACGAGGTCTCGCTCAACTCAGGCGCGGCGGTGATGAAAGGGCTGGAGGAAGCCGGCCACGAGGTGGTCGAGGTGCGGATCGACCGCGACGGCCGCTGGAGCGCCGCGGGCGGGGCGGTGGAGCTCACCCCCGGCGGCGGCCTGCTCGGCGCCGACGTCGTCTTCCCGGTCCTCCACGGGCCCTTCGGCGAGGACGGCAGCATGCAGGGCCTGCTGGAGATGCTCGACCTGCCCTACGTCGGCTCCGACGTGCTCGCCTCGGCCACCTGCCTGGACAAGCTGACGCTGAAGCGCCTCCTGGCGGGCCAGGGGATCCCGCAGGTGGACTTCGTCGAAGTCGGCGAAGCGGGCTGGCGGGAGCGCTGCGCGGAGCTGGAGACGCCGCTCTGGGTGAAGCCCTCGCGGATGGGCTCGAGCGTCGGCATCACCCGGATCGAGGACCTCACCGCGCTCGACGCGGCGATCGAGACGGCGCTGCGGCACGACCCGCGGGTGATCGTCGAGGCTTCCGCCCACGGGCGCGAGATCGAGTGCTCGGTCCTCGGCAACGAGGACCCGCTGACCTCGATGCCGGGGGAGATCCTCGCCCACGCCCAGTGGTACGACTACGAGGCGAAGTACGCCGAGGGCGGCATGGACCTGGCCGTCCCGGCGCCGATCTCGGAGATCGAGACGACCCGCGTCCGCGAGCTAGCCGCCGAGGTCTTCCGCCTCGCCGGCTGCTCCGGCCTTGCCCGCTGCGACTTCTTCGTCGAGCCCGACGGCACCGTGCTCGTCAACGAGATCAACACGATGCCCGGCTTCACCGAGACCAGCGTCTACGCGAAGCTGCTGGAGGCCGACGGCCTCTCCTACCCGGACCTCTGCGACCGCCTGGTGGCCCTGGCGATCGAGCGCCACCAGCGCGCCCGCTCCTACGAGTTCTGAGCGCCCTTCGGGGCGGCGCGCCTAGTCGAACAGTTTCACGTCGGAGATTTCCACCTGGTAGCGGCCTTCCTGGTCGCTCGCCGGTGAGGCCTTGGTGAACCAGATGAGGAAGTATTTGGCGGCCTGGCCGAGGTGGAGCTGGACTTCTTCTTCCTTGGCCGCGTTCTGCACCTCGCCGATCGCTTCGCCCCATTCTTCGATTCCTTCGGGCGGGCCCGACGCGGCGGCGAAGATCTGGGCGTCCCAGCCCGGCGTCGGCGTGATGATCTTCATCGTGCTCGGGGTCACCGCCGCCTGGGTGGTGACGTAGAGGCCGACGCCGGGGTTCGGTCCGACCTTGGTGCCGGCGAAGGTTTCGGAGTCGTAGTGCTCGCTCGACCAGGCGGTGCCGGTCGGGTTGCCGTCGACCGCCAGTTCGACCGTTTCGGGATCCTCGTGGCCGTCACCCTCGGGGTCGTAGTCGGTCGCGCTTTCGATCGCCACCTCGTGTTCGGCGCTCTTCCCGCCACCGTTTTCGCCGCCGCCGGACTTGCCGCTGATCGGACTGTTGCCGCTGCTGATCAGCTGGGTCGCGACAAGCGCGCCGGCGGCGATCAGCACGACCACCGCGATCGCCGCCCAGGACCAGCGGGCGCGGCCGGAGAGCTTGCGCTTGGCCGGCGGCACCGCCTCGAGCACGGTGGTCGCCTCGCCGGTCGTGGACCCCGCGCGTGCCGCCTCCACCTCGAGCGCGGTGGAGAGGTCGTCGATCATCTCGGCGACGTCGGCATAGCGCTTGGTCGGGTCCTTGGCCGTCGCCCGCTCGACCACCAGCGCCGTCGCCGCCGACAGTTCGGGACGATCGGCCTGCACGTCGGGCAGCTCTTCGTTGACGTGTTTCATCGCCACGCCGACCTGGCTGTCGGCCTGGAAGGGGACGTGGCCGGTCAGCATCTCGAAGAGGACCACGCCGAGCGCGTAGATGTCGGAGCGCTGGTCGGTGCCGCGGCCCATCGCCTGCTCGGGGGCGACGTAATCGGTCGTCCCGAGGACGCGACCGGTCGCCGTCATCCCCTCCTTTTCCAGCTGGCGCGAGATGCCGAAGTCGGTCAGCTTGGCGCGGCCCTCGGCGTCGATCAGGACGTTCTGCGGCTTGATGTCGCGGTGTATCATCTTGCGCGCGTGGGCGACGGTGAGCCCGCGGGCGATCTCGATCGCGTAGGCGAGCGCTTCCTGCACGTCGAGCGCGCCGACCCGGTTGATCCGCGCCTTCAGGGTCTCCCCTTCGACATATTCGAAGACGATGTAGGGGTAGCCGCCGTCCTCGCCCGCGTCGATCACGGCGACGACGTTGGGGTGGGAGATCTTGGCGACCGCGCGCGCCTCCTGGCGGAAGCGCTCGAGCTGGTCGGCCTGCTCGGACATCTCCCGGTGCATGACCTTCACCGCGACCGGGCGGTCGAGGGTGGTGTCGCGGGCGAGGTAGACCGTCGACATCCCACCCGAGCCGAGCTTGGCCTCCAGCCGGTAGCGGCCCGAGAGCACGGTGCCGATCATCTTGGAGCTGGTGGGGCGGTCGGGCATCAGCCTGCGGGGGTGGGGAGGGGGATCAAGGGGGGAATATTGTCGAGCACGTGTCCGTAGAGGTTCGCTACTACTCCGACCCCGCCTGCACGTGGTCGTGGGCTGCCGAGCCGGCGCTGCGTCGGTTGATATTCGAGTTCGACGGCGAGCTCAACCTCATCTGGGGAATGGGCGGACTCGCCCGCCACTTCGGCTCGCCCTATCGCGACAGCGAAGCGGGGATCGGCAACGGGCCGGACTGCTTTGCGGACTTGATGTCGCACTGGCTCAACGTAGCCGGTCGGACGGGGATGCCGTGTGACCCTCGACTATGGACCGAGGCGCCGATTTCCGGCACCTTCCCCGCCTGCGTCGCGGTCGAGGCCGCATGCGAGCAGGGTTGGGAAGCCGGCTACCGGTACCTGCGCCGGATGCGCGAAGGCCTGCTCTGCTTCCGCCGCAAGCTCGACGAGCCCGCGGCGCTGATCGCCGAGGCGGGCCCGGCGGGGCTCGACGTCCCGGCCTTCCGGGCGGCGCTCGACTCGACCGCCCCGATGGAGGCCTTCGAGCGCCACCTGAAGGAGGTCCGCGAAGTGCCCGAGGAGGCGCGCGACCAGGGCAAGACCAGCATCACCGAAGGCCACGAGCGCCTGAGCTTCCCCTCCGCCATCTTCACCGGCGCCGACGGCGAGCGTCACGGCGTCTACGGCTTCCAGCCAGCCGAGGCCTACCGCGAGGCGGCACTCGCCGCGGGAGCGCGCCAGGTCAACGAGGGGCCACTGCCGGTCCTCGAGGCGGCGGCCCGGTTCGGCCGCCTGGCGATCCCCGAGGTCGTCGAGCTGGCGGGCACGAAGCCGATCGAAACCCGCGCCGAACTGTGGCGCCTCGCCGCCGAAGGGCGCCTGCGACCGGTCGGGGCGCTGACCGGCACCCTCTGGCAGCTCCCCACGAGTCCTCCTGGTGCGTTCGCAGTTAGCCGTGTTATGTAAGGCAAAGTGCGAACGCACCGGCGGGGGACCGGAAAATCGTGGAATCAAGCAGCTACCGGGTGACGTGCCCGGAGTCGTCGGTGACCCGGCCGATGCGGGATGCGCCGGGGTGGTGGGTGCGGAGCATGTCGAGGGTGCGTGACTCGTCGTTCTCGGGGACGACGACGCAGAAGCCGCAGCCCATGTTGAAGACCTCGTGCATTTCCTCGTCGGAGACGGCGCCGCGTTCGGCGATCAGCTCGAAGATCGGCTGCGGCGGAAGGGGAGCGTCGATCTCGTAGCCGACCGGTGCGGCCAGGCGGAGGAGGTTGTTGACGCCGCCGGAGGTGATGTGGGCGAGGCCCCGGACGTCGACCTCGGAGCGGAGGAGCTCGACGATCGGCTTGACGTAGATCACGGTCGGCTCCAGCAGGGCGTCGCCCAGGGGACGGCCGAGGCGGCCGTCGGGGTCCTCGTTCATGTCGAGCCCGTCGAGCGCCTTGCGCGCCAGGGTGTAGCCGTTGGAGTGCAGGCCGGAGGAGGGGATGCCGATGATCGAGTCGCCCGGGGCGACGCGACGCCCGTCGACGATTGCGTCGAGCGCGACGGTGCCGAAGCAGGCGCCGGAGACGTCGACGCCGTGGACCATGTCGCCGAGCTGGGCGAGCTCGCCGCCGGGGATCTCGATCCCGGCCAGGGTGGCGCCGCGCGCCAGGCCGACACCGAGACTTGCGCAGATCTCCGGGTTCGCCCGGTCGATCGCGATGTAGTCGAGCATCGCCAGCGGCTCCGCCCCGACGCAGATCACGTCGTTCACGTTCATCGCCACGCAGTCGATTCCGACCGTGTCGAGCTTGCCGAGCGCTTCGGCGAGCTTCAGCTTGGTCCCGACCCCATCGGTCGAGAGGGCGATGCCGAGATTGGGCGCCACCTCGATCACGCTCGCGTAGTGGCCCGGCAGCGGCACCTGGGCCGAGGGCCGCCCGAGCTCGATCTTCCCCAGCGCCCGCACCAGCCCGGCCACCGCCGAGTCGGCTGCGCCCTGGTCGACCCCGGATCTCGCGTAAGCGTCGCTCATCGGCCCGATTCTTTCAGTCGGTCAGGAAGGTCGGCAGGCGGCTCGTATCGGTGGGTCCTGCCACCGGGCCGTTTGACCAGCAGCCCGCGCTCCTCCAGGTCGGCGAGGTCCGATCTCGCGGTCTCGTGGGTGACGCGATGA
Organism: uncultured Actinomycetes bacterium; assembly: GCA_963782515.1. Classification (GTDB taxonomy): domain Bacteria; phylum Actinomycetota; class Thermoleophilia; order Solirubrobacterales; family 70-9; genus VAYN01. The sequence goes on along the minus strand of CAWAJY010000001.1, from coordinate 414,306 downwards.
CCGGTGGCGTGGCCGCCGTACGTGTAGAGGTGCTCCGGATGCTTCAGCGCGTGCGTAAGCAGCGCGACCTGCCTGCCGTTCAGGCGCTCGAAGCCGCTCAGTCGCGCCTCCGCGTCGTGCTGCTCGGCGATCTTCCGCTGCAGGTAGAGGTGGAGGTCGTCGATCGCCCGGTCGATCGTCCGCAGCTGGTGGATCAGGAAGTAGGTGGTGTCGCCGCCGTCGGTCTGGGTCTCGAGGAAGGCCCGCTCGTACTGTCCTTGCGCCTTGCGGATCAGCCGCGAGATCGGCAGGTACTCCGCGAGCCAGTAGCCCCGTGAGTGCATGAGCCAGAAGAAGAGAAGCCGCGCCGTCCTGCCGTTGCCGTCTTCGAAGGGGTGGTCGTAGGCGAGCCAGAAGTGCAGGAGGATCGCCCGGATCACCGGGTGCACGAACGGCTCGCCGTCGTCGCCTTCGTTGGCGAACGCGCAGAGCGCGGCGAGCCGGCCGGGTAGTTCCTCGGCGGGCGGCGGCACGTGCACCGGCGGGCCATCATCGCCGCGGTAGAAGACGACGACCCGGTCCTCGTCGGGGCGCTGCAGCCGACCCGCCGCATCGGGGTTGTCGAGGGTCCCGTCGGTGACGATCCGGTGCAGCTCCAGCACGGCATCAGGGGACAGCTCGCTCCCCATCTCCTTGACGAACTGGATCGCCCGGTAGTTGTTGACGATCATCCGCTCGCTGCGATCCCGCGGCTCCCGCCCGCTCCGCAGGAGCTCCTTGGCCGCGACCCGCGAGGTGGTCGCCCCCTCGAGCTGGCTGGAGCGGATCGCCTCCTCCATCAGCGAGTTGACGATGAACCGCCGCCCCGCCTCCCGCTCGGAGGTCACGACCTCGTCCATCGAGACTTCGCCCGCCGCCCGCTGGTCCACCCGGTGCAGGTGCCGGAGGATCGGGTCGGGAAGCGTGTATCCGAACGGCTTGCCATCGGTGTCGACGAGCGGCAGCGTCCGCATCGCGTCCTGGCGGGCCGATTTCAGCCGCAGCCACCACTGCTCGCTGGTGAGGCCGTCCGGAGCGGGAAGGCGACGGAGCTTGTCCCAGTGCAGGTAACGCTCGCGGTCCGAGGACGGGGGCGAGACGCCGAGTGCGGCGATCAGCTCATCGGCATCGAGCCGGTCGAGCAATTCGGTGGTGGTGGGGGCGGGCTCCAGGTACATGGCAGATCCAAATCAAATCCAAGTTTCTCCAAAAATTGGATTGGAACGAGAGTAGCGGGGATTCCAAGGGAAATCCAAATCTGTCCAAAATTTGGATGTGGAACTCAGGAGCGGTGCAGCTTCGCCAGGACCACGCCGGCGAGGGCCGCGCGGTAGGCGGCGTATGGCCACAGCGCCCGGTCGCGCTCGACCAGTCCGATCAGGCGCTGGGAGGCCAGGGTGGAGGCGAAGGAGGCCCCGATGCCGAGGGCGAGGGTGCGGCGCAGCTCCGGCGTCGTCCCCCGCCTGGCGAGGCGGACCCCCTTGAGCCCGGTCGCGCCGACGATGATCGGCAGGGCGATCGTCCGCGAGAGGAGGTTGGCCTGCTCGCGCGAGAAGCGCCGCCAGCGTGCCGCCGCCAGGGTCACGCCGTTGCGGGAGATCCCCGGCGCCAGCGCCGCCGCCTGGGCGACCCCCAGGACGAGGCCGTCGGTCGGGGTGGCCTCACCGCGGCCGCGCAGCTGCGGCCGGCGGTCACCGATCACCATCAGCGCGGCGCCCGCGAGGAGGCCGTAGGCGGTCGTCCGGGGCCCACCGAGGCGCCCCTCGATCTGGCGCTCGAACCTGTAGCCGACGAAGGCGGCGGGGGCGAAGGAGAAGGCGAGCAGGAGCGCCCGGTCGAGGTTGAACTGGCGCAGCTCCTCGACGATCAGCCGGCGCTGGCCGATCAGGAGCGCCGCCGCGGCGCCGGTGTGGAGGGCGACCTCGAAGCTCTTGCGCACCTCGGGGTCGATCTCCTCCCAATTCCAGCCCAGCAGCCAGGGGAGGAGGACGATGTGGGCGGAGCTGGAGACGGGGAGCAGCTCGGCGGGGCCCTGCACGATGCCCAGCGCGATCGCGCGGCGGGCCGGCAGTCGCCCTTCGTTCAAGCGTCCGGGGGAGTCGCCGCCGGGCCGGCCGGCTCGCGCGTCACCCGCTTGTAGATCCAGTAGCCGGCCAGGACGACAAGTGCCGCGACGACGATGTAATCGAGGATCGAGAGGTGCTCACGCCACTTTTCCCATTCGTCCCCGACCGCCCGGCCGAGCAGGCCGAAGCCGACGACCCACGGGATCGAGCCGAGCGCGGTCAACCAGGTGAAGCGCCAGAAGGGCATCTCGGCGATGCCGGCGGGCAGCGAGATAAAGGCGCGGACCAGCGGGATCATCCGGCAGACGAAGACGGTGACGTCGCCGTGGCGTTTGAACCAGCGGTCGACGGTGGCGAGGCGCGCCGGGCTGACGTGGATCAGCCGGTTTTTTTCCATCAGGTCGACGCGGCCGTAGTAGCCGATCCCGTAGGTGAGCCAGGAGCCGGCCATGTTGCCGAGGAATCCCGCGAGGAAGATCGCGAGCAGGGTGTGGTGGCCTTCGGAGACGGTGAAGCCGGCGAACAGCATCACCGCCTCGCTCGGGATCGGGATGCAGGCGGAGCCCGCCCCCATCAGCAGGAAGATGCCCACGAGGCCGGTGTCGTCGATCACGTTGACGCAGAAATCGACGATCGGCCCGGTCAGGCTGGCCGTGGGGATGAGCATGGCGAGGTGCATGCGGCGGCACACTCTAGCCCCGATCCTTAGGAACCACCCTTAAACTCGGCTGTTCATGGGCCGGTTGAACCATCCCGTCTACCGCAACCGGGTGGGGCAGATACTCGCCGACGCGGCCCTCGTCGCGTTGGCCTACTTCCTCGCCTTCCAGCTGCGGTTCCTCGACGATCCGCACGGTTGGCCGCACCGCTACGAGGTGCTGTTCGCCCAGTCGGTGGGCTTCGTCGTCGCGGGCAAGCTGATCGTCTTCGCCGCCGCCGGCCTCTACCAGAAGTGGTGGCGCTACGTGAGCGGCCGCGACTTCCTCTTCATCTTCCGCGCGGTGGCGATCTCGAGCGCCCTGTTGGTGATCGCCTTCGCCGTGGTCCAGCCCTTCGGCCCCCGCCTGCCGCGCTCGGTCGAGGTGATCGACTTCATGCTCACCCTGATCCTGATCGCCGGTGCCCGCCTCCTGGTGCGGTTGATCGTCGAGCGCCCCTCGAAGGGGGACCGGGTCCCCAAGCACGAGGTGCTGGTGGTCGGCGCCGGCAAAGGCGGCCAGATGGTGGTGCGCGAGCTGCGCCTGAACCCGGCCCTCGGCGGCACCGCGATCGGCTTCGTCGACGACGACCCGCGCAAGCGTGGGATGCGGATGAACGGCGGCGTCAAGGTGCTCGGCTCGACCGACGAGATCGCCCCGATCCTGGACGAGACCGCTCCCGACGAGGTGATCATCGCGATCCCCTCGGCGCCGGGGACCCTGCGCGCCAAGGTCGTCGCCGCCTGCCGCGAGCGTCGGATCCGGGTGCGCACCCTGCCGACCGTCTTCGAGCTCCTGCGCGGCGGTGTCCAGCTCTCCAAACAGCTGCGCGAGGTCCAGGTCGAGGACGTCCTCGGCCGCGAGCCGATCGTCGTCGAAATCGACCGCGTCGGCGCCTATCTGCAGGACAAGATCGTCCTGATCACCGGCGCGGGGGGGTCGATCGGCTCCGAGCTCTGCCGCCAGATCGCCCGGGTCGGGCCGAAGCTCCTGGTGATGCTCGACCACGCCGAGGACAACCTCTTCGAAATCGAGCGGGAGATGCTCGACGAGCGCCACTTCACCAACGCCGAGTCGGTGCTGGCCGACTGCCGCGAGCCGCATCGGATGCTGGAGACGATGCAGCGCTTCAAGCCCGACATCGTCTTCCACGCCGCCGCCTACAAGCACGTGCCGCTGATGGAGGCGAACCCGCTCGAGGCGGTCCGCAACAACGCGATCGCCACCCGCATCACCGCCGAAACCGCCGCCGCCGCGAAAGCCGAGCGCTTCGTCCTCATCTCCACCGACAAGGCGGTCAACCCTTCGACCGTGATGGGCGCCTCGAAGGCGATGGCAGAGTGGATCGTCGAGGCCGCCGCCGATCGGCACCCGGGCACGCGCTTCGCCTCGGTCCGCTTCGGCAACGTACTCGCCTCTTCGGGCAGCGTGGTGCCGATCTTCCGCGGTCAGATCGAGCGCGGTGGGCCGGTCACCGTCACCCACCCGGAGATGACCCGGTACTTCATGACGATCCCGGAGGCGGTGCAGCTGGTGATCCGCGCGGGGGACATCGGCGCGGGCAAAGGCGAGGTGTTCGTCCTCGACATGGGCGAGCCGGTGAGGATCGTCGACCTCGCCCACAACATGATCCGCCTCGCCGGCTACGAGCCGGAGACCGACATCGCGATCGAGTTCACCCAGCCGCGCCCCGGGGAGAAGCTCCACGAGGTGCTGTTCAGCAAATCCGAGAACCCCCAACCGACCGCCGCAAAGCGAATCAACCGGGCGGTGCGCACGACGCCGCTCGACCCGAATTGGGTCGATTCGACCCTCACCGCCCTGGAAGCGCTGGTTCTGGCCGGTGATGAGGCTAATTTGGCGGAACGGGTCGTAGACCTCATCGCCTCCCCTGGCGGAGATGCTACGAAGGTCGTGCTGGACGAGTAGCCTTCCGCAACTTTGCTGCACACCGTCGAAAGAATCGGTTCGTTCGCGGGCCTGGCGTCCTTCCTTGGGTTGGGCATCTTCGCGCTGCTCCTTTTCGCCCATGGTCGGGACATCCGCCGGCTACGCGACTGGGCGGGCTCGGCGCCCGAGCGGGAAGCCGAGCGGATGGAGCAGACGCAGAACATCGCCGCCCAGCGCGCCGAAGAGCTGCGCGAACTGGAGGAGGCGCGGACGGCGGAGCACGAGGCGGTCGAGCAGCGCGAGGTGCGGCGCCGGCGGCGGGAGGAAGGGTTGCCCGAGCAGACCCGCGGCGAGCTCATCCGCGAGCGGTTCTCCGGCTTCGGCGAAACGCTCTCGCGGCCGGCGCTCCTGATCACGCTGTTCGTGGTGCTCCTCCTGATCGGCGGCGGCGTCGCCTACGCGGTGCTGAGCACGGGTGGGGGGAGCGAAAAGTCGGCGAAGAACGGCGGCGGCAAGGAAGCCGGCAAGGAACAGCAGGCCGCCGCGACCAAGAGCGTGAAGCCCGAAGAAATCGAAGTGGCGGTGCTGAACGGCACCGAAGCGACGGGACTGGCCGCCACCTGGGGCGACAAGGCCGAAGCCAAGGGCTTCGAAGTCGGGGCGATCACGAATACGACGTCGACCTTCGAAAACTCGGTGGTGATGTTCAAAGAAGGGGCCAAGCCGGAAGCCAAGATGGTGGCCAAGCAGCTGCAGATCCCCAAAGTCCAGCCGATGACCGCCGAAGTCTCCGGGGTGTCGAACGGAGCGAAAGTCTCGGTGGTGGTCGGCGAGGACAATGTTCCGGCGGAAAGCTGACGCGGGCGCCGTCGTCTTCGCGCTGCTCGTCGTCGCCACCGTCGCCGCCTTCGCCTACGCCCAACGGGTGAAGCGCGACCCGCTGTTGGTCGACCGGGTCGGGATCGGTCGCAAGAAGTCGAACGCCTTCATGCCGCCCTGCGAGCGGATCAAACTGAAGTTCCGGACGACGACCTCGAACGACGGGACGGTCGAGGTGATCCGGCCGGGCGGTGAAATCGTCGCCAAGCTCGCCCGCCACACCTATCTCAAGCGCTACAGCTTCCACACGTTCTACTGGGACGGGCGCAACGAAGACGGCGTCCTCCAGCCGCCCGGCCGCTACAAGCTGCGGGTGCTCCTCGAAGACGAAGGGCGCAGCCTCACCGCGCCGGGGACGATCCGCCTGCAGAAGGTGCCGCAGGGCAAGCTCTGCGTCTCCGGCCGATCGAAGAAGGGAAGCGCTTGAGCGACTTCCTCTCCGGCGCGGGCCTGGTGATCGCCGCGGCCTGCGCCGCCGCCTCGATCCTCCTGCCCGCGGGGCGCCCGCGCTCGGCGGCGATGCTGACGGCGCTGGTCCTCTTCCCGGTCCTGATCGTCGGCGACCAGTGGCACAACCACCAGATCGTCGAGCTGCGCAACCACGAGGCGAAAGTGGCGGTGGCGGTCCTCGTCGGCGCCGTCCTCGTCGTCGCCCTGGCCTGGGTCTTCCGCCGGTGGCCGGTCCTGATGCCGCTGTCGATCATCGGCGCCCTCCCGTTCCGCATCCCGCTCGAATCGGGCGGGGAAACGGCGAACCTGCTGGTGCCGCTCTACGTCGTCATCGCCGCCGGCGTGGTGGCCGCGATGTTCCTGCCACCGCCGGCGGAGAAGCGCCGGCCCCGCTGGGTGGCGAAAACCCTGGCGATCTTCGTCGTCCTCTACGCGCTGCAGGCGCTCTACTCCGAGGATTACTCCAAAGGCCTGCAGGAAGTCTGCTTCTTCCTGGTGCCCTTCACGCTTGCCTACATCCTCCTGCGCGAGCTGCCCTGGGACCGCCGCCTGCTCGTCTGGGCGCTGATCCTGATCACCGCCGAGGCGATCGCCTTCGTCCTGGTCGGCAGCGTCGAGTACCTGAGCCGCAGCCTCTTCTGGAACCAGGCGGTGATCCGCTCGAACGAATTCCACACCTACTTCCGGGTCAATTCGATCTTCTGGGACCCCAACATCTACGGGCGATACCTCGCGCTGGTGCTCGTGGTCCTGACCGCGGCGGTGATGTGGATCCGGGAGCGCCGGCCGTTCTGGCTCCTCTGCGGGGCGATCCTGGTCCTCTGGCTCGGCCTCGCCCAGACCTTCAGCCAATCGAGCTTCATCGCCCTGCTCGCCGGCCTCGCGGTGCTGGCGGCGCTGCGCTGGTCCTGGCGCTGGACCCTCGGGGTGGTCGTGGTGGGGGTCGTCGGGGTGGCGCTGCTGGTGATCCTCGTCGGCGGCAAGGGCTTCGACTTCAGCCGCCTCAACCTCGACACCAGTGGCCGCGCCAACCTCGTCTCCGGCGGCGCCGAACTCTTCGCCGAACGGCCGCTCTGGGGGTACGGGTCGGGCTCCTTCCAGCGCGCCTACAGCGATCACCTGGAAACCAAGAAGAAGGCACCGGTGACGATCTCCCACACCGAGCCGATCACGGTGGCCTCCGAGCAGGGACTCATCGGCCTCACCGCCTACGTGGCCCTCGTCGTCGTCTCACTCTGGACGATGGCCGCGGGCCTCTGGGCGCGCGGGCCCGACCGTGGCCCGCCGCACGTCTTCATCGCCCGCGCCGCGATCCTCGCCGCCTTCGTCGCGCTGCTGGTCCACACGCTGGCCTACGCCGGGTTCTTCCAGGACCCGATCACCTGGGTCCTCATGGCGATCGGCGCATCCCTGGCGGCCACGCGCAGCGGCGCGCCCGACCGCACGCCGGCGGCGGACACAGTCCCCGACCCGGCTTAGGCTTCCGCCCGTGTCCGGATACCTGCGCCGCCTGGCGACGACCGGCGCCGCCTACACGGCGGCGAGCATCATCTCGAAGCTCATCGCGGTCGCGCTGCTGCCGCTCTACACGCGCCATCTCTCGCGGGCCGACTACGGCTACGCCGAAGTCCTCTTCGCCGCCGTCGTCACCGCCAGCATCATCGTCCGGCTGGGCCTGATCGAGGCGGTGTTGCGCTTTTACTACCGGGAGGACGAGGACCAGGCCCGGATCGTCGGCGCCACCTTCTCCGGGCTCTTCTGGTTCGCGACGATCGGCGCGCTGATCGCGCTGCCCCTGGCCGGGCCGCTGGCGGAAGCGCTGCTCGATCCCAAGCCGGGCGACCTGCAAGGGGCGATCGAACTGACCCGGATCGCGATCGGCGGCCTTTGGGTGGCGACGCTGTTCGAATACCTGCTGACGCTCTTCCGGCTGGACGAGCGGGCGCGTGCCTACTTCCTCACCACGATCGCCAACGTCCTCGCCACGATCGCGCTCACCATCGTCCTCGTCGTCGGGGTGGGGGACGGGGCGCGCGGGCTCCTGCTCGGCTCCTACCTCGTCGGTGCGGTATTCGTCCTCGGGTTGATCTTCGAGCAGCGCCGGCGCCTCACCCTCCGGGTCGACCCGCCGCTGCTGAAACGGCTGCTCCGCTTCGGCCTGCCGACGATGCCCGCCGAGGTCAGCCTCTACCTGCTCAACTTCGTCGACCGGCTGATCATCCTGCGGACCCTCGGCGCGGCCGAGGCGGGCGTCTACTCGGTGGGGGTGAAGTTCGCCCAGGCGGTCAACGTCCTCGTGCGCGGGTTCCAGCTCGCCTGGCCGCCGCTCGCGTACTCGATCCGCAACGACGACGAGGCGCGTCGCACCTATGCCACCGTGATCACGCTCTTCCTCGCCGGCTGCACCTGGTTGGTGGTCGGGCTCTGGCTACTCGCCCAGTACCTGATCCGCTTCTTCGTCGCGCCGAAGTTCTTCGATGCCTACGAAGTCGTGGGACTGATCGCCGCCGCGGTCACCCTCTACGCGCTCTACATGGTCATGGTGGTGATCCTGGGACGGACCGGGCGCACCGAGTACAACCTGCCGGCGGCTCTGGCGGCGCTTGCCGCCAACGTCACGCTCAACCTGATCCTGGTGCCACCGCTGGGGATCGTCGGCGCCGCGCTCGCCCTGGTCGGTTCCTACCTCGTCGTGATCGCGCTTATGTACGGGTTCACGCAGCGGCTCTTCCCGGTGCCCTACGAATGGGGTCGCCTCGCCCGCGTCCTCTTCGTCGCTGCGGCGCTGGTCGCCTTCGGGGAGCTGGTGCTGCCGGCCTCCGGCCTCCCCGGCCTCGTCGGCCGCCTTGCGCTCGGCCTACTTTTCCCCGTGGTCCTCTTCGCCACCGGCTTCTTCACCGCCGAAGAGCGCGGTTGGCTCGGCTACCTGCGCCACCCGCGCCGACTGGCCGCGAGCTTCGCCGCGATCCGCTCCCGCCCCGCCGCCGTCGACGGCGATCCGGGGGAGATCTACGAAGCCGAGCGCATGGACGAAGATTCAAGGTTCTGAGGCGGCGTGGGGGCGCCTCGCGGCGTCCTCGGTCATTCGGCTCGGGTCACGCACTGGAGTGCGCTTCCCTCGCCTCATTTCCCTGCGTCCTTGCGAGGCTGGCCCACGCCGCCTCAGAAGGACCTCCCAGGGCCTCCCAGGATCTTTATTCGCGTTTCCCCGCCTTTGTGTCGATAATGGAGCCATGTTCTCTCAGATAGGTCCCCTCGAGGTCGCCATCGTCGCGATCATCGCCCTGCTCGTCCTCGGTCCCAAAAAGCTGCCAGAGGCCGGCCGTGGGCTCGGCAAGAGCATGCGCGAGTTCAAAGGCGCCATCACGGGTGACTCCGAGAAGGCCGCCGCGAAGAGCGACGCCAAAGTCGACTGAGGGCGTCGGCCCTAAGGCGCTTCCGCGCGTTCCTTGATCCCGGTGCCCCGCGCCGGGAAGAGTGCCTGCCGCGCGTGGGCGCGGTAGATCTCGGCCGGTTGGCCGGGGATGACGGTTGCCGCGAGCGCCCGCAGGGCGTAGGACCAGGCGGTGAGGACGCGGACCGCGAGCGCCGCCGCGCGCCCGTGGTGCTTGCGCATGTAGAGGTCGCGATTGCGGTGGAATTCGACGATCCGCGGTAGGCCCGCGGCGAGGTCGCTGGAGAGCTGGTCGTGGTGCACGGCGGCGGCGCCGGGGACGAAGAGCTCGTGCCACTCGGCCTCCGCGAGCCGCTTGGCGAAGTCGCACTCGTCGTAGTAGACGAAGAAGTCGGGGTCCAGGAAGCCGACCTGCGCGGCCGCCTCGCGGCGGACCATCAGCGCGCTCGACTGGGCCCAGTCGACGCGCCGGGTCACCTTGCCGGTGCTCTGCACGGTGAGCCGGCGGTGCAGGAAGAGCGCCCCCGCGAGCGCCGTGCCGACGCCCGGGAAGCGCCAGGCGCAGGGGTAGGGAGCGCTGTTCGAGTCGAGCAACTGTGGCGTCGCCGCAGCGGCCCGGGAGTCCGCGTCCAGGGCGGCCATCAGCACCGACGCCGCGCCTGGCTTCAGTTCGGAGTCCTCGTTCAGCAGCAGGCAGTAGCGCCCTTTCGCCCGTTCCATGAGCCGCGAGTCGTTGGCGGCCTTCCCCATCGGCCGCTCGTTCTCGATCAGCTCGAAATCGCCCCCGAGCGCCCGCACCGCCCGGGCCGAGCCATCGGTCGAGGCGTTGTCGAGCACGAGCACCTCCCGCTCGACCCCGGCCGGGTGCGTCGCCTCGATCGCGGTCAGGCAGGCGAGCAGAAACTCGCGCCCGTTCGTGTTCACCACGCAGTAGGAAAGCTCGACGGCCAAGAGGGCCACGATAATCGTCTGTTCAGTCTTGATCGGACACCCATGCGCGTCCAACTCGTCGACCCATCCGCCTTCACGCCGCCGTATGACCGCGCGCTTGCCGCGGCGCTCGCGCGTGGGGGGGCCGACGTGGAGCTGGTCACGACCAGGTTCCTCTACGGGCCGGTCCCCGAGGCGGAGGGCTATGAGGTCGACGAGCGCTTCTACAAGCGGACCGCCTCGCGCGGGCTCTCCTCCTCGGCGCGGCTGCCCTTCAAGGCCCTCGAGCACCTGCGGGACATGCGCGCGTTCGGGCGCGCGCCGGGCGACGCCGACCTCGTCCACTACCAGTGGCTGACGCTGCCGGCACTCGACCGACGGTTGTTGCCGCCGACCCGACCGCGGGTGATGACCGCGCACTACATCCTGCCGCCGAACGCGAGCCGCCGCGCCGCGCGGGGCGCCCACAAGGTGTTCGGCGCGATGGACGCCGTCGTCGCCCACTCCGAGCACGGCGCCCGCCGGCTGCGCGATGAGGTCGGGCTGCCGGCTGATCAAGTGCGGGTGATCCCGCACGGGGCCTTCGACTACCTCACGCGCCTGCCGGAGGAGAAGCCGCTGCCCCAGGAGCTGGAGGGGGCGGAGGGCCCGGTCGTCCTCTCCTTCGGCCTCCTGCGCCCCTACAAGGGCCTCGAGAACCTGCTCGAGGCGTTCACCGAGGTCGAGGGGGCCGAGCTCTGGATCGTCGGCAACCCGCGGATGTCGATCGAGCCGCTGCACGAGGCCGCCGCGCTGACCGGCGCCAAGGTCCGCTTCGTCACCCGCTTCGTCGAGGATGCGGAGATCCCGGCGATCTTCCGCCGCGCCGACGTCATCGCCCTGCCCTACCTGGACGCCGAGCACTCCGGCGTCCTCTACACCGGCCTGGCCTTCGGCAAGCCGATGGTGGTGAGCGCGGTCGGCGGCTTCCCCGAGGTTGCCGAGCACGGCGCCGCGCGGCTCGTCCCTCCCGGTGACACGGGCGCTCTCGCCGGCGCCCTGCGTGAGCTGGTCGACGACCTCGCCGCCCGCGAGGAGCTGGCCGCCGCCGCCCGTGCCGCCGCCGCCGGTCCCTACTCCTGGGACGAGGCCGCCCGCCTCACGCTGGCGCTCTACGAGGAGCTGCTGGCGCGCCCGGCCGTCGCGGAGCGCTCGTGACGACGCTCGCCTCGATCGTCTTCTGGGTCGGTGCCGTGGCGATCGTCTTCGCCCAGGTCGGCTACCCGTTCGTGCTCCGGCTCCTCGTCTCCGCGCGACGCGGCCGCGAAACGATGGGCGGCCCGCGGGCGCCGCGTCCGCTCGGCCTCGCGCCCGGCGCGACCCGCGCGGCCGAGGACGCGCCGATGGTCTCCCTGATCATCCCCGCCTACGACGAGGAGGAGGTGATCGCGGCGAAAGTGGAGAACGCGCTGCGGCTCGACTGGCCGCGCGAGCGCCTGCAGATCATCGTCGCCGACGACGGCTCCACCGACGCGACGCCGGAGCGGGCCCGCGCGGCGGGCGCCGACCTCGTCCTCGAGCTGCCGCCCGGCGGCAAGGTCGTCGCCCTGAACGAAGCGGTCTCCGACGCCGACGGGGAGATCCTCGCCTTCTCCGACGCCAACAGCGAGTGGGCGCCGAACGCCCTCGAGGAGCTGCTCGCCCCGTTCGCCGACGAGCGCGTCGGTTATGTCTGCGGGCAGGTCCGCTTCCTCGACCCGGAGGGGGACAATCTCGAGGGCGCCTACTGGCGCTACGAGATGGGCATCCGCACGATGGAGTCCGAGCTGGCCGGGATCACCGCCGGCAACGGCGCGATCTACGCGGTGCGCCGCAGCGCCTACGAGGACCTGCCGCCGTCGGGGTCCCACGACCTCAGCTTCCCCTTCCGCCTCGCCAAGCGCGGCCTGCGCTCCCTGTACGCGCCGCGGGCGCGCGCCGAGGAGAAGATGGTGCCGACGATCGAGGGCGAGTTCGCCCGCAAACGGCGGATGATGGTCGGCCTCTGGGACATCGTCGTCGGCGAAGGCATGCTGATCCCGCGCGGCTATCCGCCGCTGTTCGCCTTCGAGCTCTTCAGCCACCGGCTGCTCCGCTACGCGACGCCCTTCCTCCACGTCCTCGTCTTCCTCGCCAACCTGGTGCTGCTGGGGACCGGCTGGTTCTACTACCTGACCCTCATCCTCCAACTGGCCCTGCTGGGCGTCGCCGCGCTGTCCAACCGCCTCCCCGACGACGCCGTCGTGCGGATCTGTCGCTACTACGTCCTCACCCAGGCCTCGATCGTCCTCGGCCTCTGGGACCGCATGCGCCGCGGCGCCGGAGGCCGCTGGGAGAAGGCGGCGGGCACGCGATGAAGGAGCGCCGCTGATGCCGCACGCCGCCGACCGCCTCCTCGCCGCGCTGGGGCTCCTCGTCCTCTCCCCGGTGCTGCTCGCCTTCGCGATCTGGATCAGGCTCGACAGCCGCGGACCCGTCCTCTACCGCCAGCTTCGCGTCGGCAAGGACGGCCGCGTCTTCGAGATGCTGAAGCTGCGGACGATGAAGGAAGGCTCCGACCCGGTCGGGGTGGGCACCGTCGTCGGCCAGGGCGACCCCCGCGTCACCAGGCCCGGCGAGCTGATGCGCCGCACCTCGATCGACGAGATCCCCAACCTCGTCAACGTCCTGCGTGGCGAGATGGCGCTCGTCGGCCCGCGCCCGGCCCTCCCCGCGCACCTCGACTACTTCGACCTCCACGGCCACCCCCGCTTCCGCGTCCTCCCGGGGATCACCGGCTGGGCCCAGGTCAAGGGCCGCGCCGACATCACCTGGCCGGAACGGGTCGATCTCGACGAGTGGTACGTCGCCCACCGCAGCCCCGCACTGGACCTCCGCATCATCGCCAAGACGATCCTCCCCGTCCTCACCGGCAAGGGCGTCTCACCCGAGTGATGTTGACGGGCCGAAAACCCGTCTATATGTCCGGTTTTCGGCCCGTCAACATCGTGGGTAGGGTTCCTCGGATGGCCGATCGACCGGAAGTCTCACTGCGGCGGTTCGAGGAGGGCGACGCGCCCGCCGTCCACCGCTGGTTCAACAACCCCGAGGCGACCAAGTCGCTGATGGAGCAGCGGGGGAGCTTCTCGCTCGAGGAAGCCGAAGCCTGGACCCGGCGGGCGGTGAACGCCGACGACGGTGAGGACCGCAAGTACGCGATCGTGGTCGAGGGGTACGGGGAGCCGGTCGGCTTCACCGCCCTCTACGGCCTCTTCCGCCAGACCGCGCCGGAGCTCGGCGCGCTGATCGGCGACGACGTGCGCGGCAAGGGGGTCGGGCGACGCGCCGAGGCGCTGACGATCAAGAAGGCCTTCGACGAGTTCGGCGCCCACCGGGTGTACGGGCGGATCCCGGCGCGCAACGAGATCGCGAAGAAGACGGTCGCCGGCCTGGGCTGGAAGTACGAGGGGACGATGCGCGCGCACCTGGCGCGCGAGGGGGAGCCGCCCGACGACTGCGAGGTCTGGGGCGTCCTCCCGGAGGAGTTCCGGGCCGCCACCGCCGACCTGTTCGGTGGCTAAGCCCTTCGCGCAGCTGATCGAGGACGGCGGCGCCTCCGCCGCCGGCGGCGTCGGCGGCCACCCGAGCGAGTTCTTCCGGGGCGCCCACTTCCTCGCCGCCGAGCGCGCCACCCATACCCTGCGGATCGAGCTCGACGATGCCGAGCTGCTGGCGCCGCTCGTGGTCCGGGAGATCGACGCCGGACCGGACCTCGATGGGGTGTCCCCTTACGGCTACCCCGGGTTCAGCGTCGTCGGGGAGGGGGTGGGGGACGGCTCTGTCGACCCGGCCGAGATCGATTACCACCGCACCGGGCTCGTCTCCGTCTTCATCCGCCATCGCCTCGACCTGGTGCCGCTCGCCGGATCGACCGAGCGCAACGTGGTCCAGATCCACGACCCGGCGCTGAAGGCGAAGAAGCGGCCGAGCGACCGCCGCCAGGTCCGGCGCAACGTCGAGGCGGGGTACGCGGTAGAGCTGATCCCGGCGACGGAGACGAGCGCCGGACAGCGCGCCGCCTTCCTCGACCTCTACGAGCAGACCATGCGCCGCGCGCGAGCGGCGGACCATTACTTCTTCGGCGCCGCGTACTTCGACGAGATCCTCGGCTCCGAGCGCGCCTGGCTCGCGCTGGCAACCGACCCCGAGGGCGCCCCGGCCGCCGCGTCGATCGCCTGCGTCTCGGACGGCTACCTGCACTACTACCTCAGCGGCAGCGCCGACTCGCGCCTCGGCGACTCGCCGATGAAGAACGTCCTCGCCCGCCTCGTCGAGCACGCGGACGAGCTGGAGCTGCCGCTGAACCTCGGCGGCGGGATCCGCCCCGGCGACGCGCTGGAGGAGTTCAAGCGTGGCTACGCCAACCGCAGCCTCGCCTGGCGCACCTCGGAGGTCGTCTGCGACCCGGAGCGCTACGCCGCGCTCAGCGGCGATCGCGACGCCGGCGGCTACTTCCCCGCCTACCGCGCCTGATCCTCAGCGCCGGGTCAGCCGATGCGGCCGGCGAGCGTCGAGGCGTCGCCCCGCGTCCGCTCCCACGGCTTCGAGGCCTTCAGCGCACCCAGCACCGCGCGCGTCGCCGGTGCCCGGTTCAGGGCGTAGAAGTGGATCCCCGGGGCGCCCGCGATCAACAGCTCCGAGCACTGTTGGGCCGCGAACGCGACGCCGAGCTCGAACTCGCGCGCAGGGTCGTCGCCCGCCGCCTCGAAGGCCGCTTCCAGCGGGGCCGGGATCGACGCTTCGCAGAGCTCGCAGATCCGCTTCGTCTGGGCGAAGCTGCCGACCGGGATCACCCCGGCCAGGATCGGCACCTCGATCCCCGCCGCGCGCGCCGCGCCGACGAAGTCGAAGTAGACCTGGTTGTCGAAGAAGAGCTGGGTGGTGAGGAAGGACGCGCCGGCCTCGACCTTCTGCTTCAGGTAGGCGAGGTCGGTCTCCAGATCGGGGGCCTCCGGATGGACCTCCGGGAAGCAGGCGCCGCCGAGGGCGAAGTCCCACGGCCCGGATTCGATGAAGCGGGTCAGGTCGGCGGCGCTGCCGAGCCCGCCCTCGTGCTGTTCGAAGTCGCTCTGACCGCGCGGCGGGTCGCCACGCAGCGCGAAGACGTTCTCGATCCCCGCCGCGGCGATCTTGTCGAGGGTCGCCGAGAGGCCCTCGGTCGTCTCGCCGACGCAGCTCAGGTGGGCCATCGTCTCGAAGCCGAGGTCGTCCTTCAGCGCCCGGGTGATCTCCACCGTGCCGTCGCGGGTCGAGCCGCCGGCGCCGTAGGTGACGGAGACGAAATCGGGCTCCAGCTCACGGAGCTGACGCGCCGTCTCGAACAGGGCCACCTCGCCCTCCGGCGTGCGGGGCGGGGAGAACTCGACCGAGAAGGTCGGTCGCTTGCCGGCGATGATCTCGTCTACGCGCATCCGCCAAGGGTACCGGCGCCTGGGTGCGCGGCCGAGCGGCGATTCAGCCGACCGGCTCGGCCGGCCCCGGGGCCGCGGGCGTCGCGGTCTTGACCCCGGCCCGCTCTTCGAAGAGTTCCTCGATCTCCTCCAGCGGCTTGCCCTTCGTCTCCGGCACGTACTTCCAGCAGAACCACAGGGTCAGAACGCCGATCGCCGCGTAGAACCAGAAGGCGCCGGCCCGCCCGAGCGCTTCGATCAGCAGCAGGAAGGTGAGCGAGACGATGAAGTTGAAGGTCCAGTTCGCCATCGTCCCCAGTCCGGCCGCCTTGGAGCGCACGCCGAGCGGGTAGATCTCCGCGTTCAGCAGCCAGAAGATCGGCCCGAGGCTGATCGCGAAAGAGGCGACGAAGGTCATCAGGCTGAGGATCGCGACGACTGAGGCGACGGTCGAGCCGCCACCGCCGACGAACGCCCCGCCGAGCGCGACCAGCGAGATCACCATGCCGGAGACGCCGATCATCAGCATCGTGCGACGCCCGGCTTTGTCGAGCAGGCGGATCGCGACCAGGGTGAAGACGACGTTGATGATCCCGACGCCCACCGCGGCCAGGATCGAGCCGGCGGAGGAGTTGACGCCGGTGAATTCGATGATCGTCGGCGCGTAGTAGATGACCGTGTTGATGCCGGTCACCTGCTGCAGGATCGCCAGGCCGATGCCCACCACCAGCGCCGCCTTCACCGCCGGCTGCAGGAGGTCCGACCAGGAGCCCGCCTTGGCGTCGGTGTGCACCGATTCTTCGATCTCCTCCAGCTCGCGGTCGATCGTGTCGGGGTCGTCGACGCGGATCTTCGCCAGCACGGCGCGCGCCGCGTAGTCGTCGCCCTTCATCACCAGCCAGCGGGGGCTCTGCGGCATCCGCAGCATGCCGAAGGCGAGGGCGAGCGCCGGCACGCAGCCGAGCCCGAGCATCCAGCGCCAGCCTTCGATCCCGTTGAAGGCGAGGCCGACGAGGTAGGCGACCAGGATCCCGATCGTCACCGCCAGCTGGAAGAAGCTGACGAGGCGCCCGCGGCTCTCCGGCGGCGCGATCTCGGAGATGTAGACGGGGGAGGCCGCCGAGGCGAGGCCGATCGCGACGCCGATCACCACGCGGGCGACGACCAGGACGAGGAGCCCGGGGGCGGCGGCGCTGGCCAGCGCGCCGACGATGAAGACCACGGCGGAGAGCAGGATCATCAGGCGGCGCCCGTAGGTGTCCGCGGCGGGTCCGGCGATCGCGGCGCCGCCGACCGCCCCGATCGGCACCGCGGCGACCACCAGGCCCTGGGCGAAGCTGCCGAGCGCGAAGTCCACCTTGATGAAGAGGAGGGCGCTGGCGATGACGCCGGTGTCGTAGCCGAAGAGCAGCCCGCCGAGCCCGGCGATCGCCGCGGTCAGCACCACGTTGCGCCGCGCTCGCCGCGCGGAGGCCTCCGACCCGTTCATGCCGCGAGCACCCTACCCGCGCACTTTGCGGAATGGAAGGGGGACCTCTTCGAATGGGAGCCGTCCGACCGGGTACCTAGCGTTCGCCGTGGTCGTGGGGACCCTGCCCCTCCCGCGACCAGCGACCGGGGCGCATTCCAATGCGGGAGCCGGGCGTCGCGAGCACACCCCGCGAGTCGTGCCGTGACTAGCCCGCCCGATCCCGTCTCTGCGAGGTGAGCGGCGCGCATTGCGCCCGCTCACCACGCCCCGTTATGGGACCATCCCCCGCATGGGGGAGGAGGTTCGCTACGAGCGTGTCGGTGCGGCGACCGTGCTGACGATCGACCGGCCTGAGCGGCGCAACGCCGTCGACGCGGCGACCGCGCGGGGCCTGCGCGCCGGGCTCGAGCGCTTCGAGGCCGACGACGAGGCGCGGGTGCTGATCCTGACCGGGGCCGGGGGGGAGGCCTTCTGCGCGGGCGCCGACCTGAAGGCGATGGACCTCGACGTCGACGATCCGGCCGGGCCGATGGGCTTCAGCCGGCTCGCCGCGTCGAAGCCGACGATCGCCGCGATCGACGGCTGGTGCCTGGCCGGCGGGCTCGAGCTCGCGCTCTGGTGCGACCTGCGTCTGGCGACGCCGGAGTCGACCTTCGGCTTCTTCGAGCGGCGTTGGGGGGTGCCCCTGATCGACGGCGGGACGCAGCGGCTGCCTCGCGTGATCGGGCTCGGGCGGGCGCTCGACCTCATCCTCAGCGGCCGCCCTGTCGGCGCCGAAGAGGCCGAGCGGATCGGCCTCATCACCTCGGTCACCGCGCCGGGCGCGCACCTCGAGCGGGCGCTGGTGCTCGCCGAGTATCTCGCCGCATTCCCCCAGGACACGATGCTCGCCGACCGTCGCGCCGCGCTCGAGGGGATCGGCATGCCCTTCGCCGACGGGCTCGCGCTGGAGCACCGGCTCGGCCGCGAGACGCTCGCCACCGCCGCCCGCGGCGCGGGCCGGTTCGCGTCCGGCGAGGGGCGCCACGGCGCGCCCGTGCCGCCCGGATCCTGACGCCCGGGTCCCGGGCATCCGTCGGCCAAAGAGCGAGAGAGTCGAGTGCGGGACCCCGTTCCTGCGCTCAAGAAAGCCCAAGTTGAAGTTGGATCAGTTCCGGTACCGTCCTGTTCGTGGCTCAACGTTCACCGATGCGACCACCCCCCGGTCGCCAGCGCCTCTCCCGTGAGTTCATCGCCCGTCACCAGCGGGCCCGGATCGTGAACGCGCTCGCCGAGGAGACCATGGATCGCGGCTACCGCGCGGTCACCGTCGCCGACATCGTGCGACGAGCCGGTATCGCCCGCAACACCTTCTACGACAACTTCGCCTCCAAGGAAGACTGCTTCCTCGCCACCCAGGACTTCGCGGTCGAGGAGTCGCTCTCGCGGATCGTCGAGGCCGCCACGCAGGTGGAGAGCTGGGAGGAGCGCCTCGCGGCGGGGCTCGGCGCGTTCCTCAAATACGTGGCGAGCGAACCGGCGCTCGCCCGTACCTGCATCGTCGAGGCACTCTCCGCCGGCGATGCCGCGCAGGAGCGCTACGAGCAGTCCCTGCAGGCCTTCGTACCGCTGCTGCGGCTGGGTCGCGAGGCCTCGCCGCAGGGCAAGGACCTCCCCGACACACTGGAGGAGACGATTGCCGGCGGCATCTTCTGGGTCATCTACCAGCGCATCGTCCTCGGCGAGACCGAGCAGATCGAGTCGCTGCTTCCCGACCTCGTCGACTTCGCCCTGACCCCCTACATCGGCGCCGAGTCGGCGCAACGGGCAACCGCCCGGTTGTAAACGATAGGTATCGTCGCTCCGTGGCTCTAGACCCAGCTGACGCTGCCGAGTACCCGCCCGAGCTCTCGCGCCTGCCTCCTGGCCGGCACGGACTGCCGCGGGACTTCGTCGTGCACAACCAGCGCGAGCGGCTGATCGCCGGCCTCGCCGAGGCGGTCGCCGAAAAAGGCTACGGCGGCACCACGATCGCCGACATCACCCGGCACGCGGCGGTCTCGCGGCGCACCTTCTACGAGCACTTCGACGGCAAGGACGAGTGCTTCGTCGCGGCCTTCGACACGGTCACCGAGCAGATGCGTGAGCGCGTCGACGAGGCCTTCAAGGCCGAGGACGACTGGTCGCTCGCGACCCGCGCCGGGATCGAGGCGATGCTGGCCTTCCTCGCCTCCGAACCGAACCTGGCGCGCCTGGCGATGGTGGAGGCGCTGGTCGCCGGCCCGGTGGTGGTCGAGCGCTACGACGCCGCCGTGCAGACCTTCCTCCCCTACATCACCGCAGGCCGCAAAGGCGCGTCCAAAGCGGTCCTCAAGCACCTCTCCGACTCGACCGAGGAAGCTCTCGTCGGCGGCATGGTCTCGCTCGTCTCCCGCCGCATCGTCGCGGGCCAGACCGAGGAGCTCGAGTCCCTGCTCCCCGACCTCACCGAATTCACCCTCGCGCCGTTCGTCGGCAGCGACAAGGCCGCGCTCGTCGCCCACCAGGGTTGACAAACTTTTCTGTGTACCGGTAAGAGGCATTGACTCTCTAGGTACTCCTCGGGTACCTTCGCAGGAGGCATCCGGGAGGCAGCACGTTGGTCGCTCCGCTGGTTGTCCTCGTAGCCGTCTTCAATCCCTGTGTCGGCTGCGGCAGCTCGGGCACGGGCGTGATCGCCGCTCCCAGTCGAGGGCGGTTCGTCCGGCCCGAGTTGCACCTCTCGTCGTCGACGCGAATCGGCAACGCTCAGCCCCGCCGACCGAACATGTGGCCACTGGGGGCGACGGCGCGCAGCTCGGCGACGGCAAGCTCTCGCTGCTCGCGCCGCCTGGGTCGTGGCTTGGGACGGCCTCGCGGCGGCAGCTCGGTCCGCTCCAGCGCTTCGACGTGGCTGACCAGCACGTTGATCGTCCCCTCGCGTAGCTCCAGCTTCCCCTTCGCCCGCAGCAGCGGCGCGCCGCGGACCAGGGCGCGGTGGCGGTCGTAGACCGGCGGCGGCACGATCAGGTTGACGTTGCCGCGCTCGTCCTCGAGCAGCATGAAGACGATCCCCTTCGCCGTCTCCGGGCGCTGCCGGGCGACCACCATCCCGGCCACCTCGACGACCTGTCCGTCGCGGGTCCTCGGCAGGTCGGATGACTTCAGGATCTTCGGGTCGAGGCCGGGGCGCAGCATCTCCAGCGGGTGGCGTCCCAGGGTGAGGCCGGTCGAGCGATAGTCGGCGATCAGCTTGCCCCAGTCGCCGAGCGGCTCCAGCTGCGGCGGCTCCGGCGGCTCGATCGGCAGCGCCAGCTGGGTCGCCCCGCCGCTCGTCCGTCCCGCCCCGGCCACCCCGACCCGCCAGAGCGCGCCGCGCCGCTCGTCGTCGCCGTCGGCCGGGATGCCGTCGAGCGCTCCCGCCCAGGCGAGCTTTTCGAGGCTCGGCAGCCCGGCGCCGGAGCGCGAGGCCAACTCGGCGATCCCCCGGTAGGGCCCGCCGCGCTCGCGCTCCGCGGCCAGCGCCTCCATCTCGTCGGAGCGCACCCCCTTCACGTAGCCGAGGCCGATCCGCACCTGCAGGCCGCCGCGCAGCTCCGGCTCCTGGCGCGGGGACTCGACGTGGCAGAGCGCGCGGCTGACGTTCGCGTCCGGCGGGGCCACGCGGATGCCGCGCCGCTGCGCCTCGTGAACGAGCGAGTCGGGCGGGTAGAAGCCCATCGGTTGCTCGTTCAGCAGTGAGCAGAGGAACTCGGGGCCGCGGTGGACGCGCAGCCAGGCCGACTGGTAGGCGAGCAGGCCGAAGGCCGCCGAGTGCGCCTTGGGGAAGCCGAAGCCGGAGAAGCCCTGGATCTGCGCCCAGACGCGCTCGGCGATCGACGGCGCCACGCCGCGCTCCGCCGCCCCCAGCACGAAGTGCTCGTGGTGGGACTCGATCGCCTGCAGCGAGCGCTTCTTCGACATCGCCCGCCGCAGCCCCTCGGCCTCCGAGGAGGAGAACCCCGCCAGCGCCATCGCCACCTCGATCACCTGCTCCTGGTAGACGATCGTCCCCAGCGTCTCCTCCAGCACCGGGCGCAGCAGCGGGTGCTCGTAGGGGACCTCGAAGGTGGGGTCCTCGCGCAGGCGCTTGCGGCGTTCGATGTAGGGGTGGATCGCGCCGCCCTGGATCGGGCCGGGACGCACCAGCGCCACCTGGACGGTGAGGTCGTCGAGGTTCCGTGGCTGGGTGCGGGGCAGCATCTGCATCTGGGCGCGGCTCTCGATCTGGAAGACGCCGGTGGTCTCGGCGGCCCGGATCGATTCGTAGGTGAGCTCGTCGTCGAGCGGGATGCGGGAGAGGTCGAGCCGCTCGCCGCGGCTGCGTCCCAGCTCCTCGACCGTGCGCTCGACCGCCGAGAGCATCCCGAGTCCGAGCAGGTCGATCTTCAGGAACCCCGCGTCGCCGCAGGAGTCCTTGTCCCACTGGACGATCTGGCGACCGACCATCGCCGCGGGGACGACCGGGCAGACGTCGATCAGCGGCCGGGTCGAGATCACCATCCCGCCCGGGTGCTGGGAGGCGTTGCGGGGGAGGCCCATGATCTCCTGGGACAGCTCCAGCAGCACGCGCCAGCGTGGCTCGGCGGCGCGCTCCGGCCCGAGCGCCGCGACGAGATCGCGCTCGATCTCCGCCGAGGTCTCGTGGAAGCCGCACGTCTTCGCGACCTTGTCGATCTCCGCCGGCGGCAGCCCGAGCACCTTGCCGAGGTCCCGCACCGCGCCCTTCGGTCGGTAGGTGGGGAAGGCGGCGACCAGCGCCGAGTGCTCGTGGCCGTAGCGCTCGTGGACGCGGGGGATGAGGACCTCGCGGATGTCGCGCGGGAAGTCGAGGTCGATGTCGGGCATCGAGGCGGTTTCGTCGTTCAGGAAGCGGCCGGAGAAAAGGTCGGCCTTCACCGGGTCGACGTGGGAGAGGCCGGTGAGGTAACAGACGATCGAGCTGACGCTGGAGCCGCGTCCGCGCCCCGGCGGGAGGATGCCGCGGGCCGAGTCGGGGCCGCGCACCTCGACCGCCACCTCGCGGGCCAGCTCGAGCATGTCGCGGTGCAGGAGGAAGAAGCCGGAGAGGTTGAGGCCGCGGATCGTCGCCAGCTCCTGGGTGAGGCGCATCTCGGCCTCGGCCCGGCGCGGGTCGCCGGCGTAGCGCTCATCCATCATGTGCGCGCAGACGCGGGCCAGCTCCCCGTCGGCGGTCTCGTCCTCGGAGCCGGGGTAGCGGTAGCCGAGGTCCTCGGTGAGGTCGAAGGTGAGGCGCTCGGCGAGGCGGACGGTCTCGGCGACCGCGTCCGGATGCTCGGCGAAGCGCGCCGCCATCGCGGCGGGGGAGGCGAGCGCCGAGGTCGAGTTGCCGCGGCGGCTCGGCTCCGAGGACTCGAGCGTCTCGTTCAGGCCGATCGCGACCAGCGCGTCCTGGGCGTGGGAGCGCGAGCGGGAGTGGGCGTGGACGTTGCCGGTGGCGACGGTCGGGACGCCGAGCCGCTCCGCGAGGAGCGCGAGCCAGCGGTTGCGCGCCCGGTCCCGTCGCCAGTAGGGACGCTGCAGCTCGACCCGGAAGCGGTCCCGGCCGAAGGCGGCGAGGAGCCTGCGCCCGAGCGCCTCGCCCGTCGCCGTGTCCCCACGCTCGAAGGCCCCCGCCAGCGCCCCGTCCCGCGCGCACCCCGACAGGCAGACGAGCCCCTCCGCATGCCGCTCCACCTCCTCCAGCGTCGTCCAAGCCGGTTCCGCGGCCCGCGCCGCGTTGTCCCGCGTCCGCGCGTGCGCCGCCGTCAACAGCCGGCACAGATTCCGGTAGCCGACCGAGTCCACCACCAGCAGCGTCAGATGTTGACGGGCCGAAAACCCGTCAGATAGTCCGGTTTTCGGCCCGTCAACACGGGGTTCGGAGACGCGGAGGGTCAGCTCGGCGCCGGTGATCGGGCGGAGGCCGAGGCCCTTGGCGCAGTGGGCGAACTCCATCGAGCCCCAGATGCCGTCGTGGTCGGTCAGCGCCAGCGCCGGGTAGCCGAGCTTGGCGGCGGCGCCCGCCAGCTCCAGCGGGGTCGAGGCGCCGTCGAGGAAGGAGAACGCCGAGTGGGCGTGCAGCTCGACGTAGGGAGGGGGGCTCGTCATCTTCGTCCCCACCTCAGGCCCGCTGCCGGTACCAGCGCCCGCTGCCGGGGTCGCGGAAGACGGTGAGGGCGCGGCCGTCGGCCATCGCCAGCTCGAAGTAGTGGCGACGCAGTGGCCGCGGCGTCCACCAGCGGTCCTCGACCAGCCACTCCTCGCGCACCGCCTCGACCGCCGCCGCGTCGATCGAGCGCGGGGCGCCCACGGGATCGGCGAGCACCGCGACCGGCTGTGGCTCGTTGAGTCTGCGCGGCCCGGTCATCGCGGCGCTCCCATCAGACCTCCGGGAACGGGGTGAGGAGATGGCGGCGCTCGGGCACCCGCGACATCGCGTCGACGGGAAGGACGCGCAGCAGCGCGTCGGCGCCCTGGGCGGCGCGCACCTCGCGGATCGCCGCGCCCAGTCGTCGCCGCCGCGGCTCGGCACCGCCGACCTCCATCACCAGCTGGTCGGCGGCGGGCGGGCCGAAGCCGAGCGCCCGCAGCCGCAGCGCTTCCGCCGGCCCCGGCAGCGCCTCGAGGCGCGGCACCAGCAGGCGCCGCAGCGCCGACGCCGCCGCCGTGGGACGGCCGAGACCCTGGTCGACGCTCCAGCTACCGCCGCCGACCAGGCGCGCCCCGAGCCGCACCCCGAGCAGCGTCCGCCCCTTGCCCGCCGGCGCCGCCAAGAGGCGGTCGATCAGCAGGTGGAGAGCCCGGTCGAGCTGACTGCCCGCCACCCCTTCGGGAAGTTCGATCTCCTCCGCCAGGTCCTCGTGGGGGACGCGCGGGCGCAGCGACTCCTCTTCGCCGCGGGCGATCCGCAGGGCGCACAGGCCGAGCGGTCCGAAGCGGTCGGCGACCTGGTCGAGCGTCAGCCGCCGCAGCTCCCCGAGCGTTCCGATTCCCAGCCGCTCCAGCGAGGCGACCAGCTCCGTCGCCCGCCGTGGTTCACCCAGCCGGTCGACCAGCACCGCGGTCGGCAGTGGCCCGAGGAAGCGCCCGACCCGCGCCGCGCTCACCACCATCTCCCCGCGCTCGGCGGCGGCCCGCGCCGCGGTCCGGGTCGGCGCCACCCCGATCAGCACCTCCGCCCCGACCGCCCGGCGCGCCGCCGACGTCACCCCGGCGACCTCACCGCCATAGAGCCCGCGCAACCCGCCGACCGCGAAGAAGACCTCCCCGGCCCGCTCCGTCTCGACCCCGGCGCCGATCCCCTCCAGCGCCCGCGCCAGCGCCTCGGTCAGCTCCGCCGCCGCGACCGGATCGTCAACCCGGTCGATCGAAGATGCGCGCCCGGGCCGAAGCCCCCCGGAGTGGCCCGGGCGCGCAGGAGTCGTCAGGCGGCAGTCGATGACGCAGGCGATCTCCATACGAACACACGTTCGCATCCAGCAAGACTACATCTCCACAGACAAACCGTCGCGAAGGAGGCGTCGTATGCGGGGAGCGGCGATGAGCTCTGCTTCGGTCGGGTCGAGCCTCCCCCTCCGGCAGGGGGTCCGATGCGATCGGCCGATCTCAGCGCAAGATTTCGCTCGCGAGTTTCTCGCTCAGCTCCCACAACCGCCGCCGGGCCTCGGGGTCGTAGGCCTGGTCTTCGGCACGGGCTTCGGTCTCGCGGTCGAAGAAGCGGCCGGTGACGCCCTCCAGGGACGGTTCGGTGGCGAGGTGGACGGTGGAGTCGACGCCGCGGTCGAGGGCATCGACGGAGGTGCCGCGCTCGTCGAGGACGATCTTGGTCGGCATGAAGGTCGCCGGGTGGAGGGAGTTGACGGTGACGCCGGATTCGGTGGGGAGGCGGTAGGCCAGCTCGTTGGCGAAGGAGATCTGGGCGAGCTTCGACTGGGCGTAGGCGCGCCGGCCTTCGTAGAGGGAGCGTTCGAGCTGGGGGTCGTCGAAGTCGAGGGAGGCCTGGCCCAACGACGCGACCATGACGATGCGCGCGGGGGTGGAGCGTTCGAGCAGGGGCAGGAGGCGGGTGGTGAGGACGAAGCTCGCCAGGTAGTTGACCGCGAAGCGGAGCTCGAGGCCGTCCTCGCTCTCCTGGCGGTCGGGCGAGTCGGGGAGGCCGGAGCCGATGCCGGCGTTGTTGATGAGGAGGTGAAGGGCGGGCAGCGCGGCGATCTCGTCGGCGAGGGCTCCCACGTCGGCCAGCGAGGCGAAGTCGGCACGGTGGGCGTGGATCTTCTCGTTGCCGGTCGCGACGACGATCTCCTGCTTCGCGGCGGCGAGCTTCGCGGCGCTGCGCCCGTGGATGTGGACCGTCATGCCCATCCCGGCCAGGCGCTCGGCGACCGCGCGGCCGAGCCCGTCGGTCGCGCCGGTGACCAGCGCGACGGTGTCCTCGGGAGCGCGGCTCATGGGACCCGCAGGACGATCTTGCCCGCCCCGTGGCTCGCTTCGGCATGACGGTGGGCGTCGGGCGCCCGCTCCAGGTCGAAGACCTCGCCGACCTCGATCTGCAGCTTGCCCCGCTCGATCAGGTCGCAGAGGCCGGCCAGCCCGACCGGGTCGGGCTCGACCAGGATCCCGGTCGAGCGCTGCTTGCGGGCCGCGGCCAGATCGTGCACCTTCGGGTCGGCGCCGCTTGGCACGAGGACCATCGTCCCGCCCGGCCGCAGCACCGCGAGCGAGCGCTCGCCGTAGCCGCCGGTGAAGTCGATGATCGAGTCGAGTTCGGCGCAGCGCCGGTCGAAGTCGTCGTCGCGGTAGTCGAGCACCTGCGTCGCGCCGAGCCCTTCGAGGAACTCGGTCTGCTCGCGTCGCGCGGTCGCGATCACGTTCGCCCCGCGCGCGGCGGCGATCTGCACGGCGAGGTGGCCGACCCCGCCCGCGCCGCCGTGGATCAGCACGTCGTCGCCGTCCTGCACGCGGATCGTGTCGACGACGATCTGCCAGGCGGTCAGCCCGGCCAGCGGCAGCGCCCCCGCCTCCTCGGCCGAGAGCGCGTGCGGCTTGTGCTCGAAGTGGCGCGAGGGCGCGGTCACGTACTCGGCGTAGGCGCCGGCTTCGCGCGGGAACCACGGCATGCCGAAGACTTCGTCGCCGACCTGGAAGCGGGTGACGCCGCCGCCCACCTCCGTGACCTCACCGCAGACGTCCCAGCCGATCGTCAGCGGCAGCCCGCCCATCGACGCCGCGGCTCCCTTGCCCGCGCGTGTCTTGAAGTCGACCGGGTTCACCCCGGCCGTCCTGACGCGGACCTGGACCTCGGTCGGGATCGGCTCCGGCGTCGCGACCTCCTCGAGCCGCAGCACCTCCGGTCCGCCGAACTCGTGCTGGACGATCGCTCTCACCAGCACGATCTTAGGAGGATCGTCCGTTTCGCTACGTTCGCTCACCTCGAGGTGGCCATCCCTGATTGCCGTGGACGGACTCCCGCGACCCGCCCGCACCCGGTCCCTTCCCGACCGAGACTCCTTACTCCTGCGAGGCCGGTACCTGCCGCTTCGACGATTTCGCCTCGTAGTTGATGCGCATCAGGGCGATCACGTCGTCGACGTCGGCCTCGGTCTCGATTCGTCGGGCGGCTGGGCCGTGCTTGCCGGGGAAGACCGGGTGCTCGACGATCCGGCCTTCGGCGGCGAGCTCCTCCCAGCGCTCGCGGGGGAAGAAGAAGTGGGCGGCGTGGTCGCCGTGCAGGTGGCCGATCTCGCGGTGCCCGAGCCGGAAGGCGAACTCGCCGCGCCTCCCAGGCCCGGCCTCGATCCCGTCCCAACTCGTCACCTCTGCGGTAATGCGTTCGCTTGGTTTCATCATCCGTTGAAGGTACAAGTTCAAGTAAGCTTGAAGTCAAGCCCGTGTCCCAGCTCCTCTCCATCTCCGAGACTTCCCGGCGCAGCGGCGTCGCCTCCTCCGCACTCCGCTACTACGAAGAGCGGGGCCTGATCTCGGCGGCCGAGCGCGAGGGCGCCGGTAACCACCGCCGCTATCCCCGCCCGGTGCTCCGCCGGATCGCCTTCATCGTCTTCGCCCAGAAGGTCGGCCTGAGCCTCGACGAGATCGCCGCCGAGCTGGCCAAGCTCCCCCCGCACGGTGCTCCGACCCGCCGGGACTGGTCGCGCCTCTCCGCGACCTGGAGCGGCCGCATCGACGAACGCATCGCGGAGCTGGAGCGCCTCAAGGCGGGCCTCGGCGAGTGCATCGGCTGTGGCTGCCTTTCGCTCGACCGCTGCAAGCTCGCCAACCCCGACGATCGCGCCGCGCGCCTCGGCGCCGGGCCGCGCTACTGGTTGGGCGATCCGCCTCCCGCCCAGGCCGCCTCCCCCAGAAAAAGTTGACAGTCCAAACCCGCATGTTGTAGGTCGCCCACAGCCGGGTAGCCCTGCACCATGCAAACGACCCGGACGGAGGCGAACGCCCTCCACGCCGCCTTCTCGCCGGCCCCGCTGAGGGCGCGTCGCCAGGAGTTCGGGCTGGACGATCTGCACGACGTCCGCGCGCTGACCGGCGCCGCCGCCACCGCCGGCGGGCTCTCCCCGAGCCGCACCAACGACCTCGTCGTCGCCGTCTCCGAGCTGGCCGCCAACAGCATCCTGCACGGCGGCGGGCGTGGCCTCGCCTCGGTCTGGGGAGAGGATGGCGCGATCTTCGTCGAGGTCGCCGACGCGGGGACGATCGTCGACCCGACCGTCGGCCAGGTGCGTCCCGACCCCACCGCGCGTCAAGGCCGCGGCCTCTACATCGCCAACCAGCTCTGCGACGAGGTCGCGATCGACAGCAGCGCGATCGGCACCCGCATCCGGCTGCGGATGGACGGCGGCGCGACCGGGTGACTAGACCCGGCGGAGCGCGAGCAGGACGATGTCGTCCTGCAGCTCGCCACCGGAGCGACTGACCGCGTCGCCACGCAGTCGCGCGGTCAGCTCCTCGAGCGCCAGCGGCGCCAGGTATTCGGCCAGCCGCGCCAGCTCGAGCGGGTCGCGATGCTCCGACGTCGGCCCCGCCTCGAGCCAACCGTCGGTGCAGAGGACCAGCGTGTCGCCCTGCTCGAAGGAGGCGTCGTGGCGCTGCACCTTGGCGTCGTTCAGCGCGCCCAGCACGGTGCCACCGCCGAGCAGGCGGGCGCCGCCCTTGCGCACGTGGACGGGCGGCGGGTGGCCGGCGCTCGCCACCGCCAGCGTCCAGTCGCCGCCCGCGTCCTGCCGCAGTCGCACCAGCACGGCGGTGGCGAAGTCGTTCAGCCCGGTCCCCTCGAGCAGCAGCTCGTTGACCCGGACCAGCACCTCCTCCGGCTCGTCGACCTCACGGGTCAAGCCGCGCACCGCGTGGCGCAGCGCCACCGAGACGCCGGCCGCCGCCGAGCCCTTGCCGGCGACGTCGCCGACCAGCACCCAGCAGCCGTCGTCGGTCGGCAGCACGTCGTAGAGGTCGCCGCCGATCTCGATCCCCCGGCCGGCCGCCTCGAAGACGACCGAGGACTCGAGCCCCTTGACCCGCGCCGGCCGCGGCGGGCGCAGGCCGCGCTGCAGATTGCGGGCGATCGCATCGCGCTCCTGGTAGAGCCGTGCGTTGTCGAGCGCCAGTGCGGCACGCTCCCCCAGCTCGCCGAAGAACTCGAGGTCGTCCTGCTCGTAGCGGACGTTGGCGTTGGTGTGGAGGAAGGCAAGCGTCCCGAGCTTCCGCCCGCGCGCGAAGAGGCCGACGACCGCGGCCGACTGGTAGCCGGTCTCGTCGATCAGGCGGCGGTGCTCGACGTTCTGGGCCAGCGTGGCGGCCATCTCGGGCTTGCCCAGGTCGCCCATGATCATCGGCTCTCCGGCCCGCAGCACCTGTGCGACCGGATGATCGCCCTCCGGATCGAGCGGCGCCTCGCGGCGGATCCGCTCGAGCCGCTCGGCCGCGCCGGGGATCGCCGAGGCGGCGACCGAGTCGCCGATCCGCCCGTCGGCGCGGAGGAAGTCGATGACGCAGACCTCGGCGAGATCGGGGACCGCTTTGGCGACGATGTTGCGCGCCGTCTCGACCGGGTCGAGGGAGGCGTCGAGGTCGCGCGTGGCGGCGATCAGGAACTCGCGCGCGGTCCGCCGCCGCCGCTCGGTGGTGATGTCGCGGGCGATCACCGAGGCGCCGTAGAGGTGGCCGGAGTCGCTCCCGATCGGCGAGATCGTCAACGAGACGTCGAGCACCGTCCGGTCCTTGCGCACCCGCCGCGTCTCATACGTCTCGAGGTGTTCTTCGTTGCGCACGCGGGCGAGGATCTCGACGGCCTCGTGCTTCAGGTCGTCCGGCATCAGGAAGGAGACGTGACGGCCGACCGCTTCCTCGGCGGTGTAGCCGTAGAGGCGTTCGGCGGCCGGGTTCCAGGTCGTCACCACGCCCTGCAGGTCTTTGGAGTAGACGGCGTCGTGGCTGCCGACGACGACCTGCTCCATGTGGGCCCGGGCGCGGTCGGCTTCGAGGCGGTGGCTGACGTCGCGGGCGAAGACGGTCGGGCCGGTCCCGGGCGCGGCGGGTCGGACGATCGTCAGCTCGGCCCGGAAGCCGACGCCGTCGGCGCGCTGGGCCGGCAGCTCGATCCGTCGTCCGAGGAGCTCGTCGTCCGTCGGCGGCTCCTCCTCGCCGCCGCCCAGGCAATAGCGCACCGACTCGCGCAGCTCGGCCGGGACGATCAGCTCGACCAGATCGCCCCCGAGCGAGTCGGTGCGGTCGATGCCGAAGAGCTCGCCCGCGGCCCGGTTCCACTCGACCACGCGCATCTCCTCGTCGAGGATGACCACCGCGTCGAGCACGGAGGTGACGATGGCCGCGGCTCCCTGACCGAGCGGCTCCTTCAGCGAGTTCACCACCCAAAACTACTGAGGTTGTGGCATTGGTTGCTTCGACTTCGTGAAAAGGCCGGCATCGCGCAGCCGCCGGGCCCAGGACCGATTAGTTTTCGCCGGGCCGTCCGTCCCCAGATACATGACCACCACCGCACAACCCGACAACAACCGCTGGCTCGCCCTCTACGTCCTCTGCGCGGGGATGCTGATGATCGTCCTCGACGGCACGATCGTGAACGTAGCGCTCCCCTCGATCCAGGAGGACCTCGGCTTCTCCCAGTCGAACCTGGCCTGGGTCGTGAACGCCTATCTGATCCCGTTCGGCGGCCTCCTCCTGCTCGCCGGCCGGCTCGGAGACCTGCTCGGCCAGCGCCGCGTCTTCATCGTCGGGCTCGGGATCTTCACGGTCGCCTCGGCGCTCTGCGCGGCCTCGCCCGACCAGGGCGTGCTGATCGGCGCGCGGTTCATCCAGGGCATCGGCGGCGCGCTGTCATCGGCGGTGATCCTGGCGATGATCGTGCGGATGTTCCCGGCGCGGAACGAGCAGGCGAAAGCGATCGGCGTCTACGGCTTCGTCGCCTCCGCGGGCGGCTCGATCGGCCTGCTGCTCGGCGGCGTTCTCACCCAGGCGATCTCCTGGCATTTCATCTTCGTCATCAACCTGCCGATCGGCGTGCTGGTCGGCTGGCTGGCCCTGCGCCTGGTCGACAATCCCGAGGGCCTCGGGATGAAGGAGGGCGCCGATTTCCCCGGTGCCGCCCTGATCACCGGCGCACTGATGCTCGGCGTCTTCACGATCCTGCAGATCACCGAGTGGGGCTGGGTCGACGCCCGCACGATCGGTGGACTGGTGCTCGCCGCGGCGCTCATGGTCGTCTTCTTCCGCCGCCAGTCGCGGGTCGCGAACCCGCTGATGCCACTGCGTCTGTTCAGCTCGCGCAACGTGGTCGGCGCCAACACGGTGCAGGCGCTGCTGGTCGCCGGGATGTTCGGGATGTTCTTCCTCGGCGCCCTCTACCTGGAGAAGGTTCTCGGCTACAGCGCCCTGGAGATCGGTCTCGCCTTCCTGCCGACCACGGTGGTGATGGGCGGGCTTTCGCTCGGCTTCTCGGAAAAGCTGATCATGCGCTTCGGCCCGCGCAACATCCTCATCCCCGGCTTCGTCATGGTGACGATCGCGCTGCTGCTCTTCGCCCGGACGCCGGTCGACGGGAACTACCTCACCGACCTGCTGCCGCCGTTCCTGTTGATCGCCGTCGGCATCGGCACCTCGTTCCCGGGAATCATGACCCTGGCGATGTCGGGGGCGACGCCGCAGGACGCTGGGCTCGCGTCGGGCCTGGTCAACACCAGCATGCAGGTAGGCGGGGCGGTCGGCCTGGCGGTGCTGGCGACGCTCTCCACCGAGCGCACCGAAAAGCTCGAAGCAGCCGGCCACAGCGTCGCCTCGTCGTTGGTCTCCGGGTACCACCTCGCCTACCTGGTGGGGGCCGGGCTCGCCTTCGCCTCGCTGCTGATCGCGATCTTCGTGTTGAAGCAGCCGGAGCCGATGCCCGAGATGGACGGCCCAGCCCCGGCCGGCGAGTCCGCCGAGCGCGAGCCCGCGGCGGTCGAGAGTTGATCGCCGCGCCGCACCGGTCAGATCAATTTCTGGCATAAACGCCTAAAACTTCGGGCGGCGCCTAATCCGCTCGCTCCTTTCGGTCGAAGAGAACTCGCAGTGCAGACGATTCCGGAGCAGATCAGCCAGGCTCGCGCCGCCTTCGCCGAAGCCCCCCACGAGCGCGCCCGGATGGGCCGCATCTCGGGCTTCCTCTGGATGGCGGCGGCGGTGGTCGGGGCGATCGACGTCTTCGTCCCGGGCTCCCAACACGCCTCGACGCCGCTGGTCCTCCTCCTCGGCGCCGTCGTCTTCCTCTACGGTCTCGCCAGCGTGGTCGGCTGGATCCCCTGGGATCGGGCCTCGATCGACGCCCTGGGTTTCGGGATGGTGGCGACGATCCCGGTCGCGGGTCTCGCGATCTACCTGACCGGCGGCTCGCTCTCCTTCATCGAGCCGCTGCTCGTCTGCCCCCTCCTCTACGCGGCCTTCTTCTTCCCCGAGCGCTGGGCCTGGCCGCTGACGCTCGAGCTGATCGTCGTCGCCGGCGCGCCTCTGGTCTACGACGCCGACGCGATCCACAACGCCTTCCTGCCCCGCTACCTCGCCCTCGCGGTCGGCTTCCTCGCCGCCACCTGGGTGATGGTCGGACTGAAGAAGCGGCTGGTCGCCGCCGAGGTGCGCCAGCGGGACTTCGCCAACCGCGACCCGCTCACCGAGGTCGGCAACCGACGCTACTTCGACGCGACGATGAAGCGGGAGCTGGACCGGCGGACGCGGCCGTTCGGGCGGCGCGAGCTCGACACCAGTCCGTTGGCGCTGCTGATCCTCGACCTCGACGATTTCAAGGGCGTCAACGACCACCACGGCCACCAGGTCGGCGACGCGGTGCTGCAGGAGGCGACCGCGCGCGTGCTCTCGGTCCTGCGCTCGACCGACACGTTGGCCCGGATCGGCGGCGACGAGTTCGCGATCATCGCTCCGGGGGCACACGGTGACGGGGTCGCCGGTCTGGCCGAGTCGGTGCGTGCGGCGGTCGCCCTCGGCGACGCCGGCGGCGACATCCCGGCCCCGAGCGCGTCGGTCGGCTGGGCGGTATTCCCCGACGACGGGCAGGACTTCGAGACCTTGATGCGATCCGCCGACGACCGGATGCTGCGGATCAAGCGCTCCGATCCACGCCGCGAGACCTCGCCCGCGCTCTAGGGTCCAGGCCGCCGGAACGCTCCGCCCGCCGCGCGGTAAGGGTGACGGGCGCGAGCCGCGGGTAGGAGAATGTGACCTTGAGTGAATGTGAACCTTGACATGGGGTCCAGGAACGGGGATGACTCGACGCTGAGCATCGGCGACGTCGTCGCGGCGACCGGCGTGGGCGAGGCGACCCTGCGTGCCTGGGAGCGTCGCTTCGGCTTCCCGGCGCCGCGCCGCGAGCCCTCCGGCCACCGTCGCTACAGCCGCGAGGAGGTGGAGCGGATCCGCGCCGTCGTGCGCGAGCGCGACCGCGGCCTCTCGCTGGCGGTGGCGATCGAACGGGTCACCGCCGAGTCGAGCGGGCCGCCCTCGCTCTTCGCGCCGCTGCGCGAGCGCCGTCCCGACCTGCTGCCGGTGGCGCTGCGCAAGCGCCAGATGCTGCACCTCTCGCGCGCGGTCGAGGAGGAGAGCGCGGCCCGCGCCGAGCGAGCCCTGATGATCGGCGCCTTCCAGCGGCCGGAGTTCTACCGGGCGAGCGCGGCGCGCTGGCAGCGGCTCTCGCGCGGCGCCGGCCTCTCCTTCGTCCTCGCCACCTTCGAGGAGCCCGCCCGGCCCGCGGGCGAGCCGGTCGAGGTGCCGATCCACTCCGGTGAGCCGGTCGCCGACGAGTGGGCGGTGATCTGCCTGGCAGCCGGCTACTCGGCCTGCCTGATCGGCTGGGAAACGGTCGGCGCGACCGGGCGGGCCGACGGTGACCGCGCCTTCGACGCGCTGCTCTCGGTCGAGCCGTCGGTGGTGCGCGAGGTGGCGAGCGCCGCGGTCGCCATCGCCGCCGAAGGCGAACCGCTGGTGGCCGAGCAGGCGCGTGACTACCTGGACCGCATCCCGGACTCGAGCCAGCGCTCCCAGCTTCGCCTCGCCGGCGCGATCACCGCGCGGGCCTTCACCGGCATGTAGATAGAGCGGCGCCCTATTCGTTCATCACGGCGGACTCGAGCACGCCGAGCAGCTGGGTGACGCGGCACACCAGCAGGCGCTCCTCGTCGACCTCGACCCAGACGCCGGCGGCGGCGGGGAAGACGACGTGGTCGCCGACCTCGACCGGCATCTCGACCCCGGCCCCGGCCCACCAGTCGAGCCCCGGCCCGACCGCGAGGACGATCCCCTGTTCCGGCGGCGGCTCGTGCGTGCCGGGCGGCACGACCAGCCCGGAACGCCGCACCCGGTCGGAATCGAGCTCCTTGATCACGATCTGGTCGAAGAGCGGCCGCAGCTGATGCCGCACCGACTCGATCGGATCTGGAATGCGCGCCACCCCCCAAGTCTCGCAGGCTGCGCGAAGTTCCGACCGGGCAGGGGGAGAATTGGCATCCGCCAAGCCTTGGTGTCGTCATGGCGACACCAATCCATGGATCACGAGTGTGGGCGCTGGTCCGGTCTCAGCACGGGGTGGTCACGCGCGCCCAACTCCTGGAGCTCGGCCTGACCTCGGCGGCGATCCGCCATCGCCGGACCATCGGGCGTCTGTACGAGATCCATCGCGGCGTCTACGCGGTCGGGAGGAACGAGATCGATCGTCACGGCGAACTGATGGCCGCGGTCCTGGCCTGTGGCGCGTGTGCCCAGCTCAGCCACCGAAGCGCTGCCGAGCTCTGGAGGGTCCGCGCGCGCGACAGCGGCCCAATCGATGTCTCGGTGCCCGATGACGTCATCCGGCATCGATCGGGGATCTCGGTCCACCAACAAACCCACCTTCGTCGTCGCCACGTCCATCGCATCCCCGTCGGCGATCCGATCTCGGTCCTTATCGACCTCGCGACGTGCCTGGCCGATGAGGCGGTCGAAGACGCCGTGAACGAGGCGACCGGCTCGACCTCATCCGCACGCACCGGCTTCGGCGGGCGCTCAACCAAGAGCCGAAGCGACCTGGGGTCGGTCGGCTGAAGGCGCTCCTCGACGCGCAGACCTTCAGCCGCGCGGCGAACGCGCTCGAGCGCCGCTTCCTCGCGATCGTCCGCACCGCCGGACTCCCACCGCCCGAGACCCAGC
This sequence comes from uncultured Actinomycetes bacterium, assembly GCA_963782515.1. Lineage (GTDB taxonomy): Bacteria > Actinomycetota > Thermoleophilia > Solirubrobacterales > 70-9 > VAYN01. The sequence continues at coordinate 379,333 of CAWAJY010000001.1, read as the reverse complement.
GCCGCCTCGGCCGCTACCGGGTCGACTTCTTCTGGCCCGATCTCGGCTTCGTGGTCGAGACCGACAGCCTCCGCCACCACCGCACCGCGGCCGAGCAGGCAGTGGACCTCGGTCGCGACCAGACCCACGCGCGGGCCGGCCTTCGCACTCTGCGCTTCTCCCACTCCCAGGTCTTCCACCGCCCCGCCCACGTCCGGGCCGTACTCGTCGACGCCTTCGACCATCGCTAGGTTTCGCCCCATGGCGACCTCCTCCCGCCGACGCGACGCTCGTCGCCAGCTCGGCATGGCGGCGCTCGCGCTCGGCGCGCTCGGCGTCGTCTTCGGTGACATCGGGACCAGCCCGCTCTACGCGCTGCAGACCGTGTTCTCCGCCGACCACGGCGCGGTGAAGCCGACCGAGCAGGACGTCTTCGGCGTGATCTCGCTCGTCTTCTGGTCGATCACGCTGATCGTCTCGATCGAGTTCGTCCTCTTCATCATGCGCGCCGACAACGACGGCGAGGGCGGCATCCTGGCGCTGATCGCGAAGGTCGAAAGCACGGAGCTCGACTCGAAGAAAGTGAAGTTCGGGCTGATCGCGATCGGCATGTTCGGAGTCGCCCTCTTCTACGGCGACGGCATGATCACCCCGGCGATCTCGGTCCTCTCGGCGGTCGAAGGGGTGAAGGTCGTCGAGCCGAGCATCCACGGGTTGGTCGTGCCGGCGACGATCGCGATCATCGTCGTCGTCTTCGCGATCCAGCGCTTCGGCACCCACCGGATCGGGCGCGTCTTCGGCCCGCTGATGCTGTTCTGGTTCGTCGTGATCGCGGCCGCCGGCCTCGGCCGCATCGTCGCCCACCCGGACATCGTCAAGGCGCTGCTGCCGACCTACGGCATCGAGTTCTTCGGCCGCCACCCCGGCGTCGCCTTCATCTCCCTCGGCGCGATCGTCCTGACGATCACCGGCGCGGAGGCGCTCTACGCCGACATGGGCCACTTCGGCCGGCCGCCGATCTCGCGCGCCTGGTTCTTCGTCGTCTTCCCGGCGCTGACCCTCAACTACATGGGCCAGGGCTCGCTCATCGTCAGCGACCCGAGCACGATCTCCAACCCCTTCTTCCTCCTGATCCCGGACTGGGGACGGATCCCGATGGTGGTGTTGGCGACGGTGGCCACGGTGATCGCCTCCCAGGCGGTGATCTCCGGCGCCTTCTCGGTGACCAAGCAGGCGATCCAGCTCGGCTTCCTGCCGCGGCTCCAGATCCGCCACACCTCCTCCACCGAGATCGGCCAGGTGTACCTGCCCGCGGTCAACTGGTTCCTGCTGATCACCGTGGTCGGCCTGGTGCTCGGCTTCGGCTCCTCGACCGCGCTCGGCTCCGCCTACGGGATCGCCGTCACCTGCACGATCACCGCCGACACCCTGCTCTTCCTCGTGATCGCCAAGGCGCTGTGGAAGAAACCGGGTTGGCTGGTCGGGATCGGCGCCGCCGTCTTCTTCACCGTCGACCTCGCCTTCCTCGGCGCCAACCTGACGAAGACCGCGCACGGCGGCTGGTTCCCGCTCTCGGTGGGCGTCGCCCTGTTCGCCGTGCTCAGCACCTGGCGCCGCGGTACCAAGGAAATCAGCGACTCGCGGGTCGTTGCGGAGGGCTCGCTGCGGTCGTTCGTCGAGGAACTGCACGAAGCCGACCCGCCGCCGCCGCGGACCCCCGGCACCGCGGTCTACCTGAACGCGCGCCGGGAGACGACGCCGCTCGCCCTCCGCGCCAGCCTCGAGCACGCCCACGCCCTGCACGAGTCGATCGTGATCATCTCGATCGAGACGACCCGCACCCCCTACGTCTCCGACGAGGAGCACCTGGTGGTCGACAACCTCGGCTACGAGGACGACGGCATCTCCCACCTGACCGCCAAGGTCGGCTTCCAGGAAGCGATCAAGGTGCCGCACATCTTCGCCCTCGCCTGCACCCGCGGACTCGAGGGGAACGCCCGCGAGGAGGACGCCGTCTACTACCTCTCCCAGGTCTCGATCCGTCCAACCGAACGCCCCGGCGGTATGCGGCGGTGGCGCAAGCAGCTCTACGTCGCCCTCGCCCGCAACGCGTCCAGCCCCGCCGACTACTTCCACCTCCCCGCGGACCGCACGGTGACGATCGGCTCCTCCATCGACATTTAGTCCGGCCGGGGTTTAAAAACAAACGAATCTGAGCATTACTTCTCGCAGGGAGTTCACGGGAGGCAGGGACCACCGTGTATCGGAAGGAGAAGTTCATGAAAGTGTCAAGGAAAACGGGGCGGCTGTCGCGGGGCGCGCTCGCGCTCATCGTGGTCGCCATGGCGATGCTCGGGGCGGCGGCGGGCGCCTCGGCGGCCACCTACACCGCGCTCGGCGATTCCTACGCCGCCGGGCCGTTGATCCCGAACCAGTCGCTCAACCCACTCGGGTGCCTGCGCTCGGATCACAACTACGCACACCTCACCGCCGCGGCGAAAGGGCTGACGCTCACCGACGTCAGCTGCAGCGGCGCGAAGACGAACGACATGACCGAAGCGCAGAACGTCGAACCGGGGCCGAACCCGCCCCAGTTCAACGGCCTCAACGTCGGCACCAACGTCGTCTCGGTGACGATCGGTGGCAACGACATCGGGTTCACGGAAATCATCGAGAGCTGCATCACCTACAACCCGTTCTCGACCCCGTGCAAGGACAAATACGACCCGGGCGGCCATGACCAGCTGGCCGAACGGATCGCGAACGCGGCGCCGAAGGTGGCGGCGGTGCTCCAGGGCATCCACGCCCGCTCGCCGAACGCCCGCGTCTTCGTCGTCAACTACCCGGACATCCTGCCGAGCGGCAGCGGTTGCTGGCCGACGATCCCGCTCTCCTTCGGCGACGTGCCCTACCTGCACGCCACCGAGGAACGGCTCAACGCGATGCTGGCGGCGGCGGCCGCGACCAACGGCGCGACCCTGGTCGACTGGTACACCCCCAGCATCGGCCACGATGCCTGCAAGGGCAGCTCGACCCGCTGGGTCGAACCGCTGATCCCGGGCGAACTGTCGGCCCCGGTCCATCCCAACAAAGCGGGGATGGCGGGCGGCGCCGCGGCGCTCGAGGCCGCGATCGGCTGACGCCGGTGGGCCTCCTCCCTCAGCTCGGCGGCGGCACCTGGCTCGCCATCTGCCGGTAGCCCGCCGGGCTGGGGTGGATGCCCGTGTCGGCACTGATCACCCACGGTTCGCCGCCGCCCTGGGGGCCTTCGCAGAAGGAGAGGGGGTGGCTGACCTCGAGCTCGTCCTGGGTCGGCGTCGCCTGGACGCTCGGGCCGTCGACCCCGTATTCGAGGTAGGAGCAGGTGTAGCTCGAGGGGTAGACCGGTTCGAGGCTGACGCCGACGTTGAAGTGGGGAGGGGTCACGACCTCGAGGCGGTTCGGGTTCACTTCCTGGGCGACGGCGGCGATGGTTTCGTTCATCAGCTTTGCCATCTCGGCGATCTGGGTGACGCCGTAGGCGAGCGCTGAAGAAGGAATCGACAGGTGGTACTGCATCAGGTAGATGGTGGCGTTCGTCTTTTCCACCAGGTCGGTGTAGAGCCGCTTCAGTTCGGGGCGCAGGTGGACGCTTTCGAAGGCTTCCTGGACGCATTCGGAGTAGCCGCCGAAGAGGTCGGACTCGAGCGCGCACGCGTTCGAGCCGAGGCCGAAGAGGGTGTCGGCGAGGATCGGGTTGGCGCCGATCGTCATCAGGATGAAGTCCGGGTCTTCGGCCTCGATCTTCTGGGTGGTCGGGTAGAGGCTGCCGCCGGGCGCCCAGTTGGTCGGTTCGGAGCCTGAGATCGCGTAGTTCTTGTAGTTGGTGACGCCGTACTCGTTGGCCCACTGCGCCGCCCAGGAGACGTCGTTCGAGAGGCCGTAGTCGGGCGCGTAGGGCACTTCCTTCAGCCCGTTCTTGGTCGCGGTCGAGTTGGACGAGCAGGCGTCGTCGAGGATTTCGCCGAACGGTTTGCATTCGTAGAGCTCGAGCACGCCCATCGCCGAGCCGTTGCCGTAGAAGCCGAAGCCGGCGGTGACCGAGTCGCCCATCGCCCGGACCACGGGCCCTGGGGTCGAGGGGGATCCGGCCGCGGTGAGGGTCGCCCAGGGCCGCACGACCTTGACGACCACGGTCGTGCGGTCGAGGCGGATCGTCTGGGTCCCGGGGGTCGGCGGCGCGGTATAGGTCAGGTGGTCGGCGGCGAGGTGAGCGGTCCCGGCACTCGCCCCCGCGGTGACGCTCCAGCGCACCGGTTGCGTGCAGGCGGGCAGCGGGATCCTCGCGCGACCGTGCGGCGACACTTCGATCACCGGGACCGAGGCGCAGAAGGGCTTGCTCGCGGACGCGGACGCCGCGCCCTTCGCCGGCGGCGCGAGGCGCACGACGCGGCGGGGGATCCCCTTCGAGCGGATGTCGGCCTTGCCGTCCCCGTCGATGTCGATGCTGCCCTGGGCTTCCACGGTGACGGTCGGCGCACGGCCTTCGTCCCAGGCCTTCGCCAGGCCGCGGGCGATGCTCGCCTTCAGGTCGAGCTCGTGGACGAAGGCGAAGGTGCGGCGACGCTCGGGTCGCCGGGGGGCGCCCGCGCTGAGGCGGTGGGCGACGTTGTCGGCGAGTGGCACCGTGCCGGGCGCCATCCGCACGCGCGCCAGCAGCCGCAGGCGCCGGCCGGCGGCCTGGATCGGATAGCGGACCGCCACCAGCAGGGCGGGTCGACCGCCCGCGGTGTCGACGAGCTTCACCCGCTCGATCCGGACGTTCGCGGGCGGGGCGATCGGCTTGCGGTGCTTGTGGGCGGCGGCGCCGGCGCTCGCGGCGAAGGCGAGCAGGAAGAGCGCGCCGAGCAGGACGAGAGCCGCGGTGCTCCGAAGTGACTTCACGCCGCGCAACCTACAGGCGGGAGGCCCGGCCGGCGATCGGACGGATGGCCGGCGGGAGCGGGCTCAGGAGCCGCCGGCGGCCGGCCAGAAGGGGGCGACCCGCTGTGCTGCCGCCGCGGCGACCGCCGTCTCCGGCGCGCCCGTCGTCGTCCCACTCCCGCCGAGCCCCCGCATCGTCGCCGCCACCGAGTCGGCGAGCGCGCCCGGCGCGTAGCCGCCCTCCAGCACCGCGCCGACCGGCGCGTCCAGGCGCGCGCCGAGCTCCCGCACCTCGACCGCCATCTGGCCGAAATCCTCGGTGGTCAACGCGAGCCCGGCCAGCGGGTCGCCGGCGTGGGCGTCGTATCCCGCCGACACCAGGATCAGGTCGGGCGCGAATTCGCCCGCGACCGGTGCCACCACCCGGTCGAGCAGCGACAGGAAGACGTCGCGCCCTGACCCTTCCGGGACCGGGAGGTTGATCGTGAAGCCCTCGCCCCTTCCCGTCCCGGCGTCCCCGGCCAGTCCCGTCCCCGGCCAGATCAGCTCCTGCTGGATCGTGATCAGGAGAACGTCGTCGCGGTCGGTGAAGACCGCTTCGGTGCCGTTGCCGTGGTGCACGTCCCAGTCGAGGATCAGCACCCGCGAGGCGCCGAGCTCCGCGGTCGCCAGGGCCGCCGCGACCGCGACCGAGTTGAAGAGGCAGAAGCCCATCGCCACCTCCGGTTCGGCGTGGTGGCCGGGCGGTCGCAGGGCGCTGAAGCCCGCCTTCGCCTCGCCCGCCAGTAGCGCCCGCGCCATCGCCGCCGCCCCGCCGGCCGCGTGCGCCGCCGCCCGATAGGAGTTCGGCCCGTCGTAGGTCTCGACGTCGATCGCGCCGCCGCCCGCCTCGCTCAGCTCGCGGATCGCGGCCACGTGGCGGCGGGTGTGGACGAGCTCGAGCTCCGCGGTGCTCGCCGCCGGCGCCGGGCGTCGCTCCCAGCCGAGCCAGTCCTCCGCTTCGAGCAGCCGTTCGACCGCGACCAATCGCGGCGGCGACTCCGGATGGCCGGGCATCGACTCGCGCGGATCGTGTTCGAGGCTGGAGGGATCGCTGAAGTAGAGCAACGCCCCAGCAGCTTGAGCGTCGACCCGGCCCGCGTCAAGCGGCGCTCGCGAGGCGCGCCGCGCGCTTGGTCAGGTAGCGCTGCTCGGGGAGGCTCGCGGTCAGCTCGGCGGCGCGCACGTACTCGGCGTGGGCGCCCGCCCGGTCGCCGGCCAGTTCCAGCAGGTGGGCGCGGACCGCGTGCACGCGGTGGTGGCCGTCGAGCTTCGGCTCGACCTCGGCGAGCAGCTCGAGCCCGGCCCGCGGCCCGTCGGCCATCGCCGCCGCGACGGCGCGGTTCAGCGCCACCATGGGCCCGGGAGCGACTCCTTCGAGCAGTCCGTAGAGGGCGAGGATCTCGCTCCAGTCGGTGTCCTCGGGACGGCCGGCGCGGTCGTGGACGGCGGCGATGGCGGCCTGCAGCTGGTAGGGGCCGACTGCGCCCGCGGCGATCGCCTCGTTCAGGACCCGCTGCCCCTCGGCGATCGCCGGCGCGTCCCAGAGTGCGCGGTCCTGCTCGTCCAGGGGCACCAGTTCGCCGCCCGCGTCGGCGCGAGCCGGGCGGCGCGCGTCCGTCAGCAACATCAGCGCCAGCAGGCCACCCACCTCGGGCTCCGCGGGCAGCGCCAGGCGGGCGATCCGGGTGAGCCGGATCGCCTCGCCGGAGAGCTCGGTCCGCGCCAGGTCGTTGCCTTCGCTGGCCGCGTAGCCCTCGTTGAAGATCAGGTAGAGGACCGAGAGCACGGTGCGCAGTCGCCCGGTCCGTTCCTCGGCGGCGGGCAGCCCGAACGGCTCGCCGGCCTCCGCGACGGTCCCCTTGGCACGGGCGATCCGCCGGCCCATGGTCTTCTCCGGGACGAGGAAGGCGGCGGCGATCTCCGCCGTCGAGAGGCCGCCGACCGCGCGCAGGGTCAGAGCGACCGCCGAGGCCGGCGTCAGCTCCGGCCGGCAGCACATGAAGATCAGCGCCAGGCTGTCGTCGGCCTCGGCGCTCGGGCCCGGTTCGGGTTCGACCGCGAGGCGCTCCTCGCGCGCCCGCCGTGCGGAATCGGCACGGATCCGGTCGGTCATCCGTCGCGAAGCCACCGCGATCAGCCACCCGGTCGGGCTCTCCGGGGTCCCCTGGGCGGGCCACTGGCGGGCCGCGTCGATCATCGCCTCCTGGACCGCGTCCTCGGAGTCGGCGAAGTCGCCGAACCTACGCACCACCGCGGCGAGGACCCGCGGCGCGGCTTCGCGCAGCAGGTCCTCGATGTCGCCCCGATGTCGTGGGGCGCCGTTCACTGCTCGCTGTTCCACATCACCTCTCGCACCTCGATCCGGTCGTGGATCGGCTTGCCGCCCGGGCCGGGCGCCGCCGAGCCCCGCGCGGCGATCTCGATCGCCCGCCCCTGGGACTCGACGTCGATCATCCGGTAGCCGGCCAGCAGCTCCTTCGCCTCCGGGAAGGGCCCGTCGGTGACGACCGGCGCGCCGCCGCCCGAGACCACGATCTTGGCCAGCTCCGGGGCGGTCAGCGCCTGCGCCTCGACCAGCTCGCCGCTCTCCCGCAGCTCCGCGTTCAGCTCCATCTGGAAGTCGATGTGGGCCTGCGCCTCCTCCGGCGTCCACTCGGTCATCGGCGGCAGACCCTCGACCCCGCCGTAGTACTGCAGCAGCATGAACTTCATCTCGTTACCTCCTCGTCGGTGGCACCGGCGGCGCCTTCGTGAGTGTGTCGGAGCCCGCGCCGCAAATGCGACATCGCGCCGACTAAAGATCGAAGCTGGCTCTGTAGGTGGTCGGGACGAGGTCCACGTACCCGGGATGCCGCTTCATCCACTCGTTCACGAAGGGACAGAAGGGGAGGACGGCGAGCCCTTCGGCGCGCGCCCGGTCGAGGGCGAAGCGGGCGAGGCGCCCACCGAGGCCGCGGCCTTCGAAGCGCTCCTCGACCTCGGTGTGGATCAGCGCCAGCAGACCTTTGCGGGAGCGATAGACCAGGAAGCCGGCGAGCTCGCCGTCGACCGTCACCTCGAAGCGTTTGCGCTCCGGCGCGTCGGCGACGACGATCCCTGCGTCCTCGGTCACGCTTCCGCCTCCCACTCGCGCTCCATCTCCTCGGCCAGCTCGGGGTGCCGGTAGGGCCCGGGCTCGCGCAGCTTCGCGATCACCTGGCGCCGGCTCAGGTCGTCCTTGTCCTGGCTCAGCTTGCGCTTGCAGACGAAGCGGTCCACCGGGATCCGCAGCCCGACCGTGCCCTTGGCGATCTGCCGTCCCCACTCCTGGTCGAGATAGAGGGGCTCCTCGACGGCCCGCTCGAAGCGCTCGACCAGCCGCGTCAGCGTCGCCAGGTTCTCCTCCTCGCCCAGCACCTCGGGCACCCCATATATATGGGCGACGCTGAAGTTCCAGGTCGGGGCCCGCGTCGCGTCGGGCCCGTACCAGCTCGGGGACACGTAGCCGTGGTGGCCTTGGACGATCACGAGGATCTCCCGGCCGGCGAAGTCGTGCAGCTCCTCGTCGGGTCGGCCGACGTGGGTGAGGAGCGCCAGGCCCTCGCGGCTCTCATCGAGAAGGACCGGGTAGTGAGAGGCGACGAGCTCGCCGGCGTTGTCGCTGACGATCGTGGCCCAGGGGTTGCGGCGGACCAGGTCGCGGACCGCCCCGGGATCGTTGGTGGCGTGGGCGGGGTTGTGCCGCATCGCTCGATTGTCCCGGATCGAAGTGGGGGCCGGCCCCCAGGCGAGGCCGGCCCCGGAAGGCTCAGGCGCCCTTGTTGGCCGAAGCGGCCGGCGTGGTCTGAATCGAAGCGGTGATGGTCACAGTGCTCACCTCCTCCTCCCTGGCGTTTTGGATGACTCGCCCGGTGTGACCACTTCCACCGTTGGAAGAGATTCCAGCAGTACAATGGGTTCCAGCAAAATCCGCTGGAATTGCTCAGGAACTGCTCTACGATCAATCGGGCTAACCCGCTTGAACCAAGGAGACCAACGCATGCCCCCCGCCAAGACCACGACCAAGTCCATGGAGACGACCCTCGCCGCGATCGTCGCCCACCCGACCAGAGCGCGGGCCTTCGTGATCCTGGTTGAACGGACCGCAAGCCCGGTCGAAATTGCCCAGGAGATCGGCAAAGACGTGGGCCACGTCGGCTACCACGTGCGGAAATTGCAGCAGCTGAACCTGATCGAGCTGGTCGATGAGCGGCCCGTCCGCGGGGCGGTCGAGCACTTCTACCGCGCCGTCGTTCGGCCGTTCGTCACCGAGGAGGAATTCGCGGAGCAGCCGGTGGAGCAGCGCGAAATCTACACGCGCCACATCCTGCAGCTTCACGTCTCCGACATCGCCCAGGCGTTGGACGAGCGGACGTTCGACCAGCGGCCGAACCGCTGGCTGATCCGCACGCCGATCGTGGTCGACGATGAGGGCTTCGCCGAACTTGCCGCCCTGCACGCCGAGATCTACGAGCGGACGATGGACATCAAGGCCCGCAGCGACGAACGGCGGACCGGTACAGACGATGAGGGCATCCAGACGATGACGACCAACATGTTCTTCGAGATGCCCGCGCGCCGGAAGCCCGCCTCAGAGCAGTCCTAGCGGCACCTGACATTCATTCGTCTACAAATCCGCACGCCCGCGGTACGGGGCGCCTACTCTTTGTAGTCGAATGCTGTTAGACGATCGATCGACACTTCCGGACGATCAGCCGGAGGCGCCCCGGCGCTGGCCGAAGCGCCTGCTGGTCGGTGGGATCGTCACGGTTGTGCTCGCCGCGGTCGCGGCCTTCGCGGTCTCCGCCTTCGCGCTCTCCGGCGCGAGCATCGAAGAAGACGGCTCCTCGCTCGGCAAGGTCAGCACCGACACCTTCGGCGGCGAAGTCTCCAGCGTCCGCGCCACCGCGGTGAAGGGCGGCGGCGACATCCCGGTCGAACTGGAGGGCGACCGCATCGTGCCGACGACGCCGCTCCACCCCGGCGAGCAGGTGACGGTCGAAGCCACGGTCAAGCGCCCCAGTGAGATCGGCTTCCTCGCCGGGACCGAAAAGAAGCTGAAGATGACGACGACGGCGCCGTCGGCCAAGATCGAAACCGCGTGGATCAGCGTGAAGAAGGGCAAGAACCCGTACGTCCACTTCACCCGGCCGGTGAGCCAGGTCGCCTACGGGCAGCCCGGCAAGCTGAAGCACCGTCAATTCGACGAACCGCGCGACAGCTTCTCGCTCGGCCCGCAGGCGGCGGCGGGGCAGATGATCGTCGCGGGCGCGCCGTGGGCGAAGTCGATGGAGCATGTCGGCAAGTTCAAATCCGTCACCTGGTTCCCGGCGACCGGCAAGCCGACCATCGCCGCCAACCCGACCGCCGGTTCGACCATCTCCGCCTCGACCCCGATCGAGATCACCTTCTCCAAGCCGGTGAAGAAGGTCCTCGGCTCCGAAAAGCCGAAGCTCTCGCCGGAAGTGAAGGGCCAGTGGTCGCAGCCGAATCCGCACACCCTGCGCTTCGTGCCGTCCGGCTTCGGCGCGCCGCTCGCCACCGACCTGAAGGTCGAGCTGCCCGAAGAAGTCGAAGTCGTCCAGTCCGACGGCTCGGTGCAGAACGCCTCCGAGATCAAGTGGGAAGTCCCGGCAGGCTCTGAAGTGCGCCTGCAGCAGATGCTCGCCGAACTCGGCTACCTCCCCTACAAGTTCACCGGCGAAGAAGTCGCCAAGACGCCGGAAGCCCAGGTCGCGGCGGCGACCACGGAAGCGCCGAAGGGCCACTTCGCGGCGCGCTGGGGCAACCTGCCGGCGGGCCTCAAGGAACTGTGGACGCCCGGTGAAGCGGGCGTGCTCGAGGAAGGCGCGCTGATGGCCTTCGAGGAACGCGAAGGCCTCGAAGTCGACGGCGTCGCCGGCCCGGTCGTCTGGGAAGCGCTGATGAAGGCCGTCATCGCCGGCAACGACAAACCGGAAAAGGGCGCCGCCAACGGCTACACCTACGTCTGGGTCAGCGAGTCTCTCCCCGAGACGGTCAACGTCTGGCACAACGGCAAGATGATCCTCAGCGAAGGCGCCGCCAACACCGGCATCCCCGGCGCCGAAACCGAAGCAGGCACCTTCAACGTCTTCCTGCGCTACGAAGAAACCACGATGGAAGGCGAAAATCCCGACGGCTCGCACTACAAAGACCCGGGGATCAAGTGGGTCTCCTACTTCAACGGCGGCGACGCCCTGCATCAGTTCGATCGCGCCTCCTACGGCAGCCCGCAGAGCCTCGGCTGCGTCGAGATGCCGAACGAAGAGGCCGAAGTGATCTGGCCTTACACGCCGCTCGGCACCCCGGTCACGATCAACCCGGCCTAGGGCCGTCCTGTGTGACCTCCTCACATCGGGGTTCGCGATGTCCCCTGCGCGGTACTAAGGGGACATAGCCGCGTACTTTCGAGAAAGGACCAACTTCATGAGCATTTCGACCGCGGCCGCCTCCGGGACGTACAAGCTCGGCGGCGACCTCGAGGTGAACCGGCTCGGCTACGGCACGATGCAGCTGACCGGCGACGGCGTCTGGGGCGAGCCCGACGACCGCGACGAAGCCATCGCCGTGCTGAGGCGCGCGGTCGAGGCCGGCGTCAACTTCATCGACACCGCCGACTCCTACGGGCCCGAGGTTGCCGAGCGCCTGATCAACGAGGCCTTGCACCCCTATGGCGACGATCTCGTGATCGCCACCAAGGCGGGATTGACCCGCTCCGGCCCAGGCGACTGGCGCCCGGTCGGCCGCCCGGAGTATCTGCGCCAGCAGTGCGAGCTGAGCCTGCGCCGGCTCGGCCTCGACACGATCGACCTCTTCCAGCTCCACCGCATCGACGCGAAGGTGCCACTGGAGGAGCAGGTCGGCGAGCTCGCCGCTCTGCAGGAGGAGGGCAAGATCCGCCACATCGGACTCAGCGAGGTTAGCGTCGAGCAACTCGAGGAGGCGCAGAAGACGGCGACGATCGTCAGCGTCCAGAACCTCTTCAACCTGACCGCGCGCGACGCCGAGCCGCTGCTCGATCATTGCACCGAGCACGACGTCGGATTCATCCCCTGGTTCCCGCTGGCGACCGGAAGGCTGCTCGAGGAGGACGGGCCGCTCGCCGACATCGCCGCCGAGACCGGCGCCGAGCCCTCGCAGCTGGCGCTCGCCTGGCTCCTGAAGCGCTCGCCGGTGATGCTGCCGATCCCCGGCACCTCCTCGCTCGAGCACCTCGAGCAGAACCTCGGCGCCGCCGAGCTGGAGCTGACCGACGAGCAGTTCGCGGCGCTGGAGGGAGTGGCCTGATGACGACGATGCGAGCGATGCAGGTAGGCGAGAAAGGCGGCTGATGCCAGGCGGGGCGCCGATCGGCCGGCCCCGCCGTCCGGTCCGTGCTTCGGGCCGCGCCCCGCCCGTCCGAGTTGCGTCCTGGGCGTGAGGGGTTCGTGGGACATTGGGCGGGAAGTCGGCACAGGTCCGGGGAGAGGTCGGACTTACGTCGGAGTCCCGTGCGGGAGATGCCACCCCTCGGCTCATTCGTTGACGAAGACGCCGGGAACTCCACACTTCCCACAGCCTTCAGGCACCTTCGGGCGGTTTCCGGGCCCGGAAAGAGGCTCCGAAACGCGCTGCAGCCTTTTCCGTCGCTATAGCGACTACAAGGACTGCAGCGCGGTCGTGACTGTTACCCAACATGCACGGAACCGTGGACTTCCCGCCATCTCCGTGACGAGGTCGGAGATCGGTGACGGATACGTGTCCCTCCCGTGACCCGCCCGCGAGTGTCCCTCCACACTCCCCACAGACCCGGCCCTTCCCTTTCCCGAGGCGCCAGCTTCACGAGGCCAGGACCCTCGCGGGCCCTCACCCGCCCCAAGCCCGCAGGCCAACCATCCATCGGCGCAAGCCCGGGCCTCGCGGTCAGTCCGCCGCGAGGACCGTCCGCTCGATCAGGTCCGCGGCGAGCTCCGTCCCTCGCGCCGCCTGCAGGCGGCGCGAGGTCTGGGCGAGGCGGTCGGCGAGGGCGCCGTCGTCGAGCAGGCGGGCGATCGCCCCGCGCAGCTCCTCGGGCTCGTGGGCGTAGGTGTCGACGCGGATGCCGAAGCCGGTCTCGTCGATGCGCTGGGCGTTGTCGTGCTGGTCCCAGAAGATCGGCAGCAGCACCATCGGCTTGCCGAAGTAGAGGGACTCGGTGACGGTGTTGTTGCCGCCGTGGGTGATCACCAGGTCGACCTGGGGGAGGACCGAGGTCTGGGGGAGGAACTCGGCGCCGACCATGTTCGGGGCGAGGTCGAACTCGCTCGCCTGCGGGCCCTTGGAGACGATGAAGCGGTAGGGGGCCTCGGCGAGCTCCGCCACCAGGGTCCGCATCAACTCGACGTCGGCGGAGCCGAGCGAGCCGAGGCTGAGGTAGACGAGCCGCTCCTCGCTCCCGGCGAGCTCCTCGGGCAGCCGCCAGTCGGGGTCGGTGGCCCGGACGCCGGCGCCGAGGTTGTGCCAGGTCGGGTCGAGCGCCTCGCGCCGCGGATAGTCGACCTCCCGTGGATAGAGGTAGAGGTTCAGGGTCGGGGAGGCGTGGATGAAGTCGTCGCGAGGGAGGGGAGGAGCGCCGCGCTCGCGGCAGAACTCGTCGAAGTCGGCGTGCATCTCGTCATGGGCGGCGCGGTAGGCGTCCCAGAACGCGGCCCAGCCGGAGCGGTCCTCGGTCGGCAGCCCGGAGAAGACCGGCGGCAGGTCGGGGTCCTTGATCTCCAGCGGGTTGCACGAGTCGATCCGCGCCCAGGGGCGGCCGCTCGCAAAAAGCGCCGGGAAGGTGACGACGTTGTCCTCGATGACCAGGTCGGGCTCGAGCTCCCCGAGGATCTCGGTCAGCCGCGCGTCCACGTACTTCGCGCCGTCGATCAGCGCCTGGAAGGTCGGCGCGATGAACTCGCCGAGCTGCTCGGTGGTCGACCTGCGGAAGACGGGAGCCGTCTCGCGGATGAAGTCCTTCCAGAACTGGCCCGGCGCTTCCTCGGTCTCCGGCGGCGGGGTCAGGCGCATCGTCCGCTCCTCGAAGCCCTGCGCCTCGAGCGTCCCGGCGAAGGACTCCTCGACGATGAAGACGACCCGGTGGCCGCGCCGCCGGAGCACGTCGCCGATGCCGACGCAGTTGTTGGTCGGTCCGAAGGCTCCCTCCGGGAAGAAGACGACCGTCCTGGCTCGCTCACCCATGCCGGTAAAGATAGGCCCACCGACCGCGGAATCGAGCGCGGGAGCCACCGGACCGCGTAGATTGCCGCGTCCATGTCCGCCCACCGTTCCGTCGAGCGCTTCGAGACCGGCCACCACGGCGGCGGTGAGCTGGACACCCCCGGCTTCGCCAAGCAGGCGGCGCTGATCGTCGCGGTCATGGCCGCGCTCCTCGCCGTCGCCACCTTCCTCTCCAACGAGGCGGTCAAGGAGGTGATCACCGGCGAGACCGACCGTTCCGACACCTCCTCGCGCCTGGAGAGCAATCAGCTGAAGATCGACGTCGCCGCCGGCAACGCGACGATGCTCAAGGTGCTCGCCAACGGCCCGCACGACGAGGCCGTCGCGGCGGTCGCCGCCGCCGCCCACGAGCGCCGGATCGAGCGCGAGCTCGCCCCCGCCGACCACCGCCTGGTCGAGGAGATACACCACGACGAACAACACGTCGACCACTACAATGACAAGCATCTCCTCTACGAGCTGGCCGAGGTCGGCCTCGAGGTGGGCATCGTCCTCTCGACGGTCTCGATCATCGCCCACCGTCGCTGGCTGCTCGGCACCGGCGCCGCGGTCGGAGCCGTCGGCACGGTGCTCCTGGTCGTCGGCACCGTTACCGTCTGAGCGACACAGTTCCGTCACATAGTCGGCACTGAATTCTTACTTTCTGCGCACCACTGCGGGGAATTTCAGCGCCACACTGTCCCCATGGCGTTCGGCCTCCGGCAAAGCAGATGGGAGACCCTCCACGAGGAGATCAATCGCGAGGCGGCCGAGGCGCGGCAGTTCAACCGTGAGCTGCTGATCCGTCTGGAGAAGACTTACGCGAACCTCGGCACCACCTTGGAGCTGATGGGCGGGCAGATAGAGCTGATGGGCGAGCGAATCGAGCTGATGGGCGAGCGGATCGAGGCCAATACGGAAGAAGTCAAAGCCCAGACCGACGCGATCATGCAGCTGCTCGACCACTTCAAAGGCCCCAACGGAGGCCCGCCGGTCTGAGCGCGTGTCAGTCGGAAGGAGGCTTCGCCTCGCCGACCTCGGCTTCGATGCCGGTGAGCAGCCACTCGAGGCCGATCTCGAACTTCTCGGCCTTCACGCCGAGGCCCGGGCTCTTGCCGACGAACTCGGCGAGGTGTGGGTAGTCGCCGCTCGCCACCTGGGTGGCGATGTAGGCGTCGATCTCGGCGGCTGTGGGGCCGGCCTCGGGTCCGCCGGAGCAGGGGCCGCCGCCGTTGGCCTTCAGCGACCTCTCTTCCCAGCGCACGAAGCCGACGGTGTAGGCGTCGACGGCGAGGAGGACGGCGCGCTTGCGCTCGGGGGAGAGGGGAAGCTCGGAGATCGCGGCGAAGGATTGGTCGATATGGCGGAGGGCGTTCGGGCCGAGAAACGGGTGGTGGAAGGCGGTGGCGATCATCCAGGGGTGGGCGCGGATCGACTCGCGCGTGCGCTTGGCGATCTGGCGGAGGGCCTCGCGCCAGTCGTCGGTAGGGGGTCCGCCGGGGATGATCGCGCCGCCCATGACCTCATCGACCATGAGTTCGATGAGGTCTCCCTTGCGGCCGATGTGTGAGTAAAGGCTCATCGGCCGGGCGTCGAGCTTGGTAGCAAGTCTTCTGATGGACACCGCCTCCAATCCGTCGGCGTCGGCGATCTCGATCGCGGCCGCGACGATCGCCTCCCGCGAGAGGGGCTGGGGGCCCGAGGATTCCTCCTCGTCGCGGGCCCAGATGGTGTCTATCCCTGCTGCCATGCCAAAAGCATACCGATGCGATACGGCGTACGAGCTTTTGATACGGTGTACGACGTGAGTCAGCCAGAGGCCGCAGCCACTCCCGCCGACCCCAACGCGCTCGACCGCGAGACGATGGTCGTCGCGGCCGTCGTCCTGCTCGGCGCGATCATGTCGATCCTCGACACGACGATCGTCAACGTCGCGATCGACCGCCTCTCGATCGATTTCAATGCCTCGCTGACGACGATCCAGTGGGTCGTCACCGGCTACACGCTCGCGCTCGCCGCGGTGATCCCGGCCACCGGCTGGGCCGCCGACCGCTTCGGCACCAAGCGGATCTACCTTTATTCGCTCGCACTCTTCATGCTCGGTTCCGCCCTCTGTGCGGTGGCCTGGAGCGCCGACTCGCTGATCGTGTTCCGCGTCCTGCAGGGCATCGGCGGCGGCATGATCATGCCCTCGGTCATGACGATCATGACCAAGAAGGCGGGTCCCCACCGCATGGGCCGCGTGATGGGCATCCTCGGCGTGCCGATGCTGATCGCGCCGATCATCGGCCCGATCCTCGGCGGCTGGCTGGTCGACGACGTCTCCTGGCGCTGGATCTTCCTGATCAACGTCCCGATCGGTGTGGTGGCGATCATCCTCGCCTGGATCAAGCTGGAGCGCGACACGCCGGAACCGTCCCAGCGGCTCGACTGGCTCGGCATGGCGTTGCTCTCGCCCGGCCTGACGCTCTTCATCTTCGGCCTCGCCGAGTCGGCGAGCGGCGGCTTCGCCCAGTTCAAGTCATGGGCGCCGATCCTCGCGGGCCTGGTCCTGATCGGCAGCTTCTTCCTGCACAGCTGGCGCAAGGGCGGCCGTGCGCTGATCGACATCAAAACCTTCACCCACACCCGTGCGGGCTCCGCGGCGGGCACCTTCCTGCTCTTCTCGATCGCCTTCTTCGGTGCCTTGTTGCTGATCCCGCTCTACTACCAGACCGTGCGCGGGGCCTCGGCGCTGGAAGCGGGCCTGCTGCTCGCCCCGCAGGGGGTCGGCGCGATGATCACGATGCCGCTGGCGGGCAAACTCACGGACCGATACGGGCCCAACAAATGGCCGGCCTGCGGCATCCCGCTGCTGGTCATCGGCATCGCCCCGTTCGCCTTCGTGACCGCGACGACCTCCTACTGGCTGCTCTGCTCCTTCAGCTTCGTGCTCGGCCTCGGCATGGGCTTCTCGATGATGCCGACGATGACCGCCGCGATGCAGGCGGTGCCGCCCGCGGCGATCGCCCGCACCTCGACCGCGATGAACATCATCCGCCAGGGCGGCGCCTCGATCGGCACCGCGATCCTCTCGGTCATCCTCACCGCCGAGATCACCAGCCAGCTCGGTGCCGTCGGCAGGAACGGCCTGGAGGGACTGCGCGGCCTGAACCCGGCCCAGGCGGCAGCGGCGCAGGAACCGCTGGCGAGCTCCTTCGCCTCGACCTTCGTCTGGGCCCTCGTCCTGCTCGGCATCGCCTTCATCCCGGCACTGTTCATGGCGCTCGGCAAGTGGAAGACCGCCGCCGAGATCGCGGCCGAGGAAGGCACCCGGACGCCGCCCGACGCCGCCCAGATCGTCCTCGAGTAGACACCATGTCGACGGGCCGAAAACCCGTCATATAGTCCGGTTTTCGGCCCATCAACATCGTTCGCGGAGTACCGTTTCGGGAATGGAGCGCGACGCCGCACTCGAGGCGGTCTTCATGCCGGTCCAGCCGCCCAGCACCTTCGAGGAGACGGTGGAGCGACTCGGTACCGCGATCCGGCTCGGCCTGCTGGCCCCGGGGAGCAAGCTGCCGCCGGAGCGCGACCTCGCCAAGCAGCTGCGGATCTCCCGCTCGACCCTGCGCCAGGCGCTGACCACGCTGGTCCAGAGCGGCCACCTCGTCTCGCTGCGCGGCCGCAAGGGCGGCACCTTCGTCGCCGCCGAGCCGCCGCTGGTCGACCCGATCGGCGAGCCGCTCGACGTCGGCGCCTGGGAGGTGCTCGACCAGCGGGTCGCGATCGAGGCCGGCTCCGTCCTGCTCGCCGCCGAGCGGGCCCGGGCCCCTCGCCTCGATCGCCTCGACGAGCTGATCGAGGCGATGCGCGCTCAGACCGAGGACTTCGAGGAGTACCGCCGCACCGACCTGCGCTTCCACATCGGGCTCGCCGAGGCCGCCGGGTCGCCCCGTCTGGTCGCCGCGATGACCGACGTGCAGGGACAGATGACCGACCTGATCGCGCTGATCCCGCACCCGCCCGAGGTCCTCGCCCGCTCCAACGAGGGGCACGCGAAGATCGTCAAGGCGCTGCGCCGGGAAGATGGTCCCCGCGCGGTGCGCCTGATGCGCGAGCACACCGAGGGCACCGAGCACATCCTCGCCGGCCTCCTGCCGGCGCGGGCTCAGGACCTGATCCGCTCGCCGGCCTGATCGAGGAGCGGCTCGGCCGCGACCTCGCCCTCGACCCACTCGCCGAAGATCTCGATCGCCACCGCGGTCCCCGGTGCGACGAGCGCTGCGGGGAGGTAGGCGTAGGCGATCGAGCGCTCCACCGTGTAGCCGTAGCCGCCGGTCGTCACCCTGCCGACGACCTCGCCGCCCGATCGCACCGGCTCGTTGCCGAGGGCGATCGACCGCGGGTCGTCCAAGGTGATGCAGGTGAGCCGTTGGTGCGGGCCATCCTCCTTCGCCGCGAGCAGCGCGTCGCGCCCGACGAACTCCCCCTTGTCGAGCTTCACGCAGAAGCCGACGCAGCCTTCCTCGGGGGTCTCGTCCGGGGTGATGTCGGCGCCCCAGACGCGGTAGCCCTTCTCCAGCCGCATCGAGTCGATTGCCCGGTAGCCGCCACAGGCGATGCCGTGCTCCCGCCCCGCCTCCCAGATCGTCCGCCAGAGGCCGAGGCCGTACTCGGTCGGGCAGTAGAGCTCCCAGCCCAGCTCCCCGACGTAGGTGACGCGGAGCGCGCGGAGCGGCACGTCGCCGACCGTGATCTCCCGGAGGGTCATGTAGGGGAAGGCGTCGTTGGAGAGGTCCGCCGGGGTCAGCGGCCGGAGCACGTCCCGTGCCCGCGGCCCCCAGATCCCGAAGCATGCCCACCCCGAGGTGACGTCGGCGATCCGGGCGCTGCCGTCCTCCGGCAGGTGGCGCCGCATCCACTCGCGGTCGTGGTTGCCGAAGGCGGTGCCGGTGACGATCCCGAAGCGCTCCTCGCCCAGCCGCGACACCGTGAAGTCGCACTCGATCCCGCCGCGCCGGTTCAGCATCTGCGTGTAGGTGATCTGCCCGACCCCGCGGGCGACGCGGTTGTCGCAGAGGCCTTCGAGGAAGTCGGCCGCGCTCGGCCCCTCGATCTCGAGCTTGGCGAAGGAGGACTCGTCGAAGATCGCGACCCGCTCGCGACAGGCGCGGTGCTCGGCGCCGATCGCCGGGGACCAGTTCTGCCCGGCCCAGCCGCGTGGGCGCAGCGCCTCGTCGCCGGCGCCGGCGTTCGGCTCGTACCAGTTCGCCCGCTCCCAACCCGATTTCTCGCCGAAGGCCGCACCGTGCTCGCGGTGCCAGGCGTTCGCAGGGGAGACGCGGAGCGGCCGCCCGGCGCTGCGCTCATGGGCGGGATAGCGGATGTCGTAGTAGGTCTCGTAGGTCTCGCGGATCCGCTTGTAGGTGTAGGAGGGCGAGCGATAGGCGGCGCCGAAGCGGCGGATGTCCATGTGCCAGAGGTCGAGGCTCGGCTCGCCGTCGACGATCCACTCGGCGAGGACCTTGCCGATCCCACCTGCGCCGGCGAGGCCGTGCGCGCAGAAGCCGGCGCAGACGAAGAAGCCCGCGACTTCCGACTCTCCTAGGCAGAACTCGTTGTCGGGGGTGAAGGCCTCGGGGCCGTTGATCAGCTTGGTCACCTTGATCTCGGCCATCGCCGGCACGCGGCGCTCGGAGTTGCGGGTGATCTCCTCGAAGCGGTCCCACTCCTCTTCCAGGAGGCGCCCGTTGAAGTCGGCCGGGATCGCCTCGAAGCCGCCGGTGCCGTGGGGGAGGAAGGCCGGTTCTGACTGGCGCTCGTAGCCACCCATGACCAGGCCGTCGCCGTCCTCGCGGTAGTAGACGAGGAGGTCGGGGTCGCGCAGCGTCGGCAGCGAGCGGCGCTCTTCGCCGGATCCGCGCGCCTCGCGCACCGCGTCGAGCGGCTGCGTCACCAGGTACTGGTGGGACATCGGCAACAGCGGCACGCGGACGCCCGCCATGCGGGCGATCTCGGCGGCGAACATGCCGCCCGCGTCGACCACCACCTCGGCGGCGACGTCGCCGCGCTCGGTCCGCACCCCGCGCACCCGCCCGTCCTTCACCTCGATCCCGGTCACCCGGGTGTCGGTGAAGATCCGGCAGCCGCCGCGCCGCGCCCCGTCGGCCAGCGCGTAGGTCAACTGCGACGGATCGATGTAGCCGTCGGTCGGCAGCCAGGCCGCCCCGAGCACGCCCTCGGTCGACATCAGCGGGAAGAGCTCCTTCGCCTCGGCGGCGGAGATCAGCTCCAGCGGGAGCCCGAAGGTCTTCGCCCAGCCCGCCTGGCGGCGCAGCTCCTCCATCCGCTCCTCGGTCGAGGCGAGCCGGATCCCACCGCATTCGGTCCACCCCGGATCGAAGTCGGAGTCCTTGCCGATCCGCCGGTAGAGGTCGACCGAGTGCATCATCATCTTGGTGAGCGAGACCGAGCCGCGCAGCTGCCCGACCAGCCCCGCCGAGTGGAAGGTCGAGCCGGAGGTGAGCTGGTCGCGGTCGAGGAGGACGACGTCGTCCCAACCCAGCGCGGCGAGGTGGTAGGCGAGCGAGGTGCCGCCGACCCCGCCGCCGATGATCACGCAACGGGCGGAGTCGGGGAGCTCAGCGCGTGGCACGGGCGTCCTCCAGCAGGCTCTCGAACCCCGGGCCGTCGGCCGCGGCGAGCAGCCGGTCGAAGTGCTTGGTCGCGTATCCGGCGAAGTCGAAGTCGAGCGCGGATATCGCGGTCTGCACGACACCCCACATCGCCTCGCGGAAGTCGGACATCAGCCGCATCAGTCGCAGCGCGGCGAGGTCGGCGGGCGCCGGGGGCGCCCCCAGGTAAGCGGTCACGAAGGCCTCCTCCTCGGCCGGGCCGAGCTCGTTGTTGACGGCGAAGTTGCCGAGGTCGAACCACCGGTTGCCCATCCCCGCGTACTCCCAGTCGACGACCCGGATGCCGTCCGGGGAGGCGATGAAGTTGGCGGGGAGGCAGTCGTTGTGACAGAGGACCGGCGCGCCGTCGGCGAGCGCCGGCGCCGCCTCGATCCGCGCCGCCACCGCGCGAGCGCGCCCGTAGGCATCGGGGACCTCGCCACCGCGAGTGAGGGTCGCCGCGGCGTAGTCCTCGACCAGGCAGAAGGCGTCGAAACGGGCGCCGATCTCCCCGCAACCGTGGATCGTCCGCAAAGCGCCGCCGGCTTCCGCCAGCGCCGCCGCCTCACGCAGGTCGGCAGCCTCCATCGTCGGTCCTTCGACGAACGCCGTCACCAGCACCACAGGGTCCTCGAGCGCCGCGACCAGCTCCGGCGCGACGCCCGCCGCCGCGGCCAGCGAGCTCGCCTCGCGCTCCGCCGAGCGGTCGGAGCCGAGCAGCTCCGTGTCGTTGCCCGGTAGCCGCACGACCACCTCGCGGCCGCCGAACCGCGCGCGGAAGTTGTGGTTGGTGATCCCGCCGCCGAGGACGGTCGGCTCGCCTTCGGCCGCCCCGATCTGAGCTTCCAATCTCTCAACGATGTGTGCCGGTAGGGCCAAAGGTCGACGGAGGAAATTCTCCAAGTTGGCATTGACACGATCCCTCGCCCAAGACTAACCTCGCTCGGAGTCGTTAGGTCGGCTCGCCAAACCTTTTACCGGACGGACGACCCTCAAGGGAAGAGAGGATCCATGGAGAGCAGTGTCACCACTCCTGGTAGCGACGAGCAGAGGCTTGCGGAACTCGGCTACAAACAGTCGCTGAACCGAGCGTGGAGTGGGTTCTCCAACTTCGCCATCTCGTTCACGATCATCTCGGTCCTCGCCGGCTGCTTCACCACCTACGGCCAGGCCTGGAACAACGGCGGCCCGATCGCGATCTCGATCGGCTGGCCGCTGATCTCGATCCCGATCCTGATCATCGGCTTCTGTATGTCGGAGCTGGTCTCCACCTATCCGACCGCCGGCGGCATCTACTGGTGGGCGGGCCGGCTCGGGGGGCCGGTCTGGGCCTGGTTCACCGGCTGGTTCAACCTGATCGGCCTGGTCGCCGTCGTCGCCTCGGTCGACTACGCGGCAGCGACCTTCCTCAACGTGATCCTCAGCCTCTACGAAGTGAACATCTTCGGCGTCAACTTTGCCGATGCCGCGCACGTTCTCCCGGAGACCTTCGGCCTCTTCGTGCTGATCCTGGGGCTCCACATCTTCCTCAACGTCCGCAACACCCACCTGTTGGCGAGAATCAACAACGTCTCGGTCTGGTGGCACGTGCTCGGCGTCGCCGCGATCGTCATCGTCCTGATCCTCGTCCCGTCCGGCCACCAGAGCTTCAGCTTCGTCTTCGGTCACCGGATCAACAACAGCGGCTTCAGCAGCAGCATGTACTGGTTCTTCGTCCTGCCGCTCGGCTTCCTGCTGACCCAGTACACGATCACCGGCTTCGATGCCTCGGCCCACATATCCGAGGAGACCCACGGCGCCTCGACCGCGGCCGCGAAGGGCGTCTGGAGGTCGATCTTCTACTCGGCGGTGATCGGCTGGATCGTGCTGTTGGCGATCACCTTCGCCGTCACCAACGTCAAAGGCGCCAACGAAGCGTTCGGTTTCGCCCCGACGCTCCTCACCGAAGCCCTCGGCACCGGCTGGGGCAAGTTCGTCCTGATCATCTCCACCGGCGGCCAGCTGTTCTGCGGCGGCGCCTGCCTGACCAGCGCCTCGCGAATGTGTTACGCCTTCTCCCGCGACAACGGTTTCGGCAAGCGGTTCTCGTCGAAACTCTCGACGGTCAATGAGAAGCGGGTGCCGATCTACGCCGTGCTGTTCATGGCCTTGCTCGCCCTGCTGATCACGCTGCCGGCGCTGAAGGGCAAGTCCAACGGCGAAGCCGTCCCCTTTGCCTTCTTCGCGATCGTCTCGGTCTCCGTGATCGGTCTCTACATCGCCTACGTGATCCCGGTCTTCCTACGCTGGCGCAAAGGCGACGACTTCGTCCCGGGTCCCTGGAACAACGGCAAGAAGTACAAGTGGATGAACAGCTTCGCCACGTTCTGGGTGATCCTGATCACGATCATCTTCTGCCTGCCGTTCACTCCGGAAGCGGTGCCGTTCAGCTCTGAATTCAGCTGGGAGGCGTTCAACTACGCGCCCCTTACGGTGGGAGTCGTGATCCTCGGCGCCGCGATTGCCTGGTTCGCCAGTGCCCGCAAGCACTTCACCGGCCAGATCCGCGAGGTCGACATCGAGGAAGCGCTGGGGGAGAACCCCGACCCGCAGACCTCGGCTCCGTAGTGTTCGCGACGTGAACGTCGAAGAGCTCGAAAAGGCGGTCGCCGAAGGCGCGGTCGACACCGTGCTGCTGGCGATCGCCGACATGGAGGGCCGCCTGCAGGGCAAGCGGCTGACCGCCGGGCACTTCCTCGCCGAGGTGCTCGAGCACGGTGCCGAGGGCTGCAACTACCTGCTCGCGGTCGACGTCGACATGGAAACGGTCGGCGGTTATGCGATGGCGTCGTGGGACACCGGCTACGGCGACTTCGAGATGGTCCCCGACCTCTCGACGCTGCGCATGGTGCCGTGGCTGCCGGGGACGGCGATGGTGCTCGCCGACCTGCAGTGGTCCGACGGCCGCGAAGTCGCCGCCTCGCCGCGGCAGATCCTGCGCAAGCAGCTGGAGCGCCTGGAGAAACGCGGGATGACCGCCAACGCCGCGACCGAGCTGGAGTTCATCGTCTTCCGTGACACCTACGAGACGGCCTGGAAGAAGGGCTTCCACGACCTCGAGCCGGCCAACCTCTACAACATCGACTATTCGCTGCTGGGGACCGCCCGGGTCGAGCCGCTGATCCGGCGGATCCGCAACGAGATGGGCGGCGCCGGGCTGACGGTGGAGAACTCGAAGGGGGAGTGCAATCTCGGCCAGCACGAGGTCAACTTCCGTTATGAGGACGCGCTGCGGAGCGCCGACAACCACGCCGTCTACAAGAACGGCGCCAAGGAGATCGCCTCCCAGGAGGAGATGTCGATCACCTTCATGGCGAAGTTCAATGAGCGCGAGGGGAACTCGTGCCACATCCACATCTCGCTCGCGGGCGCCGACGGGGGTAACGCCTTCGCCGCCGACCAGGGGCTCTTCGAGAGCTTCGTCGCCGGCCAGATCGCCTGCATGCGCGAGTTGACCCTGCTCTACGCGCCGCACGTCAACTCCTACAAGCGCTTCGCCGCGGGCTCCTTCGCGCCGACCGCGATCGCCTGGGGGAAGGACAACCGCACCTGCTCGCTGCGAGTGGTCGGGCACGGCGAGGGCTTGCGGGTGGAGAACCGGCTGCCGGGCGCCGACGTCAATCCCTACCTGGCGCTGAGCGCGCTCATCGCCGCCGGTCTGCACGGAGTCGACAACGAACTGGAGCTCGAGCCGGTCTTCGAGGGCAACGCGTACGAGTCCGACAAGCCGCGCGTCCCGCACAACATCTACGACGCGCGCGACGCCTTCGCGGCGAGCGCCGTCGCCGCCGACGCCTTCGGCACCGACGTGGTCGAGCACTATCTGAACCGGGCCAAGGTGGAGATCGACGCTTTCGAGGCGGCGGTCACCGACTGGGAGCGCTACCGAGGGTTCGAGCGGCTGTGAGTGGAGATCTCGCAACGAACAGTCATGAGTAGCGCGCCGGTGGTGGGGATCTGCGCCGCGGTCGAGCGCGTGTCCTGGGGGGTCTGGGACGGCTACGAGGTGACGCTGGCGCCGCGCAACTACGTGCGGGCGCTGCAGCGGGCGGGGGCGATCGCCCTGGTCCTGCCGCCCGACGAGGTCGCGGTGCGTGAACCCGACGTACTGCTCGACCGGATCGACGGGTTGCTCCTGGCGGGAGGCGCCGACATCGATCCCTCGAGCTACGGCGCCGAGCCGCACCCGGAGACGAAGGGGACCTGGCCGGAGCGCGACGCCTTCGAGCTGGCACTGACCCGGCGGGCGCTGGAGCGCGACATGCCGGTGCTCGGCATCTGCCGCGGCATGCAGCTGATCAACGTGGCGATGGGGGGACGCTCGACCAGCATCTGCCGGAGTCGATCGGCGACGGGCGCCACCGCTCGGTGGCCGGGACGTTCGGCACCCACCACGTGCGTCTGGCCGAGGGCTCGCTCGCCTGCGGCGCGGCGGGGACCGACGGCCTCCTGGTGATGTCGCACCACCACCAGGGCGTCGAGAAGGTGGGGGAGGGCCTGACGGTCAGCGGCTGGTCCGTCGACGACGAGATCGTCGAGGCGATCGAGCTCCCCGACCGTCGCTTCGCCCTCGGCGTCGTCTGGCACCCCGAGGAGGACGAGACCTCGTCGATCATCCCGGCCCTGGTCGAGGCAGCCCGCTCCAGCCGCGATGACAGCCCGCCAGCTGTTCTTTATGGCGCTGGAGACGCCAAAAGGAACAGCCAGTGAGCTCGCTCGCCGTGATCGAGCCGGCGACGGCGCTGCCGATGGCCGAGGTGCCGCGGGCCGGGGTGGGGGAGACCGACGCGGCGGTGGCGCGGGCCAAGGCGGCGTTCCCGGCCTGGCGCGACGTGGCTCCCGCCGACCGCGCGCGGCTGATCCACCGGCTCGCCGACGCGCTCGCCGCCGAGCACGAGGCGCTCGCCCGCCTGGAGGCGCGCAACGCGGGCAAGCCGATCGGCAGCGCGCGGGGGGAGATCGGGATGGCGATCGACACCTTCCGCTACTACGCGGGCGCGCCGGAGCGCCTGGTCGGCAAGACGATCCCGGTCGCCGGCGGCATCGACATGACCTTCCGCGAGCCGCTCGGCGTGGTCGGGCTGATCGTCCCCTGGAACTTCCCGCTGACGATTGCCTCCTGGAAGGTCGCCCCGGCGCTGGCCGCCGGCAACACGATCGTTCTCAAGCCCGCCGAGCTGACCCCGCTGACCGCGATCGAGCTGGAGCGGATCGCGCTCGAGGCGGGGATCCCGGAGGGGGTCCTGAACGTGGTCGTCGGCCCCGGCAGCGTCTGCGGGCAGCGGCTGGTCGAGCACCCCGACGTCGCCAAGATCGCCTTCACCGGCTCGACCGAGGTCGGGCGGGGAATTGCCCGCGGCGCGGCGGACACGATCAAGCGGGTGACGCTGGAGCTCGGCGGCAAGTCGGCCAACGTGGTCTTCGCCGATGCCGATATCGAGAAGGCCGCCGCGGCGGCCCCCTGGGCCGTCTTCGACAACGCCGGCCAGGACTGCTGCGCGCGTTCACGCATTCTTGTCGAGCGTGAAGTTCTTGATGATTTCCTGGCGGCGCTCGCGCCCGAGGTCGAAGGGATCAAGGTCGGCGACCCGCTCGACGAGTCGACCCAGATGGGGCCGCTGATCTCGGCCGGGCAGCGCGAGTCGGTCGCCTCCTTCGTCCCCGACGACGCCCCGGTGGCGATCCGCGGCAGCGCCCCCGACGGCGATGGCTACTGGTTCCCGCCGGTCGTCCTCAGCCCGGTCTCCAACGACGATCGCGCCGCCCGCGAGGAGATCTTCGGCCCGGTCGCGGCGGTCATCCCCTTCAGCGGCGAGGCGGAGGCGATCGCGCTCGCCAACGAGACGATCTACGGGCTATCCGGCTCGGTCTGGACCCGCGACGGGGCGCGAGCGCTGCGCGTCGCGCGGGCGATCGACACCGGCGTGATCTCGATCAACTCGAACAGCTCGGTGCGGGTCTCGACGCCCTTCGGCGGCTTCAAGCAGTCGGGCGTCGGCCGCGAGCTCGGCCCCGACGCGCTCGAGGCCTACACCGAGCTGAAGAACGTCTACTACGCGACCGAGGGGGTTTAGAGATGCCTGGACGGCTGGCGGGCAAGATCGCGGTGATCACCGGGACGGCGAGCGGGATCGGCGCCGAGTCGGCGCGGCTCTTCGAGCGCGAGGGCGCGACGGTGGTCGGGATCGACCTCGACGCCGAGCAGGCGGTCGGCGGGCTGACGATCGCCGCCGACGTCGCCGACGAGGATCAGGTCCGGGCGGCGATGGCGACGGCGGTCGAGCAGTACGGCCGCATCGACGTGCTGATGAACAACGCCGGCATCAATCCGACCGACGACGGGTCGGTGCTGGACACCAGCCTCGAGTCCTGGCAGCGGGTGCAGGACGTGAACCTGCGCGGCGTCTTTCTCTGCTGCAAGCACGGCATCCCGCACCTGTTGGAGGCGGGCGGTGGCTCGGTGATCAACGTCGCCTCCTTCGTCGCGGTGATGGGGGCGGCGGTGTCGCAGGGCTCCTACACGGCCTCGAAGGGCGCGGTGCTGGCGCTGACGCGGGAGCTCGGGGTCGAGTTCGCGGCCCGCGGCGTCCGCGTCAACGCGCTCTGCCCGGGGCCGGTCAACACGCCGCTGCTGAAGGAGCTCTTCGCCAAGGACCCGGAGCGCGCGGCAAAGCGCCTCGTCCACGTCCCGATGGGCCGCTTCGGCGAGCCGGAGGAGATCGCGAGCGCGGCGCTCTTCCTGGCGAGCGACGAGTCAAGCTTTGTCACCGCCTCCACCTTCATGGCTGACGGCGGGCTCAGTTCGGCTTATCTCACGCCGGGGCAGGTGGACTGACGGGCTTCGGCTTCGGCGGGGGAGGGATCGGGATGACCCTCCCCGGACAAGCCTCGCTTCGCGGGCTTTGAGTGTCCTGGGAGGGTCATCCCGATCCCTCCCTCTCGGTACCGTCCGGGGGTGACCTCGGTGGACTACGAGACGCATGGCGTCGGATATGCCGGGAGGCGGCGGGCGGATCCGCGGATCGCGGCCGCGATCCTTGTGGCGTTGGGGGACGCGCGGACCGTCCTTGATGTCGGGGCGGGGGCGGGCTCCTATGAGCCGCGGATCGCTGGGTGCTGGCGGTCGAGCCGAGCGCGACGATGCGGGCGCAGCGCCCGCTGGACGCTCGCGCCGTGCCTGGCGGGCGTGGCCGAGTCGCTGCCCTTCGACGACGACTCGGTCGACGCGGCGATGGCCTGCGTGACGATCCACCACTGGGATCGCGCGGCCGGGCTCGCCGAGCTGCGCCGCGTCGCCCGCGGTCCGGTCGTCGTCTTCACCTTCGAGCTCGACGCGCTGATCCCGTGGCAGCTCGACTACTTCGTCCGGCGCTGGCGCTCGAGCGGTCCGCGCTTCGGCACGGCCCGGGAGGTCGCCGCCGAGCTCGGGGGCGCCACCCGGATCGAGACGATCCCGACGCCTGCCGATTGCACCGACGGCTTCTTCGAGGCCTTCTGGAATCGTCCCGAGGCGATCCTCGATCCGACGGTGCGCGCCTCGCAGTCGATCTGGCAGCTGGTCGAGCCGGAGGTCGAAGAGCGGATCGTCGCCCGCCTCGCCGCGGACCTCGAGTCCGGTAAGTGGGACGAGGAGCACGGCGCCCTGCGCGAGCAGCACGAGCTACGAGGGCTCGCTGCGCCTCGTCATCTCCGAGCCGGCCTGACCGGCCTAGCCGCGCGTCGCGGCCACGTCCAGCCAGCGTCCGCAGAGCTCCCGGCCGAGGTCGTTGAACGCGCCGATCTTCGCTTCGATCTCGAGCGAGAGGGCGGTCGGGTCGATTCCGATCCTCACCGCGTCGGGGTCGGTCTCGTAGTCCTCGGTCCAGCGGAGCGCGTCGGCGGCGCTCACCTCGGGGTGGAACTGGATCGCCCAGGCGAGCTCACCGATGCGGGCGGCCTGCAGGCAGACCTCGCTGCGGGCGAGCGCCACCGCGCCCGGCGGCAGCGGGAACTCGTAGCTGTGCCACTGGAAGGCCTCGAAGGTTGGGGGGAGCGCCCCGAGCACCGGGTCCGCGCGGCCCTCGTCGGTCAGTTCGACGGGGTGCCAGCCGATCTCCGGCCGCGCCGCGCGCCGCGGCACCGCACCCGCGGCTGAGGCGACCATCTGCCCGCCGAGGCAGAGGCCCATCAGCGGCACCCGGCGCTCGAGCAGCCGGCCGACCAGCGCCCGCTCGTTCCCGATCCAGTGGAAGCGCTCGCCTTCGTCGGCGTTCATCGACCCGCCGAGCACGAAGACCGCGTCGTAGCCGAGCGGATCGGCCGGCGGCTCCGCCGACTCCGGGAGCATCCACTCCTCGAGCGTCGCCCCCCGCTCCCGGATCGCTGCGGCGAAGACTCCCGACCCGGCCTCGACCTCATGCACGACGGCAAGCACCCTCATCCCGTCAGTCTCCCGCATCGCTGCCGTCACAAAGTTGGCCCATTCACGTCTTGAGCCGCGCGCATTTCCCCTCTTGGCTCGGGGGCATGGGAAAAAGAAAGAAACGACGCAAGGGGAGCGAACTCAGCGGTCTCCGGCCGGACTGGCGGCCATTGGTTGCCTTCGCGCCAGATGAGGTCCCGGACTTCATGTGGATGTTCCGCGACTTCCTCGAGGACGGAACGGTCGTAGAGGCCTACAAGCACAGCTGGACGAGGCAGTATCTCCACCTCGATTCAGAGGGCCGCGCCTACGAATTCGTAGGCGGCATCTCCTACGAAGAGGTAGACCGCGACGAGTTGCTCGCCAAAGTCTTGAGGAGCTGCGGGAGTCGAGCTAATATCGTCAGACAGAATGAGTGGGTTGACGGCAAACGGATTACCTGGGCTCGATCGGCGACCCGGCACCGCATACCTCGAGCACGGACTCTCTATGTCCTTCAGCAGGCGGGCGTCTGCTTCCAGGACGGAACCGGGCGAAAGGGAGGGCCGAGGCTCTACTTCTTCGGTGACGACGAGAACGAACAGCCACTCGAGATCGCCGCGATCGAACGGAACGACGGCAAGCTGCTCGTCATCCACTCGATGCCGTTGCGCGAGCGTTTCGAAGAGAGATATACGGAGGCATTGAGATGGCGGAAGTGAAGGAGAAGGTGTTTCGGACCGCGTCCGGCGAGATCCTCACTGAGGAGGACATCGAGAAGATCGCAGACGAAGTCGAATCGGACGAGCCTGTCGTCTTCACCGCCGTGCGTCCGGTAGGAAGGCCGTCGCTCGACGGCGGCGGGGCGTCGCCGCGCCTCAGCTTCCGTGTCCCGCGGGAGCTGTACGACGCCGCGGCCGAGCGCGCGATCGAAGAGGAGCGGACGGTCAGCGCCGTCGCCCGCGAGGCGCTGGAGAAATATGTCGCGGAGTAGTCGCTTCGTCCTCGCGTTGCTCGCGACGCTCGCCCTCGCGGGCGGGGCGGTCGCTTCGGCGGCCTCGGCTCCGGAGCAGCCGAGCGAACCGTTCTTCCCCCGCAGCGGCAACCGGGGCTACGACGTCAAGCATTACGACGTCACCCTCGGCTACCAGCCGCGCAGCGGGGTGCTCATCGCGCGCGACGTGGTCGAAGTCCGGGCGACCTCCGGGCTGAGCAAGTTCTCGCTCGACCTGAACGGACTGAAGGTCACCTCGGTCAGCGTCGACGGCGAAGCGGCGGAGTACAGCCGCGGGCGGGGGAAGGTGAAGATCGTCCCGGCGGCACGGATCGCCAAGGGGCAGAGCTTCACGGTCGAGCTGCGCTACCAGGGGGTGCCGCGGAAGGTCATCGATCCCGACGGCTCACCCGAGGGTTGGTACCGGACCAAGGACGGCGCGGTCGGGGTCGGTGAGCCGGTCGGCACCGCGGCCTGGCTCGCGTGCAACAACGCACCGCGCGACAAGGCGAGCTTCGACATCCAGATCACCGTCCCGGCCGGGGTGAAGGCGGTCTCCAACGGCCGGTTGGTGTCGCGCCAGAAGGTCGGCGGCCGGGTGCGCTGGTCGTGGTCGGAACCGAAACCGATGGCGACCTACCTGGCGCTCGTCGACATCGGCAAGGGCAAGCTCGTCACCGGCCACGTCGGCAAGCTGCCCACTTGGACCCTGATCGACCCGAAGCTGGTGAAGGCCTCCCGCGCGGCGATCGACTCGCTGCCCGAGATCATCCGCTGGGAGTCACACATATACGGGCCCTACCCGTTCGCCGCGGCCGGCTCGGTGGTCGACGTCGCCAAGCTCGAATACGCGCTGGAGACGCAGACCCGACCGATCTACGCCTTCGCGCCCGACCGCACCACCGTCGTCCACGAGACCGCCCACCAGTGGTTCGGCGACTCGGTCAGCCTCGAGCGTTGGCCGAACATCTGGTTGAACGAGGGGCTCGCGACCTGGACCCAGTGGTACTACGCCGAGCAGCATGGCGGCCGCTCGGCCCAGCAGGTCTTCGCCGAGCTCTACCGCAAACCGGCCTCGGCGACCGGCTTCTGGGATCCGCCGTCAGGCCATCCCGGCCAGGCGAAGAACCTGTTCGCGGTCTCCACCTACGTGCGCGGCGCGATGACCCTGCAGGCGCTCCGCGACAAGATCGGCACCCGCGACCTGCTGCGCATCCTGCGCACCTGGGCGACCGAGAACCGCTACGGGCACGGGGACATCGAGGGGTTCATGGCACTCGCCGACCGCGTCTCCGGCGAGCACCTCCGCGGCTTCTTCCAGCGCTGGCTGTTCGAGCGCGGGAAGCCCTAGCTAGTACCACTTCCCGCGGGCGAACCCGCCGAACGCAATCAGCCCGACCAGCAGGACGATCAGCCCGATCCAGAAGCTCCAGGCGATCATCAGGACGATGCCGATGATGACCAGGATGCCGCCGAGCGAGATCCCGCCGACTCCACCTCCACTGCGGTCTCTTGCTGCCATGACGCTCCTCCGTTCGTTGATCGCTACCCCCTCCGAGTACCCCTGGGCCTGATTCGTCAACCAGTCGCGGTCGTCTCCTGGGCGCGCCCATTCATCAGTCGATCAGGGCTCCCGCGCTGACGTTCCCGGTCGCCGCGGTCATCGTGCGGGCCTTGTCGGAGGCGACGAAGGCCGCCACCGCCCCGACGTCCTTGACCGCCCCCGGGGGCGGAATTCATCGGCGGTAGCCTGCGCGGATGGAGCTGCTCGACTCCCGACTCGCCTACGAGGGCTACGGCGTCAACGTCGAGGTCCGCCGCTACCGGCGCCTCGACGGCACCGAGGTCGAGCGCCAGGTGATCGTCCACCCGGGGTCGGTTGCGATCCTCGCCCACGACGAGGAGTTCGTCTACCTCGTCGCCCAGCCTCGCGAGGCCCTGGAGGAGGACGCGCTGCTGGAGATCCCGGCGGGGACGCTCGATCACGAGGGGGAGACCGAGCTCGAGTGCGCCCGCCGCGAGCTGGCCGAGGAGGCGGAGCTGGCCGCCGCCGAGTGGACGGAGCTGACGAAGATCTACCCGAGCCCCGGCTACATCTCCGAGGTCGTGACGATCTTCCTCGCCACCGGCCTCTCCCCGGCGACCGGCGAGCGCGACGCCGACGAGGCGATCGACATCGTCCGCCTTCCCCTCGCCGAGCTGGACGAGGCGATCCCGCGGATCCGCGACGCCTCCACGCTGATCGCCCTGATGGCGCTCCGCGACCGCCGCCCCGGCATCCCTCTCTGATGCCCATCCACGTGCTCGAACGGAGCCAGCGGATCGAGCGCCCCCTCGACGAGGTCTTCCCCTTCTACGCGGACGCCGGGAACCTGCAGCGGATCACTCCGCCATGGCTCGGATTCGAGGTGACCACGCCGCAGCCGATCGAGATGCGCCTGGGCGCGCTGATCGACTACAAGCTGCGCCTGCACGGCATCCCGGTCCGCTGGCGGACGCGGATCGAGTCCTGGGACCCGCCCCACCGCTTCGTCGACGCCCAACTCAGCGGCCCCTACGCCCTGTGGCACCACACCCACACCTTCCGCCCCGACGGCAAGCGCGCGACGATCCTCGGCGACCGCGTCCGTTACGCGATCCCCTTCGGCCCGCTGGGGGAGGTGGCCCGAGAACTATTCGTCGCCCACGACCTGGAGCGAATCTTCGACTACCGGCGCGATGCCGTGGCCGAGGCCTTCGGGGTGTGATCCGCCGCCCCAACGGGCAACGTAGGATCTGACCGTGGGACCTCAGGAGAAGAAACAGACGAACTGGCGCCTCTGGATCACCGGGATCCTGATTGCCTTGGTGGTCGTCGTCTGCCTGCAGAACTCGCAGAAGGTCTCGGTCGAAGTGCTGTTCGCGAAGTTCGACGCGCCACTGATCGTCATGCTCGTCGTCTTCACTCTGATCGGCGTGCTGATCGGCTACATCGGGCCGGTCTGGCGCCGTCACCGGCGCGAAGAAAAGCGCGCCGGCCAGGACCTCGAGAAGCGCGGCTAGGCCCAGCGCCCGGGGTCGCGGACCCCATCACCACCATCGGGCTTGCGGCCCCCGACCGCGATCACCTCCAGCCCTTCGGGCCCGGCCTCGAACCCCCGCACCACGTGTGGCGCGACCCGCACGACGTCGAACCGCTGTAGCTCGACTACCTCGTCGTCCAGCTTGATCCGCCCGGACCCGCCGACGACCACATAGGCCTCCTCCTGCTCCTTGTGGTGGTGCCCGTCGATCGCCACCATGTTCGGCGCGTATTTGAAGAGGCTGACCCCGAGGTCCGTCGAGTCGAGGTATTTGCGCGAGAACCGCGCCTCGATCTCCTCACCCTCGAACATATCGTCGATCGCCAACAGGTTTTTGACCGCGTAGTCGCTCATGCGACCGAGTCTAGGGTTGCGTCGTCGTCGGCCACTTTTGGCGTTGACTTGCCAATATGTTCAGCTACTCTTGAGCGTGGGATGGGCCGGGGACATGACAAGCGGGCAACGGTCACGCTCGTGACCCTCGGACCGACGGGAACCTGCCACGAGCGGGCCGCGATCGAGTACATGGCCTTCCAGGGCGTCGAGGACTTCGAGATCGAATTCATCGGGGATTTCTTCGACGGCCTGGAGAGGATCCGTGGGAAAGACAACGCGTTCCTGATCCAATGCAGCGCGCACCCGAAGGTCCACGAGGTCACCGAGCGACACTGGGCCGAGGTGTTCGTCGTCGACACGTTCATCTACCCGACGAAGGCCCTGGCGGTACTGAGCCGCCGCGAGGTCGAGCAACCCAGGACGCTCGGCCTCGTTCCCGCAACTTCCGGCTACATCGACCCCACCGACTGGGCCGAGATCACCGACGTCCAGTCGAAGCCGATCGTCGCCGAAGAGCTCCTCTCCGGCCGCTACGACGCCGGCCTCACCCACCTCGAGCACCTGGCCGCCCACCCCGACGAGCTGCGCCTCATCGAGGAAATCGGCGAAATCGACACGACCTGGGTGGTCTACGGGACGAAGAAGCGGTTCGAGGGTGAGGTCATCGGGATCCGGTCACCCGAGCTTTTCCGCCGCTCGGTTCCGTTGTTGTCGTGATCTGACTCTCGGCCTCCGATCTGTGGTCTCAAAGTTGTGAGGCTCGGCAGTCGCGGTCTCTCCGATCTCCCGATCCGCTACCGTTGAGTGGTCGGGCAGGCGCCTATCGCCGCCCGAGAGAACCTGTTTCCTCACGTGCACTGGCACTCCGGGGTCGCTGGATCTCCCCGAAGAAGTCAATTCAAGGAGCACTCTTATAACTACGTTTGCCGAACTCGGCACCTCCGAGCCGGTCGTCGAAGCGCTGCGCGCGCGATCGATTATCGAGCCCTTTCCTGTACAGAAGTTGGTCATCAGCGATGCGCTGGATGGCCATGACCTGTTGGTTCAGTCGCCGACCGGATCGGGCAAGACGCTCGCTTTCGGCGTGCCGCTGGTCGATCTGCTGAAGCCTGGCGCTTATGGGCCGCAGGCTTTGATTTTGGCGCCGACGCGCGAGCTCGCCTCGCAGATCGTCGATGAGCTTGAAGTGCTGGCCAAGGCGCAGGGCCTTCGGGTCGCCGCTGTGTATGGCGGGGTGGGCTTCGGTCCGCAGATCGCCGCGGCGAAGAAGGCCGACATCCTTGTCGCCACGCCGGGCCGCCTCGAGGACCTGATCGCGCGTGGCGCGGTCGCCCTCGATCAGGTCGAGGTCCTTGTCCTGGACGAGGCCGACCGGATGTTGGACATGGGCTTCCGTCCCGCGGTCGACCGCATCGTCTCGCTGACCCCCGACGACCGCCAGACGTTCTTCTTCTCGGCGACGCTCGAGGGCACCGTCGGCAAGGTGGCTCGCGAATACACCTACAAGGCGCGGTCCCACACCCATGCGCCGCCTGAGGAGGACGCCCTCGACATCGAGCACCGCTTCCTGCGGGTCGAGTCGCAGGGTGCCAAGCTCGATCAGCTGGTCGCCTCGCTCGGCGCGGAGGAGCCCAGCCGCTCGCTGGTGTTCGTCCGCACCAAGCGCGGCGCCGACCGCCTGGTCAAGCGCCTGAAGGCACAGAAAGTGGAAGCGGTCGCGATGCACGGCGACAAAAGCCAGCGCCAGCGCGAAAACGCGCTCGCCCGCTTCGAGCGGGGCGAAGTGATGACGCTGGTCGCCACCGACGTGGCGGCGCGCGGGATCGACGTCCCCGACGTGATGCGGGTCATCAACTACGACGCGCCCGAGGACCAGGCCGCCTACGTCCACCGGATCGGCCGCACCGGCCGCGCCGGGCGGACCGGCACCGGGATCAGCTTCGTCCTCGCCGACGAGGTGAAGGAAATGCGGAGGATCGCGAGGGCACTCGGCCTCGAGTTCGGCGAAGGCCGGACCGAGGGCGGGCCGGCGCGGCCGGTGGCGGACGCCGGGCCGAGCAGCGACTCCGGTGACGCGCAGCGGCGCCACGAGGGCGACCGCGAGAGCCACCGTGGTGGCGGTCAGCGACAGCGGAGCGGCAAGGGCGACGGCCGACGCGGCGAGCAGCGCCGGGGCAACGCCAAGGGCGACAAGCGCGCCTCCTCCGACGGCGAGAAGCGTGGGTCCGACGGGCCGCGCCGCAAACGCCGTCGTCGCAGCAAGGGCAAGCCCGCCGCGAGTCCCGCGAGCTGATCGCACCCCCGCCCGGCGCGTCCGCGCCGGGCGATCGGCGCTGAGCGCCACCCTGGTGCGTTCGCAGAAGTCCGCGGATAGCGCGGAGAACCGCGAACGCGTCAGGCGGGCGTCAGGCCGTAGTGCCGCGCGGTGTCGGTGAAGAGCGTCTTCAGGATCGCTCGGTTCACCGGGGTGCCCGGCTTGCCGACGGCGCTCGGCCGGACGGCGATCGTCCAGGTGAAGCGGCAGGCGTCCTCGCCCTTCGGCTCTACGAGGTAGTCCTCGGCGAGCGCCTTGAAGAGGGGGCTGGTCGATTCGGTCGCGTAGAAGGAGTGGCGGTGGCCCTCCTCCCAGCGGAAGTAGTGCTCGCGCAGCACGTTGGCGCCGCCGAGCGCCTTCACTTCGCGGGTGGTGCCGACACCGAACGGGCGCGGGGACGTCCAGCGCACGACGTTCAGGATCCGGCACCAGTGCAGGGCGTCGTCGGCGCAGAGTTCGCCCCAGACGACCGAGGCCGGGCGGGGGATGTCGAAGCCCGCCCGCAGCCGCATCGGCGCCTCCTCGAAGAAGCGCTCGTCGACCGGGGTGCAGGTGAACCAGGGTGCGATCGGCCGAGCCTATCCTGGCCCGGCCGATGCATCCAGGTTCGTTGAGTTAACGCTTGCGGCGTTCTTCCGCGACGGCGCGCTTTTCCTCGGCTTCGGCCTGGCGGCGGGCTTCCGCCTGGGCGTGGATCTCCGCGTCCTCGAAGCGGGCCGTGGCCCGCTTGGCCAGGTTCGGCATGTTCAGCGAGCCCCAGCCGCTGGCCAGGTCGTAGCCGATGCCGGCCGAGCAGCAGCCCAGCGGCGATCCGCCGCCGGCGTCGGCCGGCAGGGCCACGCCGAGGTCGTCGTTGCCGTGGGTGACGTCGAACAGGACCTTGCCGCCGCCCTTGCCCGCTTTCGCTTCCCGGCCCGCTTCGTAGATCAGCGGGTTGAGGAAGCCGAGCGCCGGGGTCTTGTGGGCGTCGGCGTAGTTGTCGGCCAGGATCACGCCGCCCGCGAACAGCGGGGTCGCGGCGCTGGTCCCGCCGATCGTCTGGAAGCCGCCCTCGGGCAGGAACGGGTTGCGGCATTCGGCCGCGGTGCAGTAGATCGTGTAACCGGGGAGCTCGTCGGCGAGCCCGGCCACGTCGGGGACCATGCGACCGGTCCCCGCTCCGCTGAGGATGCCCTGCTGGTACCAGGGGCGCTTCGACAGGATGCTCGACCCACCGCTGCCGCCGCCGAAGGAGATCGGCAGGTCGTTCCAGACGATCTCTTCCTTGATCTTGTTCTTCTTGGTCAGCTGCAGGTTGGTCCCGCCGACCGCGGTCACGTATGGCGAGGTCGCCGGATCCGAGGCGGAGACGAGCGGCAGCGCCGTCGTGCCGGTTTCGAGGTCGATACGGCAGGAGGAGGAGCCGGTGTCGCCCGCGGCGACGAGAACGGAGATGCCCGATCCGGCGGCCACGGCGAACACTTCCTGCAGCGCGTCGCGGTAGGCGAGCTGGCCGACCATGCCGGCCTCACAGGCTCCGAGCGAGATCGAGATCGCGTCCGGGTGATCGCCCTTCGAACCGAGGGCAGCGGCGACGCTGAGCAGGATCCCCAGCTCCGACGATCCACCCTCGTAGACGTAGAGGTGTTCCAGCTTCGGCGCGGCCGCGGTCAGGACCTCGACGTCGAGGGTGGTCTCCTCGCCGGGGGCCAGCGGCTTCGGGATGCCCACCGGACGGATCTGGAGGTTCGGCTTCGGCAGCCCGAAGCACTTGGCGAAGGCGTTGACGTCGGAGCGCTTGACGCCGTCGATCTCGACCACGGCGATGCTCTTGCCCTGGCCTTCGTAGCCCTGTTCGTGGAGGGCGGTGTGGCCGTAGGCGTCGAGGTACTGGTTCGGCGTGAAGCCGTTCAGTTTGTCCAGGCCTTCCACCGGATAGTGGAATTCACGGCCGGCGTCACAGCCTTCCGGAGTGCCGGTGTTGAGGAGGACGGAGCTGCCGCCGAGGCCGGTCTCTTTGCCGAGGCCTTTGGGCTGCGTCGACTTGGCCGCGGTGTGGAAGGCGCCGGACTTGGTGGCGACCGTTTCGATCGAGGTGACGGCGCCGCGCAGGGAGGCGGGGACGCGGCGGGCGTTGGAGATCTCACCGGCCGCTGAGGCCGAGGCGCCGATCGCGGGCAGCGCCGTCGCGGCGACGGCCGCGGGCACGTTGGCGGTGACGTAGGTGCCGGTCGGGCTGAGCTTGCCGTGCGCGCCGTGCTCGCGCAGCCACTGCATCGTCGCCATCTTGGCGGACTTCTTGGCGCCGAAGCGGTGGGCGATCTGCTCGACCGTCAGGTACTCGCCGTACTCCGGGGACTTCGGGTCGGAGACCGAGCGGACGAAGTCGCCGAGGCCTTTCGGGTGGTTCAGCTGCAGGAGGACGGAGAGCTCACCGGGCTTCTGCTGCTTCGGCAGGTTGATGGCGGAGGCGGCGGAGGCGGCGGAGGCCAGCGCGAGGCCGGCGAGCGCGAGCGAGACGAGCGCCGTCGCGAGGAGGGAGAGACGGGCGCGCCCGGAGGGGACGGCCGCGGGGTGGGGCGACATCAGATGGATCGACTCCTTGAAGTGGAAAGAGGGGACAAGAACGAACTACATCGGCAGATTCGATACTGAGCCTGAGTCTCATTCCCGGCCCTACACTGGGCGCCAGTGGACATCGCTCTCGCCCTCGCCGCGGCGCTCCTCTTCGCCCTCGGCACCGTCCTCCAGCAACGCGCCGGCCTCGAAGCCCCGGCCGGTGGCTCCAGCTCGGGGCTGCTCATCCGCATGGCCCAGCGCCCGGTCTGGCTGGTCGGGATCGCCGCCGACGCGCTCGGCTTCGTCGCCCAGGCTGCGGCGCTCGGCTTCGGCCGCCTGGCGGTGGTGCAGCCGCTGCTCGTCACGAGCGTCGTCTTCGCGCTTCCCCTCGGCGCCCGGCTGACCAAGCAGAAGGTGACGCGCGTCGACATCGGTGCCGCGGTCCTCGTCGTCGCCGCGCTGGTCGCCTTCCTCACCGTGGCGAACCCTTCCGGCGGCCGCGCCGACGCGCCGCTCGGCGACTGGCTGGTCGCGATCGGCGCCTGCCTCGTCGTCTGCGTGCCGCTGGTCCTGGCCGGGCGGCGGGGGAGCGCACCCCGGCGCGCGGCGATGCTCGGGATCGCGACCGGGATCCTCTTCGCGCTCTCGGCCGCGCTCACGAAGGCCGTCGTCGACGAGCTCGACGACGGCATCTTCACGATCTTCACCACCTGGCACCTCTACGGCCTGGCGGTGATCGGCTACGCATCGATGACGCTGAACCAGATGGCGCTCGACACCGGCGCGCTCGCCCCCGCCGTCGCCACGAGCATGGCCTTCGACCCGATCGCCAGTGTCGTCCTCGGTGTCGCCCTGCTGCAGGAGAGGCTGAACGTGGGGCCACTGGAAATCCTCGCCACGGTCTTCGCCCTGGTGGCCGCCGGAGTGGGCATGGCGATCCTCTCCCGGCACGAGGCCGGGCAGGAGGAATTAACGGGAGGAACCGAAGCTGCCGACAAGAACATCGGGGTATCCCACGGCACGACCTGATCGGCCACCCCAGTCCCGTCCATGGCTGTCGAAGACGAAACGAACCTGACCAAAGCACGCGAGGGCCGCGAGTTCCAGGAGGAAACGCGTGCCCACCGGCTGGCGAAGCTCGACGCGCTCCGCGAGCGCGGCATCGAGCCCTACCCGGTGCGCTTCGACCGCGACTCGACGGCGGCGGCGATCCGCGAGAAGTTCGGGTCGATCGCCGCGGGGACCGACACCGGGGAGGTCGTCCATCTCGCCGGCCGGGTGATGGGGGAGCGCCGTCACGGCGGCCTCGACTTCGCCGACCTGCAGGACGAGACCGGCCGGGTGCAGCTGCTCGTCACCCGCGGTGAAGTCGGCGGCGAGGGACTGCAGGACTTCTCCGACCTCGACCTCGGCGACTGGATCGGCGTCGAGGGGACGGTCGTCGCCTCCGACAAGGGCGAGCTCTCGGTCCGCGTCGACAAGTTCGAGCTGCTCTCGAAGAGCCTCCGCGCCCTGCCCGACATCCGCCATGGGCTGATCGACCCGGAGGCGCGCTATCGCCGCCGGTACCTCGATCTGATCCTCGACGAGCCCTCGCGCCGCATCTTCGCGATCCGCTCGCAGGTGATCTCGGCGACCCGCAAGACGCTGCTCGACCAGGGGTTCACCGAAGTCGAGACGCCGGTCCTCCTGGACCAGGCGGGCGGCGCCGCGGCGAAACCGTTCATCACCCACCACAACGCGCTCGATATCGACATGACGCTGCGGATCGCGCTCGAGCTGAACCTCAAGCGGCTGATCGTCGGCGGCATGAACCGCGTCTTCGAGATCGGCCGCGTCTTCCGCAACGAGGGTCTCGACACCCGTCACAACCCTGAGTTCACGCTGCTCGAGGCCTACCAGGCCTTCGGCGACTACGAGGACATGATGGAGCTGACCGAGGCGATCGTCGAGGCCTGCTGCCTGGCGGCGATCGGGACGACGGTGGTGAGGATCGGCGACCGCGAGGTCGACCTCAAGCCGCCCTGGCGCCGGGCGACGATGGCCGAGCTGA
The DNA here is from genome assembly GCA_963782515.1 of uncultured Actinomycetes bacterium. Lineage (GTDB taxonomy): Bacteria > Actinomycetota > Thermoleophilia > Solirubrobacterales > 70-9 > VAYN01. Next base: position 338,786 of record CAWAJY010000001.1, on the reverse strand, counting down.
TCGAAGAGAACGCCGGCGTGAAGATGCACCCCTCGATGCCGGTGGAGGAGGCGCGGAAGATCGCCGACGAACGCGGGGTCGAATACCTCGACGTCTGGGGCTCGGGAAAAATCATGGCCGAGGTCTACGACGACTCCTCCGAGCACCTGCTGATCGAGCCGACCTTCGTCCTCGACCACCCCCGCGAAGTCTCGCCGCTGGCGCGCGCCCATCGGGACGATCCGACGCTTACGGAGCGCTTCGAGTTGGTCGTCGCCGGGCGAGAGCTGGCGAACGCGTACTCCGAGTTGAACGACCCAGTGGACCAAGCGGAACGCTTCCAGACGGAGGCGGACCTCCAGGCCGGAGGTGACGAGGAGGGCGAACCGGTCGACAACGACTACGTCGAAGCCTTGGAGTACGGGCTGCCGCCTACTGGTGGGCTCGGGATCGGGCTCGACCGTTTGGTGATGTTGATCTCGGGGGCGGAAGCCATCAGGGACGTGATCTTGTTCCCGACGTTGAGGCCGGAGGGTGCCACGGTCGCACCCTCGATTGCTGCTCCGAGGGAGGCCGCTACCGACAGGTCACCTTCACTCTCGGGCTCCGCCCTCGGACAACGTTCAGGGGACCTATCGGCATCGGCCGCCATCACTCGTCGGCCCAAGCACCTGCACTACTTGGCGTGGGCAGCAGTACTGGTTGCGATCTTCAGTTTGTTGCCCACTGCGACTTCGATTCGGTTCTCGTTGGGGCACTTTGCGTTCGTGCACGGGGACACTCGGTCAGCTGGGTTGATCATCAGCGTGGCCATTGGACTCGGGATCATCGGGATCTCCCGTGGGCTGAGTAGAGGTAAGCGGCGTGCATGGGCGATAGGAGTGGCGCTCTTTGGGCTCGCGGCGCTGGTGCATCTATTCAGAGGGCCTGATCCCGTAGCGGTGGTTCTTTCCGCAGCGATGATGTTTGCGCTGATCTGGTTCAGGGACGACTTCAGGGCTCACTCGGATCCGGGGTCCCTGCAGCAGGCGGTGGTGTTCGTTCCCGTCTACCTGTTGTTCACGTTCCTCTTCACCTCGATCACGCTCTTCGCCGAGCGCAAGCACATCACCCCGGACCTGACCTTCTGGGGGAACGTCGAAACCACGGTGAAGGGTTTGGCGGGCTTTGCCGGGCCCTACACCTACGAGCGGAACGTCTTCCACGACTTCTTCGAAACCGGCCTCTTGGTCCTCGGGATCATCGGGCTACTGACGTTCCTCTACCTCGTGCTGAGGACCTTCGTCCAGGCCGATCCGCCGACGCCGGAGCGGCGCGAGCGGGCGGAGGAGATCGTCAGACGGTGGGGAACCGACACGCTCGACTACTTCGCCCTGCGCCGCGACAAGAACTACTTCTTCGCCGCCGACGGGGAATCGCTGATCGCCTACCTGTACGTGCGGGGGACGGCGATGGTCGCCGCCGACCCGATCGGTCCGCCCGGCAACGAGGCGCGGACGCTCGACGAGTTCCTCGCCTTCTGCGCCGAGCGCGGCTGGCGAGTCGCCTTCTTCGCCGTGCGCGAGGCCGACGCCGACCTCTACCGCGAACGCGGGATGCACCCGGTCTACCTCGGCGACGAGGCGATCCTGCGGTTGGACACCTTCAGCCTCGAGGGGTCCGAGCGCAAGGCGGTGCGGGCCGCCGTCAAGCACGTCGAGAAAGGCCACACCTTCGAGCTGATCGCCGAGGACGAGGCCACGCCGATCTTGGTCGGCGAGCTGAACGAGATCTCCGAGGAATGGCGCAAAGGGGCGCCGGAGCGTGGCTTCACGATGGAGCTCGGCGAGGACGTCGAGGGGACCAACCCCGACTTCGTGCTCGCGATCGCCCGGGACCGGCACACCGAGAAGGTCGAGGGCTTCCTGCGCTTCGTCCCCGTCTTCGGCGACGAGCCGGGGTACTCGCTCGACCTCATGCGCCGCCGTCTCGACTCGACCAACGGGATGACCGAGTTCCTGATCGCGCGGGCGGCGCAGACGCTCGGCGCCCGCGGCTTCAAGCGGCTCTCGCTGAACTTCGCCGCCTGGGGACGGCTGCTCGACTCGGCCGAGGACGCCGGCCTCTCCGGTCGCCTCCAGCGGCTGATGGCGAAAGGCCTGAACCCGTTCTTCCAGATCCAGAGCCTGCGGGACTTCAACGCGAAGTTCGGGCCCGAATGGGTGCCGCGCTCCTGCGTTATCGACGACGCCTCCGACCTGCCCCGCGTGGCGATGCTCTACGCCTCGGTCGAGGGCTTCCTCGAGGTCCCGCTCCTGAGCCACGCGCTCGAGCCGCCGATCCGCCAACGGGTCGAAGCGGCCCGCGAGGCCGAGACCGCCGACGTCTGAGGGGGACCCGGCGCATGAGTCCCGACGGGCGTCACGGCGGCGACCTCGACGCGATCCTCGCGACCGCCGTCGCCGACCGCAAGCGGATGAACTCCAACGCGCTCGGCGCGTTCAGCCTCACCCTGCTCGGGGTGGCGAGCGTGGTCGGCGCCGGGATCTTCGTCGTCACCGGCGACGCCGCCGCCCACTACGCGGGCCCCGCCGTGCTGATCTCCTTCGTCCTCGCCGGGATCGTCGCCGGGCTGACCGCGCTCTGCTACGCGGAGCTGGCCGCCTCGATCCCGGTGGCGGGCTCGACCTACTCCTACGCGCTCGCCGCCTTCGGCTCCTTCGTCGGCTGGTTCATCGGCTGGGACCTCCTGCTCGAGTACCTCTTCGCCGCCTCGACTGTCGCGGTCGGCTGGTCGGGCTACTTCGTCAGTCTCTGCGCCTCGGTCGGCATCCACGTCCCGCACGACCTCGCCGCCGCCCCCTTCGGTTCGGACCCCGGCATCGTCAACCTGCCGGCGCTGGCGATCATGCTGATCACCTCCGGCGCGCTCTACCTGGGCACGAAGGAGTCGGCGGTCGCCAACAACACGATGGTGATCCTCAAGCTGACGATCCTGGCGCTGGTCGTCGCGGTCGGCATCTTCTACGTCACCTCCTCGAACCTGGAACCGTTCCTGGTCCCGCACGAAGGCGGGTTCGGGCACTTCGGCTGGAGCGGGGTGCTGCGCGGCGCGGGGATCGTCTTCTTCGCCTACATCGGCTTCGACGCGGTCTCGACCGCCGCCGCCGAGGCGCGCGAACCGCGCCGCACGATCCCGATCGGGCTGCTCGGCACGGTCACGATCGCGACTGCGATCTACGTCGCCGTCGGCTTCGTCCTCACCGGGATGCTGAACTACCGGCAGCTCGGCGTCGCCGACCCCGTCGCCGCCGCGGTCGCGGCCGCCGGGCCGAACCTCGACTGGCTGCTGCGCCTGGTCGACGTCGCCGCGGTGATCGGCCTCGCCTCGACCGTGCTCGTCACCCTCTACGGGCAGACGCGGATCTTCATGCGGATGTCGGAGGACGGGATGCTGCCGCCCGCCTTCGGCAAGGTCGGCGCGAAGACGAAGACGCCGCACTTCTCGATCGTCGTCTGCGGGGTCGTCGGCGGCATCGTCGCCGCGCTGGTCCCGCTCTCGGTGCTCGGCGAACTGATCTCGATCGGCACCCTGCTCGCCTTCATCATCGTCTCCAGCGGCGTGGTGACCCTGCGCCGCCGCTATCCGGACCTCGAGCGTCCCTTCCGTGTCCCCTGCCTGCCGCTGGTCGCCGCGGCGGCGATCCTCTCCTCGCTGGCGCTGATGGCGACGCTCCCCGGCGCGACCTGGATCCGCCTCGCGGTCTGGGCGCTCCTCGGCTTCTGCGTCTACTTCTTCTACGCCCGCGAGAACAGCCGCAAGCGGCTCGCCGAAAACGCCGCGGCGCCGGTGGCGGCTCCCGCGGAGGTCGGGCTGTGACGGTTCGCGGTCCCCTGCGCCGGGCCGCGCGCAACGCCGACCTCGGCCTCCTGCACGAGACCTTCTTCATCTGCGCGGTGACGACCATCCTCTGCATCCGCACCGACCTCTGGCTGACGAACTACCCCCAGCTGGGCGGCCACGGCCTCCACATCGCCCACCTCCTCTACGGCGGCGCGCTGATGCTGGTCGCGCTGGCCTTCCTGCTCACCCTGCTGGGTCGCCGCGTGCGCTGGATCGGCGCGATCATCGGCGGCATCGGCTTCGGCTTCTTCATCGACGAGCTCGGCAAGTTCATCACCGCCGACAACAACTACTTCTTCCGCCCGGCCGCGGGGATCATCTACCTCGTCTTCGTCAGCCTCTTCCTCGCCTCCCGCGCCTATCAGCGGCGGCGGGGACTGAACGAATCAGAGCGCGTGCGGAACGCCTTCGAGCTGATCGCCGAAGCGAGCATCGGGCCCTGGCAGGCGGGCTCGCGGGCCCGCGCCCTGACGCTGCTCGGCGAGGTCGAGGCGTCCAACCCGCTACGCGGGCCGCTGCTTGCCCTCGCCGATGGCATCGCCGCCACCCCCGACCCGGAACCCCCCTTCTGGACCCGTTGGAGCGAGGCGATCGCGCGCCGTTACGAGGCGGCGACCCAGACCAACTGGTTCGGACCGGTCGTGATCGCGGTGTTCGCGCTCTGGGCGGCCAGCTCCCTGATCGACGTCTTCGCTCTGGTCCTCCCGGTCGGCTTCGAGGAAGGAGCGGCGCGCGCCGGCGAACGCTCCGACGCGATCTCCCACCTCAGCTTCCTCAACTGGGGCTCGCTCGTCTCCAGCGCGGTCTCCGTGTTCCTCGTCTTCATCGGCCTCTCCGACCTCCTCCGCGGCGACCGTCCCCAGGCCTACGTCTGGCTCACCCGCGCCCTCCTCGTCTCGATCTTCATCACCCGCGTCTTCTCCTTCGTCGAGTCCCAGTTCGGCGCCGTCTTCGGCCTCGGCATCGACATCCTGCTGCTGATCTCGGTCCAGGCGATGGCCCGGCGGGAGGCGCGGCGTGGGGATACCTAGTCCGCGAAGGACTCTTCGAAGAGGACCTCGCCGGCCTCGTCGTAAGTCGTGATCGTTTCCGCGCACCAAGGGCCTCTTACCGTGTAGGCGAGGTAGCGATAGTCGGCGATGTGTCCCAGCTCTGACCCGGTGCCATGCGGTTTCTTCGGGCGCAGCGTTTCTGTGCCGGAGCAGGTCTTCACCTCGACCCTGGCCACGGCCCGGTTGAGCGCCATGCCGACGACCGTGATGGCGGGCTCTTTGGCGTGGCGGTGGTTCGATTCGAGTCCGACGAACATCCCCCGCTTTTCGGCTGGAGCCGCGCACTCCACCCTTTCGCTGCTCAGCCAGTGTCGATTGCCGTAGCCCACGGCGAAGCAGATCCCTTTGCGGTCTCCATCCGGGAACGCTTCTACGGCCCAGTAGACGCCGTGCACCTTTCCGGCGCCGATCACCGCACTTCGCACCTTGGCACCACCGGCGGCATTCGTCGACGAGGCGAGTACCGTCGCCACGACGCACATCACCAGCACTATCGTCGATCTCTTCCCCCGCATGGATGTGAACTCTAGGGTCCCGGCGGTGCTTCGCTCGCGCCCCGCGCTCATCGGCTCGGCCATCGTCGCCGCGCTGTTCGCCAACTACTGGGCGCTGGAAGACCTGCTGGCGGATCGGCACAACTTCGACGGGTCGTGGATCAGCGACCTCTCGACCCGGTCGGAGTCCTCGGGCGGCGCCTTCGTCGCGCTCGGGATCCTCGCCGCGGTCGCGCTCCTTATATATGGAGCAATGCTGGTGGCGACGCTGGGACGGCGGGGGTCGTTGCTGCGGTGGGGGGCGATCGCCTTCGTCGTCGCGGCGGGCTTCACGCTGATCGCGGCGGCGGCGCCGCTCAGCTGCGCCGAAGGGCTCGAAGCGGCGTGCGATCTGCGTGACGACGCGCTCGACGTCGTCCACTCGGTCGCCACCGGGGGCGAAATCGCGGCGACCGTCGTCAGTTTCGCGCTGCTCGGGCTCGGCTTCCTGCGCGCGGGGCGGCGCGACCTCGGTTGGGCGGCGCTGACCTTTGGCGCGGTTTGGTTGGCGCTGACGATCGTCACCGGGGTCAGCTACCTGAGCGACGGGGTCGACGAGGTCAAAGGCGCCTTCCAGCGGATCGACCAGATCGTCTTCGGCGTCTGGCTGGTGACGCTGGCCGTGGCGGTGGCGCCGCGGGCGGGCGGGAGCGATCCGCCGACCGGGTGATCCCGAAGTTGCAGGGTCAAGGGTCGGGGTCCGGCTGTCGATGGCGTCCTATGCGCCTACTCCGACACCTCTCGTTCAGCAATGTCATCGCGATGCTCGCCCTCTTCATCGCCCTCGGTGGGGCGGCCTACGCGGGGACCAAGATCAACGGCAGCTCGATCAAGAACGGCTCGATCGGGGGTGGCAAGCTGAAGAACGAAACCATCACCGCGAACAAGCTGAAGAAGGGGACGGTCACGGCGACGCAGATCGCGCCTGGGACGCTCACGGGTTCCCAGATCGCGCCCGGGTCGATCACCTCGAGCTCGATCAACGAGTCGACGCTTGGCACCGTGCCCTCGGCGCAGAACGCGAACACGGCAGGCACTGCCACCAAGGCCAAGTCCGCGACCACCGCCGGGACCGCGACCACTGCGGCCACCGCGACCACTGCCACCACGGCGAAGAGCGCCGAAACCGCCAAGCACGCGGAAACGGCCGACAGCGCGAAGCACGCCGAAACGGCCGACAGCGCCACGCACGCCGACTCGGCGACCACCGCCGATCACGCGACCACCGCGGGCGAAGCGGAAACGCTCGGCGGAAAATCCGCCACCGAACTCAAACTGTCATGCCAGAGCGGGACCGAATTCTACGGCGGCATGTGCTGGGACCAGACGCCCCGTGAACCCAAATTCTGGTTGGAGGCGGTCGATGTGTGCGGCAAAGCAGGCGGACGCCTGCCGTCGATCGAGGAACTGGTCGCCTTCGTGTTGAGGCCGGGCATCCAGGTGAGCGGCCTGGCCTGGTCAGGCGACCTCGCCGACGTCGAAGGCAGCTCGGAAGAGGTGGTCTTCGTCAGCAGTGAGTCCGGTCGCGCGACCTCGAAATCGGGCATCCTCGGTTACCGCTGCGTCTTCCCTGAGTCAAACTGGGGCGGGTGATCGCCTTCGCGACCAGCCGGGAGCTGCCCGGCGGCTGGGACGACGATCGGGAGGCAGCGCGGCTGGCCGGGGCGGAGTTTGTGGTCTGGGACGACCCGGCCGTCGACTGGGAGGCCTACGACCGGGTGGTGATCCGCTCGGTGTGGGACTACAGCCACCGGCTGGAGGAGTTCCTCGCCTGGTGCGCGGCGGTCGGTGATGGGCGGCTGCGGAACGCCCCGGCGCTGGTCGCCTTCAATGCCGACAAGCGCTATCTCGGCGAGCTGCGGGCGCGGACGGCGCCGACGACGTTCGTCGGGCCCGGGGATCCGCTGCCGGAGCTATCCCACGTCCTGCGTAAGCGCGCGGTGCTGCGCGGCGAAGGAGAGGCGCCGCTCGGCGAGGGCGCGCACGCCCCGGCGGCGGTGATGCTCGAGGACGACCTCGTGACCGCCGGCGAGGCAGAGCCCGCGCAGGCCCAGTTCGCCGTCGCCGTGGTGGCCGAGGTGACCGAGCGCTTCGGCACGCCGCTCTACGCCCGCGTCGACGTCGCCCATGACGACCACGGCCTGCCGGTGCTGATGGAGCTCGAGGCGATCGAGCCGTGTCTCTACTTCGACCTCGTCCCCGGCGCGGCCGAGCGCTTCGCCCGCGCCCTGCTCGCCGGCTGAGCGCCGCTCCAGGGCCGCTCTGGCGCCCATCGATACCTGGGCGGTATGCTCCCGAAAATGCCGCGGGTGACGGGGGGCGTAGCCACCAGCTCCGTGGGATGTAAACGAGGCCGACCCTCGGGAGGGTGAGCGGCCACAAAGGAGAGTTGGAGCATGCGCAAACACGTGCTGATAGTCCTCGCCTTGGGGGCGCTCGTCGCCGTCTCGGCGGTCGGGATCGCCACCGCCGCGGGTGGCGAAGGGCCGGTGACGGTGAAAGTCGGAAACCTGGAACTGACCGCGAACGGCGGCTTCACGCCGAAGGCGCTGTCGAAGACCAAGCAGACGCCGATCGAACTCACGGCCGAAGGCTCGGTCAAAGAGTCCGACGGGAGCCATCCGCCCGCGGCCCGCGAACTGATCATCGAAGGCGACAAAAACGCCGAAATCCACGTCAAGGGGATCCCGACCTGCAAAGCGGGAGAACTGCAGGCGACCGACACGACGACCGCTCTGAAGAACTGCAAGTCGGCGCTGATCGGCGAAGGAACGACGACCGCCCAGGTGGCGTTCGCCGAACAGAATCCGATCAACGTCCCGTCCAAGCTGCTGCTCTTCAACGGCGGCGAAAAGGGCGGCAAGATCACCTGGTACGTCCACGCGTACTTCTCGAACCCGATCTCGGGGGCGATCGTCTCCACGGTGACCATCCAGAAGAAAAAGAACGGCCGCTTCGGCACCTACACGGTGACCAAGGTCCCGCAGATCACGGGCGGTTCGGGCTCGATCATCTCGTTCAACCTGAAAATCAAAAAGAGCGTGGCCGGGGTCAACCCGATCAGCGCCAAGTGCACCGACGGGAAGCTCAAAGTCCACGTCGAAGCGAAGTTCGAAGACGGGACCAAGGCGGCGACGGAAATCGTCCGCGCCTGCACCCCGAAGGGCTGATCCACCGCGGCCGAGGGCCGCAGACGGCAAAGAAAAGGGCGGCCCTCGGGCCGCCCTTTTCGGATATGCGCGGGTAGAACCTATCCAAGGTTGTTTCGGTTGGCAACCGAATATGTACCTAGATATCGGCGATCTCCTCGGCGCCGCCGTTCTCGACCCTGATGCCGGCGGCCCCGGCGAGGCGGGGGGCGAGGTCGATCAGCTGGGAGCTGTCGACGATCGCGCCGCGCAGCGCGGTGATATCACCGCCCACGGCGGACAGGTCAGAGCCGCGCAGGTCGACCTCCTTCATCTCCGCGCGGGTGAAGTCGGTGCCCTGGAGAACGCAGCCCTCGAAGCGCACCGAGTCGAGGGTCGCCCCGCCGAAGTCGGTGTCGAGCAGGAGGCAGTCGGAGAAGGTCACCTGCCGGAACGTGGAGGCGCGCAGGTTGGCGTAGTCGAGCTTGCAGTCGTGCAGGAGGACGTCTTCGAGGGACCCTTCGATCAGCGCCAGTCCGGTCAGTCGCGCCCCCCGCAGCTCGACCCGCCGCAGCGCCGCTCCCCGCCAGTCCCCGTTCGACGCGTCGAGGCCCTCCGCGGCGACGTCGACAAGCCACAGGTCCCGCAGCGCCGCGTCCGCCGCGCGCAGCCCCTCGATCGTCGCGTGGACGATTCGTCCCGACCGCGCCTCGGCCCCGGTGATGTCTGCGCCGACGATCTCGGCGTCCTCGACCTCGAAGCCTTCCTCGGGTTCGGCTTCGAGCTCGCCCGCGCCCAGGAGCTCCGGTGCGAGGTCGGGTGGATTGTCGCGGCCGATCGTCGACACGGCCGCCTATCTTGGCGGACCGGCGAGTGCCTGGGCGGAGCGGAGGAGGTCGCCGAGTTCGCGGCCGACACGGTCGCAGGCGGCCGCGGCTGCGGGGGAGGATTCGTCCATCTGGAGGAAGTTGGCGGCGGCGAGCGGGCTCACTCCTTCGTCGCCCCAGCGCGCTTCGTCGTCGACCCACTGGGAGTTGAACCAGTGGACCGCGGCCGGGTCGAGGCCGCCACCCTCGGCGTTCTGGCGCATCGAGGGATGGGTGCCGGTGAGGTCCGCGTTGGCGTAGACGAGCGCCTCGACGGCCGGGAGCGCGGCGGCGTCCTCGGTGCGCAGCCGCTGGCAGGCGAGGGTGACGAGCGTGCCGCCGGCGCTGTCGCCGAGCGCGCCCCAGGGTCCCAGGCCCTCGAGCTCCTCCGGCCCGCGGGCGATCCAGCGCATCGCCGCGACCGCGTCGTCGACCGAGGCCGGCCAGGGGTGCCCGGGCGCCAGGCGGTACTCGAGCGAGAGGACCGCGGCGTCGGCGGCGACCGCGAGGCGCCTGCAGAGCCGATCGGCGGAGGCGATGCTGCCGACCGTCCAGCCGCCCGCGTGCAGGTAGAGGACGAGGGGTAGGGACCCGGGGCCGGGTCGGTAGAGGCGCGCGGGCAGGCCTTCGACCGCGAGGTCGCGGACCGAGTCCATCTCCGGCCCCGGCCGCTTCTGCGCCGCACGCGCGTCCAGCGCCGCGCGCGCCTCGGCGATGTCGGGATCGTCCCCGAATGGCGACGGCCGCTGCGCCAGGATTTCGAGCTGCCGGTCGGCGTACCTCATTGCGTTCGTCATTTGTACCCATATATGGGAACAAGCGACGAACGCACTAGATGAGTAGTTCCACGACTCAGGCGACGTAGTCGACGAGCGCTTGGCTGGGGCGCCCCAGTTCGTGGTTCAGGGAGACCGCCGCGGCGAGTGCCAGGAAGCGGGCGGCGATGCGAACCCGCAGGCCGCGCAGGGTGCGGGCGCCGTGGCGCTCCAGCGCCAGGATGTCCTTGGCGCTCCAGTAGATCGACTCGATCCGCTGGCGCAGCGGGGCCAGGTGGGGTCCCTCACCATCCTCGTCCTTGCGGCGCGGCCTGACCACCGTCGCGCCGAGCTCGGCGGCATCGGCCTCGAAGTCGGCACCGGCATATCCCTTGTCGCCGAGGACGGTGAGCGGCCCGGTGCGGTTGACCCGCGAGAGCAGCCGCAGGCAGACCTCGCGCTCGCCCTCCTTGGGTGAGGTCAACGCCATCGCCCGGGGGGTCCCGTCGGGCGCCATCAGGGTGTGCAGGCGAAATCCCCAGAACCAGCGGCTGTGGGAGGCGCAATAGCCGTAGTCGGCGGCATCGGCGATCGCGTCGCCCAGGCAGCTCGAGCCACCGCGCTTCACGGTCTCCCGCGAGCGGGCGCACTCCACCGGGGTGGAGTCGACCAGGACGAGGTCGTCGTGATAGCCCGGGCTGCGCGAGGCGAAGGCCGCGATCAGCGCCTCGATCGTCTCGGCGAGGCGGTCGCGGCGGCGGTGGAAACCAGAGCGCCTGGTCAGCGCCGGGAACAGGTGTCCGAGGCGCTTGACGGCGATCTTCACGAAGCGCTCGTCGGAGCCGACGCCCATGATCGACTGCGCGACGCAGAGGGTGACGACCTCCGCGTCGGTCAGCCTTCTCCGGGCGTTCTTCTTCCGTTCAGGCAGGAGATCGTCGGCGGTGCAGAACACCGCAGTGAGCAGCAGGTCGAGGTCGGCGAGCATCATGGCCCTCCTTGGGTCGGGGTGCGACAGACACCGCCGACTTCGACCGCGTTGCTCGCTACCCCTGCCCGCCCCTTCGGTCCGACGGATTCGTGGAACTACTCATCTAGGCCGCAGCGGCCGGCGCGGCGGCGCGGAGTCGCTCGAGTGCCAGGGTCTGGGCCTCGGCGAGGGGCGTCGTGTCGTGGCGCGCGGCCGCGTCGAGGACGAGGCCGACCGTCTCGCCGATGTGGTCGACCAGGCCCGCGACCGCCTGGCGGTCGAGCCGGTGGAGCTCGGCGTAGACGCTGATCAGGCCACCCGCGTTGGCGATGAAGTCGGGCGCGTAGACGATGCCGCGCCGCTTCAGGTCGATCGCCAGACCCTCGTCGGCGAGGACGTTGTTGGCGGCGCCGCAGACGATCGCGCAGCGGAGCCGGTCGATCGTCGCCCCGTCGATGATGCCGCCGAGCGCGCACGGCGCGAGGACGTCGCAATCGGCCTCGATCGCGTCGGCCGGGTCCACCCACCCGGCGCCGAGCTCTTCGGCGAGGGCACGGCGGGAGGGCTTGACGTCGGCGATCGTCACGTCCGCGCCGCCGGCCACCAGCAGGCGCGCCAGGCGGCCGCCGACGTGGCCGGCGCCGACGACGCAGACGTGGACGCCGCTCAGGGACGCATCGCCGAAGCGGTGCTCGAGGCACGCCCGCAGCGCCGCCAGGACGCCGCGCGCGGTGACCGGGCTGGGGTCCCCGCTGCCGCCCCGCTCGCCCGGCAGTCCGACGACGTGGGAGGTGCGCTCGGCGATCACCGCCATGTCGGCGGCGCCGGTGCCGACGTCCTCGGCGGTCACGTACTTGCCGCCCAGGGCCGCGACCGCGTCGCCGAAGTCGAGCAGCATCGCGCGGCGCAGCTCGCCCTCGGGCCGCTCCGGCGTCGGGGCGCAGATCACGCCCTTGCCGCCGCCGAGCGGGAGCCCCGCCGCGGCCGCCTTGTAGGTCATCGCGCGCGCCAACCGCAGGGCGTCCTCGATCCCGTCGCCGGGCGACTCGTAGTGCCACATCCGCGCCCCGCCCAAGGCCGGGCCCAGCACGGTCGAGTGGACGGCGATCGCGATCGTCGCCCCGCTGCGCGGGCCGCTCACGACCCGCAGGTCCTCGTAGCTCATCGCTCGAACCTCCCTTGCTCCAGTCCTTCTCGCAGCTCGCCGAGGAAGCGGGCCGCCTCGGCGCCGTCCAGTGCCCGGTGGTCCCACGACATGCAGAGGTAGGACATCGGGCGGATCGCGATCGCGTCCTCGCCGCCCTGCTCCACCACCACGGGCCGCTTCACCACCGCCTCGAGGTCGAGGATCGCCACCTGCGGCGAGTTGATGATCGGCGTCGCCAGCACCGCGCCGAACTGGCCCGGGTTGGTGATCGTGAACGTGCCGCCCTGCACCTCGTCGGGCGCCAGGCGCTTCCCGCGCGCTCGCGCGGCGAGGTCGCCGATCGCCGCCGCCATCCCCTCGAGGCTCAGCCGCTGCGCCTGCCGGATCACCGGCACGATCAGCCCGTCCTCCAGCGCCACCGCGATGCCGAGGTTGACGTCCTCGTGGTGGACGATCTCATCGCCCTCGACCGAGGCGTTGAGGATCGGATGGCGCTCCAGCGCCGCCACCACCTCGCGGGCGACGAAGGCCAGGTAGGTGAGGTTGACCCCGCGCTCCGCCATCCGCGGGCGGAGCTCCGCCCGCCGCGCCGCCACCTGGCCGAAGTCGACCTCGACCACCGTCGTGCAGTGCGCGGCCGTCTGGCGCGACTCGACCATGTGCCGGGCGATCTGCCGGCGCATCGGCGACATCGGCTCGCGGTGAGTGGGGCCGAGGAGGTCGTCCGTGACGGACGGTTCGGGCTCAGGCTTGTATGGAGACTCGGTGTGTAGCGGACGGTCTTTCTTGGCTTCGAGGAAGGTCACGAGGTCGGCTTTACGCACACGTCCTCCGAGGCCGTGACCTTCCACTTGTTCCAGGTCGACCCCGTTGTCCGCGGCCATTCGCTTGACGATCGGTGAGTAGATCCTCGATCGATCTCCATCGCCGACCTCCAGCTCCGCCAGCAGCGCGCCGACCTCGACCGTCTCACCCGGCTCGGCGACGATCCGCGCGAGGCGACCGGCGATCGGCGCCGGGATCTCGACGTCGACCTTGTCGGTGCTGACGTCGCAGACCGGCTGGTCGGCCTCGACCCGGTCGCCGGGGCCCACGCGCCACTCGACGATCGTGCCCTCGGCGACCGAGATCCCCATCTGCGGCATCGTGATCTCCACGGTCCGCGCGGCCGGTGCGGCCTCAGTAGGCGAGAAGCTCACGGCAGGCCTCCTTCATGTCGTCGAGCTGGGGCAGGACCTCCTGCTCGAGCGGTGGGCTGAACGGGATCGGCACGTCCGGCGCGGTCAGGCGGCGGATCGGGCCGTCGAGGTCCTCGAAGGCCTCGGCCGAGATCAGCGCCGCCACCTCCGCGCCGACCCCGCAGGCGCGGGTCGCCTCGTGGGCGATCAGCACCTTGCCGGTCTTCCGCACGCTGGCCAGGATCGCGTCCGTGTCGAGTGGGCACAGCGTCCGCAGGTCGAGCACCTCGATGTCCTCCACGAGTGCCTCGGCCGCCGCCAAGGCCAGTGGCACCGCCGAGCCGTAGGCGATCACGGTCAGCTCGCCACCTTCGCGCGCCACCCGCGCCTCGCCGATCGGCACCGTGTACTCGCCCTCCGGAACCTCGTCGCGCACGTGGCGGTAGAGCCCCTTGTGCTCGAGGAAGCAGACCGGGTTGGGATCCCGGATCGCGCTCGCCAGCAGGCCCTTGGCGTCCGCCGCTGTCGCCGGCGCCACCACCTTCAGCCCCGGCACCTGGAGGAACCAGGCCTCCGGGTTCTGCGAGTGGAACGGGCCGCCGGAGAAGCCGCCGCCGGAGGGCAGCCTGACGACGAGCGGCACGCTCTGCCCCTGCCGATAGTGGAGCTTCGCCGCCACGTTCACCAGCTGGTCGAAACCGCAGGCGATGAAGTCGGCGAACTGCATCTCGCAGACCGGCCGCATGCCCTCGATCGCCGCGCCGGTGGCGGCACCGACGATCGCGTTCTCGGCCAGCGGCGTGTCGAGCACGCGTTCGGCCCCGAACTCCTCGGCGAAGCCCGCGGTCACCTTGAACGCGCCGCCGAAGGCGCCGATGTCCTCGCCGAGGCAGAAGACCGATTCGTCGCGTCGCATCTCCGTGCGCAATCCGTCGGAGATCGCCTCGAGGTAGGTCAGCTCGGCCATCAGGCGGCCCTCCTCTCGAGCGTCGGGTCGACCGCGGGATCGCCCGGCGGGCGGTCGCCCGATCGCGCCGCCCATCCCGACCACGGCGCCGCGCCGTCGCCGAGCGGCTCCCAGCGGTCGGCGAAGACGCCCTCCAGCGCGCTGGAGGGCTCGGGCATCGGCGAGGCGAGGGCCCGCTCGGCGCACTCGGCGACGTACGTCCGCACCTCCGCGGCGATCCGCTCGACCTCCTCCGCGCCGAAGCCGAGGTCCTCGACCAGCCGCGCGGCGTAGCTCGCGATCGGGTCGCGCGCCTCCCAATCGGCGAGCAACTCCGGCGGCACGTAGCCCATGTCGTCGTGGGCGCCGTGGCCGTGCATGCGCATCGTCTGGCACTCGACCAGCGTCGGCCCGCCGTCCTCGCGCGCCCGCTCGACGGCCGCGTGGACGGCCGCGAACACCGCCTCGACGTCGTTGCCGTCGACCTCGACCCCGGGCAGCCCGTAGCCCTCCGCCCGTTCCACCGGGTCGGCCGCGAACTCGAGCTCGTTCGGCGTCGAGTAGGCGAAGCGGTTGTTCTCCAGCACGAAGACGACCGGCAGCCGCTGGACGCCGGCGAAGTTCATCGCCTCGTGCCACTGGCCGTTCGCGGTCGAGCCCTCGCCGAAGAAGGTGAGTGCCACGCGTTCCTCGCCGCGCATCTTCATCGCCAGCGCCATCCCGTTGGCGACCAGGGCCATGTCGGGCAGCATGGACACCATCCCCACGCACCCCAGCGAGCGGTCGCCGAAGTGCAGGTTGCCGTCCTTGCCGCCGGTCACGCCGCCGGCCCGGCCCATGTAGTTGGCCAGGTAGCGATCCGGCGTCACCCCCCGCACGAAATGCGCGCCGAGGTCCCGGTGCAGGATGCAGAGCCGGTCCCGCGGCGACAGCGCGAAGGCCGCCCCGACCGAGATCGCCTCCTGCCCACGGCCGTCGTAGAACGACCCCGGCACCTTGCCTTGCTTGTAGAGACTGAGGGCCCGCTCCTCCGCGGCTCTCATCATCGTCATGTACCTGAGCAACTCGGCCCGGTCCCCCCGGGTAAGCAGCGCAGGATCCAGCTGAACGGCGGCACCCATCACCGCGCTCGCGTCGCTGAGCGTCATCTCTCGCCTCTCGGTTCTGGCCCCGCTTCGGGATCGCCTCCGCCGGGCCCGTTGTCGCGGCTCCGGGATCACCGGGGGACCGCGCCTATGGCGTGGGAGTCGAGGGATCCCCTCTCCTCCCTATGTGTCATTTGGAGCTTACGCCGATGGGTGCCGCCGCGCTACCTAAACGTGTCCCTGAACGACCTCGCCGTCGGGGACGAGGGTGAGGAGCTGGACGCCGGTCGGGGTGGTCGTCGCCTTCTCCAGGCGGAACTTGGTCGGCGGCACCAGGCCGTCGAAGAGCCCACGGCCGCCGCGCAGCACGATCGGGAGCACCGTCAGGTGGTGGCGGTCGACGAGCCCGGCCGCGAGCAGTGCCTGGGTCAGCTCGACGCTGCCGTGGACCTGCAGCTCGCGCCCCGGCTGACGCTTCAGCTCGGCGACGGCGTCGACCAGGTCGCCCTCCAGCAGCGAGGCACCGTCCCAGGAGAGGTCGCTCAGGGTGCTCGAGACGACGTGCTTCGGTCGCCTGTTGAGGGGGGTCGAGATCGCGTTCTCCTCGCCGACCGCGGGCCAGTAGGAGGCGAAGATCTCGTAGGTCTTGCGGCCCAGCAGGAAGGCGTCGGCCCGCCCGAAGATGGCGTCGATATGTCGCGACGCCTCCTCTTCGAAGTAGGGCATCGCCCAGCCGCCGAGCTCGAAGCCGCCGCTCGGGTCCTCCTCGGGCCCGCCCGGGGACTGGGTCACTCCGTCCAGGCTCATCATCGTGGTCACGGTCAGGTCCATCGTTTCCTCCTCGGGTCGACTCTGCTTACATCACGACGACGAACGAGCCCGCTGAAAATCGACAGCGTCGCTCCGGTCGTTCACCCGGGTCGATCCGGCCCGCCGCCGCGCCCTCCCAGAAGTCGGGGCCGAGCGGTTCAGGGCGTGGGAAGCGCTACCTGAAGCGAAGCCGACCGTTCTCGTCGAGCAGCGCGCGCTGGACCGCGACCGGCGGGCTCGCCGGGATCATCGTGTCGCGGTAGGCGCTCGCCGTGACCGCGAGTTGCAGCGGGTGGGGAAGGCCTTTGCTGTCGACGCTTGCCGTCTCCTCGTGGGCGAGCGCCGCCCGCCCGCCCGGGGCCACCACGAGGTGCGCGACCAGCACGCTTTCGGGGTGCGCGTAGGGATCGGTCAGCACGATCGACCGCTCCCCGGTCACCGGGTTCTCGTAGACCTCACCTTGACGGGACACACCTCAGCCTAGATCGGGACGATCGGAAAGGAAACCCGTACCGCAAATTGATGATGCGCGCGGAGCTCCGCTGACGGAGGCTCGCGGGCACGGCATTCGTCTCAAGTTGTCAGGAAGGAAGACCGGATGAAGCAATGGAAGCCGCGGATCGCCCTTGTCGGCGCTCTGCTCGCGCTTGTCGCGCTCGTGGTACCAAACGCCTTCGCCGCCGAATCGACCGAATCGGTGACGACGATCGAAATCTTCATGCAGGGAAAGAAGATGGGCTTCAAAGGCCCCTCGACCGTTCACGAAGGCGAAGAGTTGCGCGTCGTCAACACCACCATGCCGAGCATGGTGGGGCCGCACACCTTCTCGCTGGTCACCAAGTCCTCGCTGCCGAAGACCGCCCAACAGCGGAAGACGTGCTTCACCCCCGGCAAGATCTGCATGGGGATCGCCGGCTGGTATGGCCTCAAAGGCGAAGAAGATCCGAAGAACCCGCTCGTCCAGGCCGGCGGCGAAGGCTGGAACACGATGGGCACGGTGAAGAAGAAGGGCGACTCCTACTTCTTCGGCAAGAAGGGCGAATCGTTCGAACAGCCGGTGACCGCGAAGGCCGGGACGACTCTCTACTTCATGTGCGCCGTCCATCCGTGGATGCAGGGCTCGATCAAGGTCGTGCCCCCGGCCACGCAGTGAGCTGACGGAGCCGCGCTCACACGAATCGCCTCGCCTGGGGCGCCGAGCGTTCCTCGGTGCCCTGGGCGGCGGCGCGCTGATCGTCGCCCTCCCCGGCGGCGGCCTCGGCCGGGCGCTCTCCTACCTCGAGGGCGTCGGCACCGCCCAGGCCGCCGTTCCCTTTCGCGACCCTTTGCCGATCCCGCCGGAGCTGACCGGAGCGCGGCTCGAGATCCCGATCCGCCTCGCCGAGCAGCAGATCCTCCCCGGCCGCAAGACCCAGCTCTGGACCTTCGGCGGCAGCTTCCCCGGCCCGACCATCCGTCGCCCCGCGGGCGAGCGGACCGAGGTCACCTTCCACCACGAACTGCCGCGGGAGGTGGGTGAACTGAGCGTCCACCTGCACGGTGCCCACAGCCGCACCCAGTTCGACGGCCAACCGGGCGGACTCACCGGCGCCCAGCCGTTCTCCGAGTACTGCAACATCGCGCAGGATCTGTCGCCGCGCGCCTCCGGCAACGACCTGTTGATCAAGCCGGGTCGGCGCAAACGGTACGTGTACGAGCTGACCGAGGACGGCCACCCGGAACGCGCCGCGTTCAAGTGGTACCACGACCATCGCCTCGATCGCACCGCGCTGCATGCCTGGCACGGCCTCGCCGGGATGTTCATCCTCGACGACGAGTTCGAGGCGGCGTTGCCGCTCCCCCACGGTAGGCATGACCTGGCGCTGACGATCGCCGACCGCAGCTTCGACCACCGCAACCAGCTGACCGACCCGTTCACCGACCTGCGGCCGCCGAACGACGGGATCGCCGGCGGCAAGGTCCTGGTCAACGGCGCCTTCCTTCCACACCACAGGGTCGCGGCGCGCCGCTACCGGCTGCGCATCCTGAACGTCTCCCAGTTCCGCGCCTACGACCTCTACCTCTCGAACGGCGCGCCGCTGATCCAGGTCGCCGCCGACGGTGGACTGCTGCCGCGACCGCTGCGTCGCGACCGCATCCTCCTCGGCCCGGCGGAGCGGGTCGAGGTCGTGGTCGACTTCGCCGCGGCCCGCGCCGGCACGGTCGAGTTGCGCAGCGCACCCCGTCGCCCCGGGCGCGACCCGCTCGGGTCCCACGCCTACGGCGGACCGCTGATGCAGTTCCGCGTCGATTCGGCGCGGGTGCACGACCCGAGCCGCGTCCCCGCCCGCCTGCGCCCCCTGCCCGCCTGGACCAGGAAGGTGAGCCACCGACCCGACCATCGCTGGAGGATCACCGTCGGCGGCCTCTTCAAGACCACCTGGCTGATCAACGGCAAGAGCTTCGACCCCGCCTACTGCGACACCTCGGTGCGCCTCGGATCGACGGTCACCTGGGAGATCCACAATCAGACCTCGGTCGCCCACCTGATGCACCTCCACCACACCTCGTGGTACCTGCTCGCCCGCGACGGGCATCCGCCGCCGCCCTGGGAAGACTGCCTCAAGGACACCTTCTTCGTCTTTCCCGGCGAACGGATCCTGGTGGCCGGCCGCCTCACCGACCACCCCGGCAAATTCGTCGTCCACTGTCACATGCTCGACCACGAGGACCACGGGCTGATGAGCCAGTTCCGCGTGCGCGCCTAGCTAGGGGTGTTCTCGCCGGTGCGGCCGTCCGAGGTGCGTCCTGGGCGTTTCAGGGATCAGGACACAGGACGGGCGGAGGTCGGACTTACGTGACCCTCCCGCGCGAGAGAAGCCGGGAACGTCACACCTCCGTGCCCCTTCTGCCGCCCTTCGGGCCAGGTGTCCCGGTCCCCGGGAGCGCGGGCGACCCTGGTGAACCTATGCGTAACGCAGGTCGCCCGCGCCTCGGTGAGGGTTGGGGGACACGCGCGGAAGTGTGGACTTGCCACCGTCTCTGTGACGAGGTCCTTCTTCCGTCACGGATCCGTGTCCCTCCAGTGACCCGCACGCGAGGGTCCTTCATCACTCCCCAGAGACGGCCAGCGTCCCTTTCCTCCAGTCCTCCCCCCGACCGCCGAGGTCGTGGAATCAACCATCTGGGGCCGCCTCAGCGGATCGAGGCGATGAGGCCCGGCAGCTCGTGGTGGTCGTCGAGGACGAGGTCGGCCTCGGGGCCGGGGTCGGGATCGTCGGCGAGGCCGCGATAGCGGATGCTCCGCATGCCGATGGCGCGGGCGCCGGCGACGTCGGTGCGGCGGAGGTCGCCGATGTGGATCGTGTCTGCGGGCTCGGCGTCGAGCATCGCCAGGGCAGCTTCGAAGATCCGCGGATCGGGCTTGTAGGCGCCGACCTCGTCCGAGAATCCCCAGCCGGAGAAGTGCTCGAGGAGGCCCTTGCCCGCGAGGAACTCGCGCAGGATCGCGCCGCCGGTGAAGCCCGCGTCGCAGACGATGCCGAGGACAAGGCCCTCGGCCCGCAGGCGCTCCAGGGTCGGGCCGATGTCGGGAGCCAACCCCAGCTCGACCCTGCGGCCCGCGCCGAGGAAGGCCTCGGCAACCGCCTCGCCCGCCGCTTGCTCGAGTTCCAGCGCCGTGACCAACTGCCGCGCGCCTTCGGTGGGGGAGACGTGGACGCCTTCGGCCCAGGCACGTTCGCGGCCGCGGATCACCTCGGTGACGTGCCCCGCCAGGTGGTCGGCGTCCATCTCCACGCCATGCGCATCCAAGGTCTCGACGACGGCGGCGTGCCGAGCGT
Organism: uncultured Actinomycetes bacterium; assembly: GCA_963782515.1. Classification (GTDB taxonomy): domain Bacteria; phylum Actinomycetota; class Thermoleophilia; order Solirubrobacterales; family 70-9; genus VAYN01. The sequence continues at coordinate 318,633 of CAWAJY010000001.1, read as the reverse complement.
CCCGCATCGACCCCGGCACCGGTTCGACGGCGATCGTGTTCCAGAAGTCGAAGGTGACGGCCCGCACCGGCATCGCGCCCAGGCTAGCGATCCGGGCTCAGGGGGCGAGGTGGACCAGCGGCACGACCTGCACCCCGTCGGCCCGAACGTACCCGTAGCCGGTCGCGACCGTCACCGCGAGGAACGAGGGCTCGCCGCTCTTGGCGGTGTCGACGGTCTTGGCGAACTTGAGAAGGCTCGCCGCCGCATCGTCGATCGCGGCGTCACCGCCGAGCTTTATCTCCAGTGCCGCCCATCCCTCGGCGCTCTCGACGATCGCGTCGACCTCCAGGCCGGAGCTGTCGCGGTAGTGCTTCACCTCGCCTCGGAGCGTCTGCGCGTAGACCCGCAGGTCGCGGACCGCGAGGGACTCGAACAGGAAGCCGAGCAGGTTCAGGTCCCGCAGCAGGGCGGCGGGATCGGCCTGCAGGGCGGCGACGGCGAGCGAGGGATCGACGAAGTGACGCTTCGGCGCCCGGCGCAGACGACTGCGCGAGCGTAGATGGGCCTCCCAGGGGAGCTGGTTCTCGATCACGAACAGGCGTTCCAACGAGCTCAGATACTCGGCGACGGTCTGGTCCTTCAGCGGCTCCTCATTGCCACCCGCGCTGTCGCGGGCGAGGGTGGAGACGGAAGAGGTGGTCGCGACGTTTCGGGCGAGACTGGCGATGAGCCGCTCGACCCGCCGCGGGTCGCGGCGCACCCCGTCCACCTGGTTGATGTCGGTGCGGCTCACCTCGCCGAGGTAGTCCCTGACACCCTCCATCGCCGCATTCAGCGATCGGTCCCGGAATCCCGGCCAGCCACCGCGGGCGATCTCCTCGGCCAGGTCGTCGATGCCAACCGGGCTCTCGGCCGCCTCCGCCGGCGAGCCTTCCAGCAGGGCCTTCAAGGAGATCTCGCCGCTGCCGAGCCCGGACTCCGCGAGTGACATCGGCCGCATCCGCAGGCGGGAGATCCGCCCGGCTCCTGAGTGGCGCGTGACATCGTCCGCCGGGACCGCCGATCCCGACAGGATGAACTGCCCCGGTTCACCGCGATCGTCGACCGCCCGGCGAATCTGATTCCAGATGGCAGGCTCCACCTGCCACTCGTCGATGAGCCGTGGCGGGTCTCCGTCGAGGACGAGGGCCGGGTTCAGCGCGACCGCCGCGCGGGCGTTCTGGTCGACGTCCAGGAGGACCTCGCTAGCTGCCAGTTGACGCGCGGTCTCGGTCTTGCCACAGGCCTTGGGGCCCTCGATCAGGACTGCCCCGGCGCTTTCGAGTCTTTCGGTCAGCTCTCTGTCAACGACCCTGGATGTGTAGGCGTTTACAGCCACAAAGCCATTCTAGGGGACTTAGCGGCAAAAAAGCAGAGATTGCGGCGGCAAATTTGTGGAGATCTCAGCGGCAAAAAAGCAGAAGATCGAGCGGCAAGAATGTCAGCGGGCGGAGAGGTTCTCGGTGGTCGGGTCCTCCTCGCGCGCCAGGTGGAAGAGGACGGCGAGGACGCGGCGGTGGACGCCGGGCTCCGGGGTGATGCCGAGGGCGGCGTAGATGTGGGAGGTGTGGCTGACGACTGCCTTCTCGGTGACGACCAGCTCGGCCGCGATCGCCGCGTTGGAGTAGCCGCGCGCCATCAGGTCGAGGACTTCGAGCTGGCGGGCGGTGAGCTGGGCGAGGAGCTCGGTGCGGGCGGCGCGGGCGGTGAGGATGGCGACGACCTCGGGGTCGAGGACGGTGTCGCCGCCGGCCACGCGGCGGACCGAGTCGCAGAAGGCCTCGACGTCGGTGACCCGCTGCTTGAGCAGGTAGCCGGTGCCGCTCCCGGCGCCCTCGCTCGAGGCGAGGAGCGCGTCGGCGTAACGACGCTGCACGTGGTGGGAGAGGACGAGGATCGCGACCTCGGGGTGGGCGGCGCGAATGTCGAGCGCGGCGCGCAGGCCCTCGTCGCGGAAGGTCGGCGGCATGCGGATGTCGGTGACGACCAGGTCGGGCCGGTGGGCCGCGACCGCCGCGCGGAGCTCCTCACCGTCGCCGACCGTCGCCAGCACCTCGGCGCCCGCCCGCTCGAGCACGAGCGCGAGGCCGTCGCGCAGGAGCGCCTCGTCCTCGCCGATCACCACCCGCACGGGATCTCCCCGACGACGCTCGTCCCGCGGCCGGACCGGCTGTCGACCATCAGCGTCCCGCCGAGCACCTCGAGCCGGTCCGCCATGTTCCGCAGCCCGTTGCCGCGCCCCGGCTCGGCGCCGCCCGCGCCGTCGTCGCGCACCTCCACCCGCAGCCGCTCCTCGCGACAGGTGACGCCGACCGCGAGCGCGTCGGCGCCGGAGTGCTTCAGCGCGTTCGCCAGCGCCTCGGCGACGACGAAGTACGCCGCCGGGGCGACCGCCTCCGGCACCGCCGCGATCGCCTCGCGCTCCCCCGGCTCGATCGCCAGGGCGACCGGGACCGGCGCCCGGTCCGCGAGGTCTTCGATCGCCTCGGCCAGCCCGTTCTCCACCAGCCCCGCGGGGGCGAGGCCCTGGACGAGGTCGCCGAGCTCCCGCGCCACGTCGTCGAGCCGGCGGCGAACCGCCCCGGCCTCGGCCCGGGCGTCGGGCGGCAGCGCGGGATCGCGCGCGAGCCCGTCGATCTCCACCCCCAGCACCACCAGCCGCCCCTGGATCCCGTCGTGGAGGTCCCGGGCGATCCGGCGGCGCTCCCCGTCGGCGGCATCGGCCAGCCGCGCCCGCGAACGGCGCAGGTGCTCGTGGCTGGCGGAGAGCTCGGCGGTCAGCCGCTCGTGGTCGAGGGCGAGGGCGACGGTCCGCCCTGCGGCGCGGACCGCGGCCGGGTCGCCGATCACGGTGGCGTCGTAGAAGATCGCGCCCACCGGTCGCCCGGCGAGGTCGATGTCGACGTGCGCCTCGCCCGTCCCCGCCGGGTCGACCGCCGCGCCGCGGTCGTCCACATACATGCGGGCGTCGGGGTCCCAGACCGCCATCCGCACCGAAGGGTCGCCGAGCGCCGCCGCCAGCACCTCGGTCAGCCCCGCCACGCCGCCCGCCCGCGTCGCCTCCCAGGCCGTGAGCTGGTCGAGCTCACTGGTCTGGGCGAAGCCGCCACGCCGCACCGCCAGCGCGAACGCCACCGGCACCCCGGCCAGCGCCGCGAGCTGGGCGATGAAGAGGACCTGCAGGTCGAAGACGTGGGGCAGGACCCGGGCGCTCAGCAGGATGAAGACCCAGACGAACGCCCCGTATATGTAGAGCGGGCCGAGCGACCGCCGTTGCGTCGGCGTCGCGGTCCGATGGTGGCGCAGGAGGAAGCCGGCGGCGACGAGGAGGAGGGCGCCGCAGACGACGCTGCGGACGGTGGCCCCGGTCGAGGCGAGGTCGGGCCGGTCGGCGATCGCCAGCGCGGGCGCCCACGGTTCGGCGCCCTGTCCCCAGAGGTAGTTCGGCGCGACCAGCACCAGCATCGCCGCGTAGGTCGCTCCGACGAGGAGCCTCTCGGCGCGGGAGCGCAGGAAGCCGGAGGGGAAGGCGAGCATCAGGTGGACGACCGCGGCGAACGGGAGCAGGGCGAGGATGAAGCCGACGCAGGTGAGGGCGGGCTCGTCGATGCCTTCGAGGCCGGCGGCCCAGAGGCTGAGGCCACCGAGGACCATCAGCGCGCCGAAGCGGTTGCCGGCGCGGCGGGACGCCGCCACGACGCCGGCGAGGACGTAGATCGCGGCGACCGCGGGGAAGAGGATCTGCGGCCAGGCGGGCCAGAGGCCGCTGGTCACCAGCAACAGCGCCTCGAGCGCGATCAGCGCGGTGCCGGCGAGGAGGACGAGGACGAGCGCCGCGCTCAGCGGCCGGCGGGTGCCGCGCGAGCGAGGTGACGCGGCCTCGCCAAGACTAGACCTGAGTCCATTGGCGGTACGGGCGGGAACGCTTACGCTCATCTGGTCCTCCGTCCTGGCAGCGGCCGAGTGCCGTTCGCGGGCCGCAGATTCTTACCGACCCGGAATGGAAAGTCACAAAATGGAACGAAGCCCTGCCCGCCGTCCCGCCATCGGACTCGCGTCCCTGCTCGCGCTCGTCGCCCTGTTCGCCCTGGCGGCCGGGACCGCGGCGGCGAAGCCGACCGAACGGCTCACGCCGGTGGTCGGCAACCCGATCGCCTCGCCGGAACCGGTCCTCGCCTCGAACGGCCGCCAGGAACTCGCCTACGAGCTGCAGCTGATCAACCGTTCGAGCTCGACCGTCACCGTCAGCAAGCTGGAAGCGCTGGCGGGCGGCAAGGTCGTGCAGAAGCTGGCCGGCAAGTCCGTGGCCGCCCAGATGCAGACCTACGGCATCGGCGAGCAGAGCGCGACGCTCGCCCCGGGCCAGGGTGCCTACGTGCTGATGGACGTCAGCCTTCCGCGCCACGCCAAGGTGCCGACCGAGCTCATCCACCGCATCTCGGTGACGAGCAAGCCGAAGCTGCCGTCGTCGATCGCGTCGAGCTACGAATTCGCGCCGACCAAGGTGACGAACCGCGAGGCTGTCGTCATCGCGTCGCCCCTGCGCGGGCCGGGCTGGGTGGTCGGCAACGGTTGCTGCTCGACCTTCAACGCCCATCGCGGCACGGTCCTGCCGGTCAACGGCGCGCCCCACGTGGCGGAGCGGTTCGCGATCGACTTCATCCAGGTCGACCCGATGGGCAGGCTCTTCGAGGGGCCGCTCGGCGAGCTCTCGAGCTACCCCTACTTCGGCGACGAGATCCACTCCGTCGCCGCGGGCAAGGTCGTCGGCGTCGTCGACGGCATCCCCGAGACCCCGGCCGGCGCTCTGCCGCCGGCGATCTCCGCCGAAAAGGCGGGCGGCAACCACGTCGTCGTCGCGATCGGCCACGGCCGCTATGCCTTCTACGCCCACATGCAGCCGGGCAGCGTCCGGGTGAAGGTGGGGCAGAAGGTGAAGGTCGGCCAGACCCTCGGCCTGCTGGGCAACAGCGGCAACAGCGACGCGCCGCACCTCCACTTCCACATCATGGACAGCCCTCACCCGCTGCTCGCCAACGGGCTGCCGTACCGCTTCGCCAACTTCACCGTGGAAGGGACGATCGGCAACATCGAAGGCTTCCAGAAGGGTGAGGCGGCCAAGATCGCCCGCACGGAAACGGGCCCTCGCCACGCCGAGCTCCCACTCGACAACCAGGTGATCTCCTTCCCGTGACGCCGGTGGATTGACGCCCGCATCGGCGTCTGGGAGGCTCGCGGGCATGAGCGATCTGGACGACGAGCTGGTCATCGCGCACTTCATCGTCTCCGATGACGTCGAGCGTTCCCGCCGCTTCTACACCGACGTCCTCGGCGGCCGGACCGTCATCGGCGGCGAGGCGGGGGACCAGGTGACCTACGTCGCCCTGGCCAACAGCTGGATCATCATCAACGTCGGCGGCGGCCCGACCGACGACAAGCCGACGGTCACCCTCGAGACGCCGCCCGACCCCGACCGGGTGAGCAGCTTCCTCAACATCCGCGTCGCCGACATCCAGAAGGTCTACGAGAAGTGGAGCGCCCGCGGCGCCGAGTTCCTGACGCCGCCGAAGCAGCACGAGACCGAGATCCGCTGCTACATCCGCGACCCCGACGGCTACATCATCGAGGTCGGTCAGACGACCCTGGACAGGGGCTGGCGCCCGCCGTCCTGAGGTCGTTCACCGCCGAAGGTCAGACCGGCCGCAGCGACCCTTCGTAGCCCGCCAGCAGGTAGCTGATCAGGAACCCCTCCTCGCCGGTCTCGGCGAGCCGCGCTTTGGCGTTCTCCTTGATCCCGACCAGAGACTTCAAGGCGTCGTCGACGACCGCCATGGCTTCCTGGGCGCCCTGCTCGTCGGACCAAAAGGTGTCTTGCCCGAGCGTCGCATCGTCTCGCGCATCGAAGGTTCCCTTATCGATCGCGGCTCCGAGCGCGGTCACGCCGTAACTGAGGACGCTCGCGGCAAGGATCTGCCTCAGCGCGGAAGGCAACACCGCGTATTCCAGTTCCCACGCTTCCAGTGCTTTGACCGGGGCATAGATCTTTTCCAGGGATCCGCGCACCTGCCGCTCGTCGACCTGCTCGATGAAGCCCATCGCCGCCAGCTCACGCATGTGGTACGAGAGTCGTTTGACGTCGATGCCGGTCTCCTCGGCGATGTCGGTTGCCGAGCATCTCCGCTCGGGCGAGTTCATCGCGTAGATGATCCGGACCCGGAGCGGGTGCGACATGGCGACCGCCAACGCCATCGTCCCCGTCGGAACTTCGCCGGCTTCGCGACTCGGACGCGTTTCGTGAGTCGTCCGCCTCTTCCGCTTCCGCGCCGTATCAGTTGGACGAATCTCTGCCATTGATCTGCCCTCTCTGTTTGTTCTTAACCTCTCAATTCAGTTGAAGCATTTCACGTTTCCGGCGGACTATGCAACGTTCTGTCTGCGTAAGTGCAAGCCATTTCCCCGATCATCCAGGTCGCACTAAAAAGGAACTGCACGAGGGGGGGTGAGGACCTGTGAATGTTGTGTCCGTGGAGCAGACGACGCCGGCGTTGAGCACTGTCAAGGGAAGTTGAGCTAGCGCCCGCCTCGATGGGTCCCGGCCGGGATCGAGGCACTGCCCCCATGGTCACCTTTGTCGTTCGAGCTATCCGAGTCGGTAGCTGTGGCCGCTCGCGCCTCGTGCCGATCCCGTCCGCCAGCGCAACGAGACCCGGAGCCTCGCTCCGGCCGAGTAGGAATGGAAACCTTGCGGCAGGTCGGTCGTGACGACCGCGCTCGCGCCGGGGGCCAGTCTGAATCGAGAGATCGGCAGGCCGTGGACGCGTGCCGTCGGTCCCGACTGGGTGGTGAGGTGGCCGAAGGCGAGGCCGCTCAGCCGGAGTTCGCAAGGAGTGCTCGCGACGCAGCGGGCGCGACCGATCGTCACGCCGCCCGCCGCCGGGCGGGGTCGTGGCAACAGGTCGAGTGCCACGTGGCCGCGGGTGGCTTCGGACTTGGTGTAGGTCGCGGCGACGGGGGGCGTCGCCGTGCCTTCGCCGCTCAGCCCGGCGACCATCGTGCCACCGGTGCCGCGCAGCCGCAGGGTCGCGGTCTTCGGCCCACTCGACTGGGGCGCGAAGCGGACCGCGACCGCGCAGGTCGCGCCGGGGTCGAGCGTCATCTCCGAGCAGTCGTCGGAGCGGATCTGGAATTCACCGAGGTCGGGGCCGGTGAGGGTCGCCGAGTCGATGGTCTGCGCGTCCCCGGATTCGTTGCGCAGCTCGAAGGACTGCACCGGCCCCGCGGTCCCGACGCCGACGGCGCCGAAGCCTCGCGCGCCCGGCGCGAGGCTCAGCTGCGGCGCGACGGCTTCGCCTTCGACCGGGACCTGCAGCGCGCCTTCGCCGCTGCCGAAGAAGCTGAGGGTCGCCGCCTTGGCGCCGGCGTCGGTCGGTTCGAAGGCGACCTTCGCCATGCAGGACCCACCCGGTTCGATGATCCGCGGGCTGCCGGAGAAGAGGTTCGAGGTGCAGCTCTCCTCGAGCAGGTGGAAGCTGCTGATGTCACCGCCGGAGACGAGCGCGATGAAGAAGCCGACCGGCAGGTTGCCGGTGTTGGTCAGCGTCAGCTCCTTCACCTGGCGCGCACCGGCGGTGGTCGGGCCGAAGGCGAGGGGGGCGGGGGAGACTTCGACTTTGGGACGCTCGGCGCGGGCGGTGAGCGGTGCCTGGAAGGTGGTGGCGCCGACGTCGACCGAGAGTGCCGCCGTGAAGCCGCCTTCTTCGTTGGCGTTGAACTGCACTTCGACCGTGCAGCTCGCGCCGGCGGCGAGCGTCGTCCCCCAGCATCCCGAGCCGGGAATCCAGAATTCGCCCGCGCCCGGCCCGGTGATCTGCAGGTTCGAAAGCTGCACCGCCGCGGCGCCGCTGTTGCGCAGGGTGAGGTTGGCTCGCGGGCCGCCGGAGCGCACTTCGACGAGGCCGAAGTCGTACTGGCCCGGTTCGAAGGTCAGTTCCGGCGTCGCCCCTTCACCGGTCAGGGCGGTCACGTAGTCGCTCGGGATCGCGTCGGTGCTGACGCGCAGGAGCGCTTCGCGCGGGCCGCTCGCGGTCGGTGAGAAGCGCACGGTGAGTTCGCAGCCCATGCCCGGGCTGATGAAACCGACGCAGTTGCCGCCTTCGATCGCGAAGTCGCCGGTATCGACCCCTTCGACCTTCACCTGGTTCACGTTCACGCCCGCTTCGCTTTCGTTCTTCAGCGCGATCTTTTCGGTGCTTGCGCCGCCGATCGAGGTGGTCGGGAAGGCCGCGGAGGCGGGCGTGCTCAGCTTCCTGGTCTGCCCGGTTCCGGAGATCGCGAGTTCGATCGTCGGTTCCCCTTCGACCGCGACCTGGAGCCCGGCGGTCGCCGGTCCACCCGCGGTCGGCGCGAAGGCGGCTTCGATCGCGCACGCTTCCCCTTGTTCGAGCGTCTTGCCCGAGCAGCCGTCGCCGGTGATCGAGAAGGAGCCCGAACCGGGCCCGGTGACGGACACACCGAGGATCTGGGCGGCTCCGGGATCGGGATTCGAGATCGTCACGGTCTTCGACGCGCTGACGGCGCCGACCGTTTCCGCGCCGAAGAGGAGCGAGGTCGGGCCTGCCGACAGCGGCGCGGCCGCGGCCACGCCGGGCAGGAGCCCGCAGGCGATGGCCGCGAGCGAGGCGGCCAGAAGGACGAGGCGACGGATTGGGAGACGATCGTGTTCCATTTCGCCCCCATCGGCAGGGTCATGCATGGGGGCTTGAGCGCCGGCCGCCGTCTTGCAGTCCCTCAGCCCGCCCCGAGGGTCGGCCGACGGCGCCTCTCCCGCAGGCGACGCAGCTCTTGTCGTGCGAGGAACCGGATCTCCGAGACGACGGCGCGGCGCGATCCTTCGCTCTCGCCCATCGCGTCGCGGAGGATCGAGAGGCCGGTCGCGGGAGGGACGAGGCGGGAGGCGGGGAGGTCGTGGTTCAGGACTCGCAGGAAGCGGTCGAGGAGGGCCGGGTCCGAGGCCATCCGTCGGTCGGCGGCGGCGGAGATCCGGGGCCATGACTCCGATCGGCCCAGGTCGCCGGCGAACCAGTACATGTCCCAGGCGTCTTCGTCGCGCCAACGCCACCAGGTGTGCAGCGGCCCGTCGTCCGGATTGGAGGCGCCCAGGGATTCCTCGATGGCGGGTGCCAGGCGCTCGACCTGGCGCAGGGCGTCGGCGATCCCCTGTCCCGGCGTGGGGTCCTTGAAGTGGCCCGCGTCCCCGACCAGGACCCAGCCCGGGCCGGCGGAGCGGCGGAAGAAGCCGTGCCAGTTGGTCATCAGCTGGACGGGGGCGGCACGACGGGCGCCGGCGAGGGCGGCGCCGAGCTCGGGCCAGCGGCGCACCCCCTCTCCGAAGGCGCGCTCTCGATGCGCCCGGAGCGCGTCGCGGCGCTCGATCGGGGCGACAAAGGCGGCGAGGAAGAGGCCGCCGTCGGTCGGGCCGGCGAGGAAATTGTCGTCGCCGAGGCTGCCGAGCCAGAGGCGGTCGCGATGGTCCTCGACCCCTTCGAAGTAGGACCAGAGGAAGGCTCGCCGCGCGGGGGTGCGGTGGTACTCCTCCGCGCCGACGAGGCGGGCGAGGCCAGAGCGGGCGCCGTCGGCGCCGACCACGAGCCGAGCGCTCAGGTCCCCCGCCGTCGTCCGCACCCCGACCACGCGCCCGTTCGCGGTGAGCAGGCCGGTGAGCGCGGTCCCCGTGCGGACCTCCGCGCCGGCCTGCCGTGCGTGCTCGCAGAGGATCGCGTCGAGGGTGATCCGCCGGACGCTCAGCATCGGCGCGCCGAGGATCGCGCGCAGGTCGGCGACTTCGGCCCGGTGGTCGTCCAGGGCGATGAGGACGGATTCGATCGGCGGGGCGAGCGCGGTGAGCTGCTCGAGCACCCCGAGGCGCTCCAGCGCCTTCACCCCGGCGGGCTGGATCCCGTGCGTCGAGGGCGTGTCGCTGGGCAGCGTCGCCCGCTCGATCACGCAGACCTTCAGGCCGCGCCTCGCCAGCAGCGTCGCGAGTGGGGAGCCGGTGCAGCGAGCCCCGACGACGATCACGTCGAACTTGTCCGAACAATGTTGTAACACTGTTATATGGAGTCTCGACAAAAGGTGTCACGAAGACGTGCAGACGTGCGCAACGAGCAGCGCGCGCGCCTGGTCGCGATCGCCACGGAGGCGGTCGAAGCGGCGGGACCCGAGGTCTTGCGCGCCCGGGCCATCGCCGCCGAGGCCGGGCTCTCCACCCAGGCGCTCTACACCCACTTCGGAGGCATGCCCGGCCTGATCGAGGCCGTGGTCGTCGACGGGTTCGCCGGCTTCGTCGCTCACACCGGTTCGGTCGGTGAGACCGAGGACCCGGTCTGCGACTTCTTCGCCCGAGGCTGGGCATGGATCGACTGGGCGGTGTCCCATCCCAATCTCTACAGGCTGATGTTCGGGCTGACGGGGGGTGAGTTGCGCCGTCATTCCGGACTTGAAATGGCGGTGGCGGGCGCGCTCGGCAACAGCCCTCAGGCGCAGGCCCTCCTCGATCAGCTGATCGGCTCGATGAGGCGCGTCGTCGACGCCAGGCGGATCGAGGCGACCGACCCCGTCGTTCCCGCGGCCCAGTTCCTGAGCGCGACCCACGGCTGGATCCTGCTCCAGCTCGCCGAGGCCTTCGGGTCCGGCGACCTCGGCGCCAGGGTGATCGCCGGGATGTCGGTCGACCTCATGGTCGGCCTCGGGGATTCGCGCGCCGCCGCCGAGCGCTCGCTGCACGCCGCCCAGGCCGCCCGCTGACCGCGTGTGGCCGCGCAGGGCGAGGACTTCCGCCACGCGGCTCGCGAGTTCCTCGGTGAGTTTCCACTGCGGTTCACGACGCCGCGCGCTCGGCGGCGATCGCCGAGCGTCCCGCGCCGACGGGCGATCCGCGCCACGACGCATATCTCGATGCCCTTGCCGAGCACATCGCGACGCTCTATGACATCCAGCGGCCGGCCTGGTCGGTCGAGCCGGATCGTTCCTCGACACCTGGTGGTTCGTCAGCGAGGTCCCCGGCTTCCGGGCGATCTCGATCGCGCAGACGCCGGGATCTGAGGCGGCCGCTCGCGTGGCCGAGCGGACCTACGGCGACCGCCTGGACCCCGCGGCTCGGAGCGGTGCGGTGATGAAGAGGTTGCACCAGACGTCGGCGATCTCCTCGGCGGAGCGGCGGCCGGCGGGGCGGAGCCACTGGGGGGCGTAATTCACCATTCCCAGTAGGGCGAGGAGGGCGAGGCCGCGATCCTCGAAGGCCATCGAGCCGTCGGCTTCTCCGGCGACGAGGACGCCGTCGAGGATCTGCTCGAAGGCTTTGCGTTTGCGGCGGACGGCGCGCCACTGGGGCTCGCGCTCGATCGTGTGGCGCTCCTGGGTGAAGACGAGCATGTGGGGGATGTGGCTCTCGATGTGGAGGAGCCAGATGCGAAGGAGCTCGCGCAGTTGGTCGTCGGGCGAGGCGTCGGCGTCGATCGCGCGGGCCCGTTCGAGGAGGGGGTCGAGGAGCTCGTCGCAGATGGCGATGAGGAGGCCCTCCTTGCTCGAGGTGTAGTGGTAGATGCCGCCGGCGGCGAGGCCGGTCGCCTCGCTGAGGTCGCCGATCGAGGTCTGCTCGTAGCCGCGTTCGGCGAAGAGCTTCGCGGCCGCGTCGATGAGGGCCTGGCGGCGTTCGTCGTAGCGGGCGCGGAGCGCGGGGCGGGTGGGGGGTGTGGCGGAGGGCATCGGGCGGGACGTACTTTTGCAAAACCGAGGGATCGCTCGAAAACCGATTGACCCCTCGGTATTATGCGCGGCATGAACTTCGACCTCTCCGACGAGCATCGCCTGCTCCGCGAAACCGTCCGTGACTTCGCCCGCGCCGAGGTCGCCCCGGTGGCGGAGGAGCTCGACCGCACCAAGTCCTTCCCCTACGAGATCGTCAAGAAGCTCGGCGGTCTCGGCCTGATGGGCATCCCGTTCCCGGAGGAGTACGGGGGCGGCGGCGCCGACACGCTCTCCTACGCGCTGGCGGTGGAGGAGCTGGCGCGGATCGACTCCTCGGTCTGCATCACGATGGCCGCCCACACCTCGCTCGGCACGATGCCGATCTACCTCTGGGGGACGGCGGAGCAGAAAGACGAGTGGCTGCCGCGCCTCTGCGCCGGGGAGCAGCTGGCGTCGTTCGGGTTGACCGAGCCCGAGGCGGGCTCCGACGCCGGCAACGTCCACACCCACGCGAAGCTCGCCGACGGCGAGTGGGTCATCGACGGGGCGAAGCAGTTCATCACCAACGCGGGGACCGACATCTCCGGCGTCGTCGCGATCACCGCGGTGACCGGCGAGGTCGACGGCCGCAAGGAGATCTCGAACATCATCGTGCCGAAAGGGACGCCGGGGTATGAGATCGGCGAGGCCTACCGGAAGATGGGTTGGAACGCTTCCGACACGCGGCCGCTCGCCTTCGACGGTTGCAAGGTGCCGGAGGAGAACCTGCTCGGCCGGCGCGGGGAGGGGTTCAAGAACTTCCTCCACATCCTCGACGGCGGGCGGATCGGCGTCGCCGCGATGGGTGTGGGACTGGCGCAGGGCGCGCTCGACGAGGCGATCGCCTACGCCAAGGAGCGCCAGGCGTTCGGCCGGTCGATCTCGAAGTTCCAGTCGATCCAGGCGAAGATCGCCGACCTCTCGGCCCAGATCGAGGCGGCGCGGCTGCTCACCTATAAGGCGGCGTTGGAGAAAGACGCGAAGAAGTCGTTCACGCTCACCGCCGCGCAGGCGAAGCTGATCACCGGCCGACTGGCGGTCCGCGCGACCGAGGAGGCGGTCCAGATCCACGGCGGCTACGGCTACATCGAGGAGTACCCGGTGTGTCGCTTCTACCGCGACGCGAAGATCCTCACGATCGGCGAGGGCACCGACGAGGTCCAGCAGATGGTGATCGCCCGGCAGCTGGGCTGCTGATGGTGCGCGCGGTGAAGATCCGCGAGGTCGGCCCGCGCGACGGCTTCCAGAACGAGCCCGAGCGGATCGCCACCGACGACAAGGTGCGGCTGATCGAGCTGCTCGCCGCGACCGGGGTGCGCCGCCTCGAGGTGACGAGCTTCGTCCGCGCCGACGTGATTCCGCAGCTTCGTGACGCCGAGGTGGTGCTGGAGCGGGCCCGGATCCCGGAGGAGGTGTCGGTCTCGGTCCTGGTCCCGAACGAGCGTGGGCTCGACACGGCGCTCGTGCACCGGGAGAAGATCGACGAGGTCAACGTCTTCCTCTCCGCCTCTGAGTCCCACAACCGCCACAACGTGAACCGCTCGGTCGCCGAGTCGCTGGCCGGGGTGGAGAAGGTGCTGGGACGCGCGAGCGCCGAGGGACTGCGCTGCGAGGGCGTCATCTCGACCAGCTTCGGCTGTCCCTATGAGGGGGACGTCGATCCGGCGCGGGTCCTCGAGCTCGCGGGCGCGCTCGCCGCGGCGGGAGCGGTCGAGGTCGGCTTCGGCGACACGACCGGGATGGCGAACCCCGTCCAGGTGCGCGAGTTCTTCGCCCGCGCCCAGGAGGTGCTGCCGGGCGTGGAACTTACGGCGCACTTCCATAACACGCGGGGACAGGGCCTCGCCAACGTGCTCGCCGCGCTGGACGCCGGGGTCGACTCCTTCGAGTCGAGCTTCGGCGAGCTCGGCGGCTGCCCGGTGCCGCCGGGGGCGACCGGCAACATCGCCACCGAGGACCTCGTCTCGATGCTCCACGAGATGGGGATCGAGACCGGCATCGACCTGGAGAGGCTGCTCGCCGCCGCGCGCGAGGCCCAGGATGTGCTCGGGCGGCCGCTCGGGTCCCACAGCCTCGTCGCCGGGCCGGTCGACCACCACCCGCGCGCCTGACCATGTTCGAGCGTGTCCTGATCGCCAACCGGGGCGAGATCGCGGTGCGGATCGAGCGCACGCTGGCGCGCCTCGGGGTCGAGTCTGTGGCGATCTTCAGCGACGCCGACGCGGGCGCGCCGCACGTGCGCGGGGCCGACCACGCGGTCCACGTCGGGCCGACGCCGGCGCGGGAGTCATACCTCTCGATCGAGCGCGTGGTCGGCGCCGCGGTCAGCAGCGGGGCCGACGCCGTGCACCCGGGGTACGGCTTCCTCTCCGAGCGTCCCGACTTCGCCGCGGCGTGCGCCGCGGCGGGGCTGGTCTTCGTCGGGCCGGGCCCGGAGGCGATGGCGCTGCTCGGCGACAAGGGCCGGGCGCGGGCGGTCGCCGAGGAGGCGGGGATGCCGACGCTGCCGGGTTGGAGTGGGGAGGAAATGACCGACGCCGAGATCGTCGAGGCGGTCGGCGAGGGCGACCTGCCGCTGCTGGTGAAGGCGGCGGCGGGCGGCGGCGGCAAGGGCATGCGGCTGGTCGCGCGGCGTGAGGACCTGGCCGAGGCGCTGGGTGCGGCGCGGCGCGAGGCGGCGTCGGCCTTCGGTGATGAACGCGTGCTGATCGAACGGTTCGTCGAGCCGTCCCGTCACCTCGAGGTGCAGGTGATCGCCGACGCGCATGGGGGCGCGATCCACCTCGGCGAGCGCGAGTGCTCGCTCCAGCGTCGCCACCAGAAGGTGATCGAGGAGTCGCCCTCGCCGGTGGTGGATGAGGAGCTGCGCGAGGCGATGGGGGCGGCGGCGGTGTCGCTCGCCCGGCACGCGGGCTACGTCAACGCGGGGACGGTCGAGCTGATCGCCGAGCGCGACGATCCGAGCCGCTTCTACTTCCTCGAGGTCAACACGCGGTTGCAGGTGGAGCATCCGGTGACCGAGGCGGTCATGGGCCTCGACCTGGTGGAGCTGCAGCTGCGGGTGGCGGCGGGCGAGCCGCTGCCGCTGGAGCAGGCCGACGTGGAGCGGCGCGGCTGGGCGGTCGAGGCGCGCCTCTACGCTGAGGACCCGGCCACCGGCTTCCTACCGTCGAGCGGCGAGGTCGTCGCCTACCGCGAGCCGGCCGCCGTGCGCGTGGACAGCGGGATCGAGCGGGGAACGGTGGTCGGCACCGACTACGACCCGATGCTGGCCAAGGTCGTCGCCGCGGGGGACGACCGCTCCGAGGCGCTGGCGAGGCTGCGCCGCGCGCTGGGCGAGCTGGTCGTCGCCGGCCCGACGACGAACGCCGCCTACCTGCGCGCGCTGCTCGCGCGGCCCGAGGTGATCGCCGGGGACATCGACACCGGCCTGATCGAGCGCCTCGGCGACGAGGTTGCGTCCCCGACCCCTGGTCCGGAGCTCGCGGCGCTGGCCCTGGTCGCGATGCTCGGGACGCCGGAGGACGACGACCCCTGGTCGACCCGCACCGGCTGGCGGATGCAGGGCCCCGCCTGGATCCGCCGCACGCTTGAAGGCCCGGAGGGGTCCGTAGACGTCGCGGTGCGCGCGGGAGTCTGCGCCTGGGACTGGAGCGTCGGCGAGTCCACGGGCAACCTCGCTGTTGATGGGCCGAAAACCGGACTATCTGACGGGTTTTCGGCCCATCAACATCGGGTCTCGGTGTTCGTGGACGGAGAGGCGGTTTGGGTGGTGGACCGGGACGTGGGGGCGGTGCGATTTGCGCCGGCGACTGGGGATGCGGACGGGGGTGGGCTCGGGGAGGCGTCGTTGGAGGCGCCGATGCCGGGGACCGTCGTTCATCTGCGGGTCGAGCCGGGGGCGAAGGTCAGCGCCGGGGAGACGTTGGTCGTCCTCGAGTCGATGAAGATGGAGATCGCGATCGCCGCGCCTCGGGACGGGTCCGTCGCCGAGGTCCTCGTCGCCGCCGGCGATCAGGTCGACCGCGGCGCGGTCCTGATCGAGCTGGCCGAGGACGAACCTTCTGTCCTTAGTAACCCTGTGGGTGACAAAGGACAGAAGGTTGCTGCCGGGGACGGGACGGAGGCATGAGTCGAGTGCTTACGAGCGCCGCCGACCCGGCGAGCGCCGACTTCGGGCGCAACGAGGCCGAACATCGGCGTCTCGTGGCGGAGCTCGACGAGCGGCTCGAGCACGCGGCGGCGGGGGGCGGCGAGAAGGCGCGCGCCCGGCACGTCGAGCGCGGCAAGCTCCTGCCGCGGGAGCGCGTCGACCGCCTGCTTGACCCCGGGAGCCCCTTCCTCGAGCTCTCGCCGCTCGCGGCGGAGGACCTCTACGACGGCGCCGCACCCGGCGCCGGGATGATCGCCGGGGTCGGCCGGGTCGAAGGTCGCGAGGTCGTCGTCGCCGCCAACGACGCGACCGTAAAAGGCGGCACCTACTACCCGATGACGGTGAAGAAGCATCTGCGGGCGCAGGAGGTGGCACTGCAGAACCGGCTGCCCTGCCTGTACCTGGTCGATTCGGGTGGCGCCTTCCTGCCGATGCAGGACGAAGTGTTCCCGGATCGGGAGCACTTCGGTCGCATCTTCTTCAACCAGGCGACGATGTCGGCACAGGGGATCCCGCAGCTCGCGGCGGTGATGGGCTCGTGCACGGCGGGCGGCGCCTATGTGCCGGCGATGAGCGACGAGACGATCATCGTCCGGGACCAGGGCACGATCTTCCTCGGTGGCCCGCCGCTGGTGAAGGCGGCGACCGGACAGGAGGTGACCGCGGAGGAGCTCGGCGGCGGCGTCCTGCACGCCCGCACCTCGGGTGTCGTCGACCACCTCGCCGCCGACGATGCCGACGCGCTGCGCATCATGCGCTCCATCGTCGCCACGCTTCCGCCCGCCGGCCGCGCCTGGGAGCGCCGCCCCGTCGCCGAGCCCGCCGTCGATCCCGCCACCCTCTACGGCGCCATCCCCCCGGACAGCCGCACCCCGTACGACCCGCGCGAGGTCATCGCCCGCGTCGTCGACGGCAGCCTCTTCCACGAGTTCAAGGAGGAATACGGGACGACGCTCGTCTGCGGCTTCGCCCACATATGTGGACACCCCGTCGGGATCCTCGCCAACCAGGGCGTCCTCTTCTCCGACAGCGCGCTGAAGGCGGCCCACTTCGTCGAGCTCTGCGACCAGCGCGGCGTGCCGCTGCTCTTCCTGCAGAACATCAGCGGCTTCATGGTCGGTCCCGAGTACGAGGCGGGCGGCATCGCCCGCGACGGCGCCAAGATGGTCGCCGCGGTCGCCACCGCGCGGGTGCCGAAGCTGACGGTGATCGTCGGCGGCTCCTTCGGCGCGGGCAACTACGGGATGTGCGGACGGGCCTACTCGCCGCGCTTCCTGTGGATGTGGCCGAACGCGCGCATCTCCGTCATGGGCGGCGAGCAGGCGGCGACGGTGATGCGGGAGGTCGGCCAGGCCGAGCTCGGCGACCAGCTGCGCGAGCAGTACGAGCGCCAGGGCAGTCCCTACTACTCGACCGCGCGGCTCTGGGACGACGGCGTGATCGACCCGCTCGACACCCGCGTCGTCCTCGGCCTCGCCCTCGGCGCCTGCGCCAATGCCCCGCTGGCCGAGCGAGCGGCCCCCGTCTACCGGATGTAGGTAAGGATGGACGGCATGGCCGAGATCCTCTGGGAGCCGACCGCCGCCGCGGTCGAGTCCTCCAACCTCACCCCCTACATCGACCACCTGCGCGCCCGGGGCGTGGACGTCACCACCTACCCCGACCTCTGGCGCTGGTCGGTCTCCGACCTCGAGGCCTTCTGGAACTCGATCTTCGACCACTTCCGGGTGGAGTACGACGGTGAGCGCACCGTCGCCCTGGCCTCGCGGGAGATGCCCGGCGCCGAGTGGTTCCCGGGGGTGCGGCTGAACTGGGCCGAGCGCGCCTTCGCCGGCAAGGCCGACGATCAGGTCGCGATCCTCCACGCCTCCGAGCTGCGCGAGCTCGAGGAGATCACCTGGGGCGAGCTACGGGCGAAGGTCGCCGCGGTGGCGGGCGGCCTGCGCTCCCTCGGGGTGGGGAAGGGCGACCGCGTCGTCGCCTACCTCCCGAACATCGCCGAGGCGACGATCGCCTTCCTCGCCTGCGCCTCGATCGGCGCGGTCTGGTCGAGCGCCTCACCCGACTTCGGCGCCGGCTCCCTGATCGACCGCTTCGCCCAGATCGGGCCCAAAGTGTTGATCTGTGTCGAGGGCTACCGCTACGGCGGCAAGGACTTCGACCGCACCCCGGTGCTCAGGCGGCTCCAGGAGGCGATGCCCTCCCTCGAGCACACGGTGCTGCTGCCCTACCTCGACCCTGAGGCGGGCGCGACCTCCGGCGCCGCGGCCCTGGAGGGCGTCACCCTCTGGCAGGACCTGCTCACCGCCGGGGAGGGATCGGAGCTCACCTTCGAGCGCGTCCCCTTCGACCACCCCCTCTGGGTCCTCTACTCCTCGGGCACCACCGGGCTGCCCAAGGCGATCGTCCAGGGCCAGGGCGGGATCCTGCTCGAGCAGTTGAAGAAGATGCACCTCCACGCCGACGCCAAGGAGGGCGACCGCCTCTTCTGGTTCACCACCACCGGCTGGATGATGTGGAACTTCATCGTCTCGGGGCTCCTCACCGAGGCGGCGATCGTCCTCTACGACGGCAACCCCGGCCACCCCGACATGGGTGCCCTCTGGGACCTGGCCGAGGAGGCCGGGGTCACCATGTTCGGCACCTCCGCCGCCTACATCTCGGCCTGCATGAAGGCGGGCGTCGAGCCCGGCGCGGGCCGTGACCTCTCCCGCCTGCGCGCGGTCGGCTCGACCGGCTCGCCGCTCGCCCCCGAGGGCTTCGACTGGATCTATGAGCACGTCGGAGAGGACACCTGGCTCTTCTCGACCTCCGGCGGCACCGACCTCTGCACCGCCTTCGTCGGCGGCGTCCCGACCCTGCCCGTCTACCGCGGGGAGCTCCAGGCCCGCGCCCTGGGAGCGGCGGTCGAGTCCTGGGACCCCGAGGGCCGCCCGCACGTGAACGAGGTCGGCGAGCTGGTGATCACCGAGCCGATGCCCTCGATGCCGCTCTACCTCTGGGGCGACACCGACGGCTCGCGCTACCGCGAGTCCTACTTCGAGATGTTCCCCGGCACCTGGCGCCACGGCGACTGGATCGAGATCACCGACCGGGGCACCGCGATCATCCACGGCCGCTCCGACTCGACCATCAACCGCGGCGGCATCCGCATCGGCACGGCCGAGATCTACCGGGCGGTGCTCGGGTCCGAGGAGATCGTCGACGCCCTCGTGGTCGACCTGCCGAGACCCGACACCGACGGGGTGATCGAGCTCTTCGTCGTCCTGCGCGAGGGTGCCGAGCTCGACGACGAGCTACGGGGGACCCTCGCCCGCTCGATCCGCGAGCGCTGCTCCCCCCGCCACGTCCCCGACGAGGTGACCGCGATCGCCGCCGTCCCCCGCACCCTCTCGGGCAAGGTGGTCGAGGTCCCGGTCAAGCGGATCCTGATGGGCGCCGACCCGGAGAAGGTGGTCAGCCGCGACTCGCTGGCGAACCCCGAGGCGCTCGACTGGTTCGTCGGGTCGGCGGGCACTACCGGTAGGTGACCAGCGCGCGGTCGACCGACTCGAGGTGGGAGTGGTCGTTGAAGGAGATGACGTTGATGCCGGTGGAGCCGACCGCAAGCTTGGTCACCGAGGCGTTGACGGTGACGCGGTTCAAGGCTGGGAAGAGGGCGGGGGGCGCGTCCCAGAGGTCGCAGAGGAGGGCGCCGATGGCGCCGCCGGAGGTGACGACGACGACGGTCTCCCCGGAGGTGAGCTGGGAGGTGAGATCTCGGAAGGCGGCGGTGACGGCGCCGCTGAAGGCGGGCCAGGTCTGGGCGGTCGGGCTGTGCTCGGCGTGGGACACCCATTCGGCCTGGGCGACCTCGAGGACCGCCTGGAAGGCGCGGTTGCTCGGCGGCTCGCCCTCGCCGCGATGGTCGAGGCGGACGGCCGTGTCGGAATGGTGGCGAAGGATGTCTTCGGAGTCGAACTCGTCCCAGCGCGGCTCGATCTCGAGGTCGGGCGCGCCGTGGGCGGCGAAGGCGGCGGCGGTCTCGCGCTGGCGGCGCAGCGTGCCGGTGATGAGGCGGTCGGCGCGGTAGCCGCGGTCCGAGAGCGACGCCGCGACGATCTCGGCCTGCCGGTGCCCGGCCTCGGAGAGGACGTCGTAGTCGTCGGTCCCGAAGGAGGCCTGGCCGTGGCGGACGAGGAGCACGGTCGGCATGACGCGCATTATCCGGCAGGCGCCCTCCCCCTGTCTGTTCCTTTTGCCGGAGGGGTCGGAGAAAGGAACAGCCGGCGGGGGCGGTGATCAGCGGGCCGGCCGCACCTCGGCCTCGCCGTCGATCAGCCCGGCGCTCGCCAGCTCGGCGTCGTCGCGCCAGGTCTCGAGCTCCTCGGGGAGGACCGGCCGCGTCGCCCGCTCCTCCCGCGGCGCCATCGCCACCGCGACCAGCGTCGCGAAGACGGCGATCCCCGCGCCGATCCAGAGCGCCGTCGTATAGCCGCCGACGGCCGGGAAGCTCGATCCGGCCACCGCGTGGGAGGCGAGGATCGAGGCGACCAGGGCGGAGCCGGCGGAGAAGCCGATCGAGCGGACCACCTGGTAGAAGCCCATCGCGCTGCCGACCTCCCGCGCCGGAACCGAGCGGGTGATGAGGCCGGGGATCGCGGCGAAGGTGAAGCCGAAGCCGATCCCGAGGAGGGCCATCATCACGCAGGCCTGCCAGAGCTCCCCGTGGACGAGGGCGAAGAAGGCGCCCGCGCCGCTGATCGCGAGACCTCCGATGCCGAGCGCCGTGCGCGAGCCGAAGCGGCGCAGGGTGGCCGTCATCATCCGGCTGCCGAGGAGGCTGGCGACCGAGAACGGCACCAGGCAGAGGCCCGCGACCAGGGTCGAAGCGCCGAACCCGAAGCCCTCCGCCGGCGGCGTCTGGACGAACTCGGTGATCACGGTGAGGAACATGTAGAGGGCGATGCCGAGAAGGCTTGCCGAGACGTCGGCGCCGAGGACGGCGCGGTGACGGAGCTGGGTGAGGTCGACGAGCGGCGCCGGGATGCGCAGCTGGCGGCGGACCCAGGCGGCTCCGGCGACGATGGCGGTGACGAAGCAGCCGAGGGTGGCGACGGAGGTCCAGCCCCATTCGTGGCCCTGGCCGATGCCGATCATCAGGGCGACGATCGCGACCGCGCCGACGACGGCGCCGGTGACGTCGAGGGAGACCGCGGGGCCCTCCTTGTTCGAGGGGATCTCGAGGTAGGCGGCGAGGAGTGCCGCGGCGCTGAGGATCGCGCCGAAGAAGAAGGCGGCGTGGAGGTCGAGCCGCTCGGCGATCAGGCCGCTGATCGGGTAGCCGGCGCCGAGCCCGGTCGCGCCGCTTACCGACAGCAGGGCGATCGTGCGGCGGGCGTGCTCGCCTTCGAGGTGGTCGCGTGCGGCCGCCATCGCGATCGGCGCGAGCCCCAGGCCGGTGCCCTGCATCACCCGCCCGACGATCAGCAGCGGCAGCGAGTCGGCGAGCCCGGCGACGACGCCGCCCGCGGTGACGACGACCAGCGCGCCGAGGATCGACCGGCGGCGGTGACGCCCATCGCCGAGGCGCCCGAGCACCGGGGCCGCGATCGCCCCGGCGATCAACGCCGCGGTCAGCGACCACTGGGCGCTCGGCAGCGAGACGTCGAGGTCCTGCGCGACGTCCGGCAGGAGCGGCGCGCCGAGGCTCGAGATGATCGAGACGACGAGCGTGATGCCGACCAGGACCGCGACGAACGGCCGGCCGACCTGCTCCTTGTCGTGGACGGAGTCCGGCATGGTCGGCGGCCGATTATATAGAAAAGCAATGTATCAACCAAGCAGGTGCGCCGAGATCGTCGGGTCGCCGTCCTCCAGCCGCTCCGGCAGGCCGAAGGAGGCGAACAGGTTTGGCATGAAGGGGGCGAGGAAGTTGTGGACGCCGGCGACCGTCGGTGCGTCCGCGCCGCCCCCGTCGGCTTCCAGCAGCGTCACCGACCACGGGAGCCAGGCGCCGGACTCGGGGTCGGGTTTGTAGGAGGCGAAGGCGGGGAGGCCGTTGGCGGAGGTCGCGATGAGCTTCGAGCCGCGGCACGCGGCCCCCGGGCCGACCATGAAGGTGGCGACTTCCGCGGGGCCGCGGAACCAGAGCGGGAGCGGCGGCATGTCGAAGACGACGTCGTAGCGGAGGAGGGCGACGATGCGGTCGATGTCGTACTCCGCGAAGGCCTCGAGGTACTGCTCGAGGAGGCGGCCCTCATCCTCGGTCGAGGGGCGGGCCGGCGCCTCGTCGTCTTCGAGGTCGAGCTCGTCGAGGGTGGCGCGGGCGCGCTGCAGGGCGGAGTTGACCGACGCGACCGAGGTCTCCAGCACGTCGGCGACCTCCTTGGCGCTCCAGCGGAGCACCTCGCGCAGGACGAGGACGACGCGCTGGCGGGCGGGCAGGTGCTGGAGGGCGGCGACGAAGGCGAGGCGGAGGGTCTCGCGCTCGGCGGCCTGCACCTCGGGGTCGGCGTCCGGGTCGGCGACCTGGCCGCCGGCGATCGGGAGGATCCAGGTGGTCTCCGGCAGCGGCGCGCCGACCGGGGTCTCGGCGGTGCCGGGATCGGCGAGGTCGACCGGGCGGGCGCGACGCTTGCGCGCGTCGATCTGGTCGAGGCAGACGTTCGTGGCGATGCTGAAGAGCCAGGACTTCAGCGCGGCGGGCTCGGCCAGCGTGTCGGAACGGCGCCAGGCGCGCAGCAGCGTTTCCTGGGTCGCGTCCTCGGCCTCGAAGCCGCTGCCGAGCATGCGGTAGCAGTAGCCGGTGAGGCTGGGGCGCAGCCGCTCCATCTCACCCTCGAGGGCCGGATTTCCACCCGACCGATTAGTTCCCGACACAGACACCGTCTCTCCTTATAACGGACCCACTCACCAAAGGAGATACCGACCATGTCCCGCCTGCTCTTCCTCAACCTCCCGGTCGCCGACCTCGGCGCCAGCCGCGCCTTCTTCGCCGCGCTCGGCTTCGACTTCAACGAGAAGTTCTCCGACGAGGGCGCCGCCTGCATGGTCGTCTCCGAGCAGGCCTACGTGATGCTGTTGCAGCGCGACCGCTTCGCCGACTTCGTCACCAAGCCGATCGCCGACGCCACCGAGGCGACCGCCCTGACCGCCTGTATCAGCGCCGAGAGCCGTGAGGAAGTCGACTCGCTGTTCGCCGCGGCCGAGGCCGCCGGCGCCGGCCCCGTGAAAGACCCGCAGGACTACGGCTTCATGTACCAGCGCAGCTTCTACGACCTCGACGGCCACCACTGGGAGATCGCCTGGATGGACCCGGTAGCCGTCGAAAAGGGCCCCGCCGAGTTCGTCGCCTGACCGCGATGTTGATGGGCCGAAAACCGGACTATCTGACGGGTTTTCGGCCCATCAACCTGGAGCCCGGGGGGAGCAATAGGCTCCGCGGGGCTTGCGGCGCTTTGCTCCCATCCTGCCCGGCGCGACCGCTCGCGATCGGGCCCTCGCCTGCCTCGGGGCGGTCGTCGGGATCGGCCTCGCGGGCTTCGTCGCGGCGCTCGTCCACGGCGACGGCGAGGCGCTGCCCTGGATCGTCGCCCCGATGGGCGCCTCGGCGGTCCTCCTCTTCGCCGTCCCCGCCAGCCCGATGGCCCAGCCGTGGCCGATCGTCGGCGGCAACTCGCTCTCGGCGCTAACCGGCTTCGCCGTCGGCCAGGCTCTGGGACACGGGGCGCTCGCCTGTGGCGTCGGCGTGGGACTGGCGATCGGAGTGATGTCGGCGACCCGCTCCCTGCACCCGCCGGGCGGCGCGGCGGCGCTCACCGGGGTGATCGGCGGCGGCCTCGTCGACTCGGCGGGGTGGTGGTTCCCGCTCGCGCCCGTCGCCCTCGACGCGGTCCTCCTCGTCGCCGTCGGCTGGGCCTTCCACCGCCTCTCCGGCCATCCCTACCCGCACCGCCAGGCACCTGGGACGCCGACCCGCGACCCGCTGCCGACCGCCCGCGTCGGGGTGCGCGACGAGGACCTCGACGCCGTCCTCGCCGGCATCGGCGAGACCTTCGACATCGACCGCGACGACCTCCGCCTCCTGCTCACCGAGCTCGAGCTTCAGATCCTCGCCCGCCGCCACCCGGAGCTGACCTGCGGCGAGATCATGTCCCGCGACGTGATCGCCGTCCCCCGCCACGCCGACCCCGCGGACGCGCGGCGGCTCCTCCTCGACAGCGGCGTCCGTCTGCTCCCCGTGCTCGACGATGCCGGGCGCCCGATCGGCGGCGTCGGCCTGCGGGAGCTCGCCCGCCCCGGCACCACGGTCGAGGACCTGATGACCGCGCCGCTGACCGTCACCCCGGCGCAGCCCGCGGTCAAGCTGACCGGCCCGCTGACCGACGGCCACCGCCACGCGGCGATGGTCGTCGACCCCGACAGCGGCGTCCTCCGCGGCCTCGTCACCCAGGCCGACCTGCTCGCCGCGCTGGCCGCCGCGCCCAGCCCGGTGAGCTAAGCGGCGCCCTTCGCCTCGAGCACGTCGAACGACCAGATCTCGCTCCCGGTCCCGACCGGCCCCCGCTCCCGATGCTGGGAGTGCCCGGCCGCGAAGTCGGCGCTTTTGACCCAGGCCAAGAAGTCGTCCTCCGAGCGCCAGCGCGTGATGACCAGGCAGACGTCCCGGTCGTCATTGGGCCGCAGCAGCTCGAAGGCCTCGAACCCCTCCGCCTCCTCGACTTTCCCCGCCCGCGAGGCGAATCGCTCGGCGAACTCGTCGAACCGCTCGCGCGGCACAGTGATGGCATTGATCTTGACGACGCTCATGGGTGGATCCTACGGAGCCAGGCAATCGACTTACACCTAGAATGCCCCCGGTGGGGCTGCTGTTCGACACCCGGGCGTCGGGTTCAGGCTGGATCGATTGCGTCTGGACCTGTCGGAGCGAGGACGTCTCGAAGATGACCTCGGTCGCGACCGACAGCTGGGGCCTGGTGTTCTGGGAGCAGGAGGGCCGGATGCATGCCGGCATCACCGGCCCCGAGAGCCGCGGGGGCACCGCCCCGGTGCCCGAAGGGTCGAACTTCGTCGGCATCCAGTTCGCGGTCGGCTCTTCGCTGCGGACCGTTGCCGCGACGGCGTTGGTCGACAGTGGGATCGAGCTGCCCGTGACCGGACGCTCCTTCTGGCTGGACGGTGGCTACTGGGAGGCACCCGGCGCCGACGATGCCGAGGCGCTCGTCGAACGCCTCGTCCGCGAGGGAGTGGTCGAACGCGATCCGTTGGTCGCCGAAGCGCTGCGAGGCACTCCTCCCGCGGTCACCGATCGCACCCTCGAACGCCGCTTCCGGGCGGCGACCGGCCTGAGCCGGGGCGCCATCCGGCAGATCCGGCGCGCCCGCGCCGCCGCCGAGCTTCTGGCCTCGGGTGAGACCGCGGGTGACGTCGCCGGCACGCTCGCCTACTACGACGAGCCACACCTGGCGCGGGCGCTGCGGCGGTACGTGGGGCGCACCGCGCTGGAGCTTCGCGAGGGGCGCGGCGGCGCGATCGCGCTGGATCCCGCTCAGCGCGCCACGTCGTACACGAGCTTGGTCACGCCGTTGGCGTAGGTCGCGGAGTCCCTCAGGATCAGCTTCTGGCTGTCACGGTCCGCAGAGCTGAAGGGGCTTTTGCCGCCACCAAGCAGCATCGGGAAGACGAGCAGGTTGTATCGGTCGATCAGGTCGGCGTCCGCCAAGCTGCGAGCGAGTTGGGCGCTGCCGTGGATGAAGATGGCTCCCCCGTCGCTCTGCTTGAGCTCGGCCACATCGTCGATCGAGCGCAGGATCGTGATCGGGCCCCATCCCTCCACCGCGGCGTCATCGGCGAGGGTGGTCGAGAGGACGTACTTCGGGAGCTCTTTGTACGCCACATGGTCCGCCGACGTGGGCCAGACCGGAGCGAAGGCCTCGTAGCTGCGACGGCCGAACATCAGCGCGGTCGTCTCGGTCAGCTCCTCGGCCTTCAGTGAATAGGCCTCGGGCACGAACTCGGTCTCGAGCACCCATCCGCCGCTGCGGTGGCCCTCGGCCTTGGTGCCCGGCGAGTCCACCACCCCGTCGACCGTCATGAAACACGTGTAGACCAGTTCGCGCGTCACGCCTTCTCCTTCATCAGACCGGAACAGAAGCCGCCGCAACCTATCGGCCGGCTCGACCGTCGTCTTGGACAAAACCGACACAGGCGACCTGGGCGACCGCGGTGCCTTCGCCGATCAGGGAGGGGCCTTGCAGGCTTTGCGAACCTCGGGCAGCCCGCCGCCGCGGGCGCGCGAGAGCTCTTGCCGCGGTCTCCGCGAATCACCCTGTCGGTATGAGGTGGAGGCCTCCCGCCCCCCTTTACCGTCGGTCTGCGGCATCCCCACCGCACCACCCGACCTGCGCACCGAAGCGCAACCGAACTGGAAAGGAAACCCATGCCGCTCGCAAGCATCAGCTTCGGCGAACTGCTTCTGATAGTCGCCGAGATTTTCTTCTTCGTGATCTGGATCTGGATCCTCGTCGCGATCATCTCCGACCTCTTCCGTGATCACGAGCTCTCCGGCTGGTGGAAGGCCGTCTGGATCTTGTTCTTGGTCCTGATCCCGTTCCTGTCCGCGCTCGTCTACCTGATCGCCCGCGGCAACGGGATGCGCGACCGCACGATCAAGGCGCAGTCGGAAGCCAAGGAACACTTCGACCAGTACGTCCGCGAGCAGGCCCAGGCGGCGTCCCCGGCCGATGAGCTGCACAAGCTCGCCGACCTGCGCGAGAAGGGCGCCATCTCCGACGCCGAGTTCGAGGCGGCGAAGGCGAAGCTCCTCGCTTGACGCCGAGCCGCGCGGCCGGGCCCCTCGACGAAGTTGTCGCGAAGGGGCCCGGCCGGCGGGAGTGCGCCGGTTACCTCGCCAGGATCGACTCCGTCAGGAGCCGGTCCTCGTAGCTCGCCGGATTGAGGATCTGCTGCTCTTCCTGCCAGATCATGTTTCTCCTGGTCTCGCTTCCCATCTCGGCTATCGAGGGGTTGGCGGAACCTTCCCCGAGGCCATGCCAGGCATCGTCCTCGCCGCTCGGTGCCTCGATCAGGTCCAGCTGTCGGACGCTGTGGTCCGCGTGTTCGGCAAGGACCTGCTGGGCATCTTCGTAGACACCGTGGGTCGCCTTCGTCAACGCCGGGTCTTCTACTTCCTGGGCGAAGCTGTAGAGAAGCTTCGGAACCCACGGATCGAGCTTGAGGATGCGGCGCGACGCTCGATCCTCGAGCAACACCCAGAGCTTGTTCACCGTCGGCTTCACCTTGCCGTTCTTCCTCAGCATCTGCACGCGTCCGTTCTCGATCTGACAGGCAGCGATCCCCGCCGGACTTTCCAGGTCCGTGTAGCCCAGGACGGCCGAGTGGATCCAGGACTCGATCGGGGAGTACCTGGGCTGGGTGCTGGCTCCGGCGATCTGTCGCGCGACGGTCGCGCGACGCCGGCTGTTGAGCGCCTTGCCCTGGGTGTGGTCCCAGCGGTCGAAGATGTCGTGCGCCTGTCCCAGTAGCTCCTCTGCCTCGAAGAAGTTCTGCTCCTGGAATTCGACCGCCCCCAGCGCCGAGTAGGCGAACGCCTGAGTGATGACGAGGCCCATGTTGTCGGACTGCTCCAAGGCCTCGTTCAGAAGGACCCGCGCATCGTCGACGTCCCCTCGCGATCGCAACACATCGCCCAGCTGCATGAGCGTGTTCGCGCGCACCCGGTCGAAGGCGTTCCGGTCGGCGATCCCGTAGGCGCGGTCGAAGCAGTCGAGCGCGGTGCCGAACTCGCCGAGGAGGCGAAGGCAGAAGCCGAACGTGAACCAGCAACTGGCGGACCCGTATTCGTCTCCCACCTCGTCGAACCCTCGCTTCGCCGTCACGGCATAGAGAAGCGCCCGCTCGAGTTGAGTCTGCTTGCGCAGGTTCGTCGCCAGCGCCACCAGGCTCCACGAACGCTGGCACAGCCAGTCGCCCGTTTCGTCGCCGGCGGCGCTGCGGGCGAGCTGTTGATAGAGGGAGAACGCGGTCCTCAGGTGGTCTGCCCGGGCCGGAAGGTCGTCGCCGCGACGATCTCCCAGGCGTCCCAACGAATAGCGGTAGTGGGCCGCGGCAGGCAGGGCGAGCGAGGCCTCGTAACCCGGTTCGACTCCGAGCGAGATGGCGTTGAGTCGGTCGATCACGCCATCCGCGGCGTCGGAATCACGACTCTGGCGGAGCGTTTTGGCCAGCTCGGCCATCGCCTTCAAGGCAAGGTCATGCGCCCCGATCTTCTCCGCCTCTCGGATCACCGCTGAGAGGCGATCCTTCGATTCGTCGAGTTGGTTCGACCCTCGGCGCATCTCCATTGCCCGCACGTAGGCCCGTTCGAGGAAGAGAAGCGTCTCCTGCCGATCGAGGTCGGGTCGCTCCGGTGCTTCGATCCCCCGCGCGCGCAGTCGGTTGAGGTGCACTTCTCCCGCGGCGGTGAGCTCATAGAACACGAGCCGACCGTCGGAGGCATCGGAGAACGTCCGCACCAGTCCCTCGTCGAGGAGTTTGCGCAGGATGCGGACCGTGGGGCCGGCGGTCGAGTCGACGCGCTCGGCCAGCGACGCAGGGTTCGTCGGCCCGTCGACCAGCGCTTCGAGGATCCTCCGGCGCAGCGGCTCCTTCTTGGTCGCCGTCCGTGCGGATGCCTTCTTCTTCCGAATCCGGGTGGCGGCTCGCGAGGCCGCTTTTCGCTGGACGACCGCGCCGTCCTCCCCCTTTTTCGGAGCGTGTTCAACTTTGGTCATCGTCGTGCTCCGTTCCCCTTGGCCGGGGTTCTTTCAACATTTTATTTTCCTCATCCATTCTGACGAGCCAACGAGATAAGTCAATGATCGGTCAATGACTACCGTATCCTTGTGCTCCGCCGTAAAGGCCGTCTCAAATCCTCGGAGTCAGCGGGGAGACGTCAACGCCAGGACACCGCGCCTTCGGCGTTCATCGGAAGGTTGGGATCCACGACCGCGATCTCGGTCGGGGTCGTCGACGGATCGGGGAACGTGGTCGTCTGCTCCGGCGTCAGCGGACGCGGCACCGCGACGATTCCGTGGAATGGGGTGTCCGCATCTGCCGGTGGCGCGTTGGCGATCACGGCGACTCCCTGGCAGGTGGTGGCGATGCGAGCAGCGTCTCGGTCGTCCGCAGGTTGTCGGCGAGGCGCGCGGCCGCGGCGTCGGCGTCGCCCTCCTTGACCGCCGCCAGGATCTCCTCGTGCTCGGCGACGAAGGACGCCGGGTCGTGACGCATCGCGGCGGCCAGGCGGACGTAGCGCTCGGCGCTCGCCCAGAGCTGGCGGAGCAGGTGGACGGTCCAGGGGGATCCGGAGGCTTCGTAGAGGGAGAAGTGGAAGTCCTGGTGGGCGGCGTAGGCCGCCGGGTCGTCGCCGGCGCGGAAGCGTGAGCGCATCGCGCTCAGGGCGGACTCGGCGCGGCGGATCCCGGCGGGGGAGATGCCGGCGACGGCCGCCCGGATCGCGTGGTCCTCGAGCACCAGGCGCGTCTCGTAGATGTCGCGCATGTCCTCGATCGAGATGTCGGTGACGGTGGCGCCGCGGTTGGGCTCGATCGCGACCATCCGCTCGGCCTCGAGGCGCTGCAGCGCTTCCCGTACCGGGATGAAGCTGACGCCGTGCTCCTGCGCGAGGCGGGAGAGGATCAGGCGGGAGCCGGGCGCGTAGGTCCCGGAGAGGATGTTCTCCCGCAAGGCGCCGTGGACGCGGTCGACGCTGGTCCCGTGCGTTCCCGCCTCGCTCAATGCAGTTGCTCCAAGAGTTGATGCCTCGACCGTGCCTTGATCAGAACTTATATTATAAAATCTATGGCAAGGTCAAGCGCGACCCCGCGGCGGCCATGACCCTCCTCGAGGCGGTCGCCGTCCTCGCGGCCGGCTTCGCCGCGGGCGGCATCAACGCCATCGTCGGCTCCGGCTCGCTGGTCACCTTCCCGGTGCTCCTGGCGGTCGGCTACCCCTCGGTCACCGCCAACGTCTCCAACTCCGTCGGCCTCGTCTTCGGCAACGTCAGCGCCGCCTGGGGATATCGCAGGGAGCTCGTGGGACAGCGGAGCCGCGCCGCCCTCGGGGGCGCCGGCACCGCCGTCGGCGCGATCGTCGGCGGGGTCCTGCTCCTGACGCTGCCCGAAGGGGTCTTCGAAGCGGTCGTGCCGGTGCTGATCCTGCTCGCCTGCGCGCTGATGATCGTGCGCCCGAAACCGAAGCTGAGCCACGGCTCGCTCAGCCACCACCGCAAGGTCGCCCTCGTCGCCACCGGCTTCGCGGTCGGCGTCTACGGCGGCTACTTCGGCGCCGCCCAGGGCGTGATCCTCCTCGCCGCCCTGCGCTTCCTCATCCCCGACCGCCTGCAGCGGCTGAACGGCCTGAAGAACGTGATGGTCGGCGTCGCCAACGGCATCGCCGCGATCCTCTTCGTCATCGTCGCCCACGTCGCCTGGGAGGCTGCCGCCCTGGTCGCGGTCGGCTCGATCGCCGGCGCCCAGATCGGCGCGCGCTACGGCCGGCGGATCCCCGACCAGGCCCTGCGCTGGACGGTGGTGACGGTCGGCGCGGCGGTCGCGATCGTCCTCTTCGTCAAGTAGAGGTCATTTCTGCGAACTCGTTTTCGACCTGACACCCTGTGAGCGATGAAGTGGGTCTACGACTTTGCCGAAGGCTCACGCGAGATGCGCGCGCTGCTCGGCGGCAAGGGCGCCAACGTCGCCGAGATGACCCGCATCCTCGGTCCCGAGCGCGTCCCCGCCGGCTTCACGATCACCACCGAGGCCTGCGTCGCCTTCATGGAGGCCGAGGCCTTCCCCGAGGGCCTCGACGAGCAGGTCGCCGCCGCGCTGGCGCGGCTCGAGGAGCGCGCGGGCAAGCGGCTCGGCGATCCCGAAGACCCCTTGCTGGTGTCGGTCCGCTCCGGCGCCCGCGAGTCGATGCCCGGGATGCTGGACACCGTCCTCAACCTGGGGCTGAACGACGCCTCGGTCGCGGGCCTCGCCGAGCGCACCGGCAACGAGCGCTTCGCCTGGGACTCCTACCGGCGCTTCGTGCAGATGTTCGGCAACGTGGTGCTGGGGATCGAGGGGAGGCGCTTCGAGGAGCTGATCGCCGCCGCGAAGGCCGAGCGCGGCGTGCGCGAGGACACCGAGCTCGACGCCGATGCCCTGCGGGCGCTGACCGCCCGCTTCCAGGAGCTCTACGACTTCCCCGCCGACCCGGCCGAGCAGCTGCGCCGCTCGATCGGCGCCGTCTTCGACTCCTGGACCGGTGAGCGCGCCGTCACCTACCGGCGCCTCAACCGCATCCCCGACAGCTGGGGCACGGCGGTGAACGTGCAGCAGATGGTCTTCGGCAACAAGGGCGAGGACTCCGGCTCCGGCGTCGCCTTCAGCCGCGACGAGGTGACCGGGGCGCCCGAGCCCTCCGGCGACTTCCTGCCGAACGCGCAGGGCGAGGACGTCGTCTCCGGCGTGCGCACCCCCCGCGACATCCGCGAGCTGGCAGGGTGGCAGCCCGAGGTCGACGCGCAGCTGAAGGAGATCCTCCGGACCCTCGAGCGCCACTACGGCGACATGCAGGACACCGAGTTCACGGTCGAGGAAGGCCGCCTCTACATGCTGCAGACGCGGGGCGCCAAGCGCCCGGCGCAGGCGGCGGTGCGCTTCGCCGTCGACGCGGTCGCCGAAGAGCTGCTGGACCGCGACGCGGCGCTGATGACGATCGACGCCGAGGCGCTCGACGCGCTGCTCCATCCGACCTTCGACCCGGAGACGACCTACGAGATCCTCGCCACCGGCGTCGCCGCCTCGCCGGGCGCCGCCAAGGGGGAGGTCGTCTTCTCCGCCGGGGCGGCGATCGAGGCGGCGGCCGAGGGGCGCGACGTGATCCTCGCCCGCTCCTTCACCGAGGCCGACGACATCGCCGGCTTCCACGCCGCGGTCGGCATCCTCACCTCCGAGGGCGGCAAGGCCTCCCACGCGGCGCTGGTCGCCCGCGGCATGGGGGTGCCGGCGGTGACCGGCGTGTCCTCGCTGGAGATCGATACCGACGCGGGCGAGGTCCGCCGCGACGGCGAGGTCGTGCTGCGGGCCGGCGACCGGATCGCGATCGACGGCTCCGCCGGCGCCGTCACCGGCGACGATGTGCCGCTGGTCGAACCGCAGGTGAGCGAGGCCTTCGAGCAGGTCCTTGCCTGGTCCGACGAGGCCCGCACGCTCGGCGTCCGCGCCAACGCCGACACCCCCGAGGACGCCACCCGGGCCCGTGGGTTCGGCGCCGAAGGGATCGGCCTCTGCCGCACCGAGCACATGTTCTTCGGCGAGGAGCGACACGAGGCGATCGTCGCGGTGATCCTCGCCGGCACGAATGAGGAGCGGGAGAAGGGGCTGCGGGTCCTGTTGCCGTTGCAACAGGGGGACTTCGAAGAGATCTTCGCCGCGATGGAGGGCCGGCCGGTGACGATCCGCCTGCTCGACCCGCCCCTGCACGAGTTCCTGCCGCCGCTGCCGGAGATCGAAGAGCGCCTGCGCGAGGCCGAGGCGGTGGGGAGCGCGGACGTCGCCACGATCGAAGGCGACCTCGCCCGGGTGCGGGCGCTGCAGGAGGTCAACCCGATGCTCGGCACCCGCGGCGTGCGGCTCGGCATCCTCTTCCCGGCGATCTATGAGATGCAGGTCGAGGCGATCTTCGCCGCCCTCGCCGCCGCCCGCGGGCGCGGCCTCGAGGTCGTCGCCGAGATCATGGTCCCGCTGGTCGACTACCGCCGCGAGCTGGAGATCCTGCGCGAGCAGATCGACGCGATCGCCGCGCGGGTCGGGGTCGAGCGCGGCCGCGACTACACGCTCGGGACGATGATCGAGCTGCCGCGCGCCTGCCTGCGCGCCGACGAGATCGCCGAGGAGGCCGACTTCTTCTCCTTCGGCACCAACGACCTGACCCAGACCGCGCTCGGCTTCTCCCGCGACGACATCGAGGGCAAGATCCTCGCCCGCTACATCGACGTGAAGGTCTTCGACCGCTCGCCGTTCGAGACCCTCGACGCTCCCGGGGTCGGGCAGCTGGTGCGGATGGGCGCCTGGCTCGGCCGCAAGACCAAAGAGCACCTGAAGCTCGGCGTCTGCGGCGAGCACGGCGGCGACCCCGACTCGATCGACTTCTTCCACCACTCGGGCATCGACTACGTCTCCTGCTCGCCCTACCGGGTGCCGGTGGCGCGGGTGGCCGCGGCGCAGGCGGCGATCCGGGCGGCAGCGGACGAGACAGACTGATCCGGCACAGGGACGGCACACAGCAAAAGGCAGACCCACCCGCTCTGCCGGACCCAGGCGCCGTCGACCTCGGTCAGCATCGGCTCACGGTCCAGTCATACGCGGTCCTGGGAGGTCGGTCCAGCGGGGCAGGCGAGCCGCAGCGCGACGCGCAGCTCGAGCTGGCGTTCGGTCACCGGGTGGCCGAGCAGGGATTCGGCGCGGTGGATGCGGTAGGCGACGGTGTTGGCGTGGATGCCGAGGCGGCGGCCGGCGCGGACGAAGCTGGAGCCTTCCTCGAGGAAGATCGCCACGGTCGAGGCGAGGCGAGCCGTCGCCTCGTCGCCGACGGCGAGCGGGCCGAGCTCCCGGGCGGCGAAGCGGCGGGCGGCCTCGGGGTCCTCGATCAGCAGCGCCTCCAGGGCCAGGTCCGGGTAGGTGGCGACGGCGCCCGCGCCATCGCCGCGCGACCGCGCGACCCGGCGGGCGAGGAGCGCCTCGCGGTGGCTCAGGACGAAGCCTTCGACCCCTGCCGCCGGCGTCCCGGCGGCGACCGAGAGGCCATGGGTCCCGGTGCGGGGAAGGCGCAGGCGCGCCAGGTCCGGCTCGCTCCGTCGCCCGGCCCAGCAGGCGAGGTGCCGGCCCTCGGCGATGGTCAGCGGCGGGCCCGCCCCGAGCGACCTGGCGACCGCGGCCGCCGCCCGCTCCATCTCCGCGAACAGGGCGCCGGTGTCGCCGGGGCGCTCGCCGGTCTCCTCGCTCCAGACGACGAAGCCGACGTGGATGCGCTCGAGCTCATAGCCGAGCCGCAGGCTGACCGCGGCCGTGTCGACCGCCGGGGGGTCGCCGGCGAGCAGCGCCCGCACCTCGGCCGTCCGGACGGCGGCCGTGCCCATCACCCATTGCTCTCGCTCGCTCGTGTAGACGTCGGCCAGCCGGCGCTCGATCGCCTCGACGTAGGCGAAGATCCAGGCGTTGAAGTAGGCCATCGCCTCGGCCAGGAGGTCGGCGTCGCCGGTCACCATGCGCAGCCGCTCCAGGACGATCCCGCCGAAGACGCCCTGGGCGGCGCGGTAGGCACGCTGCATCAGGCTCAGCTCGAGGCCGCGGACGACGTACTCCTTCGTGTAGCCGATCGCCTCGGGCGGCGGTTGCACCGACCCGGGGTCGTCGCCTTCGCGCATCATCGCCACGATCAACCCGATGTTGGCGCGGGCGGCCTGCAGCGTCCACGGCTGCATGTCCGCGTCCAGCTCGGGGACGTGCTCGTGGACGGTGTCGGTGAGCGTGGCCGAGATCTCCTCGACCTGGTGGCCGAGGATCTCGACCAGGCCGGCGATCTCATCCCGGCTCGCCGCGGGTGGCGAAAGCCTCCCTACCGTCGATCCCATCCCACCAATCTAGATCCTTTGTGCTTTGGACACAAACTGCGCAATCACGATGGGTTGCCGACGACGACGACAACGCGCCATCCGCGGCCTACTCTCCTCCCAGGCTGCCGGGGGGCGGCCACAGCGGAGCCGCTCGCCCGCTTGGTGGCAGGGCGAGCGGCTCCCGCCTGACCTGCGCCGGTCAGCGATCGAGCAGTTCCAGGCAGCGGCGCGAGCGGTCGGCGATCAGGTCGACGAGACGGACGGGAAGGTCGCTCGCGAGGGCCTCGACCGCGGGGGCGCCCGCCGCCGCGGCGAAGGCATCCGGTGCCGCTTCGGCGAGCTCGCGGACGCGGGCGCGGAGCCTCTCGGCGTCGAGCTGAAGAGCCGCCGCGGCGGCGGGCCAGTGATCGTGGCGGGGATAGACGGAGTAGCTGTCGCCGATCTTCATCGCGAGCCGCAGTTTGCGCTCGTGGGTGCCGTAGGGGAGGGCCGAGGCGACGTCGTACAGCGGGGCAAGTCGGACCTGGCCGGCGGCGAGCAGCAGGGAGTAGTTCTTCGCGTGCGCGTCGGTGCCGCCGATCAGCCAGTTCCAGGCGAGCGCGTCGGCGAAGCGCCAGACCGCCTCCTCGGCCACCGAGGGCGGCATCGCTTCGCGCAGCAGGCGGGCTATCCGGGCGGGGGTGGGACCGCCGTCGCGTTGGTACTTGCGATCGGGGGCCAGGGCGAGCGCCTGGCAGAGGTCCTCCTGGTGGACGCGCACCAGACGGTCGTCGACGGTGAGGCGGTCGTAGCGCTCGACCACGATCGCGCTGAGGTCGGCGAAGCGCTCGATCCGGGTGCGCGACACGGTCAGGCCTGCCCGCCGCGCGGCGTCGAGGCAGAGGTGCTCGTCGAGGTCCTGGTCGGCGAGGCCGACGACGCCCGGCTTGAGGATGTGGGTGGTCGGGATCGAGCCGGTCGGCACGCCCCACCGGTCCCCCTCGAGGAGCAGCGCGGTCTTGGCCTGCGCCCCGGCGAGGCTGAACTGTCCGGTGAACACCTCGCCGAGCCAGGCGGTCGAGTCCTCGCGCAACTCGCGCAGGCGCTCGGCGACGCCGGCCTCGTCGAGCCAGATGACGTCGCCGGAGCGCCCGCGGGCGTCGTCCACCCGGTCGGGGGCGACGAACCTGACGGCCCCGGCGCAGTCTTCGCCGACCGGCGTCGACAGCAACGAGAAGGGCGAGGCGGCCGAGGCCTGGAACTCGCGTGCCCATCGACGCAGGACCGCCTCGTTGTCAGGCAGTAGCCCCCAGAGCCACGGCTTCACCACGCGGTCGGGATGGGAGGCGATCCGCACCGGCATCGACAGCGAGAGCGGCGTCGGCGCGGCGCCCTCGCGGTACCGGGCGTCATAGTCGAACCGGAGCCGACCCCCCGTCAGCCGGGTGAGCGTGCCCGCCACCTGGTCGCCGAGCAGGACGGCGAGAGCGTCGCTCATAGGACCTGGTCGTCTCCCTCTTCGGCTTCCCGGTGGGCTTCGAGCAGGGCGTCCAGGTCGACGGTCCCGGTGGGCGCCCGGCGCTCCCCCTCCGCCTCTTCGCGGGGGTCGATGGAGAGGCGCAGTTCGAGCGCCTCGAGCAGCCGCAGGATCAGGCGCAGCTCCGATCCCGGCCTGCCCTGCTCGAAGGCGCTGATCCACTGGCGGGAGACGTTGGCGCGATCGGCCAGCTCTGCCTGGCTCAGGCCGAGGGCCCGCCGCCGGCCGCGGACCAGCGCGGAGAGGTCGAGGATCGAGGTGATTTCCGCCACGTACGGCGACAACTATAACATGTCAGTGTACGTGGCAACGAGAAAGTGTCGCCGTACGTGGCAAGCCACCGACGCATCCCGGGCTCCCCGGCTTCTGTTGCACGTTTCTCACATTTCTTTAACACCGGGCCCCGACAATCGAGGGCGGATGCTCTCGGGACTCGCCCACACCGCGGTTTCAGCCACGCTGGAATGGAGCATCCTGCACACCCTCAACGACTTCCTCTTCCACCACGACGCGGTCGAGGACCCCCTCCTCCTCTACATCAACGTCTCCGAGGCGCTGTTCGTGGGAGCGCTGGCCTTGGTCTTCCTCTTCGCCAACGGGGAGCGGCTGCGAGCCTGGAGGCGGGCGGCCCTCGCGGCGGTGCTGAGCGCCGGCGTCGCGCTCGCGATCGCCAAGGTCCTCTCCGAAATCGTCGATCGCGCCCGGCCCTTCGTCGTCGACCCGAGCGGCGTCCACCTCTTCACGCCCCATGCCGCCGATCCCGGCTTCCCCAGCGACCACGCCACCGGTGCCTTCGCGGTGGCGATGGCGATCTACCTGCGCAACCGGACCTGGGGCAGCGTGGCCCTGGTGGCCGCGACCGTCCTCGCGATCGGGAGGGTCGCGATCGGCGTCCACTTCCCGAGCGACGTGCTGGCGGGAGCGGTCCTGGGCTGCGGGGTCGCGTCGGTCCTCTACATCCGGCCGCTCCGGGCGCGGATCGACCGGCTCGCCGACCTCTTCGGGGGCTGGATCGAATCGCTCCTCCGGCGGGGCCGCGTGCTGCGCGGCTCACACGCCCGGAACTGACCCGACCTCCACGGGGCTCGGCGCCGGGGCGATCGTGCGCCACGCCCAGACCCCTCCCGCGTAGATCAGCACCGCCAGCACCGTCGCCGCGCTCACGACCATGCCGGCGGCGGTGGCGGCGACGAGGTTGGTGGTGCCGAGAGCGGCGACCGTGGCCGCCGGGCCGGTGCCCACGCCGAGCGGCAGCAGCCCGACCGCGCCCATCGTGAACAGGACGAGGCAGACGTGGGCGGGGTCGGTCGGGAGGTCGAATCCGGCGAGCACGATCAAGGTCCGAAGGAAGGCCATCGCGGTGAAGCCGGCGACGATCAGCGCGAGGCGGTTGCGCAGGCCCGGGCGCGCCAGCACGCCCAGCCCGGCCGCCAGCCGACGGTCGCTGAAGCGGCCGTAGAGGACTCGCAGCGCGGCGAGGATGGCGAGGGCTCCGCCGAGCATCGCCCAGGGCGCCCAACCGGGGATGGTGCCGACCGCGGTCGAGCCGATCGCCGCCAGCACGGCCGCGGCGCAGACCTCGAACATGACGATCGGAGCGTCGGCGAGGGCGATCTGGGCGACGGAGGGTGACTCGGCACCGCCGAAGCGGCGCAGCAGCGCGATCCGGGCCGGCATCGCGGCCTGTCCTTGGACGGTGCCGGCGAGAAACGCGCCGGCGTTGGCGGCGTGGGCGGCGAGCGGAGGAAGGCGCTCGTCGTCCACGGCACGCAGCACGGTCCGCCATGCCTCGGTGCGGAGGGTGAGCGTCACGAGATGGGCCCCGACCGCGGCGGCGAGGACCCAGGGAGGCACCGCGACGAGGGCGCCGAGCAGCGAGTGCCCACGGGTGAGGATCAGGTAGCCGACCAAGGCGAGGGCGGCAGCCGGGAAAAGGCCCGAGAGCGCCGCGCGGATCGATCCCCGCCGACCGCGGAGGCCCTCGATTCGGCGCGATGTCGTCATGGGAAGATCTTGCGCCTGCTTGTTGAGGTGGAGATGAGAATTCTCATCGGGGCCTCATGCTGGTGACCGATCTTTTGGTCGTGCGCCTGCTTTCGCCACCGCGGTCGGCACTGTCCGGGATCCCGGAGGCGGATGGCGGATCGCGCCCCGTCGCCTGGCTCGGTCTGGCGGGGCTCCTTGCCGCCAGCCTGCTGATCTGTGGATCGGCGACGCGGAGCGAACTGCTCCTGCCGAGCAGCCTGCGCCCGCTGCCGGACTGGCTGGCCGGACCTCTGGACGGGGCCGGGGCGAGCCTCGGGCTCGCCGCGCTGATCGTCGTCTTCCTCGTCCTGTTCGCCTCCTACGCGGTCACCGCCGGCACCGCGCAGCGACTCTCGCCGCGGGTCCTGCTCGGCGCGATCCTCGCGCTGCACGCGATGGTCCTCTTCGCCCCGCCGCTCTTCTCGAGCGACGTCTTCAGCTACGACGCCTACGCGCGGATCGGCGCCGTCTACGGCGCGAACCCCTACCTGCACGGTCCGAGCGGCTTCCCGCTGGAAGCGCTCCACCCACTGATCGGGGTGCAGTGGGTCGGTACGCCGACCGTCTACGGGCCGCTCTTCACCGCGCTCAGCTACCTGTTCGTCCCGTTCGGGATCGCCGCCGACGTCCTCGCCTACAAGGTGGTCGCCGCCGCCTCGAGCCTCGCCCTGATCGCGCTCGTCTGGCGCGCGGCGCGGCTGCGCGGCGTCGATCCGCTGAAGGCGGCGGCGCTGGTCGGGCTCAACCCGGTGATCGTCCTCTTCGGCGTCGGCGGCGGTCACAACGACCTGCTGATGCTCGCGATCCTGGTCGCCGGGCTCTACGTCCTGTTGCAGCGGCGCGAGCTCTCCGGTGGTGCCCTGATGGTGGCGGCGACCGCGGTGAAGCTGACGGCAGGCCTCCTCTTGCCCTTCGCCCTCGCGGCCGAGCACGGCTCGAGGCGGGGTCCGCGCGGCCGGCGCGGCCTGCTGCTCGGTGCCGCGCTGGCGATGGCCGCGATCGTCGCCCTCGCCTACACGTTCTTCGGCAGCGGCCCGCTGCAGATGCTCGCGACCCTTCAGGGCATCCAGGGACAGGGCGGGCCGCACAGCGTGGTCGGGTTCCTGGCCACCGCGGTCGGCCTCCCCGGTCTGATCGCGCCCGCCGGCACCGCCCTCAGCGGGGTCTTCCTCCTCACCCTCGCCTGGCTCCTCCGGCGGGTGTGGATCGGCGAGCTCGACTGGATCGCCGGTGCCGGCTGGGCCACCGTCTGCCTACTCCTGACCACCGGCTTCC
Source organism: uncultured Actinomycetes bacterium (assembly GCA_963782515.1). Lineage (GTDB taxonomy): Bacteria > Actinomycetota > Thermoleophilia > Solirubrobacterales > 70-9 > VAYN01. The sequence continues at coordinate 279,216 of CAWAJY010000001.1, read as the reverse complement.
TCGTCCCCTGGTACGTCGCCTGGTTGATCCCCCTGGCCGCGCTGAGCGGAGACCGGCGCCTCCTGGCCGCCTCGGTCGCGCTGACCGGGATCGGGCTGACGACGTTGTAGGGGGGACTGACGTTGCTCGCGCCGCCGCGGCCGTCCGAGATCGCCCAGGACGTGAGGGGTTCGTGAAACATCGGGCACAGGGACGTCACGAACTCCGGACTCCCGTGACCCTCCCGTATCCGTGACCCTCCCGTATGAAAGTGGGCCCCCACGAAGGATGAGTTCGCAGTTATGTCCGGATAGCGGCAGAAAGTGCGAACTCACCGGGGGGAGGCATGGGGAAGGCATACGGAAGCGTGGAGATCCCACGGTCTTCGTGACGAGGTACGGCTTCCGTCACGGATCCGTGTCCCTCGCGTGACCCGACCGCGAGGGTCTCGTCGCTCACCCCCGCCCGCGTCGGCGGCGTGCCGAGCTTCGGCCGGCGTCGAGGAGGTACCAGGGGATGAGGACCACGGCGCAGAGGAGGGCGAAGAAGCCGACGACCCCGATGCCGGCGGCGATGATGAGGACGAGGATGCCGAGCAGGATCCCGAGGGCGGCGTCGACGAGGAGGGAGCGGCGTCTCGCGGCGGCGGGGGAGATGTTGCGGGGCAGCCTCACCAGGGTTGCCCCGGTTTCAGGTAGACGGCGAAGAAATCGCGTTCGTCGGGGGTGAGGTAGCGTTCGGGCGAGCGGTACATTTCGGGCAGTAGGTTGCTCGGGTTGCCGGCGCCCGGATGTCGGTAGCTGATGAAGCTGGTCCAGTCTTCATTGATGTCGAGCTCGATCGCCCGGACCGCGCCGGCCCGCTGCAGGACCTTCGCCAGCGATTCAACCGTCTGGTAGTTCGCCGCCGCGTACATCAGGTTGCCGTGGGCGTCGATGCCGAGCCCGGACCGCCAGACCCGCGTCGCGTTGTTGACGGTTTCACCCCATTCGGGACCGTCGCTGAGGTTCGGGTTCAGCTTGCCTTCGTAGATGATCGGCGGCAGGTTCTGCTTCGCGAACCAGACGTTCTTCGGCGCGCCCGGACCGTGAGTCCACTTGACGATGTCGGTGCGGCCGTCGCGGTAGCGGACCACGGTGGCGATCCCGTTCACCATCGTTTCCTTCACCTTGCCGCGGTAGATCAGCCCGGCGTTGGAGGTTTCGAGAGGGAAGCCGCCGTTGAAGGTGGCGACGAGCCGCCGGCGGAGGTTCGACGGCACTTCCCCGGAGCCGCGGTGTTCGAGCGGTTCCGGCGGCTCGGCCAGCCCCGGCATGTATTCGAGTTCGGTGCGTCCGTGGTCGAGCCAGGCGACCCCGGCGACGAACTGGGGGTATTCGGGGTCGCTGCGGAAGGTGGTGAGGAGGGCCGGCGGGCGGGCTCCCACGCGGGCGCCGGCCTTCTTCCAGACGCCCTCGCCGGGCAGCTTCGGCTTGATCAGCGGCTTGACGTCGGGCGGCGAGTAGACGGTGGGTTGACCTTCGCCTCCTTCGCTCCCTTCCGCGGAGCCGGCCGCGGCGACGCCGACCTGCGGCAGGGACTTCAGCGCCGGTCCGCCCTTGCCGGGTTCGTTCAGTTCGTAGTACCAATTCTCGATCTGGGAGGCGATCGGGTTGCCGCCGTGGCTGCGCAGCCACTCGACGCTGGCGACGGTGATCCCGAGGTTGCGGCTGCCGGTGACAGCCGGCACCCAGGACAGCGCCGAGACCGCCAGGCAAAAGATGCAGGCGACCAGGAGGACGCGCCGCGCCCGCCGCCACAACGGCTCCCGGTAGGCCGTCTCCCGCCGAACTTTCCGGCTTGGCGACTCGACGTCAGGGGCATACATCCCTTGCAGTCTGACCCGGCCAGATGAGAGGACGGTGAGACTTGCGGCCCCAGGGCTCGGGAGCCGATCGTCCGGCTCTCATCTCTGTCCAATGGTCACCCCTCACAGTGGCGCCATGAACCACGCGCAGGCAATCCCCGGCCCGGCGGCGCCTTCCTATGGGCGCCGCATGCTCAACAAGGTCCCCGAGATCACCCTCTACTTCTGGGTGATCAAGATCCTCTGCACGACGGTGGGGGAGACCTTCGCCGACAACCTGAACGAAAACCTCGGGCTCGGTCTCACCAACACCTCCTACATCATGGGGGCGGTCCTGATCGCGGTCCTCGTCGCCCAGTTCCGGTCGCGGAAGTACATCCCCGGCATCTACTGGCTGGCGGTGGTGTTGGTCAGCGTGGTGGGCACCCTGGTATCCGACAACCTGGTCGAAAACTACGGGGTGACCCTGGAAACGACGACCGTCGTCTTCAGCGCCTGCCTGATCGCGACCTTCGCCACCTGGTACTGGAGCGAGCGCACGCTCTCCGTCCACACCATCGTGACCACCAGGCGCGAGGCGTTCTATTGGGCGACGATCCTCTTCACCTTCGCCCTCGGCACCTCGGCGGGCGACCTGATCTCCGAGAAGCTCGAACTCGGCTACCTGCCGACCGTCGGGATCTTCGCCGGGGCGATCGCCGTGATCGTCTTCTGTCACTTCGCCCTGAAGATGAACGCCATCCTCTCCTTCTGGCTCGCCTACGTCCTCACCCGGCCGCTCGGCGCCTCGATCGGCGACTACCTCGCCTCGCCGACCCAAGAAGGTGGGCTCGGCCTCGGTACCACCGTCACCTCGATCATCTTCCTCTCCACGATCCTCGCCCTGGTCGTCTTCCTGGCGATCTCCAAGCGAGACGTGATCCGCACCGGGCCGGTCGCCGCTCCCCCCGGCACCGGCCCGGCGGTTCTCGTCGTCCTCAACAAGGTGGCGCCGACCGCTTCTCTGATCGAGGCGGTGCGCCGCCGCGCCGCCGCCGCGCCGGCGGCCTTCAAGGTGCTGGTGCCGAACCCCGACAACCTCGGCTTCGACCACGGCGCCCCGGACCTCGCCCACGGCGAGGACTTCCTCACGCACGCCCTGCCGCCGCTGCGCGAGGCGGTCGGCGGCGAGGTGTCGGGACGCGTGGCGCGCAGTCCCAACGCCTACGACGACATCGTCGAAGAGCTCGATACCGGGGTCTACACCGAGGTCATCCTCGAGACCCCGCCGGCGCACCTCTCGCACTGGCTCCACGTCGACCTCCCCCAGCGGGTCGCCCAGCTCGGGTTGCCGACCGAGGCGGTGAGCGCGACGTGACGACCCTCGACTCCTCCGCGCGCCTCACCTCACTGTTGCGGTCGAATCGGCGGACCTACTCCAAGGTCCCTGCCGTGACCGCCTGGTTCTGGGTGGTCAAGGCGCTCACCACGGCGATGGGTGAGTCGACCTCCGACTGGCTGGTCCACCTGCTGGTCCCCGAGATCGCCGTGCTGCTGGGAGCGATCGCCTTCGCGATCGCGCTCTACCTCCAGTTCACCAAGGACCGCTACATCCCGGCCTTCTACTGGTTCGCGGTGGCGATGGTCGGCGTCTTCGGGACGATGGCCGCCGACGTCCTCCACGTCGGACTCGGCGTGCCCTACGTCGCCTCGACGATCTTCTTCGCGATCGCCCTCGCGGTGGTGTTTCGAACCTGGTACCGGGTGGAGGGCACGCTCTCCATCCACAGCATCCACACCCCCCGTCGCGAGCTCTTCTACTGGGCCGCGGTGCTCGCCACCTTCGCGCTCGGCACCGCCGCCGGCGACCTCACGGCCAACACTCTCGGCCTCGGGTACTTCGGCTCGATCTGGCTGTTCGCGGCGATCATCGCGATCCCGGCGCTCGGTTACTTCCGCTTCGGGATGGGCTCGATCCTCGCCTTCTGGTTCGCCTACGTGGTCACCCGCCCGCTCGGCGCCTCGGTCGCCGACTGGCTGAGCAAACCCGCGGGGGTCGGCCTCGGGACCGGCCTGGTCAGCGTGGCCTTCGCGGCCGCGATCGTGGTGATCGTCCGGCACCTCGCGCGCACCGGCAGGGACACCCCGATCGATCAGTTCGGCAGGGAGGCCGAGGTGCTGCTCGTCCCGAGCGACGCTTGAGACGATGGTGGCTCGCCGCGGTCGACCCTCACTGGTCGTACTGCATCAGCTGCCAGATCCCCCACAACACGCAGCCGATCGCGCCGATGCCGATCATCGAGTTCACCGCTTCCGCCGCCTCCGGTTCGACCTCGGCGAGAAGCCAGAGGCAGAGGAACAGCACGAGGACCATCCAGGCGTACTTCAGACCGGATCGTCTCAGTGAGTCCACAGCAGAAAGGATACGCCGATCCGGCCCCTTCTGGAAGACCTCAAACCCACTTCTCATGCGGTTTTCAGCGGCGTCTCATCGGCACGCTGAGGGGGTGGCCCCGCCGCCATCGGCGGTGGACCGCAATCCTCGGCTCGGCGCTCCTGGCCCTCGTCGTGCTCCTCGCCGCGGCGGCGGTCTACCTGGCGACGCTGCCCGGTGTCGGCGACGCCGAAGCGCGGGTCGAGGCGATCCTCGCCCGGCATGGCGGCCGCGCCCTGGCACCGCCACCTCCGGCGCGCCTCGCGATGGCCGTCGTCTCGACCGAGGACGAGAGCTTCTACGGCAACGTCGTCTTCGACGTGGCGAGCGGCGCCGGGCGCGCTGCCGTCGCGGCGCTGGGGACGAGTGAAGATCCGGGCGGCAGCACGATCGCCCAGCAGCTCGCGAAGCAGCTCTACCCCCGCGCCGGCGGAGTCCTCGGGAAGCTCGAAGAGATCGGCCTCGGGGTGAAGCTCTCGCTCGCCTACTCCCACGATCAGGTGCTGAGCATGTACCTCAACGCGATCTACTACGGCAACGGCTACTGGGGGATGGCCGCCGCCGCGCGGGGCTACTTCGGCGTCTCGCCGCGGCGGCTGACCTGGGGGGAGGCCTCGATGTTGGCCGGGCTGCCGCAGGCGCCGAGCGCCTACGACCCGGTCGACCATCCGCGGCTGGCGCGGCTGCGCCAGCGCCACGTCCTCGACCAGCTGGTCGTCAACGGCCACCTGACCTCCGCCCAGGCCGACGCCGCCTTCCGCGAACCGTTGCCGCTGAAGCCGGGGTAGGCCGGCTGTCAGAGTTCTTTCAAGGAGCGTGTCTACGCTCGCACGGTCCCAAAGTTTTCCAGGAGGCCGCTTTGAATTTTCTTCGCCGCATCTCGACCCGCCGACTGCTCTCGATCTGCGCTCTCGCGCTGGTCATCGTGATCGGCGGCACCGCCGTCGCCCTCGCCACCTCCGGCGGCGGCCCGAAGCCGCCCGCCAAGCCGCTCGCGAACGCCGTCCACGACGCGCTCGAAGCGCCGAGCGTGCCCGGCATCAGCGCCGACATCCACTTCACCAACAACCTCATCGACGCCTCCAGCCTGGAAGGCAAAGACCCGCTCCTGGCCGGCGCGACCGGCCGCCTCTGGGCCTCCCCCTCGGGCGGCGGCAAGCTGCGGCTCGAGCTGCAGGCCGAAGAAGGCGGCAACGACAGCCAGGTGCTGGTCGAAGGTCGCCACTTCCAGGTCTACGACGGCACCTCGGAAACGGTCTACGAAGGCACGCTGCCGGAAGAAAAGGGCGAAGGCGGCGAAGGGACGGTCCCTTCGGTCGAAAAGATCCAGGGGGAGATCGAACGGCTGGGCGAGCACGTCGAACTGAGCGGGGCGATCCCCTCCGACGTCGCCGGCAAGGCCGCCTACACGGTGCGGGCGGCGCCGTCCCACGACGGCGGCCTGCTCGGCCGGGTCGAGCTCGCCTGGGACGCCGCCAACGGGATCCCGCTGCGCGCCGCCGTCTACTCCAGCGAAAGCTCCTCGCCGGTGCTGGAGCTGGAAGCGACCGGCGTCTCCTTCGAAGCGGTCTCCGGATCGGTCTTTGAAATCTCGCCGCCGGCCGGCGCGAAGGTCGTCGACCTCTCGCCCGAAGAAGTGAAGGGCCCGCACGGCAACCCGACCAAGGCGCTCGGCGCCGAAGCGGTGAGCGCCGCGGTCGACTTCCCGCTGGCCGCGCCGCAGTCCCTCGCCGGGCTGCCGCAGTCGGAGGTCCGGGCGATCGAAGTCGACGGCCAGACCGCGGCACTCGTCACCTACGGCAAGGGCCTCGGCGGCATCGCCGTGATCGAGTCGAAGAGCGAACCGGCCGGCGCAGAAGCGTCCGGCGAAGAAGGCGGGCTCGGGCTGCCCAAGGTCGCGATCGGCGACGTGAAGGGCGAAGAGCTCGGCACCGCCCTCGGGTCGGCGCTGCGCTTCAGCCGCGAAGGCGTCGACTACATCGTGGTCGGCTCGGTGCCGCCGGCCGCGGTGGAGGCGGCGGCGCGGAACCTGTTGAGGGGCTAGATGGAGAGCCGGTGCCGAAGTTGAGCGCGGAGGCGACCCCGGTCGAGGTCAGGGGCCTGGTCAAGCGATACGGCGATCTCGTCGCCGTCGACCAGGTCGACCTGACCGTCGAGGCGGGGGACGTCTTCGGCTACCTCGGGCCGAACGGGGCGGGGAAGACGACCTCGCTGCGGATGATGCTCGGGCTGATCCGCCCGAGCGCCGGCACGGTTCGCCTCTTCGGACAGGACCCGCAGCTGAGCGTCAAGGCGCTCGAGGGCGTCGCCGGCTTCGTCGAAGCGCCGTCCTTCTACCCCTACCTGAACGGGCGCGAGAACCTGCGCCTCCTGGCCGCGCTCGACGGCGACGGGGCGGCGGCGCGGATCGAGGAGTCGCTGGCGACGGTCGGCCTCGCCGAGCGCGCCAAGGACCGGGTCGGCGGCTACTCGCACGGGATGCGCCAGCGCCTCGGCATCGCGGCGGCGCTGATCCGCAAGCCTCGCCTGCTGATGCTCGACGAGCCGGCCACCGGGCTCGACCCGGGCGGGATGCGCGACATGCGCGACCTGATCCGCCGGCTCTCGGCGAGCGGCATGACCGTGCTGCTATCGAGCCACCTGCTGGCCGAGGTCGAAGAAGTCTGCAACCGCGTGGCGATCGTCCGCTCCGGGCGGGTCGCCTACCAGGGGCGGCTGGACGACCTGCGCGCGCAGGCGGGCGAGGGCTATCGGCTGCGGACGACCGAGGACGGGATCGCCCGCCGGGTCGCCGAGGCGCAGGCCGGGATCTCCGAGGTGCGTTCGGCGCCGGACGGCGGCCTCACCTTCAGCGCCGCCGGGTCGGGCGCGGTCAGCGCGCTCTCGCTCTCCCTGGTCGAGTCGGGGGCGCTGATCGAGGAGCTGAGCCCGCGCCACGCGACCCTCGAGGACCTCTTCTTCAACCTCACCGAGGGTGACGCCGCCGGTTCGCCCGCCGCCCCCGATCCGGAGCCGGCGCAGGCATGAGCCCGGGCGTCTTCACCGTCTACCGCTGGGAGCTGCGCAAGCTGCGCGCCCAGAAGCGCACCTACCTCGGCCTCGGGGCCGCGGCGATCGTGCCGATCATCTTCGTCGTCGCGCTGGTCACCCAGAACGGCCAGCCCGAAGACGTCTCCTTCGGCCGTTACCTGCACAGCACCGGGCTGGCGGTGCCCTTGGTCCTCCTGCTGTTCGGCTCGGTCTGGATGTTCCCGCTGATCACCGCGCTGGTGGCCGGGGACATCGTCGCCGCCGAGGACCGCCACCAGACCCTGAAGACGATCCTCACCCGCTCGGTCGAGCGCCACCAGATCTTCGCCGGCAAGGTGCTCGCCGCCTTCACCTACGCGATCGCGGCGATCGCGATCACCGGCGCGGTCGCGCTCACCGCCGGCATCCTCGCCTCCGGCTTCAACTCGATCGTCAGCCTCTCGGGGACGCGGGTGTCGGCGGGGGAAGGGCTCGGGCTGGTCGGGCTCAGCCTGCTCTTCTACCTGGTGCCGATCCTGGCGATCGCCTCGATCGGCCTGCTCTTCTCGACCATCTTCCGCAACAGCGCCGCGGCGATCGTCGGCACCCTGATGTTCTCGCTGCTGGTGCAGCTGATCGGCATCCTGCCGGGCCTCGGTGGGTTGCACCCGTACCTGCTGAGCACCCAGTTCAACGCCTGGCAGGGCTTCCTGCGCTCGCCGGTCGACTGGGGGCCGGTGATCCGGGCGCTCTGGGTCTGCGCGCTCTACGCGGTCCCGTCGCTGTTCGCCGCCACGCTCGTCTTCCTGCGTCGCGACGTCGCCGGTGACTGAGCGGGTCCTGATCGTCGAGGACGACGCCCCGGTGCGGCGGATGCTGGAGCGCAGCCTCGGCGCCGAGGGCTTCGAGGTCACGGTGGCGGCCGACGGCGGCGCGGCGCTGGCGCAGGCCGAAGGCGCCGCCCCCGACCTGGTCGTGCTCGACGTGGCGATGCCGGGGCTGAGCGGCTTCGAGGTCTGCCGGCGGTTGCGCGCCAAGGGGCTGACCGGCGGCGTCCTGATGCTGACCGCGCGCGACTCGGTCGCCGACCGGGTGCGGGGGCTCGAGTCGGGAGCCGACGACTATGTGGTGAAGCCGTTCGCGATCGCCGAGGTGGTGGCGCGGCTGCGGGCGCTGACCCGGCGCGGCTCCGACCGCTCCGAGCGCCTCGCCCACGGCGGGATCGTCCTCGACACCGCGACCGGCGAGGTGCTCGTCGGCGGCGGCGGGCCGGTCCAGCTCACCGCCCGCGAGGCGCAGCTGCTCGAGCTGCTGCTGCGCGACCCGCGCGCGGTCCTCTCCCGGGCCGCCGCGATCGAGACGATCTGGGGCGGCGCCGCGACCGAGAACATCGTCGACCGCTACGTCGCCCGGGTGCGCCGCAAGCTCGGTGACCCGGAGGCGATCCGGACGGTGCGAGGGGTCGGCTTCATACTCGCCCCGTGAGGGGTCGCAGTCTCAGCTTCCGCCTGACCGTCGCCTCGGTGGCCGCGGTCGCGCTCGCGGTGCTGGTCTTCGGGATCGCCGCGCGAGTCGTCGTCAGCGACCGGATGCACGCCTCGCTCGACGACAGCCTGCGGCAGCGGGCCACCGACGTCGCCCGGCTCGCGGTCTCGGCACCGGCCCTGCTGCGCGCGCCGGGGGCGCTCGAATCGCCGCTCTCCGGGCACCAGCTGAGCGTCGAGGTGCTCGACTCCGAAGGGGCGATCGTCGCCCGCTCCCTCTCCCTCGGGGCGAAGCTCCTGCCGCGGACCGCGGCGAGCGCGGCGGCGCGGGCCGGCCGCACCGCCTTCGCCGACGCCTCGCTCGACGGCGAATCGCTCCGCATCTTCGCCGCGCCGATCGCCGAGGCGGGCGGGCCGGCCTCGGGCGGGGTGGTGATCGTCGCGGGCTCGAACGCCGACATCGAAGAGACCGAGCACCGCCTTGGGCTGCTGCTGATCCTCTGCGGGGCGGGGGCGGTGCTGGTCGGCGGCGGCCTTGCCGCCTTCCTCGCCCGCCGCGGCACCCGGCCGCTGCGCGACCTCTCCTCCTCGGCGGCGACGATCGCCCGCACCGAGGATCCGGCGCGCCGCCTCGCCCAGCCGGTCGGGCCGGCCGAGGTGGCGGAGCTGGCCGCGACGCTGAACGGGATGCTCGACGCGCTCGCCGATTCGCGCGAGCGCGAACGCCGCTTCCTCGCCGACGCCAGCCACGAGCTGCGCACGCCGCTCACCAGCCTGCGCGGCAACGTCGAGTACGTCGGCCGCCACGGGGCCGACCCGGAGGTGATCGCCGACCTCGAAGCCGACGCCGCGCGCCTCGGCCGGCTGGTCGAGGACCTGCTGGCGCTCGAGCGCGAGTCGGCCGCCGAGCGGCCCCGCACGCCGGTCCGCCTCGACGACCTGGTCCGCGCCGCGGTGGCCGGCCGCGAGGGTGTGGTCGCCACCGTCGAGGAGCCGCTCACGGTGAGCGGCGAACCCGCCGCGCTCGAGCGGGCCCTCGACAACCTCCTCGAGAACGCCGCCCGTCACGGACCGCCGGGAGGCGAGGTGCGGATCACCCTGCGCCGCGACGGCGATGAGGCCGAGCTCTCGGTCACCGACGCGGGCCCCGGTTTCGCGCCCGGCACCGAGGAGGCCGCCTTCGGCCGCTTCTGGCGCGGGGAGAACGGCAGCGCCCCCGGTTCGGGGCTGGGCCTCGCGATCGTGCGAGCGACCGCCGCCCGCCACGGCGGCCGAGCCTGGGCGAGGGGGTCGACCGTGACCATGTCCCTACCGCTCGAACGACCGCGCGCGTAGAAGCCGCATCGCTGGGGGGTTCGGGGCGGGGCCGTCGCGGCCGTCCGAGACGCCCAGGACGTGAGGGAGTTTCAGGGATGAGGACACAGGTCGGGCGGAGGTCGGACTCCCGTGACCCTCCCGTGCGAGAGAAGCCGGGGAGAGGCCATGCCTTGCCCGACCTCGGCCGGATCCGTGACGAAGATGCCGGGAACGTCACACCCGCGTGAGCCTTCGGTCCGTCTCCGGGCCTCGAGAGAGGGCCCGGAGACGCGCTGCACGGGTTTTCCACCCTATGGCGTGGAAAACCCGTGCAGCGCGTCCGTGACCGTTGGGCAACACGCACGGAAGCGTGGAGTTCCCACGGTCTCTGTGACGAGGTCCTTCTTCCGTCACGGATCCGTGTCCCTCCCGTGCGCCCCGCGTGACCCGCACCCGCCGATCCCTCGCCACTCCCCACATCCCCGGCCGTCTCGGCCACGGCCACAGCCAGCCAGGGCCGTGGCCGAGACGGCCGCGCTAGCCGCAGACCCTTGCGTCCCTCACCTCGGGCGCCAGCTTCAACCGGCCTGGACCCCCACCCCGACCCCTCAGACCACGCCCCCGACCAGCGCCCCGATCCCTGCGGTCGCGGCCATCGCGACGGCGCCCCAGAAGACGACGCGGACCACGGCGGGGACCTCGGGGGCGCCGCCGAGGCGGGCGCCGAGGGCGCCGAGGCCGGCGAGGGCCAGGATCGTGACGAGGACGCAGGCGGTGATGCGGATGGAGGGGCCGAAGAGGCCGATCGCGAGGAGGGGGAGGATCGCGCCGACGGCGAAGGAGAGGGCCGAGGCGCCGGCGGCCTGGAGGGGGCGGGCGCGGCGATCCTCGGGCAGGCCGAGCTCGTCGCGGGCGTGGGCGGCGAGGGCGTCGTTGGCGGTGAGGGCGATCGCGACTTCAAGTGCGAGCTCGGACGGCAGGCCGCGGCCTTCGTAGATCCCGGTCAGCTCGGCGAGCTCGCCTTCGGGGTCCTCGGCGAGCTCACGGGTCTCGAGGCGCAGGTCGGCCTCCTCGGTGTCGCGTTGGGAGCTGACCGAGACGTACTCGCCGGCGGCCATCGATCCGGCTCCCGCGACCAGGCCCGCGACGCCGGCAGTGACGATCGCGCTCCCGGAGGCGCCGGACGCGGCGACGCCGAGGACCAGGCTCGAGGTGGAGAGGATCCCGTCGTTGGCACCAAGGACGGCGGCCCGCAGCCAGTTCGAGCGAAAGCTGAGGTGATCCTCCGCGTGGGGGCGTCTCCGGGGCACCCGGTGAGGCTAGCGCCGCTGTCTCAGGCGCGGTCCGGGACGCGCTCGCCGACCGGCGCGTTCCACCACCGGTCGAGGTAGCGCAGGCCCAGGAGGAGGGCGGCGGGCACGACGAGGAGGCCGGAGAGGAGCAGGAACCAGAGCTGCGCGGCGTCGGTGCCGGCGCCGATGGTGTGGACGATCGCGAGGACCCAGAAGGCCGCGGTGAAGCGGTGGAGCTTGCGCCAGCGCGCCGCGCCGATGCGATCCCGCAGGTAGTAGGTGAGGCCGAGCGCCGCGAGGCCGTAGCCGGAGATGATGCCGAGGCCGGTCCAGATCGGCCGGTAGGCGCCGACGAACGGGATCGCGATTCCGGCCGGCCCGGGGTTGAGGTAGGCGTCGCCGAGCAGGGAGAGGCCGTGCAGGGCGACCATCGCCAGGGTCGTCAGCGAGAGCGCCTCGTGGATCGCCCGCAGGTCGCGCTTGTTGGCGTTGGCGCCGGGACGTCGCGCGCTCATCATCAGCCCGACCGCGACCGCCGCGCTCGCCAGGAGCAGTGCCGCGCCGCCGGCCGCGCGGCTGGTGATCCAGAAGAGATGTTCGCCCGCGATCATGCCGCGAGGACCTCCGGCAGCACCGCGGGCAGGGGCTCGACGATCCGGACCGCGCCGCCCGCCTCGACGATCACGCCGCCGAAGGGGAGGTGCGCCTCGGCCTCGTCCGGCCCGGCGAGAAGCGTCGACTTGGCAAACGTCTCGGCCAGCAGGCCGGTGGGTGCGACGGCGGTCGCCTGGACCACTCCGGTGTAGGCGGGGCGTCCGGTGGCGGGGTCGAGGATCTGGTGGGCGGGACGACCGTCGGGTCCGGTCCAGGCGCGCCGCGTGATGCCGCTGGTCGCCACCGCCCCGTCGGCGATCGACAGGGTGTGGATCGGCGCGCTCCCGTCGGGGCCGTCGACCACGATCGAGCGCGCGCGGCCCGCTGTGCCACCGACCCGGAGATCACCGCAGCAGTCGACCGCGAAGCACTCGAAGTTGGCCAGCGCCTCGCCGACGAGGTCGGCCATCAGGCCCTTGGCGATGCCGCCGGGGTCGATCCGCACGCCGGGCGGCCGCGAGACGGTGCGGGAGTGGTCGTCGACGCCGAGCCGGCACCAGTCGGCGCGCGGGTTCGGCCCCGCGGCGTGGGGAGGCGGTGAGAGACGCTCCGCGCCGGGGTCGTCGAACTCGCGCGAGTCGGCGTAGCCGGCCGCCTCGATCTGGTAGACCAAGGTCGCGTCGACCAGCCCGCCGCTGCGCAGCCCGGCGGTGAGGACCGCGGCGACGACCCGGCGCAGCAGCGGCGAGGCCGGCACCACCGGGCGGGGGTCGCGGTTCAGTCGCGATACCTCGCTCTCGGGATCGAAGCGGCTGAGCGTGCCGTGGGCGTCGAGAAGGACGCTACGCGCGTCCCGCGCGGCGGCTTCGGCGGTCGCGGTGTGACGGTCGACGATCCGTACCGAGCAGCGTCCGCCGAAGCACTCGAAGCTCTCGGCGACCTCGCGGCTCATGACTGGCTCGTCACCAGCGGTTCTTCGACGAATTCCGGTTCGACTTCTTCGAATTCGGGTTCCGCTTCTTCCACTTCGGGCGCAACTTCGGTTTCCGTTTCAGGCGCGGCTTCGACTTCTTCGAATGCCGGTCCGAGTTCGGTCCCGGCTTCTTCGGTCGATCCACTCGCTGGGTGCTTTTCCCGGCGGTCGGCCGATTCGCCGTGGCGCCCCGCGCTCGCCGTGGTCCGGGTCGAGGCCGCCGCCTTGCCGGCCAGGACCGGGTCGTTGCCGGTCTCCATCTGCACGAAGACGATCGTCCAGAGGGCGGCGAAGCAGATCATCGACAGGGCGACGACGCGGCCCCGCAGAAGCCCGGCCCGGCGCTTCTGGGCGACGAGCCGCATCCAGGCTTTGCGCTTCAGTTCTCGTTTCTGGATCGGATCCATGGACTAGAGCCAGGGCTTGCCGGCGGAGAAGGCGAGGAAGCCGAGCGCCACGCCCGCGACGATCGCCAGGGCGAGGGCGCTCGCCCGCATCCCGGCACCGGCCAGACGCGCCTCGCGCGGGCCGTGGCGCCGCCAGTCGCCGCCCGCCAGTCGCGGCAGGTCGAGCAGGTGGCCGAGCACGTGCAGGGCCATCAACGCGATCCAGGCGATGAAGCTCAGCTTGTGGGCGAAGATCAGGGTGCTGCTCGGCGGGCCGGCGAAGAGCAGCGCCACCCCGGTGCCGAAGACCGCGATGGTGGTGAGCACGACGCCCGGCGCGAGGACGCGGAGCACCGTCGGCGGCGGTCCGTTGCGCACGTAGGCGTCGTCGTGGCTGTAGTAGCGGGCGAAGCGATAGCCGGTGCTCCCCAGCTTCAGCGCGACCGGCGGGATCAGCAGCAGGCCGATGAACATGTGGGGGCCGAGCAGCTGACCGATGAAGGGGATGGTCACCCCCTCCGCGGCGAGCAGGACGAGGAGGGCGACCGCGACCGCGCCGGTGAGACGCGCGTTGCCGGTGACCCCGCCGGTGCGGGGAGCGACGCGCGTTTTGCGCTCGCCGAGGGTGGCTGCCTGGGAGTCAAACATGGCGCCCATGCTGCGGGCGGAGGATGGGCTGGCCCTAACGGACCGGTGAGACCTTTCTCACGCTTGGCTCAGGCACGGAGGCCAGGCAGCTCGAAGCTGACGCGGGCGCCGCCGAGCGGCGACCCCTCGGCACGGATCGAGCCGCCGTGGGCGACGACGATCTCACGGGCGATCGCCAGGCCCAGCCCGGCACCGCCGGAGGCACGGGCGCGGGCGGCTTCGCTGCGGTGGAAGCGGTCGAAGACGCGCTGGCGCTCGGCCGGCGGGATGCCGGGGCCGTCGTCGTCGACGTCCACCCGCAGGCGACCGTCGACCGCGGTCGAGGAGACCCGGACGGTCCCCGCGGGGCCGGCGTGGCGGCGCGCGTTCTCGACCAGGTTGCGGATCACCCGGCCGATCATCTCCGGGTCGCCTTCGATCCGGCCCGCGGCGAGCGCGCCGACCGCGGCCTCGCCCGGCGCCGCGAGCACCGCCTCGCGCAGGAAGGCGGCGGCGTCGAGCTCGCGCCGCGCCGCCCCGGCGCCCTCGTCGAGCCGGGCCAGCGCCAGCAGTTCGTCGACCAGCCGTTCGACCCGCGCCAGCTCGGCCAGCGTCGCCGCCTCCACCCGGCGGACGTCGGCGGCGTCCGGTTCGGGATCGCGGGCCAGCACTTCGATCTGGCCGCGGATCGCGGTGAGCGGGCTGCGAAGCTCGTGCGAGGCGTCGGAGACGAAGCCCCGCTGGCGGGCGAAGGCGTCCTCGAGCCGGTCGAGCATCAGGTTGAAGGAGTCCGAGAGCACCCGCAGCTCGGCCGCCGCGGTCGGGTCGGGGTCGATCCGCGGGCTGAGGTCGCCGGCGTCGACCTCGGCGGCGGTGGCGGCGAAGCGACGCAGCGGTGCCGCCGCCCGCGCCGCGACCAGGTAGCCGGCGAGGAGCGCCGCGATCAAGGCGGCGGCGCCGACCACGAGGAACGTCTTCTCGACGTCGTCCTGCGCGTCCCCGATCGGCGACTCGCCGTCGGCCATGTGCCGCTCCCCCGCGGGCGCCGACGGTTCGATGGCCTCGCGTCCCTCCTCCTGGCTGATCACCGCCCGCTCGTGGGACATCTGCGCGCGCACCGTGACGAAGACGAGGGCGAACGCCGCCACCACGATCGCGCCGAAGGAGAGAGCGAGGCGACCGCGCAGGCCGAGTCGCTCCCAACGCGCCTTCAAGCCCGCTCCCGCAGCCGATAACCGACCGAGCGCACCGTCTCGATCGGCGCCGGCGCGCCCGGTCGCGCCAGCCTCCGCCGCAGGTAGCCGACGTACACCGAGACGATGTTCGTGCCCGGGTCGTGGTCGTACGCCCAGACCGCCGAGTGGAGCTCCTCGCGAGTGCACACCCGACCCTCGTTGCGCATCAGGTAGGCGAGCAGGTCGGCCTCCCGCTTCGCCAGGTCGGTCGCCACTCCGTCGCGCTGGGCCGTGCGCGTCACCAGGTCGAGCCGGATCCCGGCCGCCTGGAGCTCGGTTTCCGATCCGCTGACCCGCAGGTGCGCCCGGATCCGCGCCAGCAGCTCCTCGAAGGCGAACGGCTTGGTGACGTAGTCGGTGGCGCCGCTGTCGAGCCCGTCGACCCGGTCGGCGACCTCACCCTTCGCGGTCAGCATGATCACCGGCAGCGCCGGGCGTCCCTGCCGCACCCGGGCGAGGACCTCGAGCCCGTCGACCTTCGGCAGCATCCGGTCGAGCACGACCAGGTCGATCTCCGGGTCGAGCGCCTCCCGGGCCCCCGCCTCGCCGTCCCCGGCGACCCTCACCTCGTAGCCCTCGGCATGCAGCCCGCGCTCCAGGAAGTCGGCGATGCCAGCCTCGTCCTCGACTACCAGGATCACCATCGAGCGATCCTAGATGGTCGATTCCCCGACCTCGGCGGTTGGGGAATGGGGGATCCTCGCCTCCGTGCGAACTCGACCTGGTCCGCGGCCCGTTCGCGAACCAAACTCAGCCGGTCTGCTGGACCACCAGCACCGGGCAGGGAGCGTCGGCGATCAGGCGCTTGGAGACCGAGCCGTAGAGGAGGCGTTCGTGGGCGGCCTTGCTGCCGAGCACGAGCAGGTCGACGTCGTCGCCGCAGGCGGCGGCGATCGCCGCGGCGACCTCGCCGACGATCTGCGGCCAGCCCGGGTCGATGGACTTGCCCTCGACATCGATCGCGGGGTCCACCGACGCCACCGCCTCCGCGGTGACCTCGGCGGCCGTGCGCCGCTCCTGGATTCCCATCCCGCCGGGGCCGCCGCTGACGATCACGTCTTCGGCGACGATGATCTCGAGCCCGCCGCCGCCGCGGGCGGCGATCTCCTCGGCGCGCTTCAGGGCGCCCTTGGCGCCGTCCGTGCCGTCGTAGGCGACGGCGATCGTCCGCAGCTTTCCGTGGTGCTCGGAGGCGTAGTCGCGCGGTGCCACGACCACGGCGCAGGGAGCGTGGTGGAGCAGGTGCTCGGCGACGCTGCCGAGCAGCGCCCGCCCGACCTTGCCGCGGTGCGGCGAGCCGACCACGATCGCGCCGGCCCCCTCGCGGGCGGCGGCCTCGGCGAGCATCCGCCCCGGCGCCCGGGTGCCGACCACGTGGGTCTCGACCTCGAGATCCCCGAGCCGCTGCCGGGCCTCGTCGAGCAGGGCGATCGCCTCCGGGTCCTCGGCGTCCCGCAGCCCGCCGCGCGCCGGGACCGGTCCGTACTCGAGGCAGGTCCCGACGATGCAGCGCGCTCCCTCGGAATCGCAGAGGACGCGTGCCAGCTCCAGGGCGTCGCGCCCGCCGGGGCTGCCGTCGTAGGCGACGAGCACCGGGTCCGCTGTAGGCGCATCGTGCGTTCCGCCTCCCTGGGCCACCCGTTTGGTCTGTGACATGACTTCCTTCCTGGTGGCGGCCGCGCCGCCCTCCGATCGTCGTCCCAGGAACCTAGGCCCGACCCACCGCCCCGGCATCCGTGGAATACCGCAGGACCGTGCGGCAGAGCACGGAGGCGTATCCGAACTGAACCTTCCAGTATTCGAACCGTGATCTACACGATCGAAGAGCTCAGGACCAGCTGGCAGGTGACCCGGCGCGACGTGAACGCGCCGACCGGGATCGACGCCGTCCGCCGGGCCTGCGACCGACCCGGCATGTACCGCACCGCGGCGCCGAGCGAGCCGCAGCGGCACTACTTCTGGTTGTCCCCGCGCGGGGTCGTCGAGGACATGGACGACGGGACGCGGTAGCCGTCCCGGAATCTCCACGATGCCGCCGGCCCACACTCGTTGGTGAGGGCCGGCCGGTCTGAGTCGCGGCGCGCGTCGGTCGCGTCTACTCGGCGCTCGACCGCCAGATGCCGCGGCGCGGCGGCAGCATCTGGACCAGCAGCAGGGTCACGACGGTCGCCCCGAAGTATCCGAACAGCTGGGCCACCGATTCGAATTCGGCGACCATCTGCTGGCCGAAGATCAACGCCGCGAAGGTGAGCAGTGAGATGCCCAGCGAGGCGACGAGGATCGGCTTGCGGCGGGTCGGCAGGAACTCGCCGGTGACGATGCTGGCGACGAAGCCGAGGAAGGCGACGGCCTCGAGGATCCCGAGGATCACCCAGGTCGCGTTCAGGCCGGGGAAGGAGTCGACGAAGGAGCCCGCGTAGACCTTGGCGAGGCCGGCCGGCATCGTGCCGCCGTCGTCGATCAGCTTCTCCTTGGCCGAGTAGTACCAGAGGATGCCGAAGCCGAAGTAGACGGCCGCGATCACCGCCCAGTAGGCGATCGTCTCGGCCGAGACGGCGGCGGCGCCCTCGCGCTTCGCCTCGTCCTGGTCCCCCTCGACCGCGACGAAGCGGCGGATATGGATGGTGCTGGCTGACATTTCTCTCTCCTGTCTGGCGGGCCGCGGCGGTGCCGACGTCCCGGTGTTCCGGTTGACGTCGCAAACCTCGCAGCCGGGCTCGCGCCCTCCATCCGGGGTTTGCCCACGGCGTGGCATCGCCCTCACACGGATGGCGGCGGCCCGCGGCCCTGGTGGGATCGGGGGGTGATCCCGACGAGAGAGGAACCGATCCGATGAAAGCCGCCGTAGTAACCGACTTCGCCGAGCCGCTGCGCGTGATGGAGGTGCCCGACCCGACGCCCGAGGCCGAACAGGTCTTGGTCCGGATCGAAGCCTGCGGCCTCTGCCACACCGACATCCACGCCGCCCACGGCGAGTGGCCGGTCAAACCCGAGCCGCCGTTCATCCCCGGCCACGAGGGGGTCGGGATCGTCGAGCGGGTCGGCCCCGGCAACCCGCACGGGATCGAGGTCGGGATGCGCGTCGCGCTGCCCTGGCTGGGCTACGCCTGCGGCGACTGCCGTTACTGCAACAGCGGCCGCGAGACCCTCTGCGAAATGCAGCTGAACACCGGTTACTCGATCGACGGCAGCTTCGCCGAGCTGGCGGTGGGTTACGCGCGCCACGTCGTCCACGTGCCCGATGGAGTGGACCCCTTCGACGCGGCGCCCCTGACCTGCGCCGGCGTCACCACCTACAAGGCGGTGAAGGAGTCGGGCGCCCGGGCGGCCGACCGGGTCGCCGTCTTCGGCGCCGGCGGCCTCGGCCACCTGGCGATCCAGTACGCGCGGGTGACCGGTGCCGAGGTGGTCGCCGTCGACATCAACGACGAGCGCCTCGAGACCGCCACCGAGCTGGGCGCGGCCCGCGTCGTCAACGCCGCCACCGAAGATCCGGTCGCGGCGATCGCGGCGATGGGCGGTGCCGACGTGGCGATCGCCACCGCGGTCTCGCCGATCGCCTTCGAACAGGCGATGGGCTCGCTGGCGCGGGGCGGCCGGCTCGTCTGCGTCGGGCTCCCGGCCCACAACGACATCACCGTGCCGATCTTCCAGACCGTGCTCGGCGGCCTCAGCCTGAAGGGCTCGATCGTCGGCACCCACCACGATCTCGAGGAGGTCTTCGAGCTGCACCGCCGCGGTGAGACCCGGGTGCTGCGCGCCGAGCGGAGCCTCGAGGACGTCAACGGCGCGATCGCCGAAGTCCTCGACGGCTCGGCACCGGAGCCGCGACTGGTGTTCGACCTGCAGAAGGTCGAAGGCGGCGCGGAGAGGGCCGCTCCGGCCGAGGCGCCAGCCCACGCTTGAGCGAGGCACCGCCGCGCGGTGAGGCCGCGCGGCGGGTCCCGGGCTCCGGCCCCTGGCTGATTCCTTCAATCGAGGTAATGATATTATCATTTCCCACGTTGATGGAATCCATATATAAAAGAGGGCGGAACCGGGATGGTCTATGAGGTTCCCGATATTCGGGAGGGCGAAGAAGCGGCCCTGGACCGGATCGAGGATCTGCGTCGGCAGGTCCGATATTTCGTCGCCGAACCTCGCCGCTGGGTTGGGTCGGTCAGGCGCGTCCTCGGCGCGCGGGCCATCCGCGGATCGAACAGCATCGAGGGGTTCCACGTCTCGGTGGAGGACGCCATGGCAGCCATCGCGGGCGACGAGCCTGCCGACGCGGAAACCCGGGACTGGCAGGCCGTTCTGGGCTACCGGCGGGCGATGACCTACGTCCTCCAATTGGCGCACGATGAGCACTTCCAACTTTCGCCCGGCCTGATCCGCAGCCTGCATTTCATGATGACCGAGTACGACCTCGACGCGGGACCGGGGCTTTGGCGGCCGGGCCCGATCTGGGTGCGCAACGATGCGACCGGAGAGGTCGTCTACGAAGCCCCGGAGCATGATGTGGTCCCCGGGCTGATCGATGAACTCGTCGACCAGCTTGCCTCTCAGGCCGCCGATTGCCCCCCGATGGTCAAAGGCGCCATGGCGCATCTGAACCTCGTGATGATCCATCCGTTCCGCGACGGCAACGGACGCATGGCGCGGTGCCTCCAGACGCTGATGCTCGCTCGAGAGCAGATCCTGTCCCCGGAGTGGATGAGCATCGAGGAGTTCCTGGGCGCCAACACCAACGCCTATTACGAGATCCTGGCGGAGGTCGGTCAAGGCTCCTGGCACCCCGAGGGCGATGCGCGTCCGTGGGTTCGCTTCTGCCTCCGGGCGCACTACATCCAGGCGATGAGCGTGTTGCGCAGAGCCCACGAGTCCGAGGCCATCTGGGCGGCCGCGGACGATCTGCGCAGCGAGAGAGGCCTTCCGGAGCGGTCGATCGGAAGCATCTTCGAGGCGACGATCGGCCTCAGGATTCGCAACGCCTCATATCGGAAAGACGTGGAGCTGACCGAGTTGGAAGAGATCACGAACCAGGTCGCGACCAACGATCTACGCAAGCTGGTCAACGCCGGCGTTCTCTACCAGCGGGGCACGAAACGCGGCACCTACTATGTGGCCACCGAGCTGCTGGCGGGGATCAGGGAGCGCGTCCGGGCTGACCGTCAGCCCATTGACGCAACGTCACTCTTCTCCGTCTCCTGACGCCTCCCTACGGGCGCGGGACCACCACCACAGGACAGGTCGCCTCGCGGATGACGGCGGCCGAGGTGGAGCCGAGGAGGACGCGCTCGACGGTGCCGTAGCCGCGCGAGCCGATGACCAGGAGGTCGACGTCCTCGGCGCAGGCGCTCGCCAGGGCCGGGGCGGTCTCGCCGCGCAGAACGCGGCGGCGGACCTTGGTCGCCGGGTCGAGTTCGCGCAGGGCCTCGCGCTGGAGGTCATCGACGTCCTCGGGCAGGGACATCGTGTAGGCGATCGCGCCGCGGACCGGGTCGACCGGTCGTTCGACCGTGAGGATCTCGAGCAGGCTGTCGAGGGCGGCGGCGATCGAGGCGGCGTAGGCGAGGGCGGCCTGGGACTCCTCGCCGCCGTCGTAGGCGACGGCGATCGTCCCCGCTCGACCGGCGGCGCGTGAGGCGTAGCCGTGGGGGGCGGTCGCGACCGGCACCGGCGAGCCGTGCAGGAGCGTGTGGGCGACGGAGCCGCTGAGGATGCGGCCGACCTTTCCGTGGCTGGGCGAGCCCACCACGATCATGTCGGTGCTCTCTTCGTGGGTGAGGTTTTCGAGGACCCGGGCGGGGGAGGAGCCGACGAAGGTGACGGTGTCGACGTCATCGGCGGTGAGGCGGGAGGTGACCGGCTCGAAGAAGTCCTCGGGTGGCTCGTACTCGGAGCCCTGCAGCAGGTGGAAGGCCGCCGACGGGAGGCCCGGGTGGGGGAGGACGTCGACCGCGGTGACGTGGGCGGCGTGCGGGGCGAGCATCTGACACAGCTCGACCGCGTCCTTGGCGCCCTCGCTGCCGTCGTAGCCGACGAGGAGGCGCCGCGGCGCCCAGGTCAAGCTCTGCTCTCCCACCGTCATTCCTCCTTTGGTTGTCCTCTGACCAACCGTACGCCGGGGCCGGAGGGGCGATATCCGTGCGAGCCCACAGCCGCGCTTGTGGTCGGGCTCTCCGGTCAGGCGACGAGGACAGCGCGGGCCTGGCGGGCCAGCTCGAGGTCCTCGCGGGCGGCGACGAGGAGCACCGCGGCCGTCGCGCGCGGCGGCGAGAGCAGGCTGTCGGGGACGCCGCGCTCGTTGGCCTCCCGATCGAGCTCGACCCCGAGGAAGGCGGTGGCCGCGCAGGCGCGCTCGCGGACCAGCGGCGCGTTCTCGCCGACCCCGCCGGTGAAGACGAGCGCGTCGAGGCCGCCCAGCGCCGCCGTCATCGCGGCGATCGCGGCGACCAGCCGGTGGACGTAGACGTCGAGCGCCAGGGCGAGGCGCTCGTCGCCGTCGGCGCCGGCGACGATCTCCCGCAGGTCGGCGGTGCCGGCCAGGCCGAGCAGGCCCGCTTCGCGGTCGAGGGCGCGCTCCATCGTCGCCGCGTCGATTCCCCGGTGGCGCTGCAGCCAGAGCAGCAGGCCGGGGTCGACCGAGCCCGCCCGGGTCGCCATCACCAGGCCCTCGAGCGGGGTGAAGCCCATCGTGGTGTCGACCGAACGGCCCCCGGCGACGGCGGCCAGCGAGGCGCCCGCGCCGAGGTGGGCGGTGACCAGCCGCAGCTCCTCGCACGGCCGCCCGAGGAGCTCGGCGGCCCGCCGGCTCGCGTAGGCGTGGGAGAGGCCGTGGAAGCCATAACGGCGCAGGGGCACCTCGCCGTCGGTCCAGGCCGCCGGCAGGGCATAGGTCCGCGCCGCCGCGGGCAGCCCGGCGTGGAAGGCGGTGTCGAAGCAGGCGACGTTCGGCAGCCCCGGCCGCACCTCGGCGAGCGCGCGGAGCGCCCGCACCGCCTGGGGGTTGTGCAGCGGCGCGAGGTCGGCGAGGGCTTCGAGCTCGTCCTCGACCGCGGCGTCGACCACGGTCGGCCGGTCGCGCCCGCCGCCGTGGACCACGCGGTGGGCGGCGGCGTCGGGCGGCGGGCCGGCGGCGAGGATCGCGCGCAGCTCGGCCCGCAGCGCCTCGGGATCGTCGCCCGGAGCGCTATCGCGGCTCGCCGGCACCTCGTCCCCGGGGCCGAGCAGCCGCAGCTTCAGGCTCGAGGATCCGGCGTTGACGGTGAGGATGCGAGCGGCCGCGGCCACTCAGGCCGACCCTCGGGTCCAGTCGCGGACCTCGGGCATGTCCTCGAGGTGCTCGCGGACGTAGGCCTGGTGGCGGGCGAGCATCGCGTGGCAGTGGGCCTCCAGCTCGGCCGTCCCCGCCGGCCTCCGCGGCGCCCGACGCAGTGCCTCGAGCGCCAGGTGGTAGCGGCTCATGCCGTTGAGGACGACCATGTCGAAGGGGGTCGTCGTCGTCCCCTGCTCGCTGAACCCACGCACGTGGAAGCGCCCGGGATGGGGCCGCCCGTGGACGACCTGGTGGAGGGCGCGGGCGTAGCCGTGGAAGGCGAAGACGACCTCGAGATCGGTGCCGAAGAGCTGCTCGAAGCGGGCCTCGTCGAGGCCGTGCGGATGGACGTCGGGAGGGAAGAGGGTCATCAGGTCGACGACGTTCACGACCCGTACCCCGAGGTCGGGGACGCCCTCGCCGAGCAGCTCCGCCGCGGCGACGATCTCCAGCGTCGGGATGTCGCCCGCGGCGGCCAGGACCACGTCGGGGTCCGCGGGCGCGTTGCCCGCCCAGTCCCAGCGCGAGGCGCCGGCGCGGGCAGTGCTCGACCGCCGCCTCGTAGTCCAGGTACTGCAGCTGGGGCTGCTTGTCGATCACGATCAGGTTGACGTAGTCGCGGCTGCGCAGGCAGTGGTCGGCGACGGCCAGCAGGCATGTTGGCGTCGGGCGGGAAGTAGACGCGGACCACCTCGCCGCGGAGGCTGATCATCGTGTCGATCAGACCGGGGCCCTGGTGGCTGAAGCCGTTGTGGTCGTTGCGCCAGCAGGTCGAGGTGAGCAGCACGTTCAGCGAGGCGACCGGGGCCCGCCAGTCGAGCCGGCGCATCTCCTCCAGCCACTTGGTGTGCTGGATCGCCATCGAGGCGGAGACCATCGCGAAGGCCTCGTAGGTGGCGAAGAGGCCGTGGCGGCCGGTCAGCAGGTAGCCCTCGAGCCAGCCCTGGCAGTTGTGCTCGGAGAGGACCTCCATCACCCGCCCGGTCGGGGAGACGTGGTCGTCCCCGGGCGCCGCGTCCATCAGGCAGCGGTCCTCGACCTCGAAGACGGCGCCGAGCCGGTTGGAGTTGGTCTCGTCGGGACAGAAGAGCCGGAAGTTGGCGGTGTCGGCGTTGGCGGAGTAGACGTCGCGCAGCAGCTCGCCGAGGCGGCGCGTCGATTCCGCGCCGCTCGCTGCCGGGCGTCCCGACCGGGGTCGCGTATCGCGCCGGAGTCGGGGAGCTCCAGCGGGACCAGCCTGCGGCCGCCGTTCGCGTAGCTCGTCGCGCCCATCCGCTGCTCGCCCGCCGGGGCCAGCTCGGCCAGCTCGGGCCGCGGAGGCGGCCGCGCTCGTCGAAGTGCTCCTCGGGCCGGTAGGAGCGCATCCACTCCTCCAGCATCGCCAGGTGCTCGGGGTTCTCGCGCACCCCGCCGAGCGGGACCTGGTGGGCGCGGAAGGTGCCCTCCACCTGCACGCCGTCGACCTGCGCCGGGCCGGTCCAGCCCTTCGGCGTCCGCAGGACGATCGCCGGCCAGCGCGGCCGCCCGGCCTGGCCCGAGCCCGTGCGGGCCTCCACCTGGATCGCCGCGATCTTCGCCCGGCACTCGGTCGAGCGTCACGGCGAAGTCGCGGTGGACCTCCCGCGGGATCGTCCCGGTCGACGAAGTGCGGCCTCGTACCCGTGGCCGGCGAGCAGCGCCGCGATCGTCCTCCTCGCTCGCCCGGCCGAGCACCGTCGGTCCGGAGATCTTGTATCCGTTCAGGTGCAGGATCGGCAGCACCGCCCCGTCGCGCGCCGGGTTGAGGAAGCGGACCCCCTTCCAGGAGCCCTCCAGCGGCGCCGTCTCGGCCTCGCCGTCGCCGATCACGCAGGCGACCAGGAGGTCGGGATGGTCGAAGGCGGCGCCGAAGGCGTGGACCAGCGCGTAGCCGAGCTCGCCGCCCTCGTGGATCGAGCCCGGCGTCGGCACGCTGACGTGGCTCGGGATCCCGCCCGGGGTCGAGAACTGGCGCACCAGGCGCAGCAGGCCCGCCTCGTCCGCGGACACCTCGGGGTAGACCTCGGAGTAGGTGCCCTCGAGGTAGACGTTGGCGACCACCGCCGGGCCGCCGTGCCCGGGGCCGACGACGAAGAGGACATCGTCCCCGGTCGCCCCGATCATCCGATTGAGCTGGGCGTAGATCAGGTTCAGCCCCGGGGAGGTGCCCCAGTGGCCGAGCAGGCGCGGCTTGATGTGCTCGGGCCGCAGCGGTTCGCGCAGCAGCGGGTTCGCCCGCAGGTAGATCTGGCCCACGGTCAGGAAGTTGGCCGCCTCCCAGTAGGCGAGCAGGCGGTCGAGGTCCGCCGTGTCCGGTGCGGCCAGGTCGAACGAGGAGGTGGCGCCCACGGTGCTCAGGTTGCCACAAGTGGGACGGCGACCGGCATCGGGCAGATCAGCACCGGGCACGGCGACTCGAGCACGACTTCGCCGGCGACGCTCTTGCGGAACAGCCGACCGACGTGCCCGTGGACTCGGGTGCCGAGGACGAGGAGGTCGACTCCGAGGCTCGCGGCCTTCACCAGCTCGGTGACGGCGAAGCCGCGCAGGAGGACCGGCTGGGCGCGCACCTCGGGCGGGAGCGTGGCGACGGCCTCGTGCAGCTCGGCCCGCCGCGCCTCGAGGTCGATCGTCGGGTGGGGACCGACCGCCGTGTCGGGGCCGACGGGGGAGGCGATCTTGTGGACGGCGGTGTAGACGCGCAGGGCGGCGCCGTTGCGCTGGGCCAGCTCGGTGGCGTAGGCGAGCGCACCGCGCGACCCGGGAGAGCCGTCGTAGGCGACCCCGACGACCCGCATCCCGACGTCCTCGGCATCGCCGACGAGCGGCTGCCAGACCGACTCGCCGTCGCGCCGCTCGGCGAATCCGGGCGGCGCCACGGCCACCGCGCAGGGCGAGTCGCTCAGCAGGCGCTCCATCGTCGTCCCCGGGACGATCCGTCCCAGGGGGCCGCGGTGGGTGGAGCCGAGGACGACCAGGTCGGCGCCCTGCTCGCGCGCCGCGGCGACGAGCTCGGCGCCCTCCGGCTCGGTCGCGATGCGGAGCTCGGCGTCCCGCGCCTGGGCGAGGATGCGGCCGAGCGCCAGCGCGTCGCGACCGCGCTCGGTGTCGAGGTAGCCGACGAGGACCGTGCCCGCCATCTCAGGTTCCTTCCTCGTGGGGGACGACGAGCACGGCGCAGGGCGCCACGTCGATCAGGTGGCCGGTGATCGATCCGAGGAGCAGCCGGTCGAGCGGCTTGCGGGTCCCGGCGACGAGGATGTCGATCTCGCCGTCGCACTCCTTGGCGATCGCCTCGGCGATCGACTTGTCGACCTGGCGCCAGCCCGGGTCGATGTGGCTGCCGTCCGCCTCGATGGAGGGGGCGACGGATGCCAGCGCCGACCCGAGGACGGCCGGTGCGTTGGTGAGCGGGGTGAATTCCTCGCCACCCTCGATCCCGGCCACGACCGGGTCTTCGGCGACGATCAGGTGGAGCGAGGCGCCGGTCTCCCGGGCGAGGGCTTCCGCCCGGCGGAGCGCCGTCTGCGATTCGGCGGTGCCGTCGAAGGCGACGCCGATCTTCGCGATGCCCTTGCGCTCGCGCTTGGCGTAGTCGCGCGGCGCCACCACGACCTCGCAGGGGGCGTGATGGAGCACGTGGTGGGCGACGCTGCCGAGGACCGCGCGGCCGATCCGGCCGCGGTGTGGGGAGCCGACCACCAGGGTCCCGGCGTCTTCGCGCTCGGCCAGGCCGATCAGCCCGAGGCTGGGAGCGACCCCGCCGGGGATGTGTTCGGCGACCAGCCGGCGGCTGCTCGTCCCCGCGAGGTCGTGGGCGAGGGCGACGGCGTCGTCACCACCGGCGCTGCCGTCGGAGCCGACCACGATCGGGCCGGTCTCGTAGTGGGGAGTGACGGCGCTCGTGGCCTGCTCCTTCTTCGCGGTGGTCATCGTCTCGTCCTCTCGCTCGCTGAAGTGGTCCTGGGTCGAATCTAGGAGCGGCGAGGCGGCCCGCCATCCGCATTTCGCCGCAGCGTCGCGGCGGTGTGCGGCGGATGGGTGGCGCCCGCGGCGCGCCGAGAATGCCGGGCGTGGTCGAACGAGAGTCCCTCCGCGTCCCGGTCGGCGCCGCCGCCCTGCTCGTCCCGGCCGCCACGGCGGCCCGTCCGCGCTTCGGCTGAGCGACCGCGATGCCGGAACCTGTGGTCCTCCTGCCGGCCGCCTCCGGGACCGCGGTGGCGACCGGCCTCGGCGTCATCCCGGTCGTCCTCCTCGGGCCGCGGGCAGTGGCGCTCGCCTCGCCGCTCCTCGGCTTCGCCGCGGCGGCGATGACCGTCGCCGCGTTCACCTGCTGCTGCCCGCCGCCGAAGAAGGCGCGCCCGTCGCGATCGCCGCCGGCTTCCTCGTCGGCCTCGCCTTCGGCCTCACCGCCCGCCGCCCGCCGCCGGAGCGCGGGTTCCTCGGCCGCCGCGGCCCCGACGCCAGCGCCCCGGGCCTGGTCTTCCTCGTCCTCCTCGTGATCCTCGCGATCGAGACGGCCGCCCGCGCCCCCGGCGGGCGCCCCCGCCTGGCGCTCCTCGGCGCCCGGGACCAAGGGACGCAACGGCCGGGCGTGCGGGGAGTGGCGGGTCTCTCGCGGCGGTGCCCCGCGTTCGTCACGGGAGGGACACGGATCCGTCACGGGAGAGGGACGTCGTCACGGAGACCGTGGGAACTCCACGCTTCCGTGCGTGTTGGACAACGGTCACGACCGCGCTGCAAGCTTTGGTGTCGCCATGACGACGTCAATGCTTGCATCGAGGCCTCGGGCCCTCATCCCGGGCCCGGAGACAGACCGGAGGCTCACGCGGGTGTGACCTTCCCGGCATCTTCGTCACCGATCCGGGCGAGGTGTGTCGGGTGTTTCACGAACCCCTCACGTCCTGGGCGTCTCATGGCGGTCACAGCCTGCCAGGACCGCCATGAAAGACCCCCAGGACGCACCTCGGACGGCCGCAGCGGCCCCGAAGCACGGCGAACCACACCCCCTCACGCGATCGCCAGCACTCCCAGCGCGATCACCGAGACGGCGATCAGGCCCAGGGCCAGCCCGGTCGTCGCGCGGCCGACGCGGCCGAGGGCATGGCGGCCCATCAACTCGGGGTCGCGTCCGAGGCGACGGAGGAACGGGAGCATCACGAGGAGGAGGACGGCGTTCAGGGCCTGGGTGAGGAAGAGCAGCTCGATCAGGGGCGCCCCCGGGATCAGGACGATGCCCGCGGCGACGACGGTGACGGCGGCGAAGCAGAGGTAGAACGCCCGCGCCTCGGTGAAGCTGTCGTCGAGGTCGGCTTTGTCGCCGAGCGTCTCGGAGATCGAGTAGGCGGTGGAGAGGGGCACGATCGCGGCGGCGAGGAGGGCCGCGCCGAGGAAGCCGAGGCCGAAGAGGGTGGAGGCGGCCCCGCCGGCGAGTGGCTCGAGGCCGCGGGCGGCGTCGCGGGCGTCTTCGATTTCGACCCCGGCGACGTGCAGGGTGGCGGCGCAGGCGACGATGACGAAGAAGCCGATCACCCCGGTCAGGACCGCGCCGACGATGACGTCGGCCCGCTCGTAGGTCAGGTCCTCCGGCTTCAGCTTCTTGTCGACGGCGTAGGACTGGATGAAGGCGAGGCCCCAGGGCGCCAGGGTGGTGCCGACGGTGGCGACCGCGACCAGCACGGCCTCGCGGTTGAGCGGCAGTTCGGGGACGACGGCGCCGCGGGCGGCGGCTCCCCAGTCCGGGTGGGCGAGGATCCCGGAGACGATGTAGGCGACGAAGACCGAGCCGAGGAGGAGCAAGACGTGCTCGACGTGGCGGAAGTTCTCCCGCAGCACCAGGGCGGAGACCGCCACCGCGGCGATCGGCACGCTGACGTAGCGGCTCATCCCGGTGAGCAGCTGCATCGCCGCGGCGACCCCGGCGAACTCGGCGCAGAGCGTGCCGACGTTGGCGAGCACCAGCGCGGCGAGGACGATCCCCGCGGCGCGGCGGCCGTAGCGCTCGCGGACCAGCGTCAGCAGCCCTTTGCCGGTGACCACCCCGAGGCGCATACCGAGCTCGTGGAAGACGATCAGGGCGGCGGTCGAGATGACCAGCACCCAGATCAGCTCGTAGCCGTACTTGGCCCCGAGGATCGAGTAGGTGGTGATCCCGGCCGGGTCGTCGTCGGAGAGGCCCGCCAGGAGGCCCGGCCCGAGCACGGCGAGGAGCGCCGCGCCGCCGCCCGCGGCGAGCAGCCGCCGGCGATGGCGGACGATCAGGCCGTGGACGTGGCGGGTGGGGACGTGGCGGTGGCGCCCGCGGCGCGGTTCCTCCACGTCAGCGACCGGACTCCGCCCGACTCTTGATCCCGAGGAGCATCCGGCGCTCCATGATGAAGTGCGGGACGGCCGGCGTGGCGCGGTAGAGGAGGCTCGGGACCCCCTTCGGGGTGCGCCCGCGGACGAGCAGACGGCAGCGGTCCGCCCCCCGTGGCACGACCACGAAGACGCCCCAGCCCTCGAGCCCGGGGACGACGGCCCGCCGCGAGACCACCGAGCCCGACCGCCACCGCGGTCGCGAGGCCGGCCACCGGGACGACCTGACCGCCGAAGGTGACGGTCGCCGCGCGCCCCAGTTCCAGCGCCTTCCTCGCCCCTTCGGATCTCATCGAGGCGATCGTAGGTCGGGGAGGACGCTCCGCGCCGGGGTGGAGCCGCCGCGGATCATGCGGATTTCCCACGATGGGGGCGTTCGCGGTGGCCCCTAGGTTGGCGGGCATGGTGGGAGACCGGCCGACGGGCGACGCGGCGATCGAGACCGAGCGCCTGAGCAAGCTCTACCCCGGCGGCCACGGGATCGCCGAGCTGAGCATGCGCGTCCCGGCCGGCGAGGTGTTCGGCTTCCTCGGCCCCAACGGCGCCGGCAAGACGACGACGATCCGGACCCTGCTCGACCTGATCCACCCGACCGGCGGCTCGGCCCTGATCTTCGGCCTCGACAGCCGCCGCGACAGCGTCGCGATCCGGCGGCGGGTCGGCAACCTGCCGGGTGACTTCGGCTTCGGGCGCGAGGCGACCGGACGGCGCGCGCTCGCGCTCCTCGGGCGGCTCCGCGGCGCCGGGACCGAGCGGGCGGCGGAGCTCGCCGAGCGCTTCCACGCCGACCTCGACCGTCCGCTCGGCGAGCTCTCGCGCGGCAACCGCCAGAAGGTCGGGCTGATCCTCGCCACCTTCCACCGCCCCGACCTGTTGATCCTCGACGAGCCGACCGGCGGCCTCGACCCGATGATGCAGGAGGAGTTCCTCGCCCTGGTCGGCGAGGAACGGGACCGCGGCGCCACCGTCTTCCTCTCCTCGCACGAGCTCGACGAGGTCGAGCGGATCTGCGACCGGGTGGCGATGGTGCGCGACGGCAGGTTGATCGCGGTCGAGCGTGTCCCCGATCTGCTGGGACGGGCGACCCGCCGGGTGACCGTGCGCTTCGACGACGGGACCGGCCTGGAGGAGCTGCGGCGCCTGGACGGTGTGGTCGACCTCGAGCCCGTCGACGGCGGGGCCACCTTCCGCGTCGCCGGTGACCTCGACCCGGTCGTGAAGGCGTTCGGCGACCCATCGCGTCGTCGACCTCGAGGTGTCGCGACCGACGCTCGAGGAGGTCTTCCTTGGCTACTACGGGGAGGGGGAGGGATGAGGGCCCAGGTCGCGGCGCTGATCGGCTTCCACCTCCACGAGCGCCGCCGCTCGCCGCTCGCCTGGGGCCTGCCGCTGGGGCTGATGTCGGCGTTCATCGTCGCCATCTATCCCTCGGTGCAGGGCGCCTTGACCAAGGTCGTCGCGCAATATCCCGAAGGGCTCAAGCAGGCCTTCGGGATCGGCGAGCTCTCCAACGTCGAGCAGTACCTGCACGGCGAGATGCTCAGCCTCATCGTCCCGCTCGCGCTCGGCTATCTCGCCGCCCGCGCGGTGGCGGCGGACCTCAGCGGGGCGGCCGAAAGCGGACGCCTCGAAGTTCTCCTCTCGACCCCGGTCCGGCGCGCCGCCGTGTCGGCCGCTGCCTTCTGTGCGGCGGCGGTGGAGGTCGCCGCGGTCCTGCTCGTCGCGCTCGCCCTGACGATGCTCGGCAGCGTCGTCGCCGGATCGGGCCTCGGGCTCGGCCACGCGGTGGCGGGCTTCGCCGCCGTCTGGCCGCTCGCCCTGGTCGCCGCGGGCCTGGCGGTCGTCGTCTCCTCGCTCTCGCTGAAGACCAGCGTGGTGACCGGCTCGGTGGCGGGCCTGCTGGTCGCGATGTACGTGATCGACCTTCTCGGCAGGCTCGACGACTCGATCTCCGGCATCCGCTACGCCTCCGTCTTCAGGTACTACGGGAACGCGATCGAAAGTGGGATCGAACCGGTCGCGTTCGTCTGCCTGGCGCATCCTCGGGGCGGTGCTGGCCGCCGTCGGCGCGGCCCGCTTCGGCAGGAGCGATCTGCCGTCCTGATCAAGAGATTCACCGCAGTTTGCTGATGGCTGGCATATTGGCTGGGTGACCCCACTCGAAGAAGACGACATCGAGTCGGTGGAGGATCGATACCGGCGGCTGGTCGAGGTCGGATCCTCACTCCTTTCCGAGCTCGACCTGGAGGTGGTCCTGCCCTCCGTCGTCGAGGCGGCCCGGGAGCTCACCGGCGCGCGCTACGCGGCACTCGGGGTGCTGGACGCCGACCGGCGTGAGCTCGAGCGCTTCATCTACCTGGGGATCGACGACGAGACCCGCCGCGACATCGGGCCGCTGCCGCACGGCCGCGGCGTCCTCGGCGAGTTGATCCGGGACCCCCAGCCGCTGCGGCTCGGCGACGTCGAACAGCATCCCCACGCCTACGGCTTCCCTCCCGGGCACCCGCCGATGCATGCCTTCCTCGGGGTGCCGGTGAAGATCCGCGGCGACGTCTTCGGCAACCTCTACATGACCGAGAAAGTCGGCGGCGCCGAGTTCGACGAGGCCGACGAGGACGCGGCGAAGACCCTCGCCACCTGGGCGGCGATCGCGATCGAGAACGCTCGCCTCTACACGACCCTGAGCGCCCGTGAGATGGAGACCGAGCGGGCGCTGCGGCGGGCCGAGACCTCCGCCGACATCGCCCGGACCGTCGGCGGGGAGACCGACGTCGAGCGGGTGCTCGACCTGATCGTGAAGCGGGGACGGGCGCTGATCGAGGCCCGCACCGTGATCGTCCTCTTGAGGCGCGGTGGTCGCCTCACCGTCGCCGCGCAGGCGGGACGGGTGGGCGCGGAGGTCGAAGAGCTGACGATCCCCACCGATGACGCCATCTTCCAGGCGGCGATGCAGGAACGGGTGGCCCAACACGTCGAACGGGGGACGCCGCCGTCGGAGGCCCGGCTCCGCGAGCGCCTCGGGGCGGAGTCGGCGCTGGTCGTGCCGCTGCTCTTCCGCGGCCGCGCAGTCGGCGCGCTGGTCGCGCTCGACCGCGAATCCGGCAGCGAGTTCGACGACGAGGACCTACGGCTGCTGCAGGCCTTCGCGGCGACGGCGGCGATCGCGGTCGCCACCGCCCAGTCGGTCGAGGCGGAAAGGTTGCAGCAGCAGATCGAGGTCTCCGAGGGCGAGCGCCGGCGCTGGGCCCAGGAGCTTCACGACGGCACCCTGCAGTCGTTGGCCGCCGTCCGGATCACGCTCGCCGCCGCCCTCCAGGGGACGGGCGAGGACCGCGACGCGCAGATCGAGCGGGCCGCTGAAGCGACCGTGGAAGGGCTCGAGGACCAGATCACCGAGCTCAGCCGGCTGATCAACGACCTGCGGCCCGCCTCGCTCGAGCGCCTGGGACTGGCGGGGGCGCTGGAGGCGCTGGCCGAGGAGTCGGCCAACCGCGGCGGCTTCGAGGTCGCGACCGAGATCGAGATCGACGTGGATCTGAACTCCGACGAGGAGCGGGCCGTCTACCGGCTCGTCCAGGAGGCGCTGACCAACGTGGTCAAGCACGCGGGCGCCCGCGAGTGCGCGGTCCGGGTGCGCAGCCTCGATGGCAAGGCGGAGATCGAGGTCAGCGACGACGGCGGGGGCTTCGACCCGGCGCTCGGGCCCGGCCGCGGCCTGCTCGGGATGCGCGAGCGGGTGCAGACCCTGGGCGGGACGCTGGCGATCGATTCGCGCCCCGGCGAGGGGACCAGGGTCAGCTCGACGCTGCCGCTCCGCCGGTCCTGAGCACCGCTCAGTCGCCGCCGGACTCGATCACCCGGTTGGCGATCGCGAAGCGGACCAGCTCGGGGCGCGACTCGATGCCGAGCTTCTCCAGCAGTTTCGCCCGGTTCACCTCGATCGCCCGGACGCTGAGGAAGAGCTGTTCGCCGATCTCGCGATTGGTGTGGCCGAGCGCGACCAACCGCAGCAGTTCGACCTCGCGCTCGGTGAGGGAGTCGAGCGGGTCGGCCTCGAGCTTCGCCAGCTCGCCGCCGAGGCGCGGGTCGATGTAGGAGCCGCCCCCCGCGGCGGTCCGGATCGCGTCGGCGAGGTTGCGCTCGGCGGCCTGCTTGAGGACGTAGCCCGCCGCCCCCGCCCGCATCAGATCGCGGGCCATGCGCGCGTCGCTCTGCATGGTGAGGACGACGATCGCCGAGTCGGGGGCGCACTCGAGGAGGCGCGGGATGTCCTGGCGGGGGTCGGCGCCGGGCATCTGCAGGTCGAGGACCAAGACGTTCGGGCGGCGGTCCTCGACCAGCTTCGCGGCGGCCGCGGAGTCGGCGGCCTCGCCGATCACCCGCATGTCGGGCTCGGCTTCGAGCATCGCCCGCAGCCCCACCCGGATCACGTTGTGGTCGTCGGCGAGGACGACGCTGATCTCGGTGGCGACGCTGCTCATGGGGTCAGTCTGCCGGCGTCGGCGCGGCGCCGCAGGGGTGGATGTGGCGAAGTGCCGATGGCGCGCGGTCGCCCCGGTGGAAATCTGGACCGATGAGGATCCTCGTCGCACTCGGTGGCAACGCCCTGCTGCGCCGCGGCCGGCCGGCCGAGGCCGGCAACCAGCAGCGCAACGTCGAGGACGCCGCCGCCGGGCTGGCCGACCTGGCGGCCGAGCACGAGCTCGTCATCACCCACGGCAACGGCCCCCAGGTCGGCCTGCTGGCCCTGCAGAGCGAGAGCTATCGCAGCGTCCACCCGTATCCGCTCGACCTGCTGGGTGCCGAGAGCGAGGGGATGGTCGGGCACCTGCTGGAGCTGGCGCTGAGGAACCACCTTCCCGATCGTGAAATCGCGACGCTCCTCACCGAGACGGTCGTCGATCCCGACGACCCCGCCTTCGGCGAGCCGAGCAAGCCGATCGGCCCGGTCTACACCGCCACCGAGGCGGTCCGCCTGCGCGCCGAGCGCGGCTGGATCCTCGGCCGCGACGGCCAGGGCCACCGGCGCCTCGTCCCCTCGCCCGAGCCGCGGGCGATCTCCGAGCTGCGCGCGCTGCGGATGCTGATCGACGCCGGGGTCGTCGTGATCTGCGGCGGCGGTGGGATCCCGGTGACGATCGGCGCCGACGGCCGGCTGCGCGGCGTCGAGGCGGTCGTCGACAAGGACCTGACTGCCGCGCTCCTGGCCCGGCGCCTCGATGTCGACCTCCTCCTCCTGCTCACCGACGTCGATGCGATCTACCTCGGTTGGGGCGGTGCCGACGAGCACCCGCTGCGCGAGGTCACGGCCGAGCACCTGCGGGGGATCGAGTTCGCCGCCGGCTCGATGGGGCCGAAGGTCGAGGGCGCCTGCCGTTTCGTCGCCGCCACCGGTGGGTCCGCCGCGATCGGGGCGCTGGGGGACGCGGCGGCGATCGTGCGCGGCGAGGCCGGCACGAGGGTCGTGCCGCAGACGAGCGCCGTCAGCTGACGCGCCCAGGGCCATCGGCGCGGGCGACTCAGGGAGCCGGGACGACCAGGACGGGGCAGGTCGCCGCGGCCAGGACCGCCTCGCCCACCTCGCCGAGGGCGACGCGGCCGGCCGCGTCGTAGGTCGCCCGCGAGCCGAGCAGGAGGAGGTCGCTCTCGGCGGAGAGCTCGAGGAGGACGCGATCGACCGGGCCCTCGCGCAGCTCGGTCTCGACCCTGGCGGCGCCCAGCCGCTCGCTCGCGCGCTCCAGGTGGCGGGCCAGCCGTGCCTTCTCGCCCGAGTCCGGGCTCGCCGACCCTGGACGGGGCGCGGCGACCGCCAGTAGACGGAGCCGGGCGTCGTGGCCGAGGGCGATCCACAGCGCGGTGGCCAGCGCGGCGCCGGCGCCGCGGCTGCCGTCGATGCCGACCTCGATCCGGCGCTGCCCGCGCTCGGCGCGGGAGGCGAACCCGGGCGGGGCGGCCGCCACTGGGCACGGCGCGCCCTCGAAGTCGCCGGCGGAGTCGCTGACGATCAGGTCGGCCCGCTCGGGAGAGCTCACGCGTTCGGCGGACCCGGCGATGCTCGCGGCCAGCGCCGTCACGTCGCGACGCGACTCCTCGTCGGCGGCCGTGATCATGACGTGGCGGAAGAGGCGCGGCGGGGCGCCGTCGAGGTTTTCGACCGCGTCGGCGGCAGCCTGGAGCTCGTCATGCATCTCGCGGACGCTACGAATCCCCCGCCGGCCCTCCATCCGTGGAAAGCCACACCATGCGCGTCGGCCGATGGGAGGCGGCGGCGCTACGCTGCGGCGGATGGGCGATGAGGATCGACAGGGGATCGCCGTGGTCTTGGCGGATGACCACGCTGTCGTCCGCAGCGCCCTGCGGGCCTTGCTCGAGGCGCAGTCGGACCTCGAGGTGATCGGCGAGGCGTCCGATCTCGCCGGCGCCCGCGAGGCGGTCGCCGCGCAGGCGCCGGACGTGCTGGTGCTCGACGTCAACCTGCCGGACGGCCTCGGGGTCGACATCGTCGCCGACCTGCGCGGGAGCCATCCCGACACGCAGATCGTCCTGCTGACGATGGAACGCGACGTCGCCCTGGCGCGCCGGGCGATCGACGACGGGGCGCTCGGCTACCTCTTCAAGGACGCCGCCCACCTCGAGCTGGTCGAGGCCGTCCGCGCCGCGGCCGCCGGCGACCGCTACCTGACCCCGGCGGTGGCCGCCGGGCTGGCCCGCGATCCGGGCACCGCCGTCGACCACGCCCTCTCGCCGCGGGAGACCGAGGTGCTGCGGCTGATGGCCCTCGGCCACACCAACCGCGAGATCGGCGAGCAGCTCGACCTCAGCGTCCGCACGGTGGAGACCCACCGCGCCCACATCCAACAGAAGCTCGGCCTCTCCACCCGCCCCGAGCTGACCCGCTACGCGCTGCGCCATAACTTGATCGACGGTTGAGGGGGCGGGCGTCGGGGCGGGACGGGCGCGCTTCGCGGCCGCAGCATGCGTCCGAGGTCGGACGTGAGAGGTTCGTGAAACATCCGTCAAACCTCGCCCGGATCGGTGACGAAGAGGCCGGGAACGTCACACCCGCGTGAGCCTTCGGTCTGTTTCCGGGCCTCGAAAGAGGGCCCGAGGCCTCGATGCAAGCATTGACGTCGTCATGGCGACACCAAAGCTTGCATCGCGGTCGTGACCGTTGGACGACACGCGCGGAAGCGTGGAGTTCCCACGTTCTCTGTGACGAGGTCCGCCCTCGGTGACGGATCCGTGTCCCTCTCGTGCGCCTCGCGTGACCCGCACGCGACGATCCCTCGTCACTCCCCACAGACCCGGCCGAGACGGCCGCGCTTGCCGCAAGCCCTTGCGTCCCTTCCCTCGGGCGCCGGTCCGACCCGTCCCACATTTTCACTTGTGGATATTCCCGGATGGTGGCCGTGAGGGCCGGCCATAGCGTCCGCGTCGATGACCGCCCTGGAACTGGCCCGCTGGCAATTCGGGATCACCACGCTTTATCACTTCATCTTCGTGCCGGTGACGATCGGGCTCGCGTTCTGCGTCGCCGTGTTTCAGACCCTCTGGTACCGGACCGGGGAGGAGCACTGGCTTCGGTCGACCCGGTTCTGGGGCAAGTTGATGTTGATCTCGTTTGCCCTGGGCGTCGCGACCGGGATCGTGCAGGAGTTCCAGTTCGGGATGAACTGGTCGAACTACTCGCGCTTCGTCGGTGACATCTTCGGCGCGCCGCTGGCGATGGAGGGGCTCGCCGCCTTCTTCGTCGAGTCCACCTTCCTCGGACTGTGGATCTTCGGCTGGGGCAAGCTCTCGAAGAAAGCGCACCTCGCCTGTGCCTGGGCGGTGTCGGCCTCGACCGCGCTCTCGGCCTTCTTCATCCTCGCCGCCAACTCCTGGATGCAGCACCCGGTCGGCTACAAGATGGCCGAAGGCAAAGCCGAGCTGACCAACATCGCCGCGGTCCTCTTCAACAACACCGCGCTCTACGCCTTCGCCCACACGATGCTGGCGGCGCTGCTCACCGCGGGGATGATCCTCGTCGCGGTCTCGGCCTGGCACCTGCGCCAGGGTAGGGAGAGCAAGGTGTTCGGCGGGGCGATGCGGCTCGCACTGCCCCTGGTCACCCTGGCGGCGATCGCCACCATCATCGTCGGCCACTTCGACGGCATCCTGATGACCGAACAGCAGCCGATGAAGATGGCCGCCGCCGACGCCACCTTCGAAACCGAGAAGGGCGCCGGCCTCTCGCTCTTCGCCACCGGGGACTTCAAGTCGAACCCGGAAGGGCTGAACCGCAACATCCAGATCCCCAACCTCCTCAGCTGGATCACCACCGGTTATCCGCAGGGGGAAATCAAGGGCATCAACGACCTCAACCGCGAATACCGGCAGAAGTACGGGCCCGGCAACTACACCCCGATCGTGGCGATCGCCTACTGGACCTGGCGGGCGATGCTCGGGTGCGCCTTCGCGATGCTGGCCTTCGCCGCCTGGGGCTGGTGGCTGCAGCGGAAAGGAAAGCTGGGCGAGTCGAAGTGGTTCCTGCGCCTCGCCGTACCCGCGGTCGGGCTGCCCTTCGTCGCCAGCGCGTCCGGCTGGCTCTTCACCGAGATGGGGCGCCAGCCCTGGGTCGTCTTCGGCCTGCTGAAGACCGACACCGCCAACTCGCCGAGCGTCGGCCCGGCGGAGGTCTGGATCACCCTCGTCGGCTTCACCCTCCTCTACGGGGTGCTGGCGGCGATCGCCGGCCGCGTGTTCATCAAGGCGGTGCGCAAAGGGCCGGTCGAGGCCGGCAAAGCCGAGGACCCGGGCCAAGAGCTGGCCCTCGCCTACTAGGAGACGCCGCCGATGCCCGATTACACTTTCCTGCAGGTCGTCTGGTTCGTCCTCATCTCGATCCTCTGGCTCGGCTACTTCGTGCTCGAGGGGTTCGACTTCGGGGTCGGCATGCTGATCCGCGCGGTCGGCCACGACGAAGCCGAGCGCCGCGCCGTGATCCATACCATCGGGCCGGTCTGGGACGGCAACGAGGTCTGGCTGCTGGTCGCCGGCGGCGCCACCTTCGCCGCGTTCCCGCAGTGGTACGCGACCCTCTTCTCCGGCTTCTACCTCGCCCTCTTCCTGATCCTGGTCGCGCTGATCGTCCGCAACGTCTCCTTCGAGTTCTGGGGCAAGGGCACGAGCGCGCGCTGGCGGCGCAACTGGGAGTGGGCGATGATCGTCGGCAGCGCCGTCCCCGCCCTGCTCTGGGGGGTCGGCTGGGCCAACATCGTCCACGGGGTGCCGATCGACTCCCAGATGGAATACACCGGCACGCTCTTCGACCTGCTCAATCCCTACGCGCTTCTCGGCGGCGTCGCGACGCTGCTGATCTTTCTCACCCACGGCTCGGTCTTCTTGTCCTTGCGGACCGAGGGAATCCTGGGGGAGAGAGCGAGGGCGATCGCCGGCCGTGTGTCACCTCCCGCCGCCGCGGCCGGCATCGCCTTTCTCGTCTGGACCGTCGCCTCCCACCGCGGCGGGATCGACGTCGCCTCGGCGCTGCTCGCCGCGCTCGCCGCCGCCCTGCTCCTCGCCGCCGCGATCCTCACGCGGCGCAGCGCCGGGCGCGCCTTCGCCGCCACCGCGGGCGCGATCGTCTTCTTCTTCACCTCCCTCTTCGTCGACCTCTTCCCGCACACGATGGTCTCCAGCACGAGCTCCGCCTTCGACATGACCCTCAACGCCTCGGCCTCCTCGAGCTACACGCTGACGGTGATGACGGTGGTCGCGGTGCTGCTGGTGCCGGTCGTGCTCGTCTACCAGGGCTGGACCTACTGGGTCTTCCGCCACCGCGTCTCGGCCGAGGACTTCGGCGACGTCCGCAGCCCGCTCGACCTGCTCGGCGAGCATCGTCCGGAGGAGCCCGATGAGCTCAAACCGGCAGGACCCGGACGCCCGGGCTAGGGCGCGGGCGACGCAGCGCCGGCTCGGCAAGGCCAGCCGCGCGGCGCGCGTCCAGCTCCTCGCCACCGTGGCGCTGGGGGCGCTGGCGACGGCGCTGATCGTCGCCCAGGCGACGCTCCTCGCGCACGTCATCGTCGGCGCCTTCCTCGGCGGGGCCTCGCTCGCCGACCTGGTCCCGCAGCTCGCCTGGCTCCTTGCCGTCTCGCTCGCCCGCGGCGCCGTCGACCTCGGCTTCGAGCTCTCCGGGCGGCTCGGCGCCGCGCGGGTGATGGCCGAGCTACGCTCGCGCCTCGTCCGTCACCTGCTGACCGAGCGCCCCGGGGCGCTCTCCGAGGAACGCTCCGGGGCGCTGGCCGCCGCCGCCGTGCAGGGTGTCGACGCGCTCGAGCCCTACTACGCGCGCTACCTGCCGCAGGCGGTGCTGGCGGCGCTGACGCCGCTCGCGATCCTCGCCTGGGCGGTCCCCCGCGACTGGGAGGCGGCGGCGATCCTGGCGATCACGGCGCCGCTGATACCGGTCTTCATGGTGCTGATCGGGAGGCTGGCCGAAGGCGCGACCCGCCGCCGCTGGCAACGGCTCTCCCGCCTCAGCGCCCGCTTCCTCGACCTCGTCGGCGGCCTCGAGACGCTGCGGGCCAACGGGGTCGCCGCGGCCCAGGGGGACTCGATCGGCGTCGCCGGAGAGAGCTACCGGCAGGAGACGATGGCGACCTTGCGGATCGGCTTCCTCTCCGCCCTGGTGCTGGAGCTGCTGGCAATGATCGGCGTCGCCCTGGTCGCCGCCACGGTCGGCATCCAGCTGGCCGAAGGCGCGCTCGGGCTGACCGCCGGGCTGACCGTGCTGATCCTGGCGCCGGAGGTGTACATGCCGCTGCGACGGCTGGGCAGCGAGTTCCACGCCGGCGCCGACGCGATGGCGGCGGCGGAAGCGATCTTCGAGGTACTCGACCGTCCCGCCGCGGTGGGCGCGCCGGCGATGCCGCTCCCGGCCCCCGATCCGAGCCGCGCGCCGCTCGTCCTCGAGGGGGTGCGCTTCTCCTATCCCGACCGCGAGCCGGTCCTGCGCGGGGTCGACCTGACCCTGCAGCCGGGGGAGACCGTCGCCCTGGTCGGGCCGAGCGGCGGCGGCAAGTCCACCCTCGTCTCCCTGCTCCTGCGCCTCGCCGAGGCCGACGGCGGGCGGATCGCCTGCGGTGGCGTCGACCTGCGCGAGGTCGACCTCGACGCCTGGCGCGCCCGCGTCGCCTGGGTGCCGCAGAGGCCGACGATCTTCGCCGGCACGATCGCCGACAACGTCGCCCTGGGACGGCCCGACGCGGAGCGCGGCGCGATCGAGCGCGCCGCCTTCGAAGCCGGCCTCGGCACCGTGCTCGCCGATCTCCCGGACGGGCTCGAGACCGCGGTCGGCGAGGGCGGCCGGCGGCTCTCGGCGGGCCAGGCGCAGCGCGTCGGGCTCGCCCGCGCCTTCCTCCTCGACGCGCCGCTGCTGGTGCTCGACGAGCCGACCGCGCACCTCGACGCCGCCACCGAGCGGGACGTGGTCGCCGCGGTCGCCAGGCTGGCGGCCGGGCGCACGGCGCTGATCGTCGCCCACCGCGAGGCGGCCGTGCGCGGCGCCGACCGCGTCGTCGAACTGCGCGACGGGCGGATCGCCGCGCCCGCCGCCGCGCCGGACGAGGCGGTGGTGGCATGAAGGCGCTGCGCGGCATCCTCGCGGTCGCGCCGCCGCCGCGCGGGCGGCTCGCGCTCAGCATCGCGCTGGGCGCCGGTGCGGTGCTCGCCGCGGTCGGTCTGCTCACCACCTCGGGATACCTCATCAGCCGCGCCGCGCAACGGCCGGAGATCCTCGCCCTCGGTGTGGCGATCGTCGGCGTCCGCTTCTTCGGCATCTCCCGCGCCCTGCTGCGCTACGCCGAGCGGCTGGTGTCCCACGACCTCGCCTTCCGCAGCCTCACCGAGCTGCGCTCCCACCTCTTCCGCCGGCTCGTGCCGCTGGTCCCGGCCGGCCTGCCGGGGCTCGGCCGCGGCGAGCTGCTCGGCCGCTTCGTCGGCGACGTCGATTCCCTGCAGGACCTCTACCTGCGCGCCCTGGCGCCGCCAGCGGTCGCGGTGGTGGCCGGGGCGGGCGCCGTCATCGTCGCCTTCCTGATCCTGCCCGCCGCGGCCCTGGTGCTGGGACTGGCGCTGCTCGCCGCCGGCCTGCTGGTCCCCTTCGTGACCCGCGCGGCGAGCCGCCGCGCCGGGCGCCGCCAGGCCGCGACGCGTGCCGAGCTGACCGGCGAGGTGCTTGCGGTCGCCACCGGCTCGGCGGAGATCGCCGTCCACGGCCGCGCCGAGGACTGGATCGGCCGCACCGAGCGCTCCGGCGCGCGCCTCGCCGCGCTGCAGAGAAGCGACGCCGTCGCCGGTGGCCTCGCCGCCGGCCTGCTCACCGCGATCGCCGGCGCGACCGTGGTGGCGATGCTCGCCGTCGCGATCCCCGCGGTCGCGTCGGGTGCCCTCGACGGCGTGATGCTGGCGGCGCTGGCGCTCCTGGCGATGGCCTCCTTCGAGGCGGTCGCGCCCCTCGGCTCCGCCGCTGCCGGGATCGACAACT
This sequence comes from uncultured Actinomycetes bacterium, assembly GCA_963782515.1. GTDB lineage: Bacteria > Actinomycetota > Thermoleophilia > Solirubrobacterales > 70-9 > VAYN01. The sequence continues at coordinate 237,878 of CAWAJY010000001.1, read as the reverse complement.
GCGCCGCCGCGGCGGCGCGGATCGAGGCGGTGATCGACCGCGAGCCGCCGGTCGCCGACCCGGTGCGCTCCCGTCCGGTCCCGCACGGCCCGCTTCGCTTCGACCGCGTCCGCTTCCGCTACGACGACGACGGCCCGTGGGTCCTCGACGGGGTCGACCTGGTGCTCGGCCCGGGTCGGTCCGTCGCCCTGCTCGGGCCCAGCGGCGCCGGCAAGAGCACGCTCGCCGAGCTCGCCGTGCGCTTCCGCGATCCGAGTGCCGGGCGGATCGAGCTGGGCGGCGTGCCGCTCACCGACCTGGCGGGGGACGACGTCCGGGCCGCGGTGCGCCTCGGCGCCCAGGACGCCTACCTCTTCACCTCGTCCCTGCGCGACAACGTCGCCCTCGCCGTGCCCGGTGCCGAGGACGCGGCGATCCGCGAGGCCCTCGACGCCGTCGGCCTGCGCCCCTGGCTCGACTCCCTCCCCGACGGTCTCGACACCGAGGTGGGGGAGGCGGGCGCCCGCGTCTCCGGCGGCCAACGCCAGCGGATCGCCGCCGCCCGCCTCTTCCTCGCCGAGGCCGACTTCCTCGTCTTCGACGAGCCGACCGCCCACCTCGACCCGGCCGGCGCCGCCGACCTCCAACGCCGCATCGCCCAGCAGGCGAAGACCGGACCGGGCGTCCTCGTGATCACCCACGAGCGCGCCGCCCTCGATGCTTTTGACGAGGTCCTGGAACTCCGCGACGCCCAAATCACCTGAGGCGATCTGGGGGCGCCTGGCGGTGTCCTCGGTCGCTCGCTTCGGGTCACGCACTAGAAGTGCGCTCCCCTCAGCTCGCTCCCTGCGTCCTTGCCAGGCTGGCCCAGATCGCCTCAGGTCGTGGGGCCGCATCTTGCCTGTCCCCTCCACCGGCGGCGGGGCCTCGTCACGGGCGCCGGCCGGCCTCCCGGCCGCGACTACCCGCGCTGGATGGCGCGGCTGACGAGGTGGTACTGGGCGCGGACGCCGGCGTCGTCGTTGTCGAGCTTCGTCGGGGTGGCGTCGACGCAGAAGTCCGGGCAGCCGAGCGCGATGTCGTGGTCGCGGTCGATCAGGAAGAGGGCTCCGCCGACGGTGCCGAGGGCGACGTCGTCGGGGCCGCGGGGCACCGAGGAGTGGACGAGCCTCACCTCGGGGGCGCCTTCCTGTCCGCCGACGTGGCGCAGGACGAGCTTGCCCATCTGGTTGCGGAGGTGGACGATCGCCTCGACCGCCTGCGGCGTGGCGTACACGCGCTGGCCGGCCATCCGTCGGGTCCGGTCTGCGTTCAGGTGGGCGGCGGTGGTCATGGACTTATGCAACCGTGTCGGGGGCCGGTGCGCATGCGGTGAAGCCCACACGGACCGATGTGGTCGGCGACGTCACTCCCAGGTCCGCGGCCAGGGTCGGCGCTCGGCCGGGCGGCGGATCGTGACCCGCGCGGCCGCGGCGCTCGCGACGCCGTCGTCGGCGAGCAGCGGTTCGAGCTCCAGCGCCGCGATCTCCGCATGGGCCGCGGCAGCCGCGGCGATCGCCTCGAGGCTCCGTTCGAGCGTCGTCCGGGCCGCCCCCGAGGGTGCGCCCTCCGGGGACCCGAGCGCGAACCCGATCAGCTCGTCCGCATCGCCCTCGCCGAGCGGGCAGATCCGGGCCGCCCGCCCGGCGACGTCCTCGCCGGGCGGGGCGCAGCGGAGCACCGGGCCGAAGAGCGGGTCGGCCTCGATCGCGACCCGCAGCCCGGCCCCGCCGGACCCGTCCTCCGGCGGCCGCCGTCGCTCGATCCCGTAGCAGGCGAGGAACCGTTCGCGGGCGTCCTGGTCGAGGTCGGTCGGCTCGTCCGTCAACGCCCGGGCGAGGATCGCGGCCGCCTCGTCGACGCGGGCGGCCGGGACGACGGAGGGTGCGACGCGGTGGCCTTCGGGCCGGTCGCCTCGCGGGAGCGAGGTCGCGAGGTCGAGGGCCTCATCCAGGTCGGCGGCGCGGCGGGCGCCGACCTGGTGAAAGAGGCCGCAGCCCGGGGACTCCGCCGCCGCGCCCGCGGCGACCACGACGATCGGCAGGCGGGCGCCGACGCGGCGCGAGACCCGCGCGAAGCGCCGCGGATCGCTGAAGGATTCGATCTGCAGGAGCGCGACGTCGGTCGCGGGGTCGGCCTCCCAGTATTCGAGCAGGTCGTTGGCGGTGAGGTCGACGCGATCGCCGAGGGAGACGAAGCTGGAGATGCCGATGCCTCGCCGCCGGATTGCCTCGAGCAGCTCGCGGCTCGCCTCGGCGCCCTGGGTGGCGACGCCGATCCGGCCCGGTGGCGGCGCGCCCGCGCCGGTGAGGTCCAGGGGCGGCCGCGAGCGGTTGTCGAGGAGGCCGAAGGAGGCGGGACCGAGCAACCGGGTGCCGGTCGCGCGGCAACTGCCCAGCAGCTCGTCGGACTGGGAGGGGGTCAAGGCGCTGCGCACCACGATCGCCGCGGCTCCGGCCGCGCCCAGCTCGCGGGCCCGCGCCAGGACCTCCGTGGGCGCTCCGTCGACCACCGCGTCGGCGCCGCCCTCGAACAGGGCGCTGACGGCGGCGCGGGCGGCGAGGCTGTCGCGTTCCTGGAAGCGGGCGATCGACTGCGGATCGGGGGAGGTCGGCATCGCGACCTCGACCGCTTCGGGCTCGGCGCGGACCGCGACCGGGAAGCCGCTGTCGCGGAACATCGAGATCATCGCGTGGTTCCCCGGCAGGACCTCGGCGACCATCTCCGCGAACCCCGCTTCGGCGGCGCGCTCGGCCAGGTGGGCGAGGAGGACGCTGCCGAGCCCGCGGCCCTGCAGGTCGGGGCTGACGGCGAAGGCGACCTCGACGCGCTCGTCGTCGATCGCCCCGAAGAAGCCGTGCCCGACCACGACCCGATCGGCGCCGCGCAGCGCCAGGAGCCCGAACCGCCGGCGCTGGTCGACTTCGGTCAGCGCCCGCGCCACCGCCTCCAGGTTCGGCGCCCCGGTGAAGAAGCGGAAGGCGAGTGAGCGGTCGTCGAGCGTGCGGAAGAAGTCGAGCAGCAGCGGTCCGTCGTCGGGCCGCACCGGCCGGATCGAGACGGTCGACCCGTCCCGCAGGACGACGTCGGAGGCGAGGTTCGCCGGGTAGCTCACGGCGGCGAGTCCAAGGACGCGAGGAGCTCGCCGTACTCGGCCAGCCGCATCGCGCCGAGGTAGTGCGTGCGCACCCGCTCGTGGCCGGCGTCGCCGAGCCGCCGCCGGCGCTCCGGATCGGCGCTCAGCGCCTCGATCGCCGCCGCCAGGGCCCGGGCGTCGCGGGGATCGACCAGGAGGCCGCACTCGCCGTCGACGATCTGCTCGGCGATCCCGCCGACCCGGCTGCCGATCACCGCCCGCCGCTTCCACATCGCCTCGGCGACGGTCAGGCCGAAGCCCTCCGCGAGGCTCTTCTGGACCACGATGTCGGCCCGGCGCTGGATCGCGTTGACGACGACGCCGTTCTCGTCGGGGTCCGCCATCGGCAGGCCAGCGAGATGGACGCGCCGTCGCACCTCCGGCGCCAGCCGGGCGCGGCGCGCGCACACCTCCGCCCAGACCGTCGCCCCCTCGGGGTCGTCGGCGACCGCGGCGGCGTCGGGTCCGGCGAGCAGCAGGTGCACGCCCTCGACCGCGGCGAGCTCGGTGGCCATGCACGTGAGCAGGCCGTCGGGATCCTTCAGCCGGTCCCAGCGCGAGACCTGGGCGACGAGCGTCGCCTCCGGCGGCACCGGGCCGTCCCCGATCAGCGCCGCGCGGCGCTCGACCCGGCCCGGGCTGCCGTCGGCGCGGGTGAAGGTCGGCGCCCCGTCACCCACCTCCGGGGCGAGTCCGACGGCCGCGAGGATCGCCGTGACCACGTCCGGATCGAGCTCCTGGTTCTTCGGCGAGAACGGATCGATCGAGGGCGCCATCACCCGGCAGCGCGAGCGGTCGAGGCCCGGCCAGACGAGGGCGGCGCGGGAGAAGACGCAGAGGTCCGCGGACTCGACGTAGCGCCGCAGGAAGCGCTGCGCGCCCAGCGCCGTCTCGGCCGGAGCGTCGACACCGACGTGACAGCGCCAGACGATCGTCGCCCCGGTCGCGCGCAGGTCGCGCACCAGGCCCGCGGTCTGCGGGTCGTGGAGGAAGACGACGTCGTCGGGGCCGACCAGGCCCTTCAGGTAGCCGGCGGTCCGCCACAGGGTCCGCTCGTAGAGCTCGCGCTCGGAGTCCCCCAGCGGCCCGCCGTCCCCGCGGTCCTCGTGCAGATGGTTGTGGAGGCGCTTGGTGAGGCGGAAGAACGCCGGGTCCTCGCGCAGCACGACCCACCTGGTGTCGATGCCGGCACCCCGCACGTAGGGCAGCAGCGAGTGGAGCATCTCGGCCACGCCGCCGCCGCGGAGGGTCGAGCTGACGTGCCAGATCGCCCTGCCGCGGAACCGCTCGCGCCCGCGCCGGGCGGCCGCCTCGACGCGCCCGTATCCCCCCGGCCCGAGCAGCGGCGCGAACGCCTCCGGCGGTTGGGCGGGGAGGAGGACGAACTTCGGCCTCGCCATGGCCGACCCGCTCAGGCGGCGACGCCGGCGAGGAAGTCGGTCAGGTAGCGGCCGACGATCTTGCCCCGGTCGGTGCCCCACCGCGCCGTCGTGGTCATCGAGGAGGTTTCGCCGTGGCCGCCGCCGAGCCGGCCGTGGAGATAGCGGGCTTCGGTGCCGGTCCAGAGAACGCCCCGCAGGACCGGGTCGAAGCGTCGCGGCTCGACCTCGGCGCCGAGCCGGGCGGCGATCGATTCCGCCGCGACGTCGGCCTGCTGGGTGGCGAGGCCGCCTTGCTTGACCGGGAAGCTGGTGACGTCACCAGCGGCGTAGAGGTGATCGCAGTCGAGCACCTTGCAGTGGTCGTCGATGCGGACGAAGCCTCCGACGTCATGCGGCACGCCGCGGATCCGACGCCCCTCGAGCTTCGGCAGGCTGACCACCTGGTCGAACGGGATCTCACCCGCGGGCACGGTGTGGAGCAGGCCGTCCTCGAAGCGGACCGGGTGGACGCCGGTCATCAGCTCGATCCGCCGCTCGGCGAGGAGCTCCACCATGCTCTCGCTGACGCCGCGGCCGAAGATCTGCAGGGGCGCGTCCTCGGGGGTGACGATGACGAGCTCGGCGTCGTCCCCGGTCTCGTCCAGCTCCGATCGCGCGAGGAGCGCGAGCTCATACAGCGGCAGCGCCCAGCTCTCGACCCCCGGCATCGTGAACGCGACCCGGCGCGCGTCGCCGGCGCGCATGTCGGCCATCACCTTCGCCACGTCCCCCTCGTCGGCGATCCCCCAGAAGGTGATCGCACCGGGCACCGGCCAGATCAGCTTCGTCCCCGGACAGACGATCAGGTCCCCGTAGGGGATGCTCTCGCCGTCGTGGGTCACGGCAAGGCGGGTCTGGCGGTCGACCGAGGCGATGCTGTCGTCGCGATAGGCCGCCCCGGCGGCGGTGGCGAGCTGCTCGAGATCGTAGGTGGCGACCCGGGAGACCCCGTAGGGCACGCCGACGGCGTAAGGCCGGTAGACGAAGTCACGACGCGGGGAGCAGATCGTCACCTCGGCGCGATCCCCCGCCATGTCCTGCAGCGCCAAGGCGGCCTCCAACGCCGCCACCCCGCCGCCTGCGATCACCACCGGCTCCTTCATCTCACTCACGCCTCTCGTTCGCGGTTCGTCATCTGTGCGAGCTTGACCGAGCCCGGCGTCCGCGCCATCCGCCCGATCCCGGTGAGTGCGCTGTGGATTTGCCCCCACGGCCGAGATCCGTAGCCCGCCCCGCTCGGTCGTGTGGCGTTCCCTGATGCGGTCGCACCCGCCGTCGCCGAGGCTGCTCGTCATGGACGACCCATACCCCGTGAGCCTCTCGGTCCAGTATCCGGACCGGCCGCTCGACCGCGTCAGCACCGCCTTCCGGACCTTCGCCGTGATCCCGATCGGGATCGTGCTCGCCGCGATCGGTGGCTACACCTCGAGCTACGGGGGTGGGGCGCAGACGACGACGATCGCGATCGGTGGCACCGGGCTCCTCTTCCTACCACCGCTGCTGATGATCCTCTTCCGCCAGAAGTACCCGCGCTGGTGGTTCGACTGGAACCTCGAACTGCTGCGCTTCACCAACCGGGTCGGCCTCTACCTGGCGCTGATGGACGACCGCTATCCGTCGACCGACGAGCGCCAGTCACTGCAACTCGACTTCCCCTACCCGGATGCCCGCGAGGGCTTGAACCGGTGGCTGCCGCTGGTCAAGTGGCTGCTCGCGATCCCCCACTACGTGGTCCTCTTCTTCCTCTGGATCGGTGCCGTCCTGGCGGTGATCGGGGCCTGGTTCGCGATCCTCTTCACCGGCCGCTACCCGCGCGGCATCTTCGACTTCGTCGAAGGCGTGCTCCGCTGGCACAACCGGGTGGTCGGCTACACGTTCATCCTCGTCACCGACGCCTACCCGCCCTTCCGACTCCGTCCCTGAACCAAGGACCGATCGCTCATGGCAGACCGTCTCGCACTGTTCACCGATCGCGACGAAGCCGGCCGTCGGCTGGCGGCGGCACTGGAGGGATTCCGCGAACTCGACCCGCTGGTCGTCGCGCTCCCCCGTGGCGGCGTGCCGGTCGGCTACGAGATCGCCCGCCTGCTGGGCGCGCCCCTCGACATCCTGCTGGTCCGCAAGGTCGGCGCGCCCTTCCAGCCCGAGTACGGGGTCGGCGCGATCGCCGAGGGAGGCTTCCGTCATATCCGCGAGGAGGAGCTCGAGCTGACCGGGATCTCCGGCGCCGAAGTCGACGCGGTGATCGCGTCCGAGTCGGCCGAGCTCGAGCGCCGGCGACTCCTCTACCGGGGCGACCGCGAGCGCCTCCCCGTCGCCGGGCGGACCGTGATCCTCGTCGACGACGGCATCGCCACCGGTGGGACCGCCGTCGTCGCCGCCCGCGCGCTGCGCAGCCTCGGGGCGGCCGCCATCGTCCTCGCCGCTCCGGTCGGCCCGGGCGGCACCGCGCACCGGCTGGCGCGGGAGTTCGACGAGGTGGTCTGCCTGGCCGAACCGCACGGCTTCCACGGCGTCGGCCAGTTCTACGTCGACTTCTCCCCGGTGTGCGACGAGGAGGTCTGTCACCTGCTCGAGCTCGGCTCGGCGGAGCCGCGCCTGCGCGCCGCCGCCGAGCCGACCCCCGACCCGGTCGCCGGCGAGCGCACGATCGAGATCGAACTGGAGCCGAACGTCCTCCTCGAAGGGACCCTGCGCGTCCCCGCGGTGCAGCGCGGCCTGGTCCTGTTCGCCCACGGCGGCGGCTCGAGCCGCCACAGCCCGCGCAACCAGCAGGTCGCCGAGCGGCTCAACCGGGCCGGCTTCGGGACCCTCCTCTTCGACCTGCTGACCCCGGTCGAGGCGGGTGAGCGCGCCAACGTCTTCGACATCGGCCTGCTCGCCCAGCGGCTGATGGGGGCCACCCGCTGGGTCCAGGACGACGAGGAACTGAAGGTGCTGCCGATCTTCTACTTCGGCGCCTCGACCGGCGCCGCCGCCGCCCTGCGGGCCGCCTCCCACATCGGCCCCGACATCCGCGCGGTCGTCTCCCGCGGCGGTCGCCCCGACCTGGCCGAGGAAGTCCTCGACCGCGTCGCCTCGCCGACCCTCCTCATCGTCGGCGGCGCCGACTGGCAGGTCCTGGGCCTGAACGAAGCGGCGGCGAAGCTGCTGCGCTGCGAGCACCAGGTCGCGATCGTCCCCGGCGCGACCCACCTCTTCGAAGAGCCCGGAGCCCTCGCCCTGGTCGCCGAGCTCGCCGCCGAGTGGTTCACGCGCTTCGTCCCCTGAGCCACGCCGAGACGGCCGGGTCTTCGGGGAGGGACGAGGGACCCTCGTGTGCGGATCACGCGAGGCGCACGCGAGGGACACGGATCCGTGACGGAAGCCGTACCTCGTCACGGAGACCGTGGGAACTCCACGCTTCCGTGCGTGTCGCCCGACGGTCACGGAGGCGCGGGCGACCCTGGTTACGCATAGGTTCACTCAGGTCGCCCGCACTCTCGGGGACCTCGATCCCGGTGCCGGGAGGTGACCCGGAGCGCACGGGGGTGTGACGTTCCCGGCATCTTCGTCACGGATCGGGGTGAGGTCGGGGGAGGTGTGGGCTCTCCCCGGCTTCTCTCGCGTGGGAGGGTGACGGATGTTTCACGAACCCCTCACGTCCCAGGACCCATCTCGGACGGCCGCGCCCGCCGGCGGCGGCCAATCCCCCAGCCACCGACGCCAAGGCCTACGGTTCCGCCGGCAACCAGAGGAGGCCCATGCCGGTTTCGACCCGGACCAGGCCGCGCCGGATCGGCCCGACGGCGCTTTCGATGTCCGCTTCGGCGCCGGCGCAGTCGAGCCGGGGCAGGCGATGGAAGCCCTGGCGGTAGCGGTCAAGGCCGTCGAGAAGGTGGGCGATGCCCGCTCGCACCTCGCCGACTCCGCGGTGGAGGGAGTGGGTGCGGCTCGGTGAGACCGGCCGGCTCATGGCGAAGCGGTCGCCGAGGGAAGCGACCCGGCGATCGGCTCCCTGGAGCGTCCCTTCGATCGTCTTCGTCAGCCGCAGGTCATGGCGCCGGACCACGTACTCCAGGCCCTGGCGGTCGATGCGCGCCGAGGGCGTTTCGCCGGCCGCTTCGGCTGCCAGCGCGGTGAGGCAGAGGCGCTCGGAGAAGGCGACGTCCCCTTCCAGCTCGGCCGGGCCGAGTTCGATCGCGAAGCGGAGCTGGAGGTCGATCTGGTCGAGGCCGCGGTGGTAGGCGGCCGCGGTGGAGGTGGCGCTCGCGGGCGCGGCGAGGACGAGCGCGAAGGTGACGAGCAGCGCGAGCGCCGCCATGGCCGGGGCGGGCTTCATGGCGCGCTCGGATGGGTCGTCGGACACCTGGGGTCGCGGGTCGCCCTCATGACACCGAAGCTACGGCCGGGGATGCGCGGCGGCATCCGCAGAAGTCCGCACAGGGTGTGCGGCCCCGGGCCGATGGCGTCGGGACGGCCCCCCTCGATGCTGCTGGCGTGAGCCAGAACCCGTCCTTGGTCGCGGCGATGTCGGAGCCCGCCTTCTATCCGCACCGGCCGCGGACCGTCGAGCTGCGCGAGACCCACATCTCCTGGGTCTTCCGCGCGGGCTCGCTCGCCTACAAGGTGAAGAAGCCGCTCGTGCTGCCGTTCCTCGACTACGGGAACCTGGCGCGGCGGGCCGAGATGTGCCGGGAAGAGGTGCTCCTCAACCGCCGGCTCGCGCCGCGCCTCTACCGCCGGGCGGTGGCGATCGTCCCCGCCGGGGACGGGGGCTACGCGCTCGCGGCCGAGGACGATCCGGCGGCGGTCGAGTACGCGGTGGAGATGGAGGTGGTGGACGAGGAGCGCAGCCTGGAGGCGCTCGCCCTGGCGCGGATCCTCTCGGCCACCGACGTGGAGGCGATCGGCCTGCTGCTGGCCCGGTTCCACGACTCGGCCCGGGAGGTCCACGGGCGCGAAGCGCTCCAGACCTCGCTGGAGCCGGTCACCGAAAACCTGACGACCCTGCGCGAGCTCGGCAAGGACGTGCTGCCGACCCATCGCCTCGACGTCGCCGCCGAGTTCACCGATGCCTTCCTCGTCCGCCATCGGGATCTGCTGGAGCACCGCGCCGCCGCCGGCCGCATCCGCGACGGCCACGGCGACCTGCGCGCCGAGCACGTGATCGTCCCGCTCGACGCGCCGCCCTACGTCTACGACTGCATCGAGTTCGATCCCCGCCTGCGTGAGATCGACGTCGCCGCCGACCTCGCCTTCCTCGTCATGGACCTGGTCCGCCTCGAGCGCGAGGACCGCGCCCACGACCTCCTCGCCACCTACCGGTGGGCGGGCGGCGACCCGGGCGACGACACGCTGGTCGCCTTCTTCGCCGCCTACCGTGCCTGGGTCCGCGCCACGGTCGCCTGCGAGCGGGCGCTGGAGCTGAGCGAGGACCGCGAGGCGAGGGTCGCCTCCGAGGAAGAGGCCCGCGCCCTCCTCGACCTGGGCCATCGCTTCGCCTGGCGGGCGCGCGGACCGTCCCTGCTGATCGTCTGCGGCCTCGCCGCGAGCGGCAAGACGACCCTCGCCGAGTGCCTCGCGGCGACCAGCGGTCGGCCCCACATCTCCTCCGACCTGGTCCGCAAGGTGCGGGCCGGGATCGCCCCGAGCGAGCGCGCCGCGGCGGCCCTCTACACCGCCGCCGCCCGCGAGGACGTCTATCGCGAGCTGGGCCGCGAGGCGGCCGGCGCCCTGCGCCGCGGCGAAGGGGCGGTTGTCGACGCCACCTTCCACCGCGAGGCCGAGCGCTTCGCCTTCGAGGAGGGCATGGGGGAGGAGCTGACGGTGCCGATCGTGATCGAGTGCACGGCGCCGACCGGGACCCTCCTGCGCCGCGCCGAAGCCCGCGCCGCCGCCCGCCGCTCCGCCTCCGACGCCGATGCCCAGGTCGTCCTGCGCCAGGTCGGCGAGCACGATCCGCTCGACGGTCGCTGGGCCCGCTGCCGCCACGTCCTCCGCACCGACGTTCCGCTCGAGGCGCAGGTCGCCGCGGTCGAGTCCTTCATCGACAGCGCGGCGCCGGTACCTGCCGGGTGAGACTCGACGGTCATGCGGTGGCCCCCTCGGGGCGGGTCCAGAAGGCGTCATCGGCGGGCGCGGCGACGGGTCGGGGGACGGCCAGGACCGGACAGCTCGCGTGGTGCAGGAGCCCGGCGGCAACGGAGCCGACGAGCACCCGGGCGAGCGGGCCGTAGCCGCGCGATCCGACCACCACCAGGTCGACCCCGTAGGTGCAGTAGTCGGCGATCGCCGCCGGGATCGAGCTGCCCGACAGGCACCGGCCGGCCGCCGCGATGTCGGGGGAGATCGCGACGACCCCGTCGGCGAGGATCTCGTCCGGGGTCTTCGGGACCGGGACCGCCGGCCGATCACCCCGGGGAAGGTCGCCTCCTCGACGTCCACCGTCAGCAGTTCGACCCGCGCCGAGCGGCGGCGCGCCAGCGCTTCGGCGTAGAGGATCGCCTCGTGGGACTCGGGGCTGCCGTCGTAGGCGACGGCGATCCGGTGGATCTCGGGCCAGTCGCCTTCGGCGTAGTCCTGGGGGGCGGCGGCGACCGGGGCGGAGCAGCCGTGCATCAGCCCCTGGCCGACGTTGCCGATCAGGATGCGGCCGACGGCCCCGGGGTAGCACGGTCCGATCGCGACCAGGTCGAAGTGCTCCTCCTCGGTCAGGTCGCTCAGCACGTGGGGGACCGAGTTGGCGATGTAGGTGCGGGTCTCGACCCGCCGCCCGGCGAGGTCGGCGAGCGCCGGGGCGAAGAAGTCCTTCGCCTGTGGCGGCTCCTCGTCGGCCAGCAGCCGGGGGTGCATGACGAAGATGCCGACCGGGGGCATGACGTTGACGAGCAGGAACTCGGCGGCGGGCTCCGCGATCGCCATGGCGAGGGCGAGGGCGTCGCGGCCGCCCGAGCCGCCGTCCCAGCCGACGAGGATCCGCCGCGGCGCCCAGGGCCGGTCCGCGGAGGGCATCTCAGACCGCCTTGGCGGCCTCGGGGGCCGCGTCCTTCCTCTCCTCGTCGGCGTGATGGGGCCGGGGGAAGACCAGCACCGGGCAGGGCGCGGCGTGGATCAGCGCCGAGGAGACCGACCCGAGGAAGGTGCGGCCCAGCGGGCCGTAGCTGCGCGAGCCGGCGATCATCAGGTCGTCCGGTCCGCAGTAGGCGGCGAGCTCCGGCACGACGGCGCCCTTCAGTGCCTCGCCCCGCACGTCGACGTCGTCCCCGACCGACCGGACGCCCTTCCTGGCCACCTCGTGGGCGTCGGGGAGCCTCGGCGGGATCGGCCCGGCGAACGGTCCGGGCGCCGCGGTCGGCGGCGTGGTGACGCTGACGATGTGCAGTTCACGGTCCGCGCGCAGGGCGATCGCGGCGCCATTGCGCAGCGCGACGTCGGCTTCGGCCGAGCCGTCGTAGGCGACGAGGATCCGGGCGAAGCCGTCGTGGACCCGCTCGCGATAGCCGTGGGGCGCGACCACGACCGGGGCCGAGGCGCCGTGCAGGAGCCCCTCGGCGACGCTGCCGAGGACCGTGCGGCCGAGCGCGCCGCGGTGGGGGGAGCCGACGACGACGAGGTCCGAATGCTGCTCTTCGGCGAGGTCGTTCAGCACCTTCGCCGGGGAGCCGGCGACGTAGGTGGCGTGCCGGACCGACAACCCGCGGAGCGTCTCCTCCGCCTCGCGGAAGAAGGTCTTCCAGGCCGGGGCGTCGTCGTAGCCGAGCAGTTCGTAGGCCACCGGCGGGGGGCCGGGGAGGGGCACCACGTTGACGAGCAGGATGTCGGCATCGCCGCCTTTGCAGAGCGTCTGCGCCAGCCTGACCGCGTCCTTGGCGCCGTCGCTGCCGTCGAAGCCGACCAGCACCCGGCGCGGCATCCAGTTCTCGTACTCGGTCTCCATCTCGTCCCTCCTCGCCGTTTGCTTGCAGGGACGAGGTTCGCGCCGCCGCGCGGGGGCTCCATCGGGGGAAGACCGCACCGTTCGCGCGGTCGATCACGAAAGCGGCAGGGGCCTCGCCCGTTCGGGCGTCCCGCCCGGCAGCAGCAGCGACAGGAGGGCGGCGATGAGGACGAACGCGGCGGAGGTCCAGAGGCAGGCTTCGAGGCCGCCGAGCTCGTAGAGGAGGCCCGAGAGGATCGTGCCGAGGAGCCGCCCGCCGGCGTTGGCCATGTAGTAGAAGCCGACGTTCATCGTCGCCTTGTCGTGCTCGGAGTAGGCGAGGATCAGGTAGGAGTGGACCGCCGAGTTGGCGGCGAAGACGACGCCGAAGGCGATCAGTCCGACGACGATGACGAGGGTCGGGTCGACCCCCGCGGCGAGGCCGATCGCGATCGCCGCCGGGAAGGCGGCGAGGACGAAGGCGAGCCAGGTCGCCGTGCGCCCCTCCGGCTCGCCCACGCCGCCGCGGCCGCGGATGAAGCGCGGTGCCAGCGCCTGCACGCCGCCGTAGCCGATCACCCAGATCGCGAGGAAGCCGCCGGTGGCGAGGAAGCTCCAGCCGAGCACCGTCTCCAGGTAGACCGGCAGGCCGACCACGAACCAGACGTCGCGGGAGGCAAAGAGGAAGATCCGCGCCGCCGCCAGCACGTTGACGGCCCGGTCGTTGGAGAACATGTGCTTGAACCTGGCCTTTGCGTCGGGCCTGCCGAGGTGGCCGTGCATCAGCGTCGAGACGACGATCAGGGTGGCGAGGACCGAGCCCGCGAGGACCAGCATCGAGGTCTGGAAGCCCATCGCCGTCAGCATCGCCGCGCCGAGGAAGAAGCCGACCCCCTTCAGCGCGTTCTTCGAGCCGGTCAGCACCGCGACCCAGCGGTAGAGCGAGCCTTCGTCGCCCTCGGGCACGACCAGCTTGACCGCGCTCTTGGAGCTCATCTTGGTCAGGTCCTTGGCGATCCCGGAGAACGCTTGCGAGGTCATCACGTAGGGGATGACCAGCCAGGCGGCGGGGCAGAGGCCGAGCATCGCGAGTCGCGAAGACCTGCGTCCCGAGCCCCATATAAAGGGTGGTCCGCAGGCCGAACCGCGCCGCCAGCCAGCCGCCGACGAGGTTGGTGACGATGCCGAAGAACTCGTAGAAGAGGAAGAGCGAGGCGACGGTCGAACGGCCGAGTAGCCCAGTTCGTAGAAGTAGAAGAGCACCAGCATCCGGAGTCGCGCCGTCGGTGAGCGTCTCGACCCAGTAGGCGGCGGTGACCAGGATGTAGTTGCGCAGGTCGCCGCGGCGGTCGAGGGCCGGGCTCGCGGCTGGCGGACGTCAGTCGGCGCCCCTCACGTCGCGGCCGAGCCGCTCCCGCCAGCTCGACCATGCGGTTCACGTAGCCCCACTCGTTGTCGTACCAGGCGAGCACCTTCACCTGGGTCCCGTCGACGACCATCGTCGAGGGCGCGTCGACGATGCGCCGAGCGCGGGTCGTCGCGAAGTCGACCGACACCAGCGGCCGCTCCTCGTAGCCGAGGATCCCGGCGAGGGGCCCCGCGGCCGCCGCTCGCCGAGCAGGCCGTTGACCTCCTCGACGGTCGTCGGCCGCGTCGACCTCGAAGACGCAATCGGTGAGCGAGGCGTTCAGCAGCGGCACGCGCACCGCGAGCGCCGTTCAGCTTGCCGTGCAGCTCGGGGAAGATCAGCCCGATCGCGGTCGCCGAGCCGGTGGTGGTGGGGATCAGCGAGAGGCTCGCGGCGCGCGCGCGGCGCAGGTCCTTGTGCGGGGCGTCGACGACGATCTGGGTGTTGGTCATGTCGTGCAGGGTGGTGATCGACGCCGTGGCGGATGCCGATCCCCTCGTGGATCACCTTCACCACCGGCGCCAGGCAGTTGGTCGTGCAGGAGGCGGCGGTGAGGATGTCGTGCGTCGGCGAGGTCGTACGGGCTCGTCGTTGACGCCCACCACGACGTTCAGCGCGCCCTCTTCCTTGACCGGGGCGGCGACGACGACCTTGCGCACGCCCTGATCCAAGTAGGGCGCCAGCGAGTCGATCGGTGCGGAACCTGCCCGAGCACTCCAGGACCAGCTCCACGCCGGCGCCGGCCCAGTCGACCTCGCCGGGCCCGGCGGCACCTGACCAGCCGACCTCCTCGCCGTCGATCAGGAGGCGATCGCCGGAGCCCTCGACCGCGACGGGCCAACGGCCGTGGACGGAGTCGAACTCGAGCAGGTGGGCGCCGGTCGCCGCGTCGCCCGCGACCTCGTTGACATGGACGAACTGGAGGTCGGCGCGATCCCATCCGGCACGCAGGGCGAGCCGCCCCATCCGCCCGAAGCCGTTGATGCCGACCCGCGTCACGCCGCGATCCTATGCATTGACAACTATGAGTTCAATAGATATACGTAGATAGATGAGCATCGATATGGAGCTTGCTCCCAAGACCAAGAGATCGCCCGGCGAGCCCTGCTGCGAGCCGGTGGTCTACCCCGACGTCGAGCGCGCGCAGGCCGAACGCATGGCGGCGATCGCCAAGGCGCTCGGGGACCCCGTGCGACTCCAGTTGGTCGACGTCCTGCGCAAGCACGCCGGCAAGGTCTGCGTCTGCGAGCTGGTACCGCTCTTCGACCTCTCCCAGCCGACCGTCTCCCATCACCTGAGGAAGCTGAAGGACGCCGGCATCGTCGGCTCCGAGCGGCAGGGCCTCTGGGCCTACTACTACGTGATCCCCGACGCCCTCGAGGAGCTCTCCGCCTGGCTGAGCTGACCAGGGTGGACGGTTCCCGGCATAGCGTTCCTTCTGGATAGAACGTGGCAAAACGCAACGTTCTATCCGGCCCGATGACGCCCTCGTGGTTGGGTTCTGCCTGGACCCGGGAGTGGCGGCGAGCGCAGGCCGTCCTGACGACGCGCCGAGCTCAGTCCTGCAGGGCTGAGCTCAACCGTGGCCCGACCTTCTCGAGGGCGCGCCGCACCCGCCGGTCGAAGCTCGCCAGCTCCGCCTCCAGTCGCTCGGCGGTCGCGATGGCGAAGCCCTCGGCGAGGCTGACGCCGAGGGCCCGGCGTCGCGCCGCGAGGCGGGCCGCCGCGGCGTCGGGAGCGGAGGTGCGGATGCCCAACGAGGCGATCGCGTCGACCGCCGCGCGGAGGGTGCGCTCGTCCTCGGCCGGGCGGACCAGCGCCTCCGCGTAGTTGACCGTGCAGATCACGAGGTCGGTCCCCGTGGACGCGAAGCGCCCGAAGGCCTCCCGCGCCGCCGGATGGTGTGCGTCGGCACGATCGAGCGCGGCGATCACGACGTCGGTGTCGAGGACGCAGACCGTCAACGACCGCCCCCGGCTCAGCCGCGCTCTTCGGAGCGGAGCTTCTCCAGGTGCCCCGGCTCGTAGAGCCCGTCGAAGACCCCCAACGCGGACGCCAGGTCCGGGGCCGCGCGGTGCACGACGATGCGGTCGGCGCCCTCGGCCTCGATCACGACCTCGTCCCCGGGCCGCAGACCCGCGGCGTCGAGGCACTCGACCGGCAGGGTCACCTGATGCTTTGAGGAGATGCGGGGCATGCCTTTACCGTAGCGTAAAGGGTGATTCGCCCGGCCGAGTCCGCAGGGACGGTGGGGGTGCTCCCACCAGACTGGAGCGCCCGATCAGTGGTCGCGGAGGAAGGCGCGGGCCCGGCGGGCTTCGGCGACCGGATCCGGACCCCAGAGGGCCTCGATCGAGATCCGGCCGTCGAAGCCGCCGCCGCGGATCGCGTCGAGCCAGGCGGCGATCGGGAAGTGGCCGTCGCCGGGCATGCGCCGGTTGGAGTCGGCGACCTGGACGAGGCCGGACTGGGCGGCGTAGCGGGCGCCGGTCGCCAGGGGGTCGGCCTCCTCGATGTTCTGGTGGAAGCAGTCGAGGATCAGCTCGATGCCGCCGCCCGCCTCGGTGACGAGGGCCGCGGCGTCGGCCACGGTGGGCGCCACGTTCGATTCGTAGCGGTTGATCGGCTCCAGGAGGAGTGCCGGGCCGAGGGCGGCGGCGCGGGTCGCGGCGGCGGCCAGCGACTCGATCAGGAGCTCGCGCCGGGCGGCGCGCTCGCCGGGGTCGGGGGGGAAGAGCCCGACCATCCAGCCGACGACGACGTCGCTGCCGAGGTCGGCCGCCGCCTCGAGGTAGCCGCCGAGGCGCTCGCGTGCCGCCGCCACCGTCTCCGGGTCCGAGAGGCTGAGCCCGTCCTCGAACCGCGCCGGCCCGCTGAGCAGGGAGGCGACCCGGACCCCGCTGTCGGCGGCAAGCTCGGCGAGGCCGGAGTCGCGGACCTCGGCGGCGCCGGAGAGGCTGACGTCGACCGCGGCGAAGCCGAGCTCGGCGGCCGCGGCGAAGGTCTCCCGCGGTGACCCGAGCCGGAACACCGGCCCGGGCATCTCGCGGAGGGCGATCGTGATCGCGGGCATCGCCGGGGGCCCGGCTAGCCGCGGCCGAGCAGCGACTTCGCCCGTGCCTCGATCCCGCCGGCGTCCATGCCGTAGTGGCGGTAGAGGTGGGTGGGCGGGCCGATCAGCGAGTACTCGTCGGCCGGCATCCCGATCCGCGCCAGCTTCACGTCGGCGAGCCCGTGCTCGACCAGCGCTTCGGCGCAGGCGCTGGCGACGCCGCCGACCACGTTGTGCTCCTCGGCGACCAGGAGGTGGCCGCTGCGCCCGGCGTGCTCGGCGATCGTCGCGCCGTCGAAGGGCCGCACCGTGTGGGCGTCGATGACCGTCGCCTCGATCCCCGCCGCGGCCAGCGACTCGGCTGCCCGCAGCGCCTCGACCACGGTGATCCCGTTGCCGACGATGGTCAGGTCGTCACCCTCGCGGAGGACCGCGGCGCGGCCGAACTGGAAGGTCCCGTCGGGGTAGGCGTCGTAGACGTCCGCCTCGCGGCCGCGACCGACGCGGAAGTAGACCGGGCCCGGGAGGTCCGCGGTCTGGTGCAGCGCCGCCTCGATGCTGGTCGCGTCACAGGGGCAGACGACGGTCATGTTGGCCATCGAGCGCAGCAGGCCGAGGTCCTCGGTCGCGTGGTGGGAGGTGCCGTAGAAGCCGATCGCGATCCCGGCGTGGTGGGCGAGCACCCGCACCGGCAGGCCCGGGTAGGCGAGGTCGGTCCGCATCTGCTCGCCGGCGAGCAGGCCGACGAAGCTGGCGAAGGTCGCGATGTAGGGCTTGAAGCCGACGGTCGCCATCCCGGCCGCCATCGAGACCATGTGCTGCTCGGAGATGCCGACGTTCATGAAGCGGTCCGGGTGGGCCGCCTCGAAATCGACGGTGCGGTTGGAGTATTTGAGGTCGGCGGTGAGGACGACGATGTTCGGGTCCTCGTCGGCCATCTTGGCGAGGACGCCGCCGGCCACGGCCGAGGTCGCCAGCTTTTCCGAGCCGCCCATGTCCCAGCTGCCCTCGGCGGCGGGAAAGGGTGCGTATTCGATGTTGTCAGCCACGAGTGTCGATCTCCTTCACGGCCGCCTCGGCGTCCTCGGGGGCCAGGTACCCGAGGTGCCAGGTGCGGGAAAGCTCCATGTATTTGATGCCCTGGCCCTTGACCGTGCGGGCGACGATGCAGAGCGGCTTGTCGCCGCGCGGGTCGGGCATGTCGTCGGCCTGCGCGAGGATCGCGCCGATGTCGTGGCCGTCCAGTTCGACCACGTCCCAGCCGAAGGCTTCGAAGCGGCCGCCGATCGGTTCCACCGACATCACCTCCTCGGTCATCCCGTCGAGGCCCATCTGGTTGGCGTCGACGATCGCGCAGAGGTTGCCGACGCCGAAGTGCGCGGCCGATCCGGCCGCTTCCCAGACCTGGCCCTCGTTCAGCTCCTGGTCCCCGAGCAGGACCCAGATCCGGGTGTCGTCGTAGCCGCGCATCCGCGCCGCCCGCCCCATCCCGGTGCCGATCGAGAGGCCGTGGCCGAGCGAGCCGGAGGAGAAGTCGACGCCCGGGATCTTGCGCATGTCCGGGTGGTCGCCGAGCGGGCTGCCGAGGCGGGTGTAGGAGTCGAGCCAGTCCTCGGGGAAATAGCCTTTCTCGGCCAGCAGCGGGTAGAGGCCGACGGCGGCGTGGCCCTTGGAGAGGATCAGCCGGTCGCGTTCGGGCCACTCCGGGTCCTCGGCGATCCGCATCACGCCCGAGTAGAGGGCCGAGAGGATCTCGGCGCAGGAGAAGACGCTCGTGTAGTGGCCGGATTTGGCGATGCTGACGAGGCGGATCGTCTCCCGGCGGATCATCGCCGCGCGCTTGCGGATCTCCTCCTCGCGCTCGGTGGTCAGCTCGTCGGTCACGCGCCCTCTCCCTCTATTTGCCGCGCCGCTCCGTCGTAACCGAGGGCGCGTGAGATCTCGAGTGCGCCGCCGACGATCAGTCCGCGGACACGCTCTTCGTTCTTGTCAAGGATCGCGTCGCGGACGCCGGAGACCGAGAGCGCGGCGGCGACCTGGCCGCGGTGGTCGTAGATCGGGGCGCCGACCGCGGCGAAGCCGGGAGTGAGGTCTTCGTCGGAGACTCCGGCGCCGAGGCGGCGCGTCTCCTCGAGCTGGGCGATCACGTCCTCGCGGCGCAGCGGCTCGCCGGTGATCAGGTCCTCGATCGGGCCCCCGGCGAGGTAGGCGTCCCACTCCGGGCGGCGCTCGAAGGCGAGCAGCGCGCGCGGCGCGGCACCGGCGTGGAGCGGGAGGGAGCCACCGAGCTTCAGCGCCATGACCGCGGCGCGGCGGCCGTCCATCCGTTCGATGCAGACGGCCTCGCGGTCGCGCCGGAGGCAGAGGAAGACGGTCTCCTCGGTCTCGTCGTGGATCCGTTCCATCGTCGGCAGGGCGGCGAGGCGGACGTCGAGACGGGAGACGACGGCGCTCCCCAGCTGCAGGAGCTTGAGGCCGAGGCGGAAGGTGCCGCGGTGGGCGCCGGGCTCGACCATGTTGTGTTCGGCCAGGGTGTTCAGCAGCCGGTAGACGGAGCTGCGTGGCTCGCCGAGCCGCTCGGCGAGGTCGGCCGTGGTCGCTTCGCGGACGTTCGCCAGGGCATCGAGAAGGACGATCGCTTTACCGAGCACCGCCACCGAGGCCTCACGGGCCGGCTTTTTCCCGCCCGTGGCTTTGGGCTGCGCGTCAGACGTACCCTCGTTCATCGCGAGGCGAGAGTATCACGTCCACCCAGTGGACTGAGTGGCCACGATGCGGTATAAAGGCGCCAGTTCCCGATAAGTGGGTCCACAAAGGCCCTTACATCAGAGGAGACTTTCAATGCGGCACAGCAATGCCAACGCGAGTTCGAGAAAGCGGAAGGCGGGTGTGCCGCTCTGGGCTCTCGCGCTGCTCGGCGCTCTCGTGATCGCTTTCGTGGTCGCCGGCTGCGGTTCCAGCTCCAGCTCGTCCAGTTCCAGCTCGGAAACCAGCGCGGGATCCACCGAATCGGCCGAATCCGGGGAAAGCTCCGAAGGCGGGAGCGACGTCGCCGAAGCGGAAGCCTTCGTCGAAAAAGCCGAGGAAGAAGTGACGGGCGGCGTCCCGACCTCCTCGCCCCCGGTGGCGAAAGGCAAAAGCGTCGTGCTGATTCCGTGCGCCGCCGCCGCCGAGGGTTGCTCGGAGCCGATGGACGGCGCCGCCGAAGCCGCCAAGGTCCTCGGTTGGAAGAGCCGCACGATCGACGGCAAGGGAACTCCGGCCGACGAGGAAGCCGCGATCGAGCAGGCGATCGCCCTGAAGCCGGACGCGATCATCATCCACGCGATCGATCCGGCGACGGTCAAGGGCGCCATCAACGACGCCAAAAAGGCCGGCATCCCGGTCATCGCCTCCTCCGTCCCGCCCTCGAACCTGGTCGACTTCTCCGACAGCCCGCCCGAAAAGGCGTGGATCGAAACCGGTGAACAGGCGGCCAACTTCCTGATCGCCGAAACGAACGGCGAAGCCAAGTACGTGCAGCTGATCAACGAAGAATTCGGCGTCGTCAAGCTGCGCACCGAAGGCTTCGAAAAAGCGATGGAAAACTGCGGCGGCTGCGAAAAGGTCGCGTCGTCGAGCTTCACCTTCGCCGACATGGCCTCGAAACTGCCGCAGCTGACCCAGCAGCTCCTCCAGGCCAACCCCACCGCCGACTCGATCGTGGTCCCGTTCGACGCCGCCGTGCCGTTCGTCCTTCAGGGCGAGCAGGCGGTCGGCAAGAACCTGATCGTGACCGGTGGCGACGGCACCTCCGAAGGCCTCAAGTGCATCCGCGAAGAATGCGGGCTCTCGGCCACCGGCGCGGTGCCCGTCACCTGGATCGGCTGGACCGACATCGATGCCGCCAACCGCATCTTCAACGGCGAAGATCCGGAACCGGCTTCGGTCGGGCTGCCGACCAAGCTGATCGTCCCGTCCAACGTGCAGGAAGAAGAAGGCACCTGGAACGGGGACGTCGACTACCCGAAGCTCTACGAAGAACTCTGGAAATCGGGCTCCTGACGGCCCGCCAGGAACGGTTCTGAAGTGACCCCCAAACCCGTAGTCGAGGTCCGCGGCCTGGTCAAGGAGTTCCCCGGCCAGGTCGCGGTCGACGGCGTGGACCTCACCCTCCTCGAGGGCGAGGTCCACGGGTTGGTGGGGGAGAACGGGTCGGGCAAGTCGACCCTGATCAAGTGCCTCGCCGGCTACCACCACATCGACGCCGGCGAGATCGCGATCGACGGCCAGGTGGTCGAGCATCACAGCGTCCCGCTCGCCCACGCGACGGGGCTGCGGTTCATCTACCAGGACCCGGCGGTCTTCCCCTCGCTGACCGTCGCCGAAAACCTCGCGATCGGCTCCGACTTCAACCGCAGCAGCCGCTTCCGGATCGGCTGGAAAGGGGAGGAGGAGGCCGCCCGCGAGGTGCTCTCGGTCCTCGGCGTCGACTTCGACCTGCGGACCCCGATGGCCGAGCTGACCCCGGCGCGGCGGACGATGGTCGCCGTCGCCCGCGCCCTCTCGCCGGGAGCCGACGGCCGCCCGGCCCGCCTGCTGGTGCTCGACGAGCCGACCGCGGCGCTGCCCGAGCACGAGGTCGAGTCCCTCTTCAAGGTCATCCGCGCGGCGGCCGCGCGCGGCGTCGCGGTCCTCTACGTGAGCCACCGGATCGAGGAGATCTTCGCGCTCACCGACCGGGTGACCGTGCTGCGCGACGCGAAGCTGATCGCCACGACCGAGACCGCGAAGCTGACCGAGTCGGCGCTGGTCTCCCAGATCATCGGCGAGCCCGAGGACGCCTTCGAGGTCGGCAAGCGCGCCGCGCGCGACGCGGCCCCGGTGCGGCTCGCGGTCTCCGGCCTCTCCTCCGGACGGCTGCGCGACGTCTCCTTCGAGGTGCACCAGGGCGAAGTCCTCGGGATCGCGGGCCTGCTCGGCTCCGGCCGCAGTCGCATCGCGCGGGTGCTGTTCGGCGCCGAGGAGAAGTCCGCCGGCACGATCGAGCTCGACGGTGAGCGGATCGATCCCAAGGCTCCGGCCGAGGCGATCGCCGCCGGGATGGCGCTGGTCCCCGAGGACCGCCGCGCCCAGAGCGCCTTCGCCGAGATGTCGGTCGCGACCAACCTCACGATCGCCGATCTCTCGCCGTTCGTCCGCATGACCAGGGTCTCACCGCGGCTGGAGCGCCGCGAGGTGATGGGGCTGATCGAGGAACACGACGTGCGGCCACGGCAGCCGGAGAAGAGCATCGCCCTGCTCTCCGGCGGCAACCAACAGAAGGTGATGCTCGCCCGCTGGATCCGCCTCGCGCCCAAGGTGATGATCCTCGACGAGCCGACCCAGGGCATCGACATCCAAGCGAAAGAGGAGATCTTGAAGCTCGTCGACGGGCTCTCCAACAAGGGGGTGGCAACGTTGTTCATCAGCTCGGACCAAACCGAGTACGGCCGCATCTGCGACCGGGTCCTCGTGCTTCGCGGGTCCGGCGTCGCCGGAGAGCTGCGTGGGGCGGAGATCACGCCGCAGCGGATCGCCGATCTGGCCTTCCTGGACGTGGCCGCATGACCAAGGTCCTCAACCCCCGCTGGTTCGGCTTCTACATCCTGATCATCATGTTGGTCGGGTTCGGCCTGGCGCTGCCCGACACGTTCCCCACCACCGACAACTTCCGCGCGATCGCCGGCAACCAGGCGATCGGCGCGATCCTCGCGATCGCCCTCGTCCTGCCGCTGGCCTGCGGCGCCTTCGACCTCTCGGTCGCCTCGGTGATGACGCTGTCGGCGGTCGTCTCGGCCGGCATGTTCCACAGCCTCGAAGCGGCGGTGCCGATCGCGATCCTCGCCGGCATCGCGGTCGGGGCCCTGTTCGGCCTGATCAACGGGATCGGCGTCGCGGTGATCGGGATCGAGTCGCTGATCGTCACCCTCGCCACCGGCTCGATCGCCACCGGCATCGCCCAGTGGTGGACCAACGGCTCGATCTTCACCGACAAGATCCCGAACTCGTTCCAGGAAATCGGGCAGGCCCAGCTCGGCGGCATCCCTTGGCCGGTGATCTACCTGGCGGTGATCGCGTTCGCGATCTGGTGGGTGCTCGAACGGATGCCGGTCGGCCGCTACATCTACGCGCTCGGGGACAACTTCGAGGCGGCGCGGCTGACCGGGCTGCGGACGACCCGCCTGACGATCGGCTCCTTCGTCGCCGCGGGCGGCCTCTCCGGACTCGCCGGGGTCGTGCTCGCCGCCAAGTCCGGCTCGGGCAACCCGACGATCGGCGCCTCCTTCCTCCTGCCGGCGTTCGCCGCGGTCTTCCTCGGCGCGACGATCTTCCGGCCCGGCCAGTACAACGTCGTCGGCACGATCGTCGCCGTCTTCATCGTCGCCGTCGGCCTGGCCGGCCTGACCCAGCTCGGCGTGGCCTTCTACGTCGAACCGGTCTTCACCGGCGTCGTCCTCTTCGTCGCCGTCGCGCTGACGAAAGTGAAGACCTGGAAACGCTTCGTCCGCCGACAGGAGGCGACCTGATGGCCGCGGTCGAAGACGGGCCGCTGCTGGACGAGGTCCGGGCCTCCTTCGAGGAGGAGGCCGACCACCTCGCCGAGTTCGTCGCCGCCCGCAGCCCCACCGGCAGCGAGGGCACGGCGGCGCCGGTGATGGCGCGGTGGCTCGAGGCCAACGGGTTCGAGACCGAGGTGCGGCCGGTGAGCGCCGAGCAGCGGGCGAAGTTTCCGGCGCTCGCGGGCGAACCCGACCTGGAGCAGCGGCCGAACGTCTACGGCTGGTGGCGCTCCGCCCACCCCGAGCGCGCGCCGCTCGTCCTCAACGGCCACTTCGACGTCGTCCCCGCCGACGAGGCGGAGTGGTCGCGCCCGCCCTATGCGGCGACCCGCGCCGAGGGGCGGATCTGGGGCCGTGGCACCACCGACATGAAGGGCGGGGTCGTCACCGCGATGTTCGCCGTGCGGGCGCTGATGCGGAGCGGCCTCGTGCCCGAGCGCGACGTCCAGATCCAGGGCGTGATGGGCGAGGAGACCGGCGGGCTCGGCACCCTGGCGGCGCTCGACGACCAGCCGCGCCCGGCGGCGGCGATCGTGCTCGAGCCGACCGAGAACGTGGTCGCCCCGGCCTGCGGCGGCAACCTTCAGTTCCGGGTCCGGGTCGAAGGGCGCGCCGCCCACTCCGCGGTCCCCTGGCACGGGGTCGACGCGACCCGCAAGCTGTGGCTCGTCGGCGAGGCGATCCGTGCCTGGAGCGCCGCGCAGAACGCGGCGATCGACCACCCCCTCTTCGCCCACCTGCCCCAGGCGGCGCCGACCGGCTTCGGGATCTTCGGCGGCGGCGACTACCACTCCACCCTGCCGGCGACGGCCATGCTGGCCGGGCGCGTCGGGGTCATGCCCGAAGACTCGCTCGAGGACCTGAAGGCCGGCCTCCTGGCCGCGGTCGCGGCGAGCGCCGACGGCGACGAGTGGCTGGCCGAGCACCCGCCGGAGCTCGAATGGATCCACGAGGGCTTCGCCGGCTGGGAGACCGCGATCGACCACCCCTTGGTCGAGGCGATGATCGCGGGCTGCGAGGCCGCCACCGGCGAGCGCCGCGTCGCCGCCGTCACCTACGGATCCGACGCCGGCCACTTCGCCGGCGCCGGCATCCCCGTCGTCCTCTTCGGCCCCGGCTCGATCGTCGACGCCCACCGCGTCGACGAGTCCCTCGCCGAAGCCGACCTGGCCGAGTCGACCGAGGTCCTGGCCCTGGCCCTCCGCAGGCTCCTGGCGCGCGAGTCGCTCTAGCCGCTGGGGTTCGGCGCCTCGGCTCGAAAGGGACGGGGCCGTTTCAAGCTGGCGCCCGGGCTAGGGTCCGGGCCGTCTGAAGCCGGCGCCCGAGGCCAAGGGACGCAAGGGCCTGCGGCGAGCGCGGCCGTCTCGGCCACGGCCCTGGCAGGCTGTGGCCGTGGCCGAGACGGCCGGGGATGTGAGGAGTGGCGGGATCGCCCACGCGAGCGCCTCGGGTTCGTCACGGGATGGACACGGATGCGTCGCGGAAGGCGCATCTGCGTCACGGAGAGCGTGGGAACTCCACGCTTCCGTGCGTGTTGTCCAACGGTCACGACCGCGATGCAAGCTTTGGTGTCGCCATGACGACGTCAATGCTTGCATCGAGGCTCTCGGGCCCTCTTTCGAGGCCCGGAAACAGACCGAAGGCTCAGCGCGGAAGTGTGACGTTCCCGGCATCTTCGTCACCGATCCGGGCGAGGTGTGCCGGGTGTTTCACGGACCCCTCACGTCCTGGGCGTCTCATCGCGGTCACAGCCAGCCAGGACCGCGATGAGACGCCCAGGACGCACACTAGGACTGCCGCTGCGGCCGGAACAACGCCGTCCCCGACTAACCTCCTACCGTCTCTCCCCCAACGCCGTGTAGATCTGAACCGGGGCGAACGGCACGCCTGCCTCCAGGCGCTCGCTCGAGCGGTGTGGTCGTCTCGAGGACTCGGCGGAGGTCGGCGATGGCGGTGTCGAGGTCGCCGTCGATCTCGTAGGCGGCGAGGAAGCGGGGCGATTCGCCTTTGGTGACGCCGTCGAAGTCGACGCGGTGGAAGCGTTGGCCGGAGGTGAAGCCGCGGGTGGCGAGGACCTCGGTGACGTGGGTGTCGTACCAGTCGTGGTACTCGTCGAGGAGGTCGGCCGGGGCTTCGGTGAAGACCAGCATCAGGTGGGCGGGCATGGTGGGTGCCTCAGGGACGGGCGGCGATCCAGCCGACGAGGGTGGTGTCGCCGTCCTGGTTGTCGATCCAGACCTCCGCTTCGGCGCGGTCGGGGTCCTCGCGTTCCTCGGGGCCGAGGACCGCGCCGCCGAGGGTGAGGGTGTCGCCCGCGTGGACCGCGGCGAGGAAGGTCATCGAGGACCAGCCACCGGTCTGCCAGGCGGGGCCGAAGAAGGTGCCCGCGAGCTCGGCCACGTACATCGTCTCCATGATCCCCTGGGCGATCGTGCGGTCGGAGCCGGCCGCCCGGGCGACGGCGAGGTCGGTGTGGAGGGTGTGCCAGAACTCGCCGACGTTGGAGAAGACCGACATCTGGTCCTGGTGGAGGGTCTTGGTGAGGCCGGCGAGCGGGGTGCGGGGGGCGAGGTCGCTCGACCAGCTCGCCGCCGGGGGGAGCGACCCGTCGGACTCGCCGGTCACCCGGCGGGACGGCGGCGCGGCCGAGCCGGCGCCGATCTCGACCCCGGCCATCTCGCTCATCTCGGTGGCGCGGTGGGTGATCAGGGGGCGGCCGTCGGCGAGCGAGCGCGCCGTCGCCTCGACCGTCGTGTAGCCCTTGCCCCGTTTGGTGAACTTGTCGACGAAGGAGCCCTCCATCTCGACCTCCTCGCCGAGCCGCATCGGCGAGTGCAGCTCGATCTCCTCGCGCTGGTGGAGCGCGGTCTCGGAGTTGGGGTCGTACACGGTGTTCAGCAGCCGCAGCAGGTCGGGGACGAGCAGCGAGGCGGGGCCGCTCTGCGCCGGACGGGGGACGACCGGCCAGGAGGTGTCGTCGGCGAGGGCGAAGGCGTGGGCGCGGAGGAAGTGCTCGTCGACGCTCACCCGCAGCGGCCCGAGCTTCTCGCCGACCTCCATGTTGGCGAACACCGCCTCTTTCGTCCCAACCTCCATCACTCGCCCTCCTTCGCTGGTTCCTTGGCTTGCTTGATCCCGGCCGTCTCGCCGCCGTCGACGACGAGGACGCTGCCGTTGACGAAGGCGGCGTCGGCCGAGAGCAGCCAGGCGACGGTGGCGGCGACGTCCTCGGGCAGCCCCAGCCGGCCGACCGGGATGCCCGCGCGCATCGCCGCGACCCGATCGGGATCGGCGAGCGCCCTGGCCATCATCCGGGTTTCGATCTGGCCCGGGCAGACGGCGTTGAAGCGGACCCGCTCGCCGAGCTCGAGCGCCAGCGACTGGGTCAGCGCGATCACCGCCCCCTTGGTCGCGCTGTAGATCGCGAGTCCCTCCTCGCCGACCGCGCCGGCGACGCTGGCGACGTTGACGACGGCGCCGCCGCCATCGGCTTCGAGCGCCGGCAGGGCGGCGTGGGTGAGGAGGTAGGCGCCGCGGGCGTTGATCGCGAAGAGGTCGTCCCAGTCGGCCGCGGTGGTCTCGGCGAAGGCCGCGCGGCGGGTGATCCCGGCGTTGTTGACGAGCCCGCCGAGCGCACCGCCGCCGAGCTCCGTCGCCGCGGCGACCGCCTCGCGCACCGCCGCCTCGTCGCGCATGTCGCAGGGGAGGAAGCGGGCGTCGCTCGCCTCGGCGAGCTCGGCCCCGGCCTCGGCGTCGCGACCGGTGAAGGCGACGGCGAGGCCATCGTCGCGCAGCCGCTCGACGCAGGCGCGGCCGATCCCGTGGGTGCCGCCGCTGACCAGGACCGCGCCGCTCATCGTTGCTCTCCCGGCAGGCCGCGCTCGATCTCGATCGGCGAGCGCGAGAGGCGGATCGGCGCCTTCAGGGTGCGCATCGTGCCGCCGCCGGGAAGCGGGACGTCGGCGATCCGCTCGTCGATCCCGAGCTCCGGGTCGGCAAGTGCCTCCTTCACGGTGTTGATCCGCGCCACCGGAACCCCGGCGTCGCCGAGCCGGGCGACGACCTCGGCCACGGTCAGGTCGCGGACCCAGTCGGCGACCACCGCGTCGGCCAGATCGCGGTGCTCGAGCCGCGAGTCGAAGGTTTGCAGCCGCTCGTCGTCGAGCACCTCGTCGCGCCCCGCCACTTCGAGCGTGATCCGCCAGAAGTGGTCCGGCCCGGCGTGGATGTAGACCCAGCCGTCCTTCGCCGCGTAGGCGTTGGCGGGCACCGAGGTCGCGTCGGTGTTGCCCCAGCGGCGCGGGTCGCGATCGGACGCGAGCACCTCCGAGGGCGTGTAGCCGAGCAGCATCAGCGCCGCGTCGAGCATCGTCGTGTCGGCGACCTGGCCGAGGCCGGTGCGCTCGCGCTGCTGCAGGGCGCTCACCGCGGCGAGCGCCGCGCAGAGCCCGGAGGTGATGTCGACGACGTAGGAGCCGACGAGCAGCGGCCCCTCGTCCTCGGGCCGGCCGCTCATCCAGGCGAGCCCGGAGGAGGCCTGGAGGATGCAGTCGAAGGCGGCCCGGTCCTTCAGCGGCGAGTCCTGGCCGAAGCCGGAGATCCGCACGACGACGCAGCGCGGGTTGATCTCCTCGATCCGCTCCGGCCCGAGGCCCATCTTCTCCAGCACGCCGGGGCGGAAGTTCTCGATGAAGACGTCGCACCCACCGATCAGCTCGGTCAGCCGGGCGACGCCCTCCTCACTACGCGTGTCCAGCGTCTCGCCGCGCTTGTTGCGGTTCATCTGGCCGAAGTAGGCGCTCTCGCCTTCGACCCAGGGACCCTCGAGCCGCGA
Source organism: uncultured Actinomycetes bacterium (assembly GCA_963782515.1). Taxonomy (GTDB): domain Bacteria; phylum Actinomycetota; class Thermoleophilia; order Solirubrobacterales; family 70-9; genus VAYN01. The sequence continues at coordinate 209,531 of CAWAJY010000001.1, read as the reverse complement.
GGGGTCGCCGGCCGGTGACTCGACCTTCAGCACGTCGGCGCCGAGGTCGGCGAGGACCATGCCGCAGTAGGGCCCGGCGATGTAGCGGGCGAACTCGACGACCTTGATCCCGGTCAGGGCCTTCTCGCTCATGCGGCGGTCCCTCCGCTCGCGCGCTCGGAGGCGTCGGCGATCCCCACCGCCAGGGTGCGGGCCGCGAGCCGCATCTCCTCCAGCGAGAGGCTCTCGTTCTTCAGGTGCGCCTCGGCGATGTCGCCGGGGCCGAAGATCACGGTCGGGTAGCCGGCGCTGGCGAAGTGGCCCGCGTCGCAGCCGTAGGTGACCGCCCCGAGCCGTCCCTCGCCACCGCCGGCGCGGTTGCCGGCGAGGAGCGCTTGCACGATCGGGGTGTCGTGGTCGGTCTCCCAGGCGGGGAAGCCCTCGTTGTCCCAGGTGACGGTCGCCGGGTGCGCGGCGAGGAACTCGTGGCCGGCCGAGAGCTCGGCGACGGCGGCGATCAGCTCCTCGCGCACCTCCTCCTTGGTCTCGCCCGGCAGCACGCCCATCCGCCCGGTCAGGACCGCCTGGTCGGGCACGCTCGCGTGCCACTCGCCGGCCTGCACCTTGCCGACCGCGAAGGGGATCTTCGAGGGCAGGTCGTCGAAGAGCGGGTGGGAGAGCCGCGCGTTGCGCGCCGCCTCCAGCTCGATCAGGCCCCCATATATGTAGACCAGGTGCTCGAAGGCGCTGGCGCCGGTCCAGGGGACGCAGACGTGGGCGGCCTGGCCGGGGACGAGGACGTTGAAGGGGACGGCGCCGCCGGAGGCGGGGCAGATCGCCCCGGTGGTCGGCTCCAGCACGACGACCGCCGAGGGCGCCGGCTCGGTCTCCAGCGCGTACAGGGTGCCGAGGCCGCCGCGCTCCTCGGCGACCACGCACTGCATCTCGACGTCGAAGGCGAGCTCGATCTCGGCCTGGCGCAGCGCCAGGAGGGCGAGGAGCGCGCAGCAGATCGGGCCCTTCATGTCGAGCGCGCCGCGGCCGCGGAGGCGACCGTCACGGACCGCGCCCTCGAAGGGGTCGGCGTCCCAGAGCTCGGCCGGCCCGGGGGAGACGACGTCGGTGTGGCCGCTGAGGACGAGCGGCGCCACCTTCGGGTCCTTGCTCCGCAGCCAGCCGAAGACGTTGGGGCGGCGGTCGAGATCGACCTCGGCGGCCATCGCCGGGAAGCGGTCGCGGAATTCGGCGGGCACCGTCTTCATCTCGACCTCGAAGCCGTTGTCGCGGAACCAGCCCGCGAAGCGTTCGGCGGCGGCTCCCTCTTCGCCGGTCACGCTGGGCTCGGCGACGACCTGCCCGGCGAACTCGACGATCTCGTCGAAGAAGCCGTCGACCGCGGCGAGCAGCCGCGCGGTCGTTTCGTTGTCCATCGAGTCCTCCTTGGATGTGCGATGAGGCGAGGGCGCGAGTTTAGCCGACTGAAACGTGTGTCTTGTAATACGGACTCAACTGACCTTTCAGTGGACAGCGAGTTCACGATGCGGTAGCGTGCCCGATCACGACATGGCTCCGTCGGTGACCGAAACGTCCACCCGCTCGCGGCTCTGGCACCCCTTCGCGGACATGTCCGCGGTGGAGGGAAACCAGCTGCTGCTGGAGCGTGCCGAGGGCGTCTGGCTCTGGGACTCGGAGGGCAACCGCTATCTCGACGCCACCTCGAGCCTCTGGTACGCCAACATCGGCCACGGCCGCGAGGAGATGGCGACCGCGATCGCCGACCAGGTGCGCACCCTGGACGCCTACTCGATCTTCAACGACTTCACCCACGGCCCGGCCGAGGAGCTGGCGGCGCGCCTGGCCGAGCTCTCGCCGTTGCCCGACGCCCACGTCTTCCTCGCCACCGGCGGCGGCGACGCGATCGACACCGCCGCCAAGCTCGTCCGTCAGTACTGGCGCAGCCAGGGACAGCCGGAGCGGTTCCACATCGTCGGCCGCGAGGGTGCCTTCCACGGCGCCCAGGGGCTCGGCACCTCGATCGGCGGGATCGCCGCCAACAAGGCCGAGTTCGGCCCGCTCCTGCCGGACCGCTCGAGCATCCCCTACGACTCGGTCGAGGCCTTCGAGGAGGAGATCGCGCGGCTCGGCGCCGAGCGGATCGCCGCCGTCTTCATCGAGCCGGTGGTCGGCGCCGGTGGCGTGATGCCGCCGCCCGACGGATACCTGGCGGCGATGCGCGAGGTCTGCGACCGCGAGGGGATCCTCCTCGTCGCCGACGACGTGATCTGTGCCTTCGGCCGGCTCGGCCACTGGTTCGGGCCGCAGCGCTGGGGCGTCGTCCCCGACCTCACCGTCTTCGCCAAGGGCGTCACCTCCGGCTACCAGCCGCTCGGCGGCGTCATCGTCAAGGGCGAGATCGCCGCACCGTTCTGGTCGGCCGAGTACGGCGTCGCCTTCCGCCACGGCTCGACCTACGCCGGCCACCCGGTCGCCTGCCGCGCGGCGCTCGTCAACATCGACGTGATCGAGGGCGAGGGGCTGCTGGCCCGCAGCCTCGCGCTGGAGCCGGAGCTGCAGACGCGGCTCGCCGACCTCGCCGCCCATCCGCTGATCGACCACGCTCGCGGGATCGGGATGATGGGCGCGCTGGCGCTCGACCCGGCGGCGCTGGAGCGCGACCCCGGCCTCTCGCTGCGCCTCCACCGGGCGGCGCGCGAGCGCGAGGTCCTGGTGCGCCCGCTGCTCGACGCGATCGCGGTCTCCCCACCTCTGGTCATCGGCACCGACGAGCTGGACCACATGGCGACCGGCATCCGCGCCGCGCTCGACGCGGTCGCCGAGGAGCTCGGATGAGCGACGCGGGCGAGCTGCTGGCGGCGATCGCCGGGGCGAGGACGGTCGAGCTCTCCCACCCGATGAAGATCGGGATGCCGAACGACCCCTCGCACCCGCCCTACTTCTTCACCCCCTACTACCGGCTCGGCGATTTCGAGATGGACGGCGGCTACGGCGGCTCGAACGAGCTGGTGATCATGAGCGGCCACTCGGGCACCCACCTCGACTCGCTCTCCCACGCCGCCTGCAACGGCATCATCTTCGGCGGCAAGACGGTCGCCGAGGGCCAGGATGGGGTCAACGGGATCACCGAGAACCCGATCGACTCGGTGGCGCCGATCCTCCGCCGCGGCGTCCTCCTCGACGTCGCCGGCACCCAGGGCGTCGAGGCGCTCGAGCCGGGCACGCCGATCGGTCCCGCCGAGCTGGAAGCCGCCGCCGCGCGCGCCGAGGTCGAGGTGGGGGAGGGCGACTGCGTCCTCGTCCGCACCGGGTTCGGCGGCTACTGGTCCGAACCGGAGCGCTTCCTCGGGATCGGCACCGGCATCCCCGGGGTCGACCTCGCCGGCGCCGAATGGCTCACCGGCCGCGGCGTCTTCCTCGCCGGTGCCGACACCTCGGTCTTCGAGCACGCGCCGCTCGGCTACACCGAACTGCCGGTCCACCTCCATCTGCTGACCGAGAACGGCGTCTTCATCATCGAGAACATGAACCTCGAGGCGGCCGCCGCCGACGGTTGGACCGAGTTCATGTTCGCCGTCCTGCCGCTGCTCCTGACCGGCTCCAGCGGCTCCCCCGTGCGCGCCGTCGCCGTCGCCGCGGACGGCCAGGCGTGAGCGGCGCGCTCGCGAGCGCGGTCCCGCTCGGCTCGCAGGGGCTGGAGGTCTCCCCGCTGGGCCTCGGCTGCATGAGCATGTCAGAGCACTACGGCCCGCCCGACGAGGCCGAGGCGCGGGCGACGCTGGCCGCGGCGGTCGAGCTCGGCGTCACCCTCTTCGACACCGCCGACTCCTACGGCCCCCACACCAACGAGCCACTGGTCGGCTCGGCCCTGGCGCCCCACCGCGACGCGGTCGCGATCGCGACCAAGTTCGGCTTCACCCGCTCGCCCGAGGACCCGACCGACCGCCGCGTCGACGGCCGGCCGGAGTACGTGCGCACCGCCTGCGAGGCCTCGCTGCGGCGGCTCGGCACCGATCGCATCGACCTCTACTTCCAGCACCGGGTCGACCCCGAGGTGCCGGTCGAGGAGACGGTCGGCGCGATGGGCGAGCTGGTCGCCGCCGGGAAGGTGCGGGCGATCGGGCTCTGCGAGGTCTCACCGGAGACGATCCGCCGCGCCCACGCCGTCCACCCGCTGAGCGCCGTCCAGAGCGAGTTCTCGCTCTGGACCCGCGACCCGCTCGAGGACGGCGTGCTGGAGACGGTGCGGGAGCTCGGCATCGGCTTCGTCGCCTACTCGCCGCTCGGCCGTGGCTTCCTGACCGGGACGATCCGGCGGCCCGAGGACCTCGACGAGGCCGACTACCGGCGGACCACGCCGCGGCTCAGCGCCGAGAACCTCGGCGACAACCTCGACCTGCTCGGCGTGCTGGAGCGGCTGGCCGGCGAGCGCGGCTGTACTCCCGCCCAGCTCGCGCTCGCCTGGGTCGCCGCCCAGCCCGCCGTGGTCCCGATCGCCGGCACCCGCCGCCGGACCCACCTGCGCGAGAACGTCGAGGCGGCGGCGCTCTCCCTCTCCCCGGCCGACCTCGAGGCGATCGCGGCGGCCGTCCCGCGCCCCAGCGGGGAGCGCTACTCCGAGGCCGGCATGGGCCTGGTCGAAGCTTGAGGCGCGGGCGCTCCGAGCCGAGCTGATGTCCGCCGCGGCCGACGAGACCTACGGCTACCTGGACCGCTTCGAGTACCGCCCCGGGGAGCGGGTCGAGGTCCGGCTCCACTCGACGAGCTCCCCGGTCGACCTGCGCCTGGTGCGCCTGCGCGGCGCCGACGATCGGGTCCCCTCGCTGCTGCCGGCCGAGGTCGCGGTCCCGGAGGTCGAGCCGATCGCGGCGACGGCCGGCCCGCAGAGCGTCACCCGCGGATCGCACCTGCGGGTCGACGGGCTCGCCGGGCTGGCCGCGGCCCCGCGCGCCTGGCTCGAGCTCTGGGTCTTCCCGACCCTCCTCGGCGGCGGTCGCGAGCCGGTCCTCGCCACGACCGCCTGCGAGGACGGCGCGCCGGGGTTCTCCCTGTCCCTGCGCGAGGGCCGGCCCCAGCTCCGGGCGGTCGCGGCCGATGGCGGCGCCGACCTCCTCTGCGAGCTGGAGACACCGCTGCCCGAGCGGGTCTGGACGCGGCTCGTCGCCGAGCTGGCGCCGGCCGCCGGCGAGTACGGCCTGCGGGCCGAGCCGCGACGGCTGCGGGCACAGCGGACGCGGGTCCGGCGCGAGCCCTCGGCCATGCCCCTCGCCGGTCCCCGCGGGAGCCTCCTGCTCGCCGCCGGGCGCGAGGGCCGCGACCCCTACAGCGGCAAGATCGGCTCCCCGTGCCTGAGCGTCCTCGGCCCCGACGGCGAGCCGCGGACGCTCGCCGCCTGGCAACTCGACCGTGACCTCCACCTGCAGACGGTGCCGGAGGCGGCCGGCGGCCCGGCCGGGGTCCTCCACGGCGGCCCGACCCGCGCGGTCACCGGACCGAGCTGGCGCGGCACCGAGATCGACCCGCGCCTGGCCCCCGGCGAGTACGACGCGATCCACTTCCACGAGGACGATCTCGACGACGCCGGGTGGGAGGAGTGCGCCGGGTTCGAGCTGCCGGCGGACCTCGAGAGCGGCATCTACGCGGTGCGGGCCGAGGCCGGCGATGCCGTCGACCGCATCCCGTTCATCGTCCTGCCGGCCGGCGGCGAGCGCCCGCCCGTCGCCTTCCTCGCGCCGACCTACACCTACCTCGCCTACGGCAACGCGATGCTGGGGGACCGGATCGACTACGTCGGCTTCGGGATCAGCGGTCGCCCGATCTCGGCCGGCGAGCGCGACCGCCAGCTCGCCGGCCACGCCGAGTTCGCCGGCTCGCTCTACGACGTCCACGCCGACGGCTCGGGCCGCTGCTACTCCTCGCTGCGCCGGCCGCTCTTCAGCTTCCGCCCGGAGTGGCGCAGCGCGATCCAGCAGGCGCCGCGCCACCTCGGCGCCGACCTCTACCTCACCGGCTGGCTGGAGCGGCTGGGGCAGCCGTTCGACGTCCTCACCGACGGCGCGCTCGACGCCGGCGGCGCGGCGGCGCTCGAGCCCTACCGCGTCCTCGTCACCGGCTCCCACCCGGAGTACGTCTCGGCGGCGGAGATCGCGGCGATGGAGGAGTTCATGGCGCGCGGCGGCCGGGTGATGTACCTGGGTGGCAACGGCTTCTACTGGGTGACGAGCGTCGACCGCGAGCGGCCGCACGTGATCGAGGTCCGCCGCGGCAACTCCGCCACCCGCACCTGGGACAGCCCGCCGGGGGAGACCTGCCACAGCACCACCGGCGAGCCGGGCGGCCTCTGGCGCTACCGCGGCGTGGCGCCGAACCGGCTGGTCGGGATCGGGATGGCGAGCCAGGGCTGGGACGAGAAGGCGCCCGGGTACGAACGCACCGAGGACGGTCGCGCGCCCGGGCTGGCCTGGATGTTCGAGGGCCTCTCGGGCGAGCGCTTCGGCGAGGACGGCCTGGTGATGGGCGGTGCGGCGGGCGACGAGGTCGACCGCCACGACCCGCTGCTGGGCTCGCCGCCGAACGGCGTCGTCGTCGCCTCCTCGACCGGCCACAGCCGCTTCTACAAGCTCGTCCACGAGGACCAGCTGATGTCGGCCGACCACAAAGGGGGCGACGAGAACGCCGACGTCCGCTCCGACGTCACCCTCACCCCGTGGCCCGGCGGCGGTGGCGTCTTCGCGGTCGGGGCGATCGCCTGGGCCGGGGCGATGGCCTACGAGGACTACGAGAACGACCTCGCGCGGCTGACGACCAACGTGCTGCGGCGCTTCCTCGACCCGGCCCCGCTCGACCCCGGGCCGGAGCCTTGAGCGCCCCGCGGGTCGCCTGCGTAGGCGCCTTCATCGTCGACACCCTGGGCCGGCCGGTCCGCGGGATGCCGGTCGGCCAGCGCTCGCAGATCCTCGACGAGATCCGGCTCGCCCCGGCCGGCACCGCCGGTGGGACCGCGATCGACCTCGCCCGGCTCGGCGCCGAGGTGCTCGCCGTCGGCGCCGTCGGCGAGGACAGCCTCGCCGGGTTCCTGCGCGGGGCGCTGGCGGCGGAGGGGATCGCCGCCGACCGACTCGTCGTCAAGCCCGGCGTCCAGACCTCGGCCTCGATCCTGGCCGTCGGCGCCGACGGCAGCCGGCCCGCCTGGCACGTCCCCGGTGCCAACGGTGAGCTCGGCCCCGAGGACGTGCCGTGGGAGGAGCTCCTGGAGTGCGAAGCGGTGCACATCGGCGGGATCTCGGCGCTGGCCCGCCTCGACGGGGCGCCGACCGCCGAGCTGGCGCGGCGCGCGCACGCGGCCGGCCTCCTCGTCACCGCCGACTTCCTCGGCATCAAGCGGCCCGACGTGCTGGAGCTGCTGGGGCCGGCGCTGCCCGACATCGACCTGATCTTCCCCAATGAGGAGGAGCTGGAGCTGCTCACCGGCGAGTCCGACCCGGGGACCGGGGCGCGGGCGCTGCGCGACCTCGGCGCGAACGTCGTGGTGGTGACCCGCGGTGGCGAGGGAGCGTTGATCGTGGGACCCGAGGGCGAGGTGGCGGTGCCGCCGATCCCCGGGCCGGTGGTCGATTCGACCGGCTGCGGCGACGCCCTCTGCGCCGGGACGATCGTCGGCCTGCTGCGCGGCTGGGAGACCCCGCGGGCGGTGGCGCTGGGGACGGCGGCGGCGACGCTGACGCTCGCGGGCCTCGGCTCCGACGCCGGCATCCGCGACTGGGACCACACCGTCGCGGTACTCGCGGCCGGGCGGCTCGGGTGAGGCCGGGATGAGCGCCTGGGAGGTCAGCGGCCGCACCCGCTGGATCGCCCAGCTGGGCGATCCGATCGAGGGGGTCGGCATGCCGCGCCTGATGGCGCCGCTCCTGCGCGAGCGCGGGCTCGACGTCGGGATCGTCCCGATCGAGGTCGGCGCGGGGGACCTCGCCGGGGTCCTGGCCGCCTTCCGCGGGTGGCGGAACCTGGTCGGCGCGGGGATCACCTTCCCGCACAAGGAGGCGGCGCCGGCGCTGCTCGACTCGCTCGATGAGGAGGCGCGCCTCCTCGGCGCGGTCAACCTGCTCCGGCGCGAAGCCGACGGCTCGCTCCACGGCGGCATGGTCGACGGCGAGGGCTTCGTCGCCGGCCTGCGCGAGAGCGGGCACGATCCGGCCGGCGTCCGGGTCCTCCTGGTCGGCGCGGGCGGGACCGCGCGGGCGATCGCCTTCGCCCTGGCCGCGGCGGGAGTCGCCTCGCTGCGGGTCGCCAACCGGACCCCGGAGCGGGCCGAGCGGCTGGTCGCCGACCTACGTGCCGCGCGCCCGGGAGCCCCTGCCACGGCCGGTCCGCCCGACCCCGCCGGCGCCGACCTGATCGTCAACGCGACCTCGCTCGGGATGCGCCCCGAGGACCCGGCGCCCCTCGCTCTCGACGGAGGCGAGCCGGGCGCGGTCGTCGCCGAGGTCGTCCTCGGCGCCGGCGGCTCGACGCCCCTGCTCGAGGACGCCCGTCGGCGCGGGCTGCGGGCACATCCTGGCGTGAGGATGCTCGCCGCCCAGCTGGGGCTGGCGCTCGAGTTCCTCGAACTGGACCGACCTCGGGTTCCCACCCAAGCAAACGCTTGATAGCGTCAAGGCATGGAGGGATTCGGGGACACCGGGTCGGCGAAGGCCTTGGAAGGGCTGCTGGCGCGCCGCCAGATCGAGGATATCGTCATGCGCTACAGCCGCGGGATCGATCGGCTCGACGCCGAGGCGGTGCGGTCCTGCTACCACCCGGACGGGACCGACGAACACACGGGCTTCTCCGGCCTCCGGGACGATTTCGTCGAGTGGGTGATGGCGGCGCTGCGACGGTTCGACGGAACCATGCACCTGGTGTGCAACCACTACAGCGAAGTCGACGGCGAGCGGGCGGTGGCCGAGAGCTACGGGCTGGCCTACCACTGGGCCGAGCCCTTCGACGACGTCGGGCTCAACTTCGTCTCCGCGTTTCGCTACGTCGACCGGCTCGAGCGTCGCGACGGGGAGTGGCGGATCGCGGCGCGGGCCGCGGTGCGCGAGTGGACCCGCGCGCTCGACGCGGCGGGCTGGATCCCGCCCGAGGCACCGGCACCGGAAGGCAGCCGGGGCCCTGAGGATCCCGTGTACCGGGCCGGGGCGGCCCGGCTCGACCGCTCGATCTGAGGCGATCCGCCTCTCCCGAAGGAGTCGCCTTGACAGCCCGCGAAACCTTCGGCTAGGATCGCAAACCAAGCAAGCGATTGGTCAAGGGAAGACCGGCGCTCGTCCCAGCTAAACGAACAGGAGAGATCGTTTGGACCCCGTATCGCTGTACTCCGACCTCGCGCAGGGCGGCCCGCCACTGTTCTTCCCCGATCCCCCGGCGCCGGTCACCTTCAACCTCGATCAAGGGATCCCGGCCGAGGAGACCTTCCCGATGGCGGACCTGGAGCGGCTCGCCGTCGAGGTGCTGCGGACCGACGGTCCGCGGGCGCTCGAGTACATCTCCTTCGACTACGACGAGGACGAGGACCAGATCCTCTACCTCGCCACCTACATCGAGCTCGTGCTCGGCTACACCGGGCTGCGCGACGAGCTGGCGAAGTGGATGTCGGCACGCGAAGGGCGCGACCTCGGGCCCGACAACTTCATCCTCGCCTCCGGTTCGGTGCAGGCGATCGCCCTGGCGATCAACGCCTTCGTCAACCCCGGCGACGGGGTGCTGTTGGAGGCGGCGAGCTTCCCCTACGCGATGCGCTACATGCAGATGCGCGGGGCCGACATCCGCACCGTCGGGATCGACGCCCAGGGCATCGACGTCGACGACCTGGAGCGGCGCATCCTCGAGATGAAGGCCGACGGGGTGAAGCCGAAGCTGATGTACGTGATCCCCACCTTCCAGCTGCCGACCTGCGTCGAGACGCCGCTCGATCGCCGCAAGCGCCTGTTGGAGCTGGCGGCCGAAAACGACATCCTCGTGCTGGAGGACAACATCTACGGCGACCTGCGCTACGGCGGCGAACCGCTGCCGACCCTGCTCAGCCTCGACGAAGCGGGCGTGGTGATGCAGTCGCACGGCTTCAGCAAGATCGTCGCCCCGGCGCTGCGGATCGGCTGGGTCTGCGCCGACGAGAAGATCATCGAGGGCCTGGCGGCGGTCCGGCAGGACCTTGGCGTGAGCCAGTGGCTGGCGCGGATCATGACCGCGTTCATGCGGGAGGGGAAGCTCGACCCGCACATCGCCTCGGTGAACGACGTCTACCGCCGCCGGCGCGACGTCGCCGTCGCCGCGGTCCGCGAGCATTGCGGTGAGTTCGTCAACTTCGAGGTGCCGCAGGGCGGCTTCTATCTCTGGCTCGAGCTCGACGAGCGGGTCGAGTGGGATCGGGTCGGGGAACTGGCCGCCGAACGCGGGGTGATGTGTCGACCCGGAGAGAGGTTCATGGCCGACGGGGATGCACGCCGCTTCCTGCGCCTCGCCTACAGCCATGCACCCGATCACGAGCTGGTGCGGGGAATCGAAGCACTCGGCGAGGCGATCCGCGGGGCCGTGTCGGCCCCGGCGGGCAGCTGAGCGGTCGCAGGGTTACCACTAAGAGGAGAAGGGGAACAATGAAGTCGAAGCTGTTCTTGTCCATCGCGCTTGCCGTTTTCGCGGCGGTGTTGATCAGTGCTTGCGGAGGCGGCGGCTCGTCGTCGTCCTCGTCGTCATCGACCGACGCCGCCGAAGAATCGACCGAAGCCGGCTCCGGCGAAGCCGCCGACGGCGGCGCCGCGCTGGCCGCGGCGAAGAAATCGGCGGCTGAAACCATCGAAGTGCCCACCGAAATCGAAGCCAACCAGTTCGGACCGGTGACGCCGCAGAAGGGGGCGCTGCTCTACTTCATCGGCTGCGACCAGTCGATCCCCGGTTGCGTCGCCCAGGTCCACGGCTTCGAAGAAGGCGCCAAGGCGGCCGGCTACGAGACGAAAGTCTGCGACGCCAAGTTCGAAATCGCGAACTTCCAGAACTGCATGAACCAGGCGGTGCAGGCGAAGCCCGCGGCGATCGTGAACAACGCCCGCCCGCAGTCGGACGCGCCGGAGGCCTACAAGAAGGCCCACGAAGCCGAAATCCCCGTGGTCGGCCAGTTCACCGCCGAGAAGCCGGAACCGGAAACCGGCAACGCGGGCGAGGTCGGCTACGTCTGCGAACACGAGGCGGAAATCCTCGCCCAGCAGATCGTCGCCCAGTCGAACGGCGAAGCCAACGTGGCGATCTTTGCCGACACCGTCTACCAGTGCAACCAGCAGCGGGCGAAAGGGCTTGAAAACGTCCTCTCCGAATGCACCGGCTGCACCTTCTCGGTCGAACAGTTCTCGGCCGCCACCGCGCAGACCGACCTGCCGCCGCTGCTGCAGTCGACGATCCAGGGCAACCCGGATCTCGACTGGATGGTCGCCGCACCCGGGTTCGCCGGCTCACTGGCCGCCGCCGCGATCCGCGAAGCGGGTAAATCCGAAAGCATCTCCGTCGGCACCTTCGACGGCGAAGAACCGGAGCTCGAACTCCTGCGTGGCAAGGAAATCGTGAAGCTCGACGTGCTCTCCGGGATCTACGAAAACGGCTGGTGCGTGGTCGACCTGATCAGCCGCCTGCTGGCGGGCGAACCGGTCCCCGGCAACATCGAGAACCCGACCCAGCTGGCCCTGACGCAGGAGAACGTCCCTGCCGAAGGCAGCTTCGAGGGCGCCGAAGGCTACGAAGAACAGTTCAAGAAGCTGTGGGGCGTCAGCTAGGCCGGTGGCCCTGCTTGAGCTCCACTCGATCTCCAAGACCTTCCCCGGGCAGCGAGCGCTGTCCGGGGTCGACTTGGAGGTGCGCGCCGGCGAGGTCCACGCGCTGGTCGGGCACAACGGTTCCGGCAAGTCGACCTTGATCAAGGTCCTCTCCGGCTTCCACTCGCCCGACCCGGGGTCGGGACCGGCGACGCTCGACGGCTCCGAGGTCCGCTTCGGCGACCCGGACGGCGTCCAGGCGGCCGGGATCCGCTTCATCCACCAGGACCTCGGCCTCGCCGACGGGCTGTCGATCCTCGACAACCTGAAGCTCGGCAGCGGCCTCTACCGGACCGCGCCGGGGTGGCGCATCCGCTGGCGCGACGAGCGCGAGGATGCCCGCCGGCGGCTGGCCGAGCTCGGGCTCGATCACCTCGACCCCGACGACGATGTCGACCGCCTCGGGGCGGTCGAACGCACCGAGGTCGCGATCGCCCGCGCCCTGCAGGACTCCGACGCGGTCCGCGTCCTCGTCCTCGACGAGCCCACGGCGGCCCTTCCCGACGAAGAGGTCGGGCGCCTCTTCGCCCTGGTCCGCCGGTTGGTGGGGCGGGGGGTCGGCGTGATCTACGTCTCGCACCGGCTGGAAGAGGTCTTCGACCTCGCCGACCGGGTGACGGTGCTGCGCGAGGGGGTCGTCGTCCACTCCTCGCCCGTCGCCGAGGTCGAGCGGCGGACGCTGGCCCGCCTGATCGCCGGCGGCGAGATCAGCGCGCCGAAACGCGCGGTGGCGCTTGCGGGGTCCGCCGACAACGACGAGCTGCTCGCCTTCGCCGGGGTCGCCACCGACAGCGAGCTCCGCGAGGCCACCTTCTCCGTCCGCGCCGGCGAAGTGGTCGGCCTCGCCGGCCTGTCCGGCTCGGGCGTCCACGACATCCCCCGCACCCTGCTCGGCGACGCCGCCGTCCGTGCCGGTGAGATCCGCGTCGGCGGCGCCGCGGTGCGGCGGCTGGGCCCGACCGAGGTCGCCGACCTCGGGGTCGCGGTGGTGCCCGCCGGCAACCACCGCAAGCGGATCGCCGGGCTGAGCGTGCGGGAGAACCTCACCGTCTCGGACCTGCGCCCCTTCTGGGCGTCGGGCTACTTCCACCACCGCGAGGAGCGGGCCGAGGCGGCGACGCTGCTGGACCGGTTCGGGATCCTGCCGCGCGAGCCCGAGCGGCCGATCGAGCTGCTCAGCGGCGGCAACCAGCAGAAGGTCTACGTCGCCCGGCTGCTGCGGACGAAGCCCCGGGTCCTGGTCCTGGAGGAGCCGACCCAGGGCGTCGACGTCGGCGGCTCCGCCGACATCCTCCGCTTCGTCGGGGAGACCGCGCGCGAGAGCGGCGTCGCGGTCGTCCTCTGCTCATCCGACCTGGAAGACCTGGTCGGCGTCTGTCACCGAGTCCTCGCCTTCCGCGGTGGCAGGGTCGCCGCCGAGCTGGTCGGCGAGGCCGCCACCCGCGAGTCGATCGTCGAGGAGTGCTACCTGGCCGAAGGAGGCCCAACCCATGCCGCAGCCAGCTGAGCCGGCGCTCTCCGAGGGCGAGCCCACGAAGTCGTCCCCCGCCCGTCGAAGCCAGGCGACCCTGGTCGAGCGCTTCGCCGGGCCGGCGCTGCTGGTGGCGATGTTCATCGGCTTCGCGATCACCCAGCCGGACACCTTCCCGACCTCCAGCAACCTGATCGCGGTCGCCAACAACCAGACGATCACGGCGCTGGTCGCCCTCGGCCTGCTGGTGCCGCTGGCCGCCGGGGTGTTCGACATCTCGATCGGCGGCATCCTCACCCTGTCGGTCATCCTCTCGACCCTGCTCTTCCAGACCACCGGCGGCGACATGCCGGTCCCGCTGGTGATCCTCGCCACGCTCGCGGTCGGGATCGCCGCCGGCCTCTTCAACGCGATCCTCGTCGTGCAGCTGCGGATCGAGCCGTTCATCGTCACCCTCGGCTCGGGCTCGGTCTTCATCGGGATCTCGCAGTTGATCGCCAACGGCAAGGTGATCTCCGAACACATCCCCAGCAGCTTCACCGACCTCGGCCGCGGCGAACCGCTCGGGATCCCGGCGCCGCTGATCTACGTCGGGGTGCTGGCCGTGGTCCTCGGCTACGTCTTCGTGATGACGCCGCTCGGCCGCAAGATCTACGCGACCGGGGCCAACCGCGAGGCCTCACGGCTGGCGGGGGTGCCGACCGACCGCATCCTCTACCTCGCCTTCATGACCTCCGGGGTCTGCGCCGCCGCGGCGGGACTGCTCTACGCGATGCGGATCGGCGCCGGCCAGCCGGAAGTCGGCAGCCAGTACCTGCTGCCCGCCTACGCGGCCGCCTTCCTCGGCTCGACCATGATCCGGCCCGGCCGCTTCAACGTCCTCGGACTGCTGATCGGCCTGGCGATCATCGCGATCGGGATCAACGGCCTGCAACTGAACGGGATCCCCTCCTGGGTCATCCCGACCTTCCAGGGGACGGCGCTGATCCTCGCCGTCGTCCTCACCAAACTCCGCGGCCGCGGCCGCTGACCGCAAGGAAAGGAACGCCATGGGAATGCTCGACGATCAGGTCGCCTTCATCACCGGCGGTGCCCGCGGCCAAGGGCGCTCACACGCCCTCGCCCTCGCCCGAGAGGGAGCGGACATCGCGATCTGCGACATCGCCGCGCCGATCGAGACCGTGCCCTACCCGCTCGCCGACGTGGAGGACCTGGAGGAGACCAGGCGCCAGGTCGAGGCGCTCGGGCGGCGCTGCGTCGCGGTCCGCGCCGACGTCCGCTCGACCGCCGAGATCGGGGCGGCGACCGAGGCGGCACTGACCGAGCTCGGCCGGATCGACATCGCGATCGCCAACGCCGGCATCTGCGGCTTCGGCGCCTTCGCCGAGATCACCGACGAGATGTGGGACGACATGATCGGCACCGACCTCACCGGGGTCTTCAAGACCCTGCGGGCGGTGGTCCCGCACATGGTCGAGCGGGGCAGCGGGCGGATCGTCGCCACCTCCTCGATGGGGGGCAGGATGGGCAATCCGAACCTCGCCCACTACGTCGCCGCGAAGTGGGGGGTGATCGGGCTGGTGAAGACGCTGGCGCTCGAAGTCGCCGCCCAAGGGGTGACCGTCAACGCCGTCTGCCCGGCCACCGTCGACACCGAGATGGTCCACAACGACGCGCTCTACGGCCTGTTCGCGCCCGATCTCGACCACCCGACGAAAGCGGACGTGGAACCGCGCTACACGGCGATGAACCCGGTGCCCGAGCCATGGACGCCGGTCGAGGAGATCTCGGCGGCGATCCTCTACCTCGTCTCGCCGGCGGCCCGGATGGTCACCGGGACCACCCTCGACGTCTGCATGGGCGCGAGCGCCCGGATGCCATGAGCGGCCCGTTCGAGGGGCGCGTCGCGCTGGTCGCCGGCGGTGCTCGCGGCGTCGGCGCCGCGTGTGCCCTGGCGCTCGCCGAGGGCGGCACCGACGTGGCGCTGCTCGACGCGCCGGACGGCCTGCGGACGCCCGGCTACCCACTGTCCGACGCTGCCGCGCTGGAGGACGGCGCGGCCGCGATCCGGGCGACCGGGCGAAGCTGCCTGCCGCTCGCCTGCGACGTCCGCGACCGGGCGGCGGTCCGCGAGGCGCTGCGGCGCGCCGGCGAGGAGCTGGGGCCGATCGACCTGGTCGTCCTCGCCGCCGGGATCCGCACGCCGGTCGCGGTCGCCGAGATGAGCGACGAGCACTGGGACGAGGCGCTCGACACGACGCTGAACGGGTCCTTCCACGTGCTGCGGGAGATCGTCCCCGCGATGATCGACGGCGTCGGCGGGCGGGTCGTCCTCCTCCTCGGCGACGAAGGCCGCCGCGGGGCGCCGCTCCTCTCCCACCAGGCGGCTGCCGCGTGGGGGGCGATCGGGCTGGCGAAGTCGATCGCGGTGGAGACCGCCGACGCCGGGATCGCGGTCAACGTGGTCTGCACGACGGAGCTCGACACGCCGGCCTTCGCCACGCCCGAGTCCTGGGCACAGGCGGCTCGCGAGGCCGGCGCCGGAGCCGAGGAGGCCGAGCACGCCCTGCGGATCCGACACCCGCGCTCGGCGGCGTACGTGCCGATCGACCAGGTCGTCGAGGCGGTGACCTTCCTGCTCGGCAGGCAGGGCGAGGAGCTGACCGGCTCCGTGCTCGACATCTCGAACGGGCTCAGCGCCCTCAACTCAGTCTGAACGGAGGAACGATGGGACGTTTCGAGGATGCCGTGGTGGTGATCACGGGAGCGGCGCAGGGTCAGGGCCGCGAGCACGCCGTCCGCTTCGCCCGCGAAGGAGCCGATGTCTTCCTGTCCGATCTCGGCGAGCAGCTTCCCTGCGCCTCGCCGATGGGGACCGACGAGGGCCTGGCGGAGACCGTCGCGATGGTCGAGGAGACCGGCCGGCGCGCCGCCTCGATGCGGGCCGACGTCCGCGACCCGGCCCAGATGCGGGAGATGCGCGACGCCGCCATCGCCGCCTTCGGCCGGATCGACGTGCTGATCGCCAACGCCGGGATCGGGGCCTACGGCCCCTTCCCGACGATGGACGACGAAACCTGGGACGAGATGATCGCGATCAACCTCAGCGGTGTCGCCCACACCGTCCGCGCCGTCGTGCCCCACATGCTGGAGCGGCGGGCCGGGCGCATCATCGCGACCTCTTCCGAGGTCGGCCGCGAGGGCGGTCCCAACAACGCCAACTACGCGAGCGCGAAGTGGGGGGTGATCGGGTTCGTCAAGTCGGTGGCGATCGAGCTCGCGCCCGCCGGGATCACCGTCAACGCCCTGGCGCCGATGTCGGTGGCGACCGCGATGTGCCACAACCCGGCCACCTACGCGCTCTTCCGCCCCGACCTCGAGGACCCGGTCGCCGCGGACGTCGCCGACGCCTTCGGGACGCTGAACCCGATGGGCGTCCCCTGGCTGCAGCCGTCCGACATCTCCGACGCCGCCCTCTTCCTCGCCTCCGCGGAGGCCCGCTACATCACCGGGACCTGCCTCGACGTGGCCGGGGGATGGAACGCCTTCCATGCCGCTTGAGCGCTTCGATCCGCCCGGCCTCGCCTTCCCCGGGATGGCGCAGGCGGTCCGCCACGGGGACCTGATCCATCTCTCCGGCCAGGTGGCCTTCGCGCCCGGTGGGGAGCTGGTCGGCGAGGGGGACGCCGAGGCGCAGGCGGCGCAGGCGTTGGACAACGTCGAGGCGGCCCTCGCCGCCGCGGGCGCGACCCTGGCGGAGGTGATCAAGCTGACCTGCTTCCTCGTCGATGCCGCGGACTATCCGGCCTACGCGGCGGCGAAGCGGGAGCGCTTCGGCGAGGCCGGGCCGGCAAGCACCTGCGTGGTCGTCGACGCGCTGCTCGACCCGCGGCTGCTGCTGGAGGTCGAGGCGGTGGCGGCAGTCGGGCCCGGCGCGGCCTGATCGTGGCGCCGGAGCTCGAGCGGGTGCGCCAGGCGGAGGTGCTGGGGGTGGCCGCCGACCTGTTCGCCGAACAGGGATACGTCTCCACCACCGTCCGCGGCATCGCCGACGCCGCCGGGATCCTCTCCGGCAGCCTCTATCACCACTTCGATTCGAAGGAGGCGATGCTCGACGCGATCCTCAGGGGGTTCATCGAGCACACGCTCGCCGGCTACGAGTCCGTCCTGCGGCGAGGACGCGGCGCGACCGCGACCTTCGAAGATCTCCTGCGGGCCTCCCTCGGGTCGATGGTCGAGCACCGCTCCGCGATCCTTATCTACCAGAACGAGGCGAGGTTCCTGCTCGGGCAGCCGCGCTTCTCCTATCTGACCGACGCGCATCGGGAGTTCGAGCGCATCTGGACCGGGGTCCTGCGGCAGGGAGTGGCCGACGGCGAGTTCCGGTCCGACCTCGATCCGACCCTGGTCTACCGCCTGGTGCGCGACACCATCTGGGCCGCGCCGCGCTGGTACCGGCCGGGTGGTCCGCTGGCGCCGGAGCTGATCATCGACCAGTACCTGGCGGTGCTCAGGGTCGGGGTCGTGGGTCGCCGGTAGGCCGGGCGGCGAGCTGCCTCAGGGCCTGCTTGTCGACCTTCTCGCCGGCCGAGCGGGGCATCGCGTCGACGACGATCAGCCGCTCCGGCAGCCACTCGCGGGAGACGCCGCGGGCGGCCATGTGGGCGCTCAGCTCGGCGAGCGTGAGGGCGGCACCGGGGACCAGCTCGGCGCAGACGCAGACTTTCTCGCCGAAGATCGGATCGGGGGTCGGGACCGCGGCGGCGATAGCGATCGCCGGGTGGGTCGAGGCCTCGCTCTCGACCGCCACGGCGCTGATGTTCTTGCCGCCCCTGATGATCAGGTCGGAGGCGCGCCCGGTGAGCCGGAGGAAGCCGTCGTCGCCGATCGTCGCCAGGTCGCCGCTCAGCATCCAGCCGTCGGCGTTGCGCAGCTGGGCGTTCGCCTCCTCGTCGCCGTAGTAGCCGAGGCAGCCGGTGGGCCCGCGGCTCGCGACCTGGCCGGGGCCGCCGCTCGCGGTCACGTCCTCCTCGCCGTCGTAGAGGCGCACGTTCATCGACTCGATCGGCCGGCCCGCCGTGCCGAGGCGCTGGTCGTCGCCGTCGCGGTGGCTGGTGACGCTGATCGCGCCGTTCTCGTTGGAGCCGTAGAACTGGAGCACGTGGGCACCGCTCGCCGCCTCGAACCTCGCCGCCGCCTCCGCCGACACCGCCTCGCCGCCGGTGAAGACGGTGCGCAGGGCGCCGAGGTCGCGCCGCGGAAAGGTCGGCGACCCGAGCATCATCATCATCTGAGTGGTGACGCAGGCGAGGAAGGTGACCCCTTGCTCCTCGATCAGCGCGAGCATCCGCTCGACCTCGAAGCGCTCCATCAGGACGACCGGGCAGCCCAGCAGCGCGGGGACGAAGTGGGCGCTCCAGAGGCCGAAGCCGTAGGGGCTCGGGACGGCGGAGAGGACGACCTCGGCGGCGGTGAGATCGCCCGCGGCGATCGCCACCCGGGCGAAGCTGAACCAGCGGTTCTGGTTGTGGATCACGCACTTCGGCAGTCCGGTCGTCCCCGAGGTCGAGTTGATCAGGTAGAGGCCGTCGGGGCCGAGCGGGGCGCCCGGCGCGGCGGGGGGCGGGGGTGGGGCGCCGTCGAGGGTCGCGCCCGCCAGGCCCTCGACGGCGAGGTCGGGTAGGACCAGGGCGCGGAGGTCGGTGAGGCCCTCGGCCCGCAGGCCGTCGTGCAGCTCGGACGCCGGCGCGCGCCCGAAGGTCGCGTGGGTGATCGCGGCGGCCGCCTCGGTGCGGCGCAGCACGTGGGCGATCTCGCGGATCCCGGAGCGTGCCGCGATCGCCACGATCGGGTGGCCGGCGCGCTCGCACGCGAGGTAGGCGACGTGCACGCTCGGCCCGTCCGGCAGCAGCACCGCGAGCGGCGCCCCCGGCTCGAGGCCCGCCCCGGCCAGGAGGCCCGCCAGCTCCGTCCCGAGCGCGTCGTAGCGCCCCCAGGTCAGGGCCCCGTGGTCGCCGATCAGCGCCGGCTCCTCTCCCTGGCGCGCCGCGTTGTCGGCGACCAGGTCGCTCAGCGTCCCGGTCCCCCACTCGCCTTCGGCGCGGTAGCGTTCGACGTCCGCGCGCGGGTGGAACGGGATCGCCTTCTGCTCCTCCGGCACGATGGAGATCTTAGCCACCTTCCCAAGCAAGCGCTTGGTATGTTTCGAACATGGACCTGCGCCCTACCGCCGCCGACGAAGCGTTTCGCCAAGAGGTTCGCGAGTGGCTGGCCGAGCACCTGGTCGGCGAGTTCGCCGAGCTGGGCGGGGCCGGTGGGCCGGGCCGCGAGCACGAGGGCTTCGAGACCCGCCTCGCCTGGGAGCGGGAGCTGGGCAAGGGGGGCTGGATCGGGCTCGATCTGGCGCCCGAGCACGGCGGCCGCGGCGCGGGCCTCGACCGCCAGGTGATCTGGGCCGAGGAGTACGCCCGCGCCGGGGCGCCCGCGCGGGTCAACCACATGGGCGAGCACCTGCTCGCGCCCACCGTCGCCCGCTTCGGCACCGACGCCCAGCGGGAGCGCTTCCTGCCGCCGATCCTGCGCGGAGAAGAGCTCTGGTGCCAGGGCTACTCCGAGCCCGGCGCCGGCTCCGACCTCGCCGCGGTCCGCACCCGGGCGCGCCTCGACGGTGGTCAGTGGCGGATCGACGGGCAGAAGGTGTGGACCTCGCTGGCGATTCACGCCGACTGGTGCTTCGCGGTGGTCCGCTCGGAGCCCGGCTCGGAGCGCCACCGCGGCCTCTCCTACCTGCTGGTGCCGATGCGGCAGCCGGGGATCGAGATCCGGCCGATCGTGCAGATCACCGGCACCTCCGAGTTCAGCGAGGTCTTCTTCGAGGACGCCACCACCGACGCCGCCAACGTGGTCGGCGAGCCGGGCGACGGGTGGAAGGTGGCGATGGGGACGCTCGGCTTCGAGCGCGGCGTCGCCACGCTGGCCCAGCAGATCGGCTTCGGCCGCGAGCTGGAGGCGGTCATCGCGACGGCGCGGGAGACCGGGGCGGTGGAGGATCCGGAGATCGCCGCGCGCCTGGTCGACGCCTGGATCGAGCTGCGGACGATGCGCTACCAGGCGCTCCGCTCGCTCAGCGACGGGCAGCCGGTGTCGGCCTCGATGTCGAAGCTCCTCTGGGGGCCGTGGCACTGTCGGCTCGGCGAGCTGGCGATCGACGTGCGCGGCGCCGACGCCACCCGGGTCGAGGCGCCCTACACGCTCGACGGCGACCAGGCCCTCTTCCTCTACACCCGCGCCGACACCATCTACGCCGGGTCGAACGAGATCCAGCGCAACATCATCAGCGAGCGGATGCTCGGGCTGCCGAGGGGGTGAGCGTGGACTTCTCCTTCAACGAGGACCAGCGGGAGCTGCGGGCGATCGTCGCCGCCTTCCTCGAGCGCCACGCCACCTCGCAGGCGGTCCGCGAGGCCGCCGAGGGCGACGGCTTCGCCGCCGAGCAGTGGGGCCGGTTGACCGGGGAGATGGAACTGACCGGACTGGCCATCGACCCCGAGCGGGGCGGGGCGGGGGCGAGCTTCGTCGAGGTCGGGATCGCGATCGAGGAGATCGGCCGCACCCTGCTGCCCGTCCCCTACCTGTCGACCGTGACCGCGGCGGCGGTGCTCACGCACGTATGCGGGGACGAGGCCGGACCGTTGCAGGAGCGGATCGCGAGCGGGGCGCCCGCCGCGGCGTCCCTCCACGCCGTCCTTCCGAGCTTTGGGGCCATATATGGCCTAAAAGCTCGGAAGGACGGGGGTGAGGTGGTGGTCGTCGAGGGGGAGGTGCCGGTGGTCGACGGGGCGACGGCCGAGATCCTGCTTCTCGCCGCGCGCGATGAGGAGGGACCCGTGCTCGTCGCGGTCGAGTCGGACGCGGCTGGAGTGACGGTCACGCCGCTCGCCACCCTCGACCAGACCCGGCGGCAGGCGCTGGTCCGTCTCGACGGCGCCCCCGCGACCGTCCTCGCCCGCGGCGCCGAGGCGCTCGACCGCGCCCGGGACCTGCGCTCGGTCGCGCTCGCGGTCGAGGCGGTCGGGACCGCCGCCCGCGCCCTCGATGAAACCGTCGCCTACCTCAAGGAGCGGGTCCAGTTCGGCAGGCCGATCGGCTCCTTCCAGGCGCTGAAGCACCGCTGCGCCGACCTCGCCACCGAGCTGGAGGCCGCCCGCTCGACCGCCTACTACGCGATCTGGGCCGTCGATGGCGCTCCCGATGGGCTGCCGGTGCTCGCCCCGCTGGCCGAGGCGGTCGCCGGCGGCGCCCTGCTGAACGTCGCCGCCGAGGCGATCCAGATGCACGGCGGGATCGGCTTCACCTGGGAGCATGACGCGCACATGTACCTGAAGCGGGCGAAAGCGAACGAGCTGCTGGCGGGCGGCTATCGCGGCGTCCGCCGGCTGGTCGGCGAACGGGCCGGGATCCTCGGATGAGCGAGCCGCGCGTCGTCCTCGTCACCGGGGGCACCCGCGGGATCGGGGCGGCGATCGCCTCCGCCTTTCTCGCCGAGGGCGACACCGTCGTCGTCTGCGGGCGCCGCGAGCCGGAGGAGACGCCGAGCTTCGAGGGCCGCGCGGCCGAGTTCATCGCGGTCGACGTGCGCGACGCGGAGTCGGCGGCCGGCGCGATCGAGACGGTGCTCGACCGCCACCAGCGCCTCGACCTCCTGGTGAACAACGCGGGCGGCACGGCGCCCGGCCCGGCCGCCGAGATGTCAGCAGCGGCCGCGACCGCGGTCGTCACCCTCAATCTGCTGGCCCCCTTCTTCCTCGCCCAGCGCGCCAACGCGGCGATGCAGGAGCAACCCGACGGCGGCACGATCATCAACATCGGCAGCACCGCCCAGCGCCGGCCCGCCCCCGGCACCGCCCTCTACGCCGCCGCCAAGTCGGGCCTCCACGGCCTGACCCGGGCGCTGGCCCTGGAGTGGGCGCCGAAGGTGCGCGTCGTCCAGGTCTCCCCGGGCCCGGTCGAGACCCCCGGCTCGGCCCGCCACTACGGCGGCGAGGAGGCCTTCGCCGCCGCTTCGGCCCAGATCGGCATGGGCCGCTTCGCCCGCCCCGAGGACGTCGCCGCCGCCTGCGTCCTCCTCGCTTCCCCGGCCGCCCGCTACATCAGCGGCGCCGACCTCCTGGTCGACGGCGCCGGCGAAACCCCAGGCTGGCTGACCGCGATCGAAGCGCTCTCCCGCGACGAGGGGTAGACGTTCGGGTCTGCGCGGGACGGCGTCCTTCGTGTCGTTACTTTCCCACCCGCGAAGGTGTTGGGAACTGCGGCTAGCGTGCCTCGGCCCGCAACCCGGCGGCGATCTGGCGGAGCTCGCCCTTGGCGATCTTCGCTCCCGATGAGCGGGGGATCTCGGCGACCAGCTCGAGGCGCTCCGGCAGGTGCTCGTTCGAGGCCCCGGCCTCCTTCAGGAAGGTGGTGAGCTCGGCCAGCTCCATCGTGCCGCCGTCGTTCAGCTGGACGAAGGCACAGACGCGCTCGCCGAAGACCTCGTCCGGCATCGCGACGACGGCGGCGAGGGCCACCCGGGGGTGGGCGGCGATCTCCTCCTCGACCTGGGCCGCGCTGATGTTCTTGCCGCCACGGATGACGATGTCCGAGGTGCGGCCGACGATCGTCAGGTAGCCCTCCTCGTCGAGCTCGACGATGTCGGCGTGGAGGAGGTGGCCGTCGGCGGTGAAGAGCTCGGCGTTGGCGGCCGGGTCGTCGAGGTAGCCGAGGCAGGTCGCCGGCCCCTTGGTGCCCGGCTGGCCACGGCGGGTGGCGGTGACGTCGGCGCCGTCCTCGTCGAAGAGGCGCATCTCGGTCCCCTCCAGCACCCGCCCGGCGGTGCGCAGGCGGCGCGACGTCGGGTCGCTCATCCGCGTCGCCGTCGCCAGGCCGCTCTCGTTGGAGCCGTAGAAGTTGAGGATCGCGGCGCCGGTCAGCTCCTCGAAGGCGCGCGCGGGCTCGTAGGGGACCAGCTCGCCACCGGTGTACATCACCCGCAGCGAGGAGAGGTCGCGCTCCCGCAGCGCCGGGTCGGCGAGCAGCATCCGGAACTGGGTGGAGACGGCGCAGAGGACGGTGACCCGCTCGCGCTCGATCAGCTCCAGCGCCAGCGAGGTGTCGAACCGCTCCATCGACACCGTCGGCGCGCCGAGGTAGGCGGGGCTGAAGTGCGAGGTCCACTGGCCGAAGCCGAAGGGCGCCGGGATCGCCGCCATGAAGACCTCGTCCTCGGTGAGCTCGCCGACCGCGACCGCGCACTGGTGGAAGTACCACCAGCGGTTCTGCGTGTGCATCACGCACTTCGGTAGCCCGGTGGTGCCGGAGGTCGAGTTGACGAGCCAGAGCTCGTCGGGGCCGAGGCGGTCGGGGAACGCCTCGGGCGGCGGCCCGGCGGGGGAGCCGTCGATCAGGATCGGAGCGTCGACGCCGCGCTCGAAGCGTGGGATGACGACGTGGTGGCGGAGGTCCGTGAGGGCGCCCTGGAGCGTGGCGAAGTGCTCGGTGGCGGGGATGCCGCGGTGCTCGTCGACCGTGATCAGCGCCGTCGCCCGGCCCTTGGCGAGGATGTGGCGCGCCTCCCGTTCGCCCGCGCGCACGCCGACGCCGACCGCCACGACGCCCGCCTTCTCGCAGCCGAGGAAGGCGGCGTGGACGGCGCTGCCGTCGGGGACGACGACGCCGACGCGGTCGCCGCGCCCCAGGCCCAGCTCGGCCAGCGCGCCGGCGACCCGGTTCGACGCGGCCTCGTAGCCGGCCCAGGTCAGCGTGCCGAGCGGCCCGGCGAAGGCGACCGCCTCGGGGCGCTCGCGGGCATGGCGGGCGACGTGGTCGGCGAGGGAGCGGCGGTCGAACCAACCGCGCCGGTGGTACTCGACGGTGGCGCGCTCGCGCTCCGCCGCGACCAGGCGTTCGCGCTCGATGCCGACGTTCCGAAGATCGGTCCCGGGATCACCCTCCATCGCCGAAACCTATCAAGCGCTTGGTACAATTGCGGGGGATGTGGGAGCGGATCGACTGCCTGAGGGACGCGCGATGACCGCGCCGGTCACCACGACCGACGTGCGGCTGGCGGTCGAGACCGAGGCGCTCGGACCGCTCGCGATCCGCGCACGGATCGTCGCCCCGACGGAGCCCGACCCGGGCGCCCCGGTCCTCTTCTGCGTGCCGGGGATGAGCTACGGCAAGGAGTACTGGGACGTGCCGCTCGACGGCTACAGCTTCGCCTCCTCCGCCGCCGCCGCGGGCCACCTCGTGATCGCGGTCGACAACGTCGGCAGCGGGGAGAGCACCCGTCCGGAGGACTCCGACGCGGTCGTCCTGGCTGCCATGGCGGCGGCGAACGCGGCGGCGGCGGAGGAGGCGCTGGCCCGGCTCGCCGCCGGCGACCTGGTCCCGGGCCTCGCCTCGATCGCCGCGGGGCGGCCGGTCGGCATCGGGCACTCGCTCGGCGGCTGCCTCGCGCTTCTCCAGCAGTCGGCCCACTCGACCTTCGGCGCCCTGGCCGTCCTCGGCTTCTCCAACCAGCCGCTGGAGGGGATCTACGAGGACCACGAGCGCGAGGCCGAGCTGACCGATGCCGAGCGCTTCGCCTGGGCGACCGAGCACCTGCCGCCGAAGCTCTGGGGCCGGACCTGGGAGGAGCTCGAGCCCTACTTCGAGCTGCCACGGGAGAACTTCGCCGAGCTTTTCTACGCCCCCGGCACGCCCGCCGAGGTGATCGCCGCGGACTCCGCGGGGGCGACCTCGGTGCCCCGCACCGCGGCGATCGAAACGACCATCCCGCGGATCTCGGCGCCCGCCGCCGCCGCGGTCGACGTGCCGGTGCTGCTCGCCTACGGGGCGATCGACCTCTCACCCGACCCGGCGGTCGAGGTGGCCACCTATCCGGCGTCCCCCGACGTGACCCTGCTGCGACTGGCGAACTCGGCCCACTGCCACAACCTCTCGCCCGACCGCGAGCGCCTCTGGGGACGCCTGCTCGGCTGGGCCAGGGAGGTGGGGGCGTGACCGAGACGGCCGTCGTGGTCGGGCTGGGGGACCTCGGGATCTCGATCGCCCGCCGCCTGCACGCAGTCGGCGTCGAGGTGACCGGCGTCGACGGGGCGCCGGAGCGCCGGACGATGTGGGAGGGCGAGACCGGGCGCGAGGCCCTCGCCTCGACCGCGGAGCTGGGTCCGGAGCGCGCCGCCGGTCCGGGCCCCTCCCCCCACGCGTTCGTCTGCGTGCGGACCACCGAGCAGGCGGCGGCGGTCATCGATGACCTGAACGGACGCCTCGGCCCGGAGTCGACCCTCTTCGTGGTGACGACCCTGGCCGTTGACTTCGCCCGCGGCCTCGGCGAGCGCGCCACCGCCGCCGGCCCGCGGCTGATCGAGCTGCCGGTCTCCGGCGGGCGCGCCGGCGCCGAGCGGGGCGAGCTGGTCGTGATGCCTGGCGGCCCGGCGACCCTGCCCGAGGACGCCGCCTTCCTCGAGCGCACGCTCGCCTCCCTGGTCCTGCCGATGCGCCGCTACGGCGACGCCACGCTCGCCAAGCTCCTCAACAACGCCCTCGCCGCCTACAACGCCCTCGCCTTCGGCAGCGCGGTCGAGCTCGCTGCCGCCGCCGGCCTCGACGTCCAGGCCACCGCCCAACTTCTCCGTCGCGGGTCCGGCGGCAGCTGGATGGCCGACGCCTTCGCGGGCCTGGTCGACGACCTCCTGGCCAAGGACGCCGCCCTGCTCGCGGCCGAGCTGGGACCCCTGCCGACGATCGGCCTCGACGACCCCGACGCGCTGCCCGAGGCGTTGGCGCGGGCGCGGGGTCTGCTGGGGGAGTAGGCCGCGGCGCCCTAAGTCGCCGCGCTGGGGCGTCGCTGCAGCTGGGTGATCCCGACCGCGGCGATCAAGACGACGCCCTGGAAGACCTGGGGCGTCCAGTTCGGCGTTCCGGCCAGGAGCAGGCCGACGCTGCCGGTGCCGATCATCAGGACGGCGACCACGGTGCCCCAGGGGTTGAAGCGGCCGTGGCGGAACTGGGAGGCGCCGACGAAGGCGGCGGAGAAGGCGGGGATCAGGTACTCGGGGCCGACCGAGGGGTCGGCGGAGCCGATCCGGGAGGCCAGGGCGATTCCGGCGAAGGAGCCGAGGACGCCCGAGAAGAGGAGTGAGATGGTGCGGATCCGGCCGACGCGGAGGCCGACCAGGCGGGAGACCTCGGGGCCGTAGCCGGAGGCGTAGACGCGCCTGCCGAAGACCGTCTGCTCGAGCACGAACCCGAGGACGAGCATCGCCACCAGGAGGTAGATGACCGGCAGCTGGACGCCGGCGATGTCGGTGCTGGCGATCTTGGTGAAGGCGCCCGACACCTTGCCGGTGATGATTTCGTCGCTCGACACCCATAAGGTCGCCGCGGCGATGATCGATCCGGTCGCCAGGGTGCCGATGAAGGAGTCGATGTTCATCTTCACCACGACGATCGCGTTCAGGGTGCCGATCGCCAGGCCGGCGACGAGGGTGAGCGCGACGGCGAGGCCGAGCGGCAGCCCCAAGGTGTTGAGCGCCCAGCCGGCGAAGACGCCCGCGAAGCCGATCGTCGCGCCGATCGAGAGGTCGAAGACGCCGGCCGCCAACGGCATCACCACGGCCAGCGCCGCCAGGCCGGTGATCGCGTACTGGTTGACGACCGACTTGGCCGTCTGCGTGGTCGGGAAGAGGTGCGGCTTCCAGATCGTGAAGACGACGATCAGGAAGATCCATACGTAGACAGCACCGATGTTGCGGTAGCTGAGGGCGTCGAGCCGGCGGGCCATCGGCCGGCTGCGCTCCGGGGCCTGCGGCGACGGTGTGGCCGCATGTGCGTCGGTAGCCATGCTTCTCGATCTCTCCTTCCCGGGGATTGACGGCACCCACTCGGCTGACTACTCTCCAGCCAAGCGCTTGCTTGGTTGGCAGCATACCCTACGGGCCACCACTTGAGGAGAGGATTCGCTTGAGCACCGATTCGACGCCGGAGCCCTTGATCCAGATCGAGCACCTGTCGAAGACGTTCCCCGGGCAGCGCGCGTTGAAGGACGTCAGCTTCGAGATCGGCAAGGCCGAGATCCACGCGCTGGTCGGTGAGAACGGCTCCGGCAAGTCGACCCTGATCAAGGTCCTCTCCGGCTTCCACGACCCCGACCCGGGGAGCGTGGTGTTGATCGACGGCGAGCCGTTGGAGGTGAGCTCGGCCGAGGACGCCCGCCGTCGCGGGCTGCGCTTCGTCCACCAGGACCTGGGGCTGATCGGCGAGCTGACCGCGACCGAGAACGTCGGCCTCGTCTCCGGCTTCGCCACCCAGGGCCCGGGCAAGATCGCCTGGTCGAGGCAGCGCCGGCTGACCCGTGAGCTGCTCGGCCGGATCAACGTCGAGATGGACATCGACCGCCCGGTCGCGGAGCTGAAAGCGGTCGAGCGCAGCGCGCTGACGATCGCCCGCGCGCTCGACGACACCCACGGCGCGATCTCGCTGCTCGTCCTCGACGAGCCCTCGGCGGCGCTGCCCCCGGCGGAGTGCGAGGCGCTCTTCACCGTCTGCCGCGAGGTGCTCGCCAAAGGCGTGAGCATCCTCTACGTCTCCCATCGCCTCGACGAGATCCTCAACCTCGCCTCACGGGTGACCGTGCTCCGCGACGGCGCCTATCAGGGGACCTTCGCCGCCAAGGGCATGAACCGGGCGCGGCTGGCGGAGCTGATCGTCGGCAGCGCGGTCGAGGAAAGCGCCGCGCAGGCACCCCGCCCGGCCCCCGACGCCGAGCCCGTGCTCTCGGTCCGTGGCCTCCGCAGCGACCCGCTGGCGGGGGTGGACCTCGACGTCTTCCCCGGCGAGGTGCTGGGCGTCGCCGGGCTTTCGGGCTCCGGCCGCGAGGCGCTGGCGGCGGCGGTCTGCGGCGCCGTCCCCGCGGCGATGGACCTCACCGTCGGGGGCGAGCACTGGTCGGGGGAGATGGACCCGGTCGAGGCGGAGCGGCTCGGCCTCGCGCTCGTCCTCCCGAACCGCCATCCCGACGCGGCGATCAAGGAGTTCTCGATCGGGGAGAACATGACGCTCGGCCGCCTGCCGCAGTTCCAGCGCGCCATGCGGGTGAGCAAGCGCAAGGAGCGCGAGGCGGTCATGGAGTGGATCGGCCGGCTCGACGTGCGCCCCGCCGACCCCGACAAGCTCTACGGCCTGCTCAGCGGCGGCAACCAGCAGAAGGTGCTGCTCGCCAAGTGGTTCGGGATCGACCCCCGGGTCGTCTTCATGGACGACCCGACCAGCGGCGTCGACATCGGCGCCCGCCACGCGATCTACGACGTCGTCCGCGCCTACGCGAAGACCGGCGCCGGCTTCGTCATCTGCTCCTCGGACATGGAGGACTTCGTCGGCGTCTGCGACCGGGTCGTCGTCCTGGTCGAGGGCGTGGTCGCGGAGGAGCTCCACGGCGAGGCGGTGACCGAGCGCGAGCTCCTGCGGGCCATCTCGGCCGGCGGTGGGCGCGCCGCGACCGGCACCTATCAAGCATCTGCTTGACAGCGAGGCGAGCGTGCACTTAGGCTCTCCCAAGCAAGCGCTTGGTAACGCGCGTGCACACAACTGGAAAGCTGTGAGAGGAGAGAGCATGAAGCTGCACATTGCTTCCGCACGCGTGATCGCTGCGGCCGTCCTGTGCCTGGTTGCGCTGGCCCTGGTGATCGCCGGATGCGGCGGGGGGTCGAGCAGCACCAGCAGCAGCGGCGGCAGCACGGAATCGAGTGAAGGTTCCGGCGCGGAAACGACCGGCGCGGAAACGGAAGAAGGCGAAGGGTCGTCGAACTCGGAATCCGCCTTCCCGGCTGCCGCGAAAGCGAACGAAGAATTCGAAGAACGGCCGACCTCGGTGGGAATCGAGACGCCGGTCGGGAAACCGATCCCGAAGGGCAAAACGATCGACTTCATCCAGTGCGGCGTCCCCGCCTGCAAGACCGAGGGTGAACTCTTCGAAGCTGCCGCGAAGGAGCTCGGCTGGACGATCAAATCGATCAACGCCGGGACCACCCCGGAGGAAATCAAGGCCGCCTACGACCAGGCGATCAAGGACGAACCGGACGCCGTGCTCGGCTCCGGCTACCCGCGCGCCCTGTTCGAACCGGAGATCGCCCAGCTGAAGGCAAAGAACATCCCGGTGGTCCAGTTCTTCGTCGAGGAAAAAGCCGGCAACGGCATCACCGCCGTCATCGGCGGCATCCCGACCAGCGAAATGCAGGGCAAGATGATGGCCGACTACATCCTCGCCAACAGCACGAACGAGTCGATGGAAGTCGGCTCGGTCAACGCGAAGGGCTTCGAAACGGTCACCGGGACGATCGAAAGCGTCGAGAAGACGATCGAAGAAGAATGCTCCGGCTGCACGGTGAAGACGCTGGAAGCGCCGCTGACCTCGATCGGCAAAGACCTGCCGCAGCGGATCGCCTCGTTCCTCACCGCCAACCCGGGCATCGAATGGACGACCGTCGGCTACAACGACATGGTCACCGGCCTGCCCACCGCGCTGAAGGGCGCCGGGGTAGAAAACGCCGACCTGACCACGGTCAACATCAGCACCTCGATCGCTCCCTACCTGGCGAACGACGAATACCTGCAGGCGACCGTCGGCTCGAGCTTCAACGAGGTGTACTGGCGGGGGATCGACCTCCTCGCCCGTCTCTTCGCCGGGGTCTCCTACAAGGAAGACCTCGACGACTCGACCCTGCCGTACTGGACGATCACGAAGGACTCGCTGCCGACGTCGAGCGAAGAATTCCCGAACGTCGAGAACTACGAAGAACAGTTCAAACAGCTCTGGGGCATCGAATAGCCGCCCCGGAACCACCGCAGTCCCGCGGAAGCTCCGGCCTGGCGCCGGAGCTTCCGCGGTCCATCACACCTAGACCGGAGGACCGATGACGCTGGCCGGACTCGACCACGCGGGAGCGCTGTACATCGGCGGCGACTGGGTATCGCCGCCAGGAGGGACGACCGAGGACGTCGTGAACCCGGCCACCGAGGAGGTCGTCGCCTCCCTGCCGGTCGGCGAGATGGCCGAGTGCGACGCCGCTCTGGCGGCCGCCCGGGGGGCCTTCGAGGACGGCCCCTGGCCGCGGATGTCGGGCGCCGAGCGCGCCGCCACGCTGCTGCGGATGCAGGATGCCCTCGCCGCGCGCCGGGATGACCTGATCGACCTGGTGATGACCGAGACCGGGGCGCCGCGCGGGCTGGCCGCCGGCCTGCACGTCGACACGACGCTCGCCCACTTCCGCTTCTTCGCCGAGGCTGCCGCCTGGCCCGCCGTCGAGCCGCTGCCCTACGACCTCACCGAGCGCGTCGGCGGCGGGAAGCTACTGGGGAGCCAGGTGCAGGTGTACGAGCCCTACGGCGTCGTGGTGGCGATCAGCCCCTTCAACTTCCCGCTCCTGATCAACGTGGCGAAGATCGCCCCGGCGATGGCGATGGGCAACACCGTCGTCCTCAAGCCCTCGCCCTTCACGCCGCTCCAGGCCTTCGTCCTCGCCGAGGCGGCCGAGCAGGCGGGGGTCCCGGCCGGGGTCCTGAACGTCGTCACCGGCGGCATCGAGGTCGGCGAGGCGCTCACCTCCGATCCCCGCGTCGACCTGATCACCTTCACCGGGTCCGACACCGTCGGCGCCGCCGTCGCCCGCCAGGGTGCCGACACGCTGAAGAAGGTGGTGCTCGAGCTCGGCGGCAAGTCGGCCCTGATCGTGCGCGAGGACGCCGACGTCGAGGCGGCCGCCCAGTTCGCCGTCGGCCAGTACACGCTGCAGGCGGGCCAGGGCTGCAGCCTCTGCACCCGGCACCTCGTCCACAACTCGGTCCGTGACCGGTTCCTCGACCTGATGAAGGAGGGCTCGCGGGCCCTGCAGGTCGGCGACCCGGCGGCCGCGACGACGACGATGGGCCCGCTGATCCGCGAGGCACAGCGCGAACGGGTCGAACGCTACGTCGAGGAGGCCCGCGACGACGGCGGCGAGGTCGTCACCGGCGGCCGTCGCCCCGCCGACCTCGAGCGCGGCTTCTTCTACGAGCCGACCATCCTCACGGCGCTCGACAACTCCGCGAAGGCGGCCCAGGAGGAGATCTTCGGCCCGGTCGCGGTGGTGACCGGCTTCGACTCCGACGCCGAGGCCGTGGCGATCGCCAACGATTCGGAGTTCGGCCTCTCGGGCGCGGTCTTCTCGAAGGACTCGGGCACCGCCTTCGAGCTGGCGCTGCAGCTGCGGACCGGGCAGGTGACGCTGAACGGCGGGAGCGGCGCGATGAACTCGTGGGCGCCGTTCGGCGGCTACAAGCGCTCCGGCATCGGCCGCGAGTACGGCGTCGCCGGGGTGCGCGAGTTCTGCCAGACCAAGGCCATCCACTTCAACGCCGGCTGACAACAGGAGGAAAGGGTTCAGATGAGCAAACTTGAGGGAAAGGTGGCGTTCGTCACCGGTGCGGCCCGGGGACAGGGTCGATCCCACGCCGAGCGCCTGGCCGCGGACGGCGCCGACATCGTCGCCGTGGACATCTGCGCCGACGCGGGGAGCGTGCCGTATCCCCTCGGCACGGCCGACGAGCTGGCGGAGACGGCGTCCCTGGTCGAGGCCGCGGGCCGTCGCTGCGTGACCGCCACCGCCGACATCCGCAGCCTCGAGCAGCTCGACGCGGCCGTGGCGCTGGCCAAGGAGACGTTCGGGAAGATCGACATCCTCGTCTCCAACGCCGGCATCTGGTCCTCCTCGACCGAGTCCTGGACGCTCGACGAGGACACCTGGCAGGAGATGATCGACATCAACCTCACCGGCCAGTGGAAGACGGCCAAGGCCGTGGTGCCGACGATGATCGAGGGGGGCACGGGCGGAGCGATCACCATCACCAGCTCCTCGATCGGCCTCAAAGCCACCGCCGGGAACGTCCACTACACCTCCGCCAAGCACGGGGTGATCGGGCTGGTCCGCACGCTGGCGCATGAGCTCGCCCCGCACGACATCCGCGTCAACGCGATCTGCCCGACCGCGGTGCGGTCGATGATGATCACCAACGACTCGCTCTACTCGCTGTTCCGGCCCGACCTCGACGCCCCCTCGCTGGCCGACACCGAACCCGGGCTCGCCGATCTGAACATGCTCGACGTCAGCCTGCTCGAACCCGCCGACGTCAGCTCCGCGGTCAGCTGGCTCGTCTCCGACGACGCCCGCTACGTGACCGGCATCGCCCTGCCCGTCGACGCCGGCTCGACCGCGAAGTAGGCCGCGATGGACCTCGGGCTGAAGGGTCGGTTGGCGCTCGTCACCGGGGCGACCAAGGGGATCGGGCACGCCGTCGCCGGCTCCCTGCTCGACGAGGGGGCGACGGTGTTCGTCCACGGTGGCAGCGAGGCCACGGTGGAGGAGGCGGTCGGGCGGCTGGCGGCTCGCGGTGAGGTGCACGGGGTGGCCGCGGACCTCGCCGATCCGGCGGCGCCGGAGCAGATCGCCGAGCGGGTCGCGGCCGTGGGCCGCCCGGACGTGCTGGTGAACAACGCCGGCGTCTACGACGTCCGGCCCTACCTCGAGCTCGGCGAGGAGGACTGGCTGCGGAGCCTCCAGGTCAACCTGCTGTCCGGCGCCCGGCTGGCCCAGCTCCTGCTGCCGGCGATGCTGGAGCGGGACTGGGGCCGGATCGTCTTCGTCTCCTCCGACTACGGCATCCAGATCAACCCCGAACTGATGCCCTACTCGGTGGCGAAGGCGTCGGTCATCGCCTTGAGCCGCGGTCTGGCGGTGATGACCCGCGGCACCGGGGTCACCGTCAACACGGCGATCGCCGGGCCGACCTGGACCGAGGGCTCGTCCGGGTTCCTCGACCAGGCGAACACCGAGGGGCGGCCGGTGGAGGAGGTCAAAGCCGAATTCTTCGAGCCGGGCGGCTTCCTGGCCGACACCCTGACCGGGCGCTTCGCCGACCCGGCCGAGGTCGCCGCGGTGATCGCCTTCCTCTGCTCGGAGCGGGCCTCGGTGGTGACCGGGGCCGCGCAGCGGGCCGAGGGCGGGACGATCAAATCCGCCTACTGAGGGGGCGGCGGCGATGGAGGAGCTCGCACGCCTGGTCGGCGCCTACGCCTCGGCGGTCGACGCGCGTGACCTCGAGGCGCTGCGGGCCCTCTTCCTCGCCGACGCGGCGCTGACGGTGCGGAGGGGTGAGGAGGAGCCGCAGGCCTTTGAGGGCCACCGGGGTCTCGGCGGGGTGATCGAGGCCCTGGCCCCCTTCGAGGCCACGCTGCACGAGGTGTCCTCGCTCGCCTTCGCGGTCGGCCCGAGCAGGGTCGAGGCGACCGGGGAGAGCGTCTGCGTAGCCCATCACCTGCGCCGCGGCGAGGGCCGCGAGGCCGCCGACCTGGTCCTGCACGGTCGCTACTCGGACCGCTTCCGGCGCGGCGCCGACGGGGCCTGGCGCTTCGCCGCCCGCGAGCTGCGCGTGCTCTGGACCGAGAAGCGCGCGGTCCGTCCTGCCTGAGCGCCGGGCGGGCGCGGCCGTGCCCGGGCGGGCGCCCGGTCAGGCGGCGTGGCCGGGTCAGGCGGTCGCGGCGCGGAAGGCGGCGGCGAGGCCGGCGATGAAGTCGGGCGCCTCGTCGGGATCCGGGCAGAGGTAGGACAGCGGGGCGTAGAAGTCGGTCGCGCCGAGGGCACGGACCTCGCCGAGGCGCTCCATGCTCCGCTCGACCGCGCCGTCGCCCTCCTTCGGCGGCGGGACGCCGATCCGTACGCGGACCTCGCCCGGGTCCCGGCCCGCCTCGGCCAGCGCCGCGTCGAGCGTCTCGATCCCGGCGGCGATGTCGCGGCGGCGGGCGGTCGGGCTGGGGATCCAGCCGCTGCCGCAGCGCACGAGGCGCGCCAGGTTGCGCGCGTGCAGCTCGCCGCCGATCCAGAACGGCACGCCGCCGTCCTGCGCCGGGCGCGGCTCGCAGTAGACGTCCTCGAAGCGCAGCCGCGGCGAGTCGAAGGCGGTCGGACCGCCCTCCCAGAGGGCGGCGCACGCATCGAGCGCGTCGTCCAGCAGGCGCCCCCGCCGGGTGAAGTCGAGCCCGGCGGCCTCGTACTCCTTCGCCAGCCAGCCGGTCCCGACGCCGAGGTCGAGCCGGCCGCCGGAGAGGACATCGAGCGTCGCCGCCGCCTTCGCCAGCAGCGCCGGCGGGCGCAGGGGCGCGATCAGGATGCCGGTCATCAGCCGCACCCGCCCGGTGCGTCCGGCGATCGCCGCGAGGCAGGTCAGCGGCTCGAGCCAGGGCGCGTCCGGCGCGGTCGCGAAGGGGCCGTAGGGATAGCCGGAGAGGTCGCCGCCGAGCACCACGTGGTCGACCAGGACGACGGTGTCGACGCCCGCCTCGTCGGCGACCTGCCCGAGCTCCAGCAGCCGCGCCCAGTCGCCGCCCAGGTAGGAGCCGTAGTTGTCGAGGCCGAGGTGGAGGCGCGGCGGCAGCGCGGCGCGGCTCACGGGGCCGGCGCCGGCGCCTCGACCGCGAGCCGGTGGATCGACCCCGCCCGGTTTGCGACCGCCTCCTCGGGGACCCAGCTCGGCGCCGTGGCGACGAAGAGCTCGCGGCCGCCGGGCCCGCCCAGCGCCACCGCGTAGGGGCTCGGGAACGGCAGGCGGCGGTCGATCTCCCCGTCCGCGGTCACCCGGACCAGCTCCTCGCCGAAGGGGAAGGCGACCCAGACGGCGCCCTCGGCATCCATCGCGATCCCGTCGGGGAAGCCGCCCTCGAACTCGGCCAGGACGCGCCGGTCGGAGAGTGAGCCGTCCTCGCCGACCGTGAACGCCGTCAGCCTGCCCGGCACCGAGCGCGTCTCGGCGACGACGAGCGTCCCGCCGTCGGGGGCGATCGCGATCCCGTTGGGGAACCAGAGGTCTTCGGCGACGACCCGTGCCTCGCCAGTCGGCTCGACCAGGAGGAGAACGGTCGGGCTGGGGGGGTCGGGCGGGGCGGAGCCGTCGCCGAAGTTGCCGACGTAGGCGCGGCCGTGGCCGTCGACGAACATGTCGTTCGTGTGCCAGGGCGCCAGGGTCGAGAGGTCGGCGTGCTGGGTGGGCCCGTCGTCGCCCAGCCGCAACAGCCGCCGGTCGTGCATCGAGACCACCAGCGGGGTGCCGTCGGGGAGGAAGCCGAGGCCGGAGGGGCACTCCGGCACCGCGGCGATGACCTCGGGCGCCTCCCCCGGGACGAGCCGCTGCACGGTGTGCGCGTGCATGTCCGAGAACCAGAGCGCGCCGTCGTGCCAGCGCACCCCCTCGGGGAAGGTCAGGCCCTCGACCAGGATTTCCGAACCGGTCCTCTGCATCGTCTCCTCCAGGTTGACCTCGATCGGTACGTAGGATATAAACCAAGCGAGCGCTTGGTCAAGTGACGGACACCATCGACACCCTCAAACCCGCCGCCGCGGCCGCCGGAATGGAGCTTGGCACGCGCCGGGTCGCCTACACCGATCGCGAGGCGATCCTCTACGCGCTGGCCGTCGGTGCCGCCGCCGAGGATCTCGACCTGGTCTTCGAGCGGGACCTCCGCGTGCTCCCCACCTTCGGCCTCGGGCTCGGCCTCTGGGCCTGCGACGAGCTCGGCGCCCGCGGCTTCTTCTCCTCGACCAACTCGCTGCACGCGGGCCAGCGGCTGGAGATGCTCGGGCCGCTCCCCGCCGCGGGGGAGCTGGAGCTCGTCGCCCGCGTCGTCGACGTCTGGGACAAGGGCTCCGCCGCCCTCTTCGACATCGAGGTCGCCTGCAAGCACTTCCGCGCCGTCTACTCGATCTTCGCCCCGGGGCAGGGCGGCTGGGGCGGCGAGCGTGGGGCCTCCGCCCGCCGCGACCCCGAGTCCGCGCCGAGTCGCCGGGCGCGGCTGGCGACGAGCCGCGAGAGCGCCGTCCTCTACCGCCTGCTCGGCGACCGCCACCTGATCCACGTCGACCCCGAGGCCGCGCACGCGATCGGCCGGCCACGTCCGATCCTGCACGGGCTCTGCACGCTCGGCTTCGCCGCCCGCGCGCTCCCCGGCCTGCTCGGCCGCGGCCCCGGTGAGCTGCGCGCCCTCGAGGCGCGCTTCGCCGCCGCCGTCCTCCCCGGTGACCCGCTCGAGCTGCGCGCCTGGGAGCCGCTCGAGGACGGCAGCGTCCCCTTTTCCGTGGCGACCCCCGAGGCCGTGGCCCTGAGCGGCGGCCTGATGCGGTTCGGCTAGATGCCCGGGCGCCCTCGCCACCAACGTCAACGAAGGAGATCCAGTGTCTGAGGAAGCCGTAGTCGTCGCCGCCGCCCGCACCCCGATCGGGCGGGCGGGCAAGGGCTCGCTGGTGTCGATGCGCGGGGACGACCTCGCCACGATCGCGGTCGAGGCGGCGCTCGCCCAGGTGCCCGACGTCGTGCCCGGCGACGTCGAGGACCTGATGATGGGCTGCGGGCAGCCGGCGGCCGAGCAGGGCTTCAACATGGGCCGCGTGGTCGCCGTGATGGCGGGGCTCGACGAGGTCCCCGGGGTCACCGTCAATCGCTACTGCTCCTCCTCGCTGCAGACGGTCCGCATGGCCACCCACGCGATCCGCTCCGGCGAGGGCGAGTGCTTCATCGCCGCCGGCGCCGAGTCCTGCAGCCACTTCGACAAAGGCAACGCCGACCGCGTCCCGGACACGAAGAATCCGCGCTTCGCCGCGGCGATGGAGCG
The DNA here is from genome assembly GCA_963782515.1 of uncultured Actinomycetes bacterium. Lineage (GTDB taxonomy): Bacteria > Actinomycetota > Thermoleophilia > Solirubrobacterales > 70-9 > VAYN01. Next base: position 172,498 of record CAWAJY010000001.1, on the reverse strand, counting down.
GAGCGCGGAGCGCGCCCAGACCGGCGCGCCGCCCTGGGAGCCCGCCCAGGGCCTGCCGGACGTCTACATCGGGATGGGCTACACGGCGGAGAACGTCGCCGACGTCGAGGGCATCACCCGCGAGGAGATGGACGCCTTCGCGGCCCGCTCCCAGCAGCTCGCCGTGGCGCGCCAGGAGGAGGGCTTCTTCGACGCCGAGATCACCCCGGTCACCCTGGCCGACGGCACCGTCGTCGACCGCGACGATGGGCCCCGTCCCGGCACCACGGCAGAGAAGCTCGCGGGCCTGAAGCCGGTCTTCCGCGAGGACGGCCGGATCACCGCGGGCAACGCCTGCCCGCTGAACGACGGCGGCGCCGCGGTGGTCGTCACCAGCGGCACCTTCGCCCGTGAGCGTGGCATCGAGCCCATCGCCCGCATCGTCGCCACCGGCGTCGCCGCCGTCGACCCGGAGATCATGGGCCTCGGCCCGGTCCCCGCCTCGGAAGCGGCCCTGCGCCGGGCGGGGATGACGATCGACGACGTCGACCTGGTCGAGATCAACGAGGCCTTTGCCGCCCAGGTCATCCCCAGCGCCCGCCGCCTCGACATCCCCCTCGACAAGCTGAACGTCAACGGCGGCGCGATCGCCCTCGGCCACCCCTTCGGCATGACCGGCGCCCGCATCCTGATCACCCTCCTGAACGGCCTCCGCGCCCGCGACGCCACCATCGGCCTGGAGACGATGTGCGTCGGCGGCGGGCAGGGCATGGCGCTGATCGTCGAACGGTTGAGGTAGGGGGCGCGGCGCGGGGCGGGCGGCGGCGCGGGACGCTGTTGTGCCGGCGGGGGCGGCCGGCCGAGTTGCGTCCTGGGCGTCTCATGGCGCTCCTGGCAGGCTGTGAGCGCCATCAGACGCCCAGGACGTGAGGGTCTTTCAGGGAAGAGGACACGGGTCGGGCGGAGGTCGGACTTCCGTGACCGTCCCGCGCGAGAGAAGCCGGGGAGAGATCACACCTTGCCCGACCTCGCCCCGATCGGTGACGAAGATGCCGGGAACGTCACACTTCCCGCGGCCTTCGGGCACCTTCGGGCGCCATCCGGGCCCGGAAAGAGGGCCGGATTCAGCGCTGCAGTCCTTACTGTCGCTATGGCGCCTACAAGTACTGCAGCGCGGCCGTGACTGTTGCCCAACACGCACGGAAGCGTGGACTTCCCACGTTCTCTGTGACGCCGTGGGCCTTCCGTGACGGATCCGTGACCCTCCCGTGACGAACCCGTGGCGCTCGCCTGGGCGATCCCGCCACTCCCCACATCCCCGGCCGTCTCGGCCACGGCCACAGCCGGCCAGGGCCGTGGCCGAGACGGCCGCGCCGGCCGCAACCCCTTGCGTCCCTTACCTCGGGCGCCGGCTTCAGACGGCCGGGACCCTCACCGTCCCTCACCCACCCGCCGCGCGCTCGCGGAGCTCCGTCTTCAGGACCTTGCCGGCCGCGTTGTGGGGGAGGTCGGTGACGATCTCCACGGCGCGGGGGACCTTGAAGTTGGCGAGGCGCTCGCGGCAGGCGGCGATCACGGCCTCGGGCTCGAGGGTGTGGCCGGGCTTGCCGACGATGTAGGCGCGGCCGACTTCGCCGAGGCGGTCGTCGGGGGCGCCGACGACGGCGCACTCGACGACGCCGTCGAGGCCGAGGATCGCGTTCTCGACCTCCGCCGGATAGACGTTGAAGCCGCCGACCGTGAGCATGTCCTTGAGGCGGTCGGTGATGGTGAGGTAGCCGCGCTCGTCGAGGTGGCCGACGTCGCCGGTGTGGAACCAGCCGTCGGGCTCGATCGCCTTGCGGGTCGCCTCGGGATCGTCGAGGTAGCCGAGCATCACGTTCGGGCCGCGCAGCTGGATCTCGCCCGACTCGCCGGCGGGGAGGACGGTGCCGTCGTCGCCGACGATCCGCACCTCGAACTCGGCGGTGGGGGCGCCGGAGGTGTGGGCGATCGTGGCCGGGTCGTCGCCGGACCGGCACATCGTCACCACCACCGCCTCGGAGAGGCCGTAGGCGGTGATCACCATCTCGAAGTCGAGCTCCGACTGCATCCGCTCGACCAGCGTCACCGGCACGACGGCCGAGCCGGTGACGGCGAGGCGCAGGGAGGAGAGGTCGCGGTCCTCCCGCCCCGGATAGGCGAGGAGGGTCTGGAAGATCGTCGGCGGACCCGGCACGATCGTCACCTTGTCGTGCTCGATCGTGTCGACGACGGCGTCGAGGTCGAAGGTGATCACCGGCAGCATCGTCGCCCCGCGCAGCAGGCAGACCACCCAGCCCGCCTTGTAGCCGAAGGTGTGGAAGAACGGGGCGATGATCATGTAGACGTCGTCCGCACTCACCTCGGCGCAGTCGGCCCAGGCCTCGGCGACGGCGAGCGTCTGCCGCTGCGCCGACATCGCCCCCTTCGGTCGGCCGGTGGTGCCGGAGGTGAAGAGGATGTCGGAGATGTCGTCGGGGCCGACCTCCGCGCGCCGCGCGCGGGCGGTGGCGTCGTCGGTCTCCCCGGCGCGGGAGAGGAGCTCGTCCCAGGTCGACACGCCGGCCTCCGCGACCCCGCCGACGTCGCCGATCGGCACCCGCACGACCAGCTCCAGGGCCGGCAGGCCGGGGACCGGACCCTCGCCCGCTCCTCTTGCCGCCGCGACGACGCTCGGCGCGCCGCGCAGCGTCTCCAGGTAGTCGTTGTCGAGGAAGCGGTCGGGGAGGAAGAGGACGCGGGCCGCGGTGCGCTCGAGGATGTCGAAGGCTTCCTGGCCGGTGAAGCGGGTGTTCAGGGTGACGAGGACGGCGCCGGCGGCGTGGAGGGCGAGGGAGGCGGCGATCCAGTGGTAGGTGTTCGGCGACCAGATGCAGACGCGGTCGCCGCGCTCGACTCCGGCGGCGATCAGGGCGCGCTGCAGGCGGTCGACCTCGGCGCCGAGCTCGGCGTAGGTGAGGCGGGTGTCGCCGTCGATCACCGCCATCCGGTCGCCATGGCGCTCGACCGCCTCGGCGAGCACCGCGGGCAAGGTCTGCTGGTTGCTCATCTCTCCTCCTCCTTCCCAAGCAATTGCTTGGTTCAGCATATCGCTCATAGGACGCGGTGGACCTGAGCGTCAGGCCGAGGGGCCCGGGCCGACCGCGGCCTCGACCACCGCGCCGGTCGCCACCAGCCGCTCCTCCGCGCCGATCGCGCCCACCAGCTGCAGGCTCGCGGGCAGTATGGCCCGCCGGTCGGGACCGGCAGCGCCAGCGCCGGCAGGCCGGCGAGGTTGACCTCCATCGTCCGGCAGATGCCGGGGATCGTCGCGGCGTCGGCGAGTGGCGGGGCGAAGCCCGCGAGGGTCGGCCAGGCGAGCGCCTCGCAGCGCTCCAGGGCGGTGGCGAGCTCCGCTTCCCAGCCGGTCTGGAAGACGCGCGCCTCGGCGTCGAAGCGGCCCGCATCGCGACCCATCAGGAGCGCCTCAGCGGTCTGCGGGCCGAGCAGCTCCGGTTCCCGGGCGAGCATCCCGCCGTGGTTGCGGTAGCCCTCGCCGAGCCCGATCCGCAGCGCCGCCTCGAGCGCGCTCCCCCAGCTCGGCAGCTCCACCTCGACCACCTCGAGCTCGGCCTCGGCCAGCGCCCGGTCGACGGCCGCGTCGATCCTCGGATCGACGTCCGGGGCGCGGAAGCGGCCGATCGCGCGCAGCGGGTCGCCGGGGGCGAAGCCGGGCTCGAGCAGCCGCATGCCGCGGACCGTGCGGGCGAGGTCGGCGCCGATCGGCCCGACCGTGTCGAGGCTCTGGCTCAGCGGCACGACGCCGTCGGTGGAGACGCGCCCGCGGCTCGTCTTCAGCCCGACCACGCCGCAGCAGGCGGCCGGGATCCGCACCGAGCCGCCGGTGTCGGTGCCGAAGGCGACCTCGGCTTCGCCCGCCGCGACCGCCGCGCCCGAGCCGCTCGAGGATCCGCCCGGGATCCGCTCCGGGTCGAGTGGGTTGACCGGCGTCCCGAACCAGTGGTTGACCCCGCTGGCGCCGGCCGCCAGCTCGTCGAGGTTGGTGCGGCCGATCACCCGCGCCTCGCCCGCCCCGATCGCGGCACGCAGGCCGGCCAGACAGGGGGCGTCGGCGGCCGCCGGCGAAGCGGAGCGCTCGATCGCCCGGCAGCCCGCCGTGGTGAGGAGCCCCTCCATGTCGATGATGTCCTTGACGGCGACCGCGATGCCGGCGCTGCCGACCTGGGTCCGATCGGTGAAGGTGCTCATCCGGCCGGCGCCTCGCTCCCGCGCAGGGCGGGGAGGCCCGAAGGATCGGCCCCGAAACGGAAGCGTCGCGACACGGCCGTGACGTTACCTCAGCACGCCAAGCAGTTGCTTGGGTAGGGTACGCGGATGGCAACGAGCAAACGGACCACCCGCCGGACGGCCGGTCGCGCCGACGCCCGCCCGCGGCGGGGCGAGGCAGTGCGCCAGGCGGAGCTGCTGGCGATCGCCGCCGAGCTCTTCGCCGACCGCGGCTACGTCGCCACCACGGTGCGCGACATCGCCGACGAGGCGGGCATCCTCTCCGGCAGCCTCTACCACCACTTCGACTCGAAGGAGTCGATGATCGACGAGATCCTCTCGACCTTCATCGACCAGACCCTCTCCTCCTACGAAACCGTGATCGCCGAAGGGAAGGGCCCGAAGGACACCTTCGAAGGACTGGTCCGCACCTCGCTGGAATCGATGGTCGAGAGCCGCGCCGCGATCCTGATCTACCAGAACGAGGCGCGTTTCCTCGCCTCGCAGGAGCGCTTCTCCTACCTCACGGGGGCCCACCGCAAATTCGAGAAAATCTGGACCGACGTGCTGAAAAAGGGCGTCAAATCAGGCGAGTTCCGCGACTCGATCGACCCGAAACTCGTCTACCGCCTGGTCCGCGACACGGTCTGGACCGCTCCCCGCTGGTACCGCCCCGGCGGCTCCCTGAAGCCGGAGCGGATCATCGACCAGTACCTCGCCGTCTTGGTCGACGGCGTCTCCGCCCACTAGGCGCGTCCCTACCGCTGCGAGTCGCGCATGCTCCTCGCGTCGTGGCCCGCGAGGTGGTCCTCGCTCGACTCGGCATTGTGGGAGTGGGCGGCGTGGTGGAGGCCGAAGACGGAGTCCATGCCCTGCTGCAGGCCCATCAGGTCTTCGCACTGGTTGACGGCCATCTTGGTCAGTGCCAGGCCCATCCGCGGCATCTTCGCGATTCGCTCGGCGACGTCGAGGGTCTCGGCCTCGAGGGCGTCGCGCTCGACCACGCGGTTGATCATCCCCAGCTCCAGGGCCCGGGGGGCGAAGACTTTCTCGCCGAGGAAGAGGAATTCCTTGGCGAAGCGGGGGCCCATGACCCAGGGGTGGGCGAAGTACTCGACCCCGGGAATCCCCATCCGCACCACCGGGTCGGCGAAGAAGGCGTCCTCGGCGGCGATGATCAGGTCGCAGGACCAGGCGAGCATCAGCGCGCCCGCCACGCAGGCGCCCTGGACGCTCGCGATCATCGGCTTCGGCAGCTCGCGCCAGCGCCGGCACATGCCGAGGTAGACCTCGGACTCGCGCGCCATCCGCTGCTCGGCGCCGGTCTTGTCGAGGTGGTCCCACCAGAGGCGAGGCGCGGCGGGGGAAGAACTTGTCCACGTCGCGTCCGGGGCTACCGATGTCGTGGCCGGCGGAGAAGTGGTCGCCCGCCGCGGCGAGGACGATGACCTTCACCTCGTCGTCGGCCGCGGCCGCGGCGAAGGCGTCGTCGAGCGCGTAGGTCATCGCCGAGTTCTGCGCGTTGCGGTACTGCGGCCGGTTCAACGTCACCACCTGGACCGCGCCCCTCTTCTCGCTCAACACAACCTGCTCATCGCTCATCTCCGGCTCCCTTCTGTCTGGCTGTTCCTTATGGCGCTCTGAGCGCCATAAGGAACAGCTGCACGTCGTTCAAAGTCCCAGCGCCGTCGCGACCCGCGCCCGCTGCCATTCCGGGTCGCCCCAGTCGCGCGACCCGGCCCACACTCGCTTGGCGAAGAGGTGGAGGTCGTACTCGGTCGTGTAGGCGATCGCCCCGTGCGCCTGCAGGGCAGTCGCCGCGACCCGCTCGGCCGCGTCGGAGGCGAGCGCCTTCGCCATCGCCACGTCGCGGTCGGCGGTGGCGGCGCCGGTGTCGAGCGACCAGGCGGCCCGCAGCACCGCGGGCGCGGCGAACTCGACCCCGAGCAGGGCATCGGCCAGCTGGTGCTTGACCGCCTGGAAGGTCCCGATCGGGACGCCGAACTGGCGCCGCTCCTCGGCGTAGGCGACCGCCATCGCGAGCAGCGCCCGCGAGAGGCCGATCAGCTGCGCCGCCGCCCCCAGCGCGCCGCGCTGCCAGGCCGCGAGGTATGCCTCGTCGGTGGCGCCGAGCGGCTCGGCCGCCGAGCGGTCGGCCAGGACGCCGAGGCGCCGCGCCGCGTCGATCGAGTCGGCGGCGGCCAGCGCGCCGCCGAAGCGGTCGAGGCCGCCGCCATCCGCCGCGGCCGAGCGGGTCGCGACCGGGGCGCCCGGGCGCTCGGCGACCGAGGACCAGGCCGGCGTCGCCCGCCCACGGGACCTCGTCGGCACCGTCGAGCGCGCAGGCGACGAGCAGCTCGCCCGCGACGATCCTCGCGACCGCGTCGGCGTCCCCGGCCGCCGCCAGGAGCGGCGCCGCGACGAAGGCGGTCTCGACGATCGGCAGCGGCAGCGCCACCCGCCCGGCCTCCTCCAGCAGCGGCACCAGGTCGCAGGCGCCGAGCCCGAGCCCGCCCGCCTCCTCCGGCACCGCGGCGCCGAGCACGCCCATCTCGGCCAGCTTCTCCCAGGCCGCCGCCACCCGCGGCGCGCCCGCGCCGCCCTCCCAGGCTTCCCGCACCACGGCGGGCTTGCACTCGCGGGAGAGCAGGTCACGGACGGCGTCGCGCAGCGCCGCCTGGTCGTCGGTCAGGGCGAAACGCATGGCGTCCTCACTTCCTCGGCAGGCCGAGCAGCCGCTCGGCGACGATATTGCGCTGGATCTCGTTGGTGCCGGCGTAGATCGGGCCGGCAAGGGCGAACAGGAAGCCGCGGCTCCAGGGCCCGTCGAGCTCGGCCCGCGGCCCGAGCAGGTCGAGGGCCGTCTCCTGCAGGCGGACGTCGAGCTCCGACCAGAAGATCTTGTTGAGGCTGGACCGCGCGCCCGGCGAGCCGCCCTCGCTGATCGTCGTCACCTGCTCGAGCGTGAACAGCTGGTAGGCCTCGGCGTCGATCCAGGCCCGCGCGACCCGGTCGCGCAGCAGCGGGCCGGCCTCCTCGCCGCGCTCGGAGGCCAGCTCGATCAGCCGCTCGGCGGCGGAGAGGAAGCGGCCCGGCGAGCGCAGGGTCAGGCCGCGCTCGGAGCCGGTGGTCGCCATCGCGACCTTCCAGCCCGCGTCCACCTCGCCGATCACCGCGTCGTCGGGGACGAAGGCGTCCTCGAGGAAGACCTCGGCGAAGCCCTCGTCGCCGTCCAGCCGCTCGAAGCCCCGCACGGTGACGCCGTCGATGTCGAGCGGGACCATGAAGTAGCTGAGCCCGCGGTGGCGCTCGGACTCCGGGTCGGTGCGGAAGAGCCCGAACATGTGGGTGCAGAAGGCCCCGCGCGTGGTCCAGGTCTTCTGCCCGGTGAGCCGCCAGCCGCCGGCGTCCTCGTCGCGCACGGCGCGACTCTTCGTCGCCGCCAGGTCGGATCCGGCGCCCGGCTCCGACCACCCCTGGCACCAGAGGTCCTCGGCGGCCGCCATCCGCGGCAGGATCCGGTCCTGCTGCGCGGCGGTGCCGAAGTCGAAGAGGGTGGGGGCGAGCAGGAAGATGCCGTTCTGGGTCACCCGCATCGGCGCCCCGGCGCGGTAGTACTCCTCCTCGAAGATCAGCCACTCCCAGAGCGTCGCGTCGCGCCCGCCGTAGGCCTCGGGCCAGGAGACGACCGCCCAGCGCGCCTCGAACAGCGCGCTTCTCCCACTCCAGGTGCTGGGCGAAGCCCGCCGCGGTGTCGCCGGACTCCAGATCGCTCGGGACGTTCGCCTCGAGCCACTCGCGCGCCTCGGCGCGGAAGGCCTCCTCGCCCTCGCTGTAGGTGAGGTCCACGCCTCAGCCCTCCTTGCCGAACTCGTCGCGGACCTTGTCGGCGACGCCGGAGAGGTTCAGCTCGAAGGTAAAGCCCTGCTCGTAGCGGTAGCTGCGGCGCACGTCCCAGAGGTCGATCCCGTTCAGGGACTCCTTCGCGGCGCGGATCACGGTCGGATCCTTCTCGGCGATCTGGGCGGCGAGCGCGCGCGCCGCCTCGCGCAGGCGCTCCGGCTCGACCACCTCGAGCACCGAGCCGAACTCCTTCAGCTCCTGGCGCGGTCGCGGTCGCCGAGGTGTACATCATCGCCCGCGCCTTGTGCTGGGGGACGAGGCGGGAGAGGTGGGTGGCGGCGCCGAGCGCGCCGCGGTCGACCTCGGGCAGGCCGAAGGTGGCGTCGTAGGCGGCGACGATCACGTCGGCGTTGCCGGTCAGCCCGATCCCGCCGCCGAGGCAGAAGCCGTTGACCGCGGCGATCACCGGCACCGCGCACTCATACACCGCGGCGAACGCCTCGAAGCAGCCGCGGTTGGCCCCGATCAGCGCCTCTCGGCCCTCGCGCTGGATCTCCTTGATGTCGACGCCGGCGTTGAAGCCGCGCCCCTCGGCGGCGAGGATCACGACCCGGACCCCCTCGTCCTCGCCCAGCCTGCGCACCGTGTTGGCCAGCTCGAACCAGCCGGAGACCGGCAGGGCGTTGACCGGCGGGTAATCGACGACGACCTCGGCGATGCCGTCCTCGCCGACCTTCGCGGTGATGCTCATTCGCTCCTCCTTAGGGGTGCTGGCTGGAGACCGAGACGACCTCGCCGGTCATGTAGGACGAGTAGTCGCTGGCCAGGAAGACGATCGTCGTCGCGACCTCCCACGGCTCGGCCGAGCGGCCGAACGCCTCCGCGGCGGAGAGCTGGTCGAGCAGCTCCTGCGGCGCCGACCTGGCGAGGTTCTCGTGGATCGCGATGCTCGGGGCGACGCAGTTGACCCGCACGCCGCGGTCGGCGACGTCCATCGCCGCGCAGCGGGTCAGCGCCATCACGCCGGCCTTCGCCGCCGCGTAGTGGGCCTGGCCGGGCTGGGCGCGCCAGCCGAGCACCGAGGCGTTGTTGACGACGACGCCGGAGCCGCGCGGGGCCATGTGACGGAGCGCCGCGCGGGTGCAGCGGAAGGTGCCGTTGAGGGTGACGTCGAGGACGACCGACCATTCGTCGTCGCTCATCTCGAGGATGCTGCGCTCGCCGCCGAGGCCGGCGTTGTTCACCATCACGTCGATCCGGCCGAGGCTCGGCGACCGCGGCGTCGAGGAGGGCCTGCACCTGCTCCTCGACGGTGACGTCGCAGGGAATCGCCAGCGGGGTCTGACCCGTCTCCTCCGCGAGCCGCTCGGCGGCCTCGCCGAGGCGCCTCTCGTGGCGGTCGGAGATCGCCACGGTGGCGCCCTCCTGGGCGCAGCGCAGCGCCGTCGCATAACCGATCCCGGTGCCGGCGGCGGCGGTCACCAGCACCGTCTTGCCCTCGAGCAGGCGGTGTGCGGGAGGCGGGGTGGGGGTAGTTCCAGATCGGTGGTCAGGCACGCTTCACCAGCTTAGTCGTGGTTGCACCAACCTAGCAAGCGCTTGATAGTTTATGGCCAGAGGAGAGGCGATGTGCTGAGCGAACCACCGATGAAGGGGAGATGACATGGAGATAGTCGACGCACACGTCCACCTTTGGCAGCCTTCGGCCCGCCCTTGGTACCCGGCGATGCAGGACACCGAGGCGGCGAAAGCCTTCGCCGGGCTCGGCGACGTCACCCGCATGGCGCGCGACTTCCTGCCGGCGCAGCTGCGCGAGGAGACGACCACGGTCGAGCTGCTCGGGCTCGTCCACGTCAGCGCGGTGAGCGCCCCGCGGGTCCAGCTCGAGGAGCTGCCCTGGGTCGAAGGCGTGCTCGACGAGATCGGGCTGCCGGCGGCGACGATCGGCGCGCTCGAACCCGAGCAGAGCCGGGCGGCGATCGAGGCCGACCTCGAGGCGCAGTCGCGGAGCCCGCGCTTCCGCGGCATCCGCGTGCTCACCGGGCTCGACCCCGAGGGCGGCACCGCCGCCGACATCTGCGCGGCGCTCGACGAGCGCGACCTGACCTTCGACCTCGTCGCCCACCCGGCCACCGCGGGCGCCTTCGCAGCGCTGCTCGAATCGTGGCCCGACCTCCACGTGGTGCTCGAGCACTCCGGCTGGCCGACCGCGCTCGACGCCGACGGCCTGGTCGAGTGGCGGGCGGGGATCGACCGCCTCGCGGCGCTGCCGAACGTCGACTGCAAGGTCTCCGGCCTCGGCATGGCGACCCACTCGCTCGACGCCGACACCCTGCGCCCCTGGATCGAGGGCTGCCTCGAGGCCTTCGGCCCCGGCCGCTGCATCTTCGGCGGCAACTTCCCGGTCGAGGCGATGTACGGCGACTACGCGACCCTGATCGACTCCGTGTCCACCGCCGTCGCCGGCCTCACCGACGCCGAGCGCCGTGCCTTCTTCGTCGACAACGCCCGCCGCGCCTACGGCATCGCCGAGGCAGCCTGAGGTGACGGTCTCGTCGCTCGGGGACAAGGTCCCGCGGCTCGACCCGACCGCCTGGGTGCACCCCGACGCGACGATCGTCGGCGACGTCGAGATCGGCCCCGGCTCGACCATCTGGCCGGGCGCGGTGCTGCGCGGGGACTTCGGCGCGATCCGGATCGGCGCCCGCACCTCGATCCAGGACAACGCGGTGATCCACGCCGCTCCCTGGGCCCCCACCGTGGTCGGCGACGACTGCGTGATCGCCCACCTCGCCTTCATCGAGACCGCCGTGGTCGGCAACCGCTGCATGGTCGCGGTCGGCGCTCAGATCCTGCCCGGGTCGACCCTCCACGACGGGACGGTCGCCGCCGCGGGCGCGGTCCTCGCGAACGCCCTCGAGGTGCCGAGCGGATACCGCGCCCAGGGCGTCCCCGCCAAGCTGGTCCCCTCTGCGAAGCCGGGCCCGACCTACATCGCCCAGGGCGCTGCCGAATACGCCGCGATCGCCGAGCGCTATCTCGCCGCCGGGATCGGCTCCACCGGCGCCGAGATCGCCGCCGCGCTTGACCAGGCGACCGGATGCAAATAGGCTCCAACCAAGCGCTTGCTTGTTAGGCGCGCCCACTATGCCGGACGGACTTCCAGACAAGCGGATGAACGAGGACGAGGTCGTCGCCGAGCTGCGCTCGGGGATGACGCTCGGGATCGGCGGCTGGGGCTCCCGGCGCAAGCCGATGTCGCTGGTGCGGGCGATCCTCCGCTCCGACCTCGAGGACCTGACGGTCGTCGCCTACGGCGGTCCCGACGTCGGCCTCCTCTGCGCCGCGGGCAAGGTCCGCAAGCTGGTCTACGGGTTCGTCTCCCTCGACTCGATCCCGCTCGACCCGCACTTCCGCGCTGCCCGCCAGGCGGGGACGATCGAGGCGGCCGAGTTCGACGAGGGGATGCTCTACTGGGGCCTCTACGCAGCCGCCAACCGGGTCGACTTCCTGCCGCTCCGCGCCGGGCTCGGCTCCGACGTGATGAAGATCAACCCGGACCTGCGCACCGTCGCCTCGCCCTACGGCGGTGACGAGCTGGTGGCGATGCCGGCGCTGAAGCTGGACGCGGCGATCGTCCACCTGAACCGGGCCGACGCCCACGGCAACGCCGAGTACCTCGGCCCCGACCTCTACTTCGACGACCTCTTCGTCACCGCCGCCGAGCGCGCCTACGTCTCCTGCGAGGAGATCGTGCCGACGGAGCGGCTCGGGGCCGTCCACCCGGCGACGATGCGGATCTCCCGCGCCTACGTGAACGGCGTCGTCGCGCGCCCCGGGCGGTGCGCACTTCACCTCCTGCGAGCCCGACTACGACCGCGACGAGGCCTTCCAGCGCGCCTACGTCGAGGCCGCCGCCGATCCGGAGCGTTGGGCGGAGTTCAGCGCCCGCTTCCTCGAGTCCGACGAGGCCGGCTACCAGGCCGCGATCGCCGAGCTGCGCGCCGAAGGAGCGACCCGATGAGCGAGACGACCGGGCCCGGCACCGCCACCTCCCCGGCCGCGGCCACCCGCGCCGAGATCTGCGCCGTCGCCTGCGCCGAGGTCTGGCGGGACGCCGGCGAGATCCTCGTCAGCCCGATCGGCATGGTGCCGATGATCGGCGCTCGCCTCGCCCGCGCCACCTTCTCCCCGGGACTGATGCTCAGCGACGGCGGCGCGATGCTGGTCTCCGGGACCTGGGGGCTCGGCGAGGCGCCACCCGCCTACGAGGGCTGGGTGCCGTTCCGCACGATCTTCGATCTGGTCTGGACCGGCCGCCGGCATGTGATGATGATGCCGAGCCAGATCGACCGCCACGGAAACGCCAACATCTCCTACGTCGGGGGGGACTTCAATCGTCCCGACGTGCAGCTGCTGGGCGTCCGCGGCGCCCCGGGGAACACCGTGAACCATCCGACCAGCTACTGGTTGCCGCGCCACTCGACCCGCGCCCTGGTCGAGCGCGTCGACATGGTCTCGGGGGTCGGCAACGACTCCGCCGCCGCGGGGGGCAAGGGCGCCTCGCGCTTCCACGACCTGCGCCGCCTGGTCACCAACCTCGGGGTCTTCGACTGGGGCGGGCCGGAGGGGACGATGCGCGCGCTCTCCCTGCATCCGGGGGTGAGTCGCGAGGAGGTGGCCGCGGCGAGCGGCTTCGCGATCGGCGGCCTCGACGCGGAGGTCGCGGAGACGCGGGAGCCGACCGAGGAGGAGCTTCGACTGGTCCGCGAGGTCATCGACCCGAAGGGAGTCCGCGAGCGCGAGGTCCGTTCGTGACCGAGGCGCGACCGCGGATCCAGACCGCGCTCACCGACCTGCTCGGCATCCGCCACCCCGTCGTCCAGACCGGGATGGGCTGGGTCTCCGACGCGAACCTGACCGCCGCCACGTCGGCCGCGGGCGGGCTCGGCATCCTCGCCGGGGCGCCGATGGGCATGGCCGAGCTGGAAGCCGAAGTCGCGAAGATCAAGGGGCTCACCAGCGAGCCCTTCGGCGTCAACCTGCGCGCCGACAACCCCGAGGTCGGCGCCGCGATCGACCTGCTGATCGCCGAGCGGGTGAAGGTCGCCTCGTTCGCCCTCGCCCCGAAGCCGGAGCTGATCGCGCGGCTGAAGGAGGCGGGGGTCCTGGTCGTCCCCTCGATCGGCGCCGTCCGCCACGCCGAGAAGGTGGCCGCCTGGGGCGCCGACGCGGTGGTCGTCCAGGGCGGCGAGGGCGGCGGGCACACCGGCCCGGTCCCGACCAGCCTTCTGATCCCGGCGGTGGTCGACGCGGTCGACATCCCGGTGATCGCCGCCGGCGGCTACTTCGACGGCCGCGGCCTGGTCGCCGCGCTGGCCTACGGCGCCGTCGGCGTCGCCATGGGCACGCGCTTCCTGTTGACCGAGGAGAGCCCGGTCGCGGCGGCGGTCAAGCAGCGCTACCTGCGGGCGAGCGTCACCGACGCGGTCGTCACCACGGTCATCGACGGGGTCCCGCAGCGGGTGCTGGACAGCGGCCCGGTCCGCGATCTGGAGCACGCGAGCGGGCCCGCGCGGCTGCTCCAGGCGGGCCGCAACGCGCTCGCCTTCCGCCGCCTCTCCGGCACCAGCCGGCGCGACATGGTGCGCGAGGGCCTGGCGATGAAACGCACGCACGAGCTGTCCTGGAGCCAGGTGGTGATGGCCGCGAACGCGCCGATGCTCTACCGCGCCGGGCTCCACGATGGCCGCGAGGACGTCGGCATCACGGCCAGCGGCCAGGTCGTCGGGCTGATCGACGACATCCCCACTTGCGAGGAGTTGATCGAGCGCATCGTCGCCGAGGCGGCGGCGGTGCTGAGGAGGTTGGATGAGCGGGATCGCTGAGGATCGGGTCGTGATCGTGACCGGCGCGGGGCAGGGCCTCGGCCGGGCGCACGCGCAGGCGCTGGCGGCGGCGGGGGCGCGGGTCGTCGTCAACGACGTCGGCGATAACGCGAAGAAGGTCGCCGACGCGATCGTCGCCGCGGGCGGGACGGCGATGGCGTGCGTCGCCGACGTCGCCGACTGGGAGGACTCCAAGCGGCTGATCGACGTGACCGTCGAGTGGTTCGGCGGGCTCGACGCGCTGGTCAACAACGCCGGCATCACCCGTGACCGGATGCTCGTCTCGATGTCCGAGCAGGAGTGGGACGACATCGCCCGGGTCAACCTCAAGGGCCACTTCTGCCCCTGCGCCACGCCGCCGCCTACTGGCGCGAGCGCTCCAAGGCCGGCGAGCCGGTCGCCGCGCGGGTGGTCAACACCAGCTCCGGCGCCGGGCTCCTGGGCAGCGTCGGACAGGGCAACTACAGCGCCGCGAAGGGCGCGATCGCGGCGATGACGCTGGTCGCCGCGGCGGAGATGGGGCGCTACGGGGTCACCGTCAACGCCCTCGCCCCGGCGGCCCGCACGCCGATGACCGAAGGGGTCTTCGCCGAGCAGATGAAGGCGCCCGAGCAGGGTTTCGACGCGATGGACCCGGCCAACGTCTCGCCGCTGGTGGTCTGGCTCGCGAGCGAGGGCTCGGGCGAGGTCAGCGGTCGCGTCTTCGCGGTCGAAGGCGGCACGATCGGGGTCATGGACGGCTGGCAGTTCGGGCCGCGCGCGACCCAGGAGCGTCGCTGGGAGCCGGAGGAGATCGGCGCCACCGTGGCCCGGCTGATCGAGGAGGCGCCGACGCCGGCGCCGGTGTACGGCGCGTGAACGCCGGTCCCGAAAACCCGAGCGCGGAGGAAAGACATGCCTGAGGCCTACATCATCGACGCCGTCCGCACCCCGGTCGGCCGCCGCGGCGGCGGGCTCGCCGCGGTCCACTCCGCCGATCTCGGCGCCCACTCGATCAAGGCGCTGATCGAGCGCACCGGGGTCGACCCGGAGCGCGTCGACGACGTCGTCTTCGGCTGCGTCGACACGATCGGCCCGCAGGCCGGCGACATCGCCCGCACCGCCTGGCTCGCCGCGGGCCTGCCCGAGGGCGTCCCCGGCACCACCGTCGATCGCCAGTGCGGGTCCTCCCAGCAGGCGGTCCACTTCGCCGCCCAGGGGGTGATGAGCGGGACCCAGGACCTGGTCGTCGCGGGCGGCGTGCAGAACATGAGCGCGATCCCGATCTCCGCCGCGATGACGACCGCCGAGCAGTTCGGCTTCAGCGATCCGTTCAGCGGCTCGACCGGCTGGCGGGAGCGCTACGGGGACCAGGAGATCTCCCAGTTCCGCAGCGCCCAGATGATCGCCGACAAGTGGGACATCTCGCGCGAGGAGATGGAAGCGTTCGCGCTGGAGAGCCACCGCCGCGCGGTCGCCGCGATCGACGCCGGGTCCTTCGCGGGTGAGATCGCGCCGCTTGCCGGGGTCGAGGTCGACGAGGGCCCACGCCGGACCGCCGACCCGGAGAAGATGCGCTCGCTGCCGCCGCTGACCGAGGGCGGCAGCGTCACCGCCGCCGTCGCCAGCCAGATCTCCGACGCCTCCGCCGCGATCCTGGTCGCCTCCGAGGCGGCGGTGGCCGAGCACGGCCTCTCCCCGCGCGCCCGCGTCCACCATCTCTCGCGTGCGCGGCGACGACCCCGTGTACATGCTCACCGCGCCGATCCCGGCGACCCGCTGGGCGCTGGAGAAGACCGGCCTGAGCCTCGACGACATCGACCTGGTGGAGATCAACGAGGCGTTCGCCCCGGTCGTCCTCGCCTGGCAGAAGGAGCTCGGCGCCGATCTCGACAAGGTGAACGTGAACGGCGGTGCGATCGCCCTCGGCCACCCCCTCGGCGCGACCGGCGCCCGCCTGATGACGACGCTCCTGAACGAGATGGAGCGCCGCGGCTCCCGCTATGGCCTGCAGACGATGTGCGAGGGCGGCGGCCAGGCCAACGTGACGATCCTCGAGCGTCTCTAGGCGGGGCCCGTCCGGTGAGCCCCCAGTCGACCCTCGCCGAAGACTTCGGCGGCCGGGCCGGAGCAGCGCTCGTCGCCGGCGGCAGCGGCGGTGTCGGCGGTGAGGTCTGCCGCATGCTCGCCGCCCGCGGCTCCGCCGTCGCCCTCTCCTATCGCTCGCGGCCGGGGGCGGCCGAAGCCGTCGTCGCCGGGATCGCCGCCGCGGGCGGGTCCGCCGCCGCCTTCCAGGCCGACCTGGCCGACGAGGCCTCGGCCCGCGCCCTCGCCGACGCGGCCCGCGAGCGCTTCGGCGCCGTCCACACCTACGTCCACGCGGCGGGTCCCGCGGTCTCCCAGCTGCACCTCAGCCGGGTCGAGCCCGCCCTCCTCAAGGCTCACCTCGAGTCCGAGGCGGCCGCCTTCTTCAACGCGGTCGCGCCCCTCCTCGCGGACCTCCGCGACGCCAAGGGCTCGATCGTCGCCGTCACCACCGCGGCCACCGACCGCTTCGCCGTCCGCGACGGCCTCTCCGCCGTGCCGAAGGCCGCGGTCGAGGCCCTGGTCCGCGGCCTCGCGGTCGAGGAGGGCCGCTTCGGCGTGCGGGCCAACTGCGTCGGCCCGGGGATGCTCGAAGACGGCATGGCGGCGACCCTGGCGGCCAGCGGCGACATCGACGAGAAGGACCTCGACGCCGCCCGCGCCAACATCCCCCTCCGCTCCTTCGGCAACGCCCGCGACATCGCCGAGCTGGTCTGCTTCCTCGCCTCCGACCGCGCCCGCTACATCACCGCCCAGAGCATCAACGTCGACGGCGGCTACGCGGCGTAGTTGGCCGGGTCTTCGGGGAGTGACGAGGGATACTCGCGTGCGGGTCACGCCAGGCGCACGGGAGGGACACGGATCCGTGACGGAAGACGCACCTCGTCACGGAGACGCCGGGAACTCCACGCTTCCGTGCGTGTCGTCCAACGGTCACGACCGCGATGCAAGCTTTGGTGTCGCTATGACGACGTCAATGCTTGCATCGAGGCCTCGGACCCTCTTTCGAGGCCCGGAAACAGAACGAAGGCGCACGCGGGTGTGACGTTCCCGGCATCTTCGTCACCGATCCGGCCGAGGTGTGCCGGCTGTTTCACGAACCCCTCACGTCCTGGGCGTCCATGGCGGTCACAGCCAGCCAGGACCGCCATGAGACGCCCAGGACGCACCTCGGACGGCCGCCCCCCGCCCGAACTCGCCTACCAGCCGTGCAGGGTGGGGAGGACCTGCTCGGCGAAGCGGATGAGGCTCTCGTGGCCCTCGCCGCGTAGGTCGATGCCGGGGTGGGGACCGAAGAGGACGAGGTCGGTGAGGCCGAAGTCGCGGACGAAGGGCTCCAGGGTGGCGAGGACGGTGTCGGCGTCGCCGATCAGCTCGTTGGCGCGGTAGGCGTCGGCGCCGGGATCGAGTCCGTAGTCGAGGTCGGCGTCGCCGATCTCGGCGCGGATCTTGCGGTAGTAGTCCCAGCGGTGGTGATAGTGCTGCTGGTTGCGGGCCCAGACCGCATCTGGGTCCTCGTCGGTGACGGTGATCGACCAGGCATTCGACACCCGCCCCGCGGCCGGGTCGTGACCGTTCGCCGCCAGCGCCTCGCGGTAGGTGTCGAAGACGGCCTTGTCGCCGCTCGCCGCCGCCAGGTTCAGCCCGTGGCGCCCGGCCCGCTCGGCCGGCGCCGCCGCGGTGGCCGCGATCCAGACCGGCGGATGAGGCTGCTGCAAAGGCTCCGGCCGAACCGTCAGGTCGCGCAGGTCCCAGTGGCGGCCTTCGTAGGAGAACGGCTCGCCGGTCCAGGCCAGCTTCAGGATCTCGATCGCCTCCTCGGTCCGCGAGGGCCGCGTCTTCGGGTTCAGGCCGAAGGCCCGGTACTCGGCGACCCGATGGCCGATCCCGAGCCCGACGTCGAGCCTCCCGCCGCTCAACTGGTCGAGCACCGCCGTCTCCTGCGCCAACTGCGCCGGGTGATGCAACGGCGCGACATAGATGTAGGAGCCGATCCGCGCGATCTTCGTCCGTTCGATCAGCGCGGTCTGGAAGATCGGCATCGACGGCGCGTAGCCGTCGCTGTCGAAGAAGTGCTCCTGGACCAGCAGCGAATCGAACCCGAGCCCCTCGGCCTGTTCGAACAGCCAGAGGCAATCGGCGTAGAGCTCGCCCCACGGCTGCGGACGATGCACCGAATTCCGAATCTCGAGGGTCAGTCCGACTCGCATCGAAACAACCTAACGCTTGCTTGGCTAGATGTCCAGGCGAGGGACGTGGGAACTCCACGCGTCCGTGCGTGTCGCCCGACGGTCACGACCGCGTTCTCGGGCCCTCTCTCGGGGCCCGGAAACAGACCGAAGGCCGTCCTGTGTCCTGATCCCTGAAAGACCGGTGACCCGGACGGGTGCTTCCACCTGGACCACGGATCGACCCTCCTAGGCCTAGGCGGGCCCAGGCAACTGCAATTCATGCTTGCATTCAAGTAGCTGAAACCCTAGGGTGCCACCGAGTGGCCAGAACCGCGACAGCTCTCGCCCCTTGAGTCCATGAGCACGACAGGAGGCTTCGACCCGTCGAGCCTGGACCGGATGCGCCTGGAGGACCAGGGCGCGATCGTCACTGGCGGGGCATCGGGGATCGGTGAAGCCTGTGCGCGCATGCTGGTCGAACGGGGGGCGCGGGTGCTGGTCGCGGACCTCAATCTGGAGGCCGCGGAACGCCTGGCCGATGAACTCGGCGAGCGAGCTGTCGCCCATCGCCTTGATGTGACCGATCCCGAGGCATGCGAAGCGATGGTGACAACCGCGATCTCGCTATTCGGAGGGCTGCACCTGGCGGTCAACAACGCCGGGGTCGGCGACCTCGACGCGACGGTCCCGGACACGCCGGTGTCCGAATGGCGTCGAGTGCTTGCGATCAATCTCGACGGCGTCTTCTTTTGCATGCGGGCGGAGATCGCCGCCATGAGGAAGCGCGGGGAGGGCTCGATCGTGAACCTCGCATCCACGATGGGAGTCGTCGCGGTTCCGGGCGGCGCCGCGTACGTCGCGTCGAAGCATGGTGTCGTCGGATTGACTCGGGCGGCCGCGCTGGAGTGTGCGACCGACGGCATCAGGGTCAATTCGGTTGGTCCCGGGGTGATCGAAACGCCGCTCACGGCGGACGCGGTCGAGGGCATCGCCGCCTTTCATCCGATGGAGCGTTTCGGCCGGCCACGGGAGGTCGGTGAGCTGATCTGCTTCCTCCTTTCCGATGCGGCAAGCTTCTGCACGGGCGGCTGGTATCCGGTCGATGCTGGATGGACGGCGCGCTAGGGGTCCCTCGATATGAGTCCTGGGTCAAATTCACGCATCCCGCAGCCGCACACGCTGGTGAACGTCGACGACTATCGCCGTATCGCCCGCCGGCGACTTCCTCGCTTCATCGCCGACTTCATCGAAGGGGGCGCCGAGGATGAATTCACGGCTGCCGAGAATCGACGGTCCTTTCAGGATCTGGCGCTGAGGCCGGCCGTGCTCGCGGGTGTCGGCGACAGTCCGGCGACCTCGGTCGAGGTCGCCGGACAGCGCTTGGCCCTGCCGGTCCTGATCGGCCCGACCGGTTCCAGTCGCCTTGCGGGTGGCGAAGGCGAGGCCGCCGCGCTGCGTGGGGCGGACGCGGCCGGCACGACCGCGGTGATCTCGCAGGGCACCACCGTCTCCCTCGAGCAGATCGTCGACGGGGTGGCGACCCCACCGTGGCAACAGGTCTTCTTCCTCAGGGACCGCGAGTGGATGAGCCGATGGCTCGAGCGGATCGCGGAACTCGGCGTTCGCGTCCTTGTCGCCACCGCCGACGCGCCCATCGTCGGCAAGCGGGAGCGCGACCTTCGCCACCGTCTCGACGTCCCGATCCGCCCGCGGCTGCGCTGGGCTCCGACGCTCGCTCGCCGGCCCCGCTGGCTCGCCGAAAGTCTCTTCGACCCGCCGATCTCCGCGGCGGGGCTACCCGAGATGGGCGACCACCTTTCGTTCGAGGATGCGGTCAAGAGGATCTTCAACCCGGCGCAGAGCTGGAGTGACCTCGAGTGGCTGCGAGAGCACTGGCAGGGCCCCCTACTGCTGAAGGGCGTGATGCGGGCGGAGGATGCGGTGCGGGCTGTCGACCTCGGCTGCGACGGGGTGATCGTCTCCAATCACGGCGGTCGGCAGCTCGATTCGGTGCCGAGCTCGCTGGATGCTCTGCCGGATGTGGTCGTGGCGGTCGGCTCTCAGGTCGACGTCCTGCTCGACGGGGGCATCCGCCGCGGCAACGACGTGATCAAGGCGGTGGCCCTGGGCGCGACGGCCTGCCTTATCGGCCGACCCTGGCTATGGGGTCTCCGGACTGCGGGGGCGAGTGGAGTCGCCGGCGTGCTCGAGGTGCTGAGGAGCGAGGTGGAGCGATCGCTCATCCTCCTCGGTGCCGCCTCGATCGACGACGTCGGCCTCGAGATGCTTGCTCGCCGGCCGAACTCCGGCTGGGAGTCGATGGGCGGTTGAGAATCGCCTCGACCCCGGTGGGAAGGCCGTGCGGACGGCTCAGAAGGAGAGACCCGGCGCCCCGAACCGGACGTGGTGGACCTTCAGTTTCGTGAAGGTCGAGATCACCTCCAGGCCGCCATCCTCCCCGAGTCCCGAGTGCTTGTGACCTTCGTAGGGAACGTGGACGCCGATGCCGCCTCCGTGTGGCCAGTTGGTCCAGATCACACCTGCCTCCAGCTGCTCCGACACGGAGAGAGCGCGGTCGAGTTGATTGGTCCAGAGCGTCGCGGCCAGCCCGAAGGCGACGCTGTTGGCGATCGCGATCGCCTCCTCGTCGGTCTCGAACTGCAGCACCGACAACACCGGGCCGAAGATCTCCTCCTGGGCGATCTTCATCTCGCGGTCGACGTCGACGAAGATCGTCGGCTCAAAGAAGAATCCAGCGGCGAACTCGGGGGGCATCGCCGGTCGGCGACCGCCGACGAGCACCGAAGCGCCGGCGTCGGATCCAGAGTCGACATAGCCGCCGACTCGCTTCAGTTGCCCCTCGGTGATGAGGGGTCCAAGCCGCGTCGACTCGCTCAACGGGTCGCCGATCGTCAGGTCACGGGCGCGGTCGGCCAGGCCCGTCAACAACTCGTCGGCCACCGCACGGTGAACCAGGAGGCGAGACCCGGAGCTGCACACCTGTCCTGAGTTCCAGAAGCTGGTGAACAGGGAGCCGTTGATCGCGGCCTCCAGGTCGGCGTCGTCGAAGACGATGTTCGGGGACTTGCCGCCAAGCTCGAGATGGCAGCTCTTGATCGTCTCGGCGCCGGCCCGGATCAGCTGCCTGCCGACGTTGGTCGAACCGGTGAAGGTCAGCTTGGGCACCCGCGGGTGCTCGGCCAGCGCCCTGCCAGTTGTCTCCCCGTCACCGTGGACGACGTTGAGCACGCCGGCGGGAAGGCCCGCCTCGGCGCAGATCAGGGCGTAGAGACTGGTGCTGAGGGGGGTCTGCTCGGCCATCTTCAGCACGACCGAGTTCCCGAGCGCGAGCGCCGAAGCGGTCTTCGCGACGGCGATCTGAAAGGGAAAATTCCAGGGCGCGATGGCTCCGACGACGCCGTAAGGCTCGCGACGCGAATACGAGAGATATCCAGATGCCTGGGCAAAGACCTGACCGCGGACGTTCTCCGGCAGCGTGCCGGCGTACTCCAAGATCGACGCCGCTCCGCTGATGTCGCTACGCGCGGCGGCAATCGGCTTACCCGCGTCCAGCGCTTCGATGTGGGCGATCTCCTCGATCCGATCGCGAACCGCGTTGGCGATCCGGCGCAGGCAGGCCGCGCGCTCGGCCGGTGCGGCCTTGCTCCAGGCGCCGTGATCGAAGGCGCGCCGGCCGGCCTCCACCGCGCGGTCGACGTCCTCACTCCCACCGAACGCGACGGTGGCCAGCGGCAGGCCGGTCGCCGGGTTGACCGTCTCAAACGTACGACCGTCGAGGGATGGCACTTCCTCCCCGTCGATGAAGTGGAGGCAGCTGAGGAGTGATGACCCCGCGCTGCTCACCGTGCTACTCCGCTGAAGAGCATCTATGAACCTCCATGGGTATGGCTCGCGACCGGGATGGTCACAAGGGTGAGGACGGCTCTCGGGGGTCAACTGGCCGTTGCCCGTATTGATGAAGACCTCCTCCAGCAGGATGCGCCGGATCTTGTCCTGCTGGGAGGCCATCACCCGCGCCGCCGCCTCCGGATCCCCCCCGCGCGCGGCGTCGAGGAATTCTTCGAAGAATGTCTTCATTTCACCCTGCCCGGCGGGAAGCGCCAGCAGCAGGCCGCGCATACGGATCGAACGGCGCCAGAGCGTCGCGACGATTTCCCTGATCACCTGATTGGGGCAGCGGTCGATCAGCAGTTGCCATAGCCGGCGAATCGAAAGGAGCACCGCGGCACGATCGCCGAGCGCCCGTTTCAGTTCGTCGACGATTTCGGCGAGCTCCTCGATGTCGGCGTCGCTCATCTGCTCGACCGCAAGCCGCGCCATCTCCTCCTCGACCAGCTGACGCGCCCTGTAGAGGTCGTCCGCCTCCTTCGCGTCGAGCTCGGCGAGCACGGTGCCACGGCGCCTGCGGATTTCGAGGAGTCCCTCATGGGCGAACTGACGAAACGCTTCGTGGACGGGCGTCCGGCTCACCCCGAGCAGACCCGCGACCTCGTTCTCACTCACCCACTGGCCGGGCCGAAGCCCACCCTCGACGATCTGTTCGGTGAGCCAATCGAAGACCCTGTCGGTCAACGTCGGCTCGGCATCGGGGTCCACCGGGCGGGGGTAAAGGTCGTACATCAGGACCGGAATGATACGCGTCCGTCTTGACAAATTCAAGCTTGCATTCTAGATTGCGCACCACAGTGACACGGCTTGCACGCAAACGACTCGACGCGCGGTTGGCACGAGATGAGGAGAGAGAGATGAAGATGGGTCCAACGACAAGGCTCCGTTCGCCCGATGCTTCCCCGTCGGTCGACCGACGTCCGGTCGCTCCGCTGTCCCTGCTTCTGCTGATGGTGTGCATGGCGCTGGGCCTCAGCGCCTGCGGCAGCACGGACTCGACCACCAGCAGTGGCACCGGAGGAAGCACCGAAAGTGGAAGCAGCGGCGCCGAAGGCGGTGCTGGTACCGATGCAACGCTGCGGATCGGCGCGGTGGTGGAACCGAAGCCGAATATCGCCGAATCGACCGAAATCACCAACTACTCGTTGCTCTACTACCCGCTGGCCTACGCACCGCTGATCCACCAGACCGCGAGCGGGGAGCTCGAACCGGCACTGGCCACCTCCTGGCGTTACGTGGAAGGCACCGGCAAGCCGTACACCAAATTCGAGCTGACGCTCCGCGAGGGCGTCGAATTCTCCGATGGAAGCCCGGTCACCCCGGAGGCGGTCGTCAAGTGGTTCAACTACTTCACCAAGAGCACCGGTGCGTTCAAAGACGTCTTCGGTAAAAGTCCGAAGTTCTCGGCCGCGGGGGACAAGGTGGTCATCCAGTTGACCGAACCGAACCCGAGCCTGCCGGAAATCCTCTCGGACACCGGCTCCAACGCCAGTTTCGTGATGGCGCCCAAGGCGATCGAAAATCCGGACCTGCTGACCAAGGCGACCTACGGAGCGGGACCTTACGTGCTGGACGCCTCACGCTCGGTGCCCGAAGATCACTCCACCTACGTACCTAACCCCAAATATTACGATCAGTCGGCGATCAAATTCAAAGCAGTCGAAATCAAGATCATCGACGAACCCGCATCGCGGCTCAAGGCGCAACAGTCAGGCCAGCTCGACGTCGCCGCCGGCGACCCCAGCACGATAGAACCGGCGGAAGCGGCCGGCCTGGACGTGGCCGACTCACCACTTGGAGTCGAGTACCTCGTCCTCGACTCCAAGGGAGACACGGCGCCCGAGCTGAAAGACAAACGCGTCCGCGAAGCGATCAACTACGCGGTCGATCGCAAATCGATCGCCGCGGCTCTGGCCGGGAAGGCCGGCATTCCGGCCTCGTCGTTCCTTGTCTCGGATGTTGAAACCGGGATGGAGGACTACTGGAAATACGACCCTGAAAAGGCGAAGGAACTGCTCGCCGATGCCGGCTACGCGGACGGGATCACCCTGTCCACGGTATCTCCCGGACCCTGGTTCGGACCGCTCGGCGAACCGATGATCCACGCGGTCGCCCAGAACCTCGAAGAAGTGGGGGTCAAGCTGGATATCTCGACGGTCGCCACCTCGGCCGCCTACGGGGAAGAGGCGCTTTCCGGAAAGGCACCGGTCTTCCTGCTGATCGACCTGATCAATGTGACTCCCGTCACCTACGGCACCTATATCGCTCCTACCGCGGGTCTCAATTTCTACGAAAGCGACCCGGAACTCGTCAAGCTCTATGACGAAGGCAGGAGCGCCAAAGACCCGACTCAAGCGTGGAAGAAGATGTGGGAACGCTTCACCTCGCAGGCCTATGTCCTACCGGTGGTCGTCTCTCCCAACCTCTACTACGTCTCTGACACGGTAGGCGGGGTGGAAACCAGCAAGGACCACATCGTGTCCATGCCGACCGAATGGTACGCCCGATAGGCAGCCTCCTTGCGGAGGGACGAAGACTGGCTCTACCTGATGGTTACCGAAACGACAGATGTAGGGAGCGGCCGTCTGGCAGGCGGCCGCTCCTGGCGGGAGAGGGCGCACGCCAGTAGTCCGATGGTGCGCTTCGTGGCGCGCCAGCTGGTGTCCGCCGCGGTCCTTCTCGTGGTCGTCTCGGCTCTCAGCTTTGTGTTGATAGCCCTCACTCCCGGGGACGCGGCACGGGCGATCGTCGGAAACGAGGCGCCGCCGAGCGTGTATGAACGGGTGCGTCACGAACTCGGCCTCGACCAGTCCATCGTCGTCCAGTACGGGGATTGGCTCGGCCACGCCGTGCAAGGCGATCTGGGCAAGTCGCTCTTCACCGGGCAGACCGTCACCGAAGCGATCGAGGCGCGGCTGCCGGTGTCGATGTCACTGATCGTCGGTGCCCTGCTGCTGAGCCTGATCGTCGGCGTCGCCGTCGGCGTGTTCAGTGCCGTCGCCGGCGGCGCGGCGGGGCGCGTGGCGGACGCGACGACGCTGATCGGCATCAGCCTGCCCACCTTCTGGGTCGGCGCGATCCTGATCAGCCTGTTCGCCGTCGATCTCGGCTGGTTTCCGGCCACGGGCTACGTGTCGTTCGCCGATTCTCCCGGCGATTGGCTTTCCTCGCTGGTGTTGCCCGTGGTGGCGCTTTCACTTCCTGGCATCGCGGCGATCGCCAAGCAGACCCGCGAGGCAATGCTGGATGTGCTCTCCAGCGAGCACATCCGGATGGCCTGGGCGACGGGCATGTCTCCATCCTCGATCTTCTTTCGCCACGCACTTCGCAATGCGGCCCTTCCGGTGGTCACCGTCCTCGGTTGGCTGTTCGTCAGCCTGCTCGGGGGGACGATCTTCATCGAAACCGTCTTCGCGCTTCCCGGGCTCGGCCAGCTCGCCGTGAACGCGACCACGAGGTACGACCTGCCGATGATCCAGGGCGTTGTCGTCTGCTTCACGATCATCGTGGTGATCGTGAACCTGATCGTCGATCTCCTCTATCTGTGGTTCGACCCGAGAGTGAGATCGCGATGAGGGGTCGATCGCTGCCCGCGGAGGGGCTCGCGGCGGAGACGGCCGCCGCCGAGGCGCCGCGCTTTCTCCACCGTCTGCTCCACCGCAAGCTCGCCCTCGTGTGCATCGCCTACCTGATGGTCGTCGTGATCATCGCGGTGGTCGCGCCGATCGTTCTGCCGGATGTCTCCGGAGAGCAGGCGGGGAATCTGGCGGAAGTCCGGGAAACGCCGAGCTCCGCGCACCTGCTGGGTACCGACACTCTCGGCCGTGACATCCTCCAGAGGCTGCTGGTGGGAACGCGGGTCACGATGGTCGGCGTCGCCGAGGCGCTTGCCGTCGTGCTGGTGCTCGGTGTTCCATTCGGTCTCGCCGCCGGCTACTTTGGCGGTCGGGCCGATCGGGCGGTCACCTGGGTCGCCGATATCGTGCTTTCGATACCCGGCGTCGTAGTGGTACTGATGGTCCTCTCGGTGTTTCACTACAGCATGCTGGCCGCGATGGTGACCTTCGGCATCTTGGTGTCACCGTTGCTGATGCGGGTCGTCCGTGCCGCCGTCCTGCCCGTTCGGCAGGAGCTCTACATCGCCGCCGCCAGGGTGTCGGGTCTGTCGCATGGCTACATCATCCGGCGGCACGTCCTCCCGCGCGTCGCCGGTCCCATCGTCATCCAGACCTCGTTCGCAGCGGCGCTCGCACTGCTCGTCCAGAGTGGGCTCGCGTTCCTCGGGCTGTTGGTGAAGGAACCCGCCCCGAGCTGGGGCGGCATGGTCGCCAACGGCCTCAGCGTGATCGTGCTGGAGCCATGGCTGGTCTGGCCTCCAGGGATCGCGATCACGCTCACGGTGCTCGCGTTCGGCCTGCTCGGCGACGCGGTTCGCGACTCGATGGTCGAAGGCTGGTCCGCTCCGGTCAGGCGCTTTCGCAAAGCGGCGCCGAGTGTCGACGGCGCCGCATCGCCCGCTCCCGAACCGGGGGCCCTGCTCTCGATCCGCGGGTTGGAGGTGGCCTTTCGGAGCCCCAGCGGAGACGACGTCCGGGTCGTCGACGACGTCAACTTCGACATCCGGCCGGGAGAGACGGTCGGAGTCGTCGGTGAGTCCGGGAGTGGCAAGAGCGTCGCGGCGATGTCGATCCTCGGGCTCCTGCCCAGCGGCGGTCGGATCGAGGGCGGGTCGATCGTCTTTGACGGGCGCGATCTCGCCCGGATGCGGGATCGAGATCTCCATCGGATCCGGGGCAGGGAGATCGGCCTCGTCTCACAGGAGCCGATGATTGCTTTCGATCCCGCTTTTCGAGTTGGACGGCAGCTGACCGAGGTGGTGCGCCGGCACCACTCGCTGTCGCGGGCCGAGGCCCGACGCCGGGTCATCGAGCTGCTGCGACAGGTGAATCTTCCCGATCCCGAGCTCGTCGCGCGGCGCTATCCGCACGAGCTCTCCGGCGGGATGGCGCAGCGCATCGCCATCGCCCGGGCCCTGGCCGGGAACCCTCGGTTGTTGATCGCCGACGAGCCGACCACCGCCCTCGACGTGACCGTGCAGGCCGAGATCCTCGAGCTTCTGCGTGAGCTGCAGGCGCGGAATGGGATGGCGATCATGCTGATCACGCATGACTGGGGAGTGGTCGCCGACATCTGCGACCGGGCCGTCGTCCTCTATGCCGGCCAGGTCGTCGAGAGGGCGCCGCTGGTCCCGATCTTCCGCGAGCCGCTCCACCCATATACCAAGGCGCTGCTTGCCGCCAATCCCCACGGGGGCCAGGTCGAGGATGACCTTCCGACCATCCCGGGCATCGTGCCGCAGCCGGGCCACTGGCCCTCCGGCTGTCATTTTCACCTTCGCTGCAGGTACGCGACCGAGGCGTGTTCGGAGCGCCCGATCCCGCTCGAACAGATCGACGACGTCCGCGAGACGCGCTGCATCCATTCCGGCGAGCTGCAGGTCCACGCATGATCTCGGAAGGAAAGAACCAGGTGCCGCTTCTGCAGGTGAACCGCCTCGAGGTGCAGTTCAAGGCGGGTCGAAACAAGCCCCCGGTCCGCGCGGTCGACGGGGTCAGCCTGTCGGTCGCCCAGAACGAGACCGTCGGGGTCGTCGGCGAGTCGGGCTCGGGCAAGACGACTCTCGGCCGTGCGGTCCTCGGCCTGGTCCCGGTTGCCGACGGCTCGATCCACTTCGACGGCGAGGACATCACCCACGCGGATCAGCGGCGGCGGCGTGCCCTGAGCGCCCAGCTCCAGGTTGTCTTCCAAGACCCCTTCGGCTCGCTGAACCCGACCCGGACGGTGGGGCAGACGCTGGCGGAGACGCTCAGGGTTCAGCGGGCGCTGCCGTCGGCCGAGCTCGATCGCGCGGTTGCCACGATGCTCGAACGGGTCGGCCTGTCGGCTGACGCCGCCAGGCGCTATCCGAGCAATTTCTCCGGTGGTCAGCGACAGAGGATCGCGATCGCGCGGGCCCTCATCGTCGAGCCGAGGTTGGTGATCTGCGACGAGCCGGCGAGCGCGCTCGATCTCTCGGTGCAGGCCCAGGTTCTCAACCTCCTGCGCGAGCTGCAGCGTGATTTTCAGCTCAGCTATCTGTTCATAGCCCACGACCTCGACGTCGTCAGGTACCTCTCGGATCGGATCGTGGTCCTCTATCGAGGCCAGGTGATGGAGGACGGCGATGCCGGGACCGTCTATCGGCGCCCGGTTCACCCCTACACGCGGGCGCTCCTCGATGCTGCTCCGGTTCCCGACCCTGAGCTGCAGCGACGCCGGCGTCAAGCCCGCCTGGCGCGGAGCATCTCCGACGCCGCGCCGAACCCGGGTGGCTGCTCCTTCGCCGGGCGCTGTCCCCACGCCGTCGACCTCTGCCGCGAGCGCACTCCGGAGCTCGAGGTGACGCCCGCGGGGACGCAGGTCGCCTGCCACAGGTGGCGGGAGCTGCGGTCGTCTCCGTCCCTTGCCACGGCGCCGGCGACCGAGGACCGGTCGCGCCCATGACCGCGGAGAGAAACGCATCGAGGAGCGCGAGCCTTCCGGCCGCGGAGCACCACCTCCGCTCCAACGAGAAGCGCCACGTCGCCGAGATCGCGGAGCTGATCGCCATCCCCACCGTCAGTGCTTCCGGCAGCGAGGACGCCAATATGGAGCGGGCCGCCGAGTACGTGGCCGCTGCCCTGCGTCGGGCCGGCGCGCCGGAGGTGAAGCTTCACCGCACCGCGGGCCACCCCATCGTGCTCGGCGGCTGGCCCAGGCCGACCCCCGAGGCTCCGATGGTCCTCATCTACGGTCATTACGACACGCAGCCGGCGGAGCCCCTGGACCTGTGGCAGACGCCGCCCTTCCAGCCGGACGTGCGCGATGGCCGAATCTTCGGTCGCGGGGCGAGCGACAACAAGGGCCCCCTGATGATCCCGATCTTCGCCTGCGAGGCGCTTACGGCGACCCTTGGTAGGCCGCCGGTCGGCGTGACCTTCATGATCGAGGGTGAAGAGGAGATCACCTCGCCCAATCTGCCCGCGTTCCTCGACGCGCACCGCGACGAGCTCGCGGCCGACGCGGTGATCAGCTCCGACAGCTTCATGTGGGAGAACGATCGACCGTCCCTGATCCGGGGTTGTCGCGGACTGCTGAACATGGAGCTTCACGCGAAAGCATCGACGAGCGATCTCCACGCCGGACTCTTCGGGGGGGTGGCCGCCAACGCCGCGACCGCGCTGATCCATCTGCTGTCGACCATGATCTCGCCGCAAGGGGAGGTCACGATCGACGGGTTCCACGACGACGTCCGCGAGACCAGCGAATCGGACCGCGCGGTCATCGAGGGCCTCGACATCGCGTTCGATCGGTCACTGCGGGAACAGGGGGTCGAGCCGGCGCACGACGTCTCCGACTCCGAGCTGCTGATGCGGAACTGGCAACTGCCGACGCTGGACGTGAACGGCATCTACGGTGGCTACGAAGGCGAGGGACCGAAGGCGGTCATCCCGGCCGAAGCCCGCGCGAAGGTGAGCTGCCGACTGGTCTTCGACCAGACCCCAGATCGGGTCTTCGCGGCAGTCGACCGCCACGTCCGGCGGCACGTGGCCCCGAACGTCGAGGTCAGCCTCAAGCGTTGGCCCGGTGGCACCGCGCCGTTCGGGGTCGAGATCGACCACCCCGTGATGGCGGCGGCGGCGACCGCCCTGGAATCCGTCTATGGGTGCCCGCCACTGGAGACCTGGTTTGGGGCGACGTTGCCCTTCGCGACCCACGTCGATGAAGTGCTTGGCCTGAAGACGATCCTGCTCGGCTGGGGGATGCGAGACGAGAACGCCCATGCTCCGAACGAGTTCCTCCGGCTCGAGAACGTCACCAGGGGTGCGCGCGTCTACGCCGAGCTGTTGACGCGGCTCGCGGACGGCGCGATCGACCACCCGCCGCGGTCCGACCACCAACCGACCATGAAAGGACAGCTCGGATGATCAACGGCACATTCGTCTGCGATGCGGTTTGCCACTACGTCAACTTCAACGACTACGAGGCGATGGTGGAAAACTTCTACGCATCGCTGACGAAGGCTACGGGGAACATCAACGATTTCACCCGCTTCGAGGGGGAGAACGCCGAGCCCTTCCCGCCGGAGACCGACGGCAGTGTCGATGCCTGGTACGACATCGTCTTCAACCAATCTCCGACGGACATGATCATGGTGGGGAATTTGCCGTTCTGGCCTGATTCGAACCTCTCCCATCCCTACAAGGTTCGCGACGATTCGTGGGCGATCGCTCGCGACCATCCGGATCGTGTCCTGTTCGGCGGTGGGGTCGAACCGACGATGCACGGGCTCGAGGCGGCACTGGAGGAGATGGAGTTCCAGGTGCGTGAGCGCGGCGCGCGCTCGATGAAGTTCTATCCCTTCACCTGGAAATGCGACGACGAAGAGATTGCCTATCCGATGTACGAAAAGGCGCGTTCGCTCGGAGTCAACGTGTTGCAGTTCCATAAGAACCTGCCGCCGGACAGTGCGACGAATATCGAGGTTCAGGCTCCGAACGACCTGCAGAACCCCTGTCGGGACTTCCCCGACATGACGTTCGTCCTGCACCACCCGATGTATTGGGTGTACTTCGACGAGACGGTCAACATCGCCTCACGGTTTCCCAACCTCCATATCCAACTGTCTCCGCTCGTCCACCAGGCGTTGATAGCTCCACGCCTGGCGCAGAAGGGGTTCGGCCGCCTCCTGCAGGAGGTCGGCTCCGAGAAGCTCCTGTATGGGACCGAGGGTCCGATCGTGGGCAATTCGACCGGCTATATCGAGGCGGTGATGGGCCTCGACATCCCGGCCGATCTGCGGGAGGGATATGCCTATCCCCAGATCACGCAGGAGGACAAGGAAAACATCCTCGGACTCAACTTCGCCCGGATGTTCGACATCGACGTGCAGGAGAAGAAGCGGGAGTTCGCGGGCGCGACTTCCGCCGACGCCTGATGGCGGTCTCGGAACAGGACCTGCCCGACCTGATGGGGCGCGCCGGTGAGCTCGTCGACTCGCT
Organism: uncultured Actinomycetes bacterium; assembly: GCA_963782515.1. Classification (GTDB taxonomy): domain Bacteria; phylum Actinomycetota; class Thermoleophilia; order Solirubrobacterales; family 70-9; genus VAYN01. The sequence continues at coordinate 141,277 of CAWAJY010000001.1, read as the reverse complement.
CTCGGCGGTTCTCGCCTACCACGGAGGAGGCGTCGTACTGGAGGGCGTCTCGCCCGCCGGAAAGGTCCGGTTGAGCTTCACCGGGATGTGCTCTCACTGCTCGTTGCGGCCGGTGACGATGGCCGCGATCCTGCGGCCCGCGCTGGAAAGCCTGGATGGGGTCACTGCCGTGGAGATCGCCGGCCTCAAGATCTCCGAGGAGGCAGAGCAGAGGCTGAGGGATTCGGTCCATCCGCTTCGGGTCGGCCGTCGAGCTGGGCCATCGAGATCAAGGGGGTAGTGAGAGCATGGGTTCTGGTGCGACGGACACTGTGGTCGAGGTTCAGGGCACCGAGGTTCCCGTGCTCGGGTTCGGAACGTGGCTTCTATATGGCGAGGCAGCCACCGAGGCGATACGCGATGCACTCACCATCGGATATCGGCACATCGACACCGCACGGGCGTACGAGAACGAGATGCGGGTCGGGGCAGGAATCAATGAGAGTGGGGTGGCGCGGAGCGAGCTCTTTCTCACCACCAAGGTCTTCCTCAACCCTAAAAGTGACCGTCGGTTCGACCCGGGGCAGATCAGGTGGGAAGTGGAAGATTCCTTGGAGAATCTCGCCACTGACTACATCGATCTGCTTCTGCTTCATTGGCCGAATCCCAAACTACGGTTGGGGGACGTCCTCGATGCCATGAGCGATGCCAGGTCCGAAGGAATGATCCGTCAGCTCGGTGTGTCGAATTTCTCTGCCGAGCAGCTCGAAGAGGCGATCGAGCTCGCTCCGATCTTCTGCGATCAGGTCGAGTACCACACGTTCCTCTCGCAGGACCGCCTGGTCCGTCTGACGAGCGAGCGCGACATCCTGCTCACCGCCCATTCTCCGCTTGCGGGTGGTCTGGCCTTCTCGGATCCGACTCTGCGCAGAATCGCCGACGAGCATCGGAGATCGCCGGGGCAGGTTGCGCTGCGTTGGCTGCTCGAACAACCCGGCGTCAGCGCGATCCCCACCGGCCCGCGCCCCGAGTGGCGGCGCGAAAATCTCGAGTCGCTCGAGTTCCGCCTTCGCGACGATGACAAGGCCGAGATAGATCGGCTGCCGAAGAACCGTCGAACCGTCGACCTTTCTTGGGCCGCCGCCGCCTCCGCCGACTGACGAAGATCGATCGCGCGCTCAGTGGTCGGGTTCGCCCTCCTCCCAACCCGTCCTGGCCGCGGAGATCGCCGCGGCGGCGCCCTGGCCGAGTGCCTCGCCGTCGAAGAAGCAGGCGAACAGCGAGATGCCGGTGCTCGCGATCTCGGCCACCCGCGCCGGCGAGCAGCCGGTTCCGATCCTGACGTCTGCCTTGCGCCCCTCCTCGACCACCTGGGCGACCGCCGCGGTGACTCGCGGGTCGAGGGTGTCCAAGGGGGCTCCGAGGTCGACCGAGAGGTCCCCGGTGCCGACCATGATCGCGTCCAGTCCGTCGACGCGAGCGATCTCCGCCGCGTTCTCAACCCCCGCGGCGGTCTCGATCGTCGCGATGACCGCGGTCCTCGAGTTGGCTTCGGCGAAGTAGCTCTGGAGATTGGTCCCGTAGCGGGTGGCGTGTCCGGCGCCCAGTCCCCGCGAGCCCTCCGGCGCGTAACGGCAGGCCCGCACCGCGGCCCGCGCGTCGGCGGCGTCGTTCACCATCGGCACCAGGACGCCATCCGCGCCGAGGTCGAGTGCCAGTTTGATCAGCGTGGAGTCGTTGCCGGCGACGCGGATCACCGTCTTCGCCGGGGTCGTTGCAAGGGCGTCGACGCAGCCGCGGGCGGCCGGCTGGGAGAACGGGCCGTGCTCGAGATCGAGGAACACGAGATCGAAGCCGGCCCAGCCGATGATCGCCGCCACGCCGGGGTCGGGGAAGGAGACGAACCCACCGAAAAGCGGTCCGGGCTGGTGCAAGATCTCGCGCAGTCCCTGGTTCGCCGGCCCACTGTCGTCGCTCATGTATCCGCCTTGTATTGGTCTAATCGAAGTCCAGAAATGGTCTTAAGCGAACCCTACAGCTCCGACTACCGGTCCTCTCGCGCCCGTCGTTCGGCAACCGGTTTCAGGAAGTCGGGCAGCGGGCGGACCAGAACCCGGTTCGTCGCCGACTCCCAGGCCCGCTCCATGGCCGCCAGGTGCTCGTCCATCACCTGCTCGATCAGGTCATGGTCGGACGAGCGGATCGCGGCGAGGGTCCTTTCGTGAATATCGATGACCCAGGCCGCCACGGGTGGCTCGTGCAAGGCCAGGTCGCGAGCGATCTCGAGCCGCCGCAGCAGCGTCCGCATCAGCGGGACGATCGTGCTGTTCCCGGTCGCGCGGGCGATGCGAACGTGGAACTGGGTGTCGAGCTGAAGGAACCGGTCCTCGTTCTCCAGGACGTGGCCTTCCGCGAGCAGCTCCTTCTGCGCTTCGATCGTCCGCGCCAGGTCGGCGAAGTCGGCCTCACGAGCGTGGACCGCGGCGAGCTGGGCCACCCGCGGCTCGATCAGCCGCCGCGCCTCGAGCACGCCGGCAACCTCGCCGAGGCGCATGTCGGATCTAGATCTGAGCAGTTCGAGCGGAACGTAATCCGAGACGACGTAGATCCCGCCCGCCGAGCCCGTTCGGACCTCGACGACGCCGGCGTCGGCCAGCACTTTGACGGCCTCCCGCAAAGTCGCGCGGCTGATCTGCATCACCGCCGCCAGTTCGCGCTCGGAGGGAAGGCGGTCTCCGGCGCTGAGATCGCCGAGGCGGACCTGGTCGGCAATCTGTTCGACCGCGCCCTCGAAGGTCCGGCGCGGTCCCACGGGTACGAACTCCAGCTCCATGCCGCAGAAGCTAGCGGTCCCGTGGCCGAGGCTGCGAGTCGGGGTTGACCCTAGACCGTCGGTGGTATAGAAATGGACCAGGATGAGCCCGGCCATTGTCGAAGAGCGAACCCGCGGGGCCACCACCGCGCTCGCCGACCGCTACGACCGCGACCGAGGCCGCGTCTTCATGAGCGGCGTCCAGGCGCTGGTCCGGGTCCTGCTCGACCAGCACCGAGCCGACCTCAGCGCCGGCCTCCGTACCGCCTCGCTCGTCTCCGGCTACCAGGGCTCGCCGCTGGGTGGCTTCGACAAGGAGGTGCTGCGGCTCGGCAAGCGCGCCGGCGAGCACGAGATCGTGATGCGGCCGGCGGTCAACGAGGAGCTCGGCGCCACCGCGGTCTGGGGCTCCCAGCTCTCGAACACCCTTGCCGGGCCGCGCTTCGACGGCGTGCTCGGTGTCTGGTACGGCAAGGCTCCCGGCGTCGACCGCGCCGCCGACGCGATCCGCCACGGCAACTTCGTCGGCACCGACCCGCGCGGCGGGGTCCTCGCCCTGGTCGGCGACGACCCCGCCTGCAAGTCCTCGACGTTGCCGAGCTCTTCACCGGCGCTGCTCGCGGCGCTGAACGTGCCGGTGCTGGCGCCGGGGAACATCCAGGAGACGCTCGACCTGGCGCGGCACGCGATCGCGCTCTCCCGTGTCGCCGGCGTCTGGGCGGCGCTCGACGTCGTCACCAACGTCGCCGACTCGGCCGGCACGGTCGAGGTCGGGACCGACCGGGTCCGGCCGCAGGCGCCGGTGCTCGAGTGGGAGGGCTCTCCTTACGTCCATCGCCCCTCCTCGCACCTGCTGGCGCCACAGTCGCTGGAGATGGAGCGCACGCTGGTCGAGGCCCGCCTCCCCCTGGCCGAGCTATACGGCCGCCTGAACGGGCTCGACCGCGTCGTCCACGACGGCGGCGGCAGGCTCGGCATCGTCGCCGCCGGGGCCACTGCCCATGACGTCCGGCGCGCCCTCGCCGACCTCGGCTTCCCCGACGGCGGGCCGGTGCGGCTGCTCCAGGTGGCGATGCTCTATCCGCTCGACCGCGCCGGGATCCGCGAATTCGCCGGCGGGCTCGACGAGGTCCTGGTGGTCGAGGAGAAGGGCCCGTTCCTCGAGACCGCGGTGAAGGAGGCGCTCTACGGGATCACCGCCGCGCCGCGGGTGGTCGGCAAGCGCGACGAGCACGACCGGTCGCTCGTCCCGGCCCACGGCGTCCTTGACGCCGACGCGATCGCACGCGTGATCGGCCGCCTGCTCGCCCGGGAGGACCTGCCCGGGGTCCGCGCTCACCTCGAGCGGCTCGAAGCGGTCGCCGCCCGGCCTGTCGCCCAGCTCGACGCGGCGCGGACGCCGTTCTTCTGCTCCGGCTGTCCCCACAACTCCTCGACCGTCGCTCCCGACGGGGAGGTGGTCGGCGCCGGGATCGGCTGCCACACGATGATCATGCTGGCGCCGAAGGGCCACGGCGAGGTCACCGGCATCACGCAGATGGGCGGCGAGGGCGCGCAGTGGATCGGCGCGGCGCCGTTCGCCGGAGTCGGCCACTTCACCCAGAACCTCGGCGACGGCACCTTCCATCACTCGGGCTCGTTGGCGATCCGCGCCGCCGTCGCCGCCGGCCTCAACGTCACCTACAAGCTCTTGTTCAACGGCACCGTGGCGATGACCGGCGGCCAGCGTGTCGAGGGCCAGATGAGCGTCGCCGAGGCGGCACGCAGCCTCGCCGCCGAGGGCGTCAGGCGGATCGTCATCACCACCGAGGAACCGGAGCGCTACCGCGGGGTCGAGCTGCCGCCGCCGGTCGAGGTCCACGGGCGGCGCGAGCTGCTGCGGCTGCAGCGCGAGCTGGCCGGGGTCGAGGGCGTCACGGCGTTGATCCACGACCAGGCCTGCGCGGCGGAGCTGCGGCGGGCGCGGAAGCGCGGCAAGGCGCCGGAACCGCCGCAGCAGGTGCTGATCAACGAGCGCGTCTGCGAGGGCTGCGGTGACTGCGGCGAGAAGTCCGCGTGCCTCTCGGTCGAGCCGGTCGAGACCGAGTTCGGCCGTAAGACTCGGATCAACCAGACGTCGTGCAACAAGGACTTCTCCTGCCTCGAGGGCGACTGCCCGTCGTTCCTCACCGTGATCCCGCCGCGGGGTGCCGAGCGGGCGGCGCCACGGCTGCCGGACTTCGAGCTGCCGCGCCCCGCCGCCCCCGACCCGAGTGACGTCGACGTGCGGGTGCGGATGGTCGGCATCGGCGGCACGGGAGTGGTCACCGTCAGCCAGGTGCTCGGCGTCGCCGCGATGCTCGACGGGCTACAGGCGAGTGGACTCGACCAGACCGGCCTCTCGCAGAAGGCGGGCCCGGTCGTCTCCGACGTCCGCTTCACCGCGAAGCCGGTCGAGGACGGCGTCACCGTGCCGAGCGCCGCCGCGGACGTGTTGCTCGGGCTCGACCTGCTGACGACGACGACGCCGCGGAACCTGCGTGTCGCCGACCGCGAGCGGACCGTCGCGGTCGTCTCCGACAGCATCGTCCCCACCGCACAGATGATCGTCGACCCCGACGCCGCCAAGCCGCGCGCGGGCGCGGCGCGGGAGGCGATCGACGCCGTCACCGACGCCGGGCGGAACGTCTACCTCGACGCCCAGCTCCTCGCCGAGCGGCTGCTCGACGACACGACCACCGCCAACGTCGTCGTCCTCGGGGCGGCTTGGCAGGCCGGGCTGCTGCCGGTGAGCCTGGAGTCCCTCGAAGAGGCCTTCGAGTTGAACGGGGTCGCGGTCGAGCGCAACCTCGCCTCGCTCGCCTGGGGCCGCGCCTGGGTCGTCGACCCCGAGAAGGTGCGGGCCCGGGTCGCCGGGAAGCCGCGGGCGGCGAGTTTGGGGCCGGTGGCGAAGGCACTGCTCGACGACGCCGCGCCCGAGGAGGGAGAGCTGCGGCGGGTTCTCGCGGTGCGGATCGCGGACCTCGACGGTTGGGGTGGGCGCAAGCCGGCGGCCGAGCTGGCGCGCCAGGTGGCGCGGGTCGGTGCGATCGAGGCCGAGCGGGCCCCCGGCTCGACTGCGGTCAGCGAGGCCTTCGCCGCCGGCCTCCACAAACTCCTCGCCTACAAGGACGAGTACGAGGTGGCGCGCCTCCACCTCGAGGCGCTGGCCGAGCTGCCCCCCGGCACGCGGCTGAAGTTCCACCTCCACCCGCCGCTCCTGCGGGCCTTGGGGATGCGGCGCAAGCTACGGCTCGGCCGCTGGTTCGTGCCGGTCTTCCGGGTGCTGCGGCGCGGCCGCCGGCTGCGTGGTACGCCGCTCGACCCCTTCGGCTACGCCGGGGTGCGGCGAGTCGAGCGGGCGCTGCCGGGCGAGTACCTGGCGCTGGTCGACGCAGCCCTCGAGCGGCTCACCCCGGGGACGCTCGACGCAGTCGTGGAGGTCGTCCGCCTGCCCGAGCTGGTGCGCGGCTACGAGGACATCAAGCTGGCCAACGTCGTGCGCTTTCGGACCCGTGGGGCGGAACTGCTCGCCGAGCTGGGAGGGAATGGAGAAAGCCGCTCGGGACCGTGAAGATGACCTTTACACCGGCCGCGGGGTCGCGGTCGGAGCCAACGCAACGAACGGAGGGTAGTGCGATGAGGGATGGGTTCGGAGGGATGGGCGGCGGTCGAGAGGGAGGCGACCGGTGAGCGTCTCACGCGACGTCGTCGAGCTGGCACAGCCATTGGGCCCCGATGCGCTCCATGCGGCCGCTCACGCGGGCTTCAGCTACGAGCTGTTCAGCCAGCACACGCAGGAGCCGATGGCGGCCGGCCAGGTCCCTGGATCCAGCGCCGGCGCGGACCGCATCTGCACCGGGCTGCATGTCGGCACCCATATCGACAGCTTGGCCCACGTCGCCGGCGAAGGCCTCCTCTGCGACGGGACCGAGATCTTCGCCGAGGGTGTGCAGGGCGAGGCCACGGGGATCAAGATGCGCTCGGGCAGGACGATGCGCCCGATCGTCGCCCCCGGCGTCCTGCTCGACATGCCTGCCTATCTGGGCTGTGAGGTGCTCGAGGACGGGAGGGCCCTGAGCGCTGAAGACCTACTTGGCTGCGCCGCGGCATTCGGAGTCGAGATCGAGGAGGGTGGGGTGGTCCTGATCCGAACCGGCTATGACCGGCTTTGGGCGGAGGATCCCGAGCGATTCTTGGAGCCTCCGTACCCGGGTCCCGGGAGCGAGGCGGCTCGCCTGCTGCGCGAGCGGGGCGTCGTCGCGACCGGTTCGGACACGATCACCTACGAGGCCTATCCCAGCCACGAGTTCGTCGAGGTCCACATCGAGCTGCTCGTCCGCGGCGGGATTTTCATCATGGAGTGCATGCGTCTGATCGAGCTGGCCGAGCGCCAGATCTACAGCTTCGACTTCGTCGCTCTCCCGCTCAACATCGCCAACGCAACCGGCTCGCCCATCAGTCCGGTGGCAATCGTCGCGGCCGACGCCGGCACCTCATAAAGGTCGGGGGGTCTCCATGTCACTGGACCGGATCTGGGTGGTGGGAGTGGGCGGGATCGGCTCCGCGATCGCCGGCAAGCTGCGGCCTGGCGGGTCGTGTCTACTCATCGACAGGTGGGCAGAGCACGTCGGCGCGATCAACGCCTGGGGCCTGCGGGTCGAGTATCCGGATGAGAGCGTCTGCCTGGACCTGCCGGCGCTTCATATCGGCGGGCTCGACGACCTCACCGAGGTGCCTGACGCGATCCTGCTCGCCGTCAAAGCGCCTGAAACTCGGGAGACGGTCGAGCGACTGCTGCCACATATGGGCGATACGACCATGGTGGTGTCACTTCAGAACGGGGTGAACGAGGACCTGATCGCGGGAATCGTCGGCGCCGCTCGAACGATCGGGGCCGTCGTTCTCCTGGGAGGCGCGATGGTCGGCCCCGGCCAGGTTCGCGCGTACGCACTCGAGGCGGGCATCCGGGTCGGTGAGCTCGACGGCTCGGTCGATCCGCGCCTGCGGGAACTCGCCGACCTGGTCGAACCGGCGATCCCGGTCGAGGTGACGAATGACATCTGGGCCGCTCTCTGGTCGAAGTTGATGCTGAACGTCCAGGTCAACGCGCTCTGTGCCCTGACCGGGCGGAACACCGGCGAGGTTGCCCGCGACCCGATCTCGCGACAGCTCGCGATCTGGCTCGCTCGCGAGGCGATCACGGTCGCGCAGGCCCTCGACATCTCGATCGACTCCGAGCTCCTCGACGCCGAGCCCGACGTGTATCTGCGAATCGACGAGGACGCGACCGCCCTCCAGCGCATCGAGCGCGCGTTCGCCGATCGCTGGGACGAGCTGGCGGTCAAGCCGTCGATGCTCAGGGACGTCGAAAAGAACCGACCCACCGAGATCGAAGCTCTGAACGGTTACATCGCTCGCAAGGGCGCGGAGACGGGTGTGTCCGTCGCGGTCAACCAGGCGGTCGTCGACCTGATCAGGTTGCAGGAAGGTGGCATCGATCCGAGGTCACTTGGCGGTGGGCTCGTCCAGATCCACGCGGGCCTCGTAAGAAGGCAACGATCAGGAGGGTTGAATTGACTGCGGAGAGCAAACGTCTGGACGGGAAGACCGCCCTGGTCACGGGCGCCGGCAAAGGCCTCGGACGGGCGATCGCGGCACTGTTCATCGAGCACGGGGCAACTGTCGTGGCGACGGCGCTCCACGAGGAGGGACTGAGTCAGTGGAAGGAAGTCGGCGGCGCCATCCCGATCCAGGCCGACATCACGAAGAACGACGACGTCGACCGCCTGATCGACGGTGCGTTCGATCAGCTCGGGCATCTCGACATCGTCTGCAACGTCGCCGGGATCAACGACCTCTGCTACCCCCTGGACGAGACGAGCGACGAGTTCTGGGACAGCGTCCTCGACCTCGACCTCAAGGCCCCTTTCCGCATCTGCCGCAAGGTCATCGGCAGCATGACGGAGCGCCGCAGCGGCGTCATCCTGAACGTCGCCTCCTACGCGGCGATGCGGGGAAACCATGGCCCCAGCTACACCGCCGCCAAGGCGGGCCTGGTGGGTCTGACCCGAAGCATCGCCGTGGCTTACGGCGGCAAAGGGATTCGCTGCAACGCGCTCAACCCGGGCGGCATCGACAACACCGGCATCGAGGCCGGCTCGGGCGGCAAGTATCACGAGGAGGGGCTGGGGATGTTCTTCGACATCGTCGGCAAGCTGCCCGTCAACTGGCGCTGCGAGCCTGAGGACGTCGCGCCCGTAGCGCTCTTTCTTTGCGGCGATGACGCGCGTCAGGTGAACGGTGCGATCGTCGCCGCGGACGGCGGGATGGCGGCGTGCTGAGACCGCCGGCGCGCCGTCTACGGAACGGTGTCGATCAGGAACACGAGCGCCCGCTCGGTGCCGACGTTGACGACGGCATGGTCGACGTCGGCGGGATAGGTCGTGGAGTCACCGGCAGCGAGGCGGACGGCATGATCGCCGGACTCGACGGCGACGGTGCCCTGGTGGACGGTAAGGAACTCGCGCGTGCCGGAGAAGTGGGGGGCGCTGCGCAGTTCGCCCCCGGGCGGCAACTCCACCTCGTAGAACTCGAGCTCACGCTGTGCCGACAGTGGCGACAGAGTGCGGATCCGGCAGCTCTCGTCGGAGCGGTAGACGTAGTTCGGGTCGTCGCCGCGGATCACCTCGATCGGAGTCGCCTCACCGGGCCGGTTGACGAGCTCGTCGAGGGAGACTCCGAGAGCCTTGGCGATGGCGAGGGCGACGACCACGGTGGGGTTCGCCTCGCTGCGCTCGATCTGGCTCAGCATCGAGCGGCTCACCCCGGAGAGCTCGGCCAGTTTTTCCAGGGACCAGCCGCGTTGCCCGCGGAGCAGGCGGACGCGGTCGCCGAGATGCGAACTGAGCGAGTTGGGCCGGGTCTCATCCATTTTTTTCCAAATTAGCGGATCTTTGCTCTGCTAAGACGGATTATCTTGTATGTTATCCCGGAAAGCCCTTCCAAGATATCGGAGAATCCCCTGAAAGCATTGATGAAGACCGCAGCGGGACCGGGTTTGAGCCTCGAGGACGTGCCCGAGCCCGAGATCGGCATCAACGACGTCCTGATCAAGGTCGAGAAGACCGGGATCTGCGGGACCGACCTGCACATCCATTCCTGGGATGCCTGGGCCGCGGCCACGGTCCCGGTGCCGATGGTGATCGGCCACGAGTTCGTCGGCGAGGTCGTCGAGGTCGGCTCCAACGTCAATGACTTCCGCCTCGGGGATCTGGTCAGCGGCGAGGGCCACGTCGTCTGCGGCCGCTGTCGCAACTGCATGGCCGGCCGGCGCCACCTCTGCGCCAACACCAGCGGCGTCGGCGTCAACCGGCCCGGTGCCTTCGCCGAGTACATCGTCGATCCCGATGACCAATGTCTGGCATCACTCACCCGGCGTCGACCGCGAGGTGGCCGCCATCTTCGACCCGTTCGGCAACGCCGTTCACACCGCGCTCGCATTCAAGACCCTGGGCGAGGACGTGCTGATCACCGGCGCCGGACCGATCGGGCTGATGGCGGCCGCGGTCGTGCGCCACACCGGTGCGCGCCACGTCGTCGTCACCGACGTCAATCCGTACCGGCTCGAGCTGGCGCGCCAGATGGGTGCGACCCGCGCGGTCGACCCCACCAGCACCGACCTGGCCGATGTCCAGCGGGAGCTGGGCATGGCCGAGGGCTTCGACGTCGCCCTCGAGATGTCCGGGCAGCCGGCGGCGCTGCGCGACATGCTCGCCAACATGGCCCACGGCGGCCGGATCGCGATGCTTGGCATTCCCAGTGAGGAGATCGCGATCGACTGGAACCAGGTCGTCTTCAACATGCTGACCGTCAAGGGCATCTACGGCCGTGAGATGTACGAGACCTGGTACATGATGAGCGTGATGCTGGAGTCCGGTCTGGACATCTCGCCGGTGCTCACGCATCGCTTCCACTTCACCGAGCACGCAGAAGCCTTCGCCACCGCCAAGGGCGCGCGGGCCGCCAAGGTGCTGCTCGACTGGAACGACCAGGAGGGTTTGGCATGTTCGACTCGATAAGAGCTGAAGTCGCCGAAGAGCTGGGCGAGATTCGCGAGCAGGGGCTGTACAAGGACGAGCGCGTGATCCAGACCCCGCAGCGTGGCGCGATCGGCGTCGGCGGCGCCGAGGTGCTGAACCTCTGCGCCAACAACTACCTCGGCCTCGCCGACCACCCGGCGGTGCTCGCCGCGGCCCATGAGGCGCTCGAGCGTTGGGGCTACGGGATGGCCTCGGTGCGCTTCATCTGCGGCACCCAGGAGATCCACCTCGAGCTCGAGCAGCGACTCAGCGAGTTCCTCGGCACCGAGGCGACGATCCTCTACGGCTCGTGCTTCGACGCCAACGGCGGGATCTTCGAGGCGCTGCTCGGCGAGCAGGACGCGGTGATCTCGGACGCGCTCAACCACGCCTCGATCATCGACGGCATCCGGCTCTGCAAGGCCCGTCGCCTGCGCTACGCCAACGGCGACCTCGAGCAGCTCGAGCAGCGACTTGTCGAGGCGGCAGACGCTCGTCGGCGCCTGATCGTCACCGACGGAGTCTTCTCGATGGATGGCTACTTCGCCCGGCTCGACGAGATCTGCGACCTCGCCGAACGACACGACGCGATGGTGATGGTCGACGACTCCCACGCGGTCGGATTCGTCGGCCCGTGCGGCCGCGGCACGCCGGAGCGCTACGGGGTGGCCGACCGGGTCGACATCGTCACCGGCACGCTCGGCAAGGCGCTCGGCGGTGCCAGTGGCGGCTATGTCAGCGGCCGCCGTGAGATCGTCGACCTGCTGCGCCAGCGCTCGCGTCCCTACCTGTTCTCCAACGCGGTCGCGCCGCCGATCGCCGCCGCCTCGCTGGCCGTCCTCGACCTGCTCGAGGATGGCGCCGAGCAGCGCGAGCAGTTGCGCCGCAACGCCGAGCGTTTCCGCGCCGGGGTGACCGAGCTCGGCTTCGACCTGCTGCCGGGGGAACACCCCATCGTGCCGGTGATGTTCGGCGATGCGACCCGCGCGGTCGAGTTCTCCAGCCGGCTGTTCGACCACGGCGTCTACGCGATCGCCTTCTCCTTCCCGGTGGTGCCGCGTGGACAGGCGCGGATCCGCACCCAGATGTCCGCGGCCCACTCCGATGCCGACATCGATCTGGCGATCTCGGCGTTCGCTGCCGTCAAGGACGCGATGGCCGGCCTGGAAGGCAGCGACTCGGCGTGAGCGCCGAGGGTCGGTTCGAGAAGGTCGGCTACGAGGTCTCGGGCGGGGTCGCCACCGTCACCCTGAATGACCCCGAGAAGCGCAACATGCTTTCCGCCCAGATGCTCGCCGACCTGGTCGCCGCGATCAAGCGGGCCAAAGCCGACGACGCGGTCCGTGCCGTCGTCCTCACCGGCGCCGGGGAGAAGGCCTTCTGCGCCGGCGCCGACCTCGGCGGGTTCGCCGCCGAAGTGCCACTGATCGAGAGGCACTTCGCCTCCGACCTCTTCCTCGAGTACTTCCGCCTCATGCCCCGCCTCGGCAAGCCGACCCTGGCCGCGGTCAACGGCCACGTCCTCGCCGGCGGCATCGGGATCGCCCTCTCCTGCGACCTCGTGATCGCCAGGCAGGGAGCCGGCTTCGGCACCCCGGAGATCAACGTCGGCGCCTTCCCCTACATGGTGATGGCGATCATCTACCGCAACGTCCCGCGCAAGAAGGTCAACGAGCTCCTGCTGCTCGGCGAGCGGCTCTCGGCCGAGGACGCGGTCACCTACGGACTGGCCAACAAGGTCGTGCCCGAGGCCGAGTTCGACGCTGCCGTCGCCGAGTGGGCAACCCTGCTCGCCGCCAAGAGCCCGGTGCTGATGCGGCTCGGCCACGACGCGATGTATCGCCAGCAGGACATGGCCTTCGACGAGGCGCTCGAGTTCCTGCGCTCGCAGCTCTCACTCACCTTCACGACCGAGGACATCGTCGAGGGGGTCACGGCCTTCTTCGAGCAGCGTGAGCCGGAGTGGAAGGGGCGCTGACCGAGGTCCGGTTCTTCGAGGCCGCCCAGAACCTGGTGGTGAATCGGGGGCTCGCGCCGGCGACGTGACTATCGCTACTCGGTGCCGACGTCCATCACCCAGACCACGCCGAAGCGGTCTTGGAGCATGCCGTAGAGCGGCGCCCAGGCCGCCGGGCCGAGGGGCCGGCGGATCGTCGCGTCGACGGCGAGCCCCTCCCAGCAGCCGGTGATCTCGTCTGCGTCGTCACCACGGACGGAGACGAAGTAGGCGTTCTCGCCCTGCAAGCTGCGCGAGCTCGGCTATCCGATCGAGGCCGCCCCCGGCGTCGCCGGCGGCTATCGGCTCGCCGTCGGCACCAGGATGCCGCCGCTGCTGCTCGACGACGCCGAGGTGGTGGCGGTGACGGTCGGTCTGCGCTCGGCCGCCTCCGGCTCGATCAGCGGGGCCGAGGAAACGGCGGCCCGCGCCCTCACCAAGATCGAAGGCCTGCTCCCGGCCCGTCTGCGCAGACGCGTGCGGGCGCTCGACGCGGCGACCTCGAGCTTCGCCTTCGACGCCCCACCGATCGACCCCGACCTCCTCGTCGCGCTGGCCGCGGCCTGCCGCGACGCCACCGGACTGCGCTTCCCCTACGCGGCAAGGGACGGGGCGCGCTCGCGCCGTCGGGTCGAGCCGCGGGCGTTGGTCCACTCGGGCGCCCGGTGGTACCTGGTCGCCTTCGATCTCGACCGCGACGACTGGCGGACCTTCCGCGTCGATCGCATCGTCGGCAGGCCGACGCCCGGCGCCGCCTTCGCCTCACGCCGGGAGCTGCCCGGCCGAGACCCTGCCGCCGTCGTCGAGAGCTCCCTGCACGACTGGGGGGAGCGTCCGGCCCCTCCCGGACGGGTGCGGGTCCATGCCCCGGCAGAGGAGGTGGCACCCCAGGTGCCGAGGCGCCAGGCAACCGTTACCCCGGATGGCGACGGCGCCTGCGTGGTGACCTCGGTCGGCGGCTGGACCCGCCGGTTCCTCGTCTGGCTGACCCTCCTCGATCACAAGGTCACCGTGCTCGAGCCGCCCGAGTTGGCGGTGGAGGCCCGGTCGCTCGCGGCGCGCCTGGCCGACGCGGCCATCGAGACAGAGCGGAGCTAGGCGGATTCGAACCGCCGACCTCCCGGGTGCGCCGACCTCATGCCCGAACGCGAGCATCTCACACACGGTCTAACAAACTCCACTATTAAGCAGTTTGCCGGTTATTCTCGATCTCAGGCTTCCTATCTCGGTACGAGGAGGGTTGGACTCTGACCAGCGACGCGCCGGTGACCATCTTCGTCAACTACAGGCGAGGCGAAGCGGCGGGGTGGGCGCGGCTGCTCTACCAGACGTTGGCGGCCGAGTTCGGGGCGGAGAATGTCTTCCTCGACCAGGTGACGCTCGAGCCGGGGGTCAGATGGCTGCAGAGCATCCGGTCGCGGAGCTCCGGCTGCACGGCCTTCCTCGCCCTGGTCGGGCCGAGCTGGGCCGAGACGCTGACCACGCGGGCGGAAGCGGGCGAGCAGGACTTCGTCCGCTCGGAGATCGAGACGGCGCTGGCCAAGGACTCGCCGGTGGGGGAGGTGATCCCGGCGTTGGTCGAAGGCGCCGAGATCCCGGGTCCCGAGGCGCTCCGCTACGTGGGCTCGTTGAAGCCTCTGCTCAGCCGCCAGCAGGTCGAGTTGCGCCCGACCCATTGGGACGCCGACGCCGACGCGCTGCTCAAACGGCTGCGCCGGCTGGCCGGAGTGCCGGAGCCGCCCGCAGCGAGCTCCGCCCCGCCGCTCCCGGGCCCCGCGCCGCCCGCGGACCCGGCCTCGATCCCCGTCTCGTTGCCGCCCCCCGAACCGGTCGCCGCGCCTCCCCCCGACGCCGCCCACTTCGACGAACTGGCGCGGCTGATGGTCGAAGAGGGCTCGCTGGTCGTCCCCTTCGTCGGGCCGGGCGCGAACTCGTGCGACCGGACCGAGCCCTGGCTCGACGCCGACTCCGCCTTTCTGCCCGATTCAGAGGAGCTCGCCCGTTACCTCGCCGAGCGGCTCGGGACGAAGCCGACGCCCGCCGGGCTGGCGCTCGTCTCCCAGAGCCTCTCGGTCGCCAAGGGCCCCGGCGATCTCTTCATGGCGCTGCGGCGGGCGCTGCCGCCCCACCAGCCGCCGAGCTCCGTCCACCGCTTCCTCGCCGGCCTGCCGAAGGTCCTCCACGACCTCGGCACCCCCGACTGCTACCAGCTGGTCGTCACCACCAACTTCGACAACGCTCTCGAGCAGGCCTTCGACGAAGCCGACGAGCCCTACGACGTCGCCGTCTACATCGCCCGCGGCCGCGAGAAGGGCCGCTTCGTCCACGTCCCCTGCGACGGCGAGCCCCAACTGGTGGCCGATCCGAACACGTACGCGGGCTTCCCGATCGATGCCTTCGGGCGGGTCGAGCGCACCGTGATCATGAAGGTCCACGGCGCCGTCGATCGCCTCCAGGGCCCGTTCGCCTGGCGCGACAACTACGTGATCACCGAGGACGACTACATCGACTACATGAGCGACGGCGAGATCGAGTCGATCGTCCCCCAGCAACTGCTCGGCAAACTGCGGCTGTACAGCCACTTCCTCTTCCTCGGCCACGAGATGCACGACTGGAGCCTGCGCGTCTTCCTGATCAGGATCTTCGGCGACCGCGGGCTGCCGAACACCTCCTGGGCGATCGAGCGTGAGCCGAACCGACTCGACGAGCGGTTCTGGCAGCGGATCGGAGTCGACCTCGTCGCCGCCCGGCTCGACGACTACGTGCGGGAGACGGGCGAGCACCTGGGCCGATCGCTCGCCGCCGGTCGGTCGCGGGGGTGACCTTGGGCGCGCCGGCGACCCGCACCAGGGCGCGGAGCGTCGACGACCCCTACGTCGGGCTCACCTACTTCACCGAGGAGTACGTCGACTACTTCTTCGGCCGCGACGCCGAGTCCTCGCTGATCATCGGCAACCTGCGCGCCGCGCGGCTGACCCTTCTCTACGCCGAGAGCGGCGTCGGCAAGAGCTCGGTGCTGCGGGCCGGGGTGGTGGCGCGGCTGCGGGGCTTCGCCGAGCGGGACGCGAAAGGCCGTGGCTCGCCGCGACTGGTGCCGGTGATCTTCAGCTCCTGGAGCGGCCGGCCGGTGGCGGACCTGGTCGGCGCGATCGGCGCGGCGATCGCGCCCTACCTGGCCGCGGGGGGCGCGCCCGAGCTGCCGGCCGGCGACCTCGAGGCGGCGCTGGCGGCGGCGAGCGAGGCGATCGACGCGACCCTGCTGCTCGTCCTCGACCAGTTCGAGGAGTACTTCCTCTACCCGGACGACGCCCCCGAGGAGGAGCGGATCGCCGCCCAACTCGACCGCTGCGTCGCCCGCCCCGACCTGCGCGCGAACTTCCTGGTCTCGATCCGCGAGGACTCCTACGCCGAGCTCGGCGACCTCTTTCGCGGCAGGTCGACCAACGTCTACGGCAACTTCCTGCACATGGACCGCCTCGGTCGCGTCGGCGGCCGGGAAGCGATCGAGCGGCCCCTCGAGCGCCGCAACGAGTCGATGCCGGAGTCCGAGCCCTTCAGCATCGAGCCGGAGCTGGTCGACGCGGTGCTGGACCAGGTCGGGCGCGACGGGTCCGACGAGCGGATCGAGACGACCTTCCTGCAGCTGGTGATGCGGCGGCTGTGGGAAGAGGAGGGCGAGGCCGGCTCGCGGGTCCTGCGACTGAGCACGTTGGAGAAGCTCGGGGGCGCCCAGGCGATCATCGGCAGCCACCTCGACCGGGCGATGGAAAGCGACGCCGACGGGGGTGGCGGCCTCAGCCTCGGGCAGCGTCGCGTCGCCGCCCAGGTCTTCCGCTTCCTGGTCACCAGCGGCGGCACCAAGATCGCCCTGACGACCAGCGACCTGGCCGACCTCACGGGCCTGCCCGCGACCGAGATCGAGCCGGTCGTCCGCCACCTCTCCTCGCCCGGCCTTCACATCCTGCGCGCGGTCGTCTTTCAGGACGGCGAGGCCGAGCCGCGCTTCGAGATCTTCCACGACGCGCTCGCCGACCCGATCGTCAAATGGCGGACGCGGGTGAAAGAGGAAGAGCGCGAGGCCCGTGCCCGGCAGGAGCGGGAGGAAAAGGAGGAGGCCAGGCGCGCCGCCGCCGCGGCCGAAGGGAGCGCCGCCCGGGAGCGGCGGCGGCGTCAGGTCGCGCAGGTTCTGCTGGGACTGGTCGTGCTGGTGCTGCTCGGGGGGGCGATCTACATCGCCCTCCATCAGCAGAGCGTCTCCGAACAGCGGAGCGCCACCAACCAATCGGTCCGCGCCGCCGAGCGGATTGCCGAACTGGCCCATGCCCCCAGCTTCGGCCCGGCCGGCGCGGCGCTCGCCAGTGTGGAGGACTACGGGCTGTGGCCGACCACCGAGGCGCGCGAGCAGGAGCTGGCGGTGCTGCAGCGCAACCCGGGACTGCCCCGGACCTTCATCGGCCACACCCGCGCCGTCACCGGGATCGCCTACTGGCCGCGGCCCGGAACGCCCCGGTCGGAAAACCTGGCGACCGCCGGGGCCGACCGCACGGTGCGGCTGTGGGGCCCGCAAGGCAGCGAAGTCGACGGGTCGCCGCTGGTCGCCCGCGGCGGATTGACGACGGTCGCGGTGAGCCCACCGGCGGCGGACGGCACGCGGCTGATCGCCGCCGGGCTGGCGACGGGACGGGTCGAGCTGTGGCGGACCGACGGCGCGGGCCAAGTGCCGAGGTCGGCCTCGTCCTCGCTGTTGCCCGCGGCGGCGGGATCCGGCCCGGTGCGGGGGCTCGCGTTCAGCCCGGGAAACCCCGACCTGCTCGCGGTCGGCGGCACGGGCGTATCGCTCTGGGATCTGCGGGGGATCCCGCTCCGCCAGGTTGGTCGGCCGGGCGCCGGCAATGTCGAGGACCTCGCTTTCAGCTCGGACGGTCGTCGCCTCCTGGTGGCGACGACGGCCGGCGGGAAGTCCTTCGAGCTGGCGGGCACGAGCTTCGCCGCCGGGCGCCCGGCCTCGCTCGGGGGCCGGGCGGCCTCGGCGGTGGCGACCGGGCCGCACGGCGCCTACGCGCTCGGCGGCGACGGCTGGATCGCGGTCCGCGGCGGCGTCCGCGGGCCGACCGCGCTGCAGGTTCCCGGTCAGGTGGCGAGCCTCGCCTTCGCCGCGGGCGGCAGCGTCCTGGTCGCCGCCGGCAAGGACTGGAACGTGACGACCTGGGACCTGGCGACCGGTCGTTCCTTCGGGCCTCCTCGCACGGCGGAAAAGGCCGCGATCGACGACGTCGCGGTCAGCCCTGACGGACGCACCATCGCGGCCGCCGGGGCCGACGGCATGGCGAGGCTCTGGCCGTTGCGGCCGCAGCGGACCCTGGCGACGATCGTCGGCAGCATCTCGGCCGCGGAAGCCCCGGCCGGAGAAGAGCCGACGGTCTGGGGCCTGACGGTGGGCGCGGGGGGATTGGTGGCCGCCGCGGATGGTGCGGCGGGAACCTCGATCTGGTCACTGAAAAGTCTGCCCGGTCCCGATGCGCCGCCGCGGCCGGTGGCGCGGATCCCAGGGACCAGCTACGCGGTCGCCTCCCACAAGGACATCCTGATCACCGGCAGCGGCAACTCCTTCGTCGTCTACGGGGTCGGGAAGGGATGCGCCAAGGGTGTCGACCTCTGCCGGCTGGCCGCCCCCGCCCGGGCCTTCTCGGAAGGGCCGGTAAAAAGCCTGGTGGTCAAGCAGTACGGATCGCGGTTGCTGCTCGCCTCGACGGCGGAACAGGGCGGGGAAGGCTTCTTCAACCTTTGGGATCTCAGCGACGCGGCCGACGGGAAGGTCGTCCACCTGCCTTCCTCGAGTCACCTCCGGACGTCCCTCGAATGCCTCGCCTTCAGCCCCCGGTCCCCGTTGCTCGCGGCGGGCGGGCGGGATGGCAAGACGCGGGTCTGGGACCTGAGCGACCTGCGTCGATCGCCACGAGAACTCCACTTCGGCCATGCCCACGGCAACGAAAAGCAGCCGGTCGACGCGATCGCCTTCTCCCGCGACGGCTCGTGGCTGGCTTCCGGGGGAGGAGACCAACAGGTGGTGCTCTGGACCGTCAGTGGTGATCCCGGCGACGTCTCGGTGGAACGGACTCCCGGCACGATGCTGCAGGGCCAGTCGATCTTCGCGCTCGCCTTCAGCCCGAAAGGCAACACGCTTGCGGCGGGGGACGGGGAAGGGGTCACCTGTCTCTACGACGTCGCCACCCGACGCGAGATCGGCAACGATTCCTGTCTGCTCGGGCACCAGCCCGAACCGGTCGAAGGCGGCGGCATCCAAGCCCTCAAATTCGCCGGGACCAGCGATGGCAAGGTGCTGCTGACGGCCGGCGGCGGGCAGCCGATCGTCGCCTGGAGCTCGGTCCTCTGGAACGGCAGCGGGGCCGAGCCGGTCGAGCGGAAGATCCGCCGCTACGAGTGCGCGCTCGCCCACCAGAACCTGACCGAAAACGAGTGGAGCACGGTCTTCTCCTCGACCGCCATAGGTGGGAGCTTCAACCGGCGGACCTGCAGCCGCTACGGGGCGGTCGAATGAGCGCGACGCCTCCGTGCCCTCCCGATTCGCCCGCCTGGACGCGCCTGCAGGAGCAGATCGGCTGGTACGACGAGAAGAGCCGGCAGTGCCAGACCCGGTTCAAGCTGCTGAAGGTCTGCCAGATCGTCACCGCCGCGGGCATACCGGTGGCGGCGGGGGTGTCGGCACCGGTCTGGCTGGTCGGCGGCGCGGGTGCCTTCATCGTCGTCCTCGAGGGCCTGCAGCAGCTCGAGCAGTACCAGCAGAACTGGACCAGCTACCGCTCCACCTGCGAGCAGCTCAAGCACGAGCAATACCTCTTCCTCGCCGGCGCCGGGCCCTACAAGGGCGCCGCCGACGCCGAGGCCACGCTGGCCGAGCGGGTCGAGAGCCTGGTCTCCCAAGAGCACGCCGTGTGGGTCTCCGGGCGCGAAGAGACGGACGTCAAGACTTGACCGTCCCTGACCTGACCTTCCGGCTCCCGCTTGTATCGGTGATGACCCTTTCGATCGCTGCGGCCGTGCTTGGGGCGATGTCCGTCGTCGCGGTCGGATCGGCCTCCGCCGAGGTGATCCCGACGACGCCGTGTCACCTGCACGTCACCTATACGGAAAGCAAGGACGTCTGCAAAAGCAGCAACCAGACGCTCTATCTCGAAATGACCTCGGGTTTCGCCGAACCGGAATGCGAGACCGAAACCTTGATCGAATGGTACGACGGGGCCACCCAGAGGCTCTTCTTGTTCGGCGGAACCACTTACACGATCACCCACTCCTATAGCCGGATCAGCGGGGCATTCCCGATCTGGGTGGTGAACCTGCCGGTCTCCGGCCCGTGCATCTTCGGCGACGGCACCGGGGGAGAAGTGTTCTTCGCCTTGGCGCACACCCCGACGATGACCACCGGGTCGGCATCGTCGGAATCCTCGACGAGCGAGCGGCTCGACGGGCTCCTGGACGCCAACTACAGCGAAATGCGGAGCTGTCGATTCGAATACGGGCTCACTCCCGCCTACGGATCGACGGTCCCGTGCGAAGGATTCGGCCCCGGCATCTGGGAAGTCTCGGAACCGACGGCGCTGGTCGAACATCTGACGCCCGGCACCGAATACCACTATCGCCTGAGTGGCTCGAACGATGTCGGCGCCGCCTTCGGCGCAGACGGACAGTTCGTGACCTCGTTGGGCTTACCGGTCGCGGTGACCGGACCCGCGACGGAAGTCGAAGACACGTCCGCGCTCGTCCACGGGAGCGTCAACCCGGAAGGCTCGGAGCTCACGGGCTGCGTCTTCGAATACGGCCCGACCACGGCGTATGGATCGAGCGTTTCGTGCTCGGCGGCTGTCGGGGAGATCGGCGCCGGCCAGGCGCCTGTACCGGTGGCCGTGTCCCTCACCGAGCTCGCGCCCGACAGTGAATACCACTATCGCCTCGTGGCCACGAATCCGAACGGCACGGGCACCGGGTCCGACGGCACGTTCACCACCGCAGGGAACGTCGAACTGCAGAAGCTGACGCTGTCACAGTACGACCTGCGAACGCGGGCCATGGTGCCGATCCCGGCGGGCGGGAGGACGGTCGACGGAAATGAGGTGGTGGTCAGCGCCGAACTCGTGAACGAATCGGACGTCGACCAGAAGGTCGACGTCTTCCTCGGCGACTCCTATCCGGTCGGGCCCGAACCGCTGAGCTTCGAAGAAGAAGATGTGGAGGTCGCGGCCCATGGATCGCGGACGGTGACCTTCACCCTCGACACCGAGGGCATGGGCTGGCTCGGCCGCAAGGCCGCGGGCGAACAGCAGCTGACCGTCGAACTCAGCGACGAAGAAGAAGAAGTGCGAGGACTCCTCGTCGTCCCCAAGCCGGTCATCTTCGTCCACGGCTGGCAGCTGGACGACACCTCGAGCGACGCCTACGCGGTGTGGGGTTCCTACATGGGTGCCGGAGGATTCCTCCAGCGGCGCAACCAGTACTGGGAAGGGTTCGCGGTCGGAGACGGCAAGGACGGCTCGCCCCGCGCGGTGATGGACACCGCCGCGATGAAGGTCGGGGGTGCCACCATCGCCCAGAACGCGACCCAGCTCGCCACCTATGTCGGGCGGGTGCGCGAAAACCTGGATGCCCACCACGTCGACATCGTCGCTCACTCGATGGGTGGCCTGATCTCGCGTGAATACGTGCAGAACCAGCCGGCCCCCCCGCCGGGTGACTCGCGGCCGGTGGTCGACCACCTGGTCATGTTGGGTACGCCGAACAAGGGCTCGGACTGCGCCGACGATCTGATCGCCGTGGCCGCGACCGCCGCCGCCCACCCGGACGCCGTTGTCGCTTTGGCGAGCGAGGTCGACCCGCTTCTTGGTGCCTTCGTGGACTACAAGCTGCCACTCTGGACCACCGTCGCATCGAACAATCCGACTCGCGAATTGACGCCCGAGTTCGTCGAAGGGACCTTCGACAGGCGCGTCACGCAGGGGCGGGGCACGCAATTCCTGGCGGTGGCGGGGACCTGGTGGGACCACGACTATTGCTCGAGCGGCTTCCCCGAGGAACCGAACGACGGGGTGGTGAACGAGAAGAGTGCCTGGGGTGTCGCCGCGACGGATGGAGCTTCCCCGCTGCGGCACACCCAGTTCCAGGCAAGCGAAGACGTGTTCGGTCGGTGGGTGTTCCCGACTCTGGCCGTGGAAGCGACGCAGGCGAGAGGGTCGGGATTCCGCCGCGGGGGTGTCACGGCGAATGCGCTGAGGACCACCGGGCGCCCTCAGATCAAGGGCCTTTCGCGCGCCGCCGGGGATGCCTGGGAGCGGTCGAGACGAGGTGCGCAGCGGCCGGCTGATGTCTGCCTTCGACCTACCGACGCCGCCCCGGTGTCCGCGGCCTATTCGCTGCGTCTGAGAGCGGGCGGGACGGGTGCCCTGCGACTGCCGGTCCCGCCGGGGGCCGGCGGTCTCCATGTGTCGGTCCTGGGCGGTGCCGGATTGGGCCTGTCGCTGCGCGACCCGTCGGGACGAGTCGTCGACGAACACAAGAGCGAAGAGACCGAAGGGGAGCTCGTGTGGCTCGGCGCCGAGGCCCCACAGGCGGGGGAATGGCGACTCGTGGGGACCTCGAAAGGTACGTCGGGACCGACCTCTGTGCTGATCGGCGTCCAGCTCGACCATCCGGTGGCGAAGCTCTCGGCGTCCCTGGCCACCTCGGGCGGGAGACATCACCATCGTCGGGCGGGCGGATCGGAGATCCGCATCCATCTCCGTGGCGTGCGGAAAGGCACGGCGCGGATTACCGTCACGATCCTTCCCGAAGGGAAAGCATCGAGGACGCTGTCCGCGCGTCGGGTTCCTGGCCAGAAGGGCCGCTTCACGGTCGATGAAAGGTTGGCGAGATCGATTCCGGCCCTGGTCTCGATCGTTGCCGCCGGCCCGACGGGATATATCTCGGCCTTGTTCGAACTCCGCGAAGCGTGCTGAGCGGCGGAGAGGGCCTCAACCCGTCAGGTACGGCGAGTCCCCGGTCTCGGTGATGCGGGGAGTCGCCGCGATCCGGGTCGCTTCCTAGGACATCTGCCTGGTCGACAACGCCCTGAGCGTCGCCTCAGTCGAGCGTAAGCAGCGATGCGACGCAGCGAACCCTTCTGGTCGCCGAGGAGACCGGGATCCGCTTGCTCCTCGTCCAGGCCTTAAACGAGGGCGCCAATTCAACCCGCAGTAGCGATCGCCGTCAGGTCGGCGCCTTGGAAGATGAGGGCGGCTTTGATTTCCGGCGGCGCGCTGCCGGCCCGTCGCCGGCAGGAGGCACGGACGTTGTAAGTCCCCGGGTCCACATCGATCGCACCGGTCATGGCGACCGTGTGGAAGACCACCTGGTTCGCGGTGGTCGCCTCGAAAGTGGTGTTGGTGGAGGTGCCGAATCGCGTGACCGTCGTCCCCTGGACGAGTTCCTGGGTGCAGAACGATTGGCCGGTGACCGTTCCTTCGAAGGTCGGCTTGAAGATCGTCACGGTGGCGTTGGAAACGATCCGCGACGGGACCTTGACGACGAGCAGGCCCGACCCTTCAGTGAGGGTGCCATCCGCCCGCTCCAGGCGCCCCGGCCGGCCCCGCGGGTCCTTGCGCCCCGGTCGGCAAATGGCCCGCCTTGAAGTTCGATCTGAGCAACGACCCTTCTTCACCTTCGCGCCGGTGACCGCCCCGTTCTTCAGCTGCGCCGTCCCGACACTGCCGTGAGGGGCCTGGCGATCACGGTTTCGATAGGCACGGAGTGCCGATCACTTTCTGAGGTCACTACCGACAGAGCCGCCCAAACCACCTACTTGCATGGAAACCGATGGAGCTAGGCGGATTCGAACCGCCGACCTCCTGGGTGCGATTGGCGCCCACGGGTTTCTGGCGGACAGCGAAAACTGGCTTTTTGCAGGGCATTCTTGCGACAAGGCCGCGTGCCGTAATCGGACATATGCGCGGATATACGCCGATTTGTCGCCATTTCTGGCACTGGCGCGAGTTAGTGCCAGAAACTACGGCCGCCGGTTTGAGAAGCCTCGGTCGTGCATCGGACGCGGGGTGTCAGCCTTCCGTCCCAGACCTCAGGCCGCCGCTTCGGTCACCTCTACCGGCGCGCCTTCTTCGCCCAGGGCCGGTGGGTCGTCGAAGAGGCTGACGTAGGGCTCATACCGATAGATCCGCGAGCGTTTGCGGCCGGTGATCTCCACCAGGATCCCGAGGTCCTCGAGGCCGCTGACCAGGCGGCTCGCGGTCGGATAGGTCGTCCCGAGGATCTCGGCGGCCAGGTTGACGTTCAGGAGCGGACGCTGGAAGAGCTCCGAGAGCAGGCGTAGCGCGTTGTCGCCGAGGCCGCGCTCGACGATCATCGTCCGATGGGTCTCGCGCAGCTCGAAGATCCGCTCCGCGGTCGCGGTCGCTTCGCGGGCGGTCTGTACCACGCCGCGCAGGAAGAACCGGAGCCACCCCTCCCAGTCACCTTTGACACGGACCGCCATCAGCCGGTCGTAGTACTCCGTGCGGTGCAGTTTGAAATAGAAGCTCAGGTAGAGGAGAGGCTTGCGCAGGACTCCGCGCTGGACCAGGAGGAAGGTGTTCAGCAGGCGCCCGACCCTCCCGTTCCCGTCGAGGAAGGGATGGATCGTCTCGAACTGGGCGTGGGCGAGACCGACCTCGATCAGGGTCGAGTACGGGCTCTCCGCGTGCAGGAAGCCCTCGAGGTCGCCGAGCGCCTTCTCCATCTCCGGCGACCGGAGGCGGCACGAAGGTCGCCTGCTCGATGCTCGCTCCGTCTGGGCCGATCCAGTTCTGCGTCCTTCGGAATTCGCCGGGGGTTGCGCGGGAGCCGCGCCCGTCCTTCAGGAGCTGCCGGTGGATTTCGCGGATCAGCCGCAATGGCAGCGGCAAGGTCTGCAGGCGCTCGAGTCCGAAGTTCATCGCCTGGACGTAGTTGACGATGTCGAGGACGTCGGAGCGGTGGTCGTCGCCACCGGCACCGATCTCACGCTCGAGCAGATCCTCCAGGGTGCTCTGCGTCCCCTCGATCTGCGAGCTGAGGACCGCCTCGCGACGCACGTACATGCTGACGAAGAAGTCGGGGTCGGGGATCACCCGGGCGACCCCGTCGAGACGACCGAGCTCGGTGCCCGACTGTTCCAGCAACGCCAGCAATTCTGAGTCCAGCTCGATCGGCGGCGTAGGTGGCAGCGGCTTCGGGACGAAGGCCGAGTATCCATCGCCCTGAGGCACGAAGAAGCCCGAGCGCGTCTCTTTGCCTTGTCGCGGGGCCATCTAGTTAATATAGCAATCGTCGATTTACGTTAATAACGACGGTTTTACCGCGCGGTAATCCAAACGCTCCTTTTTTACGGCTGGAAAGCAATCGCTTCGAATCACGCTCTTATCGAACGCGATCTCGGTTCTCTTTTGAATAGCGCTGCCGCTCAGCATTCGTTGTTATCGCCACGCTTGTTTAAGTCGCGATCGCTGGCCTTGCTATTAACGTCACGCTCGCAGAATTTGAATACCGTCGTCTTGTCTCTATCGGTATTCGCTTGCGCGCCCCAGTCGGATACGACAAACGCCTCTGATCGAGGAGTCTGATGAGGCGGCTGTCAAGGCCGGTTGAGAATTCACCCTCCTGCGCCGGTTGAATATTCACCCACCCCGACCCCTTCGCCGGTGGAGAAGCGGATCACCGGCAGCAGGTGAAGGTCCCGCCCGCGGGAAGGTGCTCCTGCAGGGCCTCAGGAGTCTCCTCAGGTCTCCGGGTGGCTCGGGCATCCTGGGCGGCCCGGCGAGGGGGTCGAGCCGGGCGGCGAATCCCCGTGCCCAGGCGATCCACTCGGTGCTCCCGGGGTCGTCGCCATGCGCGGCCTCCATCGCGTCGCAGTACCTGCGCAGGCGTTCGGGCTCGCGCCATGACTTCTCCTGAGAGCGCAGGAGCGCGGCGCGCTGCGTCTCGACCAGCATTCTCCTCGCGCGGTTCATTAGGGCATGCCACTGGCGCTCGCGCTCCTCGGCCGCCCGTCGCTGTTCCTCCGCGCGCTTCTCCGCCGCGATTCGCTCTTCCTCTTCGACCCGATCGGCCTTGACGATCCGTTCCTCGATCTCGCGGAAGACGTGGGCGAGGCGGGACTCGAGCCGCCACGAGGTACGGTCGCCCCAGTTCGACTGGTGGCCCGGGAAGATCCAGTCCCGCCTGCCGATGAGCTGCAGGTTGAGCTCGCCGGTGGCGGCGGCGTCGTAGGGCCCGCTCCGGTTGTCGCGGCCGCCGTAGGAGCTCCAGCGCATGGAGAAGCCCCGGTAGCGCTCCACCTCCTCCTCCCACGGCCCGCGTTCCTTGACGCCTTCCTCGTGCAGGCGCAGCCAGAAGTCGTGACCTCCGGCCGAGATCTTCGGCGCCCCCCCGACGGGCGACTTTTCGCCCTCGTTGATACCTACCGAGGAGGCCACCGACCAGCCGCGACGCTCAGCCTCGGTCGCGATCGCGTGGACGATCCGCACGGCCCGCTGCAGCTGGGCACGGGAGACCTCGTGGCGGGCCTTGTCGTCGCGGAAGCGCCTGGCCGTGGAGTGATAGCGCCCGACCTTCTCGGGGATCTCGATTTCGACCAGCTCCGCCCTGCCGGGATTGCCCGGGTCCTCGAGTAGCCTGACCTCCAACTCGGCGTCGCTCGCGACGACGACCTCGAGGCGTTTGCCAGCAGGGACTTTGCCGTAGCGCTCCGCCAGGACGGCGCGGTTCTCCCAGTCGACCCCGTCTTCGCCGTACCATCGACGGCGCGGTATCCGCAGCGCCCCGTCGGCTGCGATCACGTCGTCGACCAGCTGTTGGGTCACCGAGGTGTTCGCCTGGCGCGCGATCGGCGGATCCTCGCCGTCGACCTCCTCGAGGTACTCACGGCCGGCCTCCGTAACCGATGCCGACCAGGTCGGTCCGCGCCCGGAGGTCGTGACCAGGCCTCGGCGGCGCAGTGCCGCCGCCGAGACTCGATGGGAGTCGCCCTCCATGATCCCGTCGGGACAGCCTTCGGAGATCCAGCGCAGGATCCCGGCCTGCTGCTCGGTGAGCGTCTTGCGCTGGGCCACGCGAGGTAGATACCGAAATTCAGAACCCACCTTCTCCCTCGGCCATCTGGTCTTCATGCCCATCTCTGGCACCAGTGCCAGAGATGGAGAGAGAGAAAGGTCCCGGTTCGAGACGATTTTCGACGTCGGACCGAAAACTCAAGCACCGATTTGCAGGGGAAACGCGGAGATGGAGCTAGGCGAATTCGAACCGCCGACCTCCTGGGTGTAGGCGCCGCCTGAAAACTGACCCCCTCTCGCCGGTCGAAAACTGACCCCCCCACCGACGGCGGCGAGAGCGTCCGGGGGGACGCAGAGCCTCGGCTCGACCGAAGAGGGCGAGCCGGGAGGAAGGCGTGGTCGACGTGGAGCAGTGGGCGCAGATCAGGCGGATGCACGTGGTCGACGGGATCTCGATCAAGGAGATCGCCAGGAGGACCGGCCTCGCGCGGAACACGGTGCGCGCGGCGGTCCGCTCCGAGAGGCCGCCGAACTATGAGCGTGGGCCGCGGCCCTCCAAGCTCGACCCCTTCAAGGATGAGATCGAGTGCCTGTTGCGCGCCGACCACCGCCTGCCGGGCACCCGCGTCCGCGAGCTGATCGCCGAGCTCGGCTACGACGGCGGCAGGACGATCCTCGACGAGCACCTGCGCGAGGTCAGGCCGCGATTCACGCCCAGGCGCACCTACCAGCGCACCGTCTACCGACCCGGTGAGATCTGCCAGTTCGACCTCTGGGAGCCGAGGTCCGAGATCCCGGTCGGCCACGGGCAGACCCGCAGGGCGTGGGTGGTCACCTGCGCCCTCGGGTATTCGCGGGCCGGCGCCGATCTTCGCCAGGCAGGCCCCCGACATCCTCTGGGGCATGAGCAGATGCCTGGCCGGGTTGGGGGCGCTGCCCGAGACCGTGGTCTGGGACCGCGAGGCGGCGATCGCCCCGCGCGGGAGGCCGACCGACGCCTTCGCCGCCTTCTGCGGCGCGCTGCCGGTCGGCTGGTCGATCTGCGAGGCCGCCGATCCGGAGTCCAAGGGCGTCCTCGAGCGCTCCCACCGCTTCCTGCGCTCGAACTTCGAGCCGGGCAGGAGCTTCGCCTCGCCCGAGCACTTCCAGGCCTGCCTCGACGAGTGGTTCGAGAAGGCCAACCGTCGCCTTCACCGCGGTATCCGGGCCGTGCCCGCCGAGCGACTGGTCGAAGAGAAGGAGAGGATGCGCCCGCTGCCGGAGCGGATGCCCGAGACCGACCGCCGCTTCGTCACCCGCGTGCCCCAGCAGCCCTACCTTCGCCTCGACACCAACGACTACTCGCTCGACCCCAGGGCGGCGGGGAGGCGGGTGGAGGTGCGGGCCTCCCAGGGCGAGATCGTCGCCGTCGAGCTCGGCACCGGCGCACCGGTCGCCGCCCACCGCCGCTCCTTCGCCAAGGGCCTGACCTTCACCGACCCCGCCCATCAGGTCCTCCTCGACCGGCTGCGCGGCGAGCGCCGCCGCGGGCCCCGGGTCGAGGTCGAGACCCGGCCGCTCGCCCGCTACGACGAGCTGATCCCGGCATGACGAAGAGCGCCGAGCTCGCCCATCTCTTCCGCGCCCTGAAGGCGCCCGCCGCCGCACGGGCGGTGCCGGCCCTGGCCGGGCGGGCACGGGAGGAGAGCTGGTCGCACGAGCGCTTCCTCGAGGCGGTGCTCTCCACCGAGGTCGCCTCACGCGAGAGCCACGGCGGCGAGAACCGGATCAAGGCGGCCCGCTTCCCGGCGCGCAAGACCCTCGAGGAGTTCGACTTCACCTTCCAGCGCTCGGTCAAGAAGCCGGTGGTCGAGCACCTCGGCCAGCTCGACTTCCTGCACGGCCGCGAGAACGTGGTCCTGCTGGGCCGCCCGGTACCGGCAAGACGCATCTGGCGATCGCGATCGGCATCCGCGCCTGCCTGGCGGGGCAGCGGGTGGCCTTCGCCACGGCGACCGAGTGGGTGGCGCGCCTCGGCGAGGCGAAGCGCCAGGGCGATCTCGAGGCCGAGCTGCGCCGGCTCTCCTTCGTGCCCTTGATCGTGGTCGACGAGGTCGGCTACATCCCCTTCGACCCCGAGGCGGCCAACCTGATGTTCAGCCTGGTCTCCGCCCGCTACGAGAGGGCCTCGCTGATCGTCACCTCCAACAAGCCGTTCTCGGCCTGGGGTGAGATCTTCGGCGACGAGGTGGTCGCCGCGGCGATGATCGACCGGCTGGTGCATCACGCCGAGATCCTCGGGCTCAAGGGCGACAGCTACCGGCTGCGCGACAAGGACCTGGGCTCCCCGCCGCCCCGCGACTGAGCCCACTCCCGCCCGCTCCGCCTCGCCCTCCGGGCTCGCTCCGCGGGCGGGAGCTCCATCACCGCATCCTGCCCACTCTCCAGGGGGGTCAGTTTTAAACCGGCAGAAAGGGGTCAGATTTCAACCGGCGTTGACACCTGGGTGCGATCCAAGGGCTCGAAGAGCGAGTCAAAATAGCGAAAAAGCCTCCATTTGCAGGTGTTACAAGCGGAGATTGGTATCCGACTTTTGGCCGAAATCTCGGCGGATATGCGCGGATATACACGTGGATATGCGGGGATTCGGGCACGAACCGCCATTAGTGCCCAATACGGTCGAGGTGCGGTTCGAATTGCGAGGGCAGGCGCCGCGCCCAAGCAGGAGGGCCCCGATTCGAGCCGCAATCTTGCAGATGACATACAACGTGTGTACATTGACTCCATGGCACGAATCACCGAGGACACCCCGAGAGTCAAAGGCCAGCGTCTCAGTTTGCGCGTCGAGGACAGGGACCGGGAGCTCTTCGATCGCGCCGCCGACGCCAACCGCGAGACCCTGACCCAGTTCCTCGTCGCCGGGGGTCGCGAGCGCGCCGAGCGCCTGCTCGCCGACCGCACCCGCTTCCAGCTCTCTCCGGATGCCTGGGACGAGCTGGTCGCGATCATGGATCGGGAGGCGAAGCCGAACCCGAAGCTCGCGAAGCTCTTCTCGCCTCGCTCAGACGCCTAGGTTGACGTGGCGACGCTGCGCGGTCCGAGACCGCTCGGGCGCGAGGACCTACGCGACGCCTTCCACTGCGGCGTCGCCTCGCTCGACACCTGGCTGGTCGAGCACGCGCAGGGCGCCGATGCGGCCGGATCGGCCCGCACCTACGTCGTCGTCGACGAGGACCAGGACCGCGTCGTCGGCTACCACGCGTTG
Source organism: uncultured Actinomycetes bacterium (assembly GCA_963782515.1). GTDB lineage: Bacteria > Actinomycetota > Thermoleophilia > Solirubrobacterales > 70-9 > VAYN01. Next base: position 111,081 of record CAWAJY010000001.1, on the reverse strand, counting down.
ACCGTCGCCTCGCTCGAGCGTGAGGAAGCGACGGCCCGGGCGTCGAAGGGCATGCCCCGCCATCCGATCCCGGCGATGCTCCTGGCCCGGCTGGCGGTCGACGAGTCGGCCCAGGGACAGGGGGTAGGGGCGATGCTCCTGGCCGACGCGATGGAACGGACGCTCCGGGTCGCCGAGGAGGCCGGCATCCGCCTGCTCCTGGTCCACGCCGTCGACGAGGACGCGAGGAGCTTCTACCTGCACTACGGCTTCGAAGCCTCCCCGTCGGATCCGATGAACCTGCAGCTCCTGATCAAGGACATCCGGGCGACGATCGAGGGCGGATGATCCGATTCGAAATCTTCGCTGCGAAACCGATCGGCGTGGCTGCCAGCACGACGAGGCCTCGTTGAGGGTGCCGCTCCGCGGCTCACCAGGGCTCGTGGCCGGCCGCGCGCTCTGACTCGGCGAGGCGCCGCATCGAATCGCCGAGGGCGACCTCATGCACCTTCGACAGGCTGCCCCACTCGTTGGCCTCGTCCCGGCCCGCATCGAGCAGGCGCAACGCTTCGTCCGCCTCGGCCTCCAAGAGGGTCATCACCCGCTCGAGCAGCTTGTCCTTCGCGGTGATGGGTCGCATTTTAACGTCGGCTCGCCTCCCCTTCGATCGGTCCGGGACCTGAATCGGGACTGCTGGGTCCGGCCGTGGACTCTTGGGCGTCGAGTGGCGCAGAAAATGATCGCCGACGTTGCTCAGAGAATTCTGCGCAACACTTTTTGTCGTATTTCCGGGGCCGACCGACCGGACTAGCTTTGGATTTCAAGCACGCGGCGGCGTGAAGGAGGGAGGTTGATCAACACCCTTCGCTGGTCGCGCCGGACGTGACCAAGCCACCCCTAGGAGGAGTGATGGGTACGAGTATTGAAACGACTCTCGAGCTTCCCGACACTGGCTCGACGGTCCGCAAGGCGTTGGAGACCGAGCGCCGCCGGCTGCATGCCTGGGCCGCCGGGTTGGTCAAGGAGGTCGAGGGACGCCGGGACGAGGCACTCCGGCGCCTTGACCTGAGCGAATCGGCCTTGACCAGTGACACCAAGGTTGTCCCGAAACCGGCACCGACCAGGTCGCAACGTCCCGGCGGTAAACGCGGAGTGTCTCCCGCCGTGCTGGCAGAACGTCGACGCGAGGCGGTCCTTCGATTCCTGCTCGAGCAGGGGAGAGCCCTGAGCTTTTCCGAGATCCATGCCTCCTTGCGGTTCCCTGAGTTCTCGACCCGCAGCGCTCTGAGGCGCCTGGTCAAAGAAGGGAAGGTACTCCGGACCGGCGCCGCCGATGCGACGCGATACGCGGCGAGGGACGCGGGCGCGGGGTCGGTGGCGGCGCTCCCGGAGCGGGGCCCGGATGGCGGCGGGACGTTGCAGGGTCGACTCGTCGAGCTGATCGCCGATCGTGGCTCGGCGTCGGTGGAGGAACTGGCGCAGGGGCTTCGCGTCTCCCGCGAGGAGGTCCAGGCGGCGTGCGGCGGCCTGGTCCGCGAGGAGGAGATACGGATGGCGAGTCGCGGTGGCCGGCCGGTCTACGTCGCCGGGCTGGCGGCGGCGTGATGGCCAGCACGTTCGCCGAGGCGATCGCCGCCGTCGAGAGTGCCGAGTTCGACGCCGCCGTCGGCTACACGGTGAAGAGACCCGCGCCGAGACCGGTCAAGGAGGAGGTCGCCTTGGCATTCCGCGACTTCGACTACGGGGAGATCCTGCGCATAGAGCGGATGCTGGTCTCGCGCCACCGTTGTCACCTCGCCGACGCCGAGGAAGCCGTCCACGAAATCCTCGAGGAGCTGTTGGTCAAGCGTCCCGACCTCTACCGGGAACGACCCGAGAGCTGGTTGGGTCTCCTCTACAAACTCGCCCGCTTCCGGATCCTCGACAGGAGCACGGTGAGGACGCGGGTGGCGTCGATCGAGGAGCTCTTCGAGCTGGCGGGCGATGCGCCCTTCGAGAGGGCGCGTCCCTGTGTCGCGGTCGCCCCCGCGGATGAGGACGCGAGATTTGCGGCTCCTCCGATGAGCGGGGAGAAGTGGAGTCCGGAGCAGATAGTCGGAGCCCTACAGCGGTTCCGTGACCGCACCGGCCGTCCTCCGAAGGCGGCCGAGTGCACAAGGCTGAACGGACTACCGAGCCCGAGCGTCATCTACCGGCACTTCGGGTCGCTCGCCAACGCGATCCTCGCGGCCGGGATGGTGCCGGAAACACCACCGAAGAGCAGGGAGAGATGGATCCCACTGGAGGTCGCGAAGGTGTGTCGCACCTTCAGGAGACGGCACGGCTACTGGCCGAGCTGGGTCGATGTCAGGCGCCGCCCTGGGGAGCTGCCTGGCACGACGGCGATGGTCAGGTGTTTCGGCGGAACCAAATCGATCGACGTCCAGCTCGGCACTGAGGCGATCCTCGCGGGGACCGACGAGTGAGGGCCGTACTAGGAGGCACTCTGAAGGGTGGGCGTTCACGCGAGGCGAACGCGGCCTTGTCGGGATCGTGTTCCATGCGCCCGCGAGCGGTTCGCGACCGATGGCGAGAAGTTCGCAGTGGTATTGAACCCAGGTAAATCAAGTGATGCCTCAAGTGAGGCGCTTCAATGGAGCTAGGCAGATTCGAACCTCCGATCCCCTGGGTGCGATACAGGCTTACTTGATCTCCCTCTCTTAGAGATTTCGGCTTTCTGATGCGGTGTGCGCCCCTCCTCAGGAGGGCTCTTGGAATCGCGGATAGGCCTGGATATGCGCCGATATATGGGGATTGGGCACTCAAACGCGTTAGTGCCCAATTTGTCGGGAACGGTTTAAACCGCGGCCCTCTGACTCCGCGTCGAAGGAAGGCGTTGCGGGGGACTAGGCCGCGAGCCTGTCCGGGTTTTCGCGCTCGCGCTCGCGCTCGTCGCGCGTTAGCTGGTCAAAGCGCTCGACCGTTACGACCACGGCCCTAGGAGCGTTTCGCGTCGTCAGGACTAGCTGGTCCACCTCTCCGCGTTCGAGCCGCCCTAGTTCCTGCGGCAACTCGCGGGCCGCTTTCTTGGTGGGGACGATCTCATCAAGGCGAACTCGAAATTCCATGCTTCCTCCTGGGGGGTTGGCCTGAGCGCAAACTTAGTTACGGCACCGGTCGCGATAGCCACTGAGGCGCCTGGAAGTGCGTCCTTTGCGATGCCGTCCGAGACGCCCCGTACGCTCGTCGGGATGATGTGCCAGAGCCCTTCCCAGACCGCCAAAAAAGCCGCGATACCCGCGGTACTGCGGTGGTCCTCGAGATGCGCGCTCGCAGATCCGTTGAAGTCCAACGTGGGGGACGTTCGGTGATGCTCGACGCCTATTCACGTCGTGCCCGCCTCGCGCCCGCGGCGCTCGCGGCCGGACCGCCGGTCGTGCTCGCCGGCGGCTCGGTGCTGGCGCTCGAACGAACGGACGGCGTCCTCGGCTTCCTCTTTGCGGCCCTGCTCCTCGCCCTCTGTGGTCTCGTCCGCGGTCGCGGGCGCTCGATCGAGCCGCGCCTCTGGTCGGGCTGGGGCGGTGCACCGACCACGGCGATCTTGCGCTGGTCGGGACCGGTCCCCGAGCACACCCAACGCCGTCGCCACGTCCTCCTCGAGTCGATCCTCGGCGAAGCGCTGCCGACTCGGGCCGAGGAGGAGGCCGACCCGAAGGGCGCCGATCGGCGCTACGAGACCGCTGGCGCCGCTCTGCGCGATCTGACCCGCAGCCACTCCGAGTTCCCCCTCGTCGCCGAGGAGAACGCCGAGTACGGCTTCCGTCGCAACGCGCTCGGGCTGAAGCCCGTGGCACTCGCGATCGCCGCTGCGACGGCCCTCGCCGCCGTCGCCCTGGCCGTGATCGACCATGCGCCGGGACATTTCCTGCCTGCCGGCGCGGGCGCGGTGGCGGCGATCGTCGCATGGGCGGTGGTCGTGCGTCCCGCCTGGGTGCTCGCCGCGGCGGAGCGCTACGCCGAGCGACTGTTTGAGACCTGCGAGTCGTTGCGTCGCCCGATCACCGAAACCAAAAAGCGGCCGGCGAACCCGGCCGGCCGAGTCAAGGAGGCCTCCGATGGCTGATTTCGAGACGATTTTCGTCGACGTCGGACAGGGCGACAGCACCCTGATCCGCCTGCCCGACGACGAGTACATGCTGGTCGACGTCTGCCGCCGCCAGGGCGACGGCATCGACCTCTTCAAGCTGCTCGACGACCGCCTGCCCGAGGGTGAGGACGGGCGCCTGCGGTTGAAATATCTGGTCGTCACCCACGCCCACGACGACCACATCTGCGGCATCGGCGACCTCTACGACCGCTACCAGGTGGAGTGGCTCTGGCTGCCCCAGCACGAGGAACGAAAGAAGATCGCCAAGCACTTCGGCGACTACCAGCGCGTCGTCGACGAGCACCCCGACGAGAAGATCAAGCGCCCGCAGGGCAGCCGCACCCCGCTCGAGGACAAGGACGCCGACTACGACCTCGGCGGGGACATCAGCATCCGCTGCTTCTCGCCTCCCGGCTACATCGAGATCGACGAGACCCTGAGCGAGGAGGAAGCCAAGGCGAAGGTGCACGAGAACTGCCTCGTCCTCCGGATCACCTACGAGGGTGGTACCTCGGTGATGTTGACCGGCGACTCGAACCTCGCCTGCTGGCAGCGGATCGTCGACTACTACGACGACGATGACGACGAGGCGACCGGCACCGAGGTGCTCTCCGCCGACGTCCTCTCAGGCTCCCATCACGGCTCGCGCACCTTCTACAAGCCCGACGACGAGGACTCCGAGCCCTGGCTCGCGGGCCTCGAGACGATCGCCCCCGACCTGGTCGTCGTCTCGGTCGGCGCCGACAACGACCACGGCCATCCCCACGCCGACACGATGGGCGCCTACCGCGACCAGTGCGGCACCGAGAACGTGCACGAGACCGCGCAGTCGGGGACCGTCCTCGTCGAAGTCGACTCCGGCGGCGACTACGTCCTGGCCCTCGACCCGGGCAACTACGCCGAGGACTACGCCTGGGACGACGAGGACGACGGCGATGATGACCGCGGCGGCTCGGCGAAAGGGGCGCTTGCGGGCGCCGCCATCATTGGCGGCACGGCCCTGGTGACCGCCGGAGTGAAACGACACCGCGACCGCCGCAGTCGCACTCGCCTGGACAACCAGCCAGCGGCGTGAGCGACTGGCGCCAACGCTTCGCGGCGATCTACGCCGAAGAAGAGCGCTTCTGGGCCCGCAAGGGGTTTGACGAGACCGAAGACGAGCGATGGGGTCGGGTCGGCTTCCGCGGCACGGTCACCGTGCGGCGGAAGACTGATCACGGCATCGAGTGTCGCGACTTCCTCGTCAGCTTCGACTATCCGCCAGGCTTCCCCCACATCCAGCCGCAGGTTCGCTTCATTGACCCGCCGATCGCGGGCGGCCGCCACCAGGCTCCCGGTCCGGGTGGGGCGCCCTGCCTCTTCCCGCCGCGGCTCTGGGACCGCGTGATCGGGCCAGGGGAGCTCTATGAGGCGACCAGGCGCTGGCTCGGCCATCACCTCGCCGGCGATTTCCCGCGTGAGCTCGCCCACTACGAGCTGCCCGCCTACTTCTTGCGCTCCGTCGAGTCGGTCCTTCTCTCCGCCGAGGCGATGTCAGGCTTCGCCGAGGATCGGGCGACCGGCACCTTCTCCCTAGTGCCGCTGCTCGGCCATCCCGTGAGCGTGCTCGATTCGGTTGATCGCCGGCGAGTCGGCGGCGAGTTGTTAGATGCGCTCGCCGGAGAGCGCGAGCTGCGCGGCAAACGACGGCTCCACCATTGGTATCGGCTGGAGACTGAACCGGGCCCCTTCACGACCAGTCGACCGCTGGAGGAGATCCTCGCCGCCGCCGGTCACAGCGTCCGTTTTGCGCACGATCCAAAGAAAAGACGCCGCTCGGTCGGCCTGCTCTTTCCCGATCAGGTCTTCGAGGAGGAGCGCCTCCTGATCGTCGATGTGGCGGTGGGGCAGAAGGACGGGCCGCAGGCGATCTTGAGGGGCCACGCCGTCCGTGCGCCCGAGCTTCACGTCGTCTCGCGCGAGCGGATGGCGCGCCGGATCGAGGCGGTGCGCCCGCTCGCACGGCTGCGGGAGAAAGCGGTCGCCTGCTTCGGCCTCGGGGCGATCGGTTCGCAGATGGCGCCAGCGCTGACCCGAGAAGGTGTCGGCTCGATCGTCCTTTGCGATCCCGACCGCCTTCGTCCTGGCAACGTCGTCCGCCACTTCCTCGACCTGACCGCGGTTGGCCAGTCCAAGGCGCTTGCGATGGAGACGGCGCTCGAGCGCATCAACCCCGAGATTGACACGAATCTCCAAGAGGAAAACCTCGACGACCCCGGCGTCATCGCCACTGCAATCCGCGACAGCGATCTGGTGATTGCCGCGATCGGGGAGGAACCGGCGGAGGAGCTTCTCTTCGAAGTCCTCTGCGAGGCCGAGGAGCGGCCGGCCTTCCTCTGCGTCCGCACCCTCCATGCTGGCGATGCCTTCCGTGTCTTCATCGTGCGGCCCGGCATCGACGCTTGCCTTGAGTGCCTGCGCGCCTATAAAGACGAAGGCACGGAGGAGTGGGTCGAGGTGCCGAACGCAGAGCTCGCCGAGATACAGGAAGAGGGCTGCGCAACGAGCGCCCCACCCGGCGCCGGTCTCGCCTCCACCCAGGCGGCTGGCTTCGCCGCCGCGCGTGCGCTCGATCTACTCGAGGGGCGTGATCCCGGCGCCAACCACTGGCTCTGGATCGAGCGGCCGATCCCCGGCGACCCGCGCCTTGCCGAGGGTCTCTGCCTACACAAGGCGACCTTCCGGCCGCGACCAGGCTGTCCGGTCTGCGGTGCTTAAGCGCGTTCTGATCGAACCGGCGGTCCGGGCCTCCCTCGCTGGCCATACTCGTTCGAAGCCCGAGGTGGAGACTGGCGGCATACTCCTCGGCCGCTGCATCGACGCCGACACCCTTCTGCTGACGCGGGCGAGCCCGCCTGGTCCAAGTGCTAGCCATCGGCGCTTTTCCTTTTTGCGCGACACCGCCTTCCTGCAGCGGTACCTCGACGCGACCCACGCGCGGAGCGAGGGAAAGGAAGACTACGTCGGCGAGTGGCACGTCCATCCCGCCCTCGACGCGCCGCCCAGCCGCACCGACCGCCGATCCCTTCGGCGGATCTCACGTAGTTCGCGCTACGCGGTCACCGAACCGGCGCTTCTGATCGTCGAGCACTCTCCACCCGAACTGCGCCTTCGCTGCTACCGCTTCGCCGGGCGTTGTCGCCGAGGCACCGAGCTGCCGCTTCTTGACCCCGAATGAAGGTGGGGTGGGGAAAGAAAATGCTCGCTGGGAGTGCGCCGTTTCCCTCTTGGACCCGGTTGCCGCGCGCATCTGCGATACCGCGCCAAGCTGACCGCCTTCCTCGAGCGTGGCGCCTCGCAGTTCATCGGCGGCCGGGCCTCCGAAGGAGCCGTCAAGATATCGAAGTACTATGGCGAATTTCCGGGCGCGGGCACGCACGGTCGACCTCCTCGGTCGTCAGCAGATCGCCGGCATTCCAACCGCGATCAGCGAGCTGTTCAAGAACGCCCATGACGCTTACGCCGATCGAGTACAGGCCGATTACATAGTCGACGAGTCCCTTTTTCTGCTCCGAGATGACGGGGTGGGAATGTCAGGCAAAGACTTTGAAGACCGATGGCTGGTGCTGGGCACCGAGAGCAAGGTCCGCGGCCAGCGCTCTCGGCCTGGCGTTAGGCCTGGATACCAAGCGCGACCGCTGCTCGGTGAAAAGGGGATTGGACGATTGGCGATCGCTTCGATCGGCCCCGCCCTACTTGCCTTGATGCGCCCGCACACGGAGAGCGCCAACCGCGAGTCGATTTGGGGCTCATTCATCCACTGGGGAATCTTCGAGATTCCGGCGATCAATCTGGACGACATCGAGATCCCGGTTCGAAGGTTGGGAACGAAGCTACCCGACGCCGTCGCGGTACGAGAGCTGGTCGAGGCATTCGAAGCCAACCTGGCGTCATTGCCAAAGAGCACGGATTCGGACTCGCTATATCAGATCCAAGAAGACCTTTCACGGTTCGTACTCGACCCGCGGGCGCTGAACCGCGAATTGTCGGGACCCTCACTCGAATTGGATCGGTGTGGTGTGCAGTTCTTCGTCAAGCCGACGGACGACAGCCTCGACGCAGGGTTGACGAAGCGCGACGACGAAAACGCGCCTGAGCTGACGACGACGCTGATTGGCTTCATGAACACGATGGCGCCTGACAGTCCGCCGCCACGGATGGAAACCGGGTTCCGGGTCCATCGCGAGGGCGAGCCGGTCGAAGATTTGATAGCGCCAGGGGAGTTTTTCACTCCCGAAGAGTTTCGCAAGGCGGACCACCACGTCGAAGGCCACTTCGACGAGGAAGGGATGTTCCGAGGAAGCGTTTCGGTCTACGGAGGAGCGCCCGAGGATTACGAGGTCGTCTGGCCTGGGGATGGGACGCTTGAGTGCGGAGCCTTCGACCTAAGGTTGGCTGTGGTCAACCCCGAGGAGGCCACTTCGACGGTGCCAAGTTCCGATTTCACCGCGCTTAAGCAGAAGATGGAGAGGCTCGGCGGGCTCTACGTGTATCGCGACGACGTGCGGGTCCTGCCTTACGGGCGGCCCGACCACGACTGGTTGGGAATCGAGCAGCGTCGCACCAAACACGCAGGTCGCGCGTTCCTCTCGCACCGACGGATGTTCGGGGCGGTGATTCTCGATGGTGAACGCAGTAAGGGTCTGGAGGAGAAGGCCGGTCGCGAGGGTTTCCGGGACAACAGGGCTTACCGGCAGTTTCGGGACTTGTTGACCTTCTTCTTGCGGTCGGTGGTGACCGATTTTTTCACTGGTAAGGACGCCGAGGCCTATAAGGCGGCGCGTGAGGATCTAGAGCGGAAAGACAAAGCGAAGAAGGAGCGGGAAGCACGTGCCGCCAAGCGTCGTGATGCCTTCGAGAGGAGGCTGACCGGGGTCCTCGAAGACCTCGAAAAGCGGCGTCCAGCGGATGATTCCTCCTCGGTCGTCCGAGACTTGGAGGAGGCCCTCACGACCGCCAAGAGATCGGGAGAAGATCAAGCCGAGGAGATCGCGAAGGCCGAGCGGGTCGCCTACGGGGAATTGGCAGAAGCCGCAGCCAGATATCGAATCGACCCTCCGACCGGCTTTGGATTCGATGGGGATCTACGCGCTTCCTGGGCCGCCTACGAGGTCTCGGCTGAGGCTTTGGATCGGGATGTCTGGGACCCGGCTCGCGCCGAAGTCAGCGCCCGGGTGGGAGCGACGCTCAAAGAGCTGAAGGAAGGAGCATCGTCCGGACTGCGGCTTCGAAGCGTCGTCATAGATACCTCCGTACGGGCGCGAGACGATCTCGACAAGCAACGTTTGGCAACCGAGGCGGTGCTTGAGAAGACGAGCGCCTCTGTCCACGAGTTCGTCGACCGTAGCCGCCAGGAGTTCGATGCGACCGTGGACCACGTGCTGGAGGACCTCGCGCTGCACGCGGCGAGCGTCAACGGGGATTTTGACGAGCGCCGACGAGACGCCGAGGTAACGATTCTCAATGCCGCGGAGCAGCGACGGTCGGCGCTCACCTCGATCGCCTCCCAGCTCCGGGCCGTACGGGTGGCAGAAGACGACGGTGGGCTTGAGCTCTCCGACCTCGACGCCCTTGACGCCATTGAGGAGGAGCTGATCGAGTTGCGCGAACGCGGCGCGGCGGAGCTCGAACTGGCGCAGTTGGGGATGGGCATCCAGATCGTCGGGCACGAGTTCAACTCGTCTGTTGGGGCCGTGCGGGCTGCCCTCAGGCAATTAAAGCCTTGGGCGGATGCCAACGAAGGCCTGAGTCGCCCATACGGTGAACTACGGACTGGCTTCGAGCATCTCGAGGGGTATCTACGACTCCTGGCTCCGCTGCAGCGCAGACTCAATCGAAGGCGCTCACATATCGGTGGCCGGGAGATCGCCGACTACGTCGAAGCACTCTTCGAGCGGCGGTTGGGGCAGGGGAACGTGGAGCTGAGGGTGACGGAGGCCTTCGCCCACTACGACGTGGTGACGTACCGGTCGACCATCTATCCGGTCTTCACGGCGCTTGTCGACAATGCCATGTATTGGGTCAGCGAGCGGAAAGGGAGACGATGGATCGAATTCGATGCCGACGGCGAGGCGATGTACGTGTCGAACTCCGGTCCGTCGGTATCGGAGCGGGATAGAGAGCGCGTCTTCGAGATGGGTTTCTCTCGCAGGCCAGGGGGCCAGGGTATGGGCCTCTTCGTGGTACACGAGTCACTAAAGGCGCAGGGTTTCACGATTGAGATCGTCGATTTGAAAAAACACTGGGCTTGGCGGATCGCACATAGTCAGGACTGAGCAGAGGAGGAGTACGTGTCGACGGGTGGGGGTTCGTTCGATGATTGGTGCAGGGAGGCGGTTGATCGGTTTCTCCAATCGGTGCTTGTAGTCGATGACCACGCGACGCTGGAAGCCGACGATGCGGTTGGGGCAGTCGTGGATCCATCCGAATTCGCGCCCATCGAGGATCACGACGATTCCGAGGCACCGACGGAACGGCCCGAACAACCTCTAGACGCAAAAACGCTGACCGACGAGTTCGCGAAAGCTGGTCTGGTTTGCGGGCTGATGAAACCCGACCGAGACGAGCCGTCCGCGAAGACGGTCGTCGCCGTGGCGCGACGCGCGGACATCGTCCTTCTGGACTGGCGACTTGACGATCGAGGTGAGCGTGCCACCGAGATCGTGAGGCAGTTGGCCGAGTGCGACGGGCTTCGTCTGATCGCGATCTACACCTCCGCCGGAGAACTCGATGACATCGCTAAAACCGTTGCCGACCGCCTGAACGGCATCGATGAAAGTGGCACTCGGCAGTACAAGCATGAGGACGAGTCGTTCCGGGTCACCGGTGATGGCCTCACGATCGAGGTCTACGCCAAGGAGGGCTCGCAGGGGAGTGGGGCAGAAGGGGAAAGGCTGATTGCCCCTCAAGACATCCCAAATCGGCTGATCGATGACTTCGTAAGGATGACCCGGGGCATCGTACCCACGGCGGCGATCGCGACGATCGGAGCGCTGCGTATAGAGACCCCGAAGATCCTCGGCCTTCTCGGCACCGATCTTGATTTCGGTTACCTGGGGCACAGAGTTCTGTTGCCGGACCCTGACGAGTCGGGGGATCATTTAATCGACTTAATCGGCTCGGAGTTGCGAACGGTAATTGAGGACAACGAGGTGGTCAGGAAAGCGGTCGGCTATGAAGTGATCGAACGCTTTGTTGAACAAATGGCGCCCGGCTATCTGCCGGCAGACGCCCTGAAAATGGCCTTGAAAATCGGGGTGACGAAGGAGGAAGCGAGGCAAGAGATCGAAAAAATGCCTGGAGTTAATGGTGCCAATCCTCCGCTGGCAGGTGGCAAGAAGAGTCGCACCGCGTGTTTCATGAATGGGGATGCGGATGCGGCGCGAGAGGCAGATCGTAGGTTCGCTATAAAACTTTCGATACGGACTCCTTCGGGTGTCCCCCCTCGTCTTGGCCTGGGCACCATTGTCAAGAACGAGGACGGCGACTATCTCATCTGCCTTCAACCGGAGTGCGACTCAGTGCGCCTCGACGAGCCTCGGCTGTTCCCGTTCCTACCCTTGAGACATGCAGAGGAATACAGAGGGCAGGATCTGCTTGTGGGCGACGCTACCTCTGCCGTCGGTTTCGCGATAAAGGGCAGCCCCTATGAGTTGAGGATGTTGTCATTCAGCCCCGACTCGATAAAGCGTTCCGTCACGGCACGGCGGACGGACAACCGCGGATTCGTGTTCGCGGCTGACGACGGCGGAAATTGGAATTTCGTCGCTCAATTGCGGAATGCGCACTCTCAAGATCTTGCTTACCAACTCGCGAGCAAGATTGGACGGGTAGGCGTTGACCAATCCGAGGTACAGCGCCTCTGGCAAAAGCGCGGCGGCTAGATCGTCCACCCTGCGTCGATGGCGGGTTGCCAGCGAGGAAAAGCGGGACTCCCGGATATCGCGCTCGTCCGAGCGTCTGTCCGCACCGATGATGACTATCAGGGCCAGCCTTCGCGCAGTTGCTCCAGTTCGCCGGGCTCGTAGACACCGCTGAGGGCGCCGGCGGTTTCTTCCACCGCACGGGCTCGGTCGGTCGCCTTCTCCTCGATCGCATCGCGTCCCGTGGCCGTCAACTTCAGCAGCAGCTCCTTGCGATCCCGGATCTCTGGCCAGCGTCGCTGGGCCTGATCGAGTTGATCGCTCAGCTCGCCGGTGTCGGTGGCCGTGTATCGGTTCTTCTTCGTTGGCATTCGGGTTCTCGCAGCATCGGTCAATGAGTCGCCGCAGCCGTCGGTGATATCGCTGGCCAGCGTTCAGTGCAAGCCGTAATCGGCCGTAATCGACGCATATCCCCGCATATCCGATGCACTTTGGGCACTAGTGCCCAAAACGAGGGGGGATTTCGCGGCCGGTTCGAATGGCTCGCCGGAATCCGATCTGCGCCGTTTGCAGGCCTTCCTCCTCGATGGAGCTAGGCGGATTCGAACCGCCGACCTCCTGGGTGCGATCCAAGGGTTCGGTCAGCACGGTCCTGTTTCCTAAACCGTCAATTTGCAGGTAAAAGCTGAACCTTGTTGTCCGCCAAATCGGGCGATATCACGGCGGATATGCGCGGATATACACGTGGATATGCGGCGATTCGGGCACGAATGGCCAGTAGTGCCCAAATTGGCCCAGCTGCGGTTCGAAACCGATGGTCGGACGGGACGACCGTCGGCGGCAGCAGGGCGGTAGCGTCGCCGACCCGCTAAGCGCACCTTGGCAGCGGCTTGCTGAAGCGGCCCCGGTTGGGGGTGTCGACGTAGTAGTCGATCGCCCAACTGCCGTCGATCAGCTCGTCCCAGATTTCGGTTTCTTCGCCCTGCGGGGACACGTAGCGCTGGCCGAGCTTCTGGCAGACGACGTCGACCTCGTCACCGTCGTAGCGCTGGCCGGTTTCGCTGTATTCGCTGTAGCCGGGGCCCGAGCGCAGGTGGAGTTCGGGTTCTCCGTTTTCTTTGAGGCCGACCACGTAGTACCGCCAGTAGGTGACGCCGCCTTCGGTCCGCGAATTGGCCACAGACACCCGCACGCTCGAGCTCGCGCCCTCTTCTTCGCCGCCTGGGCCGAGCGCGGTCGCCGTCACGATTACCGTGGTGCCACCCGGCCCGCCCTGGTTGGGGACGGTTTCGGTGTCCCAACTCGCGGTGAAGCCGTCGGCCGGAGCACGGTCTTCGCCAATCGTCACCGACTGCGCGCTTTCGCCGCTTGCGAGGTCCGTGAAATAGACGACGCTGAATCGCACCCCCGCGGCGTTCGAGATGGCGGAGAGCGGGATCTCGCCAGTGACCGGGGTGTCCTCGATCAGCCCCCGCAGTTCCACGGCCGGCTTGGCCGGAGATGGCGGCGATTCGGACTCCACCGGACCCGGCGTGGGTACCCCCTGAACCGGACTCGGGTTGATGACGGTTGGGGGTTCGTCCTTGCCGTAGATGAACTGGAGCCCCTTGAAGCCGATCTTGCGGCGGCCGTGGCCGAGCTTGTCTTCGAAGTCGGCCTCGGAGATCGTCATCTGGGCGCCTTCGACCGATATCACATAGGCCACGTGCCCGTAGCGCCCGGCCCCGTACTGGCCCGGTTGGAAGACGGCGACTGCCCCCGGCATCGGCGTCGTCCCTACGGAGAACCCCGCCCTCTCCGCGGTCTGTGCCCAGTTCAGCGCGTCTCCGGATTCGCCTTTGAAGTAGGGCAGGTCGGGACGGCGCCGTGCGACCCACCAGGTGCATTGTCCCACCGGATAGAGCGGCCCGCCTCCCCCTCCGTTCCCGGCCGAGGTCGATCGCAGGGGCGCTGGTTCGTGGTGATAAGTGCCCGGGATCCAGAGGCCGGAGGCGCTCGCCCCGGCGCCGTGGTCGACCAGGAACTTGGTCTTCTGCGTCTGCTTCCCGTGAGCGCCCGAGCACCAGACTTGGACGTGCCAGCGCCCTTCCCGCAGGTTGCCGGGGATGGACCAGCTCCAGCGTGCGCCGCCCACGTTGCCCGTTTCGACTTCGCGGAGCGGTTCGGTCAGGTGATTGAAGGAGACCGTCCCATGACAGATCTCGTTCGGGAATGCCCCCGCTTCGACAACCACGCCGACAGAGTCGTCGGATTTGTTGACGTCGGTGCTCAGGCTCATGCCTGCGCCGGTGGCCAGCGCATGAGCTGGCGCGAGTGCCACCGTCACCAGCGCGCAGAGGAGGATCGCCACACCGCAGATCGGACCCCAGCGGCCCATCACCCACCGCTCTTTTCGCAGACCCCGAGCTTCGGGGTGAAGGCGTCCTTGACTGGAGTGCTGATGTAGAGGTCCGTCACGTATGCGCCGTTGGTCAGCCTGTCCCAGATCGAGGAGCTCCGGCCGTCTTCTGCCTTCACCACACCGCCTCGGACCTGGCATTCGATTTCGACCCTCTCGCCCTCGCGGATGCGGCCGATGTTGTGGATCCCGCACCGCTTCGGCGTCGCGCATTCGTTGACCGTGCCGATGTGGTCAGTGTCGGTTCCTCGGACTTCGAAGAGGCCGAGCGCCTCGCTCTGGTCGGTGTCGCCGACATCGCCCGCAGCGACGATCAGCCAGACGATCAGCGCTGCGCCCGCCGCCATGAGGATCGCGAAGGCAGGTAGGAACGGGGAGGTGAGCAGGCGCCGGCGCGCCTTCGTCTGATCAGCAGGTGCTCTGCGACGTCGGAGCACCCGCCACACCTCCAGACACCAAACGAGCAGGATGATCCCCATGCAGCCCGCGAGCACGAAGTTCTCGATGGTCGAGGTCCAGAGGAGGCCGACCGCCGCCGCGGCGAGGCCGACAATCGCCGCTACGAGGACGCTCACGAACTCCCATCCGAAAGGGTCTTGCGCCGTTCTTTTGCGTAGCGATGAGACTGCCTGTAACCCTGCGGCTGCCAGGGCGCAGCCCGCGACTCCAACCGAGGCCGAGATGTCGGCCGTGGGCACCGCGTGCAGGATGAGGATCAGGGTGGCAGACATCAGTGTGCTCCCGATTTCGCTTGGCGCGTCTCGTCCGCCTTGAGCAGCGCCCCGGACGCACCGAGGCGCGCATCCGGTTCCTCGATCACCATCTCTTCGCCGCTCTTGAGTCCGCCATGAGCCGCGCCAACCTTATTGCTCTAACCGGCTCGCGCAATACCGAGAACTGGTGAAAAAGGATTACCGTGAAAACACACCAGTTCTCCTATGCGAACCGATGTCACTTCGTCTGTACCACTCATCCAACTGGCTAGAGCGAGTACCTCTTCCGATCGCGACTTGCGTCGACGAGCACTGCCCCACGCTTGGCAGGCCGATCCAGCCCTCTGCCCGGTGACGAGCACTAGCGCCACCCGCTGGGTGAGTAACTCCCCCAGTGGGTGCCGTCCGACCCTAGCTCCGAGCAAGGAGACGTGCGTTCCTTTCGCCACCCGACGTTCCACCGCAGGTTCCTTGGCGACGTTTCCGGTGGTGCAGACGTGCGTCGGGCACGACATTCGAGACATCGATCTGCAGGCCGCCGCCAGATAGCCTCGGCCTTATGAGTAGGGACGGGCAGATGGAGGAGGAAGAGGACCAGCGCCTCGATCGTGCGCTCCACGGGATAGACGAGGGCCGTCGACCTATCGCCTTCGCCCCCGATCCGGGTCTGCCACTCCTCGTCGGAGAGCTACGTGAGTGGTTGGGCGACGAGCGCCAATGGGTCGCCGCCCACGGCGACCAGTGGGTGTCACTGCTGGACGACCTGCTCGACTCGCGCAGGAGAAGCCCGGCCGCCCTCGCCGCCCATCTCGATCTCGAGGCGCAGGCCTGGCAGGGCCTTGCCGCCGGGAAGACGGCGCTCGCCGGGAAGCGCCAGGCTCACGGGCCCGACCCGGCGACGCGACGGCGCCTGCAACAGGCGGTCGAGGCGATCTGGCGACGGCTCACCGATCCCGAGCTCCTCGGCGCGATCTTCGACGACCTGCTCGCCGCCGACTCCTTCGACGCGGCTCGCGTCGAAGGTAGGCGCCTCTGGCTTGCGATCGAAGGCCAGGGCCTGAACGCGGTCGACCTGATGCGGACGCTCGAGTTCACGCTGCGCGACAACCTCCACACGATCAGGCTGCTGCGCGACGAGCGACCCGAGCCCGGCGACTCCCGACGCGATGCCGGGGTCGACCTCGAGTCGCGGATCGCCCTCGCGCGCTCGGCGCTCTTTCGTCCGGCGCGTCGCGTCGATGCGGTCATCTGGCTGAAGTACACGCTGGCGCCCCTGCCGGGCGAGCTGCTCGAGCTGGGAGAGGCGGTCAGCATCTTCTCGGCCGGCTGGATCCGTGAGGCGATCGCCAGGGGCGAGGAGGCGTTGCCGCCCGAGCTCGGGGAGGACGCCGCGGACTCGCACCTGGCGAGCCTGGCGAGATCTAGCAGCGCGTCTGAGACCACGGACGAGGAGGAGGAGGAGATCCCGCAGGCCCTGGTCCGGGTCGCGCTCGGGGAGGTCGCGAGCGCCGAGGCGCTCGGGCTGGCCCAGGAGACGGCCGAGCTGCTCGTCTCGCTCGCCTCGCTGCAGGGGGGCGACCCTTCACTCTGGCTGCTGACCGAGTCCTACGTCCGCTACTACGACGGCCGCGCGGCCGGTGCCTCCTTCCACGCCGAGCCGGTCGTCGGTCTGAGCCTCGAACAACGCCAGACCCTACGGAGCGACCCGATGTTCGAGATGGTCAACGAGTGGGCCGAGGACCTGCCACCCCATCTGCCGCTCCAGCGTCCCGATCTGCGCCGCGCCGCGCAGCTCGCCCTCTGGCTGCGCCATAGCCGAGCGGCCTGGGAGCCCGGCCGGATCGTCCTCTGCGACCGTGTCTTCGAGCAGGTCGCAGGCTGGGCTGGCGTGATCGACCGGCGCCGCTTCGCCCGTGAATACCTGCGTTTGCCCTGGGCGCTCCGTCGGGTGCGTCAGGAGTTGACCGGCTGCTGGAGCGCGTTGCACGCCGAGGGGAAGATGGACTGGGGCCCGCTCCTCGAGGGCGGCTGGGAGAAGATCGCCGCAGATCCCGAGATCGCCTATCGACCGCTGACCGACGGCCGCTACACGGTCGACCTGCAGGGCGTGCTGCGCCGCCTGGACCTGCTGCTCGAGGTCGCGGATCCTTCCTATCCGTTGCACGAGCGCCTGGGGAGACTCCGCCGCAGGACGATCACTGGCGGCGCCTGCGCTGCCTGGGTGAAGGAGCTGGTGAAGGACTTCGACCGATTCGCGGAGCGTGAACGCCGGGTGCGGAACGCCCTCGTCCACGGCGGCCCGGTCTCCGACGAAATGGCCGCGTCGGTGCTTCCCTTCGTCGACTGGCTGGCCGCCGACGCACTCCATGCGGCGATCAAGGGGATGCTCGGCGAGGGAGACGTGATCGACCACTTCCTCACCCGTCGCCGCGACTACGAGGGTGCCTTCTCGCGACTCGAGGCCAGCGTCCCCGCGGCCGACGCGCTCTTCTGGGACTCCGGCACCTGAGCAGGTACGCCTGCGCAGGCCTCTCACTCCTCGCCGCCCGGGTCCAGCCCGAAGAGCGACCCGAGTTCGCTCATCATCGCCTCGAAGCTCGCCTCGATCGCGGGCAGGCGGACCTTGATGTCGGCGACCGGCTTCTCGTCCTCGAGCCAGGCGGCGAGGTCGCGGTGGCGGTAGGGACCGTCGGCCTTCCGGGCCAGGAGGCCCGCGATCGACTCACCCCGGTCGGCGTAGGCCAGGAGCGCCTCGTACTCGCCTGGGTCGAGCGCCTGCAACGGAGCCACCCGCTCGTCCTCGAAGGACCTGCACTTCTCGGCGTCGCGGCTGCGGTCGAGGTAGTCCCAGAGCATGCCCGTCTGCCAGAGCCTGCCAGCGGAGACCACCACCGGGATGATCCGGCCGACACGCTCCATCTCGACGCCGGGTAGTTCGGCGCTGCCGTCGAGGAGCGCCCCGACCGCGACGCCCAGCTGGTCGATCTTCTTGACCAGGAGCTTCTTCAGCTCATTGGTGGCGTCGAGCGGATCGCCGCTGAGGAGCGGCTCGGCGCCGACCCGCCGCGCGTTCATCTCGAAGAGCACCAGATCGTCCCCGTCGAGGAGGGCGACGTCGCTGGTCTTTTTGCCGCCGCCTCTGCCATAGCGCTGCTCGCCGAGGACGAGGGCCGGTGGAGGGACGGCGCTGCGAGCCAGGGAGAGGCAGTGGGCCTCGAAGACCTGGCCGGCGTAGGCGGTGTAGCGCTGGACGTGATCGCCGCGTCCCCCGGCCCGCATCGCATCCTCGGACTGCGCCACCCGCATCGCCCGGTAGTGGAAGCCCTCGCCCAGCCAGTTCAGCATCCAGGGGCGACCGAGCAGAAGCAGACCCTGATCATCGGAGAGCCGCAGGAAGGGCCGGGTGTTGAACGGCCGCAGCTCCCAGATCAGTCGCCCGCCACCGGCGCCGAGCTTGGAGAATTCGGCACTGAACTCGGCGCGGGTCGCCGAGAGCACCAACAGCGCGGACTCGCGCCGCTCGCCCCCGAACTCGGCACGGGAGAGCAGCTCCTCGAGCGCCTCGGCGTTCACGTGCGGGTGGGACAGAGGGTCCCAGGCGTTAGCGGCCGCACCGAGCGCGAAGCCGAGCGCCGCCTGCTCTGAGGCCGAGAGACCGCTGCGCAGGGTCCACTCCTCGAGCGGGACGCAGTCGGGCGAGGCGAGCAGCTCGGGGTCCTCGGTGGCGAGGCGGTAGAGCTCACGGGGGCGGGCGATCTCCTCCATCCAGGTTGGCCTGGAGTGGTAGTTACCGACCTGGAGCTCGAAGGCAAGGAGGTCTTCGCGGTGGTCGGCGCCGAGGGCGATTCCGCGCCGGGTCACCGAATTCGCCGCAAGGAGGGCGTTGCTCAGCTCGCCCCGTTCAGCGACGGACATTCCCTCGACGATCGAGGCTTCCCTGGCCTCCTCGACGAGGATTCGCATCAAGGTGTAGAGCGGCTGGGGCCCGAAGATCACCGACCTGGGCTCGGCCGCCATTAGCGCGCGGAACCGATCAACGAGCTCACCCGGCCCGAAGAGCCATTCGGCGATGCCCAGTTGACCGGCCGGGTCCCTGGTCGCCGCCTCCACCCTTCCCGCGAGCATCGACAGGATCACCATCGCCGGCTCGAAAGCCAGACGCGCGGCGATCTCCCGGAGCCCCGCTAGATCGGTGGGAGCCCGGCCGAGCTGCTCCTCGATGATCAGGACGCCCACCTGGTCGAGCTCGCTCGGCCTGCCCCGGACCCGCAGGGTAGGGCCGTGCGAGCTCGTGTCGTCGGGTCGCGGCGCGGACGGCCCGCGATCGGCGCCGGCGCGACCTCGGCCCTGGCGCCTGCGAGCCCAGGCCTTCTTGTTGCGATTTCGCTTCGCGCTCATCGCCCAAGCATCCCGCAGCAGTTCGGCTCGATACCGGGTGGGCAATGCCAGGCTCCCCCAATTTCCGAACGGAGCGCGTTCAACCGACGGGGAGTTCTACCCAGGCTGCTCGAGCGGCGTACCGACCCGCCGGCCCCAGCGCCAGTCGGCTTCGAGGCAACTCAGCGCCTCTGCGGCCGGGACGCCGATGTGGTCGAGGATGCAGGCGCGGGCGACGACCAGCACCCGGTCGTCGAATTCCTCGAGCGGCATGTCGTGGAGGGCTTTCTCTTTTTCCTCGGGCGAGTAGTGGGTCCAGTAGTTGCGGCAGTTGCCGAGCAAGCGGGCGAACTTCACCGGCTGGGCGCCGAGGATCGGCCGCGCCACCGCGGCGGGACCTTCGAGCAGGTCCACCATCCGTTCCTTGAAGGTGACCTCGTTGGAGTGGCGGAGGATCTGGCTCGCCCATCTCTTGTGCCCGTCGCCGAGCGCCTCCTTGACCAGCGCCTCGCGCTCGGCCTGCACCTCCGGCGGGTCACGTTCGCGCGGGTCGGCCGTGCGATGGAAGACCTCCAGGAAGCGGGCCAGGTAGAGCAGTTTGTCGATCGGGTTCAGCTGCGCGGCGAAGATCAGATACTCGAAGAGGATCAGGTAGGCGGAGGGCTGCTCGGAACAGAAGCCGTAGAAGCCGGCGAGCGCCGCCGCGGGATCGGCCAGTGCGTCGAGCGTGAGCCATGGCTCGGTGCCCTCGAGCGGCCGGCCGTGGTGAGGTCGATGGTGGGCGAGGCGCTCGGCGCGGCCGCCGGCCGGCGCGGCGCCCGCAGCGGCGCTCACGGTCAGGAAGTCGAACGAGACCTTCGCCTCGACGGCGAAGGAGACGAAGGCGCAGAGGACGTCGAAGATCTCCTCCAGGGCCTCGAGGCCAACCGGCTCCGCGGCGGTGTAGCGGGCGAGGACCCGGTGCTCGAGCGCGAAGCGGAAGTAGGACTCGTGCTCGAACCGCGCGTGGTCGGCGAGCACCAGCCTGCCGCCCGGCAGGTCGACATCGAGCGGGTCCGACTGCTTCCACCCGACCGTGGCGGAGGCGCCCTCGCGCCTGGTGATGTCGGAGGTCTCGAGCGAGAGCCCCGAGGCGCCGACGACCTGCTCGAGGCCGGCGATCCGGGCCTCGCCGCCGGAGAGCGCCGGGATGTCGCGGCCCGGCAGGTCGAGCCCGAGGAGGGCGGTGCCAATCAGGTACTCCTGCACGTAGTGGTCGGCGCGAGGATCGTGGCGCACCAGGTCGGGCGAGAGCAGGGTCGCCGGGGTGCCGTCACCGAGACGGCCACGGAGGAGAGTGACCTCAGGGAGGGGACGACGGAGCTGCAGGGTGAGGCGGCCCTCGTCGTCGACCAAGAGACGACCCTCGGCGCTGGCGCCGCCGGGCTCGCTCCACTCGCCGAAGATCTCCCGCCGAGCGTCGATCGCCTAATCCTTCTCGCGCTCGGCGATCTTGCGGGTCACCTCGCGCCGCGCCCGGGAGCGGAGCGAGGGATCGGCGAGCTGCTCGCGCAGGCCGCCGTCGAGCAAGGCTGTGAAGGCCGCCGTCTCGGCGACGATCTGCGCGGGGTCGGGAGCGAGGCGCTCGAGCCATTCCTCCAGCAGGTCGGCCTCGTCAAGGACGTGCTCGCAGGCCTCGCGGATGCGAGCCAGGGGCACGACGACGCGCGAGAGGCTGCAGAGGAAGCGCTGCTGGAAGAGGTAGATGCCGCGCGAGGAGAGGAAGGCCGTGCGTCGCTCCGGGTCGAGCTCGGAGGTGTCGACGGTGAAGATCTCCTCGAAGGAGACGGCGGCGTGACGTGGTTTTCCGTCCACCACGTGCAATGCCGGTAGCGGGAAGACGCCGTAGTGGCCCTGCGACCAGCGGTGTGGCGGCAGGTACTGATAATCGACCACCGCGGCGGCGGCGAGGCGCGGCTTCAGCCGGCCGTCGGCACCGCGCATCGTGCAGGGGTGGGCGAGGATCGCGACCTCGCGGGGCCCCTCGTGGCCGGCGACGGCGACACCGGAGAAGACGTCCCCCTGCATCGTCGGACGGGCGGCCAGGACATCCTCGCCGCGGGCACCGTAGATCTCCTCGTCGTCAGCCGGCTGGGCGAGCGACTCGGTCGACTGATCCTCCCCGCTCGCCAACCGTCATCTCCGTTTCACTATCAGCGGCGCGCCGTCGCCACCGCGCTCGACGCTCCAGCCGTCGTCGGCGCCGTAGTGCTCGCGCCAGGCGGGGTCGAACTGGTCGAGCAGGGCCTTGCGGGTTGTGCGCCCGGCGGCGACGCTCAGCAGCGGGCTGAGCAGTCCGGCGGCGTAGAGGTCGCAGGCACGCACGGTGACGTCGTCGATGAACGGCTCCTCGAGCCACTGGGCGGGATCGGTGATGCGCGGATCGGCGTCGCCGAGCATCTCGCAGAATGCGATCACCCGGGCCAGGTGGTGCTGGTTCTCGGTCGAGATTGCCGCGCCGCGGCGCCATTTGCGGATCGCCGCGGAGGAGACGCCCAGCATGTGGGCGAGCGACTCCCAGGAGAGTCCCCACTCGCCGCGCACGGTGGCGAGCAGGTCGGTCGGATCGCTCTGGGCGAGCTGGGAGGCGCGGGCGTGCAGGGTCGAGGACTGCTCGTCCTCGTGGAGGTCGGTGACCCGCTCGTGCAGGTCGGTCACCTGGTCGCGCAGCTCGGCGGTGCCGATCAACCGGGTCGGCGCGCCCGGGGTCGTCTGGGCGGACCGGGTCTGGTCGGGCTCGGGCTGGCGGCGGATCGTCTGCTGCTCGGCACTCATCTGCTCTCTCCTCGCATAAGGCTCCTCAGATCGTCGGTGATCGACTGCTCGAAGATCCGCCGGATCGGATCGTGGAGCTGCTCACATTTCTCCAGTACCTGTTGAATCTGAAATTCGGGGAACTCGGACTGCGGTGCGTTCCAGAAGCTGTCGAGGTCGATCAGGAAGTAGGCGCCCTCGGGGCTCCTGGGGATCCGCAGGGCGCCGTCGGGGTTGACCACCGGCTCGCTGAAGACACCGTAGTTCAGGTTCACGGTGCGTTGGTCGCCGGCGGCCAGTTCGAGCGTGCCGCTGTAGGCGCCGGGCGAGAACTCGGCGAACCTTCCGAGCGGGCAGAGCAGGGACTCGTCGATGTAGCGGCTCCAGCCGTGACCGGGGTCCGGGACCGAGATCTCGTCGATGTAGCGCAGCCCGACCCGCTGCACGGCGGGGATCGGCGCCGCCTGGTGGAGGGCACCGAGGACCGTCCCGATCAGCTCCAGCAGTTCCTCGAAGCGCACGTAGGCGGAGGTCTCGACGATCACCGACTCGTCATATAGGGCGACCGCACGGGAGCGCTCGCGGTCGAGCAGGCGGACGCCCTGCGGTCTCTGCTCGGCACCGCCGGGACCGAGCTGCAGCGCGATCCGCGGCGGCGGGCCGACGATCGGGAAGCTCTCGCGGATCGTCGCGTAGACGTCTTCCCAGCGACCGGCCTCGAGACCCGGGATCGTGGTGAAACGCAGCTCGAAGGCGACCAGCATCAACGGCGCGTCGGCATAGATCTCTCGCTCGGGGTCAAGCATGGCCCGAACTATAACCGAACCGAAAGCGAACTTCCGCCCAATCTCGCCCGCAACTGAGGTTGTTCGCCACCTGTCCTGGCGAGCAGCCGCCGCGCAGGGCCTTGATCGCGCGCGAGCCGGGAGCGGTCCGCTGATCAGTTCCTGTCGTCCAGGCCGTCGGTGAGCTCGCCGGGCTCGACGCCGAGACCCTTCGCCAATTTCTGGATCGTCGTCAGCCGGGGCTCGCGGCCGCCCCGCTCGATCCGGCCGATGCTCGTCAGATGGATCCCTGAGGCGTGGGCCAGACCGTCCTGCGAAAGGCCTTCCCTGGCGCGCAGCTCACGGACCCGTCGGCCGAATGCTTTGCTGGCGCGGTCGGGGTCCTCGTAGATCGGTACGGCCACCAGAGGAGCGTCGCCGCTACCGGCCGATTGGACCAGAGCGTAATGGTCGTATACCATTAGGCTTAGAGCGTATTGGCCTTAATACCGAGGTGGCGGTTCGACCTGGAAGGTGCCGATCTTTGGGAGAAAGGTGCGAGAACAACGTCCTTGAGCGGCCGTTTGGCGGCTCGAAGGTGTTCGCCCTGAGGTTCCGCGCCTACGGCAGGCGGCGATACCTGACGCTGGGCACGCCGGAGGAGGGCTGGACGCGGAGGCGCGGCGAAGAAGAGATGGAGGTGATCCGCGCGGAAGTCGAGCGTGGTGCCTGGGTGCCGCCACCACCGCGGCATCAGGCGGCCGTCGGTGATCGCGGTCGCGGCGAGGACGCCGCGCCATTCGGATCGTTCGCGAAGTCGCAGGTCAGGGAGCGCCGGAGCGAAGTCAGGCCCGCGACCTCCGGATACTGGGACTGGGCACTCGCACATTTGCTCCCCTTCTTCGCGGACTGGCCGCTGACGAAGATCGACGTCCGGGCCGTCGACGCCTACCGACTCCACAAGCTCGAGGAGTCCGATGACCGCCGCCGTCGCCTCGCCGAGGGTAGGCCGCGCACCGACGCGCTCGGCCGTTCGCTGCGACCGCTCTCGGCAGGCTCGATCAACAAGACGATCGAGGTGCTCCGCTGGCTCCTCTCCTTCGCCGTCGAATACGGATGGATCGACGACAATCCGGCCGCCGGAACGCGCCGCCGGATCAAGGTCGCGAGAACACCGCCACCGCATCTCGAGTCGGTGGGGCAGATCGCCGCGGTGCTCGACGCGGCTGCCGAGCTCGACGCCGACCCGGGCTGGCTGATCGGCGACCGGCTCCCCGTCGTCGCCACGCTGGTCTTCTGCGGGCTCCGCGTCCATGAGCTCGCGGCCCTCCGCTGGGCAGACCTCGACTTCACAACCTCGACGATCCACGTACGGCACTCAAAGACGCCGGCGGGGGTCCGTGAGGTAAGGATGCTCTCGGCCCTGCGGGATTGCGTCCTTCTGCACCGCGGTCACTGCGGCCGCCCTGGCACGCGCGAGCTGGTCTTCACGACGACCAGGGGCGGACCGCGGACAAAGGACAACGTGCGCCTGCGGATCCTCCGACCGGTCCTGGTCCGCGCCGAACAACTGATCGAGGCACGCCGTCAGGCGTCGTTGCCGCCAGGGATCACCCCGCACTCGCTCCGTCACACCTTCACCTCGCTCCTCTTCGCAATCGGCGAGGACCCCGTCTCGGTGATGAGGCAACTCGGCCACACCGATCCGGCGTTCACGCTCCGGGCCTACGCCCACTCGATGGGCCGGGACGTCGGAGAGCGCGAGCGGCTACGTGCATTGACCGAGGGCGAACACGGGAGGGCCGGCGGGGTAGCGAACGGATCTGAGACGAACCGCCACGATGCCGCCTGTGGAGCCGAATTCGTCGTCGGCAATTCGAACCGCCGACCTCCTGGGCAGCGTCCAGGCGCCCGGTCACCTCAGCTCTGAAAAGCCCTGCAAATGAGCAGTCGCGCTCCGGAGGGTGCCGGGATTTCCGGCTAGAAAGGCCCCCGATTGGCTGACTTTGGGCGCTTTTAGGCACTTCAGGCACTGTGTGCCCGATGGTTGCCGTCGAAACCAACCAGGAAGAAGAAAAAAGTGCCTATTTCCAGGGAGAAACGAGTGGAGCTAGGCGGATTCGAACCGCCGACCTCCTGGGTGCGATCCAGGCGCTCTGCCAGCTGAGCTATAGCCCCGAAATATCCGATTTGCAGGGATAAGCTGCTACGGATCGGGTGGTTCCAGGGGCGGAGTGTAGCGGGGATGTACGTGGGCATACGTCGATGTGCGCCGGATACGCGCCACCCGAGCGATCGGAGTGGCGATCGGCGTTTGCGGCCCCGACGGATTGCTACTGAGTTTTGGCTTGACCGCCGCGGCGCGGCGGGAGGAGACTCGCGGCGATGAGGACCTTCGCTGTGATCACGATCGCCGCGGTGGCGATGTTGGTGGCCGGCGGTGAGGCGACGGCAAGTCACTCCTCGATGGTGCCGAAGGAATTTCCGTATGCCGCGGAGATCCAGGCGACGATCGAATACGACGGGACCTATAGCTACGGGACGACTGGGTTCGAACGGTGTGGGGTGAGTGCCGACGGGCACGACATCAACATCCCCGGCAGCTCCGACGAGACGCTGCACTTCCAGCGGACGGTTCGCTTCAAGCACATCACGGTGCCGGTGGCGACCGCGAAGGAACTGGGGGCCGCGGCGGGGCGGCTCGGGGTGAAGCCGACGGTGACCGACAAGGGGAGGATCGAAGGCGACCACTCGACGATGGACATCGCCTACACCGTGGCCGAAGGGGAAAACGAAAACTGCCACGCGGTGTCGGGGTCATGCCATTGGGAGCTGATCCCGCTGCCGAGCTCGACGCTCGAGACGTTCGCCGCCCATGACAACGGGTTCGTCCCCGTCTCCTGGGCGATCAGCGTGCTCGGCGTCAACACGCCGGATGGCAATTGCCCGGTCGCCGACGGCACCGGCCAGCTCTCGGCGCTGCTCGAGGAAGCCGGTCATCTCTATCCCGAACCGGATGAAAACTTCCCCGAAGTGACGATCGATAGCGCCGTCGGGCAGGAGTTCCACCGCCTCCAGCACGCCGAAAGCGTCCAGTTCAAGGTCGATCTGAACACGCCCGCCTCGGGGAGCACCGAATGCCCGCCCGGCAGCGAAGAAGTGGAAACCTGCACCAACGGGGTCACCGGCACGGCGACGGTCAAGCTCCACCGCCTGTTCCTCTACAAGACCAAGAAGGCCTATCTGCGCTAGGGCGAGCGCCTCCACGAGATGGGGCCCGCGGAGAACGATCCGACCTCCGCGGGGCCCATCTCGACACGGTCCAGAAACGGACCGTGCGCAGCCGCCCGCTACGCCGCGGCGGGCGCTCCGAACCAGGTGCCCAGGGCCTCGGGGAGCCCCGCGTCGGTTCCCTCGCCGACCCAGGCCACGTATCCGTCGGGCCGGATCAGGACGCCCGTGGGAGCGCTGACCGTGCCGAGCACCGGCAGCTCCCACTCGCCCTCGTAGGTCGCGTCGACCAGCTGGACCCGGTCGGCCCACGGGCCGAGGTCGAGGCCTCCGGGCTCGCCGAG
The DNA here is from genome assembly GCA_963782515.1 of uncultured Actinomycetes bacterium. Classification (GTDB taxonomy): domain Bacteria; phylum Actinomycetota; class Thermoleophilia; order Solirubrobacterales; family 70-9; genus VAYN01. Next base: position 84,455 of record CAWAJY010000001.1, on the reverse strand, counting down.
ATTCAGCAGGGTCGGCTTGGCGCGGTGGAGCAGCTCGAAGACCCGCAGCGGGCCTTCAGCGGTGTCGAGGTCGAGGTCCGGCATGCGGCGTCCGAGCAGGGGGTGCCCCTCGCCGAGGTCGTAGTGGACGTCCAGCCCGGAGGTGGTCCCGACGATCAGTTCGCGCCCTTCATCGGTGCCCGCGAGCGACGAGACGAGCTCGACCAAGGTCTGCATGCGCTCGTCGCGGCGCTGGAGAGTCTCCAGGGCCATCGTGAATTTCAGGATGCGGGCAACCGTCGGATGGCGCTCGGCCTCGTAGGTGTCGAGGAGGCTCTCCGGGGAGGTCCCGTTGACCACCTGCCCGAGCTTCCAACCCAGGTTGACCGCGTCCTGCACACCCAGGTTGAGGCCCTGTCCGCCGGCGGGGTAGTGGATGTGGGCGGCGTCGCCGGCGAGCAGGACGCGGTCGACGCGGTAGGTCGCGGCCTGGCGGGTCATGTCGGTGAACCTGGAGATCCAGGTGGGATCGTGGGCCCCGAAGTCACTGTCGAAGGCATCGACCAGCGCCTTCTTGAAGTCGTCCAGGGTGGGGTCGGGGTCGGTGTTCATCCGCTGCTCGGTGAGGACGATCCGGAACGTCTTCCCATCCTTCATCTTGCTGATGGCCTGGACGCCGACCGCGTCGTGGTGGAGCCCCTCCGGTGCCTCCCCGGTCAGCTCGACCTCGGCGATCAGGTTGCTCTTGGTCGCGTCCCAGCCCGGGAACTCGATGCCGGCCGCTTTGCGGATCAGGCTGCGTCCGCCGTCGCAGCCGACGAGGTAGCTCGCCCGCAGCGGCGCCTCCGGCCGCCCTCGCCCTCGGCGAGCAGGACGTCGACGCCGGCGTCGTCCTGCGCGAAGCCGGTCACCTCGCGCCCGTAGTAGATGCGCACGCCCAGTTCGGCGAGCCAGCCCGCCATGATCAGCTCGATCTCGTTCTGGAAGATCCCGAGGTAGTAGGGATGACGGGTCGGGGCGTTGCCGAGGTCCAACAGGGTCGTGCCGAACGGCATCGCGTCATGCATCGTCCCCTCGGCGATGAAGCGGTCGGCGATCCCGCGCTGATCCATCACCTCGACCGTGCGCGTGAGCAGTCCGCCGGCCCGGGAGCCGACGAGACCGTGGTCGGGACGCCGCTCGACGATCGCTACATCGACCCCCGCCAAGGCCAGCTCCGCCGCCAGCATCATCCCTGCCGGGCCGCCTCCGGCGACTACCACCGCGTGCTCGTTCACACCCAAATTCACCACTTCCTCTCCGTTGGTCACGCTTGCGGCCGGTCGTTATACAGACGGGCCGGGCCTTGTTACAAGCCCCGGGTGCGCTATAAATTGAGGGTGGAAAGGGACGTCGGTCGTCCCTTTTGTTCTTGCGCGGCGGCCAATTTGGCCCGCACCGAGAAGCGAACTACCGGCAGGCCCAAGGGCCGCCGCCTCCTCCGTCAACGCCGCTTGCCGCTCGCTGAGTTGAGGGCGTCATGGCGCCCTCAACTCAGCGAGCGGCGATCAGGCGCGGAGAACCACGCACCGCGGGGAAGGCGCATGGGATAAGGCGCTGAGGACTGTCGACGGTCGACGACTGTCGTAGAGTTGGCGCTAGACCGCCGGTGTTATGCAACGGAAGGAGCTCGCTGTGCTTGCCAACTTCGGTCCCCTGGAGATCGGCGTCGTCCTTGTGATCGCGCTTCTCGTCTTCGGGCCTCGTCGTCTGCCGGAGCTCGGATCGTCGATGGGGAAGGCGATCAGAGGGTTCGGCCACGGTGTCTCGGGAGCGGATGGGACACCCGACGCCAAGGCGGTGGAGGCAGATGGGGGCGGCGGCGAGGAGGCGGCTCGCGCCAACTCTTGACATCTCGGCTATTGTCGACAACCGACAATAGCTGTCGGCTTCAGCGGCCAGAAGCTCCTCCAAGAAAGCAGAGGCAACCACGTGACCGACTCGATGCGATACCACGGTGAGGCACCAGCTCCGGATGCGGACGGCTATTCCCGCCGCTCGTTCCTGCAGAAGAACCTGATGATCGGCGGAGTCGTCGTCGCGAGCGGCGGCCTCGGCAGCCTGCTCAGCGCCTGCGGCGGCGGGTCCAGCTCCTCCAGCTCCTCGAGCGGCGCCTCGATCACCGCCGCGAGCCTCAAAGAAGCGAAGGGCACGATCAAGGGCTACGGCTGGGGCAGCGAGTTCGTCCCCAAGCAGAACGCCGGCCCGGTGAAAGCGAAGTGGACCGAAATCGGCGGCGACGCGGCCCAGATCCCGATCAAGATCAAGCCCGCAGGCTCCTTCGACATCTTCACCTCCAACGCGGGCCAGATGAACCAGTACTTCGCGATCGAACGGCTCGCCCCGATCGACACCACGTTGCTGACCAACTACAGCAAGGTCGACAAAACCCTCCGCGAAGATCCGGCATGGAAGGGCGAAGACGGGAAGATCTACGCCGTCCCGTTGATCCTCGGCCCGGCGCTGATGGCCTGGAACTCGAAGGAAGTCGGAGAGCCGAAAGCCGTCGCCGATCTGCTGAAGCCCGAATACCAGGGCGCCGTCGGCCTCTACGACGACTACCAGATGATCAACACGGTGGCCCAGGGGCTGGGGCTGCCGCAGCCGCCGAACCTCACCCATGAACACCTCGAACAGATCAAGGAATTCCTCGAGGAACTGCGGCCTCAGGTGAAGACCTTCTACCCGTTCGGCGGCGAGGCTCAGCTGTTCGGCCGCGGCGACATCGCCGTCGCCTACAACACCTTCGCCTCGCTGATCGTCGGCGAGAAGGAAAGCAACACCGACCTGAAGACCAACTGGGTCTCCAGCGTCACCTACGCCGACGCGCTCAGCATCCTGGTCGGCGACAACGAAACCGAGGCGCTCGCCTGGATCGACCAGGCGCTGGAGCTGGCGGCGATGACGGAACTGGCGGAAGTGGGCCAGGCACCGACCAGCGTGCAGGCCGCCAACAGCAGCCTCTCCCCGGAAGTCGCCCTGCCGCTCGCCGAGCTGGCGAAGCGGTCCCCGTTCGTCGGCCCCTACCCGGTCGAAGCCGACGGCGACAAGGTAACCGTCCAGGAAGCGACCGCGGCCTGGAGCGAATACAAGGCCTCTTTTTGAGACCTCTCCCGGCGAAAGCCCACGGAGCGAGCCGCCCGCAGAGGTGGCGGCTCGCTCCTGCCCTACTGCAGTCGCTGCCGTTCATCGTCCTCGTCTGCCTCGTGCTGGCGGTGCCGCTGGCGCTGCTGCTGACGTACTCCTTCCGCGAATCCGGCTTCCTCAGCGTCGGCCCGGGCCCGACCTTCGACCAGTACCAGGCGGTCTTCGACTCGGCCTCGACGACGAAGATCCTGGTGCGGACGATCGTCGTCGCGCTGATCGTCGCCACGGTCACCACCGCGCTTGCCTTCGTGCTCGCCTACGGGATCAGGTTCCGCCTCCGCGACCGGGTCGGCGCGATCGCCTTCGGCATCGTGATCGTCGCCGGCGTCGCCTCCTTCCTGGTCCGCATCTACGCCTGGGGGACGATCCTCGGGACCAAGGGTCTGATCAACAGCGCGCTCGAGCGCATCGGGGTGATCGACTCGCCGCTCAGCTTCCTCTTCTTCGGCCCCTTCGCGATCGTCGTGACGATGGTCTACCTCTACCTGCCGGTCGCCGCCCTGCTGCTGGTCAGCACGATGCAGGGGATCAACAAGCACGACGTGCAGGCCTCGCGCGACCTCGGTGCCGGCCGCTGGCGCACCGTCGCCCGGGTCGTCGCCCCGCAGGCCCGCACCGGCCTGATGGTCGCCTTCGCCTTGACCGCGATCCTCTCCTCGGCCGACTACATCACCCCACAGCTGGTCGGCGGCACCGACGGCCAGCTGGCCGGCTCGCTGGTCCAGAGCACGGCGCTGGTCGACGGCAACTACCCCGCCGCCGCGGCGCTCGCCCTCAGCTTCCTCGTCCTCGTCCTCGCCGCCCTCGCCCTGCTGGGGATCGCCTACCTCCTCAGCCGCGCGCCGCGGGCGCGCCTCACGGGCGCGGTCGACGCGGTGTCGGCGAAGGTCGCCCCGCGGGCGCCGGACTGGCTCGTCAACCGCTCGATCTCCCGTCCCGCCGCCTACCTGCTGATGGCCTACCTGGTGATCCCGACCCTGGTGGTGTTCGTCTTCTCCTTCAACAGCGGCACCACCCTCGGCCTGCCCTGGAAAGGCTTCACCCTCCACTGGTACCCGGAGGCGATCCATCGGCGCGGCTTCAGCGAAGCGCTCTGGACCAGCGCCAAGGTGGCGGTCGCGGCGGTCATCTGCGGGATCGCGATCGGCGTCCCGGCCGCCTTCGCCCTCGCCCGGCTGAAAGGAAAGCGGGCGGGTGCCCTGCGGTTCCTCGTCTTCCTCCCTTATATGGTGCCCGGCGTCCTGCTCGGGGTCGCCGTGCTGGTCGCCGCGAGCGACCAGGGGATCGCCCTCGGCGTCCCGCTCACCGCGCTCGTGCATATGTTGATCGTCGCCCCGGTGGTGGTGATGGTCGTCAACGCCCGGCTCATGGGCCTCGACGCCCGGATCGTCGAGGCGGCGCGTGACCTCGGCGCGTCCAAGCTCACCACGCTGCGGACGATCACCCTGCCGCTGGTCCTGCCGGCGATCCTCGGCGCCGCCCTGATCGGCGCGGCCTACTCGCTCGACGAGATCCTCGCCACCACGTTCACGATCGGCTCCGAAACCACGCTGCCGATCTGGCTCTTCGGCCAGGCCCGGACCGGCTTCACGCCGCTGATCAACGCCGTCGGCGTGATGCTGATGGTCGGCACGCTGGTCGTCTTCGCGATCGCCTACGCGGTGCTCCAGCGGGGCTTCTCCGGCGTTGGCTCCCGTCGCCGGGCGCGACAAGATAAAGAAGGCGTCCGCGCCGAACTCCAGGAGACCTCATGACTGACGACACCCGCTTCCTCGACCTGATCGGCGTCTCGAAAAGCTTCGGCTCGACCCAGGTCCTGGAGCCGACCGACCTCTCGATCCGCCAGGGCGAGTTCTTCACCTTGCTCGGTCCGTCGGGCTGCGGCAAGACGACCCTGCTGCGGATCATCTCCGGCTTCGAGACGGCGAGCGAGGGCCGGGTCGAGCTGCGCGGCGAGCGCCTCGACCGGACCGCGCCGGAGCGGCGGCCGTTCAACATGGTCTTCCAGAGCTACGCCCTGTTCCCGCACATGACGGTCAGCGAGAACGTCGCCTACGGGCCGCGGATCGCGGGCCGGCCGCGGGGGGAGGTCAACTCCAGGGTGAGGGACACGCTGGCGCTGGTCCACCTCGGCGAGGCCGCCGATCGCAAGGTCACCGACCTCTCCGGTGGGCAGCAGCAGCGGGTCGCGCTCGCCCGCGCCCTCGTCAACGAGCCCGAGGCGCTGCTCCTCGACGAGCCGCTCGGAGCCCTCGACCTGAAGCTGCGCAAGCACCTGCAGTCCGAACTCCTGGGCATCCAGCGCCGGCTCGGGACCACCTTCGTCTACGTCACCCACGACCAGGAAGAGGCGCTGACGCTGTCGCATCGCGTCGCCCTGATCAACGCCGGCCGGGTCGTCCAGGTCGCCACCCCGCGCGAGGTCTACGAGCGGCCGGTGTCGGCGTTCGCCGCCGACTTCATCGGCGAGACGAACCTGATCGAGTGCGAGGTGGTCGACCCGCGCCCCGACTCCGCCGCCGTCCGCTTCCACCACCGCGGCGAGGGCGGCGTGATCGAGCTCGACTACTACGGCGCCGAGCCGCTGACCCGGGGCGAATCGGTGCTCGCCGCGCTGCGTCCCGAGCACCTCGAGTTCTGCCCCGCCGAGCAGGGCACATTCGTCGGCGAGGTGCGGACGACCACCTTCCTCGGCACCCACTGCCGCCACGACGTGGATCTCTCCGGACGCGAGACGCTGCGGATCTCCAGCCCCGTGCAGGAGTCGCCGGACGCCGCCGGATCGGTCGGCATCGCGATCCGCAAGGGCGACGGGGTGGTCGTGCGGGCCGAGGGCGGCAAGGCGGAGATGCCGGAGGCCGCGTCCGACCCGCGGCCCGCCGTCGCCGAGGACTCCGTCGCGGTCGGCCACGATGGCTGAGCGCACGGTGGTGCCGGGGACGGAGGCGCTCGACCTGGCCGGCGAGAGCGCCCGCAACGACCTCGCGGTGGCCTTCCGCGCCGCCGCCCTCCACGGCTACACCGAGGGCATCGACAACCACTTCAGCCTGCTCGTGCCCGGCACCGAGGACCGCTTCCTCCTCAACCCGTTCGGTCCCGACTGGTCGGAGCTGCGCGCCGACGACCTGCTCGTCGTCGACCGCGAAGGAGCCGTCCTCGAGGGCGAGGGCAGCTACGAGCGGACCGCCTTCGTGATCCACCGGGCGGTGCACGAGGCCTCGCCGCGGAACCGCTGCGTCCTCCACACCCACATGCCCTACGCGACCGCCGTCTCGACCCTGCGGGACGGGCTCGACACCGCGCTCAGCCAGAACGCCATGTACTTCGACGGGCGGATCGCCTACGTCGACTACGGCGGGCCGGCCTCCGAGCTCGAGGAGGGCGAGCGGATCGCCGCCGCGGCGACCCCGGGGGTGAGCACGATCGTCCTGCGCAACCACGGGGCGCTGGTGATCGGCGCCGACGTCGCGACCGCCTGGCAGAACCTCTACTTCCTCGAGCGGGCCTGTCAGGTCCAGGTCCTCGCCGCGCGGGCGGGCGGCGAGCCGCGGCGGGCCGATCGCGCGGTGGTCGAGCGGACCGCCGCGGCGGTCGCCGACGAGGCCGACACCGCCGACCTCCTCTTCGCCGCCGTCCGTCGCCGGGTCGATCGGGAGCTCCCCGGCTATATGGCATCGCGGTCGCGATGGACCTGGCACTTGTAGACGGCCTCGACGAGGTGCAGGTCGAGCGGCTCCGCGGGATCACCCCGGGGCTCTCGGTCCGGCTCCTCGCCGAGTGCGCCGGCCCGGTCGACGTCGTCTTCGGTGGCGAGGAGCCGGAGATCGGCCGGCGGGCGAGCCGCTGGTGGCAGACCTCGTGCACCGGCGTCGACCAGTTGAGCGGCGCCACCGGGCTGCCGCCCCAGGTGACGAACGGCTCGGGGGTCGAAGCCGTCCCGATCGCCGAATTCGCGCTCGCCGCGATGCTCGACCACGCCCAGGTCGGGACGAGGCGACGGGCCGCCGCGGCCCGCCACGAATGGCCCGAGCAGTGGCAGGAATACCTCGGCGTCCCGTTGCGCGGGCGGACTCTCGCGGTGGTCGGCTACGGCAGCATCGGCAGGGAGGTGGCGCGCCTGGGCGTCGCCTTCGGTATGCGGGTGCTCGCCTGCAAGGGCGACCCCGGGCGGCGGCGGGCGCTGAACGGTTTCCGCGAGCCGGGCACCGGCGATCCCGAGGGGGAGATCCCGGAGCGGATCGTCGCCCCGGACCGGCTGGGGGAGATCGTCGCCGCGGCCGATCACATCGTCGCCACCCTGCCGCTCACCGAGTCGACCCGCGGCCTGATCGACGCGGCGGTGCTCGCCCGGTGCAAGCCGGGGGCGTTCCTCGTCAACGTCGGCCGCGGCGCGGTGCTCGACGAGCCGGCGCTGCTCGCCGCGCTCCGCGCGGGCCGGCTCGGCGGCGCCACCCTCGACGTCTTCGCCGCGGAGCCGGTCGCCGAGGACAGCGAGCTCTGGACGACCGAGGGCCTCACGGTCACCCCGCACATCGCCGGCGGCGTGCGACGCGACAACCTCTTCGAGCTCTTCGCCGCCAACCTCGAGCGCTTCTGCCGCGGCGAGCGCCTCCACAACCTGGTCGACCTCGGGCGCGGTTACTGATGGTCCAGGTCGACTCCACTCCGTATGCCTGGCCGCACCTGGGGCTGCGGCGCGAGCGCACGGCGCTGCTGATGATCGACATGCAGCGGGACTTCCTCGAGCCCGACGGCTACCTGGTCGCCGAAGGCTTCGACCTGGCCACGGTGAGGAAGGCGATCGAGCCCGCCGGCCGGCTGCTCGACGCCGCCCGGGAGAACGGGCTGACGGTCGTGCACACGCGGCAGGGATACCGCGCCGACCTCGGCGAGCTGCCCGCCCACCGGCTGGCGCGGGTGCACGAAGGCGTCTCCTCGATCGGCGCCCCGGGGCCGCTCGGCCGCTTCCTGATCAGGGGCGAGCGAGGCCACGAAACGATCGCCGAGCTGGCGCCGCGGGACGGCGAGTTCGTCGTCGACAAGAGCGACACCGGAGCCTTCTGGGGGACCGACCTGGCGTCGATCCTCAGCGCCCGCGAGGTACGGGCCCTGATCGTCGCCGGGGTGACCACCGAGGTCTGCGTCCACTCGACGATCCGCGAAGCCTCCGACCGGGGCTTCGAGTGCCTGCTCGCCGTCGACGCCTGCGCCTCGGGGGATCTCGAGGCCCATCTGGCGGCGATCGACGCGGTCACCACCGAGGGCGGGGTCTTCGGGATGATCGCCGACGTCGACGCGATCCTCGCGGCCTTGAGCCGTTCGGAGGACTAGTCGAGTGTCTATTGTCGACACTGTTATTATGCCGCGAGTGAGCACCGAAGCTTCGACCAGCACCGACGCGACCATGCGCGCCGCCGTCTACATCGGCGGCGAGCGCGAGTTCGAAGTGGTGGACATGCCGCTGCCGGTCGCCGAGCGGGGCGAGGCCCTGCTGCGGGTCCGGGCCGGCGGCATCTGCGGTTCTGATCTCCACGCCACCTCCAACGGCCTGGTCGCGACCGGGACCGTGATGGGGCACGAGCTCGCCGGCGAGCTGGTCGAACTCGGCCCCGAACCGCTCGGCTCCTGGGAGCTGGGCCAGCGCCTCTTCGCCCTGCCGCTCAGCTCCTGCGGGCGCTGCGAGCGGTGCTCGCGCGGGGAAGCGTTCGCCTGCGTGACCGCCAACGGCGGCCTCGGCGGCACCCGGCCCGGCCAGCAGCCCGGCGCCTTCGCCGAATTCGTCCGCGTCGGCACCAACGACCTCCTGTCGCTTCCCGACGACCTGCCCTTCGACGCCGCCTCGATGCTGGAGCCCCTCTCGGTGGCGATGCTGGCCGCGCGCAAGGGCGCCCCGTCCGCGGACACCCGGGCGCTGGTCCTCGGCGGCGGGCCGATCGGCCTCTCGATCACCTCGGTGCTCGCGGCCTTCGGGGTCGAGAGCATCACCCTGGTCGAGCCGGCCGCGCACCGTCGCGAGGCCGCCGGCCGCTTCGGCGCCACCGAGCTGCTCGACGCGCCGCCGGAGGGCGAGGAGTTCGACGTCGTCTACGAGGCGGTCGGCAGGCCCGGCCTCCTGAACGCCGCCGTGGCCGCGGTGCGGATGCGCGGGGTCGTCGTCTCCGCCGGGATCTGCCGCGAGCCCGACCCCTTCGATCAGATCGCCGCCTCGGCCAAGGAAGCAACGATCCACTTCCCCCTCTACTACGGCATCGAGGACACCCGCGACCTGCTCGCCCTGGTCGAAGCCGGGAAGCTCGACCCGGCCGGGTTGATCAGCCACCGGGTCTCCCTCGACGAGCTCCCCGAAGCCTTCGTCGCCCTGCGCACGCCGACCGACCAGGTGAAGGTGGTGGTCGAACCGTGACCGGCGCCGCCCTCGTCACCGGCGCCGGCAACGGCCTCGGCGCGGCGATCGCCACCGCCCTTGCCGAACGCGGCCGGCCGGTGCTGCTCACCGACATCGACGCCGAGGCGGCCGAGCGGACCGCCGCCGGCCTCCGCGACCGTGGCCTCACCACGCGGGCCGCGGCCCACGACGTCACCGATCCGGCGGGCTGGGCCCGGGTGGTCGAGGATGCCGTCGCCACCTTCGGCTCGCTCGAGGTGCTCGTCAACAACGCCGCGATCTTCAGCTGGTCGACGATCGACGAGGAGGACCTCGAGACCTGGCGGCAGGTGCTCGAGGTGAACCTGACCGGGCCGTTCCTCGGGATCAAGAGCGCGCTGCCCGCGCTGTCGGACGCCGAGGCGCCGGCGGTGGTCAACATCTCCTCGATCTGGGCGCTCAGCGCGAGCGGCAGCGATGCCGCCTATCACGCCAGCAAGGGAGGCCTGCTGGCGCTCAGCCGCAACGCCGCCGCCACCTACGCGGGCCGCGGCATCCGCGTCAACGCGGTCTGCCCGGGGGTGATCGCCACCGCGGCCACCGCCGACTCGACCCCGGGCGACCCGGTCGAGCTCGCCCGTGCCCGGACCCCGCTCGGCCGCGACGCGGAGCCGGCGGAGATCGCCGCGGTCGTCGCCTTCCTCGCCTCCTCGGAGAGCTCCTTCGTCACCGGGGCGGTCTGGACCGCCGACGGCGGCTACACGGTGTGAGCGCCGACCCGGTCCGCGCGCTGGCCGACCGCCTCTCCAACTGGGGGCGGTGGGGGGAGGACGACGAGCTCGGCACGGTCAACCTGATCGGGCCCGAGGCCGTCCGCCGCGGCACCGAGGCGGTGCGCAGCGGCGAGGTCATCTCGCTGGCCCTGCCGCTGCTCGGCGAGTACCCGCAGGCTCGCGGCTCCTCGCGACCGAACGCCCGCCACTTCATGATCGGGCTGGGGGAGACCTGGTCCGACGACGCGATCGAGATCGCGGTCCACGGCTCGACCCACTGGGACGCCCTCTCCCACATCTTCGACGGCGGGCGGATGTACAACGACCGAGTCGCCACCGAGCACGTCGGCGAGGGCGGCGCGACCTGCAACGCGATCACCGCGGTCGCGGGGCGCCTCCTCAGTCGCGCCGTCCTCGCGGACGTCGCCCGGTACCTCGGCGTCGAGGCGCTCGGCGACACCTACTCGGTGACCCCGGCCGACCTGGAGGGATGCCTGGAGGCGCAGGGGTGTGAGCTCGAGCCCGGCGACGTGCTGCTGGTCCGCACCGGCCACCTCGGCCGGATCCGCGCCGCGGGCGCCTGGGATCTCTTCACCGACTGCAACGACCGCAATCCGCTCTCGCCCGGCCTCGGGCTCGACTGCCTGCCGTGGATCCACGAGCGCGGGATCGCCGCCGTCGCCGCCGACAACTGGGCGGTCGAGGCGATCGACTCGACCGAGATGGTCGACCTCCCCCTGCACACGGTCGGGATCGTCCACATGGGCCTCACCCTCGGCGAGATCTTCGACCTCGACCGACTGGCGGCCGCCTCGGCGCTGGACGGCCGCTACACCATGTTGCTGTCGGCGGCGCCGTTGCCGATCGCCGGTGGGGTCGGCGGGCCGGTGCACCCGGTCGCCGTGCGCTGAGCCTCAGTCCTCGGCGCGCACCGAGTCGTACATCCCGATCGAGCCGGCCGGGCTCCAGGCGGGGAGCGCCGCCGCGGTGTCGTCGGTGGCGACGCTGACCACCGCGGGGCGGTCCGACTCGAGGGCCTCGGCGAGGGTGGAGGCGAGGTCGCCCGGTCGCTCGACCCGGAAGCCGGCGCAGCCGAAGGCCTCGGCGGTGGCGGCGAAATCGGTGGGCCGCATCCGCCAGAGGTGCTCGGTCGGGCCGTCCCAGAGCTCGCGCTCCTGGCTCAGCGCGGCGTTGTCGTTGACCACGACCACGACGTTGATGCCGTAGCGCAGCGCCGTCTCCAGCTCGGTGAGGTGGTAGTAGAAGCCGCCGTCGCCGGTGAAGCAGACGACCGGCCGCTCGGGCACCGCGCACTTGGCCCCGATCGCCGCCGGGAAGCTCCAGCCGAGCGAGCCGTGGGCCCGCAGCACGGTCTGGTCGGGCCCGGTGATCTTCATGTTCTGGGCGAGCCAGGCACCGATGTGGCCGGTGTCGCAGACGAGCACCGCCTCGGCGGGCAGCGCCTCGGCGAGTTCGCGGGCGGCGGTCTGCGGGGCAATCGGCACCGCCGCGGAGTGCTCCAGCGGCTCGACCTTCTGCTCCCACTCGCGCTTCAGGGCGGCCACCCTCGCAAGCCAGGGGGCGATCGCGTCCTCGGCGCGCTCGGTCACCGCGCCGAGCAGCTGCCGGGTCACGGTCCGGGCGTCGCCGCAGAGGCCGATCGCCACCGGGTAGTTGCGTCCCAGGTTCTCCGGGTCGATGTCGATCTGCACGACGGTCGCGCCGGCCTCGGGGACGGTCCAGTTGCGCGTCGTCAGGCCGCCGACGCTGCTGCCGACGTAGAAGACGAGGTCGGCCTCGGAGACCGCCCGGTTGGCGGCGTCGGTCGAGTACTCGCCGACCACGCCGAGCGCCAGCGGATCGTCCTCGGGGACCAGGCCCTTGGCGTTCATCGCGGTCGCGATCGGCACCGAGAGGAGGCGGGCGAGCCGGAGGATCTCGGCGCCGGCGCCGGAGGTGCGGGCGCCGCCGCCGGCGACGATCACCGGCCGCTCGGCGGCGGCCAGCAGCGCCGCCGCGCGCCGCACGTCCTCGGGATCGGCCGAGGGACGGAAGGCGGGGAAGGTGGAGAAGGCGGAGCCGGGGGCAGGCGGCGAGGAGATCGGGCCGGTGGTGGCGATGTCGCCCATCACCCCGCTCAGCTCAAGATGGACCGGAGCGGGCGAGCCGGTGGTCGCCGCCCGGAAGGCGGTCTCCAGCAGGTCGGGCAGGCGCTCGGGCATCCACACGGTGGCGTTGAACTTGGTCAGCGCCTCGTAGGCCGGCATGTCGTCGACCTCCTGGTACTGGCCTTTGTACTGGCTGTGCAGCTGCTTGCCGCCGCTCAGTGCCAGGATCGGGACGCGGGCGAGGAAGGCGTCGCGCAGGCCGGAGGCGAGGTTGGTGCCGCCGATCGTCTGCGATCCGCAGACGCCCGGTCGGCCCGAGACGCGGGCGTAGCCGTCGGCCATGTAGGCGGACGCCTTCTCGCTGTGGGCCATGACCGGGATCGTGGTCCCGATCGCCGTCATCTCCCGCATGGCGGCGGGCACGATCACCGGCACGTGGAAGAAGTGGGTGACACCCTTCGCTGCGAGCGCCTCGGCCAGGTAGCGATCGGCGGCGACCGGCCCGGGACCATCTTGCGTAGAACTAGGTGACATCACTCCTCTTTCGTAAACTGTCGACAACCGACAATGACGCTATCCTATCGCGGTCCCCGACCTGGAGGTCTGAAGATGTACGAGTCGAGCAAGCCCCTCACCGAGCAGGCCGCCCGCGAGGTGCTTGCGTCCGCCCACCGGATCGCGGTCGTCGACGGGCTCAGCGAGGGAACCTGGAACCACTTCTCGTTGATGCTGGACGAGACCCGGATGCTGATCACCCCGACCGACGTGCACTGGTCCCAGATCACTCCCGAGTCGCTGGTCGTGGTCAGCGACGAGGAGGAGGCGAGGTCGCTGGGGATGCAGTTCTACATCGGCTACAGGATCCACGCGCCGCTGCATGCGGCCCGGCCGGATGCCGCCGCCGCGCTGCACGCCCACCCGCCCTACGCGACCGCCCTCTCCACGCTCGAGGACAACCGACTCCTGCCGACCTCGCAGATGTCGGTCGCCTTCCACGACCGGATCGCCTACAACGAGAAGTACGACCTCTGCGACGGGCCCCAGGCCCAGGGCGAGGAGATCGCCGCCGCGTTGGGCGACAAGGACGTGTTGATGTTGAGGGGGCACGGGGTGGTGGTCGTGGCGCCGACCGTGGAGGTCGCCTACGGCGAGCTGTTCACCCTCGAGCTCGCCTGCCGTACCCAGATGCTGGCGCTGGCCAGCGGCCGGGAGATCCGCGTCTTCGACGCCGCCGAGGCCGCGCGGCTCGGCGGCTCGCCCGCCTCCGAGGATGAGGCGCGGCGGCACTTCCAGGCGATGGGCCGGCTGGTCGCGCTCGACTGAGCGCGCTCAGGTGATCGCGCCGGCGGGCCGTCCGTCGGCGGCGATGGCGGTGAGATCGGCGGCTGAGCGCCTGCCGATCAGCGCCGTCGCCTGGGGCACGTCGCCGGCTTCGATCGCGGTCAGGATCTCGGTGTAGAGGGCGACGATCGCCGCGGCCCGCGCGGGCCGGGTGGGATCTTTGGTCAGCGCCAGGACCAGTGGGCCCGACAGATCCAGGAAGAGGTGGCGGATCAGCTCGTTGCCGGACTCCTCCGCGATCGCCCGCTGAAAGTCGAGCTCGCGGTAGATGTGCTCGCGGTCGGCCGCCGCGGCCGCCGCCTCGGCCATCTGCGCCACCGCGCCGCGCAGCGGCGTCGGGTCGGCGCCGCGGGCGACGAAGAGCCTGGTGGCGGTCGCCTGCAGGCCCGCCGACACCTCGTGCAGCTCGACGATGTCGGCGTGGCTCAGCTCGATCACCTGGGCGCCGCGGTGCGGTGAGGTCGTCACCAGGCCGACGCTGGCGAGCCGGTTGAGCGCCTCGCGGACCGGTGCGCGGCTGATCCCGAGCAGCTCCGAGAGGCGCGTCTCGGCGAGGCGGGTGCCCTCGGCGAAGTCCCCCCTCAGGATCGAGTCACGGATCGAGCCATACGCGCGATCGGCCAACTTCGTGCGTTTGATCGGACCCGCCACTGACTCCTCCTGCCTAGCGTCGACTGTCGACGCCCGAGCCTAGCGAATCGACAACGAACTCAATCCGTGGTCGGGGCGCCGCTCTCGACCAGCTCCGCGTCCGCCAGCTCGAGGCCGACGTCGAGGGCGTGGAGAAGCTGCTCCAGCTCCTTCTCCTCGATGATCAGGGGCGGGGAGATGAAGAGCGAGCTCGGCTCGCCGCTGGTGCCGAAGAGCGCCCCGTGCTCGGCGGCGCGGTCGGCGACCCGGGTGGCGATCGGGGAGAGCGCCGAGTCGGCGTGCCAGCCGCGCCAGTCGACGCCGTCGAGTTCCACGGTCCAGTGCAGGCCGTCGCCGTCGACCCGGCGGACGCTGGGGTGGCGCGCCGCCAGCTCGCCGAGGCCGCGGCTGATCGCCGGTTCGATCGCCCGGGTGCGCGCGGGGAGGTCGAGGGCGCGGGCCGTCTCCAGATGGGCGCAGACCGCGGCGACGCTGAGCGGGTGCCCGCGGAAGGTGCTGTAGGTCTGCCAGCTCTTGCCGTCGAGGCGGTCGAGCAGCTCGCGGGAGAGCACTACGGCGCCGACCGGGGCGGCCCCGGCGCCGACCGGCTTGCCGAGGGTGACGATGTCGGGCCGGCTCGCGGCCCGCTGGAAACCGAACCAGCCGCCGGCCCGGCCGAAGCCGGTGACGACCTCGTCGGCGATCCACAGCGTGCCCGCCTCGCGGGCCGCCGCGGCGACCGTGTCCTGGTAATCGGGAAGGTGGTAGATGCCGCCCTGGGTGTAGTCGAGGATCACCGCGGCGGCGTCGTCGAGAGCGGGCAGCCCGGCCGCAAGTTCCTCCTGGTCGGTGTGCCGCGGGGCGCGGTCGAACTTGCCCCCGCGCGGGGGCGCGATGACCGCGACGTCGGCCGCGGCGGGAACCGGGTCGTAGCCGCCGGCGACGCTCGAGAGCCCCCCGTGCCAGTGCGGCTGCACGGTGACCTCACGCGCCAGGCCGGTCATCCCGTGGTAGGCACGTTCCCTGGTGACCAGCCGGTCGCGGCCGCTGATCGCCTGAGCGAGCGAGAGGGCGAGGTCGTTGGCCTCGCTGCCGCTGAGGCAGAAGCGGACCGCCCCGACCCAGTCGGGGTCCTCGGCGAAGGCGATCTCGACCAGGTCGGTGGCGGCCTGCTCGCGGCCCGGCCACAGCCAACCCTCGTTGATCACCGGGCTGGTGGCCGCCTCGCGGATCGCCTCGACCATCCGTGGGTGCCGGTGGCCGAGGGATCCGGCGGTGTTGCTGGCGTCGATCAGTCGTCGGCCGTCCTCGAGCTCGAAGTAGACGCCGTCCGCCCCGGCGATGCGCAGGGGCTCGGAATCGTGGCTGTTGAGGCCGGTATGGAGGATAAAGCTCATATCGACAGCATACTGTCTACAATCTGCGAACGTAGTCAGGTTCAATTTCCGGACACATGGAGGCCTACAGCCCTTGATTCAGGTCGATTCCCGTCCCCGGCCGTTCCCTTACGCCCGCTCCCTCGACCCCGCCGAGCTGGCGGTCCTGGTCATCGACATGCAGCGGGACTTCCTGGATCCCGGCGGATACCTGGCCTCGGCCGGCTACTCGGTCGAGGAGGCGCGCAAGCCGATCGAGCCGATCCAGCGCCTGCTGGCGGCGACGCGGGAGGTCGGCGGCAGCGTCGTCTACACCCGCCAGGGCTATCGGCCTGGCCTCGAGGAGCTGCCCGACCACCGGCTGGCCCGCTCCCGCGACGGCGACTCGCTGATCGGCGGCGAGGGCCCCCTCGGTCGTTTCCTGCTCCGCGGCGAACCGGGCTTCCAGATCATCCCGGAGCTGGAGCCGCGCCCCGAGGACGCGGTGGTCGACAAGAGCGGCTGCGGAGCGTTCTGGGCGACGGACCTGGCCGCGATCCTCGCCGCCCGGCAGATCCGCCGCATCGTCTTCGCCGGCGTCACCACCGACGTCTGCGTCCACTGCACCCTGCGGGAAGCGAACGACCGGGGCTTCGAGTGCCTGCTCGCCGAAGACGCCTGCGGCTCCGGGTCCGCGGAGGCCCACCGCGCCGCGGTCGAGCTGGTCACGATCGAGAACGGGGTCTTCGGCGTCGTCGCCGACGTCGAGGCGGTGACGAAAACGCTGAGCGAGTGCGGAAGGGAGCTCGAGAATGCCGGCTAAGAGCGGCGGGCAGGTGGTGGTCGACATTCTCGGAGCGGCCGGCATCGACACGATGTACGGCCTCGAGGGAGGTCACATCGATCCGATCATCCACGCCGCCCGCGACGCCGGCATGAAGATGATCGACGTCCGCCACGAGGCCGTCGCCGGCTACGCGGCGGACGCGCACGTGCGGCTCACCGGCAAGCCCGCGGTCTCGATCGTCACCGCCGGCCCCGGGTTCACCAACGTCCTCACCGCGATGACGAGCTCCTATCTCGACCGTACCCCGGTCATCTACATCGCCGGTGCGGTGCCGCTGGCGGAGGCCGAGACCAATGCCCTGCAGGGCGGCTTCGACCAGGTGGCGATGGCGCGGCCGGTGACCAGGTGGGCCGAGCGCGCGACCTCGATCGGGGTGCTGGCGCCGATGCTCCGCGCCGCCCTGGCAGCGATGACCGCGGGTCCTCCGGGGCCGGTGTTCCTCGAGGTGCCGATCGACGTCGTCTTCGCCGCGGAGGAGGTCGGCGCGGTGGCCACCGCGCCGGAGCCGATCCCCGAGTTCCGTCCGCTACCGGCGCCGGGTGCGATCGCGGCGGCGGCCGACCTGCTCACCGCCGCCGAGCGGCCGGCGATCGTCGCCGGGACCGGTGCGCTCCTGTCCGGCTGCGCCGGAGAGCTCCGCGAGGTCGCCGAGGCGACCGGGGCCCCGGTCTACGCCAACGTCAAGGCGCTCGGGATCCTGCCCGGGTCCCACCCGCTGGCGGCCGGCAGTCTCGCCACCTTGGCCCGGACCGACCCGCGGCCGGACGTGATCCTGGTCCTCGGCGCCCGCAATGGCCTCTTCATGGGCGGCTCGGGCAACGACGTCATCCCGGCCGCGGCGAAGCTGATCCACGTCGACCTCGATCCGGCCGAGATCGGCCGGATCCACCCGGTCGAGATCCCGGTCCCGGCGGATCCGCGCGAAACCCTGCGTGCCCTCACCGGGGCTCTCGGCCCGCAGCGGGACCGCGCCGAGTGGGGCGCCGCCGCCAGCGCGGCGGCGCTCTGGCCGGAGGAGGCCTACGGCGCGGCGGCCGACGAGGAGGAGGGCCTGCATCCCTACGCGGCGGCGAAGGTCATCGGCGAGTTCTGCGGCGAGGGGACGATCGTCGTCCAGGACGGTGGCGACACCGGCAGCTGGGCGGAGATCGCCGTCGGGCCGAAGGCGAGTGGGCCGGGGCGCTATCTGGCCGGCGGCTACCTGGGCAATCTCGGCAACCACCAGGGCATGGCGATCGCGGCCCAGCTCGCCGACCCGACGAGCCGGGTGATCTGCTTCACCGGCGATGGCTCGGTCGGGTTCCAGTTGCAGGAGTTCGACACGATGGTCCGCCACCGCCTGCCGATCGTCACCGTCGTCCTCAACAACCGGACCTGGGGGATGAGCTACGAGTACCAGGTGCGGATGCCGCACGGACTGACCTGGGTCGAACTCGGCGAGAACCTGCGCTACGACCTCGTCTGCGAGGCGTGCGGGGGCCACGGAGAGCTGGTCACCACCGCCGTTGAGCTCGTGCCGGCGATGGAGCGGGCGCTCGCCGCCGGCGTTCCCGCCTGCCTCAACGTGCTGACGAGGTCGGTCGCCTCGCCGAAAAGCGAGGCCTACCTGAAGGCCGACGGGATCGAGGACCCGAGCCTTCCCTACTACGCCTCACTCGGCCGTGAGCAGGATCGGCCGGTCGCCGCCGAGGGTGTCGAGTAGGGACCCGACGCTGGAGAGGATGTGCTCTTCGAGGCGACGGACGGCCACCGCGATATCGCCGGACTCGATCGCCTCGAGCACCGGCAGGTGCTCGTTGGCGACGTCGCCGAGGTGCTCGAAGAGGGCGTCGTCGAGGGCGAGCGCGAGCAGGACCCGCCCTTCGAGCTCGGCGAAGAGGCGGGCGACGAGGGTGTTCCCCGAGCCTTCGGTGATCCGCGCGTGGAAGTCGAGCTCGGCCCGGACCAGCGGTGAGAGCTCGCCGAGGTCGGCGGCCTCCTGCATCCGGCGGAGCGCGTCCTTCAACGGCTCGGTCGAGGCCTCCGCGCGCATGAAGAGGCGCAGCGCGACGGTCTCCAGGCCGAGCCGGACGTTGTAGAGATCGGCGACGTCCTGGGCGTTCACCAGTGCCACCCGGGCGCCGTGATGGGCGGTCGCCTCGACCAGGCCCTCGGCGATCAGGCGCTGCAGTGCCTCGCGGGTCGGCGCCCGGCTGATCCCCAGGGACTCCGAGAGCTGGGTCTCGACCAGGCGGTCGCCCATCTTGATCCGCCCGGAGACGATCATCTCGCGGATCGACTCGTAGGCGAGGTCGGTCAGCCGCGCCCGGCTGACCGGCGCGATCTCCAGTGGTGCAATTTCTTCGGCCATCGCCGTGATCGTAGAGTGTGGAGCGGAGGGTGTCGGGCGTCGACTGTCGACAACTGCTAATTTCTCGATCACGATGACGATCAAATTCCTGAATCCGTCGGGTCAGCCCCCGGCCGTCGGCCAGTACACCAACGTCGCGCTCGTCCCCGCCGGCGAGGCGACCGCGCAGATCGCCGGGCAGCTTCCGGTCGACGCTCAGGGCACGGTGGTCGCGCCCGGGGACTTCGACGCGCAGGCCGACATGGTCTTCGAGCGGCTGAGCGGGCTGCTGGAGGAAATCGGCTCGAGCCTCGCCGCGGTGACGATGCTGCGTACCTACATGGTTCGCGACGAGGACTTCCCCCGCTTCCGCGAGGCCCGTCGCCGGGCCTACGCCGCGGCCGGGATCGAGGACCCGCCGCCCGCCACCACCCTGGTCGTCAAGGGCCTCTACGGCGGCGCCCTGATCGAGCTCGACGCCGTCGCCGCCGTGCCCGCGGAGGCGGCCTCGTGAGCGAGCGCCGGCTGCGGCCGATCGACGCCTCGGTCGTCCCCCGCGACGCCGACGTCGCCACCTTCCTGCGCGCCGCGCGTACCGACGACCTCGACCTGGTCGAGGTCGGGATCCTCGGCGCGCCGCTCGACGCCGCCGCCTTCAAGGGCGGCACGCGAGGTGGCCCGGCGGCGGTCCGCGAGGCCTCGCGGGCGATCCGGGCGTACAACCCGAAGACCGGCCTCTCGCCGTTCGATCAGGCCGAGGTCGGCGACATCGGCGACGTGCCGGTCAACATCCTCGACTACCCCCGCAGCATGAAGATGATCGCCGACTTCGTCGCCAAGGTGCGGGAGGCCGACATCAACCCGGTCACCGTGGGCGGCGACCATTCGGTCACCCTCGGGGTGCTGCGCGGGATGGCCGCCGACCGCCCGCTGGGCGTCCTCCAGTTCGACTCGCACGCCGACATCCAAGACGTCTTCTTCGGCACCAAGGACAGCAACGCCTCGGTGATGCGCCGGGCCACCGAGGAGGGGCTGATCGATCCGTCGCGGGTCGTCCAGGTGGGCCTGCGCGGGACCCGCTTCGCCGGCTCCGGCGACGTCGACTGGGGGCGCGACGCCGGCTTCACGGTGATCGAATACGACGACTACGAGGAGATGGGGAGGGCGGCGACGATCGAGAAGATCCTCGAGGTCCTCGGCGACGGCCCCACCTACATCACCTATGACATCGACGGCCTCGATCCGAAGGAGGCGCCGGGGACCCCCGCCCGCGAGCCCGGCGGCCTCTCGATGCGCGACTCGCAGGTGATCCTGCGGAGCATCTACGACCTCGACGTGATCGGCGCCGACGTCTGCGAGGTCGCGCCGGCGCTGGACCCGGTCGGCTTGACCGCCACCAACGCGGCGAACCTCCTCTTCGAGCTCACCTGCCTCGTCGCGAGCACCCGCGCCAGGCGATGAACGTCGACGCGGCCCGCCTCTGGCGGACGCTCGAGGAGTTCGCGGAGATCGGCGGGTCGGG
Source organism: uncultured Actinomycetes bacterium (assembly GCA_963782515.1). Classification (GTDB taxonomy): domain Bacteria; phylum Actinomycetota; class Thermoleophilia; order Solirubrobacterales; family 70-9; genus VAYN01. The sequence goes on along the minus strand of CAWAJY010000001.1, from coordinate 64,021 downwards.
CGGCGGCCGGGTCGACCGGGTGGCGCTGACGCCCGCCGACGGTGCCGCCCGCGAACGGCTTGCCGAGCACTGCGCGGAGCTCGGCGCCACGGTGACCCGCGACGCGATCGGCAACGCCTTCCACCGGCTGGAGGGGACCGACCCCGACCTGCCGCCGGTGCTCCTCGGCAGCCACCTCGACTCGCAGCCGGGGGGCGGTCGCTTCGACGGGGCGCTCGGCGTGATCGCCGGGCTCGAGGTGCTGCGGGTGGCGGCCGCGAGCCCGCCGCGACGCTCGATCGAGCTGGTCGACTGGACCGACGAGGAGGGGGCCCGCTTCGGCGTCTCCTGCATCGGCTCGAGCGTCTACTCCGGCCGGCTCGGATTGGCGGAGGCACTGGCGCTCACCGACGCCGAGGGCGTCACCGTGCGCGAGGCCCTGGACGGGATCGACGCCGCCGGGGCCGCGCCGGCCGAGGCCGGATCGCCGCGCGCCTACCTCGAGCTCCACATCGAGCAGGGCCCGGTGCTCGAGGCGGCGGGGAAGACGATCGGCGTGGTCGAGTCGATCGTCGGCATCCGTTGGCTCGAGGTCAGGATCGTGGGCGCCGGCGGTCATGCCGGGACGACGCCGGCGGAGGGCCGCCGCGACGCGCTCGCCGCCGCCGCCGAGCTGATCCTGCGGGTCGGCGAGATCGCCGCCGGCGCGGGGCCGACGGCGCGGGGGACGGTCTGCACGATCGCCGCCGAGCCGAACGCCGGGTCGGTGATCGCCGGCGAGGTCAAGGTGCTGGTCGACTTCCGCCATGGCGAGGAGGACGGGATGGTGGCGATGGCGGCGGAGCTCGATGCCGCGCTCGAGGATCTCCGCGCGCGCGGCTTCGGCTGCGAGTGCACGCCGACCTGGGTCCAGCGGCCCTTCGCGATGGACCCCGAGTGCGTGGACCTGGTCGCCGCGCAGGCGGCGGAGCTCGGGTACGCGGCGATGCGGATGCCGAGCGGGGCCGGCCACGACGCCGGCTACCTCACCGCGGTCGCGCCGACGGCGATGGTCTTCATCCCCTGCGCGGCGGGCATCAGCCACAACCCGCGCGAGTCGGTCACGCCGGAGGACGCGGCGGCCGGGGCCGCGGTCCTGCTGCGCTCGACCCTGGCCCTTTGCGCCGCCTGAACGGCTACGCGCAGCTCTTCCGCGTCCCCCACACCCGCTCGCTGGCGACGGTGGTGTGGGCGGCGAGCCTGCCGAGCGGCCTCTACACGGTCACCCTGTTGCTGCTGACCCGCGAATACAGCGGGTCGCTCGCCTACGCCGGGTTGGTGGCGGGAGCGTTCGGCGCCGGGATGGCGCTGGGCGGGCCGCCGCAGGGTCGGCTGATCGACCGCTTCGGGCCGCGGCGCACGCTGGTCGCCGGGGCGCTGCTCCACAGCGGGGCGATGGCCGTCCTCCTCGTCGCGGTGGTCGCCGACGGCTCGGGCGGCGGCCTGCCGCCGGCGGCGGCCTTTCTCGCCGGGGCGGCGCTGCCGCGGATCGCCAGCGTCGGGCGCTCGACCTGGCCCTTCGTCCTCAGCTCCCATCCACAGCTGGTCGGGACCGCCTACGCGCTCGACGCGTTCTTGATCGAGGCCCTCTACATCGTCGGCCCGTCGATCGCCGCCCTCTTCGCGGCGCTCGGCGCCACCGCCGTCCTGCTCGCCGTGGCCGCGGCGAGCGTGCCGTTCGGCACCGTCGCCTTCCTGGCGCTGCGGCCGATCCGCGACTGGGACGCCTCGCCGGAGCCGCCAGTCTCGCACGGCCGACCGCTGGCCAGGCCGGCGGTGCGCCTGCTGCTCGTCTCGGGTTTCGCGATCGGGATCTTCTTCGGCGCGGTCGAGGTCGCGCTGGTCTCCTTCGCGACCAGCCTCGGCCGGCCGTCCTCGGGCGCGGTCCTGATCACCGCGCTGTCGGTGGGGAGCGCGACGGCGGCCTTCGCCTACGGGGCGGTCTCGGCCCGCTGGCCGGTGCGCTCCGTATATCGGGTGCTGCTCTCGGTCGCCCCCTTCTCCGTCTGCGTGCTGCTCGCCGGCTGGTCGATCCCGACCATGTTCGCGCTCGCCGTCCCGGCGGGGGCGATCCTGGCGCCGCTGTTCGCGGCGGAAGCCCAGATCATGTCCGAGGTGGCTCCGGTGGGTGGGGAGACCGAGGCGTTCACCTGGGTGGGGAGCCTGATCTTCGCCGGCATCTCCACCGGCACGATCGTCTCCGGCCACGTGGTGGAAGCCTCCTCCTGGCGGGCGGCGGTGCTGCTCGGTGCCGCGGTCCTGGCGGCCGCCGCGGTGGCCGTGAACCTCTTCGGCCGGCTTCTGCGCCCTGTATTGTCGACAGTAGACTAAGGTCCTGACATGACCACCACCGCCACCCACATCCCGACCGTCTTCCACCGCATCGCCGGGGCCGAGGCCGGCGACCCCGACGGGCGCCGCGCCCCCGTCTACGAACCGGCGAGCGGCGAGGTGCAGGCCGAGGTCCTCCTGGCCGAGCCCGCCGACGTCGACCGCGCCGTCGGCGCCGCCAAGGACGCGTTCGAGGGCTGGGCGGAGACCTCGCTCTCGCGCCGGGCGAAAGTGATGTTCGCCTTCCGCGAGCTGGTCGACCGCCATGTCGAGGAGCTCACCCACCTGGTGTCCGCCGAGCACGGCAAGGTCCTCGACGACGCCAGGGGCGAGGTGCTCCGAGGGCTCGAGGTGGTCGAGTTCGCCTGCGGGATCCCGCAGTTGCTGAAGGGCGAGTTCTCCGAGCAGGTGTCCAGCACCGTCGATGCCTTCTCGTTCCGCCAGCCGCTCGGCGTCTGCGCCGGCATCACCCCGTTCAACTTCCCGGTGATGGTGCCGATGTGGATGCACCCGCTGGCGATCGCCTGCGGCAACACCTTCGTGCTGAAGCCCTCCGAGCGGGACCCGTCGGCCTCGGTCCGGATCGCCGAGCTCTACGCCGAGGCCGGTCTTCCGGACGGGGTCTTCAACGTCGTCAACGGCGACAAGGTCGCGGTCGACGCGCTGCTCGACCACCCGGACGTCGCCGCGATCTCGTTCGTCGGCTCGACCCCGATCGCGCGCTACGTGCACCGCCGGGCGTCGGAGCAGGGCAAGCGGGTGCAGGCGCTCGGCGGGGCGAAGAACCACGCCGTGGTCGCCCCCGACGCCGACCTCGACTACGCCGCCGATCAGCTCATCGCGGCGGGCTTCGGCTCGGCCGGGCAGCGCTGCATGGCGATCTCGGTGGCGGTGGCCGTCGGCGAGGTCGCCGACCCGCTGGTCGAGGCGGTGGCCCGACGGGCGCGGGAGATCGAGATCGGGCCGGGGCTCGAGCCGGGCTCGGAAATGGGGCCGGTCGTCACCGCCGAGGCGCGGGCGCGGATCGTCGACTACATCGGCCAAGGGGTCGAGGCGGGAGCGAGCGCGGTCGTCGATGGCCGCGAGGCCGAGTTCGGCCAGGGCGGGTTCTTCGTCGGGCCGACCCTGTTCGACCGGGTCGACCCGGGGATGTCGATCTACACCGACGAGATCTTCGGCCCGGTGCTCGCCGTCACCCGCGTCCCCGACCTCGACGGGGCGATCGACCTCGTCAACTCCAACCCCTTCGCCAACGGCGCCGCCATCTTCACCGGCTCCGGCCACACCGCCCGCCGCTTTCAGCGCGAGGCGCAGATCGGGATGATCGGCGTCAACGTGCCGATCCCGGTGCCGATGGCGTTCTACTCGTTCGGCGGATGGAAGGACTCGCTGTTCGGCGACCACCACGTCCACGGCCCCGAGGGGGTCCGCTTCTACACCCGCGGCAAGGCGATCACGACGCGTTGGCCGGCCGCTCGGCCGGAGGCCGGCGACGAGGGCTCGATGAGCTTCCCGACCTCGAACTGAGGTCGGGCGAGGCGTCAGCCGGCCGCGGCGCTCAGGTGCCCGGCGATCGCGTCCTCGATCGCCGGGCGGTGGCGGGCCGGCAGGTCGTGGCCCATGCCGGGGAAGACGCGCAGCGTCGCGCCGGGGATCGCGGCCGCGGTGGCGGCGCCGCCGGAGACGTCGATCAGCGGGTCGGCGTCGCCGTGGATGACCAAGGTCGGGGTCCGTAGCCGGGCGAGAGCGGCGGTGCGGTCGCCGGCGGTGAGCATCGCCTCCAGCTGGCGGAGGTAGCAGCCGGGGTCGGCGCCGCGGTCGAACTCCGCTGCGGCGGCGCGTCGCGCCTCCGGCCCGGGCACGGCGCCGGGCGAGCCGAGCGCGGCCGTCACGTGAAGGATGAAGTCGACGTAGGCCTGGCGCTCGGCGGGCGGCGGCGTGAGGAGGATCTCGCGCCCGGCCGGGGTCGGCCCGCCGACGTCGGCCGCCCCGGTGCTCGACATGATCGAGGTCAGGCTCGTGACCCGGCGCGGGTGCTCGATCGCGACCAGCTGGGCGATCATCCCGCCCATCGAGGTGCCGACCAGGCCCGCCTGCTCGATCGCCAGCGCGTCGAGCAGGCCGACCGCGTCGGCGGCCATCTCGGTGAGGGGGTAGGGGCGGTCGAGCCAGGTGGAGCGACCGGCGTCCCGATTGTCGAAGCAGACGACGAGATGGTCGCGGGCGAGGCGCTCCCGGAAGCCCTCGTCCCAGGCGGTCAGCTGGCTGCCGAGCCCGTTGATCAGCAGCACCGCGGGCGCTCCCTGCGGGCCCGACACCTCGACGCAGAGCTCGACCCCGGTCGCGACCTCGAGTCTCATCCGGAAGACAATAGACTGTCTACAATGACTGAGACCCAGAAGGACTTTGGCTCCGACAACCACTCGAGCGTCCATCCCGAGGTGCTCGAGGCGATCGCCGCGGCCAACGTCGGCCACGCGCCCAGCTACGGCGAAGATGCCTGGACCGCCCGCGCCGAGGAGGTGTTCCGCGCGCACTTCGGCCCCGCTGCCACGACCTGGCTGATGCTCACCGGCACCGGCGCCAACGTCGCCGCGCTCGCCTCGATGACCAGGCCCTGGGACTCCGTCGTCTGCGCCGACATCTCCCACGTCTGCCACGACGAGTGCGGCGCCGTGGAGCGGGTGGCGGGGACCAAGCTGCTGCCGACGCCGGTGCGCGACGGGAAGCTCACGCCCGCGGACGTCACCCAGCACCAATGGCGCCTCGGCGAAGTCCACGGATCCCAGCCGCGGGTCGTCTCGATCACCCAGTCGACCGAGCGCGGCACCGCCTACACGCCGGCCGAGATCCGGGCGATCGCCGACGCCGCCCACGGCGCCGGGATGGTCGTGCACATGGACGGCTCCCGCCTCGCCAACGCCGCCGCGACCCTGGACCTGCCGCTGCGGGCACTGACCACCGACGCCGGCGTCGACGTCGTCTCCTTCGGCGGCACCAAGAACGGCCTCCTGCTCGGCGAGGCGATCGTCTTCTGCACCCCCGAGCTCGGCGAGGGCTTCGCCTGGACGCGCAAGCAGCTCGGCCAGCTCGTCTCGAAGCAGCGCTTCATCGCCGCCCAGTTCGAGGCTCTCCTCGGCGGCGACCTCTGGCTGCGGAACGCCCGCCACGCGAACGCGATGGCCACCCGCCTCGCCGCCGCCGTCCGCCTCCTCCCCGGGGTCGAGATCCTGCACCCGGTCGAAGCCAACGTCCTCTACGTCCGCCTCCCGATCCCGGTCATGGACCGCCTCGTCGCCACCATGCCCTACAACCACTACTTCCACGTCTGGGACGCCGCCACCGGCGAACTGCGCTGGATGTGCTCGTGGGACACGGAGGAGGCCGACGTCGATGCCTTCGCCGCCGACGTCGCCCGGGCGCTCGACTAGCCAATTGATGCCCCGGATTCGTGGCCTCGCAAGCCGGCGCCCGAGGTAAGGGACGCAAGGGCCTGCGGCGAGAAGGGACACGGATCCGTCACGGAAGGCGGACCTCGTCACAGACGGTGGGAACTCCACACTTCCGCGCGTGTCCCCCAACCCTCACCGAGGCGCGGGCGACCTGCGTTACGCATAGGTTCACCAGGGTCGCCCGCGCTCCCGGGGACCGGGATACCTGGCCCGAAGAGCGGCGGAAGGCGCACGGAGGTGTGACGTTCCCGGCATCTTCGTCACCGATCGGGCCGAGGACGGGGGAGGTGTGGGCTCTCCCCGGCTTTCTCGCGCGGGACCGACCTCGGACGGCCGCGACGGCCGGAAGCACGGCCCTCGGAGGCGGGGCGGATAGCATCGTCAATGGTGAGGCGATCGTCATACAGGTGCCCGGCCGTTCGGGGTTGCGCACGCGCCTCGGATGGCTGAGCGCAAGGTCGCCGGGGGGCCGGCCCCGCCCAACCGGTCGGAGCGTCGGCGGGTCTCGCGCGTGGGAGGGGACCTGATCGACGCCGAGGGCGCGATCGCCGACTGGTTCGCCCGCTTCGGCGCCGCCTGGGTCATCCTGCGGCCGGACCGCTTCGTCTTCGCGCTCGGCGACGGGCGCGCCGCGATCGATGCCGCGCTGACCGCCCGGCACCGGCAGGTCGGGCGCGGCTGATCAGGAGCGGGCGCCGGTCGTCCCACAGGTGTCGGCGAGCGCCTTGACCAACGGCGGGGGCAGCTCGGTGACGCGGGTGACGAGGCCGACCGAGTGGGAGATGCGCGGGGTGACGATCGGCAGGGCGCTCATGCCGTCGGGGACGCCATAGAGGTCGAGCCAGGCGTCGGAGACGACGCTCGGCCAGCCCGCGCGGACGAAGGAGATCAGGGCGGTGATCGAATCCGTCTCGACCGCGGCGGCGACCTTGGCCCCCTTGCGCTCGAGCGCCGCCTCGATGATGCGGCGGTTCTGCATGTCGGTGGTCAGCAGGCAGAGGGGGACGCCGTCGAGGTCGGCCCAGCGGATGCTCGCCGCGGTGGGCGGATCGGCGGTGAGGAAGACGTAGCCCTCCGAGTAGACCGGGGTCCTCGTCACCCGGCCGAGCGGCTCGTTGTCCAGGTAGGTGAGGCCGGCGTCGATCCGGAAGGAGGCCAGCTCGGCGCTGATCTCGTCCGAGGAGAGCGAGCGCACCTCGAGGTTGATGCCCGGGTGCTCGGCCAGGAGGCCGCGGGTGACTTTCGCCACCGCGGGCAACGCCGTCGGGATCACCCCGAGCCGCAGGCGGCCGCTCAGGGTTCCGGTGAAGCGGCTCGCTTCGGCGCCGAGGGCGCGGGCGCCGGCGAGCGTCTCGCGGACCCAGTGGATGAGCGATTCGCCCGGTGCGGTGAGGACGGCGCCGCGCGGTTCGCGGTGGATCAGCTCGACCCCCAGCTCCGCCTCGAGCTTGGCCAGAGCCACCGACACGGCGGGCTGCGAGGAGTTGCATCGCTCGGCCGCGCGGCGGAAGCTCCGCTCGCTCGCGAGCGCGTCCAGGTATTCGAGCTGCCGGAGGTTCACCGCTGCGAAGAACCATAAACGACGTTTATGGCTATGGGAACGATCGATATTGGACGAACATCGGCCGTCGGCGTAGCCTCGGTCGGAGTTGTGTCCCAGAATCTTGTCGAGCTGATCCGTCGCCACCACGCGGTCGACGCGCCCACCGCCCTCGAGGTGCTGAAGGAGGCGGTCGCCGACCACGGCGAGCTGACCGACGACGACCGCCGCCGTGCGGCCGAGGTCTCCGGGCTGCCGGAGGCGGCGGTCTACGGCGTCTCCACCTTCTACGACGACCTGCTGGCGCCGCGCGGCGAGCGCCACGTCCGCGTCTGCACCGGGACCGCCTGCTTCGCCGCCGCGGGCGATGCGCCGGTCGACCGGTTGCGGGACGGGCTCGGGATCGAGCCGGGCGAGCGCAGCGCCGACGGCTCCGTCTCCCTGGCCGAGACCGTCTGCCTCGGCTTCTGCCACTCCTCGCCCGCCGTCCGCGTCGGCGAGACGATCGACGCCGGCCCGGGGGCGGTCGAGCGCGCGCTCGGGGGCGATCCGCTCGCCGCCGCCGAGCCCGCCTGGGAGAGCCTCCTGCCCGAGCCGGTCCTCACCCGGCCGAGCGGCTGGGCCGGGCTGCGGCGCGCGCTCGGCGAGCTCGGCCGGGAGAACCTGCTGGCCGAGGTCGAGGCCGCCGAGGTCCGCGGCCGCGGCGGCGCGGGCTTCCCCGCCGGGACCAAGTGGTCCTTTGTCGCCAAAGCGGCGGGGGAGGAGAAGTTCGTCGTCGCCAACGGCGACGAGGGCGACCCCGGCTCCTACATCGACAAGTACCTGATGGAGCGCAGCCCCGAACTGCTGCTGGAGGGGATGGCCCTGGCGGGCTTCGCGGTCGGCGCCGGGCACGGCATCGTCCTCTGTCGCTCCGAGTACCCGCTCTCCAAGCCCGCGCTCGAGGCGGCGGCGGCCCGGGCGCGCGCCGAGGGGTTGCTCGGCGAGGGGATCCTCGGCACCGACTTCGACTTCGACGTGACGATCATCGAGGGGGCCGGGTCCTACGTGGTCGGCGAGGAGACCGCGCTCCTCGCCTGCATCCAGGGCCTGCGGGGGACGGTCTCGGCGCGGCCGCCGTTCCCGGCCGAGCGCGGCGTCTACGGCAAGCCGACCGTGGTCAACAACGTCGAGACCCTCTGCAACGTCCCCTTCGTCGCCGCCCGCGGCGCCGACGCCTACCGGGCGCTCAGCCCCGACACCGAGACGACCGGCTCGAAGCTCGTCTGCTTCAACGAGTGCTTCGTGCGCCCGAGCGTCTACGAGGTGCCCTTCGGGATGACGGTGCGGGAGCTCTGCGAGGGCGTCGCCGGCGGCCTGCGCGAGGGGCTGGAGATCAAGGCGGTGCAGATCGGCGGTCCGCTCGGCGGCATCCTGCCCGCCTCGCTGCTCGACACGCCGTTCGACTTCGAGCCGCTCGCCGCGGTCGGCTGCATGGTCGGCCACGGCAGCATCCTCGCCTTCGACCAGGGCACCGACATGCGTGATGTCGCCCGCCACCTGCTCCGCTTCGGCGCCCACGAGAGCTGCGGCAAGTGCTTCCCCTGCCGGATCGGGCTGCGCCGCGCCTACGAGGAGTTCGCCACCGAGGAGCCGGTCGACCGGCAGCGCTTCGAAGAGCTGCTCGAGGCGCTCGAGCTGGGCAGCCTCTGCGCCCACGGCGGCGGCATGCCGGCGCCGCTCCGCAGCCTGCTCACCCACTTCCCCGAGGAGCTCGGGCTGCGATGACCAAGGTCAAGGTCGACGGGGTGGAGGTGGAGATGGCGCCGGGGGCGACGCTCCTCGATGCCGCCAAGGCCGCCGGGCGCTGGGTCCCGACCATCTGCTTCGACGAGCGCCAGGCGCCCTTCGGGGCCTGCCGGGTCTGCCTCGTCGGCGTCGCCGGGTCGGCCAAGCCGCTGCCCGCCTGCACCACCCCGTGCCGGGACGGGATGGAGATCGAGACCGAGGACGAGACCGCCCGCCGGGTCGCCGGAGCGGTGGTCGAGCTGGTGCTCTCGGAGCTGCCCGAGCCGCCCGCGCCGCACACCGAGCTGGCCGCGGTGGCGGCGCGCCTCGAGGTCGGCGAGCCCCGCTGGGGCGGCGCCGTGCACGAGCGCGAGGACGACTTCCGCCACCCCTACCTGTCCCTGCGGCACGAGCTCTGCATCTCCTGCGGGCGCTGTGTCCGCGCCTGCGACGAGGTTCAGGGGGCGTTCGCGCTGACCGCGACCGGGCGCGGCTTCGAAGCCAACATCACCGCCGGCCTCGACGCCGGCTTCGAGGACTCGACCTGCGTCTCCTGCGGGGCCTGCGCCGACACCTGCCCGACCGACGCGATCTCCGAGATCAGCCTGGTGGCACAATCGAAGGGAGCCTGACCATGGCAACTGCGATCCGCACCGATCCGCCTACCGACGAGCGATTCGACCGCACGGCGACCACGACCTGCGGCTACTGCGGGGTCGGCTGCCGGCTGGAGGCGCGGGCCCGGGACGGCCGCATCGTCTCGATCGCGCCGGCCCTCGACGGCCCGGCCAACGAGGGTCACACCTGCCTGAAGGGCCGCTTCGCCCACGGCTTCACCCGCTCGCCCGACCGGCTGCGGACGCCGCTGATCCGCGAGGACGGCGAGCTGCGGCCGGCGAGCTGGGAGGAGGCGCTGGAGCAGATCGTGGTCGAGCTCGAACGGATCAAGGGCGCCCACGGGCCGGACGCGATCGCCGGGCTCGCCTCCTCGCGGGCGACCAACGAGGACTGCTACGCGATGGCGCGGCTGATGCGGGCGGCGATCGGCACCAACAACATCGACAACTGCTCGCGCGTCTGCCACTCGCCGACCTCCTTCGCGATGCGCAAAGCCTTCGGCCTCTCCGGCGCGACCGGCCGCTTCAGCGACATCGACCACGCCGAGGTGGCGCTGCTGATGGGGGTCAACCCGACCCAGGGGCACCCGGTGGTGGGGGCGCGGATCAAGCAGGCGGCGCTGCGCGGCTGCAAGCTGATCACGATCGACCCGCGGCGGATCGAGCTCGCCGATTACGGCGCGATCCACCTGGCGCCGCGACCGGGGACGAACGCCGCCGTGGTCCTCGGCCTCTGTCACGTCGTCCGCCGCGAAGGGCTGGTCGACGCGGACTTCGTCGCCGCGCGGACGGAAGGCTACGAGGCGCTCGAGGAGCTGCTCGAGGGCTACGACCCGGCGGCGGTCGAGGAGATCACCGGCATCCCCGCCGCCGACCTGGAAGCGGCCGCGCGCCTCTACGGCGAGGCGGCGAGCGGCTCGCTCCTCTGGGGCCTCGGGGTGACCGAGCACAAGTACGGGTCCGAGGTCGTCCAGCTGCTCTGTGATCTGGCGATGATGACCGGCAAGGTCGGCAAGCCGGGCTCGGCGCTGCTGCCGCTGCGCGGGCAGAACAACGTCCAGGGCTCCTCCGACATGGGCGCCCTGCCGGACACCTACACCGCCTATCGCTCGGTCGAAGACGAGGACGTCGCCGCCCTCTTCGAAGGGGCCTGGGGCGCGCCGCTGTCGCGGGACCGGGGGATGACGATCCCGCAGATGTTCGACGCCGCCGTCGCCGGCGAGCTGAAGGCGATGTACATCTTCGGCGAGGACGTCGCCCAGACCGACCCCGACACCGCCCACGTCGCCGCCGCCCTGGAGAACCTCGAGTTCCTCGTCTGCCAGGAGATCTTCGAGAACGAGACGACCAAGTTCGCCGACGTCGTCCTGCCGGCCTCCGCCTACCTGGAAAAGGAAGGGACCTTCATCAACGCCGAGCGGCGCTTCCAGATCGTCGAACCGGTGCTCGATCCGCCCGGCGAGGCGCGCACCGACTTCGAGATCATCGGCGAGGTCGCCCGCCGCCTCGGCCACGAGTTCGGCTGGGACACCCCGTGGGACGCGCTCGACGAGGTGGCGCGGCTGACGCCCCACTACGCCGGGGTGAGCCGTGAGCGGCTCGGCCGCCACGGGCTGCAGTGGCCGGTGCGGCCCGACGGCTCCGACTCGCCGACCCTCTACGACACCGTCTTCGACCGCCCCGGCGGCCGCGGGCACTTCGCCGCCCTGCCCTTCAAGGCGCCCGGCGACGCGGCCGACCAGGACTTCCCGCTGATCCTCGTCACCGGCCGCATCCTCCAGCACTACAACGCCGGGACGATGACCCGGCGCACCGCCAACGCGGAGCTGGTCGACCGCGACGTGCTCGAGGTCCATCCGCTCGACGCCGAGCGGCTCTGGATCACCGACGGCGACAAGGTCTCGGTGCGCAGCCGCGTCGGCCGGATCGAGGTCGAGGCGAAGGTGACCGAGCGGATCGAGCCCGGCCACGTCTTCACCACCTTCCACTTCCCCGAGACGCGCACGAACCTCCTGGTCGGCCAATCGGCCGACGTCAACACCTCCTGCCCGGAGTACAAGGTGATCGCCGTCGACGTGCGGCCGATGCCGGAGGAGCCGGCCTTCGTGCCGAACCTGGCTCCCTGACCCCGGGCCCGCTCGCGGTCGCCGGACCTGCATGATGTCGCCTCGGTCGACTTATGCGGATCCTGCTGATCGACAACTACGACTCCTTCACCTACAACCTCTGGCAGCTGCTGGCGGAGGTCGTGGGCGAGCCCCCGGTCGTCGCGAGGAACGACGAGATCTCGCTCGCGGCGACGAGTGGGGGAGGGTTCGACGCCGTCGTGATCTCACCCGGGCCGGGAAGGCCCGACCGGGTGGGCGATTTCGGCGCCTGCGAGGAGATCATCCGCGGCACCGACCTGCCCCTGCTCGGCGTCTGTCTGGGGCACGAGGGGATCACCACCGCCTTCGGCGGCGCGGTCACGCCGGTCGAGCCGATGCACGGGCGACGGGACCTGATCGGCCACGACGGGTCGGACCTCTTCCGGGGGCTGCCGCGGCGCTTCGAGGCGACGCGGTACCACTCGCTGGTCGTCGCCGAGCCGCTTCCGCCCTGCCTCCGCGCGACAGCCCGGAGCGACGACGGCGCGGTGATGGCGCTCCGCCACCTCGAGCGCCCGCTCTGGGGAGTGCAGTTCCACCCCGAGTCGGCCGGGACACCGGCAGGGTCCCGCCTGATCGGGAACTTCGTCGAGCTGGCGCGCCGCTCCGGGCCGGCGGCGGGCTCCTCAGCGCGGCCGGCGGCGCGTCGCGGCGCGGTCCCTCCGAGCGCCGCGGGCCCGCCGACGCGGCGGGTCGTGGTCCGCTCGCGCGAGTGCTCACCCGATCCGGCGGCCGTCTTCCAGGCCCTGTTCGGCCAGGATCGGTTCGCCTTCTGGCTCGACCGCGAGGTGGCGCGTGACGTCGGCGGGCGCCGGCCGACGATCATGGGGAGCGCGGCGGCCCCGGGCTCCGAGGTCCTCGCCTTCGACGCCGCCGCGGGCGAGGTCAGGGTGCTGGCGGGCGACGGCGAGGTCGTCGAGGTCCTTCCCGGCACGATCTTCGAGGTCCTCCGGCGGCGGCTGGACGAACGCCGCGTCGATCCCGCGGTCGATCCCGGGACGGCCGGCGGATACGTCGGCTACCTCGGTTACGAGCTGAAAGAAGCCCTCGGGTCCCCCGGCCGCCACGACCGTGACCAGCCCGACGCCTGCCTGGTCCACGCGTCGAGCTTCCTCGTCCTCGACCACGCGAGGAGCCTGGTCCACGCGGTGCGCCTGATCGGGGCCGAGGACGACCCCGAGGCGGCCGGGGACGCGGCGGAGCGCACGCTCGCCGAGGTCGCCGCCGCCGCCGGGCCGATCGCGGAACCAGCGCCGGCGCGGCGATCGGCGAGCTCGGCCTTCGACCGGGGCGGGTACCTGGACGCGGTCGACGAGGCGCGGCGATACCTGCGCGAAGGCGAGTCCTACGAGCTCTGCCTGACCAACCGCTTCAGCGTCGAGCTCGGGCCGGAGGCCGATCCGCTCGCCCTCTACTCGCGGCTGCGGGCGCGCAGCCCGGCGCCCGACGCCGCCTACCTTCGCCTCGGCGAGGCCGCGCTGCTCGGTGCCTCGCCGGAGAGCTTCCTCGAGATCGGGCCCGACCGGGTCGTGCGCACCAGCCCGATCAAGGGGACCCGGCCCCGGGGCGCCGATCCGGAGGGCGATCGCGCCCTGCGCGACGAGCTGCGCGCGAGCGTCAAGGACCAGGCGGAGAACCTGATGATCGTCGACGTCCTGCGCAACGACCTCGGCCGCGTCTGCGAGGTCGGCTCGGTCGAGGTGGAGCGGATGATGGAGGTCGAGAGCTTCGCCCAGGTCCACCAGCTCGTCTCGACGATCCGCGGCCGCCTGGCGAGCACCGCCGACGCCGTCGCCTGCGTCGAATCCTGCTTCCCCGGCGGCTCGATGACCGGGGCGCCGAAACTGCGCTCGATGGCGATCCTCGATGAGCTCGAGTCGGTCGCGCGCGGGCCCTACGCGGGGGCGGTCGGTTGCTTCGGCCTCGACGGGACGCTCGACCTCAGCATCGTGATCCGCTCGATCGCGATCGCCGGCGGGACGGCCCGGGTGGGCGCGGGGGGTGCGGTGACGATCCTGTCGGACCCGGAGACCGAGTACGAGGAGATGCTGCTGAAGGCGCGGCCGCTGCTCGAGGTTGTCGGAGCGGCATGACGCCGACGACACCTGCACTCGACGCCGGCCTACGGATGCTGGTCGCGCCCGATTCGTTCAAGGGGACCTACTCGGCCGAGGAGATCTGCGACTTCCTCGCCGAAGGGGCGGCCGAGGCGGGGGCGCGGGTCGATCTCTGTCCCCTGGCCGACGGCGGCGAAGGGACCTTGGCGGTGCTCGTGGGTCCCTTGGGGCTCGAGCTGCGCGAGTTCGAGGTCGACGACGCGCTCGGGCGCCGGGTCACCGCGCCGATCGGCTTCGGCGCCGACGGCCTCGCCGTGATCGAGAGCGCGGCGGCGATCGGCCTGGCCGGGATCCCCGTCGGGGAGCTCGACCCGATCGCCGCCACGAGCCGCGGGGTCGGCGAACTGATCGCCCACGCTCGCGAGGGCGGGGCGCGGCGGATCACGATCGGCGTCGGCGGCTCGGCGACGGTGGATGGGGGCGCCGGCGCGATCGAGGCCCTCGGCCCCGAGGACGGCCTCGCGGGCCTCGAGGTCGAGGTTCTCTGCGACGTGGAAACCGCGTGGGAGCGCGCGGCGAGCGTCTTCGGCCCGCAGAAGGGCGCAACGCCAGAGGGCGTCGTCTTCCTGTCGGCGCGGATGGACGAGCTCGCCGCGAGCCTGCCGCGGGACCCGCGCAGCGTGCCGATGAGCGGCGCCGCGGGCGGCCTCTCGGGCGCGCTGTGGGCGCACGGCGCGACCCTCGTTCCCGGCGCCGACCGGGTTCTCGACCTGCTCCGGTTCGTCCAGCGCCTCGCCGGCGCCGACCTGGTGATCACCGGCGAGGGAAGCCTCGACAGCCAGTCGATCGAAGGCAAGCTCGTCGGCCGCGTCGCCGAGCGCGCCCATCGCGCCGGCGTCCCGGTCGTCGCGGTGGTCGGTCGCCTCGGCTCGGGCCCGGACGCGATCGCCGCCCTCGGCCTGGACGACGCGATCGTCGCCGGCACGCCGACCGCGATGCGCGCCGCCGGCCGGCGGCTGGCCGGGGCCGTCTGAAGCCGGCGCCGGGGGCGCAAGGGACGCAAGGGTCTGCGGCGAGCGCGGCCGTCTCGGCCACGGCCCTGGCCGGCTGTGGCCGTGGCCGAGACGGCCGGGTCTGTGGGGAGTCACGAGGGACCCTCGCGGTAGGGTCACGCGAGGCGCACGCGAGGGACACGGATCCGTGACGGAAGGCGGACCTCGTCACAGGAGACCGTGGGAACTCCACGCTTCCGTGGTGTCGCCCGACGGTCACGACCGCGATGCAAGCTTTGGTGTCGCCATGACGACGTCAATGCTTGCATCGAGCCTCGGGCCCTCTTTCGAGGCCCGGAAACAGACCGAAGGCGCACGCGGGTGTGACGTTCCCGGCGTCTTCGTCACCGATCCGGGCGAGGTGTGCCGGATGTTTCACGAACCGCCCAGGACCGATCTCGGACGGCCGCCGCCGCCGCGGAGCACGGCGTCCCGCTGTGAACCCGACCACCTACCGCCCTCCCGCCGGGCTCGGCAGCGGGTCCCCGGCCAGGCCCGCGAGGAGGTTGTCGACCGTCAGCTCGGCCATCTGCTCGCGCGCCTTGTGGGTGGCGCTGCCGATGTGGGGCAGGACGACGGTGTCGGGGGCGCTCAGCAGGGGGTGGTCGGCGGGCAGCGGCTCGGGATCGGTGACGTCGAGGCCGGCGCCGCCCAGCCGCCCCTCGGTCAGCGCCGCGAGCAGCGCGTCCTGGTCGACCAGGCCACCGCGGGCGGTGTTGATCAGCAGCGCCGAGGGCTTCATCGCCCGCAGGGCCGGAGCGTCGATCAGATGCCGGGTGGAGGGCGACAGCGGCACGTGGAGGGAGACGACGTCGGCGCGGGAGAGGGCGTCGTGGAGGTCATCGTCGCGGCCGACCAGCTCGACCTTCATGCCGAACGCCTCCGCCCGGGCCGCGGTGGCGCGGCCGATGCGGCCGGCCCCGACGATCGCCAAGGTCGCGCCG
Source organism: uncultured Actinomycetes bacterium (assembly GCA_963782515.1). Classification (GTDB taxonomy): domain Bacteria; phylum Actinomycetota; class Thermoleophilia; order Solirubrobacterales; family 70-9; genus VAYN01. The sequence continues at coordinate 48,096 of CAWAJY010000001.1, read as the reverse complement.
GTCAGTTCGAGGCCGAGCCATCCCCGCGGCTCCCAAGTGCGCCAGCGGCCGGCCCTGACGTCGCTCGCGGCTTCCGGCAATCGCCTCGCGACCGAGAGCAGGAGCCCGATCGCGATGTCGGCGGTCGCGGTGGTGAGGACGTCGGGGGTGACGCCGACAGCGATCCCACGCCGCTCGGCCGCGGCGAGGTCGACGTTGTCGCTGCCGACTGCGTAGTTGGAGACGACCTTCAGGTTCGGCGCCGCGTCGAAGAGCGCCGCGTCGACCGGGTCGGTGAGCAGGGAGATCAGCCCTTCGGCCTCGGCGCACGCCGCCGCCAGCTCGCTCGGGCTGGGCGGTAGATCCCCCTGCCAAACCTCGACCTCGTGGTGCTCGGACAGCCGCGCGAGGGCGTCGCCCGGAAGCCGGCGGGACACGAAGCATCGACTCATGGCGCCTCCATCGGCCTGGTTCTACCACGGACCTTGAGTAGCATCGCGCCGGCATGAAGACCGCCGTCGTCACCGGAGCCTCGAGTGGGATCGGCGCCGCCGCCGCCCGGGCGTTGGCCGGCGACGGCTGGCGCGTCGTCGTCGGCGCCCGCCGGATCGACCGTCTGCGCGAGCTGGCGGAGGAGATCGGCGGCGAGGCGCATCCCCTCGACGTCACCGATCCCGCTTCGGTCGCCGATTTCTGCGCCGCGGTCGCGGAGTGCCGGCTCCTCGTCAACAACGCCGGCGGCGCCCTCGGGATCGAGCCGGTCGAGGCGAGCGACGAGGAGAAGTGGCGCCAGATGTATGAGTCCAACGTGATGGGGACGATGCGGATGACCCGCGGGCTGCTGGGGAAGCTGCGGGCCTCCGGCGACGGCCACGTGATCACGACCACCAGCATCGCCGGCTTCGAGACCTACCGCGGCGGCGCCGGCTACACGGCCGCCAAGCATGCCCAGCGCGCGGTCGTCCAGACCCTGCGGCTGGAGCTCCTGGGCGAGCCGATCCGGGTCACCGAGATCGCCCCGGGCCTGGTCCAGACCGAGTTCTCCGTGGTCCGCCTCGGCGGGGACGAGGCGGCGGCCGATGCCGTCTACCGGGGCATGACGCCGCTGCGGGCCCCGGAAGTCGCCGAGTGCATCCGCTGGGCGGCGGCGCAGCCTTCGCACGTCAACATCGACGAGATCGTCGTGCGTCCGCGCGATCAGGCGCGCGCCACCGAGGTCGCGCGGCGCGACCAACCCGCCGGCCCGTGAGCGGCCGCGGCGAGCCCCGTCCCCAGCGCCGCGCGCGCCGGATCGCGATGAGCGAGGCGGAGGTCGACGATTTCCTCGGCGCCGCCCGCACCTGTCGGCTCGCCTCGGTCGGCCCCGCCGGCCCGCACGTCACGCCGCTCTGGTTCGTCTGGCTCGAGGGCTCGCTGTGGATGCAGTCGCTGACCCGCTCGCAGCGGTGGACCGACCTGATGCGCGATCCGCGCGTCGCCGCCGTCGTCGACGACGGCGAGGAGTACCTGGAGCTGCGCGGGGTCGAGCTGCGCGGTGAGGTGGCCACGGTGGGCGAGATCCCGCGGGTCGGCGCCGAGGGCTTCCCGGAGTTGGACGCGGTGGAGACCGCCTTCGCCCGCAAGTACCTGGGGGGCGGGGAGCTCGGCCACGACGAGCGCCACGCCTGGCTGCGCCTCGACCCGGCCAAGCTCGTCAGCTGGGATTTCCGCAAGATCCCCTGAGCTGCCTGGAATCGACGAACGTTGGGAAGTCCCGCCCAGCGGCCCGCGTTGGCAAGGAATAGCCCTTAGTCTTTGGAATCTCCCCACCAGGGGTCCAGATGAGCATTCTTGACGACGCAATACGTGAGCACCTGGAACTGAAGCGCGCCCATGGCGCGGACGACGTGGAGCTGAAAAAGCTCGAGGACGAGGCGTTCGGGCCGCCCCAGCGGCCGGACGAGATCGATCCGTTCGCCGAGGCGCCGACCGAGTTCCTGGCCTCGCCCGAGGAGACGGCCGCCACGGGACCGGAGATCGGCGACGAGTCGACGCGCAGCGGCCGTCGCCCCGACATCGCCGATCTGCAGGAGCCGCCGCCCGCCGAGGCCGCGCCCGAGCCGGGTCCGGCAGAGATGCCGCCGCCCGCGCCGAGCGACGAGGCCGGGCCGGAGATCGAGGACGAGCTGTCGCCGACCCCCGACGCGCCGCCGCCGAGCCCGGCCGCCGCCGCCGACGTGCCGCTGCCGCCGCCGCCCGGCGAGGCCCCGGCCGCGGATCTGGCGCCGCCGGCGGACGAGACCCCCGCGTCGCCTCCGGCCGCGGCCGAGCCATCGTTCTTCGACCAGTTCTCCGACCCGGTGACCGACGAGGGGCCCGCGGCGACCGACGAAGGGCCCGCGGCGACAGAGGAAGAGCCCGCGGCGTCCGCCGAGGAGCCCCCGCCGTTCGTCGACCAGCCGACGCAGATGTTCGACGTGCAGGCCCACGTGGACGCCGAGGCCGCCGCCGAGGCGCCCGCGACCGGCGAGCAGGCGAGCCCGACCGACGAGGAGCTCGTCGACGCCGCCCAGGAGGAACCGCAGGCCGCGCCGCCCGCGCCCGAGGAGGACGCCGTGCCGTCGACGGAGCTCTACGAGCAGCCGCCGCTCGAGAGTCGCGGCCCCGACGCCGAGATCTCCGGCCACCCGCCCGCCGAGGCCGAGCCGGAGGAAGGCTCCGCCGAATTCGACTTCTTCAACGAACAGCGGCTCTCCGACGAGCTCGACCAGGCGCTCGAGGCGCCGCTGCCGCCGACCGACGAGCACCTGGCGATGCCGCGGTACGGCGAGGTCCCCGCGCCCGCGGAGCCCGCCGAGGAGGATGAGGAGGACACCGCCTTCGACCCGGAAACTGGGCACGAGGACGTGCTCGAAGACACCCCGCGCTTCCTCGAGGACGCGCCGGAGGACGACGACCTCTGGTTCGAGCAGAAGCCACCGAAGGATTTCGATCTCGACTAGCCTGGGACGCGGTGTCTGAGGAAGCCGCGATCGAGGCCGAGGGCCTGTCCAAGTCCTACGGCGATGTGCGGGCGCTGGACGGCGTCGACCTGAGCGCGCCGAGCGGCACCGTCCTGGGCCTGCTCGGCCCGAACGGGGCGGGGAAGACGACCGCGGTCCGCATCCTCACCACGCTCCTGCCCGCCGACGGCGGGATCCGCCCGGGTCGCCGGGCTCGACGTCGCCACGCAGGCGCCGGAGCTGCGGCAGCGCATCGGCCTCGCCGGCCAGTACGCGGCGGTCGACGAAAACCTCACCGGCTTCGAGAACCTGCAGATGGTCGGGCAGCTCTACCACCTGCCGAAGGGCGAACCGAAGGAGCGGGCGGCGGAGCTGCTGGAGCGCTTCGACCTCGCCGAGGCAGGCGGGCGCCTCGTCCGCACCTACTCGGGCGGGATGCGACGCCGGCTCGACCTCGCCGCGGCGCTGGTGGCACGGCCGCCGGTGCTCTTCCTCGACGAGCCGACCACGGGCCTCGACCCGCGCAGCCGGATCGGCCTCTGGGAGACGATCGAAGGCCGGGTCGCCGACGGGACCACGGTGCTGCTCACCACCCAGTACCTCGACGAGGCCGATCGGCTCGCCGACCACATCTCGGTCATCGACCACGGCCGGGTGATCGCCGACGGCACCTCGGACGAGCTGAAGGACCAGGTCGGCGGCGAGGCGCTGGAGGTGACGCTGGAATCGGCGGGCGACGCGGAGGCGGCGATCGCGGCGCTCGACGGCTTCTGCGCGGCGCCGCCGGAGCGGGACGGGGTCGTCCTGCGGGTGCCGGTGGCGGAGCGCAAGGGGACGATCGCGGCGGCGGTCCAGCGGCTGAACGACGCCGGCGTCGGCATCGACGACATCTCGATGCGCCGGCCGACCCTCGACGACGTCTTCCTCAAGCTGACCGGCCACGCGGCCGAAGAAGAGGAGGAGGAGAAGTGAGGGGCACGGGGCTCTCCGACACGCTCGTGCTGGCGAAGCGCAACTTCCTGCGGATCGCCCGCGCGCCCGACCTGTTGCTCGCCTTCACCGTGCAGCCGATCATGTTCGTGCTGCTCTTCGCCTACGTCTTCGGCGGCGCGATCTCGACCGGCGGCCAGAGCTACATCAACTTCCTGATCCCGGGGATCCTCGTCCAGACGATGGCCTTCGGCGGCTTCGTCACCGCGATGGGCATCGCCGAGGACCTGCGCAAAGGCCTGGTCGACCGCTTCCGCTCCCTGCCGATGTCGCGCAGCGCCGTCCTCGCCGGCCGCACCCTCTCCGACATCGTCACCAACAGCATCTCGATCTTCGTGATGCTGGTCGTCGGCGTGATCATCGGCTTCGGCTTCGAAAGCCCCTTCCTCCACGTCGTCGCCGGGATCTTCATCCTGCTGCTCTTCGGCTACGCCTTCTCCTGGGTCTTCGCCTTCATCGGCCTCACCTCCTCATCGCCGGAGGCGGCCCAGTCCCTCGGCTTCATCGTCATCTTCCCCCTCACCTTTGTCTCCTCCGCCTTCGTCCCACCGGAAACGATGCCCGCCGCCCTCCAGTGGTTCGCCGAATGGAACCCCTTCTCGATCACCGTCAACGCCATCCGCGCCCTCTTCATCGGCGACCCCGCCGGCAATGCCGTCTGGGGCGCGATCGCCTGGTCGGTCGGCATCGCCGTCGTCTTCGGCGTCCTCGCCGTGACCAAGTACAAGCGCGCCGTCGTGCGCTGATTCTGTGACGAAAGATGCGCCGCAGGTTGGGGCCCTCAGAGGGCCCAAATGTGCGCCGCGTCCTACACTTCACCTCAAGGGGCCATAGCTCAGCTGGCAGAGCGCCTGCTTTGCAAGCAGGAGGTCACCGGTTCGATCCCGGTTGGCTCCACTCTCTTGCCCTTCGAAGGCTCATACCTCTGGGGACTCCGGCAGAAGATCGGGCACGACCTCGTCCTCACGCCGGGGGCGGCGGTCGCGGCGATGCGGGAGGACGGGAAGGTGCTCTTCGCCCTGCGCGAGGACGACGGGACCTGGTGCCTGCCGGGTGGGGCGGCGGAGGTCGGGGGGAGCTTCGCGCGCACGGCGATCGACGAGCTGCGGGAGGAGACGGGGCTGGTCGCCCGGGAGGAGGATCTGATCCCGGTCTCCTGCTTCTCGGAAGCCGATCGGCACACGCTCCACTATCCGAACGGCGACGTCGCCCACTACTTCTCGATGTGCTTCCTGGTGCGGGAGTGGGAGGGGGAGCTCGCGCCGGACGGGGAGGAGTCGGTGGACCTGCGCTTCGCCGATCCGACCGACCTGCCGCAGCCCTTCGAGGACTCGACCGCCCGCGCGGTCGAGCTGCTCCTCGCCTACCTGCGGACGGGGACCTTCCAGGTCGCCTGAGCCGATGCCGTTCGAGGGCTCATATCTGTGGCGGCTGCGCCAGAAGGTCGGCTCCGACCTCGTCCTGATCCCCGGCGCGATGGTCTTCCTCGCCCGCGAGGATGGCGACGTCCTCTTCACCCGCCGCGCCGACAACGGCCAGTGGTGCCTGCCCGCGGGCGGCGCCGAGGAGGGTTCGAGCTTCGCCGCCACCGCGCTCACCGAGCTGCGCGAGGAGACCGGGGTGGAGGTCGACCCCGCCCACCTCGAGGCCTTCGCCTGCCTCTCGGAGGCCGAGCTCCACACGATCGCCTACCCCGGCGGCGACGTCAGCCACTGCTTCGCGATGCTCTTCGTCGCCCGCCGCTGGAGCGGCGAGCCCCGCCCCGACGGGGTCGAGACGACCGAGATGCTCTGGGCGGACCCGGCCAAGCCGCCGTCCCAGATGCAGGAGCCATCCGCGCACGCGCTCGACCTCTACCGCGCCTACCTGCGCGAGGGCGCCTTCCAGATCCGCTAGCCCTCCGCTGGATGGTCGGTTCTACGGTCCGCGCGCAGAGGCCGGGCCGGGGAAGGGATGAGGGGGTAAAGCCGGCGCCCGTAGAAGGGACGCGGCCGTCTCGGCCACGGCCCGGGCCGAGACGGCCGGGGATGTGGGGGAAGTGGTGGAAAGCTCGCCGCGGCGCAACGGGTTCGTCACGGGAGGGACACGGCTCCGTGACGGAGGTCGCATCTCGTGACGGAGAGCGGGGGAAGTCCACGCTTCCGTGCGTGTTGGACAACAGTCAATTCCGCGCTGCATGCATCGACCCCCCTATAGGGTGGTGAATGCATGCAGCGCGTTTTCGGGCCCCGATCTCGGGCCCGAAAACCGACCCAGAGGATGCGGAAGTGTGACGTTCCCGGCATCTTCGTCACCGATCGGGGCGAGGTGTGGCATCTCTCGCGCGGGACTCCGACGTAAGCCCGACCTCCCCCGTCCCTGTGCCCGATGTTTCACGAGCCCCTCACGTCCTGGGACCGATCTCGGACGGCTGCGCCGGCGCGGGGCACGGCCGCGAACGACGCCGTGGAATCGATCAGCTAGCGCGGGCGCTCGAGCACCCAGCGGGTGAGGGGCTGGGGGAAGTTGATCGGGCCCGTCTGCATCTCTTCGGTGCAGACGTACCGGAAGCCGACCCGCTGCAGGGTCCGGTTCGGGGCGACGTTGAAGGCGTTCGGCCGGCAGAAGAGGCGGCGTAGCTCCAGCACCCGGAAGTACTCCGCGATCGAGAGGCGGACGAATTCGGTCCCCAGGCCCGAGCGCCGTTCGGGCTCCTCGATGACGTGGAGGTGCATGAACGCCTGCTCGCCGAACTCGATGTTGTCGACCGAGCTGAAGCCGACGACGCGGTCGTCCAGTTCCCAGGCGAGGTTGTAGGTCTCGCGCCCGGTGAGCGGTCGGGCGTAGTCCCTCTCGTAGTAGGCGCGCCAGGCGTCGCGGTCGGGCAGCAGCGCCCGGTCGACGCCCAGCTTCAGCAGGTACTCGTCGGAGGCGTCGTGGAAGTAATCGATGCGGATGTCGACCTCGTCCAGCCCCAGCGGCCGGACGATGCGGGCCCCGCTCACGCCAGGAGGCTCTCGGCCCGCTTGCCCTCGGGCAGGTTCTGGTCGGCGTGGTAGCTGGAACGCACCAGCGGCCCCGCCGCCACCGACTCGAAGCCGAGGTCGTAGGCCGCCTTCTCCAGCGCCTCGAACTCCTCCGGGTGCCAATACCGCACCAACGGCAGGTGGTTCTCGGTCGGCCGCAGGTACTGGCCGACGGTCAGCACCTGGACGCGGTGCTCGCGCAGCAGGCCGAAGGTCTCGACCATCTCCTCGAAGGACTCGCCGAGCCCGACCATCAGCCCCGACTTGGTGACGACGTCGTCGCCGCCCATCTCCTTCGCCATCTTGAGGACGCGGGCGGAGCGGGCGAACTGGGAGCCGCGGCGGGCGATGGGGTAGAGGCGCGGCACCGTCTCCACGTTGTGGTTGAAGACGTCGGGCTTCTCGTGGATGACCTTGGCCAGCGGCATCTCCTGGCCGCGGAAGTCGGGGGTGAGGATCTCGACCTTGCAGTCGGGCGCCATCATCCGGATCGAGCGGACGACGCCGACGAAAGCGCTCGCCCCGTAGTCGGGGAGGTCGTCGCGGTCGACCGAGGTGACGACGGCGTGCCGCAGCCCCATCGCTTTCACCTGGTTGGCGACGCGCAGCGGCTCGAGCGGGTCGTTCCAGGTCGGCTTGCCGGTCTGCACGTTGCAGAAGCCGCAGCGGCGGGTGCAGACGTCGCCGAGGATCATGAAGGTCGCGGTGCCGCGCTCCCAGCACTCGCCGACGTTCGGGCAGTTCGCCTCCTCGCAGACGGTGTGGAGGTTGTCGGAGCCGATCTTCTCCTTCAGGCGCCGGTAGTTCGGGCCGCCCGGCGCGGGGACTTTCAGCCACGGCGGCTTGCGCGCGCGCTTGGACCCCTTCGCGCCGTCGATCTGGGCGGTCCCGCCCGGCTTGGCCCGGGAGCGGGTGACGTGGATGCGCTCGGTCGTCTCGCTCATCGTTCTCCCCCGAGCCTAGCGGGCACGGGTCCCAGGCCGACACCGTCCAGGCCGACGGCCCGCGGCTCCCGCTCGAAGACCTCGCCGAAGCGCCGCCCGACCGTCGTCGCGAACGCCGGGACATTCGCCTCGCGCCCGCCCTCCTTCGCGATCGACGTCATCGCCACGCCCTGGATCCCGCACGGGATCACCCACTCGAACGGCTGCAGGTCGTTGTCGACGTTCACCGCCAGCCCGTGCGTGGTGATGCCCTTGCTGACGTGGACGCCGATCGAGCCGATCTTCTCCGCCGCGCCCGCCAAGCCCGGTGCCGGCGGCGGCCCGTCGGTCCACACCCCGGTCAGCCCCTCGATCGTCTGCGCGCCGACGCCGTGCTCGGCCAGCGCCCCGATCATCACCTTCTCCAGCCGCCGCACGTACTCGTGGACGTCCCCGCCCATCGGCGTCAGGTCGAGGATCGGGTAGGCGACCAGCTGCCCCGGCCCGTGGTAGGTGACGAGCCCGCCGCGATCGGTGTCCAGCACTTCGATCCCCTGGGTTTCGTACCAGGCGTCCCCCATCGGCAGTTCCTCGGGCTTGGTGCGCCGCCCGCGCGAGTACACCGGCGGGTGCTCCAGCAGCAGCAGCGCGTCCGGGATCGTCCCCGCGCCGCGCCGCTCGGCCAGCGCCAGCTGCAGGTCCCAGGCCTCGCGGTAGGGGATCGTGCCGCAGTCGATCAGGAGCAGCTCCGGGCTCATATGAGAATTCTCTCAAGTTGCCCCCATATGCTGTGGTCCCCGCATGTACCAGTCCAAGGCGTACCGCCCCGAATGGCTGCCCGCGGTTGCGCTGAGCGCGGCGCTGGCGGCTCTGATGTTGATCTGGGACCCGCAAGTCGGGGACCTTGCGGCCCAGGTTTTCCACACCGAGCTCTTCCAGCACACCGGCCTGGCGATCTGGAACAGCTCCTGGTACGCGGGCCACTACACGCTCAACTACAGCGTGCTGTTCCCGCCCGCCGCGGCGCTGCTCGGGCCGCAGGTGGTGGGAATGCTGTCGGTGGTCGCCTCCTCCTACCTCTTCGACCGCCTGGTCCGGGACCACTGGGGCGCGGAGGCGCGCTGGGCGACGCTCTGGTTCGCGGCGGGGGTCGTCACCCTGCTCGCCGACGGGCAGCTGACCTTCGCCCTCGGCGTCGCCTTCGGCCTCGCGTCCCTGCGCTCGCTGCAGACGGGGAGGACGACGCTCGCGATCGCCGCGGCCGCCGCCTGTCCGCTGGCGAGCCCGGTCGCGGGCGCCTTCCTCGCGGGCGTCCTTGCCGCCGGGGTGTGGGAACGGGGCGAGCGCCTCAATCGCGCCGCGATCGCCGCTTGCGCCGCGGCGCTCATCCTCACCGTGGCGCCGAACCTCGCCTTCCCCGAACCCGGCCGCTTTCCCTTCGTCGCCTCATCCTTCATCTCGATCCCGATCTGGTGCGCGGCCGCGCTCTTCCTGACCTGGCGCGCCGAGGGCGAGGCGCGGCTGCGCCGTGTGATCGTCGGCTACGCCGTCGCCGGCACCGCGATCTTCCTCGTCCCGAACGCGCTCGGCGGCAACGCGGTGCGCCTCGGCGCCCTCTTCGGCGGCCCGGTCCTGGCGGCGGTCCTGCTCTCGCACCGGCCGTTGCCGCGCCTCCATCCCCGCGTCCCGGCCTGGTTCTACACCGCGGTCCTCGTCGTCACCCTGGCCGGCAGCCTCTACTGGCAGTTCACCGCCAGCGTCACCCAGATCGCCCGCTCCGTCGGCGACCCCTCGACCGAAGAATCGTTCTTCCACCCCGCCTCCCGGTGGCTGATGGAGCACGGCGGGCGCGGCACCCGGATCGAGGTCCCGCCGACGGCAAACCACTGGGAGTCGGCCTATCTCGCGCCGAAGTTCGACCTCGCCCGCGGTTGGCTCCGCCAGCTCGACACCGCCCGCGACGACATCTTCTACAAGGAAGGCGCCCTCACCAGCCACAGCTACGAAATGTGGCTGCGCAACAACGCGATCCGTTACGTCGCGCTCCCGATCGCGCCGCTCGACTACTCCTCGGCGGCCGAGCGCCGCCTCATCCTCACCGGCCCGCCCTACCTCCACGAACGCTTTCGCGACAACCACTGGCGCATCTTCGAGGTGGCGAAGCCGAAGCCCATCGTCGCGCCCCTGGGCAGCGGTCGTGCCAGCGCCGACTCGGTGGGTCCCCAGGGCTTCGCCCTGCACGTCACCAAACCCGGGGAATTCCTCGTCCGCGTCAACTTCACCCCTTACTGGTCGATCGGCAGCGGCTCCGGCTGCCTCCTGCGCCACGGCAAGTGGACCGTCGCCCGTGTCGCCCGTCCCGGCACCTTCAGCGTCGATGCCGACTTCTCCCTCAACGGTGCCTGGGACGCGGTGACCGGCGCGAAGAAGACCTGCTGAGAACACACACAGTTCGGGATCGGGTGTTTGGCGAACCACGGTGTTCGATTTCACGTTTCCAGAAGGAGTTGCATTAAACAGACTTCCTTCTACGATCACGACATGTCACGTTCCTATGATGTGGTGGTCGTCGGCTCCGGTTTCGGCGGTGGGATCGCCGCTTGTCGGCTGGCCGAGGCGGGCAAGCGGGTGTGTGTACTGGAGCGGGGCAAACGGTGGGCGGCGAAGGACTTCCCGACCGACCTCGAGCAGACGCCGGAGATGCTCTGGCACCGGACGCTCAACCCCGGCGGCCTGCTCGACCTCCGCTTCATGCGCGACATCTCGGTGATCACCGCGGCCGGCGTCGGCGGCGGCTCCCTCGTCTACGCCAACGTCCAGCTGCGCACCCCGGCCGACGTCTTCGAGCACGGCTGGCCGGCGGCGATCCGGCGGCCCGCCCTCGAACCCTGGTACGACCGCACCGAGGAAGCACTGATGCCGATGCCGACTCCCACCGAGCCGGCCCTGCCGAAGGTGCGCGCCTTCGCCGCCGCCGGCCGCCACGTCGGCAAGGAGGCCGAACCGCTGCCGCTCGCCATCCACTTCGGCGAGCCGCGCGAGCACCCGTTCAGCGGCGTCCATCAGGAGGGTTGCCAGAACCTCGGCAACTGCAACGCGGGGTGCCCGGTCAACGCCCGCAACACCGTCGACATCACCTACATCGCCCGCGCCGAAGCACACGGCGCAGAGGTCCTCCCGCTCCACCTGGCGAAGCGGATCGAACCGCCCGACCGGGCCGGTGGCAACTGGACGGTCACCTTCAGTGGCCTCGGCGAGGAGGACGACGGCGCGGTCGAGGCGCCCACCCTGATCCTCGCCGCGGGCACGCTCGGCTCCACCCGCCTGCTGCTCGAGAACCGGCGCCGGCTGCCGAACCTCTCACCGGCGCTCGGCAGCCACTTCTCCGGCGACGGCGACGGGCTGGGGATGGCGATCGACCCGGGGGCGGCCGACGTCCAGGGCGCCCGCAACGACTTCGGCCCGGTGATGACCAGCAAACTCGACTACACCGCCGAACGCGGGCTGATCGTCGCCGACGGCGGCCTGCCGGCCTATGTCCAGCTGCTCATCGACGCCGCCCGTGGGGTCGACGTGATCCGCGGTTGGCGCCGTTGGCTGCTGCGGCTGCGGGTCGGCCTCACCCGCGTCGGCTGGAGCGACCAGGCGCTGCGCCCGCGGGACGTGCGCCTCGCCGATCGCGACCGGGCCGACACCGACTCGCTGATCTTCCTGATGATCGGCCGTGACGCCGCCGACGGCGAGATGCGGCTGACGCCGATCTTGCGTCGCTTCGACATCCGCTGGGACATGAAGGGCTCCGTGAAGCTCTTCGAAAACCTCGAACGCACGGCCAAGGAGATCGCCGAGGCGAGCGACGCGGAGCCGTTCTACGTCCTCGAAGGCGGACCGTTCAGCAAGTACGCCACCGTCCACCCGCTCGGCGGCTGCCCGATGGCCGAGGACCCCGCCGCCGGGGTGGTCGACGACCTCGGCCGCGTCCACGGGTATCCCGGCCTGCACGTCCTCGACGGCTCGATCGTCCCGACCGCGCTCGGCGTCAACCCGTCGAAGACGATCGCCGCCCTGGCCGAGCGCGGCGTCGACCGGCTGGTCAAGGACCTGGCGTGAGCCCGGTCTGGCGCAACCACACCGGCGGCGAGCGCTGCGATCCGGTCGAGATCGCCACGCCCGGGTCCCTGGCCGAGCTGCGCGACCTGGTGATCCGGGCCGAACGCGAAGGCGGGACCGCGCACGCCGCCGGCGCCCGCCATGCCTGGTCGGACATCGCCCTGACCGACGGGATCATGGTGGAACCCGACAACCTCGCGAGCGTCGAGCGGGTCGCGCCCGCCACCCTGCGCGCCGGGGCCGACGCGGCGCGACTGGTCTGGGTCGGCTCGGGGACGCACCTGCGCACCCTCAACCCGGCGCTCGAAGGGATGGGCCTCGCGCTCACCAACATGGGTGGCTACGACGCGCAGACGATCGCCGGGGTCATCTCGACCTCGACCCACGGCTCCGGCCTCGCCTACGGCCCCTTCCCCGACGCGGTCCGCTCGCTGGAGGTCGTGGTCTCCCGCGGGCGGGCGCTGCGGATCGAGCCCGCCGACGGCCCGACCGACCCGGTGACCTTCGGCGCGTCGGAGCTCGAGCTGGTCCAGGACGACGAGCTCTTCCGCGCCGCCATCTGCGGGCTCGGGACGCTCGGGCTCCTCTACCGGGTGATGCTCGAGGTGCGGGAGAAGTTCTGGCTCAAAGAGGTGCGCACGCTCAGCACCTGGGAGAAGGTCCGAGGCGCCCTCACCGCCGACGGCGTCCTCGCCGGCGACGCCCACTACGAGCTGTTCGTCAACCCCTATCCGGAAGCGAACGGCGAACACCGGGTGCTGGTGACGGTGCGCACCGACGCGCCCGAGCCTCACGACCTGCCCCCGGACGAGACCGAACGCCACCCGCTGACCGAGCTCGAGTCCTCGTGGCACTTCACCGGCGTCCTGCTGCGCTTCCTCGCCCGTCACTTCCCCGGGCTGATGGTGAGGCGCTTCGATGACACCTTGGAGGAAATGACCGATGACGATTACACCAACATCTCCTACAAGGTGTTCAACATCGGCGAGGCGAACGCGCTTCCCGCCGATTCGATGGAGCTCGGCGTCGCGCTCGACGGCCGCCACGTCGAAGCCGTCGACCGGATCCTCGAGATCGCTGCCGAGCGGCGCAAGGAAGGCATCTTCCACACCTCACCGTTCTCGCTGCGCTTCGTCGCCCCGTCGAAGGCGTACGCCTCGATGATGTACGGGCAGCCGACGATGATGATCGAGCTGATCATGGTCACCGGCAGCCGCGGGGAGATGCCGCTGCTGATCGGGTACGAAGACGCCCTCGCCCATCTCGGCGTGCGCCCGCACTGGGGGCAGATCAACGCGATCGGACCGGGGCAGCCGGCCGCGACGTACCCGGAGTGGTGGCGGTGGACGAAGGCCGAGGCCGACTACAACGACTCCGGCGTGTTCGACTCGCCATTCACCGAAAGGGTGGGGATCTGATGGCAGACGACGCCGGGCTCCTGGAGCGCTTCGTCCCGTTCGTCCAGTACGACTCGCTGGAGAGCTACGCCGCCGACTCGGTGGCGACGATGACGGATGCCGTCCCGCCCGGGTTCCCCCACGGCAACACGCTGGACACCCCCAGGAAGGTGCTCGCCGCGGCGAGGCCGGCGGCCGGCGAGGCCCAGCTCGACGTCGGGTTCCTGCGCGGCGACAACTATCCCGACCCGGACCACACCGCGGTCCACGCCAAGGACCACCTCGATGCGGTCGGCAAGCATTACGTCGCCGACGCCCGCGCCATGCACGCCCTTCCCGGCTACGCCAACCACGTCTACGGGTTCGCCAACCGCAACTGCGCCGACCAGCTCTGGCTGCAGTACTGGTTCTTCTACTACTACAACGACAAGGGTCTGCTCGGCAGCGGCCTGCACGAGGGCGACTGGGAAATGGTCCAGTTCCGGGTCGGCGCGGACGGTGAGCCCGAGGTCGCGACCTATGCGCAACACACCTACGCCGAGAAAGCGGCCTGGGCCGACGTCGAAAAGGAGGACGGGCCGGGCGGACCGGCACCGGTCGTCTACTCCGCCCGCGGCTCCCACGCCTCCTACTTCCGTCCCGGCACCTACACCCAGGCGCCGGTCATCCCCGACCACAACGACGACAAGGGCCCCCGCGTCCGTCCCCAGCTGAACGCGATCACCACCACGGCGCCGGATTGGGTCGCCTGGCCGGGTCGCTGGGGCAGCACCGGCCACGTCCTCAAGCTGCCCTTCGTCACGATCGGCGCCGACAGCCCGCCCGGGCCGCGCTTCCACGACGCCTGGGCCGACCCCTGCGGCTTCCACGAGCGCGCGAAGCCGGCCGAGGAGCTGGGACCGGAAGCGGGCGCCGAGGTGCCGAAGCCGGCTCCGCCGAAGGTCGAGGCCAAGCGCGAGGACGATCACGCCGTGGTCAGCTACGAGCTGCCGCCGCCCGAGCCGGGCGTCCCGAAGCCGAAGTACCTGCTGATCAGCCTCGACGGCCACAAAGACGGCAAGCCACCCGCCACCTACGGCATCTCCCCGGACGGCGAGCGCGGTGAGGTCACCCTGCCCCTGAAGCTCGAGGACGTCGACTACACCGTCCGCGCCGCCAGCGCCGATCGCGACGACGTCACCGGCCCGAGCGCCGGAACCGTGCTGGCCGCCGCCTGAGCGATCAGGCCGTCTCCCCCTGGAGGGTCGCGAGCGCGGCGCTGACGATGTGCTCCTGGTGCGGGATCGCCGCCTGCTCGAGTCGTTTGGAGTAGGGCATGTGGACGTCGGCGCCGGTCACGCGCTGGGGCGGCGCGTCGAGCTCGTCGAAGGCCTGCTCGGTGATCAGCGCCGAGAGGTTCGCGCCGACGCCGCCGTGCGGCCAGCCCTCCTCGACGATCACCGCGTGGTTGGTCTTCGACACCGAGGCGAGGATCGTGTCCAGGTCGAGCGGTCGCAGCGTGCGCGGGTCGATCACCTCGGCCTCGACGCCGTGCTCGCGCGCCAGGGTCTCCGCCGCTTCCATCGCCACGTTCGCCATCTTGAGGATGCCGATGATGGTCACGTCGGTCCCCGCGCGACGGATTCGCGCCTCGCCGAACGGCACCAGCTCATCGCCGTCGTCGACCTCGCCTTTCACCCCGTAGAGGCTCTCGTGCTCGATGAAGACGACCGGATTGTCGTCCCGGATCGCCGACTTCAAGAGGCCCTTGGCGTCACCGGGGGTCGAGGGGCACGCGACGAGCAGCCCGGGCACCTGGAGGTAGAGCGCCTCGAAGCTGTGCGAGTGGGTCGGGCCGAGCTGGTGCCCGCCGCCGCCCGGCATCCGGATCACCATCGGCACCTTCGCCTGGCCGTTGAACATGTAGGGGATCGCGGCCGCGTGGTTGACGATCTGGTCCAGCGCCAGCAGGCTGAAGTTCACCGTCATCAGCTCGACGATCGGCCGTAGGCCGTTCATCGCCGCCCCGACACCCGCCCCGACGATCGTGTTCTCGGAGATCGGCGTGTCGCGCACGCGGCGCTCGCCGAACTCGTCGAGCAGCCCGTCGGTCACCTTGAAGGCGCCGCGGAAGACGCCGACGTCCTCGCCCATCACGAACACCGACTCGTCGCGGCGCATCTCCTCCGCCATCGCGTCGCGCAGCGCTTCCCGCATCCGCACCTCGGCCATCAGCCTTCCCGCTCCTCGGCGGCCTCGGGCCCGGTCCGTGATGCCGTGTGGTCCTGCGCGTCGCCCTCCAGCGCCGGGTTGGGACGCTCGCCCTCCTCCTCGATCTCCGCGTAGGCCGCACCCGCCTCGGCCAGCTCGCGCGCCGCCGCCGGCATGTCGGCCTCGTGCTCGCCGCGGTGCGGCTCCGGGCTGCGCTCGTCGACCGCGTACCAGCCGCCGGGGTAGTCGGTGAGCGCGTAGAGGCTCTCGTACATCGTGTCGAGCGCCGGCTCCGGCGAGGCGTCGGCGAACTCCACCGCGGCCTGGACCGCCGCCTCGGCCGCCTCGCGCGCCTGCCCGACCTCGCGCTCGCCGAGCACGCCGGCCTCCACGCAGCGCCGCGCGAAGCTCTCGATCGGATCTTTCTCCCGCCACTCCTCGACCTCCTCGCGTTCCCGGTAGACCTCCGGGTCGGCCGCCGAGTGGCCGCGGTAGCGGTAGGTGACGACCTCGATCAGGGTCGGCCGATCTTCCTCGCGCGCCGAGCGCAGCCCCTCGGCCACCGCCTCGCGCACCGCGACCACGTCCATGCCGTCGATCCGCGTCCCCGGGACGCCGTAGCCCTCCGCCTTCTTCGAGAGGTCGGTCTGCGCCGAGTGGCGCTCGATCGCCGTCCCCATCCCGTAGAGGTTGTTCTCGACCAGGAAGAGGACCGGCAGCGTCCAGAGCGCCGCCAGGTTCATCGTCTCGCCGAAGTTGCCGGCGTTGGAGGCGCCGTCGCCGAACATGCAGACGGTGACCGCGTCTTCGCCCTTGTACTGGGACGCGAGCGCCAGCCCGGCGGCGATCGGCAGGTTGCCGCCGACGATCCCGTATCCGCCCATGAAGCGCCGCTCGGCGTCGAAGATGTGCATCGAGCCGCCGCGCCCGCCGCTGGTGCCGTCGACCCGGCCGAAGATCTCCGCCATCACCGCGTCGGGACTGGTGCCGCGGGCGATCGCGTGGCCGTGGGTGCGGTAGGTGCCGATCAGGAAGTCTTCGTCGCGCATCACCGAGGTGGTGCCGACGATCGTCGCCTCCTCGCCGATCGCGAGGTGGAGGAAGCCGCCCGCTTTGGCCCGCTGGTACTGGCGCCCCGCCTCCTCCTCGAAGCGCCGGATCAGCGCCATGCGCGCGAGCAGTTCGTAGGCGGTCGCGGCATCGGGGAGGGTTGGCACAACCTCAGGCTACCCAGATGCGGCCGCGGCCTCCACTGCCTCCTCGAGGCGGTCGTCCCCCCAGAAGACCTCCTCGCCGACCCGCACGCTGGGGACGCCGAATACGCCGGCGGTGGCGGCCGCGTCGGTCGCCTCGCGCAGCGCGTCTTTGACGATCGACGTCTTCACCGCGCTCTCCAGCGCGCGCGGGTGGAGCTCGCAGGCCGCCGCGGCGATCATCACGTTGTCCGGGTCAGTCAGGTCTTTGCCCGCCGCGAACTGCTGGCGGAAGGCGGCGAGGCCGAAGGCGATGGTGCGTCCGGTCTGCTTGGCGAAGGTGGCGACCCGCATCGCGTGGAGCATTTCCCCGGGCCACACCTCGGGCCAGACGATCGGCGGCAGCCCCTGCTCGCCGGCGCGCCGCTCGACCTCCGCGATGCCGTCCGCCCGCGCCTCGGTCAGCGCCCAGGACCCCCGGTCGAAGTGCCGGAAGAGCCCGCCGAGCAGGATCGGCTGCCACTCCGGCTGCTCCAGCCCGGCCTCGTTGAAGAGCCCCGAGATCCGTTCCGCCGACAGATAGGCGTAGGGCGACCCCAGGTCGTAATAAAAGACAGCGCGCTCCGGCATCGGGCGATTATCCCGACCCCGTCGTCCAGCTGTTCCTTATGGCCCTGTGGGGACCAAAAGGAACAGCTGGCGGAGTCCTAGGCGTGGATGGCCCAGCCGTCGACCGCTCTCGCGGCGTCGAGGACCGCCTCGGAGACGGTCGGGTGGGGGTGCACGATGCGGGCGACCTCTTGGGCGCCGCCCTCCAGCGCCATCACGGCCACCAGCTCGGCGATCATGTCGCAGGCGCGGTTGCCGACGATGTGGGCGCCGAGGATCTCGCCGTACTTGGTGTCGACGACGAGCTTGACGATGCCGTCTTTGTCGTCGTAGACGGTGCCCGCGCCCTCGCCGGAGATTTTCTGTTTGCCGACCTTCACCTCGTGCCCGGCCTCCTTGGCGGCAGCCTCGGTGAGGCCGACGCTGGCGACCTGCGGGTGGGTGAAGGTGGCGCCGACCAGGAGCTCCTGGTTGACCGGCTCGGTCTCGACGCCGGCCGCGGTCTCGACCGCGACGACGCCCTCCTCCTCGGCCTTGTGGGCGAGCGCCTTCTTGTTGACCAGGTCGCCGATCGCGAAGACCTTCGGGTTGCTGGTGCGGCCGAAGGGGTCGACCTTGATCTTGCGGCCGCCCTCCTCGAGCGCCACGCCCGCCGACTCCAGGCCGAGGCCCTCGGTGTCGGGGCCGCGCCCGCCGGCGACGCAGAGGTAGTCGACCTCGGCCGACTTGTCGCCGTAGGTGAACTTGACCGAGCCCTCGCCGACCTCGACGTTCTCCACCGGAGCGCCGGTGGAGATCTCGATGCCCTGTTTCTTGAAGACCCGTTCCACGACTTTGGCGATGTCCTTGTCCTCGGCGGGGAGGATCTGCGGCAGCATCTCGATCAGGATCACCTCGGTGCCGAGGCGCGCGTAGGCGGAGGCGATCTCCGATCCCGACGCGCCGGCGCCGACCACGGCGATCTTCTTCGGCTGCTCGGGGAGCGACCAGGCGCCCCAGGTGTCGACGACGCGGCCGCCGAACTCGACCCCCGGGATCGGCAGGGCGACCGAGCCGGTCGCCAGGACGACGGCCTTCGCCTCGTAGGTCTCGCCGCCGACCGCGACGTTGCCGTCGGCGGTCAGCGAGCCCTCGCCCTCGATCTTCGTGATCTTGCCCTTGTCCCAGAGGAATTCGACGCCTTTGGAGAGCGATTCGGAGACCTTGCCGCGGCGCGCCTGCAGGGCGTCCCAGTCGATCGAGATATCGCCGACGATGCCGAGCTCGGCGCCGTTCCTGACGTCGTCGTAGAGCTCGGCCGATCGCAGGATCGTCTTCGCCGGGATGCAGGCGTAGTTGAGGCAGCGGCCGCCCGCTTTGTCGCGCTCCACGACGGCGGTCTTCTGGCCGAGTTGGGCGGCGCGGATCGCGGCGACGTAACCGCCCGGGCCACCCCCGATCACGATGACATCAAAGCTCTCTGGCATAGGTCAAAGCAGCCTATAGAACCGGATGCGTTGACCTCCCACTGGTATACAAGACCCCCCGAACGGGGATCTTTGCGCGCTCCGGAAGCCGGTCGGGCGCTATTGCGGCGGCATCCGCTCGGGCATCTGGATCCGCGCCATCGCCTTCACCATCAGCCAGAAAAGGGTCCCCGAGACGGCGAGCAGGCCGAGCGTCACCGCGAACTCCCCGAGCGAGGTCGCGATCACCATCAGCCCGTAGACGGCGCAGAAGATGAGGAAGACGAGCACGACCTGGAAGGCGACGACCGCCCAGTAGCGGGCGCCCCACATGCCCCACGCGAGGACGCCCATGATCAGGGCGGGGGCGGCGACCGTGCTCACCTTCGGGGTCGAGCCGTTCACCTTCACCCCGGCGGCGTAGGTGACGACGATCGAGAGCGCGACCAGGGCGGCGAGGATCGCGGCGACGGTGACGACCGGCGGGCGCTCGCCGGGCGCGAGCGGCTCGAGCGCCTCGCGCGCCGCCTGGTTGCGGACCTCGGCCTTCGCGTAGCCGGCTTCCATGCGCTCGCGCGGGGTCTTGGGACGGGACGCGGTCGCCGCGCCGTTCGTGGGAGCCGCGCCGTTCTCGGCAGCGCCGTCGCCGCCCGCCGTCCCGGCGCGCCGCTTGCGCTTCCGCGGCCCCTCAGCCACCCGGCGCCACGCCCCTGCTCGACCCCTCGACCTCGAACGCACGCCGCAGCGCTTCGGCGGCGACCTGGGGATTCGGCGCGTCGCGGATCGCCCGCACCACGCACAGTCGCTGCGCCCCCGCGGTGATGACCTCGCCGGCGTTCAGGGGCCCGATCCCGCCGATCGCGAAGAACGGTTTCGACGCGACCTCCGCCGCATGCGCGACGAGCTCCAGCCCGACCGCCGCCCGCCCCGGTTTCGTCGGCGTCTCCCAGACCGGCCCGACGGCGAAGTAGTCGATGTCGCGTTCGTTCGCCGCCGCGATCTGCTCCTCGGAATGCGTCGACTGGCCGATGATCGCCTGCGGTCCCAACACCGCCCGCGCTTCCTCGACCGAGGCGTCGTCCTGTCCCACGTGCACCCCGTCGGCGTCGCAGGCGCGGGCCAGGTCGGGGTCGTCGTTGACGATGAAGAGGGCCGAGTAGTTGTCGGCGACCCGGCGGAAGGTGTCGGCGGCACGTTCGATCTCGGCCCGCCCGAGCTGCTTCTCGCGCAGCTGCACGATGTCGACGCCGCCGCTGAGCGCCGCCCGCAGCAGCGGTTCGGGATCGGCGCCGCCGGGGCGCGCGTCGCAGACGAAATAGAGGCGCGCGGTGCGCAGCCGCTCGCGTCGCAGCGGTCCTTGACCCTCGGGGGGAGCGAAGCTCACGCAACGATTATGGCCGGCCGAGACATCTCGGTAGCATCCGAGGCCGAACGGGGGCTCTTGCGACCCCTCGACCGGGAGCCCTTGCGGGCTGAGAGGGCGACATCGAGGTCGCCGACCGTCTGACCTGATCCGGGTAATGCCGGCGGAGGCAAAGTTGTGAGCGACAAGAGCGGTTTCGATGCGGTGTTCGTGGGTGGCGGCGTCATCGGGCTCGCGAGCGCCTGGCGCGCGGCCCGGCGCGGGGCGCGGGTGTGCGTGCTGGAGCGGGCGGAGCCGCCCGCGGGGGCGACCAACGTCGCCGCGGGGATGCTGGCGCCGGTCGGCGAGCTGACCTTCGGCGAGCGCGAGCTGTTGGAGCTGGCGCTGGAGTCGGGCGCGCGCTGGCCGGACTTTGCGGCCGAGGTCGAGGCGGCCGGGGGGGAGGCGACCGGCTTCAGCGAGTGCGGCGCCCTCCACGTGGCGCTCGACCGCGACGAGGCGGGGGAGCTGCGCCGCCGGCACGACCTGCAGCGGGAGCTGGGCCTCGAGGCCGAGTGGCTGACCCCGACCGGGTGCCGGCAACTTGAGCCGGGCCTCGCCCCGAACTTCGCCGGCGGCGTGCTGGCGGCGGGCGAGGCCTCGGTCGACCCGCGCGCCCTGGCCCTCGCCCTGGTCGCCGCGTTGCACGCTGCGGGCGGTGAGCTCCGCACCGGCACCGAGGTCGTCGACGCCCTCTGGGACGGCGAGCGCCTGGTCGGGGTCCGCACGGCACCGGTTGCAACAAGTCGTCCCAGCGACGACTTGGTGCAACCGGTCGACGTCCGTGCCGACGCCGTCGTCCTCTGCAACGGCGCCTGGTCGGGACGAACGGCCTGGCTCCCGGAGGAGGCGCAGCCGCCGGTCCGGCCGGTGAAGGGGGAGACGGTCGAGCTGCGCCCGCGCGAGGGCGATCCCGCCCCCGCCTCGCGGATCGTCGCCTCCGAGCGCGTCTACCTCGTCCCGCGCCCCGATGGCCGGCTGATCGTCGGCGCGACCCAGGAAGAGCGCGGCTTCGACACCGTCGTCACCGCGGGCGGCGTCCACGAGCTCCTGCGTGAGGCATACCGCGTCCTTCCCGACGTCGCCGAGATGGAATTCGCCGGGACGATCGCCGGCCTTCGTCCCGGCACCCCGGACAATCTGCCGCTCGTCGGCCGCGGCGCGGTCGAGGGCCTCGTCCTCGCCACCGGCCACTTCCGCAACGGCATCCTCCTCGCCCCGCTGACCGCCGACGCCGTCGCCGCGACCCTCACCGGCGACGCCCTCCCCGACGCCATCGCCTTCGCCGACCCGATGCGTTCGTCGCTTGTGTCGCATACGGGTACAAAGGACGAACGCACCCCGGCGGGAGCGTCGCGATGAGGGTCGAGCTGAACGGCGAGACGGTGGAGCTGGCCGCGGGAGCGACGCTCGCCGAGGCCGCGCGCGCCGCGGGTGCCCCGGAGTCGCGTCGCGGGGTCGCGATCGCGCTCGACGGCGAGGTCGTCCCGCACTCCGAGTGGGAGTCGACGCCGCTCGCCGACGGCGCTGCGGTCGAGGTCCTCGCCGCGATCCAGGGCGGGGCGGAGACCTGGACCATGGGCGACCGCGAGTGGTCCTCGCGCCTGATCGCCGGCACCGGCGGCTTCCGCTCCCTGGAGCAGATGGGGGACGCCCTGACCGCCGCGGGCACCGAGATCGTCACCGTCGCCCTGCGGCGGATCGACCCGACCGCCGCCGGCTCGGTCCTCGACGTCATCGACCGCCTCGGCCTCTTCGTCCTCCCCAATACCGCCGGCTGTTACACCGCCCGCGACGCCGTCCGCACCGCCAAGCTCGCCCGCGAGGCATTCCAGACCGACTGGATCAAGCTCGAGGTGATCGGGGACGACCGCACCCTCTTCCCCGACGCGGTCGAGCTCGTCCAGGCCGCCGAGCAGCTCGTCGCCGACGGCTTCACCGTCCTCCCCTACACCAACGACGACCCGATCCTCGCCCGCCGCCTCGAGGCCGTCGGCTGCGCCGCCGTGATGCCCCTCGGCTCCCCGATCGGCTCCGGCGCCGGCATCCGCAACCCCTACAACATCGCGATCATCACCGAACGCGCCGAGGTCCCCGTCATCCTCGACGCCGGCATCGGCACCGCCTCCGACGCCGCCCTCGCGATGGAGCTCGGCTGCTCCGCCGTCCTCGCCGCCTCCGCCATCTTCGGCGCCGCCCAGCCCACCACCATGGCCCGCGCCCTCCGCGCCGCGGTCGAATCCGGCCACCTCGCCCGCGCCGCCGGCCGCATCCCCCAGCGCACCTACGCCGAGCCCTCCACCGCCTACGAGGGCATCCCCGACCTCTCCTGACCGGTCGGCGCTCCCAGCCCGCCCCCGGCTACGATGGTCGCTCGCCCCTGTAGCTCAGCTGGTTAGAGCGGCGGCCTTTTAAGCCGTCAGTCTATTTTGAGTGGTCGCGAGGTTGACCGACTGGCAGAGCCAAATCCGGCCTGGGGAGCCGGTTTGCGCCGCATCGTCGTCGGCGGGTGCGGAGGTCAGCGCGGGTCAGGAAAAGTGCCTCAAGGTCAAGATCTGGCGGTTCTCATTCCCTAGACATTCCCTAGGATCGGGTTCCGGGGCGTTGGTTTCACGCCGAAGCCCGCCGTTCGAATTCGGTCCCACCGCCCCGGATATCGCCGCTCCCGGCTTCGGGTGCCTCCGAATATGCTGCCCGAATGGACATCGCCGGGGCAGCTGCGCCAGTCGGTTCGACGATCCACCTCTATCTTTGCGACGGTCAGCCGAGCGGGATCAGGACCGTCGAAAAGGACAACTGGAGCGGGATAGGCCTCGACTGCGCGCGTTCGGACATGCCGAGTGCGAGGACCCGGCCCATATTCCGGCGCAGTGGCGTCTACCTGCTCGTCGGCGACCCCGGAGACCCCGGGACGCTGCCAGCCGTATATGTGGGGGAGGCGGATGAACTGGGGACTCGCGTTGCCACGCATGCTTCGCGCACAGAATTTTGGAATCGGCTCGTCGTCTTCACCGATAAGGACGGCAACCTGAACAAGGCCCATGCCAAACACCTCGAGGCACGTCTTTACGCGATAGGCGCGGAGACCAAGAGATCCGATCTCCGGAACATCGTCCCTCCGGGCCTTCCGAATCTGTCCGATCGCGACCGAGATTTCGCCGAGCGTTTTCTCCACGAGATGCTGATCGTGCTTCCGATCATCGGCGTCACCGCGTTCCAGCTCTCACGGCCTCGGTCACCTGAGGGGCTGGCGCCCTTGACTTTGGAGCGGCCGCCGATTAGCGCGCGCGGCTTTGAGACCTCAGAAGGTTTCCAGATCCTCGCTGGTTCTAGGGCGAAGTCGTCCGAGGTCCCGTCGATCCACGCTCGAACCACCGAACTCCGCACGAGTCTTCTCGGGAATGGTGTTCTCGAGAAAGATGGCGAGACCCTCGTCTTCACCCAGGATTACGTCTTCTCCTCGCCGTCCGAAGCCGCAGCCGTGGTGCTCGCTCGATCAGTGAACGGGCGCGAAAAGTGGGTCGCCAACGATGGCCGAACTCTGAAGGAGCACCAAGAAGACCTCGAACATACGACAGTGCCCTGAAGGCTCCCACGCTTGCCGCGCTGGCTTCAGCACCGGATTCGAAACATGTCGAGCTTCGCCGTTGCCACTGAACTACGGGCAAGGCGTCCCAATCGTGTTGCGAGGTCTTGCTGGTATCTCGATCTGACCCATACTGGCGTCAATCGACTCCGCGCTCTGGGGTAGGACACATTAGTCCGCTCCGTGGCGCCGACCCAACTTCGCGGAGCTGTCAGGACGCCCAGTATCCTCGCGCGTGAGTGAGGGTCGTCGAAAGGGTCCAGGACGCCCTCGGAGGGGAGGGCCTCCCGGCCTGCCCTGCGACGAAAGGGGTCGTTGAAGGTTGGCACCTTCAACGACCTTGATTTAGGCTCGCGGCGTGGCTGAAACCGGAATCGAGCTGGTATCCCCCAAGCGGCTGCGTCCGAACCCCGAGAATCCCAGGCTGATCTTCCGCGCCGAGGAGCTCCGGGTCCTGCAGGACTCCATCAAAAACCAGGGCATCCTGGTCCCGCTAACGGTGTATCGCGAGCGAGCGGGTTTCGTAATCCTCGACGGCGAGCGACGGTGGCGCTGTGCGCTGAAGCTCGGACTCGACCGCGTACCGGCGATCGTCCAGCCGAAACCGGCACCTCTGCAAAACCTAATGATGATGTTTGCTATCCACAACCAGCGCCAAGAGTGGGATCCGCTGCCGACCGCATACAAGTTGCGCGAGCTGGAAGAGCGCATCGCGCTCGACTGGGACCGCAGCCCGACCGAGGCCGAGCTCGCCGAATTGGCGTCGGTCAGCCGCGGCGAAGTCCGACGGTTGAAGCAACTTCTCGCACTTCCTCAGGAATATCGCGACGAGTTGATGGAAGAGCTCGAGAAGCCACGCGAGGAGCAGGTCCTGACGGTCGACCATGTCCTCGAGGCGACCCGAGGCGCTTCCGCCTTGGCGAAAAGAGGAGTGATCGAAAGCGGGGAAGAGGAGGAGGAGCTGCGCCGCGCAGTTGTCGACAAGTTCAAGACTGAGGTCCTGACGAGTACGGTCGAGCCGCGCTTGCTGGCACGGATGGCACGCGCGGTCGAGCGTGAGGAGATCTCGCCCCGGGTTGCGCAGCGAGCGGTAGAGCGAATCATTCACGAGCCCGGCTACTCCATCCAGCAGGCCTATAAGAGTTCCGTCGAGGCGGTCGACTTCTCTCACGGGACTGAGCAGCTGGCCGCCAGGCTCACGACCAGGATTCAAGAGCAGGAGGCCGAGGAGTTCGAGCCAACCGACGCACTCCGGGAGGCCCTCAATGCCCTCTCGGCCTCGATCAAGAGCTTCCTGCGGTCCTGAGAAAGCGGATGGCTCTTCAGTTCCAGACGGTGCCCGAGGAGCTCCTTGGTGTCGCGGCCGCGACCGGCGAATGGCTGCGTGACCGGGGATACAAAGTGAAGCCCGAGCACTACGAGCTCGGCTATCCACTGACGCCTACCTTGCACGGTCGCCGCGTCCCCGTCACCGCGATAGTTGAAGTCGATTCCGGGGTGGCCGAGGCCAACATGCGCGAGTGGTCAGCCTTTGGTGCTTCGCGCACTAATGACACTCGAATCTGGTGCGCAGTTGCCGCTTCGGCGAAAAGGACGGGTAAGCAGGACCTACTGCTGAAGGAGCTTGGCCTCGGTCTCTTGGTCGTTGACGGTGAGCGGGTCGAGGAGATGATCGCCCCTCTCGACCTCGCGGTCAACATGACCCTGCCTGATCTGAAGCGTTACCCAGTTCGATTGCAGCGGGCCCTGGGGCCAGTGTACGAGCACCGCGATCGAGGTGAGTGGCGAGAGGCCTTCGAGGAAGCATGCGTGACGCTCGAGGACGAAGCTCGACGGCATCTTTGGAAGGGAGTCAAATCGGGGCGGATCGTTGTCTTTGGCGGCAACCAAAAACCGCAGGTGCTATCCAAGAAGGCCGTCGACAAGCTGACCATGGGTGCCCTTGCCGACTCTTTCGGGAGGATCCTCAAACAGAGCCACGCCGACCGGGTCGTCGGCGACGCTCTAAAAGAGCTGAATCCCACGCGCATCGATGTTGCTCACAAGAAGAAGACTGCCGGTGGAGAGGCACGGCTGCGGAAGAACGTGGGCGCCAAAATGTGGGTGGTCATCGCGGCCTTAAAAGAGCTGCAGACCGCGACGTGATCATCGGAGGCGCATTCGCTGGGATGGGTGATTGCCACCTTATGCCGCAGGGGAACGATCGCTCGCGAAATGGGTGGTCGACTAGGCACGTCAAGCTCCCGATGAGAATCTCTGGCGACGCCCAACGGCCAAGAGGAGATGACCTGTCGGATGCGGCGGGATCGAACCGGGCATGCGCAGGAATCAGTCACTCGCCGGCTCCTCGGATGGCTGCGGAGTGAGCCCAATCGTCAGCGGCGGTGCACCGTTCATCTCTGGGGGACGGTCTGGACGCCGCGCGAGAGAATTCCCAGCGGCCTTAGGATCGTGCCTTCAATCCGACGCAGTCGTCAGAGAGGAGCCGCGTGGCGACCCGCATTCGATACATGGGGAATAAGCACGGCGTCGCTCCGTACGTTTCATCGATTGTCGCCGATGAGCCAGGCGATCGAGCTTTCGTTGACGCTTTCAGCGGGATGTGCTCGGTCGCGGGTGCATTTGCCCAGAGCGGCAGACGCGTCGTCTGTAACGACATTCAGTCTTTTGCATCCCTGGTCGCTCGTTGTCTGATCACGAGTCCCAAGTCCATTCCGAGCCCCCGCCGGCTGTCGGC
This sequence comes from uncultured Actinomycetes bacterium, assembly GCA_963782515.1. GTDB lineage: Bacteria > Actinomycetota > Thermoleophilia > Solirubrobacterales > 70-9 > VAYN01. Next base: position 21,549 of record CAWAJY010000001.1, on the reverse strand, counting down.
CGCCCTTTCGGGCCCATATAGATACAACTTCGCGCGTCTGCGCGATCGGTTTTCTGAGGACCTTGCAGTTGAGCACTCAATCCTCTCCACTGCCGACGCAGAGCGATATCGCTCCGCCTATCAAGACTGGCGTCACGCAGCAAACGACGATGGCATCGCACACGAGCTCGCGGCATCTAGGACTCGGATCGGTGCAGCGCGCTACGGCCTGACGACTTTCAGTTTCGCTTGGGGGTATTTCGGCCTTCGCCAGGCGATCTCGATCGACAGCATCCGCTACGCCATCGATCGCAGTCGAGAGACGGGTGCACTCTCAGACGGAGAGTGCGAGTGGGCCCTGGTGGCGCTTCTGCAGGCGGCAAGCTGCGCCTCCGCCAGCCCTGGACATTTCGCGCAATATCTGGGCGCTGGAACCAAGACGGGATTCAGCCGGATCCTCTCCCAGCGCCGTCGCAACATCTGGAGCCAGTTCCTGCATGAGGTGACCGTGCTTCGTCCTTACGGCAATCGCCAGTGGCGACGCGCCAACGCGGCTCTACAAGGAGATGCCCTCACGCTTGGTGAGCGCCTTGATGGCCTGGACCTCGACTCGGCGGTCATCTACGCCGATCCCCCGTATTCGAAGGACCACTATTCACGTTACTACCACGTACTAGAGACTCTGGTGCTCTACGACCACCCGACGGCCGAAGGAGTTGGACGCTATCGACCTGATCGATTCGCAACGCCGTTCTCGATCAAATCCAAAGTTGCGACGGCTATGGACGAATTCTGCGGGATGATCGGGGAGCGGGGATTCACCCTAATCCTGAGCTACCCCAGCAACGGCCTTCTCAATGGTGCTTGCGGTATCGACCCTACTGAACTCTTGGCAGGCCACTTCGATCGCGTGCGAGTCCATAAGAGGATACCTACCAGTCATTCCACCCTTGGCGCCCGTCATGGATCCGCAAGCAACGCGGTGGACGAGATCCTTTGGGTTGCTGACAACCCGCAGAACTGATCCAGGTTCGTCCATGAGAAGGCACGAGTGCGCCAACAAAAGATGACCCCGACTCGATAGTGTGCGGCTTATCGAGCGGGATGCTCCCGGCAGGGCTATTCGAACTCGAAACTGCGACCGATGCATGACTGCTCCCGTCGACAATCGAGTGCTGAAGATGGTTGTCGTCAGCGACATCCATGCCAGCAACCGTGGTGAGCTGCAATCTACTTGGGCAGTCGAGAGCACGGATGCCCAGCTGAATCCTCTGACTGCGCTTGGACAATTGGTTGCCGACGAAGGGCTAAGCGCCGATGTCGTCTTATGTCCCGGGGACCTATGCGACAGGGCGGATTGGGACGCGCTGCCCTATGCGTGGTCAGAAATTCACCGGTTTGCCGATTCACTGGGCGCGCGGCACGTTATTGCGACGATTGGGAATCACGATGTCGATAGCCACGAAAAGCACACTGGCAAACCGATTGACGCCGCCCTTCACCAGCTCAACCCGACTTTTCCGTGTGACGCGGGAGCCGAGCACTACTGGTCTTTGCGTGTGGCTCGGGTCGTCGGCGACGACTGGCAGGTCGTCAGCCTCAACAGCAGTCTGATGAGGTACCTCGAGGATGGTGAGAAGGACCATGGTCTCGTCGAGGACCAGACTCTGGGGCTTATCGAGGAGATTACGAAGGAGAACAACTTGGCTGTGAACGTGCTCCTCTGTCACCACCATCCACAACCGTTCACCCGCCTGGCGCCTGGAGATGTCAGCCACATGCAGGCTGGCGATCGGCTAGTCAGCCTCCTCAATCAGCTTCCTGAGACCTGGATGATCATCCACGGCCACCGCCATCAACCCCATTTGGACTACCTCGAGGGATCCGCCGCCTCCCCCACCCGCCTTGTCGCTGGAAGCGCAGGTGTCGTACTGTGGCCTCTTCTCTCGTCCTACGTTCGGAACCAGATCCACCTGGTCGAATTTCCCATCGATTTCTCGCAAAGTCTGGACCTCAGCTTGGCGGGCCTCGTACGGTCATGGTCGTGGCAGCCCGGAGGTAAGTGGATTCCGGCTCGGGCTGAGGGCGATGGTCTCCCCGGCATCGCCGGATTCGGCTACCGGACGGATGGTCCATCACTGGCGAGGTCGCTCGTCAAAATGGCAGAAGACGAAGGGGTATCGGTGGTCGAGCGGGAGCGCCTGAGTCCTGGCAACCGCGCCTTCCATTCTCCTCCCCGAGGATCTGAGTGCCTTTCGCAGGCACCTAGAGCAGGTCCTCCATTGCCATCTGCATCTCGATACGCTCGGTGACGTAGAGCAGGTGATACTTCCCAGTGGCTGAGCTCAGTACCCCAATGATCAGCATCTTCGGCGGCGAGTACAACGCCAAGCGCACCGAGCTTCGCGATGTCGCCGCCACCTTCATCCCGCCTGCCGGAGTGTTCGAGCGTCTACTGCAGGCGAACAACACCCTCTTGATCGGCCCCCGTGGGTCAGGCAAGACGACGCTGCTCAAGATGCTGCAAAGTCCAGCGCTTGAGCTCTGGGATCATCCCCAGGCCGCCGTGGTCAGGGAAGGCGTCCGTTACAGCGGCGTCTTCGTGCCAGCCGATCAAGCCTGGGCCGAACAGCTTCGTCTCGACAGCCTGGAGCAGAGCCTGGCACGCGAGTTTGCGGTCGCTGCCTTCACCCTCCACTGCCTACGTGCCCTCGTGAAAGCAGGCAACGACCGGTTGGGTCCGGGGCCACCCGATCGGTCTCCGCACCGACGACTGGGTCTCGATCCGGAAGCTGTCCACAAGCTGGCTCAAGAACTCGCACGGCAATGGAGTATTGGCCGCCCGGTAGCCGACCTTTCCGATCTTCGTCGTGCTCTCACCGACTCTATCCGCGCCCTCGGCGAGTTGCGCCTGGCGGAGGGGCGCCGCCACGATTCCGCGCAAGCTGAGCGACTGGCTGCAGTTCCCCATCTACATCTCCCGCTTCTCTCGGCCTCGATGTCGTTTATCGATCGCATCAACGATCTCGGAAAGGAGCCCGAAGCGCGATGGGCCTTTCTCTTCGACGAGCTCGAGCTCGTACCTAGCGGGATCGAGAATCTCGTCCTCAGATTCCTTCGCGGCAGCGAGGACAGGCTCCTCTTCAAGGTCTCCTACGCTCCTTACGAGCGCGACGAGGAGATCGGGAGCTTCCACGGACCACTGGGACCCCAGCCCGGCCAGGATTATTCCGTCTTGCGTCTGACCTACGCCAACAAGCGGGAGGGATTCCCGTTTAGCCGCGAGCTGATCAAGGGCGAGCTCGCCCGTAGGAAGATCGATGCTGAGCCAGAGCAACTGCTGGGCGCCACTTCATTGCTGGTCGAATCTGACGATCCCGACACTAGCTAAGCCCAACTCGACTACGGAACCGACGGAAACGCTGCAAGGCTGCTTCGCGACTTGTCCCAACGTGACTCAAGCTTCAGCGCCTACATGACCAAGCATGGCTTTGACCCTGATGGTCTCGCCGATTTGCCGGAGCCGGAACGAGCGCGGATCCGCAAAATCATGCCCCTCGTTGCCGCCCGCCTCGCCTACAAACGTCCGGAAGCCTCCAGCTCCGACCGGCTTCGAGGACGTCAGAATGTCGAGCTCTACTCGGGCGCCGAAGCCTTCTACGCAATGATGGAGGCGAACCCGCGTTGGCTGAAGCACGTCACCGAGTGCCTCTCGGGTCCGCGCGCGTCAGCCCGGAGCACCAGTCGCGCGTCTTCAGGGAGGCGGCTGCAGAGTTCACCGGATATCTGAGTGTGTTGCCGATGCGACACGCACCCCAGGATCAAGACGATGCACCGAAGCAGATGATCGAACGGATCGGCCTCTTTTTCAAAGACCGCTATCTTCGCCAGCCCTTCAATCCTGATGCGCCCGGGAGCGTCAGGATCGATCGTGAGTTCCCAGACGGCATCTTCGACTCCATTCGCACTCTGATCAATCGCGGAGCCCTCATTCCAGTACCGGAGCGAGATGATGCCGACCTCACCACCCTCCAGGGAAAGCGTTTCAGGCTCGCCTATCTACAAGCGCCTCTCTACGGCCTGCCGTTGCGGCTTGACCGAGCGGCAATTCTCAGCGACGTTTTCACGGCTTCTCCAAGCGGGCAACTCTCGTTGGACGAACAGTCGGAGGTGGCCGAATCGTACGTCGCACCTCATCCGACCACTGATCTAGCCGATGTCACGCAGCGTGGTTACGACTCCTTCCTTTGCACGCTCGGCTTTGAGACCAGAAGCAGGGCTCTTGCAGAGCAGCTTGCGAATTGCACTCAGCAGCCGCAGATCCACGCCGTCGCCTTCGAGCATCGTCATGACGAGTCCTATGTCACCAACATGCGGGTCATCGAAGGTCTCGGTGCCGAGATCCTCGAGTTCGACGATGAAGAATTCAGAGCGTGGGCTCTCGAGTGGATCGAGACAGTCGAACACCAGCGGGTCGCTATCGACATCTCCAGCATGAGCCGGCCACGGATCGCTGCCCTGGTCGAGGCGATGATGTGCTCGACCACCACCGATATGCAAGCCGACTTCCTTTACGTACCCCGAAGATCTACCAAGGCCCGGCGCGGCCCCAGCGAGGCACCCACCGCCCTCGGACCTGTTTCTCCGGCCTTTGCCGGTTGGATGCCGACATAGATGAGCCAGTCGTAATCATCTTTGGCCTCGGCTACGAGCCCCTCCGGGCCCGCAGCAGCAATCGACGCACTTGAGCCACAGTTGGCGGTCCCGTTCTTTCCAATTCGGCAGCGACGCCGCCTTCGTTAAAGACGTCGAACTTGCCAACGCGGTAATCCTGAACCTTGAGGGGCAGGGCGTGACCCCGCCACGGCGGTACCGCATCGAGGACCCCTTCACCTGCTTCGCTGAACTTGATGCGCTTCTCTCGAAGTACCTCGAGCGTGAGGCGACTCGGCCCTTGCTGCTTCCGTTGGGTCCAAGATCTTCGCCCTCGTCTGCCTTCTGGCATCGGCGGTCCATCACCCCGCAGTCCCGGTTTGGCGCGCCAGCCCGGGACAACTAGAGGAGCCGGTGGACCAGATCGGAGAGGACACCCTCGTCACCCTCCGCGTCTCGGCGTCGCCGATTGCGCCTTCCGAGGAAGGCTAGGCGCTGGACTCGAGAGCCGCTAGCTGGCGGCGAACTACCTTCAGGACACGCGACGTTCCACCGCGGGCCACCAGCGCTTCTGCAGGGCTATGCCAGTCCTGGGTCGGGAGGTGTAGGAAACGTCGCTGGCTCGCGCGTCCGTACCCATAGGCGCTAAAGCGTTCGAGTTCAGCCTCGAGCGTCCGGAAGTCTCTCCCGCGGCGAATGGCGAGCTTCGGCACGCCGAAGCTCTCGATAATGCGTGCAGCTTGATTCTTTTTCTCAGTCTCGGTCATATCCGTCTTATGTTCTGGTCTTTCTTTTCCATTGACCATCCTAGTCACAGAACAGCTCCGAGGCCCCTGATCGCGGGCCTACGTCGCCCTCTTGAGGTCCTTCGATCGCATGGGAGTATTGGTCGAAATCAACGCTGGTGGCTCGCTCGCCTCTCGCTTGCAGTCTTTGTGCCACGACTCCCTTTCCAGCAAGGAGGCCCGTCAGGGCTGTTTGAAGGTTTTCCGCTCCGTCCCGGCCTTGGCACGCTGCCCACTGGGAAGCTTGGCTTTAGGTCGCCGCTTCGAGAGGACGACGGCTGCGTCGCTGGCCCAGGGCCGGACACGCGCCGGATGCGCCGCCAAGTGCACTGGTCATTTGCGGGCGATCGCTTGGCTCACCTCCTTTCCGATCGCCTCCACCAGCTCCGGCCGCTCCTCGAGGAACGCCTTCGCCTTCGCCCGACCCTGTCCAAGCCGCTCGGAGCCATAGGCGAAGAACGCCCCGCTCCGCTTCACCACCCCGGTCTGTACCGCGACGTCGAGCACGCAACCCACCCGCGAGATCCCGCGCCCGTAGTCGATGTCGAACTCGGCCTGGCGGAAGGGCGGCGCCATCTTGTTCTTCACCACCTTCACCCGCGTGCGGTTGCCGGTCGCCTCCTCCCCCTCCTTCAGCGTCTCGATCCGCCGGATGTCGAGCCGCTGAGAGGCGTAGAACTTGAGCGCCCGCCCGCCGGGCTGGTCTCCTTCGGCCCGTAGACCACCCCGACCCGTTCGCGCAGCTGGTTGGTGAAGAGCACCGTCGCCCCTGCCTCGCGGACATGACCGGCGAGCTTCCTCATCGCCTGACCCATCATCCGCGCCTGCAGGCCGACCATCTGATCGCCCATCGACCCTTCCAGCTCGGCTTTGGGGGTCAGCGCCGCCACCGAGTCGACCACGACCAAGGCGACGTCGCCCGAGCGGACCAGCAGGTCGAGGATCTCGAGGCCCTGCTCGCCGTGGTCGGGCTGGGAGAGAAGGAGGGGGAGGTGTCCACCCCGATCGCGGCCGCATACTTCGGGTCCATCGAGTGCTCCGCATCGACGAACGCGCATCGCCCACCGAGCCGCTGGGCCTCGGCGATCGCGTGGTACATCAGCGTCGTCTTGCCCGAGGACTCGGGGCCGTAGACCTCGACGATCCGCCCGCGCGGGAACCCACCGATCCCGAGCGCCAGGTCGAGCGCCAGCGCGCCCGTCGGGATCACCTCGACCGCCTCGAGCGCCCGCCCGTCGAGGCAAACCAGCGCCTCGGCGCCGAAGGCGACTCGATCAACCGTTCGGCCTCGGCCAGCCCGTCCACGGCCATCACTGCAGCTGCCTTACTCATCTCAACCTCCATCGTTCGTAGTCATGAATTCGCATCCCGCCCACGGCGCCGGCCAACCTCGCCACATCGCCGCGTCGAGATCGGCACAGCCGACATGGCTCAGCGCATGTCCGAGCTCACGCTCAATGCGACCGCCAGGTAGGGCCGAGCGCCAGCCGCGCGCAGTCGAACATCCGGTGATGGGTCCGACACAGCGGCACGACGCAATCGGGCGAGTCGCAGCCGCCGAAGTCGCCGCGGAACCAGGTGCGCGGGATCCACCGGCGTCCGCCCGCAGACCAGACAGCCGAGCCCGCCACCTTCACCCGCTGGTCGGCCGATGCGGCGACCCGTGGCGTGGCGATGACGGCCCGCGGCCTCGTCGACCCGGGCCGGATCGCGATCTTTCCCGAGAGGCTCATGGCCTTATAGGCGACGGGGGCGGTCAGGTTCGCCCCCGGTCGCCCCTCAACCGACAGCGCCGATCCTCCGACTGCCGAGGCGCGTATCCGGGGTCAGGGAATGGAGGGTGCGGTGTCGCCGGTTGCCGCCCCGCCCCGCACCTTGCCCGGTCGCCGGATACTCAGTCCGGAAACCGGGGTTCGAATCCCCGTAGCGGTACTCGCCGTGTTCGAGTTTCAGCTCAAGAAACTCGGCACGGATCGTGAACCCGGCGCCCTCGGGGCACCTTTCTCATCTCAAGGGTTGGTCACGGTGGCGCGAGGCTCGTCTCGACGACTCCAGCCGGTCTTCAGACGCAGAAGCGCCCCGGCCTGTTCGGGCCGGGCGGGGAGGGTGGATCGAAAGGCTCTACTTCCGGAGAGACCTATCTGAATCCCAACGTCGGGATCCGATTGCCAGGCACCCATTCACCTGACTACGCGACCGATGAGGGGCTGGTCGTCGTGTCCTGGGATCTGGGCCGCGTCAAACGATCCGAGCGCCGGGACGTCCCGGCGTTCTCCCTCAAAGCCGCGCCGCCCGGGACGTACGACGTCGAATGGGAGATCGCGGCCGAGGGGCTTCTGATGCCTCTCGAAGGCGAGCTGTCGGTCGTCGTCGAACCTCCGATGCAGGCCGATCGATCACCACGGGAGCTTCACGATTCGGTGAGCCACCGACCGTGAGCGGCTCCCTTTGAGGAGCCTTCCGAACTGGTTTGCGTCCGGGGCGCAGGGGGTCTAAGGTCGATTGAGAGCTACGGGAGGTCCAAGATGTGCACTGGCATCCGGTTCAGCGACGGGGAGGACCATCTCTACCTGGCGCGCAACCTCGACTGGACGAGCGGCTATGGAGAGCAGGTCGTCATCACGCCTCGGGGGTACGCACCGAAGTCACCGTTCGATGGGGTGGCCGGCATCCGGCATGCGGTCATCGGAATGGGCATCGTGGAGGAGGACACGCCGCTCTACTTCGACTGCGGCAACGATGCCGGCATCGCCGTGGCGGGCCTCAACTTCCCGGGGTACGCCGAGTACGCCGCTCAGCCTGTCGAGGGGGCGACCAACGTCGCCGCGTTCGAGTTCCCGCTCTGGGTGGCCTCGCAGTTCGAGAGCGTCGACGAGGTCGAGGCGGCGCTCCGCGATGTCGCCATCGTCGATCAGCCGATCAATCGAGAAGTACCCGAGCTCCCTGCTCCACTGGATCATCGGCGACTCGGAGCGCGCGATCGTGGTGGAGTACACCGCCGGCGGCATGCACGTCTTCGACGACGACGTCGACGTCCTCGCCAACCAGCCGGGCTTTTCCTGGCACCACGAGAACCTGCGGAACTACCTCAACGCGACGCCGGATTTCCCCGAGGACACCGTGCTCGACCGAGCGCACCTGGAGCCCTTCGGCTCGGGGTCGCACATGCGGGGGATCCCGGGGGACTACTACTCACCGTCTCGGTTTGTGCGTGCGGCGTATGTCAACGCCCACTATCCGCAGAAGTCGACCGAGGAAGAGAACGTCAGCCGTGCGTTCCACACCCTGCAGCAGGTCGCGATGGTGGACGGATGCGCAGCCATGGGCTCGGGCGAGTTCGAGAAGACCATCTATACGGGGCTCTTCTCGTCCCGCACGAACACCTACTACTGGAACACCTACGAGGATCCGGCTGTCCAGAGCGTCGCGATGGCCGACCACTCGTCCGACGGGACGGAGCTTGTCGTCGTATAGAGGGCATCAGTTGATCTACCGATCACCGAGCGCCCACCTATCGATCGGCCTTCTTCCGGTCGAGGACGGCCGCGGGAATCGACCAGGCCCGACGCAGCGCCACCGCACGTAGCCCGAACGTCAACAGGACCGGGATCCAAAGCGCGGCGACGGGGCTGATAGCGGTGTGCAACAGCAGGACGTACGCCACCGCCCCCGCAAGCGCGGCCAGCGCGTAGATCTCACCGGTGAGGACGACGGGCGTCCGGTTCAACAGCAGATCGCGGATGACGCCGCCGGAGATTCCTCCCATCACCCCGAGGATCACGGCGACGACGCTGCTGGTGCCGGCGTGCAGGGCGGTGTCGCAGCCGAGGACGGTGAACAATCCGAGCCCGAGCGCATCGGCGGTCAGGACCATCTGCCATCTGTCGATCGCAGTCCCCCAGCGCCTGGCGGGCGGGATCGTGAGCAGGGCGACAGCAGCGGCGAGGAAGACGGGCCACGGTTCCTCGATCCAGGAGATCGGCAGGTTGAGGAGCCCGTCCCTCACCGTCCCGCCACCGACCGCGACGATCACGCCCAGGACCACGACTCCGAACCAGTCGAGCCGGTGGCGCGCCGCCGCCATCGCACCGGACACAGCCCAGGCCACGGTGCCGAGGACGATGACGAAGTTCGTCAGAAGATCGGAGGTCTCTGCCAGCGTTCGCACGGGGCTCAGGCCCCGCGGCTCGGGCAATGCGGGCTTGCGGGCATCGCCCTCCTCGCCTGGTTGGTCCGATCTATCGGCGATCTTCTTCTTCTGGCCGATCTTCTCATCCCCGTCGAAGCCGCTGTCGCCAGGTATTCGAAGCCGTTCAGTCGGATCGAGGATGCGTCCTCGCGGTCGCGGCTTCGGCTCCTCCCCGCTCGAGCCTTCGGAGGAGACGTAAATGGGCGCTCCCCGCGCAACGAGCCAAGCCTGGCCTTGATACACGGACCGATACCGCTTTCCCCGCGCGGCAATTTGACCCGATACGAAACTTGCACCGCGCTGACAACAGGGGCATGGATACCCCTCGCGCCGAGCACCCAATGACACAAAGACTCCGTCCGCAAGCCGGTAGGGGGATGGACCCGGTGAACCGACCGACCCCGCCGGCCTATGGAGGCAGGTCTTCTCTTCGAGCACCGGGACCGAGTTGATCCGAGGGAAATTGCCGAACGCGTACTGACTCCCGCGTCCGATCGCGGTGGGGCTGGCGATCGAGGAAAAGGTCGTCGGCAAGAACGGCAAGGAGAAGATCAAGGCGCCCCCCACGGTCACCTTCCACACTTTCCGGCACACCTGCGTGTCGCTCCTCCTCGACGACGGCCGGAACATCAAGCAGATTCAGGAGTGCTCGGCCACGCTGACCCCGACTTCGCGCCGCTTACCGAGGGAGGGCAGAACCTTGGTGGTCCCGTGACGATTGGAGCCGATGCGGTTGGCCTCGTTGGTCTTTCGACGTTCTTTCGGGCGAGGGATCCAGGTTGGGACATAACCGACGAGATCGACCTGAAGGGGTTCGCGGATGTCTTCGTCAGGCGAACCGTCGAGATCCCCGCACTTCTTCTGGAGACCGCAAGCCTTCTCGGACGCGTCCGGGTTCATCTCTGGATCTTCGGCATGAGCTGGTTGCTTCGGCACTCGGCAGACGACGTGCGCTTCCTTCGGTGGTCGCAGTTCCGTTTGAATCCGAGATAACGCTGCCTACGAGTGGAGAGGAACTCGCTGGGATAGCCCGCGAGGCGGCACGCGCTTACGGGTGCGACGCCGGCGTCGAAACGTTCGAGTAGATCGGTGAGGCACCGTCCGTAGAACCTCGCCCGCGTCAAGGTCGGGTCAAGGAGAGGGTCGAAAACAGCCGAAAACGACGAATCCGCGGTCTCCCGACCATGGCTCTAGAGAGCCAAAAACAAGGACAGCCGCACCAGCCGAAGGCCCTCCGGCAGTTTCTCAGGTAGGCCACCGAGACGGCCGGGAGGGGCCGCCGTCTGGGTGTATCCGGTACGCGGGCGCCGGGCTCTCGCGGAAAGCCCCGTTGGCCGAGGAGGTCGCTCAGACCGGGGTGACGGCGACTACCGGGATCGGCCGCAAGGTCGATTCCTGGTAGGCGGTGTAGCGGTCGGAGTTCTCGTCGTTGACGATCTTCCAGAGCCTCGCGTAGTCGGGGTCGGAGGGGCGCACCACCCGGCAGCGGCCCTTCTGGCGGTCGCGGCCGACCTGGATCACCACCTCGGGATCGGCCTCGAGGTTCAACAACCAGGCAGGAGGCTCATCGGCGCCTCCTTTCGAGGCGACCAGCAGATAGTCGGCGCCGTCGCGGGCGTAGACGAGGCTGCTGGTCCGCGTCGCCCCGGAGCGACGGCCGGTGGTCTCCAGCAGCAGGGTCGGCACCCCGAGCACCCGGTGCCCGATCCGCCCGCCGCTCGCCTTGTAGACCCGGTCGTGGACACGGAGGACACCCCCGAGGACGCTCATCGTCGGGGGCCCCCGGCCGCGGTCCCGTCCGCCCCGTCGCCGGCCCGATGGCACGCCGCTTCGCTCCTCACCGCCATGGCGTCGATACTACTGGCCGGCCGGCCAGTCTGGCCCAGGATCCTGACCGGGCCCTGCACCCGGAGCCCGGAGACGGCTCTCCCGGCCGAGGCGCTCGCCACCGGATCGGCGGCCGCGGGCAGGGGGCGAACCCGCCTCCGCCTCCGCCCAAGACGATCAGGACGTCGCACCCGGGCCGCCATCCGCGTGGCCGCGCCCGCACCGGCGACGCCTCCGACCCTGGCACGGCTCCGCCGTGCGTCCGGTCGGCGATCGCCCGCGCGGCGGGCCAGAACCAAGGAGGAACCATGACCCATACCGATGCCTGTCCCGAATGCCTGGAGCGCTCGTGGCTGCTCGCCATGCTCGGCCCCTACATCGAGCGGACCGTCCCCCACCAGAGCCTGTCGTCTGCCTCGACCCTTCTCGCCCTGCCCGACAAAGAGCTCGCTCGCCGGGTGGCCCCCAAGGAAACGCCGAGGATCTTCGCCACCCTGGCGGCGATCGGCGAGGACCGGATGCTCGAGGGGGTGAGCGAGGCGGGGTGCTGGGCCGTCTGCCGTCATTCCGAGCGCTTCCCTTCGGCGCTTCGCGGGCTCGAGTCTGCGCCGAGGGCGTTGATCGGCCGCGGTGAGCTTGCCGTGCTCGAGGATCACCCGGCCGAGGCGACGGTCGCGATCGTGGGTTCGCGTCGTGCCACCTCCTACGGCCGCGAAGCCTCCCGCTCGCTGGCATCGGAACTCGCCGGTGCGGGCGTGCTGGTCGTCAGCGGCCTCGCCTTCGGCATCGACGCCTGTGCCCACCGAGGAGCGCTCGACTCCGGCGGCCCCACCGTGGCGGTGCTCGGCGGCGGGCCCGACACGGCATACCCGGCGGCGCACCGAGGGCTGTGGCGCAGCATCGTCGAGCAGTGCGCGGTCATCTCCGAGCTGCCTCCCGGAGCGACGCCCTGGCGCTGGACCTTCCCGGCGCGCAACCGGATCATCGCCGGCCTCGCCGGGATGACGGTCGTCGTCGAGGCTGCCGCGCGGTCCGGATCGCTCCTCACCGCCCGCCTCGCCCGTGAGGCCGGCCGCGAGCTCGGTGCGGTGCCGCGTCCGCTGACCTCCCGCCAGTCGAGCGGACCGAACGACCTCCTGGCCGGCGGTGCTCACGTCGTCAGGGGCGCCGAGGACGTGTTGGCGATCCTCCGTCGCTCCTCATGATCCTGACCCGGCCCGGCGATCAGGCCCTATGGTCCCGACCGTGATCGTCTACGTGTTGATGGACAACGAGGCCCATGAGGGCGGGTCCGTCGCAGGCGTCTTCTCGAGCGAGCAGAAGGCGCGCGCGCGAAGAGCTCACCAGGCGCGGACCGGCGAGCCCACCTTTCTTCTGGGAGATCGTCCCCGTCGAGCCGATGCCTCCTCGGGGCCGCTGGATTCGATCGGTCGCGAGTGACAAAGCGCGAGGGCGCCTCCCGACCTCTCGTCCGGTCTGGCATCGCGCTCGGGGCGCGATGGGCTCCTGGGTGGGGAGGCCGGGGTGCGCTGACTCAGCGGGGCGTCCGCAGCGCCTTTCGCCCTCATAGAGGCAACGGTTGACCTTCGTCTGGGTCCAGCCACAGCGCCCGCCGATCTCGCCGTAGGTGTAGCCGGCCGCATGCAGCACCAGCGCCCGCCGCTCGTCGCGCTTCAACTCACCGAGACGAGCCCGTGCCTCGTCGCGCTCGGCGAAGCGGACCGAGGGGTCGAGCGCGTCCTCGACGATGACCTCCGCCATGGCCAGAGGCGGGGTCTCGACCTCGCGGCGTTCGTTGGTACGCCAACACTTTCGTTTCAGGACCAAGGTCAGCCAGGGGAGAGCCGGGGAGCCGCGGTCGGGGTCGTATTCGGCGAGGAAGGCCGCGAAGGCCTCCTGCAGCGCGTCCTCGACATCGGCCTCGCGCCGACAGTTGTGGCGGGCGACCCGCAGCAGGTGGGGACGCTCCTCGGCAAAGAGCTCGGTGGCGAGCCGGTCGACCGACCGCCGCCTCTCGCGTGAGTAGTACATCTGGACCTCCGTCCGTCGCTGGGTTGACGGAGGTGGCGCGGCACCGGCAGGGCCGGTGCAAAACTCGCGCCGGAGTCACCCGGCGACGGACGGAGGTATCAGCTGTCTACGCGCACAGATGTGCGGCGGTCCTGCGGACCGGCTTCACCGAAGAGAGCGTCCGCGGATACGGAACGGACGCACAGCTCGACAACGACTTGAACAGCAGTCAGAAAAAACTACCACCCGATTCTGAGCAGCTCCCAAAGATCCCTGCATAACCCCCCTTGACACGGCCCGGAAAACGGCGATCTCCGGCCGGTTCGCGGTGGCTCCGGCGCCGTCGAGAGAGCCCCGCTCACCTCCGGCCTGCAACCCGTCCACCGCCCCTTGACGCCGCCTCGGCGGTGGGGGAGATTCTGATGTGACCGACGACCCCGGGCGCCGCTGCCGGGGTCGTTGCGTTTCCAGGCCCACCCACTCCGGCTTCGAGCTACCGGCCCCCGGCTCGCCGGCGACCGGCAGCACCTCGGCCACCGAAGGGCAGCCGCCGCCCTCGCAACAGCCCTCGACCTTCTGCCTGCAGTCCTGACACCACCAGGCCGAGCGCATCCAGAAGAGGCGGTGGGGGAGACCGGTCATCGCGCAGAGCACGGGCGCATGATCGCTGGCGTGGCGGCGGCGTTGCGGGCCCCGAGTCCCGGAGGCCCTCTGTCGTCGGCTTGGTTTTTGGGGTGGGGGCGAGGTCGCGGTGTCGGAGCGCCTATGTCCGTTGCAGGACACCACCGTCTGCCTGACGAAAGGACAGACAGATGAACACCGTCACCCTCACCGGAAACCTGACCGAGGATCCGAACCTCCGCCACGCCGGCGACCGGGCGATCTGCGACCTGCGGGTCGCCGTCGACAACGGCCGGCACCCGACCACCTACATCGACGTCACCACCTTCGACGGCCAGGCCTACACCTGCGCCGAGTTTCTCGTCAAGGGTCGCAAGGTCGGCGTCAACGGCCGGCTCGCGTTCAGGGAGTGGCAGGGCTCCGACGGCCGCACCAACCGCCGCTACTCGGTGATCGGCCGGGTCGAGTTCCTCGACCCCCGGCCGACGTTCGAGCCCGAATCGCAGGCTCCGCCGGTCCCCGGACCGGCCGAGAGCGCCTCGCCCGAACTGGCGCCGGCCCTCTAGCCCTGCCCGGCGGGCGACCCTCCCGATCCTGGCACGGCTCCGCCGCGCGTCGGGAGGGGGATCGCCCGCCACCGGGGCGGGCCGCAAGCAAGGAGACATCCATGAGTGCATTTGTCGTCTGCACCGCCCATATCGACCTGATCCTCAGCAGCGCGATCCACGGGCCCAGCGACGGGGAGGGCCGTCCTGCCGGCGAAGCCTGGCTCCGCCCTACGTGAACGAGCTCCTGCCCGGAGGCGGGGGTCCCCTGCGAGCCGAGGACGCCGACCGAGCCGGGGCGGCCCTGATGGCCGAGTGCATCGCCTCGGTCAGCTATCGCTACCCCGACGCCGACCCGCTCGGACTGCCAGGTCCGAACCCGACGCCTCGGCCCGAGGAGTACGGCTGGAAGGACTTCGGCCAGGTGTTGAGCATCGCCGAGGCCTGCAAGGCGATCGACTGCTACGAGTACCAGTCCTGCGAGCATCCCGGTTGGGGTGAGTCGGGTGCCGCGGCGTTCTGCCGGCGCCTGCGCTCGGCCCTCACCGGGGCGCTGCCCGGCTACCGCGAGGCACCGTGGGGGTGGAGCGCCGGGCTGGTCGCCGAGCGGATCCCTACCGGCGCGTCGCGCCGACTCCTGGGTTGAACGATGCCGAGCCTTCTGCCCCGGCGGCGAGCGCTCCCGATCCTGGCACGGCTCCGCCGTGCGCCGGGAGGGGGATCGCCCGCCACCGGGGTGGGCCAAGACAGGAGGTTCCGATGAATGCGATCGCCGACACGACGACCAGGCCGACCTGCCCGCAGTGTGGCGGCCACGAGATCGCCGAGATGGTCTCCACGCGGGTCGAAATCCCGTCGCCGACATCCGCGACGGCCGGGCGGAGACGACGGTCGGGCGGACCGCAGCCTACGGCGAGTTCGAGGGCTTCGGGTGTCGCTCGTGCTTCTACGAGTCGAACGAGATCGCCGACTTCGTCGCCCCCGATCCCGACTTCGAGCCCACCTACGAGGCCTGGCGGCACGGCGGCTGGCTCGTCCTCGGCGTACGGCACAAGAACGGCGGGGTCGGCTGCGTCAGCCGTAACTACCCCGACCGGAAGTGGCGGATCGTCTGCGACTCCCGCGACGGCGACCCCTCCTACCGCAACCGCGACGAAGCCGCCCGCGCCGAGTACGCGCTGACCCGTGCGGGGGTGATCGAGTGAGCACCGAAAGACCCGGCGAGGGACTGCCGGCCCGGCGCGAGCGCCTCGCCGACATCGCAGCCGAGAACGCCGAAGAGCTCCACGATCGGCGCGCCGCCCGCCAGCTCGCCGGACTCGAGCCGGTCTGGCGCTACGCCGCCGTCACCTCGGAGGGCTCGCCCGAATCGAGCCTCGCCGAATACGGCAGGCTGATAGTCGCCGACACCCCCGCCGCACTCGCCGAGCGCCTGCGCCAGGAGTGCGACGGCGGCCGGCTCGCCCACGGGCGTGTCTGGGACCTCGACGGGCCTTGGCATCTTTGGGGCAACCTCGAGGTCGCCTACTCGGCGGCCCTCGGCGAAGAGGTCTCCGGCCCGTCCACATCGTCTCGGTCGAGTTCCGCGAGGACGGCATCTATGCCTTCGAGGACCCTGGCGACGCGAACGCCTTCCTGCATGGGTCCGCCTGCACGGTGGCCGCGCCGTGCTCTGCGAGGAGCAGGTCCACGACCACCGCGGCGCCGAGACCCTGATCGATGCCGAGCGCGAGCGCTGAGCACCGGCCGCCGGCGGGCGACCTTCCCGATCCTGGCACGGCTCCGCCGTGCGCCGGGACGGGGATCGCCCGCCAGCGGGTCGGGCCCGAGACCGAGGAGGTCCCCCAGATGTCGACCACCACCAAGCGCCGCCCGATCAGCGAGGCCGAGCGCACCGAGCGTCGCGCCGCCGGGCGCGAGCAGATGCGCGAGGCGATCGAGGCGCTTCGCACCAGCGAGGGATGGCGGCGCTGGCTCACCGTCAGGCGCCACTTCCACGCCTACTCCTTCCACAACCAGCTGATGATCGCGATGCAGTGTCCCGAGGCCACCCGGGTCGCCGGCTTCCGCAACTGGCTCGAGCTCGGCTACGCCGTACAGAAGGGCGAGAAGGCGATCCGGATCTGGGCGCCCTGCCCGCCGTCGAGGAAGGCACTCGAGCGCTGGCGCGCCGAAGGCTCGGTCCCGGACAAGGAGCCGCGGACCTACTTCCGCCTCGTCCCGGTCTTCGACGGCTCCCAGGTGGCGCCGCTGCCGGAGTTCCCCGGCGAGCCGCTGGCGCTGGAGCCACCCCACGAGCCGATCGTGGGCGAGGGCCTCGCCGACCGCATCCTGCCGCTGGTCGAGTTCGCCGACTCACTGGAGTTCGAGGTGGCGATCGAGAAGATCCCCGGCGCGGCGGCCGGCTACCACGAACCCGCCACCGGCCGGATCGTGGTCGAAGTCGTCGGCCCGGATTCTCGGCGAACGCCCAGGTCTCCGTCCTCGTCCACGAGCTCGCCCATGCCCTGGTGCGCATCGACCGCCGCGCCGATGACCCGAAGCTCGACTACGCGGCCGAGGAGGTCGTGGTCGAGTCGGTCGCCTATTCGGTCTGCGCGAGCCTCGGGCTCGACAGCTCCGGCAGCGCGGTGCCCTACGTCACCGGCTGGGCCGAACGGACCGAGGGCGATCCGATCGAGTCCTACGCCGAGCTGATCGACCGGCTGGCAAGGCGGTTGGAGGGTGCGCTCAGCGAGTAAGCCGGGTTCCGGCGGGCCTGGTGGCTCCTCACGGTCCTACGGCATCTCGCCGTCCGGATCGTCACGGCCCGAGAGCCGTCCCGCAGATCGCGCTCCTTTTGTCGGGATCGCTTGCTCATCCTGGCTCTCGAGCGCCCGGGCTTCGGTTCCCTCCGGGAACTCCCCGGTTCCCTCGGACCGGCTCCGCCCGGCCACCCGAGGCTTTCCTCGCTGCACGATCCCGACGAAAGGAGAAACGGAAGACGCCGACTTCGACTGGAAGCTCTGCGATGATTTCCCCGGTGGATAGGCCTCACGTCAAGCTGAGTGGAGATATAGAGGGCCCTTATGTGGTCGAGGAGAGCCGCCCTGACGGCCGTCTCCTCGTGGCCCCCGACACCTCCGCGGCGGCGATGATGGAGCGGCTCGGGCACGAGCCGGCGACCCTTGCCGAGTTCGAGGCCGCCTACGGGGATGTGAAGCCGGCCGACGGCGAGGTCTGAGCCGTGTCCCTCAAGAGAGGCTTCGCGCCGGTCGCCTTCGACGAGTTGGCCTGGCAGGAGGATCTGCGGGCCGCGATCGGAGGCGCACGGCGGATGGCCATCGATGCCCGCAAGCGCCTCGAGCGGGAGGGGCAGGCGGTCGACGCACTGTTCGCCTGCGATGAGGAAGCCAGGGATGGGACCAGTCTGCCGGGATGCGTGAAGGCCTACGTGCCACCGCCCGGCGGACCACTCGGCATGGTCTACCGATTGGCCAAGAACTCCGAGGGACGCTTCTATCTCGATCATCTTGCGACGGTCATCTCGACGGGGGCCTGCTCGGTGCGTCGGCGACCGGGGCGTCTCCGTTCGGTATAGCCTCAGTATCGATGGGCGCCGACATGAGCTTCGCCGCATGAGACGCCGGCTTCCGTCGAGCCGTCGCGGCGCTGGCATCGTTGCTCATCATGCTCGTGCCCGCCGCCCGGGCTGCGGAGCCCGCCTTGCCGGGCGGCCCGGTCAACGCCTACATCCACGCGAAGGCGACGAACGGCTACTCCGTCCAGTTGAAGAGTGAAGGCGACCGGCTCCAGATGACGGTCTCGCGGGGCCTCTTCCCAGCCCTCCTCTACACGTTCGGCGGCCGGGTCTCCGCCGCCGGTATCCACGCCAAGATCGCCGATCTCGGCGTGATCGACCTTCGCTTCGAGCCGTCGGGGAAGGTCCGGCAGGGGAGGCCGCCAAGAAATTGCAGCGGTCCTCGCGCCACCCAGCTGGAAGGCAGCTTCATCGGCGAATTCGATTTCCGTGCCGAACGCGACGTCGCCGAGGTCCATCTGGCACACGTCAAGGGCTCACTCGCCGCCCCCGGCTGGCGCTGTCACAGGGAGAGCATCGAGGACTTCCTCCAGGGGGTCCCGGATGAGCGGACCTACACCTTCCTGAGTGCCCTCGACAGCGCCCGACACCTCGGCTTCACCGCGTTCACTGCCGTCGACCCAGAACATCCGGAACTCGATGGCGAGGAGATCAGCGCCTCGGCCCGGACCCACCGCGGAGCGCTCACCGTCGAGCATCTCGCGGTCGCCCTCGCCAGGAACGCGCTGAGCTTCGACAGCGCACTCACGAGCGCCACGGTGGATCCGCCCCGCCCGTTCACCGGGACCGCCACCTTCTGCCGCACCTGCGAAGCCGCCTCGCGGTGGACCGGCGACCTCAGAGTCCTCCTTCCCGGAATCGGTCCGCCGGTCAAGCTCACCGGCTCGCGCTACCACGCAGGCCTGAAGAGCTTTGCCGGTGGCGGCGGGAGCATGAACTTCGGACCTTGGCCGCCGACCATCCTGGCTCGTGGCCCTCGGGCGCCGATCGTCGGTCCCGGGTGTCGCGTCCCCCGATGGCTCGTCGAGCTGATCGACCGGCCGGCGGCAGGCGGGTGCGCTCGACGGTCGTCCGTCCTGCGAGGAGCCTTCATCCCGGCGCCCTCCGCGCGGTCGGGCAGGCTGGGTCGGCGGAGCAAGAACTCCGGTGAGCAGGTCCGACGCCGGTCGACCGGGCCGTAGGCTCGCGTCGTCGGATCCTGGATCCACCTCCCGCCTGCGCATGGTTCCCACCCTCCGGGCCGATGGGAACCATGCTCGACCCGAGGAAGACCGATGTACCATCCACCCAGGTGGCCACGCGCACTGACAAGCCGCTTCTCGCTCCGCGGCAACGAGGCCGAGTGGGCCGCGCTGGGGCGCGAGAAGCGCGAGGGGATGGCGCCGCCCCCCGACACGCCGGTCGGCGAGCTCCTCCGCCGTGGCCAGCATCTCTCCGCCCAGGCCGCCAAGCTCCTGCGGGCCGTGGAGCGGGCCGATGGTGCCGGCGGACCCTGAGCTCGACGTCGCGGCGGCCGCGATGTATGCGGCCGGAGCCGAGTTCGTCGTGGTCGGTGGCTTCGCGGTGATCGCCAACCGCTTCGTCCGTGCCACCGAGGACATCGATTTCCTCGTCCCCGACGATCCCGCCAACGACCACCGTGTCCTGGCCGCGTTGCGGGCGCTGGACGCCGTGCGCTTTCGCGACGACCGGATCCTGCGCGAGGAATACCTGCTCGGCCAGTCCCACCTGAGGGCCAAGACCCGCGCCGGGGTGATCGACATCATCCGCGGCGGCCTGCCGCCCTTGGACTTCGAGACCGTCCGCGAGCGCGCGCTGCTCGCCGACTACGGAGGTCTCAAGCTGCGTGTCGCCGGCCTCGCCAGCATCGTCGGCTTCAAGCGACTCGCGGGCCGACCGCGCGACCGAAACGACCTGCTCGGCCTGGAAGAGATCCACGGCGAGCTGCCGATCGATCCGATCCCCGGCCTCGACGACCTCTGATCATCCGGCCCCGGCAGGCGACGGCCGGATCCTCGGGCCTTGCGCCGGGACGCCCGCCGCGTCCAGGGTCGGCCGATGGCGACGAAGCTCCACCGGTGCCGGGCGATGTGGCTGAAGATCGACGCCGCATCCTTGCCGGCGGGTGCAGAAGGCGCTTGATCGAGCAGGGCGTCGACTACGAGGTGGTCGACGGACCGCTGCGCGCCGGCAGGCGCGACGCGCTCGAGGCGCTCTCCGGGCAGCGCAGGTACCCGGTGATCGAGTTCGGCGGCGGCGTCGTCTACCGCGAGGAGTCGGCCGAGATGGCCGCGCGGATCCGCGACGGCAAGCTCGCCGAGGCCGACCGGCCGCCGGCCGCCCAGGGCTGACCCGGGCGGCGGCGGGCTCGGCGCTCGGTCGGGCGAGAACCCGTGCGTTGGTCTGGTGGGCGTGTGGGCGTGGGGCACTGTGTCGCGGGCGGTTCGCCGATCGCCTCCCCGCCGACCGCCCTCGAGTGTGGCGCCCCGACGCGCCGCCCTCAACCCCCTTCGGGGGTCGGGCGCTCCGCGCCCTTGACCGCGGCGCGGCCGGGCGCGGAGAGGGCGGCTATGTCGGCGGGGGAGGGGTGTGTGCCGGGTCCTACGCCGGGGCGAGAACCGCGTCGCCGGCAGCCGACGCGAGTGACTGACCTCTCGGTGGGGCGGCCGCTCAGCCGCGCCGCCGGCAGGCCGACCCGCACCGAGGCGTCCTCCTCCTCGAAGCCGATCTCTCCCTCGGTGCCGAGCTCGGAGCGCCTCCCACCGTGTCGCCGCCGAGGTGGCGGCGATGCAGCGGTAGGAGCCGGCGGGCAGGCCGCCGCCGGCCAGGGCGTTCAGATCGGCGAGGGCCGCGAGGCAGGCCTCCTCGCCTTCGCCCTCGCCCTCGCCGCTGCCGATCGCTTCCCAGCGCCCGTTGCAGCGGAGCTCGAAGTGGAAGAGCACGCCGCGAGCCTACGTCTGAGGCGAGTTCAGGTAAAGGCCTGGACACCGGACCTTCACATCGGCGTCGGGCGCCGCGCCGCATGCCGTCGCCGGCGCTCAGGCGGTGACGCCGCCCGCCGCGCCCGAGGCGCCGCCGGCCTGCGCGCGCCGCACCGCCGCCTCGAGGCCGGCCAGGCCGGCCCGGGATCGGCCGAGGCCGAGCCCGACCGTCCTCGAGGACCCTGAAAGCGAGGGTCACCCGCACGCCCTCACGGGCCAGGCATCGTGGACAACTACTCCAGCACGGCGGCGGGTCGCCCGAACCTCGTCCCGCAACGCTCGCATGCGTACATCTCCTGACCTCCTCTCGAACCCGGTGGCCCGATCAAGGTAGGCCGTCGTCGCGATCCGCACAAGACCTCGCTGGACGGATCTCTCC